>CALOES010000038.1:0-60528 GCA_942492405.1 uncultured Planctomycetaceae bacterium
GAAATTCACGATCCATATTGACCCAGTCAAGAACTCCGATTCACTGAATCTCGAATTCACTGAGGTTTTGGCCAGCACGCGATTCGGTTCACATTGACAAATCATCCATGCATGTGCATATCGTTCGACTCCAGTATATTGAGGCTGACCGAGATTGTCTCAAGCAGTTGACGATTGGTCCCCCTTCGATGAGCATGAAGGCTGGCAGGAAAGGCAACCGTTGCCTCCACTTTTCTGTGAACACGGTGTTCTCTTTGTGAAGACATTCGGATTCATATTCGTGAGACCATTACTCTCCATCCCCGAGACACACTCGATCCCAATGACTAACTGTCGCCCTGACAGTAAGTCAATCGGATGATCCATCGTTTCGACTCGCGGCGAGAGGACTGGACTCTGGTTGCCGTACAAACACCCATGGATTCCACACCTCAATTTGTCGAACCATCACGCGAACGGATCTCTTCCGAGCGTGTGAGACTGCTGACATCGTGGAAGCTCTGGGTGCCGATGTTGTTCTTGACGCTGCTGCTGATGGCGGCGTCCATCCTGTGGCCCGCGTATCGACGGATGCGCGTTGGAGTTGATTGAAGCCAGCGGTGGCGGATACGACTTGGGTCACGAAGCTCGATGGGCATGGATGGCCGAACACCTGGGTCCGCTCGGGGTCGGCTTTCAGATCGTCGAAACCGTCTATTTGTTTCAGCCCTTGTCGTTGACCGAGTTCGAATCGCTTCGTGTCTTGAACGAAATCGAGCGACTTCAACTCGTTACCAGGCGAGTCACGCCCGATTGGATCGAGGCACTGGGGAGCTTCTCACACCTGCAAACCCTCAGAATTCAGGGCGAAATCACTGCCGACGATGTTCATCAACTGCTCGAAGATATTCCGACACTGGAGGTGTTGCGCATTGACCGCATAACGGAGGGCGAACACATTGCCTTTGAGGATCTCTCACAAGGGGGGAGTGAGTCTCAGGCATACCCTGATTGTCGAGGAGTGCAAACCTTCGCTCACGATTGAAGGCTTCCCAAACTTGGCGGTGGTCCAGATTGACTCGATGGAAGATGCCGAGCTCGACGTTCGTGACCTCCCGATGCTGTGTAGAAATCTTCTCTCATGTCTGCGAACGCGGAAACCACGCTCACGCAGCGACTGCATGTTGTCGGAAGGTTGACCTACGCAATTCCCAGATGGGCGGAGCTCATTATCCCGTCGAACGTTCACAATCTGGTCATCTATGAAATCACCCAGAGTACGATCACTGGTGGTAAGGATTTGGAAACGCTTACCATTTACTCAAGCGCCGATGTCACGATCGAAAGCCTGCCAACCCTGACACGGTTCGAATGCGATAGAAGCTCCGCAGCACTCACGTTGCGAGACCTGCCGCAACTCGAACACCTTGTCCTGATGACACGAGAAGACAATTCCAAACCAGCCGTCGTGCTCGCCGGCGTCGACAACCTGCGGGCGATTGATGCGCCGTGGTGGCGGCCGAACTGGACGACGGGGGACCAGGCGTTGCAACAGATCCTCGAACTCCCTCGGCTGGAGCATCTCGTGATTCCCCGAGCAACGCTCGCGCCCGAGTGCCTGCCGTTGCTGCAACAGATGGAGGCACTCCGTTTCCTGCGACTCCCCAGACAGATGCTTTCATCAGGCCCGGATGGAATGAACAAGTGGCAGGAGACTGATTACGAGTGGCTCCGCCGGGAGTTCCCTCAGCCCGGCATTCGCATCCACGGCCCCCCGCGCGTCAGCGAACAAGACGACCGCTGGACACCATCGCCGTGAAATGTGACTAACAGTCCCGGATGCTGTGAGCCATCCGAGATGGTCAGAAATTGAAGGACACAAAGGCGGTGCAACTTTACCCATCCTCCGCGGAGTGAAGATTGACCCCCTTCTCCTTGCCTAACACAGTGGTCGCGGTGGTACCTCTAAAATGCACAATCACGTGAGCGTATTTTGCTGTTTGCGCTTCCATTGCAGGGATTCTGAATACGAATTTCCTTGGATGATCCGAATCGGGTTTCGGCTCCATGTCACTCTCGTGGCCGATTGAACCGCCAAGCTGCCAGAGCTGCAAGTGCGCACAGATTGCCCTCCCGCTGAGTATTTTTGCTCTGACGATAATATCTCCATTCGATGCCGGCCGAGCCGTAGGCTTGAAATCGGGAAACGTCTGCATTTCCCTGACGGACCTCGGGGGAGGGATTTCACCCCGACTGTACTGTGCCACTGTTGTCGAAGCGGTATATGTCTCGTCGGTTGAAGGGTCGTATGGATTGCCGATGATTGCCGAGACTTGAACCGCGGACGGCAAGACCGAGACGGCAGGGTCACTCTTCCATTTGTTAGTGCCGTTTGGACTCAATGCCCCCGATTGAACCAACGTCGTCGTGTTATAAATCTTGAACGTGGGTGTCGTTCTCAAGATCAGCCCCGAACTGGGGATGATTTCGGCTCGGATATGCACCATATAACCGTTCATGGGGGGTGAAAATGGTGTCACACTGACTGGGTTCGGATCGAACTCGACGTATTCCAACTGAGACCCAGTCCCCTGTGCTTTTGCAGATTTCTTCGTGCCACCCGCCATCTTCATCTCCTCGATTGTTGCTGACTCGCTGAATCATTCCGCTGAAAACGCTTCGACGGAAAACGTACCCCTCACTCCCAGGAATCCGTAGCCGGTTCCGTCCAGCACCTGCCAACTTCGCATCTGATCGTTCTTCAATGCCGCCGGATCCGCGAGAATCGGCATGTCGTTGACATAAACCTGCTTGACCTGATTCGCGGTCACCTCGACGCGCAATTCAAACCTTGATGACAGCGGGCGGTCGAGAATGATGCTATGGGTCGTGTGCGAATTCACAACATCGGGGTATCCTCCTCCTCGGGGGCCGATGTCGTATTGGACGATGTGAACGCGATCTCCGTGCTCGATCCCCGTGTTGCCCACTTCGACGCCCCAGCAGCATGACGTCACGCTGTCGTCTCCGGTGACGGGTTTCCATCCCCAGAAAACGCCCGCGCGCCCATGCCGTTCGGCCCCATGCGTGTGAAGTGTTGCCCGTAGCGTCAAGACATCGCCCGACCAGTTGCCGACCTCAAACAACGACACGTTGTGCGCGTCGAAGCGATAGCGTTCTGAGTTCTCATCATATCCCTTGGAATCGACATTGGCGTCATTCGGACTCCAGACGCGAACTCTGGGTTGGGCCCAGGCCGGTAATTCGCCTGCGGCGCCCGGATGCACTGAACTGTCACGCGGGATCAACTTGGGGACAAGAATCGCAGTGGCTACCAGAACGAATCCACATAGAATTGCGACCGCCCACGGCAACGATCGTTTGGGAACTTCCTCTCGCGGCACCGGTGAAGGGACGACATTCGGTATCGATGCCGATGCCGATGAAGCTTGCGAAGTCTGCCACGCCTGCAACCTGTCGGCTACTTCCTGAGCGCTGCCTGGACGGTTAGCGATTTCCTTTCTCAGGCAGCTGAGGCAGATCGTCTCCAGATCGACGGGGATCTCCGGATTGATCGACCTCGGCGGGCGTGGTTCGCGTTCAAGGATCTGTTGCTTGTATTGTTCGACGGATTGCGCCAGGAAGGGGAGACGACCCGCGAGGAGTTGGTAGAAGATCACGCCGAGGCTGTAGAGGTCGCTGCGCGGGTCGGCGAGTCGCGCTTCGCCACGAGCCTGCTCGGGAGAGGCAAACGCCCAGGTCCCCAGCATGCCCGAGGGCTCGGAAAGCTGGTCGAGTTCGGAAACCGCCAATCCAAAGTCGGCGACCGCGATATTCCCCTTGCCGTCGAACAACAGGTTGCCTGGTTTGAGATCCCGATGAACGAATCCGTGTTCATGAGCGGCTTGCAGCGCGTACGCGACATCGATCACCCAGCGCACCGCCTGTTCGCGATCCACAATGGGATTCGACTTCAAGCGATCTTGAAGGGTGCCTCCCTCCTTGAGTTCAGAAACCAGAAATGCACGACCATGAATGATCCCTGCGTCGAGCACGCGCACGATACGTTGATCAGTCAGCTTGGCGAGCTTCCGCCCTTCGTGTACCAGATCACGATTGAGCTGATCGTTGATCGGTTTGTCGGGACGCAAAGTCTTGAGAGCCACTTCGCGTTCAAGCACCGGATCATGCGCCCGCCAGACCTCGCCGAATCCACCGCGACCCAGGAGCGAGACCAACTGATACCGTCCCCATTGCGAGCCGGTCTCCAGCTTCTCCTCTGAACGTGGCAGGGAATGTGCCGAATCGTGATCATCCCCCGCAACGGTGTCGACGAGACGATGAAATCGCTGGCGAACCAGATCCACGTGTGCGGGAAATCGCTCGACGTATTCGTCGGGACTCGGTGATTGTCCCATCTCCTTGCGAAGGTCGAACTCAAGAAGGATTAACTCAATCAGGAGTCGCTCTTGGTCGCGTGGTTCAACGCGAAGCAGGTATTCTTCAATACGCGGGCGCGTATCCAGCTTCCACTCGGATTCAAATTCGTTGCAAATCGAATCGACGAGAGCATCCGTATCGCAGTTGGCCCTGATGGATCGCATCGCTGATCCTGAACCGGATAGTGAGATGAAACGACGCTCATCCAGAGTACGTCACCTGGTACCGGCCGTCAACGGTCGGATTCGCATATTCAGATGCTCTGTACGTTCCCACAGGTTCGTCGATCTCCGACGGACGTCTGGCGGCATGCCGACTCGCCGTTCGGCGGCGGTGCCCCGGCGTCGAGCCGGCCTTTCACCGACTCACTGCGGTCTCATTTCTCTTTCGCCTGCGAGACAGCGCCATGCAGCCGATTCCGCAGCACGCCAAGATGAGTGAATTCGGTTCGGGAACGGATGCAATCAGAATGTTCGGCCCCAGAAACGGCGGTTCCGATCCGGTACCAAAATCCGATGGGTAGTTGGAATTATTGAATCCACTGCCCACTGGAAAGATCGATCCGAATCGTCCGGCAACATTCGTGATTTGCGGAGCCGAGGTCCAACCTGACGGAGTGGGAGTGACCGTTGGATCGTATTGCGTCACTCCGACACCAAATCCAATCGTGCCGCCGACGACATAATCTTCGCCGGCGGTAATTTGCAGTGGAGCAATCGAGCTGTAACGAAAATCACCAATCAGCGTTGACGATGTTTCAGAGGTAATAGTGGTTGTGGCAAGCAGCGTCGACACGGCACCATCAATGTGCCAGATGCCGATATCATGTGGGTCGACAAAGCCGTCCTGGCCATGGTCATAGTAACCCAGCGCGGAGATATTGAATGACTCGGTCGCGGTGAATGTCCAGCCGGTGACACCATCGCTGCTGAGATTGCTGTTTTGAGTTCCGGTGAACTGAATGGTCTGCACTTCCAGGGCCGGGATCAAAGCGGCGCACGCTGGCGCAGCGGCGAATGGAAGCAATAGTAGGATGGTGACGACTCGCATCGTTTGAGATCCCCTTGTCACACAATTTCACTCATCACCCAGCGCACGCGCCGAGTGCCTGCGGTCAGGGTGCCGTTAGTGATCGCAGATGTCAACGAAGAGTCATCCGCCACCCTGCAGATCTCCCCGCAGAACTGCTGGTCGAGGTTCAAGGACGTCACGGAATCGAGGGGTGTTGTGATGCCGATGGAGTGCGACGTGGCCTCATCACTTCAAACGCGAAATGACCTGCGAATTCTTGTTGAATTCTGTCTGTTTGGGCGTTTAGAACCGAAGGATTCGATTCCTGCTGGGGGGATACTGTGCTTTCGACAACCACAGTTGTCGCGTCACACACGATTTGGAGGATGACGATGATGTACTTTCGCGCTCTGGCATGCTGTCTTGCTTTCAGTGTCGTCGTCGCTGTCGGCTGGGACGACCCGATGCCTCCGGCGGCCGAGATTGAAATCGCAGACGAGCCGCGAGGGATCGATCCGGCTCAGTTCGTCCCGGAGGAACTCGCTCAGCTGGCGACGGTCGACCTTTCCAACTCGTCACTGGCTGAACTCTCCGCCTGGGTCGGATCGCAAACGGGTCTACGAGTGCTGATCGACGAAGGCCGACTGGCCGAAATCGGTTACACCGAAGGAGAGCCTGTCAGCGATCGCATCGAGAACGAACCTGTCTACTTGTTGTTGAATCGTCTCAAGGCGCTCGATCTCGGCTGGTCGATCAAGGATGGCGTCGTGACGATTTCGACGTCCGCTTACATCGATGATCTCTACACGACTAAGTCATACACCCTGACGAATCTGCTCGACGCCGAGTACGACTCCAGTCGGCTGCTCGACACGATCACCGAATCGACCGGAGAGCAATGGGCTGATATCGACGGCACCGGTGGGCAGGTGCAACTTCTTGGCGATGTCCTCTTTGTGCGACAAACGCCCGCGGTGCAGCGCGAGATTGAAGGATTGCTCGTTGCCATTCAGCAGCCCGCGCGGCAGACCTTCATCCTCGACTCGCCGCAAAACCAGCGGATCCGGGAACGGCTGCGTGAAAACGTAAGTGTGGATTTTGAAGACACACCACTCATCGAAGCCGTGGAGACGCTTTCGCAAGTGACCGGCGTTTCGATTCGACTCGATATGCAATCGCTGCGAGAGTACAGAATTCGCATCCGGGAGCCACTCACGTTGAACCTCGATGAGCGACAACTCGACACCGTGCTGTCGGCGCTGTTTCACAACCTTAATCTCACCTGGATGATCGAGGACGGCGTGTTATGGATCACCACGGCCGCCATCGCTCATGCGCACACCAAGACAGCCATCTACGACGTGCGTGATCTCTGTCGCGATGATGATGAGTCACGCGGATTGGAGAACGCCATCTTGAACGCAACTGGCGGCGAGAGCGACGGTCCTTGGATGGACATCGATGGCATGGGGGGCACGATCAGCTTTCCGAAACCGGGGAGCATGGTGGTTCGCCAGACCGAGCAGGTGCATCAGGAACTGCTGACCCTGCTGGAGAATTATCGGACGGCTCTGCGAAACTCCCGGCCGCGCCCCAGCAACGAGCCTGATCCCAACGAGGTGCTGACCCGATACTATCGCATGGACAAGCTCCAGGCCGCCGATCTGCTGTTACAACTTCCGCAACTCGTTCGGCCCGGAACGTGGGACGGTGACGCGGCGGACTCTCCGGGGCAGATACGGATGGTCGCAAACAGCGAGACTCACGCCGTACTCATCGTGGTACAAACTCGCAGTGCCCAAACCGAAGTCGCCACACTGCTGCAGAAGCTCGAGACCGGCGACTCGATTCATCAGGGTGAGTTTGGCGGCGGCGGTGGACAGGGCGGCGGCGGTTTCGGCGGCGGGTTCTTTTCGGTGGAATGAGTTTGAGCCGCGCCGCCTTAGCGGCAGACGCGGTTGCCTGCGGTCGGGTTGCCATAAGTGTCTGGATGTCAATTCGCGAGCCGTCGACGCGTTTGATGGGTTCTATCGAACGTGCCGGATGATCGAAGCCACGCTGCCGTTGTCGAAGCCGGTCAGCAGGACTTCGTTGCCATAGTCCCAGCGCGTCCACGTGAGATTCGACGTCTTCAGGTCGCCGGGGAGATTCGCGAGATCCTCATGGTCACTCTTGACCGATTCACCCGGGCCGAGCATCGACTCGATGTTTTCCAGGCTCAACTGTCCAGGATTCGCTCGATTGGCTACTTCGACGTCGGTAAATAACTGTCGAAAGTTGTCGGCTGTCAACTGCCGCGATTCGAAGCCATTGGCTCCAATCACGTTGAAACCACCATCGCTGTTGTCTCCGAAACCATCGTAAGCGTTTCGTGACAAATAGACGCGAACGAAGTCCCCTTCGTCCGGGAGGCCGCGATGTCCCGATGTCGACGGAGGGGCATCGCCGTTGCCGATCCATTGCTGCTGCCAGTAGCGGGCGTACATCAGGTTGCCCGCTGCAAGTCCGTCGCCTTTGGTGCATTCCGCAATGCGCAGTTCCGCCACGTAGAGAGTGTATTGCCAATCGTCGAGCGCGAGGGTTTGCTGAAAAATCATGTTGACATGCCCGGTGACGACGTGAGTCGCCATCTCCCGAAGCTCCTGCGGGGACAGATCGACCTTCTCCGCCCGAGCGACGGAGATCACGCAACTGGAAACGACGACGAACAGGCAGATCATGCGCGACATGGAATGCTCCGAGATTTGTGAACTGTTTCCAGCAATCAAGCGATACATACGACGATGGCCGGAGAGTGTATCAACGAAGTTCAGACCGCTGCATCAGCAGTTTTCAGCATTCTCGATCGTTCGCTTTCGCGTTTCACATCGACTTTCGCATTTTCGTTTTTCGTCTTTCAGGGCGGCACCGATTGACGCCTGCAAGCCATCACCCCATGATGCCCCTCCCGTTTTTTGTGACAACTGCTGTCCCACTTCACGACCGTCGCCACCCGCTTTCGGAGATGCAGCGTTGACCGACGATCCTTCGTCCCCGCGTCCGATCTATCGCGAGGCGATGCGGGCGGCGTTGCTGGGTCTGGTCATCAATCTGACGCTCTGCGTGATCAAACTTGTTGCGGGCATTGTCGGGCCTTCGTTCGCGCTGGTTTCTGATGCAGTCAATTCGCTGGGAGATACGCTGACATCGATCGTCACGCTGGCCGCCCTCTGGTACGCCCAGCACCCCGCGGATGAAGAGCATCCGTATGGGCACACGCGGTTGGAAACCGTGGCCGGAGGATACGTGGCGGTGCTCATTATCGCCTCGGCCTTGTACGTCGGGTGGGAGGCTTTCAGCCGTATGTCGCAGCAGCACGCGATCCCACCGATCTGGACATTGTGGATTGCCGGAGCGAATGCGGCGATCAAGGAATCGCTCTACTGGTACAAACGGGATGTCGGTCGACGGACGGGATCGATGGCCATCATTGCCAATGCCTGGGACCATCGCAGCGACGCCCTCTGCTCGTTTGCCGTACTCATTGGATTGATCATCGTGCGCGCCGCCGGACCCGACTACCTCTGGGCCGACGATGCTGCTGCCCTCGTCGTGGTGGCGGTGATTCTCTGGAGCGGTGTGCGACTACTGATGCGCAGCACCAGCGAGCTGCTCGATCCACAGGCCGATGCCGATATTGTGCAACGCGTTCGGGAACTGGCCTCCGCCGTTCCCGGCGTCCTGGCCGTCGAGAAACTCTGGGTGCGCAAGACCGGCATCGAGTATCTGGTCGACGTCCACATTCAGGTCGATGCGACACTCACCGTCGACGAGGGTCACCGCATCGGCCATGCCGTCAAAGATCGCCTCGTGCAACAGTTCGCCGCCATCCGCGACGTTCTGGTCCATTTGGAACCCTATCCCGGTGGTTTCGACGCATGATGGCGGCATGTCAGCACAATCAGGCCGGCTCCGTGAGAGCTGATCGCGAGTCCCCGTTCTTCAACATTGTCTGACCCCTGTCACTCAATGTTCTCAACCTGTCGATTCCGCCAGCACCGCACGACGACGTGGATCGCGTCGTAGCTCACGCTTCCATCGAGTTGTTCGAAGATCGGCCTCAACGCACCTTCGCCTCCCACGATGGCGATGGCCTTTTCGATACGTTCGACGAGAGGCAGATGCACCCACGGCGAGGGATCGGTGATCTTCTCGCCCTCCAGGAACTGATTGAGGTATCCCTGCACCGTTGATTCGGCACGAGCCATTCGGCTGGAAACGTCGGCCACGCTCAGCCCTTCGCGAAACATCGGGAAGGCAGTGAGTGCGCCGGCACTTGGTCCGCCGGCCTTCTTTGCGGAGGGAGTCGACTTAACGGGCGACGGGGTCATCGATGGCGTCACATCCATCTTCAGTCCTTTCGCTTCGCAGTGTGCGCGAATGACGGCGGTGAACTCATCACCAAAGTCATCGCATTTCTTTTTCCCCACGCCGCTGACTTTCAGAAAGCCTTCCGGCGTGCTCGGTCGTCTACGGGCCATGTCGCGAAGAGCGGCATCGCCAAAGACCAAGTACGGAGGCAGCCCCATCTCATTCGCCTTGGACGTTCGCAGTTTCCTCAGTTCTTCAAACAACTCGCGATCGACGCCCTCCCACGAATGGGGGTCGACTTGTGTTCGCGTTCTGCGTTCACGACTGAGTGCCTCCTTGGGACGCATGCGCAACAATCGCGGGGCGACTTCCCCCTTGAGCAGCCGGCCTCCCTCGCTGGTGATTTTAAGGATGTTGTACTCACCCACCTTTTCAAGGAACCCCTGTTGGACGAGCTGACCGATCCAGTCCATGATCGTCGGTTTTGTTTCGTCCTTCATCAGCCCCCAAGTGCTGAGTGATTCGTGCCCATTCTGCACGATGCGGGCCTCGCGCGAACCTTTCAGAACTTGAGCCGTGTACTCGACGCCGAATCGCTGCTGCTGACGATAGACCGACGAGAGAATCTTTTGCCCCAGTGTGAGCGATTCGTCGACCTCCTCGCGTTCGTCGAGACAGATGTCGCACGCCGATCCGCAGTCTGATTCGAGTTCCTGCCCGAAATGCTTCACCAGAAGTTGATGCCTGCACTGCGATCCTCGGCAATAGCCAGCGATCTTGTTGAGCGAGTCCATCGCGTGCTTGTACTGCTCGTCATTCTTGTCGCCGAGAATGTGTTTCCACATCAGCACATCGTCGCCGCCGAAGAACAGACAGCACTCGGCCTCGAGGCCGTCGCGACCCGCCCGGCCGCTCTCCTGCTGATAGTGTTCGAGCGACTGAGGCATGCCGGCATGCACGACGTATCGCACATCGGACTTGTCGATCCCCATGCCGAACGCGACGGTGGCAACGATCGTCGTGACGCGATCGTCGATGAATTTCTCCTGATTGTCCTTACGTTCCTTGTCAGTCAACCCGGCGTGATAGGGCTTCACCTTGTGGCCCATGTGTTTGAGTGTCGCCGCCAGTCGATCAACTTCCTTGCGAGTGATGGCATAGACGATACCGCTTTCTCCTTCGTGTCGACGGATGATGTCATCAATCTGGCTCACGACATCCGACTTCCCTTCGGCACGATAGGTGAGGTTGGGTCGATCGAAACTGCCGATGAGGACTTCGGGCTCTCGCAATTTGAGTTGCTGAATGACATCGTGCCGCACGCGCTCGGTGGCCGTGGCCGTGAAGGCATGCATGCCGACATCGGGAAACCCTTCGCGCAGCCGATGGAGCTCGCGATAATGGGGGCGAAAGTCGTGCCCCCACTGACTGACGCAATGCGCCTCATCGATCGCGATAAACGACAGCTTTGTCTCGCTGAGCTCGCACAACAGTCCTTCAGGAGTGAGTCGCTCCGGCGCGACATAGAGCAGTTTGATCTTCCCCGCTTTCAGGTCCTGCATCACCTCGCGACGTTCGGAGACATTCAAACTGCTGTTCAACAGCGAGGCCGGGATGCCGCAGGCGCGGGCGGCATCGACCTGGTCCTTCATCAACGAGATGAGGGGCGAGACAATGACGGCCGTCCCCTCCAGGCACATCGCCGGAGCTTGGTAGCAAAGCGACTTCCCCCCGCCCGTGGGCAACACCACGAGCGAATCACGTTCCGCCAGCACCGACTGCATCGTCTCCAATTGCAACGGGCGAAACGTGTCGTATCCCCAGTATTTGGAGAGGACGGTGCGGAGTTGCGAAGTGGAGTCAGGCATAGTCGCCTTTCGCTCCGCGAAAGTAGCGGTGGATGGAGAGTTTGATTTCACCATTCTCGATTCGGCATCACAAACGCGCTGTAGCCATGCCTCCGCACTTTCGCGGAGCGAAAGGCGACTATCGCTTCGTCCAATCCACACCTGACATCTCCGCCAGCGCCAGCATCAGGGCGTGCGTACCATTGCGGCCCCATCCATTCGCTTTCACTGACTGATAGAGTTGTTCCGCGAGCGCGAGGCCTGGCATCGACAAGCCCATCCGTCGGCTTTCGGCGAGGGCGATCCCCATGTCTTTGATGAAGTGTTCGACGAAGAACCCCGGATCGAAGTTGTTCGCCATGATTCTCGGCCCCAGATTCGACAGTGACCAGCTTCCAGCCGCACCGGTCGAGACGGACTTCATGACCGTTTCGAGATCGAGACCGGCTTTGTGGCCGTAGAGCAGCGCCTCGCAGACGCCGACCATCATGCTGGAGATAAGGATTTGATTGACCATCTTCGTGTGCTGCCCTGAACCGGCGGGCCCCTGATGAATGATCGTCTTCCCCATCGCTTCCCAACAGGGATTGAGCGCGTTCACAACGTCGGCATCGCCGCCGATCATGATCGACAGGCGGGCTTCCTTCGCGCCGACATCTCCGCCGGAGACCGGGGCATCGACGCTGTGTACACCTTTGGCTTTCGCAGATTCATAGATTTCGACGGCCAGTGAAGGTTCGCTGGTTGTCATATCAACCAGCACGTTGCCGGCCTTGGAACCCGCAAGTGCGCCGTCGCTGCCGAGAAAGACTTCGCGGACATCTTTCGGAAAGCCGACGATGGCGAAGATGACGTCCGACTGCTCGGCGACGGCCTTGGGACTGGCCGCCCATGTGGCTCCTTTGTCGAGCAGATCTTTCGCCTTCTCCTTCGATCGCGTGAAGACCGTGGCGGAGAAGCCTTTGTCGATCAAATGCCCGCACATACTGCGGCCCATCACTCCGGTTCCGATCCAGCCGATGCGTGTCTTGCCTGGTTCAATCGTGGGGATGCTCATGCGTTATGCCTCTCTCGTTTTGATGATTGCCGATGCTTGCTTTGACTGGTTCCGTCTCCGCCAAGTATTGCAGACACGGATCGAGGAGGAAACCAACCTGGCTGCAGACCAAGGACTTGTCGCGAATATCGTGACTCGCGAAATCAACCAAATCTATCATCAGAGTCTGGGGGCGTGTCGTTCGCGGAATTGATGGGGAGTGAGGCCGATCTGCTTTTTGAAGCGTTGCGTAAAGGCGCTCTGGTCGCAGAAGCCGAAGTCGACTGCGATTCTCGCGATCGATTCGCTGGAATTCAGCAGGGCATCGCAGGCGGCCTGAATGCGTGTCTTGTTCAAGAATTCCTGTGCGCTCATCCCGAGAACTTGTTGAAAGCGGCGATGCAGTTGTCGCGTCGAGACTCCCGCGCGTTTCGCAAGTTCCTGCACCGTGATCCGCCGCTGATCGCGATGATGCTCACGAATGTAGTCGACGACATGACTGATCTGAGAGTACGGCAGCAGCGACCCTCGGCTCCCCTCATAGCTGCGGACCGTCCCCATCACGCCAATGATCTCGCCTTTCCGATTTCTCACCGGCAGCTTGTTCGTCACGAACCAGTCAAGCAATCGATTTTCCGTGTACCAGATCTCGACGCGGTTAAGTAGCGGTTCGCCCGAGTTGATCACGAGTTGGTCGTCACGCACGAAACCTTCGGCCAATTGCGGTGGGAAGAAGTCGTAGTCGGTCGTACCAACAATCTCTTCTTCACTGGCGAGACCGAATCGGTCCAGAATCAGTCGACTGGCGGCGATCATTCGGCTCTCTCGGTCTTTGAGAAAGAAGTAGATACCCGGCAGATACTCCAACAGTTGGCGGACCTGCTGATCGTCTCCCATCTGATGGAAGAACCTGGACTGAAGTTCGCGTTGCTCGGAGTGGGACAGTTGCATCACGTCCGATTATTAACAAGTGGTGACGGGGCGTCAAACGGCCTGGATTCGATAGATTCAGGCGGAATGGCCTCGCAGAATCTCACATTGCCCTGATGGTCGTCCGTCGATCGCAACCCGGGCCACACCTGAAAGTCAGGTAGGAGTTGTCTGATTCGTCCAAGACTTTCGCATGTCATTTTGTCAGAATGGAGCTCCCTCGATCGCAGTATGCCGCCACATTCATTGAACTCAGAGAATCGTTGATCGATGAGAAACCACAAACTCGCAACTCTTGCCCTGGTCCTGACGATCCTCGCTCCGATCTGTTCGCAAGCGGACGACGCGTTTTCAGAACGCGAGTTTACGCTCAACGTGCTGCCCCTCTTGACGGCCAAGTGTTTCGCCTGTCATGGGGACGATCAAGATGACATCAAGGGGGCCTTGGACCTGACCAGCCGTGAAGGCTTACTGACAGGTGGTGAATCGGGTGAACCGGCAATTGTCGTCGGCGACGCGTCGGCCAGCATGCTCTATCAAGCCGTGATGTGGGACGGCATCGAAATGCCCCCCAAGGAGAACGATCGTCTGAGTGCCGAGCAGATCGAACTGGTTCACCGTTGGATCGATGCCGGCGCGCCTTGGCCCAATGCAGCGACTCAGGCCGAACATCGCGCCTGGGAGCGCACGCTCGAAACGACCGATGAGGGGGTGATCGTCCACACGAGCGGAGGCACCTCGGAAGATTGGACCTATCGACGCTATCAACCCGAAGACCTCTGGGCCTTTCAGCCAGTGCAGCGCATCGAAGTCCCCGCAGGCGTGCAACCGGTCGATCATTTTATCGAGCAACGGCTGCATGATGCCGAGTTCGAGCCTACACCCGAAGCCGACCCGCGAACTCTGATTCGCCGTGCCACATTCGATTTGATCGGACTCCCGCCGACACCCGATGAAGTCGACCAGTTCTTGACGGCATGGGACCACGATGCGGAGCAGGCATGGAGCGACCTGGTCGATCGTTTGCTCGACAGCCCGCAATATGGCGAGCGCTGGGCACAGCATTGGCTCGATGTCGCCCGCTATTCCGACACCGGAGGTATGGCGAACGATTTTGAACGCTCGAATATGTGGCGTTATCGTGACTACGTCATTCGATCGTTCAATTCCGACAAGCCTTACAACCGGTTTATCGTCGAACAGTTGGCGGGTGATCAACTCGCCGACGCATCGGTGCGTGACAGGCTCAATGATGATGAGCACGGCATGGCCGAGATCCGGGCCAACGGTCACTACACCGCAGAAGAAGCTGAGTGGATCGTGGCGACCGGCTTTCTACGGATGGGGCCCTGGGACAACGCGATGATCATGGCTCCGCAGGCGCGGCAGATCTATCTCGATGATCTCGTCAACTCGGTCGGTCAGACATTTCTGGCGACGACGCTGCGCTGCGTGAAGTGTCACGATCACAAGTTCGACCCCATCCCCACGCGGGACTATTACAGTTTTTACGCTGCATTTGCCGGCACGCAGATGGCCGAGCGGCCACTCGTGTATCTCCCCGAAGAGAGTCGGGAACGCTTCGATGACGGGCGAGCCTTCGTCGAAAGCATGCTGGCCTTCGCCACGAGTGAAAGGGAGCGCATTGAAGCCAAACAAGAGGCGGCGGCCCGCGCGTGGTTCGAAGAACGTGGACTTGAGTACGTCCCGCCTCAAGCTCGGCAAGATCTGCCCGATGATCAGAAACCGCCGCGGCATGTCGGACTCGACTATGCCGAACAGGGCGAACTGAAGGTGCGCGAGCAGGATGAATGGATCTGGACGCGCGCGCTCGAACGTTACGAACCGATGGTGCAGAGCGTCTACGATGGTCCCGATGTCAACTACGCCTGGAACGGCGCGCGCAAGCTGCGGATGCCGGAGAACATCAACCTGGGTTGGCGACCCGATTCACACATCCTGACGGGTGGCGCGCTCGAAGCTCCTGGCGATGCCGTGCTTCCGGGCGTGTTGAGCGCCGTCACCGTTCCAGTCTCTGGTTCAACCGATGAACCCTGGCGGTTGCCCGAGGAACTCGACAGTCGGCGGCTCGCGCTGGCCGAGTGGATCGCGGATGAACGTAATCCTCTAACGACGCGTGCGATCGTCAATCGCGTTTGGCAGTATCACTTCGGCAAGCCCCTGGTCGCGACGCCCAATAACTTCGGAGTGAATGGCTCGAAGCCGACGCATCCCGAACTGCTTGACTGGTTGGCCAGCGACTTCGTCACGCGGGGCTGGTCGATCAAGCAGTTGCATCGCACCATCATGCTGTCGCACACATACCGTCAAGCGAATCAGCATGCACGATACGACGAACTCCAGACTATCGACCCCAACAACGATCTGTTCGCGTACTTCCCCACGCGCCGACTGTCGGCTGAAGAACTGCGAGATGCCATGCTGTGCATCACCGACGAACTGAATCCCGAGTTGGGCGGACTGCCGGTGATGCCCGAGATCAATCTGGAAGTTGCCCTGCAGCCTCGAATGATTCAGTTCTCGCTGGCACCGGCGTATCAACCTTCGCGCACTCCGGAAGAACGCAACCGTCGCAGCATTTACGCCTATCGTGTTCGTGGTCAGGCCGACCCGTTTCTGGAGGTCTTCAATCAACCCATTCCCAATGACTCTTGCGAGATTCGCGACTCGGCTGCCGTCTCGCCTCAGGCATTCACGCTGATGAACAGCGACCTGATGACAGACCGCTCCATCGCCTTCGCGCTGCGACTCGGACGGGAAGCGGCGTCGCTCGATAATCAAGTGGCACGAGCCTTTCAACTGGCACTGTGCCGTGAACCACAGCCGTACGAGGTCGATCGACTGCGAGAGTACGTTGCCGAAATGCAGACCTACCATCGCGACGTGCAACCGACGGCAGTGACCTACCCGACACGCATCACTCGTTCGCTGGTCGAGGAGTTCACGGGTATGCCCTTCGAATACGAAGAGATCCTTCCCGTCTTCGAAGACTATGTCGCAGACGCGAAGCCGGCCGATGTCTCTCCCGAGACACGGGCGCTGGCCGACCTGTGCCTGCTCTTGTTCAACAGCAACGAGTTTCTCTTCGTCTATTGAGGTTATTGGTATTGGAACCAGTTTCAAATCCAACTGCGTAGCGGAACTCGTGAGAGTTCCGTCGGTGTCGTGCGGTCGGAAGTCTCACGACTTCCGCTACAGATTTCGTCTATTGAGGTCGTCATGAATCATCATCTCTGTTCGCGTCCGCTCTCGAATCCGGCGACCCGCCGGCAGTTCCTGTATGGGCTGGGGGCCACGCTCGGCTCGGTCGCCTTTTCTGACATGTTGAAAGCCGACGATGTGCCTGCCGTCGGCCCGCTGGCTCCGAAGACGCCGATGCTGCCCGCGAAGGCCAAGGCCGTCATCATGCTGTTCATGGAAGGAGGGCCGGGCCACATGGACACGTTCGACCCCAAGCCGAAGCTCAACGAACTTCATCTGTCGGAGTCGAGTCTCACGCGTGGCCTGGAGACCGGCTTCAAGTTCTTCGTGGGATGTCCCTTTGGCTTCAACCAAGTGGGTGAGTCGGGCATCGAGATGTGCGATCAATGGCACTACTTGTCTGATCCCGATGTGGCTGATGAACTGTGCAACTACCGTGGCTGCCAGGCCGAGTCGCTTAACCATCCCGAAGCCCTGTTCCACATGAACACCGGCAGCCGACTGGGGAGCGACCCCGGACTCGGCTCGTGGGCCACCTACGGACTCGGCTCAGAGAATCAGAACCTGCCGGGGTACGTCGTGATGACCGAATCGGCATTTCCGCAAGGGGGCGCGCGCAACTGGGGGAACGGCTTTTTGCCCGCTCACTACCAGGGAACACGACTGCGTCCGGAAGGCTCGCCGATTCTCGATCTCGAAGCCCAGTCCTACCGGTCGCGAGACCACCAGCGACGCTTCCTCGATGAGCTCCATTTCCTCAACGACCAACACCAGGAACTGCATCCCGAGCATCGTGATCTGGCGGCTCGTATGGAGACGTACGAACTTGCGTATCGCATGCAGATGGAAGTTCCCGATGTCATCGACCTGGCAGGCGAACCGGAACACATTCACGACATGTATGGGTTAAATGACTCAGACACCGCCCCCTTCGGTCGCCAATGCCTGTTGGCGCGGCGACTCGTCGAGAGTGGCGTGCGCTTCGTGCAGATCTTCAGTGGCGGGTGGGACAGTCACGACTACCTCGAACGAGGACACACAGCCCGCATCAAGAGTGTCGACAAGCCGATGGCGGCTCTTATTAAGGACTTGAAGGCGCGGGGCATGCTCGAGGACACGCTCGTCATCTGGACCGGAGAGTTCGGCCGCACTCCCGACAATAACAAACGCGGCGGCGTCTTCTCTTTGGGACGCGGCCACAATGCCGATGCCATGACGATGTTGCTCGCGGGCGGGGGCGTCCAGAAGGGAACCATCGTCGGCGCGACCGATGAACTGGGTGCGGGCGCGGTCGAGTGCGCTCATCCCATACGCGACTTCCACGTCACGCTGCTCCGCCTGCTCGGTCTGGATGACAACCGCCTGACCTACTTCCATGCCGGCCGGTTCAAGCAACTCAGCCAGTTTGGCGGCGAAGTGATTCAAGAGTTGATTGCGTGACGCGACAGTGGCATTTGATACGCGTTTCACGGATGATCGTAACGTTCAACAACCACTCTACCCGCCCCACCATGCCGGTCGCCCCCGACATCAAAGCCCTGCAGGACTCGATCTTCTGGTCGAAAGTGGAACGCGCGAAGCAGACGCCCTTGGAGGAGAAGTTTCTCGATGGTCCGAGGCTCTTCGATGAGATGAGCCGTTGGACCAAGGCCTGCATTCGTGGCGAGCATCCGGAGTTCACCGACGAGCAAGTGCAGCAGGAATTCCTGCGCCGCCTTGCGATACGCAAACGGCTGGATGACGCTGGCTTCTACCTGGACGCGGGGTTCATCGATGACGAGTGAAGCCGCCGTCGCCGAAGTCATCCAAGTGCTGGAAGCGACGAACACTCCCTATATGGTTGTCGGTGCATTCTCCAGCAATGCCTACGGCATAGGTCGCGCAACGAAGGACGCCGACTTTGTCATCAAGGCCGACTCACCGAGAGTCATTGAGATTGCTCGAAAACTTGGGCCGGACTTTCACCTGCAACGGCAGATGCAACTCGAGACAATCACGGGTTCCGTTCGCAGCATCATCAAGTACTCTCCGACTGACTTCGACATTGAATTGTTCCGATTGACGGACGACGACCATCATCAGTCTCGCTTCGCCCGGCGAGTCCGCCGATTGATCCCTGGCATCAATTGCGATGCTTGGATACCAACAGCCGAAGACGTGATCATCCAAAAAACTTCGCTGGAGACGCCGCAAGGATCTGGACGACGTCGTGAACGTCCTAAGCGTCAGTGGGGAATCTCTCGACAACGAGTACCTGGACCGTTGGACGGAGATCCACGAGACGAGTGAACTCCTGCAGCAGTTGCGGGATGAGTTGAAATTGTGAGTTGATTCAGTGATAGCAAACCACTCTCAGTCTCCGCGCTCGGCTCAATCTGCCCAAGACGGGAAGTGGTCTACTTTGGGGCGTCTTGGCAAGTCGCGTGATTCTCATCGCCGGTGTTGGATGTTCGGCGGTTTGGCGATCGCCGTGGGATTGGTCAGTCTCACGCTCTCACATGCCCTCTACGTCGCAAGGATCCAACTTGATATCGTTCCAGTGTTTGATAATGTCGCCATTTGCTTGATACTCCTTGGAGCGACAATGATTGCGATCGGTCCAGTGTCATGGTACTGGGTTCGCCGCAGGCGAGGGCCCAACCAATGATCGTCCACAGACGACTCGCATGGCCGATCGCCTTGATGATCGTATTTGTCATTTTGGCATCGGCGATCGCCTGGCGGCGTGCGACGTTTCTGGACTGGTACGAAGCCGCCGTCCGCGAGATCGAAGCCGACCCAGAGCGCAAGGTCGACTTCGAGCGCGAGTTCGACTGTCACATCGAACCGGGACCGCCGCTTCGGGTTGCGTTCGTCCAGCCGGGGAGCCTTCTCGATAACTGGGAAGCGATCGTCTACGACCCTTCCGGCGAAGTCCTCAAGGCACGCGAGTTCAATTCCGACCTGTCAAACTTCGGCGATCCGGCGCTTCAACACGTGAAGAAGCTGTTCGGCGGCGACATGCGATCAGCCAGACCATTGGGAGGACATTGGTACTGGTGTACGTTCACGTGACGGAATCGGGTGCCTGCGTTCAACCTCCGTCAGATTCGTCCGGCGCTGGTGCCGGCTGAATCACCCGCGCGTCGTCGGTGTTGACGAGCGGAACCAGTTCACACGTCTCGAGGTCGAATTGATGCAACCCGCCCTCCCGGCGGTTCCAGTTGAAGAGTTGAAAAAGGATCAATCCTTCGGAGGCCGCAATGCCGCTCACCCTGGATTGTCGGGCTTCGGGAGCGTCCTGGACGGTGAGTGCATAGGTCGCGACATTGTAGCTGCCGAGAGTATTGTCGGAGAGACTCCAAAAAGCGACGACGTCTCCCACCTTCGCAATGAAGATGCGTTCGCCGGTGATCGGGAGCTGTCGCTCGCCGTCGATTGACGCGAGATGCCATTGTGAGCCGCGTTTGATCAACAGTTCTGGCGAATCGACAACAGGTTCAATGCGATCGCCTTGTGTGATCCACCGCACGAGGGTGCCGTTGAGATTCCATTCGGCAACCCATTCCAGACCATCGGAATGAGTGGTGACGCCGACGATGCTTTCGGGATCAGATCGTGCGATGTCGATGTATGAAGAGTTGGGAAGGACGACTTCATGATTCGCCTCGAGGTCGATCAGCACATTTCGCCGGCTCGTTCCTGACGCGTATTGGAACACGAGCAGCTTCTGGCCGTCGTGAGTGAAGGCCGTGGGGTAATTGAATGGATAATCACTGGCAAGTAATCGTGACTCGCCGGTTGCGACATCGACGACCATCACTTCTGCGTGGTTGAGGTACTCTCGGCAGTAGGCCAGTCGGCTTCCGTCTGGAGCCACAACAGGCATGATGTCGCATTCGGCAGTGCCTGTGAAACGGTCGACCGACATCGATTCTGGCGAGAAGAAATAGATGTCCCCTTGCCGCGATGCGGGCGACGAAAAGTAGACACGATCGCCGGCTGCAGAGACGGTGAGCCCACCTTCAAACGGAATCCCGCTTTGGTAGATCTCGTACCGAGTGTGCCGCCGCGTGGACATGTGCCACAGGAAGAGACAGCACGGCAGCAGGAGGCAGGCCATCGCGAAGAGCGTCACGGCAAAGACTCGCGATCTCGTGGTGCTCACGGTTTACCCCATCGTAGATGAGAGTTGATCTGTTCCGGCAGTGTGGCAGGTGTTCGAGGAGGTTGTCCATTGCGTTGATTGTTCACGGCCCCAGCACGTCGCGGTCGACCTGAAATGCGTCTACCATTGACGGAGACGGGATGTGCGGCCATAACTGGGCACCGTTTTCCCTGGAGCTTTGCAGTGAGTGAAATGTCGACAGAAAAACTGGATGCTAAAGGTGCGATGCGGCGTCGGGCTTACGACGCTCGCAATGCTCAGTCTGATAAGGATCAGGTCAGCGCTCGCGCGCTGGAATCGCTGGTGCGGTTGCCTCAATATCAGTCCGCACGAACCGTGTTGTGGTATCTCGACTGTCGTTCGGAGTTGCGAACCCGACACGCTTTGCCGGAGGCATTGGCGAGCGATCAGCGGATCGTTGTCCCCTACTGCACCGTAGACGACTTTGGAGCCAACAGGCTGGGTCTGTGGTTACTGGAATCGTTCGAAGAACTGGTCGTGGGCAAGTGGAAGATTCTCGAACCGCCACGCGAACGCTGGGGCGAATCGGGCAAGGAAGTTCAGCCCGAGGAACTCGACGTCGTGATCGTTCCCGGCGTCGGATTCAGTCGAGATGGGGGACGCATGGGGAATGGTCAAGGTTATTACGATCGCCTGCTGGCGCGTGTGCGACCCGATTGCGTTCTCATTGGACTCTGTTATGAGTGTCAGTTGTTCGACGAACTCATCGTCAGCCCGCACGACGTCTTTATGGATATCGTCGTCACCGAAAGCGCGGTGTACGATGGCCGAGGGCGACAGTAGTTCGCACGAGAGAAAACGTTAAGAGCTGGTCTGACGATGCCTGCCGTAATCGACGACACATACGCCGAAGCGTTTCGCAGTCTGTACGTCGAGTTTCTCGTTACCGCGCGCGACCGCAATTGGTTGGCACACGCTGTAGCCGCGGTAACGGGCAATGCATCCAGCACGATCCTCTGTGACTGCGAGGCGGGTGTTGATCGCTTCGTCGGTCCCGGTGAAGACGAATCGTTCCCCACTCCCGATGGTCGACCGGGAGCCATCATCCAGTTGCATGTGCCGCGTTTTCGCAAAGACCGAATCAAGGCACTGGAGCAGGCGGCTCTGGTGCGCATCAGCCAGAACGTGCTCACCTGTCCGACGACTGCGTGTTTCAATCTGATCGACTCCGAGGACTATTTCCGTCTGGGCAGAAAGATCGCCTTCTTTGGTGATGGATTTCAACAGCGGATCGAGCGACACGGCCGCAAGATGTGGTGGATTCCCACACTCGGAGGAGAGTTCGTACTCGACCGCCGTTTGGGATTCGCGGATGGTCTGATGGGTGGCAATCTGTGGTATTTCGGAGAGAACGCAGATGCCGCACTCGCTGCCGCCGAGGCGGGCGTCGAAGCCGTTCGCAAATGTCCGGGCGTCATCATGCCGTTTCCGGGAGGGATCGCGGGGAGCGGATCGAAAGCCGGCAGCAAGTACAAATTCATGTTCGCAAGTACGTTCGAGAAGTACTGCCCGCTGCTGGTCGATGATCCACGTGCCGAATCACAACTTCCACACGGCGTCGGCTCGGTGATGGAGATCATCATCAACGGTCGCACTCTCGACGAGATCGTGCAGGCGACGCAAGCAGCGATTCAAGCCTCGAAGCACACTCCCGGCCTCTTGCGAATCTCCGCCGGCAACTACGACGGCCGCCTCGGCAAGTGCTTCATCTACCTGCACCCCGACAAGCAGCCGAAGACCGAGACCTGAAGGTCGTCCACATAACTCACTTGGCCCCGGCGAGTCCCGTCATTCGGACCGAAGGATGACGGGCAGGCTCACGACTTCTCGAACCGCTCTAAAGCCACTCGCCACGGTTGGCCTGCTCCTGGTGACGCGTCAGCTGCCGCACGTCGTCTTGACAATTCAGCTCGATGCCAGTCAGGCAATTCGTCCGCGTTGACCTCGTCCGGGAGGCTCTCCCAAATATTGTCGATCAACTCCAACCGCTCACGCACACTGAGACGGTCGATTCCCAACGCTTCGATATTGATCGCCATGTCAGCTCCTGGGGTGCCGGTGGACTTCCCATCAGAATACCACTTGCGGAGTGCCGAGAAAAAGAGGCACTTTGTTCGATGTGAGCCGATGACCAGGCTTCTTGTCGCTAAGCGACCCGGCCAGACTGTCCGGGCCACCCGCGGATGTCGTCGATGTCATCGCTGTCTTTCATGCCCATCGTGATCCCGCCGAATGGCAGTCACGCTTTGACAACAGGGAGTAAATACGTTCGCCGCGAGATCCTCTGATCACATTGCGCCCGAGTCTCGACGCTTCGCGGCATGAGTGTTTGCTTACATGGACTCACCACCGGAAACGCCGAGCAGCAGGAACGTATCAAGCCAGTATGTTGCCGACGGATCGTAGTTGGCGAGCGACTCACGAACGATCGCCGCATGCCTGAAGATCAGATGCTTGTTTTCGAGGTAGTGCTTAATCTCCCGTCGCTTCGGCGGCCGGAACACGTCCTTGGAAGCGTGAGCGCGGGCCAGCTCCAGGAACCACGCGGACTTGACTGCCGAGAAATCGGCGGAGGCCAGATCGTCGAAGAAAGAATACGTCAAATCGGCATGAGTCTTGAAGCGAATCAGATCACCTAGAGCCTCCATCAGGAGTTCAGAGTTGCGGACATGGTCGAAGTACTTCAGTCCCCAACCTTTGGCGCGGCATGCAATGTGATCGACGTGGTTAACGACGAAGTCACTGATCCAGAAATCAAGGCACTGGAACAGTTTTGCACGCACGGCGTCGAGCGCATCATCGCTTTCTAGTTGAGCAGAATACTCGGACGCAAACCAGACGAGCGAAGTTACCAGATCGAGCGCCTCGTCCTCGTTGGCCAAGATGTAGTCGAAGGCGAGCGGTAGAAAGTAGACGGACTCTTCGTACGTGCCAGAGGGTACGAATGGCCCGAGAAGGCACTGAAAGTCCTGCCAATTGAATTCGTCATCTGACTTTTCAAGCAGCAATGCGAGATGTTCGGGGCCGTGATCGTGGTACGGATCCGACAACAATCGCGGCCGTGGGTGTGGAATGATCAATTTGATTTCGGACATGTAGCGATGCATCCCATCACGTAATCGGCCCCGGGGTCCACGGGCAGAACTCCTCATCCCCAATGCCTTGCGCTTCGCTCTTTGTTGGCTCGCCGCTGGCGGTCGCGATGATCGACTCGAAGATCTCGCGGCCCACTTCTTCGAATGACGTCCCGCACTGCGGATGGTGATGTGCCGCTGCCGGTTGCGATGCGTTCCTGGCGGCTGGCATTGAATTGAACCGACGCCGGAGTTTCGCGCTCGCCGGGCGTCATCGAATCAATCACGGTGAGACAGCGCTGGAAGAACTCTCGTGTTTCCCGCGAATCCAACGAAAGCGACTTGTGCACGAAGCGTCGTATCAGCCAATACTGAATCCGCCTGCCCCAGTTCGGCCGAGCGCGGGATGCTGCAAAGCGATAGAAGTCATTCAGAGAAAAGACCACGGCAACACTTTCGTCAGCCACGAAGGCCTTATTTATCATCTCTGGGTGCCGAGCGGAATCATTCCTCTCACGTAATCGGCCACATCGCTCGGCTGGGGCCATGATCGTAGATCGCGAAGTGCAGACAACTGCGCACCAGCCACGCTGCCGCTCGCGGTGTGTGGGCCAGCCCGATCGATCTGCAGTCAGGGCGGCACGATACTGTCTTCGACGACCTGGTCGTTCTCCAATACTCGCACTCGCGTGCCCGGTGGGAATTCCAGTTCCGTGAAAGTCGTCTCTGATATCTCCGGCTGCAGAAACACGTGCTGTACGACATACTCCTCACGCCACCGCACATGTCGACGACCCTCTCTTACGGCTTCTGGGTCGTTTCGCTGCATCTGGGCCTGCTTCGGAAACCAGACCCCCGGGCGAATTTCCTGCCACTCCACGACCGTCGATTCACCGGCGGGGATTTCGGTTGACTCGAGATAGTTGTAACCGAGCCGATGCACGGGAATGAGGTTTCGCTCCTCTGCCAGCCAGAGTTCCCAGGCACCGTGTGGAGACTCACCGGAGAATGACTCAATTCGGATGCGACGGCATTTCATGCCTTCGAACTCGTCTGACCCCAGATCCACAATCTCGATCGCGGAACTCACCGACGCACCGGGACTCGGGTGAGCGAGGACCGCCTCGGTCCCCTTCAGGTACGTCGATAGCGGCACTCGCGGCGCGCCGGATTCCAGCAGGAACATGTGCGGACGGACGAGATTCGACAGGCTTGGCCTCTCGTCAGAGACCATCCCACCGCCCCCAGAGCGCACTTCTTCGTCGGTGTCAGCATTCGTCGAGCCGTGCTGCCAGAAGTAGCGATGAGCCTGCCCATCAAAGCATTCGATCACCTCCGAGGTGCTGTCTTCGAGCAGCGAATGTGAAACAGTTGTATGGTCCGCGCGGAACTGGTCGCGCTGAACGGTGAACGACAATAGCTTGTCGCGTTGAAGCGTCTCTTGTGCATTGGGATCAAACCCCACCTCGGCGTCCTCGGCGAGTAAGTACACATTGAAGATTTCCAATTGCGGAGTCGCATAGTGCGCTTCCTCCCGCTCCAGTGCAGCGATGAGATCCTGAAGTGAGTCGTCGGCACTCCCCACGCGTCCCGCAAACAACAGCGTTGTCACAATCAGGAGAAGTCGCATGTTGAGCTCCATGTCTTGTCAGTATGGTTGGGCTGACTCGGTGTGTTGTTAGGGTATCACGTAATCGGCCCCGGCGTCCACGGGCAGAACTCTTCATCCCCGATGCCCTGCGCTTCGCTCTTTGTCGGCTCGCCGCTGGCGGTGGCGATGATCGATTCGAAGATCTCGCGGCCCACTTCTTCGACTGTCGATCCATCGAGGATGCGGCCGGCGTCGATGTCCATGTCGTCGATCATTCGCTGATACATCGGCGTGTTCGTGGCCACCTTGATCGTCGGTACTGGTTTGCAGCCGTAGCAACTGCCGCGGCCGGTGGTGAAGACGACGACATTTGCCCCGCCGGCCACCATGCCTGTCACCGATGGCGGGTCGAAGCCGGGGGTGTCCATCACAACGAAACCTTTCTCGGTCACCGTCTCGGCATATTCGTAGACGGCACGCAAAGCGGTCGTGCCTCCCTTGGCGATGGCACCGAGCGATTTCTCGTAGATCGTTGTCAGTCCGCCGGCTTTGTTGCCGACGGAGGGGTTGTTGTCGATCCGCCCGCCGAAGAGGGCGACGTACTCTTCCCACCAGCGAATGCGCTCCAGCAGCTTCTCGCCCACTTCACGTGAGACAGCTCGCCGCGTGAGGAGATGTTCGCCGCCGATGATCTCGGGAACTTCCGAAAGGATGGCCGTCCCGCCGCAGGCGACGATCAGATCGCTGGCGTAACCCAATGCCGGATTGGCAGTCACGCCGCTGTTTCCATCGCTGCCGCCGCATTCGAGGCCGACGATCAATTCCGACACCGGGATGGGGACTCGCGTCGCCTGATTCACCGCAGGGAGCATCTCCTTCAAGAGATCCACTCCCTTGCGGACGGTCTTTGCGACGCCTCCTTCGTCTTGAATGTTCATCACGATCGGCCGATGGGGTACGGCTCCGTTACCTGATGGCAGTCCATCGAGCGTGAGCAGATTGAAGCGATCGGTCAGAAACGAAGCCTGCGACGACTCGCAGCCCAATCCCACGATCAGATACGCCCCGATGTTGGGATGATTCGCGAACCCCGCCATCGTGCGTGCGAGCTGCATGTGGTCGCTGCCGCCGTACTCGATCGCACAACCTCCCTTATGGACCAATGGCACGATGCCGTCGACGTTGGGGAACTCGGCCAGCACCGCCTCGTCGAACTCTTGAGCGATGTATTTCGACGACGTGGCCGAACAGTTGACGGTGCTGATGATGCCGATGTAGTTGCGAGTGGCAGCCCTGCCATCCGGTCGGCGGAATCCCATGAACGTCCGCCCCTCGATCGGTGTCGGAGCAGGCGGAACCGCCGTCGCGAACTCATACTCCTGACTGCGATCCCCACGTTGCACGTTGTGCGTGTGGACCCATTCGCCCGGCTGAATGTTCGTGGCGGCGGTGCCGATGAGTTGCCCATACTTCAGCACTGGCTCCCCCTCGCGAATCACGCCAATGGCCATCTTGTGGCCGAAGGCAATCGCTTGGGAGACGGTCACATTTCCGACGTTGGAGTCGGCGGGAGTGTAAACATCCCCCTGGCGAGCCGGTTGCCGGGCAATGACGACGTTGTCGGCAGGATGGAGGCGGATGAAGAGGGAGTCGGTGAGCGTGGGCATGTTGATGTTAAGTTGAGTGCAATCGCCTAATCATAGTAACCCGAAGCGTGAGCGAGGGAGGCGTGAGAAAAGATGGCCGAATTGGAATGCAGCCCGGCTTGCGGAGAACGACCTGCATCGTTGTCGGCCGTATCTGGTGGATGAAATCCGCATCCGCAATCAAGGGTGTTCCTTATTCTCAGTCAAATTTCACGACGCCCTCGCTCACGCGTCGGGTTACCATACTTCCCTCGCTCACGCGTCGGGTTACCATACGTTCACGATACACCACGCACCCTTTTGCCAACAGCAACAGACATGTCCACCAAACCTTGGGGCGGCCGATTTAGCGAGCCGACGGCCAAAGACGTTGAGGTCTTTACGGAGTCGATCTCGTTCGACGCCCGATTGGCCCCGTTTGATGTTCAAGGTTCACAGGCCCATGCCCATATGCTGGCTGAGGTGGGACTGTTGACCGCCAAGGAGCGCGATCAGATCGTTCAGACTTTGAGCGCCATCGGCCAGGAGATTGCTGATGGGAAAATGACGTACCGCACCGAACTCGAAGACATTCACATGCACATCGAGTCGGCCCTCATCGAGAGGCTCGGCGATGTCGGGAGGAAGCTGCACACGGGACGCTCGCGGAACGATCAGGTTTCGACCGACATTAAGCTCTACGTCCGCCATGCGATTGATGAAGTCGATGCGTTGCTGGTGGAGTTGCAGCGGGCGTTCGTTTCACGCGGGGAGAACGATCTCGATGTCGTTCTGCCGGGCTACACGCATCTGCAACGCGCCCAACCCGTGTCGGCCACGCACTACTGGCTCGCTTACTGCGAGAAGTTTCAACGGGATCGTGAACGTCTGGCGGATTGTCGCAAACGGGTGAACGTCTCACCTCTAGGAGCAGCCGCTCTCGCGGGATCGACATTGCCCATCGACCGCAACATCACCGCGAAACTTCTCGGCTTCGAAAGTGTCGCGGCCAACAGCCTCGATGTGTCGAGCGATCGCGATTACTTGCTGGAGTTCGTTTCGACTCTGTCATTCATCGCCCTGCACCTCAGTACCTGGGCCGAGGAATGGATTCTGTGGAACACGACCGAGTTCGGGTTCCTCAAACTCCCTGATGCTTATACGACGGGGTCATCCATCATGCCGCAAAAGCGGAATCCCGATGTGCTGGAACTCATTCGTGGCAAGACGGCTCGAGTCACTTCGTCGGTCTCGCGATTGCAGATGCTGCTGAAGGGGCTGCCGATGGCCTACAACCGCGATTTGCAGGAAGACAAGCTGGCGGCCTTCGAGGCCCACGACACGATCGCGGCTTCGCTCAAGCTGGCGGCAGCCGTCGTTTATCGGGCCGAACTCAACCGCGAACGCATTGCCGCTCGACTGGAAGATGGTTTTCTCGATGCCACCGCCCTCATGGAATACCTCATTCAAAAGGGGGTGCCGATGCGGAGCGGCCACGAGATCGTCGGCAAACTGGTTTCGGAGTGCGAGCAACGCGGCTGCCGTCTGGCGGATCTCACATTGCAGGAGATTCAACGGGTCTGTCCACAGGCAGAGAATGGGGTTTTCCGCATTCTGGGGGCGACACATGCATGTGAAGCCCTGATCAGTTATGGTTCCGGCGGTCGGTCGCGGGTCGCCGAACAACTCCAGCTCTGGCAACAGAGGCTGGCTGAGTAGCGCTCCCCCCAAACCGAAAACCCTGCGTATGGCCACATATGGAATCATCCCAGCGAGGATCGCCTCTTCGCGCCTCCCTGGGAAAATGCTGCTGACGGAGACCGGCAAACCCCTCATCTGGTATGCCTGGGACGCCGCGAAGCGAAGTTCGTCGCTCGATCACGTCATTATCGCCACAGATAGCCAGGAAATCGCCGATGTGTGCCGAGGTTTCGGCGCCCGCGTCGAAATGACGGGCGAACACGTCTGCGGCACCGATCGCATTGCCGAAGTCGTGCAGAAATCGCTCTCTGATGCAGACGTCGTGGTGAATATTCAAGGGGATGAGCCGGAACTCGATCCGGCGATGATCGATCGCGTCGTGAAGGCGCTGCGAGAACATCCGCAAGTCGAGATGGCGACGCTGGCAACGCCAATCATGTCGCTGGCGACCCTGAACGATCGCTCGTGCGTGAAAGTCGTCCGGACGGTGGATGGCCGTGCCCTCTATTTCAGCCGACTGCCGGTGCCGTTCTCTCGCGATGTTCCTGCCGAAGTGCTGTTCGGCGGAGAAGATGCGGACGCGGGGTATACCGAGTCTCCGTGGCTCCTGCATTTGGGAATCTACGCTTATCGCCGTGATTTTCTCGTGGCATTCTCTCAAATGCCGGCCTCTCGACTGGAGAGACTGGAGAGTCTGGAGCAGTTGCGAGCCTTGGAATGTGGAGCCGCCATCCAAGTCGCGATCGTGCGTCACCGCAGCATTGGAATTGATACAGCCGACGACTATGCTCGCTTCGTTGAACGGCAGAGCAGGAGTCAGGAGTCAGGGGTCAGGGGTCAATAGAATTGACGTCGGTCGTGTATCATGCAAGCGAGGCCAAAAGTCTGCGGCGACGAGCAATTGGTGTGCTGCTTGCCGATAGACGAGCGACACCGATTCACAGGTGCCTGCAAGCAAATCGTTGCCGGTCAGGCAATGGGAGCCATGGCTGGTTTGATGATTTGCTTCAATTCAGCAAGAACAGGCGTATTACCTGTACGGATGCGATGAAGATTGGAAGACTATTACGGACACGTGGCATTCGTCGGTCGACGATGCGAAGCATCAAGCAGAGTTCGAGTACGATGGCATTAGTCGCACTTGGATTGCCGTTTGACTCCCGATTTCCTGACACCTGACCCCTGAAAATGGCCAAGCATATCTTCGTTACCGGTGGCGTTGTCAGTTCCTTGGGAAAGGGGCTGACATCTGCATCCGTCGGACTTTTGCTCGAACGTCGTGGGCTGAAGGTCCGCATGCAGAAGCTCGACCCCTACATCAACGTCGATCCGGGGACGATGAGCCCCTATCAACACGGCGAAGTCTACGTCCTCGACGATGGAGCCGAGACCGATCTCGATCTGGGTCACTACGAACGCTTTACCAACAGCGTTCTCTCAAAGAAGTCGAACTATACGACTGGTCGAATCTACTCATCCGTCATCGCCAAGGAGCGTCGCGGCGAATATCTGGGTGGAACGGTCCAAGTCGTTCCGCACGTCACCGATGAGATCAAGGCCGCTATTCTCGACTTGGCGGAGCCCGATGTCGATGTCGTCATCACCGAACTCGGCGGCACGGTGGGCGACATTGAAGGCTTGCCCTTCCTCGAAGCGATCAGACAAATTCCGCTCGACATCGGCCGGCAGAACTGTTTGTTCATCCATCTGACTCTGGTTCCCTACCTCAAGGCGGCACGCGAGGCGAAGACGAAACCGACGCAACACAGCGTTGGGCAGCTTCGGCAGATCGGTATTCAGCCCGACATTCTCGTCGTGCGTACCGAGAGACCTCTGGGGCGTGAGAACTGCGAAAAGATCGCGCTGTTCTGTAACGTCGAGAAAGGTGCCGTCATCGAGGAGATGGACAAGGAGTTTTCCATCTACGAAGTCCCCGTCGGTCTGGCAGACAACAAGATCGACCGCTTGATCTGCGATAAGCTCAACCTGCAAGCCGGCGACCTGCAACTCGATGACTGGAAGTCGCTGCTGCATCGCATTCGCAATCCACAGCATGAAGTGCAGATCGCCGTCGTCGGCAAGTACATCGAACACCGCGATGCCTACAAGTCGATTTACGAATCACTCGATCATGCCGGCTTTGAGAATCTCACTCGGGTGATCGTCAAACGAATCGAAGCCGAGGAACTCGAACACAACGACCCGGCCCATGTGCTCGGTTCAATCGATGGCTTGCTCGTTCCCGGTGGCTTCGGCTATCGCGGCATCGAAGGGAAGATCAAGGCGATCGAATATGCCCGCCAGTGCGAGATCCCCTTCTTCGGCATCTGCCTGGGGATGCAGTGCGCGGTGGTTGAATTTGCCCGCAACGTGATCGGACTGAAGGACGCCAACAGCACCGAGTTCGCCGTCGATACGCCCCATCCGGTGATCTGTATGCTCGAAGAGCAGAAAGACGTCACCGACAAGGGGGGGACGATGCGTCTCGGTGCACAGGCCTGCGTCCTTGCTGAAGGGAGCAAATCGCTCGCCGCCTACGGTCAGTCGGAGATTTCCGAACGTCATCGGCACCGCTACGAGTTCAATCCCGAATACCGTTCACAATTCGTGCAACATGGGATGCTGCCCGTGGGGACAAGCCCGAATGGCCACCTCGTCGAAGTGGTCGAGATCCCGGATCATCCCTGGTTCGTGGCGGTGCAGTACCACCCCGAGTTCAAGTCGAAACCGCATACGCCCCATCCGTTGTTCGACGGTTTCGTGGCCGCGGCCCTGGCAAGGCATCAGGAGCGCATCAACATGGGCGGCACGAGTGTGGATGCGTAGGTGATGAACAGAGGTCGACGCAATCAGCAGCGACTCAATCTTCATCAAGCAGTTCGACGATCAACGACTTGATCTCCGGCGACGTCCAGTCGACAGCGCCCGTGCGACGGGCCAGCGCCTGGCCGTGACGGTCGATCAACCAAAATGTCGGCAAGGCCTGCACTTCGTATCGCTGCGCTGCCAACCCCGTGACATCGAAGAAGACATCGATTCCCGGAGCAAACTCGATCGCCGTCTCCGAGACAAGCGTGGCGTCGCTCTCGTCGGCACACACGCTGAGGACAACGAGTCCTTGATCCGCGAGTTCGTCTGCCAGGCTTTTCAGGTTGGGCATCTCGCTGAGGCAATGGACGCAGGTCGTTCCCCAGAAGTTCACCAGCACGATCTTCCCGGAGAAGTCGGCAAGTTCCACTTCGGTGCCGTCGGTGCGCTCGACAGCCAATCGGGGCGCGTTTCGAAGCGACGTGAACCCGGAGAATCCCACAGCCGACCAGCGATCGGGCTCCGTGACCTCGGGTGACTCTCCGCCGTTCTGATTCGCGAGTTGCAGGACGTAGTCGCGAAGCTCGGTGATCTGCTGGTCGTTGAACTGCGTGCCACTCGCCGGCATCGCGGTGCCTGCGATGCCGTCTCGAATCACGGTCTCAACGGACTCGGCCGTCCTCGGGAACCGCCAATCCGATCCGGCAAAGTCTCGCGGCGGGGGCGTGAGACGTTCGACTGCATCGGGATCACCATGCCCTTCCGGTCCGTGGCATTTGAGGCAGTAGGTCGTGTAGAGGAGCCTCCCCTGTGCGTGATGCTCCGACAGCGCACTGGTCTCGCCGTTGTCGACGTTTTCAGATTCGGTGCCGTTGCGCAGCCATCTGCCGCCGACAATTGCAAAAGCAAAGACGGCAATCGAGACCACCACAATCATGGCGTTCCGACGCGACGGTGTTCCACTGGCGTCTGAATGTTCATGCATCTCTTGCCGCGTCATCAATCGCGCCCCTCGGCAGCCAGTTGAGGAACATGGACTTCATCGTCCAGCAGTCTCGCCAACACGACGACTTTGCCCTCATCGCTCAGTTCCATCCAGGCCACGTACACGGAGTGATCGGGACCAACCGCGACCTGAGGACGAGACTGAAAACTCCCCGGCTGAGGGGCAAGCGGGGTCGGAGTCGAAAAACTCGCTCCTCCGTCATCGGAATAGGCATGGTAGATCGCTCTACCTGCACCGTCGGCCTCGACGCCGTGTCCATGGGCAGTTGTATCAACACTTGCTTCATCGGCTGCGTCGTCTTGAGGCGTCTCATGCGTGTTCGGGAGGCTTTGATCCCACACGATGTGCAGTCGCGCCCCATCGGCCACGATCTGCGGATGGCCTTGAGTGATGTCATCCTCTGCGGGAAAGGCAACTGCTTCTCCCCTGCTTTCGCCATCAGGATGTTCCGATGGCATCGTGGTCAGATAGACGCGTTCCAGGCCCGTGTGAGCGTCCATCCATGCGAGGTGCAGTCCCGACGGCGTGCGCGCCATCGAGGGACCGTCGTGTGGACAGCCGGGGAATTCCCATGTCGGATCGATTACACACTCGGGAGCAGCGAAGGCGTTCGACTCGGTATCAAGTCGCGCGATCCACATATCGCGGAAGCCTGCCTCGTTGCCGCGAAACGCCACTAGAACATCATCGCCTGAGACAAACGCGTTCGTGGGACAGCATGGACAGATCCCTGCTTCTTCCGTCCCTGCGTAGACCATCAGTTCCGATGCGAACTCAGCCTCCTCCGCACGACGCAAAGCGGCGAAGGGTTGCTGCACGCCGTTGCGGTTGTCGAGCCAACTGCAGACGACGGTTCCATCGTCGCCAACGCCCATCCCGGTGAAAGTGGGCCTTGCATCGCGGTTCTGATGAACATCGATCGGCCCGCTCCAAGTTGCGCCGCCGTTGGTTGACTCCGCGAACTGCATCACGACATCTTCGCGCGCTTCACCTGCCGACACCCAACTGAGAAACAACCGATCCTGCCATGTCGCGATGTGGGGCAGCATGCGAGTTCGGCGTTCGATCCTCCGGCCTCGCGACTCCGAGACGGTCGTATGGATGCCGGTGGACAACACTGCTTGTGGTTCGGAGAACGTCGCACCGCCATCACGACTGTCGGCGAGCAACAAGGCGCAATCCGCTTCACCGATCTGAGTTGCGAAGGCGAGAATGACTCGACCGGCATCGTCGATCGCCAGGCTGGGGGCCTCGGCGGTCTCTGTCATGTCGGCGGCAGTGAGTTCGAAGCGATGAATCGCGGCAATCTGGATCATTTGTTGAGGGAGCGAACCCGTCGTGGCCCCCGGCATTGCGGCTGGAGCAGTTGCCGTGGCTGGCCGCACGGCGTCCGCCGTTTGAAGCGGCAGCAGATAGCCGATCAGCCCGCCGGCCACCGCCAGCAGGAGGACGACCGCGATGATTGCAGGTGACGAATCTCCCTGCCGATGAACGCAGGTTGCGGCGATTCGCAGAATTCGTCGAGGCATGGATTGTCCCTCTTGGGTCTGTGGTTGTTGTTTCATGGAGCGACCACTCCTGACAGGTCGATGTCGATTTCGTTGCTCCCCTGCCAGTCGAACTGAATCGGCGTGGCTTGCGGATCGAGATACTCGGGCGGCAGTTCGATCGGCGCTCCGACCGACTCGAGCGTTGCGGCATATCTGCCCGGTTCAAGAGTCACAGGGCCGCTGGCTCCACTCAACACCAGCTCGAATCGGCCATCATCCCCGGTGATACCGAATCCGATCAGTTCCTGAGTGACCGCCGAGTAGACCACGACCTGCATGTCGAGCACGGGCTCCTCTTCGATGGTGACGATGCCGGAAGTGCCACCCGCCACGGGATGCGGTCCACCACACCCGGGCAGAGTCGCGGACAACAGCATTCCAGCGATGATCCACACCATCGCTGTCCACGGATCACTGATATCGAACCGCAAATCTACCGGGCGCAATCGTTTGATCGACGGACCGTTCATCAAAACTCTCCCACGACTTCTTGACCGTTCGAGCTGTGCAATGCGCGGTGCAGGTCGGCGTCGATGCTGTCACTCAAGAACCGCACCGCCCCGTCGCACATCGCAACGTTCGCACCGCCGACGTGGTAGCTCCGCGGCGCAAAGTAGCCAGTCCAGTGTGTCACGATATCGGGAGTGCGGCTGTTGGGAGTCAGGTAGCCATTCGTCATCGAGTTGATGGCTCCGGAAAATGCCCAGGACGTTCCACGTCCTCTCAAAGCCGGGCTTGATCCGCCGCGCCAACTGGTGAAGTCTGTCCAGAAGGCGTCGAGATCGGGGTTGGAGATCATGCCGTTCGCATCGACATACGATGTCCACGAACCTCCTGTCGCCAGCGTTCCCTGCACGGAATTCAGTCCCGAACTGACGCCAGACGAACCGTTCAGCGTGAACTGATAAGGAAAAGGGGGCGTGACCCCCGAGGGGAGCATCATGTCGTCTCCGACGCTGCGTACGGTCTCGCTCATGACGACCGTGCTCGACGTCCCGTCGGTAAAGTCGCGAAAACCGACGCTGGAGTGCTCGAAAACCACACCGTCGGTCGGCCAACGGAAATCGTTGTCGGTGAACTTCGCGCTGCCGAAGCTCACCATGTAATTCACGCCGCCGTACACGTAGCTATTGCCCGACACGCTGACCGAAGTCTGCGACGGCGCGGGATCGCTGGGGCAGAGCAAGACCGGGATCGCCGTGCGAAACGCATCGACAAACAACGGGTTCGGAATCTTGGCACTGTACCCGCCGCTGAACGCCGTCTCTGAAAAGTCGAGCTGGTTTTGCAGATTGGCCTGTTCGATATAGGGCAACAGTCGAGCCTGCACCGAGAAGTCGGCGTCGCGCGTCCCCGCCATCGGAAAGACCGTGAACGTCGATTCGTAGTTGTGCAGAGCCAAAGCGAGTTGATGCAGGTTGTTCCTACATTGCGTGCGCCGCGCCGCCTCGCGAGCCTGCTGCACGGCAGGGAGGAGCAGCGCGATCAAGATCGCGATGATGGCGATCACGACCAGCAATTCGATCAGCGTGAAACCGCGCTGTCGGCGATGAAGCAGATTGTGTTGATGAGTAGTACGCATGTTGTTCTACAGTCAGAGAAAAAGACGTTGGATGCCTATTCGAAACGCGCGCGGCGACGATTGCCGCCCATTGCGGATCCAGAACCTGCTTTGTGGAGAGCGGGCCGTTTCCCGCGGGACATGCAAAAACTCGCCGCGCGCTGACGATGCCGACTCACTCGCGCGCTCAACGGCGCTGCGAGTCAATCGGTGCTGAAATCACGATCAGCACGACTGCGAAATGGCCTCAACTCGGGGAGGAGGCGTCGGCGGGCAATCGGCAATGTCAGGCACATCGCGGACTTGCTCCACGTTCATTGTGACGACGAGCACGCTCGGCTCGACCGGGATCTCGGAATCGGCCACCATCCAGGGGAGGCTCAGCCAATGGGACGACAGACCCTGGCAGTGTTGAGCAATTATGCCGATGACGAATTTCATTTCGTCGCCGTCACGGTCACGCCCTTCAGACACCAAAGGTTCGGAGTCTTTCGACGATTCACAACAAGTAGTTCCGCCGGAATCGCCATGATCCGCACTGCAAGTGGCCCGTTGAGCACAGCATGAGCGGGGCGTCTCGGGTTCCGCTTCATTCTCGGCCGCGGCTACGACAAATGCAGGCGGTGTCACACCGTTCTCTCGGGCCCAAGCCAGTTTTTCGGCATTGGTGCAGCAGCAGCAATGACTCCAGCATTGCTCGGCCGACATGCAGCCGCAGGGGCGGTTCTCGCAAGGGAAGCGGGCGGAATGATCCTTACCGGGAGCGAGCGTCGGGATCGGAATTGGGACATGAGCCGCCAACAACGCGATCAGCACCAGCAGACTGACCAGTCTGCGAGCGTGTCGGCTGCCAGGAATGCGCACCCTGTAATTCATGATTTCAGTGCGTACCCACGATCGGGACGCCGTTCCTCAATCACGCCACGCTCTCCACGAGATGAGAGTAGTTTGAAGGTGACTGAAGAATCAACCTTGCCCACAGGTTCCAAAATCTGGGAGCGAGTCGCGATTTTCAACGACCACTCTACGCCGTCATCGCCACATATTCGCGGTACTCGCTGCCACGTTTCCAGGTGAAGGCCTCGGTGTAGTAGTGCAACAGGCCGAGGTAGCCGACGACGAGAAAGCTGGCGGCGTATGGGAGATTGAATCCGGTGGGTGCCAGCAGCACGTCGGCAACCGGTTGAGCGAAGCGGTCGATGGCCCATGTCAACAGAATGGCGATCGCGGGGCAGACCCAGAAGACGCCGAGCCCCAGTTTACTCGCCATCTTGTAGAGGAGGTTCTGCGGATGCCCGCCGTGCCGATTGACGTCGTGAGTGATATAAAATGTGAAGGCCGTCACGTCGTGAACGAGCCTTGGCCCCAAAATGGCCAGGAACGAGTAGCCAAGCCCATAAAACGCTCCGCTCTGCAAAATGAGTATTGCGTTCGACCAGAGGTACATCTTCCCGATGCGAGAACTGATGCGGGTGTGACAGATCACCGTCAGCACCAGCGCGACAGCCGCCAGCCCCCAGAGGGTTGCGTTCGTCCAATACTTCCCGTCTTCCGAAAAACGTCTCCACGCATAGATCGCGAAGTAAAGGATCGAGCCAAACGCAATCAAGGTCCAGCCCCAGACATCGTAGAGCCTGCTTGTCATGCGGCACATCCCCTTGCCGATGCCGACCTGTTGTTTAATGACGTGCAATACAGTCACCGCGCCGACGAAGGCCAGGAAGACATGGTAGGGAATGAACAGACTGCCAACGCCAAAGAAAAGAAGGATGAGTACCGTCAATCCCACCAGCCTCGGCCAGTAGCGCTGCACATAGTTCGTGTTGCTGAAGAGGATGACCGAACTGGCAATAATGTGTGGCGTGCCAAACAAGAGTTGAAACACGAAGAACCGTTCCGGACTCGTCGGCAACATCCGCACCAGTTCCCCATGCCACACCCAGCGATCAAGCAACAGCGCGAGCGCGCACAATGGCACGACGGCGTAGATCCCTAACAAGAAACGAGCCGAGATCTTTAGCTTTTGCTCGGTTGACGGCGGTCGTGGCGTCGCTGATTCGCGCTGCACGGCGTCGTCAGCGCGGTCGACATCCGCGACTTGTGGATTCAGATGTTCTGCAGTCCGCTGCATTGACCAATCGAGAATTCAATGAATGGTGATGACCCGGAAATCGACTAACGCGGTCACGAAAACCGTGCATGCAACATACGCGGAGCGACGATCTCAACGCAACCTGCTGCCGTCGCACTACGTCGATACCGCATCCCGATGCACCGTCGCCGGCGAAAACGCGGGGAGGCAAACGGCGATGTATTCGGCTCCATCGGCACCAGGCGTGCTGTAGCGCACCCATTCTCCGGCATGCACGATCACCCCCTGGCCTGCCGACACTTTCAGCGTGCCGTCCCGGCTCTCGACGGTCAATTCGCCGCGAAGAACAACTGTGAACTCGTCGAACTCCGGCGTCTGCCCCGGTTCCACCCAACCGGTCGGACTGACCATGCGGGCAACACTGAGCGCCGACGTGTCGGAATTGACGCGTCCGACAAACTCTTCAATCCGTTTCGGTTTGTTCCCAGCCGCCTCGATGATGGTGGGCGATTTGATGAACGTCGGCATGATCGGTGTTCCTCATAAGATGAACACAAACAGTAGATCACGCTGTCGCACAACTCAATGGGGCTGAGGCTCAGTCTTTGGTTGCGGCTTCTTGCGACGCAGGAACTCGTCCAGTCCCTGAAAAACGATGAAGAACGTCGGGATGAAGAACACCGCCAGGATCGTCGCTGCGATCATGCCACCGAAGACGGCTGTTCCCAGCGCGCGCTGACCGGCGGCACCGGCTCCGCTCGCGATCACGAGGGGCACGACGCCCATGATGAACGAAAACGACGTCATGATGATCGGACGAAACCGCATTTTGGCCGCTTCGGCTGCCGACTCGCGAATCGTCTTGCCCTTCTGACGTAACTCGCGGGCGAACTCGACGATCAGAATCGCGTTCTTGCTGGCGAGCGCGATGATCAGCACGATGCCGATCTGTGTGTAGATGTTGTTGTCCATCCCGCGAATCGCAACGGCAGCAACGGCTCCCAGCAGCCCGAGTGGCACCACAAGGATGACGGCAATCGGCAGCAGCCAGCTTTCGTATTGAGCCGCGAGCACCAGATAGACGAGAAGAATCGCGACCGCGAAGACGAAGAGCGTCTCCGAGCCGACACGCTTTTCTTGAAATGCGGTCCCCGTCCACTCGTAGCCCATCGTTTCGGGGAGGTTCTGAGCGGCAATTTGCTCCATGATTCGCAGTGCATCGCCCGAACTGTAGCCGGCCATATAACCACCAGAGATCGTCGCCGCGGGATAGAGGTTGTAGCGATTGACGATCTGGGGACCGAACGACCGTTCGACGCTGACGAGCGTCCCCAGCGGCAGCATCTCACCACTGCGATTGCGGACCTGCAGTCGTTCGATGTCTTCGGGGGATGAACGAAACTCCTGGTCGGCCTGCACACGCACCTGATACGTGCGCCCGAACATGTTGAAGTCATTCACGTAGGCCGACCCCAGATAGGCCTGCAGTGTGCGGAAGACGTCGCTCAATGGCACATCAAGCGCCTTCACTTTCTCGCGATCGACGTCGACCCTCAACTGAGGCACGCCGGGACGGAAGTTCGTGTTCACTCCGGACAAGGCGGTCTGACCGCCGGCGGCCTCGACCATGCTGTTGACCACCTGTTGCAGATCACTCAGTCCGACGCCAGCGCGGTCCTCGACCTGCATTTCGAAGCCGCCACGGACACCGAGTCCGCGAATGGCCGGCGGTGGGAAGGCGAAGATGTTCGCTTCTTGAATCGCCGCCAGTTTTCCTTGGATCGTTCCCAGCAACACGTCTTGCGTCAGCCCCTGCTCGAAACGCTCCTCGAAGTTGGTGAACGACGCAAAGACCGTACCGGCATTGGGGGCGCTGCTGTTGTCGAGAAGTGACAGCCCGCCGATGGTGATCCAACTGCCGACCCCTTCGGTTTCGGCCAGGATCTCGTCGACCTTATGCATCACTTCGGTGGTGCGTTCTTGCGAGGCGGCATCGGGCAACTGCACCGCCAGCAGGATGTAACCTTGATCCTCGGTCGGAATGAAGCCCGTCGGCAGCCGCGTGTACCACCAGACCGCCAGCCCGACGAACACGGCGAACACGAGCAACACCGGAGCGACCCACTTCAAGAGCCTGATGATGATCGCGTTATACGCCTTTTCAAACAGGCCATAGACCGACTCGAACCAGCGAAAGACAAACAGCTTCTTCTTGGTGATCGGCTTGAGCCACAACGCACATTGCGCGGGTTTGAGCGTGAGCGCATTCACGGCACTCAACAAAGCCGTTGCCGCGATCGTGAGTGCGAACTGCCGATACATCTGCCCCGTGATCCCCCCCAGCAGCGAAGCCGGAACGAATACCGCCATCAATACGAGAGTGATGCTGATGATCGGCCCGATCACTTCGTCCATCGCCTTCAGCGTCGCTTCCTTCGGCGGCTCACCGCGCTCGATGTGATGCACGGCGTTCTCGACGACGACGATGGCATCATCCACCACAATGCCGATGGCGAGGATCAGTCCGAACAGCGTGAGCATGTTCACGCTGAAGCCCAGCGCATACATCGCCGCGAACGCACCGATAATCGTGATGGGAACGGTCGTCGCCGGGATGAGCACGGCCCGCCAGTCCTGCAGAAAGAGCAGGATGACGATGAGCACGAGTACGCCCGCTTCGATCAACGTCTTATAGACCTCGTGAATGGCCGCATCGACGAACTCGGTCGTGTCGAGCGGGATCGTGTACTCCATTCCTTCTGGGAACTCACGAGCCAGCGTGACCATCACCTCCTTTACATCCTCGGCCACCTGCAACGCATTCGCACCTGGTAACTGAAAGATACCGATGTTGGCATTCGCCTGTCCCTGCTTCTCGGTAAATTGGTTATACGACTGGCTTCCGAGTTCGACGCGGGCGATGTCGCGCATGTAAACCATGCGCGTCCCGTCACCCGACTTGACGACGATATTCTCGAACTCCTCGGGATCGGTCAGTCGCCCCTGCGTCGTGATCGTGTATTGGAAGGCGTTTCCTCCGGACATCGGAGGTTGACCAATCTGACCGGGAGCGACCTGAATGTTCTGCTCGGCCAGGGCGGCGATCACATCCTGAGCCGTCATGTCGCGGGCTTCGAGCTTCTGTGGATCGAGCCAGATTCGCATGCTGTACTCAGCATTGCCGAAGATCGTCACTTCACCGACGCCGGAGACGCGGCTGAGTTCATCCCGCAGCCGCAGCGACGCGTAATTCGCCATGAAGACGCGGTCGAGTTGCGGGTCATCACTCGTGAGCGAGATCACAAGAATCAAGTTCGTCGACTGCTTCTTGACCGTCACTCCCTGGCGGCGGACTTCCTCGGGCAGTTGCGGTTCGGCGATGGCCACGCGGTTCTGCACGAACACCTGAGCATCGTCGAGATTGGTGCCGATCTCGAATGTGACCGTCAGCGTGTACGACCCGTCTCCCGAACTGGTCGACTGCATGTAGATCATGTTCTCGACGCCGTTGACCTGCTGTTCGATCGGAGCCGCCACGGCCTGTGAGACGGTTGTCGCGTTCGCACCCTGGAAGTTGGTCGTAACGCGAATCGTCGGCGGAGTGATGGCCGGGTACTGCTCGATCGGCAGCGAGAAGAGCGCGACGGCACCAATCAGCAACGTGATGATGGCGATCACGTTGGCGAAGATCGGTCGCTCGATGAAGAACTTGGAAAACATGAGAGAGGAGTTAAGGACGGAGGAAGTGAGAACGGAGTTGGGTTACTCGGGAGTGGCGGTGTCGGCATTGGCGTCCGAGTCACTTGCGATTCCGTCATCAACGGGCGGCTCCTCCATCGGCAGCGGTTCGGTGGGAGGGCTGTCCGTTTCCACTGGAACTTCGATCACCTCCGACGTTGTCGAATCCTGCGAAACCTCTTCCTCCGCAGCCTCGATCGCAACTTCTCCGTTCTCACTCTCTCCCCCCATCGTCGTTTTCTGCGGATCAACTTCAACGCCGGGACGGGCGCGTTGCAGGCCGTTGACAACGACCCAGTCGTCAGGCTGGAGTCCGCTTTCTATGGCTCGAAGCTCTCCCTGGCGCAATCCCAAATCGACGATGCGGTGCTCGACGACGTTGTCGCTATTGACGACGGTGAGGTATTCGCCCCGCTGGTCGGCGGCCAGTGCCCGTTCTTCGACCATCAGCATCGGTTGTGGGTTGCCGATCTCCATGCGAACACGCACGAACATCCCCGGAATCAATGCCCCTTCGGGGTTCTCGAACCTCGCGCGGTAAACCGTGGTGCCGGTGGAAGTCTGGATGCCGAACTCGCGATAGTCGAGTCTCCCGGAGAATTCGAATTCTCCGCGATCGCCGAGGGCCAGTTCGATGGGGATATCGCTCAGCTCTTCGAATTGCAGCACGCCGATTCTTTGCAATTCGCGAAAGCGCAGCACATCGGTCTCGCTGACGGCGAAGTACGCATGCATCGGACTCACGGCTTCGATTGTCGCCAGCAGCGTCGTTTCCGACTGCACGAGGTTCCCCTTGTCGACCAGATGCCGCCCGATGCGGCCTGCGAAGGGTGCCCGAATTTCTGTGTAATCGCGATTCAGGACGGCATCCGCCAGAGCCGCCTCGGCGGACTGTACGTCGGCCGCAGCGGCGGCGTTCTCCGATTGACGAACATCGAGATTGCTCATGGCCGTGGCCTGCTCGGCCGCGAGCGCGGTGGCTCGGTTCAACTGCTGCTCCGTCAGTGCGAGCTGAGCCTGTGCCTTCGCCAGAGCCGCCTCGGCCGTGCGGACCGCAATCTCGAACGGCTCCTTCTCAATCGCGAACAACAACTGATTCGCTTCGACAAGGTCGCCGTCGTTGAAATGAATATCATTCAAGAATCCATCGACGCGCGCCCGCAGTTCGACGGTCGCGACCGCTTGAGTCTGGCCGGTCGTGATGAAGTACTCCTGGATCGGTTGCGTCAGGGGCTGAGCCACCGTGACCTGTGGCGGCGGCGGGGCGACGTAGTCGTTTTGTTCGCCGCACCCCAAGAGCGCACAACAAGTGAGAGCGAACAATTGTCGGAAAAATGGAATGGATGTCGTCATGATGGCTGTTCCAAATTCACTTACGTACTACCCCGCTTGCGAGTCGCCGCCGCCTTGTGTTGTTTGCCTGCGGAACGGGATTGGACCCGCGCTTTCGGCTGTGGTTCACTCAGGTTGTCGTGGACCCGCATCAAGAGCGATCTGAGGAGTGTGAGTTCTGCATCGTTCAACCCCTTTCGCGAGCGTTCGCGCACGCGATGAACACACTTGATGATCCGCTTCCAGACAGGAAGCGCCGCCTTGGTGGGAGCGATGATGCGCTTGCGCCGATCGTCCTGAGCAGCCTTGCGGACGATCAGTTTGTCTCGCTCCATGCGGTCGATGACTGGCACGATCGTCGCCGGCTGCACATGCATCAGCCGGGCAAGTTCGACCTGCGACAAGTCCCCTTCCAGCGACAGCCAGGCGAGTACCTGACATTGCCGATAAGTGATTCCCTCGCCGGCAAGCTCCGCATTCATGGAGCACTCGAACCGATGAGCGGTCACATGCACCCAATACCCCACCGACGACCGAAAATCCTGCTGCAGCACGCCCTGCCCCCTGTCACGAAAATCAATAGACATCTAATGGTAAGCATGCTAACGATCAATTGCCAGCAAGATTCTTGAGATGAGCCGAGAACGGAAAGCCCTCGCCCCTTCGTAAAATCGTCGGGTGACAATGGCGGGCAGATCTGTCCATTTGCGCGAATTGCGGTAGTATGGAACGGAGATGAGAGGTGCATAATGCGCGAGTTTCCACAATCGTCATTGGAACTGCATCCACTGAATTGGGTCATCCCGCTGGCGTTGCTTGTGGGGGCGGTACTCACGGCACGTCTGCTGCGAACCAATCGCAAAGTGCAATCGACGGATGCGTTCTTCTGGCTGCTGGCAGGCGTGATCCTGACACCGCTCTTTCTAATTCGTGGCGAAGTTGAGTCGCGACTCGACGAGTCTCGCGTGAACGCCATGTTAATTCTGTGGCTGATCATTCTGCTCGCCTGCATTCTCAGTTCGTGGCGAGTCGTGCGTCAGCAGGAAGGAAAGCAAGAGTACACATTCCTGTTTTCCTCACTGCTGTGCCTTGTCCTGGCCGCAGTGTTCGTCACTCCGGCAATTCAGCAATCGCGTGAACATGGTCCGCGAACCACGTGCAGGAGCAATCTGCATCTCATTGGTCTCGGCCTTTACAACTACCACGAGACGTACGAAGTCTGGCCGTCTCAGTATGCCGGTGACCCGCCGCATTCGTGGCGCGTGGCGTTGCTTCCGTATGCCGACGGGCAGCACCTCTACGAACAATACGACTTCACCTCCGCATGGAATGCCGACGCCAACAGGCCGGTGATGACGAGTTACTTGCGATACTATGTCTGCCCTTCAATGGATTGGCCTGAACGTGGTCAACCCGTTGAAACGAGCTATGCCCTCCTCGTCGGCGACCATGCCGCCTGGACATCGCGGGGATTCACGGATCCCGACGACATCCCCGACGGCTCGTCCCACACCGCGATTGTTGCCGAGGCCTGCGGGCTGGGAATCATCTGGACCGCGCCGAGGGATATTGATCTGGCGACCACACCCATCGGTATCAACCTGCGCGGCGAGGCCCCTGGACATTCCCCCGGCATTCTCTCGACGTATCATGCGAAGGGGGCCAACGTCCTGATGGCCGATGGCAGCGTTCGTCGACTATCGATCGACACCGATCCGGCAGTTCTCAACGCGATACTGACAGCCGACGGTGGCGAAGAGGACTCACCGTTCTGACCGATCGTCGCCTCTTGATGTGACCGTCGAGTCCACTCTCTGCGGAGAATGCTCGAAATCCCGGTCGAAAAACCAGTAGACGCACGGCCTTCTGAACGGCACAATGGGGGAACGGAACCCGTTGAATCTCGATACAACCCAGTGAGGAACTCCATGGCTCAGAATATGCGGGGCGTATACTTTGAAGACGCCGAAACTAACGCGTATGCCGGCGTGGCGACCGATGCCCGCGTGGCTTTCATTCGCAAGACCTACGGCCACCTGCTGGGCGCGGTACTCTTGTGGGTCGCGCTGGTGGCACTCTTCTTGAATGTGCCGCCGATCACAATGGCGTTGATGCAGATGTGGCAGGCGTCTCCCTTTATCGTTTTGATTCTCTTCATTGGCGGCAGTCTTGCGGCTCAGGCAATGGCTCGCAGCCACACGTCGCGAGGCATGCAGTACATGGGGCTGGGGCTGTACGCCGTGCTGGAAGCAGTGATCTTCACTCCGTTGCTCTGGTTCGTCAGCCAGATGCAACAGGGGACGATGATTATTGAACAGGCGGGCATCCTGACGCTGCTTATCTTCGGTGGCCTGACGGCCATCGTGATGCTCACCAAGAAGGATTTCTCCTTCATGCGCAACTTTCTCTGGTTGGGAATGCTCGCCGCATTGGGGCTCATTGTCGTATCGATGTTCGGCGGCATTCACCTCGGCACATGGTTCGTCGTGGGCATGGTCGTCCTGATGTCGGGCTATATCCTCTACGACACATCGAACGTGCTGCATCACTACCATGAAAATGAGTATGTCGCCGCCGCGCTCCATCTGTTCGCGTCGCTGGCAACATTGTTCTGGTACGTGCTGCGGCTGACGGCCATCTTGAACAACGACTGATTCGTGGAATCGCAAATTAGAAAAACAACAAGCCCACGGATTGTCCGTGGGCTTGTTCCTTTATCTCAATCAGAAGTGTTTCAAGGGTGTGACGCCCGACTGCGTGCCGCGCGCTGATCACCTTGAGTGTCGACTGCACAAAAACGACCGTTTGTCCGTTATGCAAGGCGTTCAATGAGTATGAAACCCACACGAACAACACTGCGTGGCTTTGCCTGTCTGCTGCTCATTGCCGCGTCTTTGGGTTGTGAGAACGCGGCGCTTCCTCAGGGGAGCGGGTCGTTTGCCGCGGCAACCTCAACGACGGGTGATTGGTCGCGATTCCGAGGGCCCGATGGTTCTGGGGCAAGTGCGACGGCTGATCCCCCTCTCACCTGGAGTCCGAACGACAACATCGCCTGGAAGACGCCACTTCCTGGGCCGGGTGCGTCGAGTCCCATCGTCTGGGGCGACCGGGTCTACCTCACCTGCTACACCGGGTACGCGATTCCCGATCACGAGGGAGGCAGTCTCGACGAACTCGAACGGCACCTCTTAGCCATTCGTTTGAGTGACGGCGAAGTCCTCTGGGATCGAGCAATCCCCGCGTTACTCCCAGAGGAAGAAACGATTCGCGACCATGGCTATGCCGCCAATTCACCGGTGGCCGATGAGGCGGGCGTGATTGCGTTCTTCGGCAAGTCGGGTGTCTATGCGTTCGATCACGCGGGCGAACAACATTGGCAGGCCGACGTGGGCCGTCAAACGAATGGCTGGGGGACGGCGGCCTCGCCTGTGTTGTGGAACGATCTGGTCTTTGTAAATGCGAGCGTGGAGAGTGGAGCACTCATTGCCCTTGATCGCGAGACGGGTGACGAACGCTGGCGGGCGGGAGACATCAACGAAGCCTGGAATACACCGCTCGTGTTAACGAGTGCCTCGGGACGCGAAGAACTTGTGGTCGCCTCGCATGGCAGTATTCGCGCGTACGCGCCGGCCACGGGCGAAGAACTGTGGACCTGCGAGACCGACATCACCTGGTACATGGTCCCCAGCCCGGTGGCCGACGCGGGCCATGTCTATTACCTCGGAGGGCGATCGGGAGTGACGGCCCTCGCTATTCGCACCGGCGGCAGCGGTGATGTCACAGCCTCCCATCGCATCTGGACGGGGAATGAAGGATCGAACGTCTCGTCACCCGTGCTGCACGAGGGGTATTTGTATTGGATGAACGATCAACAGGGACTGGCGTTTTGCGCGGTCGCCGAGACGGGCGAAATCGTTTACGAAGAGCGACTCGATCGCGCGGGACAGGTTTACTCGTCGGCGCTACTGGCCAATGGCCGCGTCTATTACCTCACCCGCGACGGCAAGACATTCGTGCTGTCAGCCAATCCCCAGTTCGCGCAGTTGGCTGTGAATGACCTGCGCGAAGGAGATGGCAGCCTGTTCAACGGCAGCCCGGCTGTCGCCGGCGATCAACTGTTGATTCGCTCGGACCGGTTCTTGTATTGCATTGGAGAGTGAGCCGATGGTCGTCAGATCCGATGCTGAATCCAGAATTTGATCCCTCATGATTCGAATTGGCGACGCCACCGATGTGACTGGAATACTCGGGCAGCAATGCCTTCGTCACCTATTCCCTTGATCGCTGCTGAGTGTGAGTCTCCCGACTGCCTGCCCCTGATGGCTTTTCTTCTTCGGGACGACTGAAGTAATACGTCAGCCAGATCGAGACGATGATGAGGACGATGCCGAGCGAAGCCGCAAGCCCGATCGCCTGCTTGACCGACAGTCGATGGCCAAAAACCTCGGTACTGAGAATCGGTGTCGCATCCGAGGACTGGCCGGCAGGTCCGGGCGAGACGAGCTTGAGCAGTTTCAATGTGTCGAGCGACTTGCCGATGCGCACACGGTTCTTGCATTTACCGCATTTGCCAACCTTCCCGGCATGTTCGCGTTTGACGATCAACACCTTCTTGCATTTGGGGCAGGGGACGCGCCCCGGTTTGCCGCGCGAAGTCTTGAGGACGGCATACTGCGGCCCGCCTGCCTTGCCGAAGACGGTCTCTCCGGATCCGTAGCCGGCTGATTGTCTGGCTGCCGATGTGTTGACACATTCGAGAATCGCCGAAGCAAAATCAACGCAGGTTGGAAACCGATTTTGAGGCCGCTTGGCCATGCCGCGGGAGAGGGCCTGCGCGCAGCGTTCGGGAATCTCCGGTCGTATCTCGGAGATGAGCGGGGCCTTCTTGGTGGTCTGGTTAACCATGGTGGCCGATGCGGTCGGGCCTTCGAAGGGGGCCTTACCCGACAGAATCTCAAAGACCGCGATCGCCAGAGAATACTGGTCGGCTCTGCCGTCGAACTTGTGGCCGAGCACCAGTTCGGGAGCGACATAGTTGGGCGTGCCGACCACGGAGCCGGCGGCCGTTTGCGAACTGTCGTCGCATTGCTCCTCGGCGAGAAGTTTCGAGAGGCCGAAGTCGCTGAGAAATGGATTGCCGTGGGCGTCGAACAGGATGTTGCCCGGCTTCACATCGCGATGAATGACATTCTGGTCGTGCAGGAAGTCGAGTGCCTGTGCGATCGGCAAGAGCCAGTCAGTCAGTTCGTCGAGGTCGAGGCCGATCGCACCACTGATCTTGGCGAGCTCGAGTCGGTCGGAAAGGCAGCCTCCTCCGATGAAGGGCATCACGAAATAAGGGATGCCCGAACCTTCAACTTCGTCGACATCGAGAACATTGACGACATGCGGATGGTTCAGCCGTACCAGGAATTCCGACTCCTTGACGAAGCGCCGTCGAAACTCCTCTTTCTCGAGTCTGGCGAGCGTCGGCACCTTGACGACGACCTCGGTCTTCAGCCGGGTATCGAACGCGATAAAGACATGCCCCATGCTCCCGCTGCCGAGCCGTCGCGTTACTTCGTAGCGTCCGCCGCCCAGGGTGAGTCCCGTCAGGTCGGTTTTATTCGCGATTTCCGCCACGGGCATTCAACTCTCCATCGTTGGGGAGGCGGAGAAGACGGTTCTTGCGCGCCCGTCCTCTCTGCATCATTTTGTCGCGAGTGATCATACCAGTCGCGAGCGCACGAATTGTGAAGATTGCGCTAAACTCTGCGGGTACTCGGTCCTCGATGGAGCACGACGTTCATGCTGCGCATTCACGAAAAAGGCATCGCGGCTTCATCGTCGCTTGATCTCGATAGGTTAAACAACGCATCAGGGCCGTCGAAATGCGCTTACCGAACGGAACCATGAGCAAAACTGCGAAACCAAGGGGAAAGGCCGTGCGATACCCCCTGTGCCTGTTGTGCACGCAAGGCCCGGTCCACTCCATTCACCATCCTTCACGACTGAAGGAATACGTCCACTTCTCGGACGAGGAGTCGATCGTGATGATCGAGCCCCTGCTGCTGTCGATCGGCGTCTTCGTGGGTCGCGCCCGCCCTTGCCACGTCCGACTGGGGGAACTGGAGTCGCCGTCGCCGGCTGTCGCCATTCGCTTCGACCGGGAGTTTCAATGGTCGATCACGGGTCTGGCAGCGTTCGTCCGGGTGAATGGACAGTTTCTCGACCTGCGAACGGTCACCCTCTCAATTGGTGACCAGATCCAGATCCCTCCCTACGAATTCGTCGTGTCGGACCCGCGCGGCAGCGGTGTGCTGCGCGTGATGGCGACGGGGGACGACGACGAACCGCTGGAAGTGATCGAGGAACCCGAGTTCAGTGACACGACGTTTGAACTTCAGATGCCTGATTTTCCGAATAATTGATACGTGCGTGCCGCAACAACAGCACGAGCGATCGACGAAACCGCGCGGCGGAATCAGATCAGATTGACGTCGCTGCCGGTCGTCTGCAGATCCTGACGGCTGCTGGGTTTCGATTCGCCTGAATTCAGGATGCAGACCGATTCCAGATTCTGGAGTCCGGCGACATATTCAGCTTCCTTAACGTCGCGATCAACGTACTTAACGACTTGTTCGTCACTCGCCTCGGTTTCGAGAGCGATGCGAAACGTGCCGTCGGCCGATGGGAACCAGCCACGCCGCTGCAATGCCCGCTGCAAGACCTCGAGGGGTTCGGGGCCGACGTGCTTAACATCAACGATCAGCAAGACTTCGATTCTCATGTGCCCGCCTGTTCTGGTATGGGATCCGCGGAGGATGTAAAACGCCTCGTCAATGAAATCAGCGCAATACCGAAACGCACTCTGTTAAACAGCAAGATGCGTTCCACCAGCCCGGAGAACGGCAGCGGCTCGGCCATCCGAGTCTGGCGGCTGCTCACGCCGGCTCGGTGGGAGTCGATTGTCTCACCGTGATCTTGTTCGCGGTGACCGCCACGACCTCGATCGGAGCCCCTTCAGCGATCAACGGGCCTTCGCTAAAGACATCGACGACCTTGCCACCGATTACGGCCTTGCCCGACGGCCTGAGCATCGACAATGCGCTGCCGGTCTGCCCCATCAATTCGGAGGCGGGAGTCACCAATTCCCGTTTGAGCCGTGGCTCGTCCGGACTCTGCATGTCGTTGACGCCCGGCGGCGTGAGGATCAACTCACTGAGGAACGGAATGCGTGGCAGGAATCGGCTCAAGGCGACTGCCATCAGTATGACCGCCAGCATCGAAGCTCCGAACGTCGCAAAGGTCCGGCCCGCGCTGTAGAGATCGCGATTGGGTTCCAGGTTTCCGAATGTCTGACTGGCCATTACCAGGGATGCGATTACCAGCAGCGCCCCTACCACGCCGAAGACTCCAAACCCCGGCAGAACAAAGATCTCCAGTCCAATGCAGATGAGCCCGATCAGGAACAGGAGAATTTCGAGTTGGCCGGCGGTACCCCCCATCACCTTGCTCCAGAAGAAGAGCAAGAAGCAAATGGCGGCGAGGAGTCCGAGAATTCCGGTGGTGAAATGCAATTCGAGGTAAACACAAATGATCCCCACGAAAAACAGAATTCCGACCGCTTCGGGACGGTTGAGGGCGAAGACCAAGTCATCGACCCAGGTCTTTTGGAGACGCATTGGGGCGACATCGAGCGGCAGTCCGAGTCGATCCTGCAGAGCTTCGAAGTCGTCGACTTGAGCGTTGGCCACCAGCAGCCGGGTCGCCGTCTGGCCGTTGAGCATCAGTCGTTCCGCTCCGGACTCCGGAATCTGCTGTCCGCGATTCCATTCGCCGTCGACGAGGGCGAATTGATCGTCGGTCATATACGAAACCGCGCCGGTGTTCTTGTTGCGGACTTCAAACACGGGGAGATTGGATTCGGTCATTGCCCGCAGGATGCCCAGGGGACGATCTTTCAACTCAGACAGCTCCGTCAGAGCCTTGCGCACGAATCCCACCGATTCGGGATTCGAGACCGTCGGGTCTCCTGACACGATGTCGCCGAGTTGGGCTCCTGGGGCCAGATAGATTTCGTCACAAGCCAGCGCGATCAACGCGGCTTCGTTGCCGGCCCGTTGGGGAATCCAGGCGATCGTGCGGACTTCGCTTTCGGAGAGCCTGGCAATCGTAAACGCCAGATCGTGGCACTCGTTCAACACGCCGCCGTTCGAGTTGAACTCAAAAACCAGAATGCCGGTTTCGGCCTGGAGGGCGCGATCCACCTGGCGTTCGAGAAACTCCGCCATGACCGAATCAATGTTCCCTTCCACGGCGATCAGACTGACACGCTGCGATTCCGGCGACGGAGGAGCCGCCTCGCGGAGCGACTCGAGCGGCAACGCGAAAGCGTCGGCCACTTCGCGACGACTGGCCGCCGTCCCCGCGAGGAGAAAGTCGTTCGCACGAGCCTGCGCAGAGGTGAAGACTCCCGGCGTTCCTGACTCCTTGAGCACACGGGTTTCACGAATGACCGCTCCCATGTTGCGGAGTGCCGTCAGTTCGGCAGAGGTCAGCAACCGCTTTTCGACGACGCCGTTGGCATCTTCGATGCTGGCCTGCACGAGGCTGATGGACGGGTCCATCATCGCGGTCACCAGCGATGCGTTGACGCGAAGATTGTGCGCGCGTTCCACGAGTTGTTGAACGATCGCCTGCTCTCCCGGATGAAGCGCTTCACCGCGGCCAATGTCTCCCAGCCGCGATTCCGGGTGCATCACGATCTCGCGACACGCGAGAGGAATGACGGCGTTGTTTCCGGTCACGTTCTCGGCGATCCAGGCCACCGTCACGAGGTTTTGCGTATCGGGGCCAGTCAGAAATTCTCCGAGGGCGTAGACATGATGAAACTGCGTCGTCCCTGCGGGAATCTGCAACACGAGATAGGCCTTGCGGCCGTCGCGTTCCGCTTCGGCGTTCAGCTCGTACGCCGTCTGTTTGACGAAGGCGATCATCTCGTCTTCGATCGGACTCGTGAGAGTGACAAACCGCGCCACGGGAGTCAGTGCGGGGGCGGGTGCATCATCCGCATCGGCCATTCCGGGCCACACGCGCGGGAGAATTAACAGCGAGGCGCAGCACACAAGCAGCAATCGGCGCATCAGCACCCAACGAGAGCCGGGAACCGACGACCTGTCGTTGGAACCGAGTCGATGGTCAGGTCGCGATCCGTTGTGCATTGGCCGAGTCTGATTGTCCATTCTGGGATCACTTCGAAAGGTGTCTTGCCCGCGACCGAAGTCTCGCACGCTCGATTATAGGGAGAGAGACTCCCGATTGTCGAAAGCGTTCGGCTCGATTCCGTGGAATGTTAACAATCCGCGGAATTCGCCAATACCCGTGAGGAGGGGTAATTGGGCGACGCGACACCGTGTCGATTTGGCTCACTCGGCCGGAGGTGCGGGCGATTCTTCCGGTGCCGGTTCGCTCTCGGGAGTGTCGGCAGCCGTCGGCGGGTCATCGGTGACGGTCACGTCGGTCGGCTGCGCCTCGGTGGTGGTGGCATCAGTCGCTGGAAGCGTTTCGGTGGACTCTGCGTCAACGCCGGCATCCTCGCTGCCGGACGGAGCCGTCTCCGTCTCCTCGGATTCGACACTCGTTTCGAACGTCTCAAGAATCTGGCGATCGCGAACGTTGCCGCCGTTGATGATTTCGAAGAGTTCCTCTTCGTTCTTCAGGACAACCCGGTCGGGTGAGATGGAAACAATCTCGCCCCCAATGTTGCTGACTTCGAGCTTGTCTCCGACCTGGAAATAACCTTCCTGCTGAGACATGCGATTGAAGAACCATGCTTCGGGTTCTTCGTCGATCGTCATCAAGCCGACGAAATAGGTGAAGAACGCATCGTCTTCCACGACTTCTACGCGAATGCGGGCTGTCACGACCTCCGACGGGTCGCCATCATCCTCGACATCGATCTCCAGCGTGTATTCACCGAGGTCGAGTTCCAATGGAGGTGTCCAGGTAATCGTTTGCGTGGTGTGGTCGATTTCAACACCGTCGGCCGTGCTGCCCGAAGGAGTGAACTGCAGCTTACTGCTGTCGCCATCGGGATCCTCTGCGGTGAACTCGATATCGATCGGCTGTCCGCTGTAGGCCATCAGCCGCGAGGGGACGGTGACGATCGGCGGGAGATTGACCATGCGCAGGGAGACTTCGAATTCCGTCGACACGACGATATCGGAATCTCGCGACGCAACGGCGCGCACGGTCACGTCCCAATCGCCGATCGGTGTGTCTTCATCGGTCTCCCACGACAACCGTCCCGTCGAACGATCGAGCGTCAGTCCTTCCGGCACCTCGGAATCGAAAGCGAAGAGCGGAGAGCCGCTATCGGGATCCCAGCCCGGTGCATCCAGCGTGAGGCTCCAGGGGATCCCTTGAATCACGAGTTGATCGGGAACCGCAGTGATCCTCGGACTGTAAACGAACGGCGGTTCGGGCTTCGTGAACGGATTGGCCGCTAGCAGCGGCTCCCATTGCGACAAGGGATCCTCGGGAGCGGCATCGCGTCGAGGCATCAACTCGACAACGTTGTCCGCCGACGCTGCGGCAGCAAGTGTTCCATCGACGGCGCGCTCCACCGTCCACGTCAGTCCGTCGACTTCGACAATGTTCAACAACTCGGTGCCGATGCGAATGCGTTGTCCCGGCAGCGATTCGATGTCGTCGAACTCGGAATCGGAGCGCAACGTCAACTTGCGGTCACCCGCCGTGATGGCGGACGCCAGCATGGCTTGTGGAAATAACCGCGTTCGGTCCGCCGCATCGTGAATCGAGATTCCTTCGCACTTCAACGTGAGTTCGAATCGCGGGTTCCCGTCAAAGCCGGTGCTCGTCACCTTAAGGTCTGCGATCGAATGGGCCAGTCGAGTCGATTCATACAGCGAGACAAAGCGTGCGAGTTGCTCCAGTGTCCCCTGCATCGTCAGCCTGACAGGGACGACGGTGAACACGTCGCCGCGCGTCACCCGTGCATCGAGCGACACTTTCGGAGTCGAACAGCCGGCAAGCTCGGCCAGTTGCACCAGCCAGACCTGATACACACTTTGTGCAATGTTGGCGTTTGGAGGGAGGCTGCTTTCGGTCCAGTCGGCGAGTTCTCTTACCGAAGCGAGAATCTGGCCCTGGCGGTTCTCCAAACGATCGACGGTGGATTCGAGACTGTCGCGTCGCGAACGCAGGCTGGCGACCGGCCCCAACAGCAGGCTTTCCAGGTTCGGCAGCAGGAACCAGAGGCTGCCCGCCGTCACCAGAAATATCAGGAGTATCTTTTCGCGTTGCTGCATGACTTTGACAGGGTTCGACCAGCAGCCGCGGTTCGATCGCCGGGCCACTCAGCCGGTACACTTAATCGGATTCGGTTTGCGGATCTGCGGGAAACAATTCCCAGTCGTACACGATCGAATAATCGGGATCCTTCGTGGGATCGCTGATCGGAACAACCGGCGTGATCTCGTAGTTGGCTTCCGACAGTCGGTGGTGAATGTCGGAGATATCTTCGCTCGCGACAGCGCGGCCGTTCGCATCGACGCGCACGCCCCTGGCCATCGGAGAGGCATGAAATTCGGTCAAATAGAAGCGGTTCCTGTCTCCCAGGCTTGGCTGTAAGTTCTGCAGCAGCACCAGCGGTCTAAAGTTCTTCGAACTCCATTCGACTTCAATCAGTTGAGCCGCGTCGACTGCGGGTTGCCCATGCCGAATGAATTGGTTGAGTTCGCGTTCTTCATTTTCGAGCGTGGCGATTTCTCCGCGTAGCGAGATCACTTGCCAGGTCACCCACACGCCCCACAGTAAGACGATCGCGCCAACGGCACCGCCGATCTGCATCATCCGCAAGCGACGAATATTGACCTTGTCGGGCGGCTTGCGCGGATGAACGAAGTCGATGCCCGCGATACCCGACGAGACGTTTCCTTGCAGCGTGGCACCGAGGGGGACGATCAGCCTGGGCCATTCCGCGTTCGTCGGCACCGACTGACCCAGTACCTGCGTCATCCCATCGCGCGTAAACCGGTGCAGCTTTTGACCGAACCTCGCTTCCAGCGCAATGTCGAGATCATCCTGTTCGTCGCCGGCCTCCAGGAGTAACACCTGTTCGATCTCGACGCCGGGATGATTCTGCTCGAACGACAGCACCGCCCGCTGAATTTCCTGCAGCACCTCCATCAAATCGTCTTCGGCATGTCCATCCCCCAGCCGGCTCTGGTGCGTGAAGATGACCGATGCATGTTCAACAATCACGATTTCGATCCGCCGCGTGTCGTGCATCACGATCAAGAGCGGCGACTGGGGATTGCAGCCCGCGATGCGCGCGAGCTGCGGAACGAGATACGAGATCGCCACGGGGCTGATCGTCACCGCCGACATCTCGCAGCCCGCGGCCCCGATGGCGGCCTTGACGAAATCGAATCGGAGACGTTCCCAAGCCGCGACCAACACGCCGCGACCCTCGTCGGGATGGACTGGATCCAATGGGAGCGGCAGGAAGTCGATCTTCAAACGATCGACGGGCGTCGACAACTTGGCAGACGCCTGGAACCGCACCATGTCGGGGAGTTCGGCATCGGGGGCCGGCGGCAACGACAAACGCCGAATGATCACCGCCTCGCGCGGCAGGACGACGACGACGCGCGCGCCTTCGGCTCCCAGATCACGAATCTTTTCTTTCAGCCATTCACCAGCGGCGGGGGCAGACTCTTTGACGGTGAGAGACTCGGGCCAGGGATGGCGGGCGTAGTCCTCGATCCGCGACGTACTCCCCGTCACCTCGGAGAGGACGAGCTGCACACCCAATTCATCCCATTCAATCGCTAAAACCCGACTCATCGTTCAACCATCTCTTGCCAGAATACGACACGCACTCTCTCCCTGACTCTATCAACACCGCAGCACCCCTGAATAGGGGTTTGAATCGGCCGCTGGGGCGACAGAATCACGGAAATCGTGGGATCTCCCCCTGCAATCCGCAGTACCCCGGGTCATCGCAGGCATTGAAGCGGTTCGGCAGCGCGAATTGGAGTCGATTTCACACCATGAAAACCTTGCATCTGATGAGAGATTTTCATGGTCGCTCAGCCTCAAGTCACTGAGCGGGCATTCGCCGAATCGTGACGAAATAGGCACCGCGGTCGGTCGTTCCGTTGTCGTTGAGCCATGTCTGCAGGCGAGCAGGACCTTCTTCCAAAGCCATCTCCAGGCGGGCGAACTCTGCTCCTTCGGCCACATCGATGATCGACTGATTTTCGTTCACGCGGATGCTGGCGGCCCCACTTGCCAGTCGACGAGTCACGCCTTGGGGACGCATCCGCAATTCAAATTCGTATCGGCCCGACTCGGCGATGTCGAGTAACCAGTAGCCGTTTGCTTCGGGTTCGCGTTCGATGCTCTGCTGATTCCAGGGGACGTTCTCCGAATGCCAGTCGTGACAAGTAATGACAGTCGGATTGGCAGCCTCGGTGCCGATGGCAATTCGAACATCGTCTTCGAAGCTGGTCGACAGGTCACTCCACCATTCTTCATACTCGGCTCGTAGACGCTGAACGACGTCGGGATGCTGTGCCGCGACATCTTCGGCCTGACCGGGATCACTCACGATGTCGTAGAGTTCGAGGCCATTGACGAGACGAAATTGTGAGGTCATCACGGCCGACTTACGCCACATCTCGGGATACTCGATTCGTTGTGAATGCACGAAGAGCGTGCGACCTGCAAGCGGCTCCGGCAGAGTCGCTGCAGTGTCGAGGATCGTGGTCGCGAGACTCTGCCCGTCGATCGGCGGACCTTCGGGACGTTCGATACCGCACAACTCACACAACGTCGGCAGCATGTCGATGTGAGCGGTCAGGAGCGAAACATCGCGTCCTGCATCGAGTCCACCGGCGGGCCAGTGGAAGAAACAGGGAACGCGGTGCCCGCCGTCGTATTCCGATCCCTTTTGACCGCGCATGCCCGCATTGAAGCCGGTCCATGCCCCGTTGCCTCCGGTCACGCCGGCGGCGGTGCCGTTGTCCGTCATGAAGATGAAGAGCGTATTCTCGGCCAGTCCCAGTTCTTCCAGACGACTTCGCAACCTGCCGACATTGGTGTCGATGTTGGTGATCATCCCATAGAAGCTTGCCATCGGTTCCGCGACGCCCGCGTCGAGATAAGGCTGCTTCCATTCCTGTCCGACAAGGTAGGGACCGTGCGGTGCGTTCGTGGCGATGTAGCAGAAGAACGGCTCACTCGGGTGCGACTCGATGAACTTCGACGCCTCTCGAAACCAGACATCGGTGCAATAACCCTGGCATCGTTCGGCTACGCCGTTGCGGTAATACGTGTCGTCGAAGTAATCGTTCCCCCAATGGTCGGGAGTCTGCGTGACGCCGCCACCGCCGTGATACAGGCATTCTTCGAATCCCTGATCCTGTGGCCGCAATGGGAAGTTGTCACCCAAGTGCCATTTGCCGAACATTCCCGTGCGATAACCTGACTCGGAAAAGATCTCTGCCAGCGTGAGTTCAGACGCGCGCATCATCGATCGTCCCGCGATTGTGTGCCAGACGCCGGTGCGAGTCGAGTAGCGTCCTGTCATCAATGCCGACCTTGTGGGTGAGCATGTGGGATCGACATGAAAGTCGGTCAACCGTACCGACTCGGCATGCAGGGCGTCGAGGTGCGGCGTGCGGATCATCGTGTTGCCATGGGCGGCAATGTCTCCATACCCCTGATCGTCGGTGATGATCAGCACAACGTTGGGCTGTGCCACATCATCGGCAACAGACTGTCGAGGGCAACAAGACAGCGCACTCCAAGCCAGAAGACCGATCAGAATCGAGCGTTTCATGAGCAACTAATTGTTGTTCTTCGTCGGACGGTAGGGGTAGACGAAATTCGCCATTGTTCTCGGGCTACGAGACTGCACCCACAGTCGGCCCACGCCGGAGAAACGGCACAAGAGCTGGTCGCTAAAGAGAAATGAACGAATCTTCTTCCCCTTCGTGATCTTCCACGACAGTGAGGGTTCCCAGGCGACCGCGTAGCCGTTGTCGACGATGTACTCGCCGTTGACGGCGACTTCTTCGACATCTCCATAGGCGTTGAAGAACATCGTCCCGGTGCCGGTGCAGCGGAGAACAAACATCCCTTCGTTGAACAGTCCCTTCAATCCCTCGAACTTGGAATCGCACTTCACACCTTCCTCCGAAGCGAGGTAGGCCCCTTTCTCGAGGAAGAGTTCTCCCTGCTCCATATCATACGAAACAATGTCCCCCGGACTCCCCGGCGTCAGTGCCACGAGCCCTGGGCCATCTTCCGGCGTATAGGTGTTCTGAAAGAAGCTCTCTCCCGAGAGCATCTTGCGTTTGAGCCCCCCCAGCATGCCGCCGCGCGTGTTGGTTTTCGTCTGCATGTTGGCCGACATCCAGGCCATGGCCCCTGCCTCGGCGACGATCGTTTCGCCTGTTTGAAGCGCGACTTCGAGGATCGAATAGGACGGACTGCACAAGATGCGATGTTGCATGTTCAGGCTGGAGGCTTGAGGCTGTAGGCTTCAGAAAAGCGAGACTCTCCCGACTCACTTCAACGCGGCGGCAACATCGGGCCGAGCGACTTACCGAATCCGCTGGGATTGTGTGATTGCGTGAGGATCTTTCCCTCACCCGAAAAGTGAATCACCAGACCTTCGCCGGCGAGGAACGATTGAATCCACGAACTCCCCGCCTTGCCGATCTCGTATTTCAATGTGTTCTCGTATGCCACGACATGGCCGGTGTCGACGGTCAGCCCGCCTGCAGGCACATCCATTTCGGCGATGCGGCCGAATGCGGTGACGAGCAAGTCGCCGACGCCACTCACTTCGACGAATACGGGAGCTTCTCCCGTGAAGAAGCCCTTGAAGCCCTGAAACTTCGTATCGATGTTGAGTCCCGGCGTCGAAGCGAGGTAGCTGCCGCCGGTGCAGATCCAGTTCACCGTTCCGTCCATCTCGATGATCTTGATCTCACCAGGGAGCGAGGGTGCGACGCCGACTTCACCCGAGAGACCGTCATTCGTCGAGTAAGTTGAGAAGAAGAAGTTCTCTCCCGCGATGAGCCGCTTGATGCCTCCGAGCAGCCCTCCCTTCCCTCGGCTCTTCGTGGTGACATCGATATCGATGTTGGCCGAGCAGCGAAACATCGCCGCGGACTCGGAGATGAACTGCTCCCCCGAATCGAGCTGCACCAGGGCGTATTGAAAAGCTCCCTTTTCGACGACGTCGACTTGCATGGCTGCCTTCTCCCAGCTTCAAAGAAACTCGTGTCCGCGCCTGATTGTCACGATCGATTGAGCGACACGTCGTTCACTCCCTGCTCCAAGCTCCAGACTCCCCGCTAATGACAACCGCCCCCCGCTTGCACGGCGTGCGCCTTCGCTTTCGCGTCCTCGGCCTCCGGAATGCGGCCGCAACGCATCAAGACCACCGACAACTGTGTGTAGGCGAAGGCGTCGTTGGGCATCAGTTCGACCACCTTCTTCGCGTGTTCGATCGCCTCTTCAAATCGTCCCAACTTTTGCTGAAAGACCGCCAGAGCCGAATGCGAGTCGGAATGATCGGGATCGATCGCGACGACTTCGAGCAATTTATCGACACACGCATCGAGATCCCCCTCGCGCTTGAGGGCGATCGCTTCGTCGTACATTTCGTGGGGTGTGGGCATTACGGAAACTCTCTACGACTGAGTCGGCGAAATGGGACTTTGAGTTGGTCTGAATGCCCCGATCATAGCCCCCAAAGCGTTGCATCTCCACCCACAACGATCGTTGCCGATGAAACTTCCCTACCGCCGCGGTTGCGCCTCGCCGCCTTTCTCCCTGCTGTAGGGAATGCCCTCAGTGGCATTCCGTAGGCGGACTGACCGGCTCATCGCACGAGTCGCGTCGCTGTGAAGAACGACCAACACACATCCGTTTCGCGAAGCGTCACTCATCCTGTGCGTTGCTTCCGAGGCGTCCAGGTCGGGTCGAGCCGCATATGGTACTCCTGGCGCATGATCTCGAAGCGAATCTTGACTCCCTTCCACGTGTTGAAGCGGCCGCGCAGCGTTGCGGGCGAAATCTTCCCGCCCCACAGCTTCCATTGATGATAGCCCGGGCAGCGGCCGACGCGCAGATAGACCTGCAGCATGTCTTGCTCGATATCCTCGTCGGTATAGACGAGGCGATGAACCCGCCGTTGAGGCAGCCCGACCGACTCGCGCAGATCGAACCATGTCCCGAATCGGCTGTTGAGTTCTCCACCCGTGATGCCGATCAGTTTGCAGAACTCCCACTTGGCAAGTTTGCCATCTCGCTGTGCCTCATGCTGGATCAGCAGATTGCGAATTTCGGCGTCCGACAGTCGCCTCGTGGTTCGCTTGCCGAGCGGAGCCAGTCCGACCGTCCGCCGCACTTTGTCCCAGTTGTCGAACAGATGCAGAACGAT
>CALOES010000039.1:0-23807 GCA_942492405.1 uncultured Planctomycetaceae bacterium
GCCAACGGCAGCCGCACGTCGTTCACGTACAACGCCGCCAGCCGAATCACCAGCGTGGGCGCATCTCAAGAGTGACAGCCAGCGTTCAGGCCAGCTTCAGCTATCAGTACGACAAGGCGGGCAACAGAACCCGCCTGAGCGAAGCCGACGGCTCCCGCACCACCTGGAGCTACGATGCCGCCTATCAGCTCACCGGAGAACACCGCACCGGCACGCAATGCCTATCGCAACACGTTCGTCTACGACAACCGGGGCAACCGCACGCTGAAGGACCTAGATGGTTAGCGCTGGACCACCTCCACCTATGATGACGCCAACCAGTTGGCCAGTGGTCTCAGGATGCTTCAGGTCGAACGACGTACACGTTCGATGCCGATACAGGGAACCAGCAAGTGGTCCCTCTCCCCCAGCGGAGACCGGGTGGCTAACCTCTGGGACTACGAGAACCGCCTGATCGGCGTGCTGCACCCGGATGGCAGCAGGGAGACGATGGCCTACGACGCCGATGGGAAGCGGGTCATGTTGCAGGAGTCGGCCTCCACCGCCAAGTACGTGTGGGATGAGCAGAACTACCTGCAGGAGACCGACGCCAGCGATGTGACGCAGGTGACCTACACCAACGAGCCCCGGACCTACGGCAACCTGATCTCGCAGCGGAAGGCAGGTGCCAGCCACTACTACCTGTTCGACGCCCTCGGCTCGACCCGGCTGGTGACCGACGCCTCGGAGAACATCAGCGAGAGCCTGCTCTACGACGCCTGGGGGAACCTCATCACGGCTGCGCCCACGATGGCGGTGCCGTTCCGCTGGGTGGGCGAACTCGGGTACCTGTTCGTGCCGGTGACTGCAGCGACTACTACGTCCGAGAACGGATCTATGGACCGAAGATTGGAAGGTGGATCAGTCACAAGATCCGTTTGTTGACCGTTTCGATAATCTTTTTGAGTACTCTGCGAATCAGATAGACGGATTGATCCGTCAGGGGCACAACCCCAGTTGCCAGATCCGCCCGGACACGTAGACCTTGTGGACCGGGAGTGGACTATGTCCCAGTATATCTGATCGCTATTCCGCATTCCCCCGACAACCCCCGGGCTTGTATTCGTGTCTTCAGGTCACAATGTGTGCTACGTGTGTTGATGGCTCTGCGGTTGAGGGTGAAACCTACTCAATTGAGATTCAAGCTTTCGGGGGCTACTTTGATCTGGATCCGAATCCCCACCGCCATTTGGAGCGGATCCTCAAATTCCTGGATGGAACCTAGGGTCCGGAGTTCGCCCGGGACCTTTTCGCAATTGGCATGGAATGGTACCTCACGTCGGGCGCGGTAGATTTGTACATTTTCCACCTCTACCCCGTTAAGTGAGTCAGGAACACATTTGCATGGGGAGCGGGTCATCCCTGGTGGACGATGTGCGGGAGAGTTTCGCTGCCCAATCGGTAGCCTCGCTCATCACCGACATTTTTGACCTCCGGACTTCCCGGATCGGGGATTTCTCCATTGGACCAATTCAGCAAGACCCTGTGCATCAGATCTGTGGAGGATCGTTGCCGGCTTGCAAGAGAGCTTGGTTGAGGCAGCTACTGATGTGGGGTCTGAAGTAACGGCATTGGAATGTCGGTTACGACATCTTACGGCGAAACTGCAATTCGTACGTTGGCACGATTTTGCGGCGTTGTGCAAATTCAGTATTCCATCCGATGAAATGCACCGATTCGGCCCACGCTGGGGAGCAATCGGGTTGGGATAACAGGATTTTGTTCTCGGCCCACATATCCTTCCGGAGGTAGACAATGATCGGTAGGTGTTATAGTATTCTTTCTCGTCCTCTTGGTGCCTTCTACCGCTGCAAGTGCAGTCAGTTCGCGTTGCTGTCTCGACTCCTCATCCCCCTCCGGCTGTTACACAACAATTTCAAGGCACGACCTTCCACAACAGCCGCATATTCATACGATCGAATTCATCAGCGAGTCAATCCTTGGTCATTTGAGCAGGATGCGATCTATTTACCTACGCGATTGAAACAAGCACTATTGAATGTACATCGGGCTTGATAGAGGGTCAGAGGGAGCAGCCTACCATTTGGAGTATAGCCCAAGCATGAACCGATTATTGATTGGTGCGATATGAGTTAGTCTTGGCCGTCAAATGTAAATGACTGGAGCAGAAGTTGATATTAACGCTAGCCGCTGCCGTTTTCCTTTTGAATCTTTCGACTTAGCACTAAATGGATCACAGCTTCTTCTGTGTACACAAGAACAAGAAACAGTCTGTACTGGACCGTCACTCTAATGAAGAAGTCGTCCGTTTGCCTAGCGACAGTATTCGCAACTGTATTGGCCATTAGCGAAAGCGGCAACATTATCGATGCACGGATGGGAAACAGGTAGTGGTTCGTGATGTGGATGAGTCCCTAGACATAATCTATAATGTTACTCACATGGGATTCATTTATGAACTTGAGGTCTTTAGGCTCGCAACGAAGTGTACGTTATTTCAGTGCACTATCCCGAGTTGTTCATGTGGCGGAACTGACACAATCAGATTTCATGTAGTTTTGCGTATGATTATGGAACAGTTAAGTGCCTCGAAGAAGCCGCCACCACAAGGAACTCTTCAGGGTATGACTCCGGTCGACGAAGAGAGTCCGGTGTCCGTATTCTGAATCCATTTACAAGGAGAAGTGTATTCATGCACGACAACAACACAACCATCAGCGGTCACGGATGGACCATTCGCTGGCTTGTGGGAATATAATTGCGGCAGCGTCTAGGAATGGGGTACAGATTTGGAAGGCATCGGGCAGCCATAGTGGGGAGCAGTCGAATGACACATGTGAATGGCAGATTCGAAGATCATGGAATGTGTCGGTTCACAGCACTGTGAGCGTTGGACGTGAATGGCCACCTACCGCTGTCTCGACGACCGTTCTCTATGACGAGATCAACCGTAAGGATGATCTGACGACCGACTATGTGACCTGACCCAACCCCTTGAATTGCAGCGAGTGTAGGGCAGGCTGTGCCTGCCGGACCGGTCGTTGGGTGACACTGTCGTCCTGAGTTGTGTGCCACTTCTATGAAAGTCCGCTTTGAGTGGTGAGTTGGCCCGGATACTCATCATCGACCCGTCAAAGCTTAAGGTGCCAAGCCGCTCGCTTGCCGATCGCGTTCCGCACTCGGCATGATGCTTCAACCGGAGGCGCGCATCGCCCATTGAAAGCGGAATCAACGACTCAATCCAAGCTGAGCTGATCACTTGACATCAGCCCACCCTTGCATCCAACAGCAGATCGCAGTCACGCATGTCACTCAAGCCAGAATTCATGGCGGCGTTTCCGTATCAGGACGATGTTCTGGCGCTGCCGGTTCTGAACCTCGATGATGCCTCCGCGTGGTATTGCACGCACTTCGGCATGGTCGAGGCGGAAAGACACGATCAGCCCGTGGCCAAAGTCATCCTGGAGCGAGATGGCACGCGAATCGGCTTCGCGATCAACGGCGGCGATCCGACTCAGGACGGTGCGGCGATACGGGTCTCGAACATTCACAAGCTGAAGGAAGAGTTCGAATCCAACGGAGTCCTGATTGGAAACTGGCGCGTGGACGAACGCGATGGCAAGAAGCTGCAGGTCTTTTTCGTCGTCGCGCCCGATGGGCTCTGCTACTACTTTCACGAGCCGATTGAGACTCACGACTAGAAGCAGTTTCAGGCAAAGATTCCGCCCAGTCGTTGTGCCGAAGCATTTGGGAATCGAATGACTCAATATTGGATCAGTGACGGCAACCGCGATCGTGGGCCATTCACAATCGTACAAATCAAAGAGTTCGCGGATCGAGGCAAGCTCCGTCCAGATTACAAGATCAGTCGCCGTGCTGATGATGCTGGCGTACTACGTGTCGGGGCAGAAGTATCGAAAGATTCAGATCGAGTTCGGAGAACTCAATCCCACTGCGACTCCGGAGCCCGACACCTCATCCGCTGCGGGCAAACCGTGTCACGCATGTGGTGTGAAATTGAGACATCAGCTTGTCGCACGAGGCACATTGACAATCGCCTGCGAGGCAGATCTCGTCGGGACAATCCTGCAATGCCAGGACTGCAGTTGCTTCACTTGCAATTCATGCGCGAAGAAGGCCGGGGCCGGAAACTCATTGCATCCCGACATGATCAGTCTCGCGTGTCCGCGTTGTGGTGGACGTCACGTCTCGTTGCCGGAAAGCTGACAGGGTCATGCCAACCGCCGATCGAGATCAAACGAGTGGCTGTTCCGTCGATCCGAGACTCAGAGTTGCCGACGGTTCCATCAACGTCGGTCAATGTCCAACCGAAATGACTTCCATTAAACTCTCGTCATGCAGGAAAGGGTGCTTCAGTTTGATCCCGACGGCGATGCTTCCGGCTGCATTTCCGTCGTGTGTGAGATGCTTCAACAGGGAAAGATCGTCGGTCTTTCTACCGAGACGGCGTACGTCCCGATGACGCTGACCGAGTTCGCGCCGCGACTCAAGGAACTGGGACGGTCGTCGAGCGAGAATCAATCGGTGGCCGTGCTGCACGATGCTCAGCCGTTCCTCGATGTATTTGCGGTGACTTCAAGTCGCATGCAGAGGCTGATCCGCCGGGGGTGGCCGGGACCGATCGTGCTCGAACTGATGCTGGACACCGACCGCCGGCAAGCCATCGAGCCGCTGGGCCTGGCGGAAACGGTTGATGACGATCGTCTGCGCATCACAATGCCGGCTTCACGAGTGATCGAAGAAGTGCTCGTTCGCCTGCAGCGGCCGTTGGTATCACTCATGAGATTCGCGAGTCCGATGGCCTCGTCGGCGACGGAATTGACAGAGCAATGGGGGGAGCGGCTGGGGCTGGTTGTTGACGCAGGGGTGCCTCGCTTCTCTCCGCCCCCTACAATGGTGAGCGTTTCGCCCGAGGGGTTGTCGATCGTGGCCAGCGGCCTGATCGGCGAAGAGATGGTACACCGCATGTCTGCCAAGGTCTTTTTGTTCATCTGCACCGGTAATACCTGTCGCAGCCCCATGGCCGAGGGGGTGCTGAGGCATTTGCTCGCCACGGAATACGGGTGTTCCACCGAGGATCTGGTGAAATCGGGGGTGATGGTCCTTTCCGCCGGATTGGCGGCGAGCCACGGGATGCCAGCCAGCGAAGAGTCGGTTTCCCTGCTGAAACAACGGGGAATCGACATCGAGGGGCATTCCAGCCAGCCGGTCACTCACGAGTTGTTGCAGCACTCCGATTATGTCTTCACAATGACGGGAAGACACCGCGAGCAGATCTTGCGGTCATTACCAGAATTGGCCGATCAGGTGCAACTACTTTCTCCACAGGGAGAAGACATTGTCGACCCGATTGGCGGATCCTGGGAAGACTATTCAGAATGCCTCCTGCAGATCGAGAAAGCTCTTCTCGACAGGCTGCGAGAGGGACTGGGCCGTGAGGATTAGAGTACTTCCATGAGAATCGCCATAGCGTCCGACCACCGCGGAATCCGCGTCAAGAGCCAAATCCTGGGGCAGATTCGTGAACTCGGTCACGACTCCCAGGATCTCGGTCCCGAAAACGACGAGTCGGTCGACTACCCCGACTTTGCCGCCCGTGTGGGAGACGCCATCTCTCAAGGCAAGATTGATCGTGGCATTCTGATCTGCGGCACCGGCATGGGGATGTGCATCGCCGCCAACAAGTTCGCCGGCGTGCGTGCGGTGACGTGTCACGACGATGTGACGGCCGAGATGAGCCGGCGTCACAACGATGCCAACGTGATGTGCCTGTCGGCCGATCTCCTGGGGGATCGACTGCTGGGCCGCATCGTCGAGATCTGGCTTAAGACCGAGTTCGAGGAAGGCCGGCACAAGCGTCGGCTTGAAAAGATCAGCGAGATTGAGCGCCAGCAGCACGTGCCGGGTTCGAGTGGCGAAGTCAATCAGTGAGCAGCGGCCCAGGCGTGAGTCACGTTGCAGCGAACGTACATCATCGAGGATGAAATGAGTTTCGATCCGAACACACTCAAATACACTCCCTCGCACGAATGGGTGCAGGTTGAAGGGGATGTCGCGACCATCGGCATTTCGGATTTCGCGGTACGCGAACTCACCGATCTGGTCTACATCGAACTCCCCGCCTCCGGTCGGTCGTTCCAGCAGGGTGAAGTCTTCGGCGTGGTCGAAAGCGTCAAGGCGGCAAGCGATCTCTATGCACCGGTTTCCGGCGAAGTGATCGAGTCGAACGGAGAACTCGAAGGAGATCTGGGACGACTGTCGACCGACCCCTATGGCTCCGGCTGGATGATTCGCGTGAAGCTCTCGAACACCGCTGAGCTTTCCGAACTGCTGAACGCGGCCGACTATCAGGCTCTGCAATAGTCGCCCGCCCTCTCGCTCGCTCGATCCAGCCAACGACCCATGCCGCACGCCTATCAGACAATCACCGAGCAGGAACAGGCGGAAGTTCTCGCCAAGCTGGGAGTCGCCTCGATCGAGGAACTCCTCACCCAGGTGCCGAAACATCTGCAGGTCGACGGCACTCTGAACCTCCCCCCCGCCGCCAGTGAGTGGGAGTTGGAACGCGAACTCCGCGCGCGGACAGCCGATGACATCGGCGCGGCCCGCCGCATCTGCTTTCAGGGTGGCGGAGCCTACGATCACTTCGTCCCCGCAGTCGTCGACGAGATGACGGGCCGCAGCGAGTTCTACACGGCCTACACCCCCTATCAGCCCGAGGCCAGTCAGGGATCGCTGCAGGCGTTCTTCGAGTATCAGACGTTGATCTGCCAGTTGACGGGCATGGATGTCTCCAACGCCAGTTTGTACGACGGAGGGACGGCGGTCAGCGAAGCCGCGTTCATGGCGATGCGCGTCACCGGTCGGCACGACAAGATCGTGATGCTCGCATCCGTCCATCCCGAATACCGCGCGGTCGTCGAGACGTATGTTTCCAATCTGCCGACGCAAGTCGTCACCGTTCCCTTGCGCGATGGAGCCGTCGACCTCGACGAATTGCGAAAGGTCGTTGACGACAAGACGGCATGCGTCGTCGTGCAGCATCCCAACTTTCTGGGACACCTGGAAGACGTTGCCGCCATCGCAGAGATCGCTCACGCCGCCGGAGCGCTGGCGATTCAGTCGTTTGATCCCATCAGTCTGGGTCTGCTCAAACGACCGGCCGACATGGGAGTCGATATCGCCGTCGCCGAAGGACAGTCTCTCGGCATCCCGTTGCAATATGGTGGGCCGTATCTCGGTATTCTTGCTTGTCGCGAAGAGTTCATCCGCAAGATGCCGGGCCGCATCGTCTGCCAGGCCGTCGACCGACATGGCAAGCCGTGCTATGTGCTCGGCCTGCAAACACGTGAACAGCACATTCGTCGTGAGAAAGCGACGAGCAATATCTGCACCAACCAGGGATTGCTTGCCTTGAGGGCCACTGTCTATCTCGCGGCGATGGGGCCGGAAGGAATGAAGGAAGCCGCGACCCGTTGCGTCCAAAACGCCCGCTATGCGGCAGATCGCTTGAGTCAGTCGGCAGGACTGAAGCTCTACTCGTCGCGACCATTCTTCAAGGAGTTCACGGTCCTCTCTGATGACCCCGCGCGAGCGATGGCTTCTGCCAGCGCGACGGGCTTCGACATCGGTCCCAGCGCTGTCGCGGTTTCGTTGTCCGCATCTGCCGGAGAACGGATTGCTGGTAGCTGTCACGGAACAGCGAACGAAGGACGAGATCGACCGGCTGGTGGATGCGCTACGCTGACATGAGTGCGATGTCCCGATCTCAGTCGTGAGTGATCACGTCGGTCAATTCCGATCGAATGGTGTCCGATCGTCCCCATCAGGTACAGGTTCACTACATTTCCTGATGCGACGTAATCATTGACGATTCGCAGTGGCACGGTCCTTTCCAGCCCCAATCGGACATCGGAACAATCAGCTTCATGCGTTTCGCTCTGGAGTTTATTTGAACGAACACCATGCCATGGTGCACTGTCTCTGGAGTTTCATTCGTCTTCAGTCGTCTGACGCACCGCCATTGCTCGTTATCCAAGTCCTCGTACGCAACGTATGCCAACTCGCCAGGGAGACCTACGCATACGGTCAGACCCAACTCCTCGGCGGAGTGCACGATCAAAGAACTAATGAGGCCATTCAACTCGAATCGGACTTTCATTCGCTCTTGAGTTACAAGATGTATCACGATAGTCCGTTGTCAGCGATGACGTCGTGATCCTCTCCAGTTCGAGCCGTAATTGGTCACAAGTGAGATGCCATATGGGCCTCTCTGTGTCCTGCGACTGCGACAAGTGTTTCCATCTCAACTCATGAAGTCCCCGTGGACGAAGCTCAGGATGAAGGGGCCGAGGATGATGATCACCGTGGCCATCATAATCAGCACAGCGGGGAGCAGCATCTTGACGCCCGCTTCGCCGGCGATCGTTTCAGCACGTTGAGTGCGTTTGATGCGCAGCACGTCGGCCTGTGTGCGGAACAGGAGTGCCAGCGGTGTGCCGAGATTCTCGCCCTGGATGATCGAGCCGACGATGCTGGTCACTTCGTCGTCATCGAGACGTTGACGCAACGATTCGAGTGCCGCCGTGCGGCTTTTGCCCATGTTCATCTCGGCGAGCACGCGGCCGAACTCGACGCCGACAGCATGGTCGCGAAACTCGTGCGTTGCGTCCCGCAGGGCATTGATGAACGTCGCGCCGGCTTCCATCAACAGCGTCAGCAGATCGAGCAGGAACGGCAAACGTCGCTTGATCTGCCAAACGCGATACCTCGCCTGCCGCGACAGCCTGCGGCGCAGGATCACGCCAACCAGGATCGTCATGACCATGCCGAGCACGATTCCCGGCGGCCCCATGATGTTCAAACAGAAGTAGAAGATCGGGAGCGCGAACAGGCAGGAGATGATCTGTATCCGGGAAAGCCATTCGTCGGGAGTCCAGTAACGGGAATGTCCGGCAGCTAGAATCTCGCGGCTGATCTCAGGCAACTGATCGCGAAAGGCGCGGCGATTGAACCGGGCCAGTCCGTGCATGAGCGGTTGAAAGACACGGTAGAGGGGGCTGGCCTTGCGAAGTTCGTTGATCCGCGAGACGTCGTAGCGCCATTCGTCCCACTGTGTGAGTTCATCGCTCGCCAGCACGCGCACGATCGACCACCACAGGAGAAAGATTCCTGCTCCGAGGAAACCGCTTGCCAACAAGGCCCATTCCACGTCGGTGCTTTCGGGGTAAAGGATCGCCAACCCTCAAAGTCTGCCGGACCGGCCAACTCAAGTTGACCCGGCAAATCGATTCATGCAGCAGTATCGCTGTAGTCGATACGTACGACAAGGCGGCACTCCGTGCGCTCGGGTTTCGTCACGAACGGCGAAATCTGCCGTGGGCTTGTCTCAATTCCAATCAGGTCAACTTGGGGAGCACCGTCAGACACCGTGATACGGGCCTGATGGAAGGAGTCGGAAATGAAAAAGACGATCGTGATCACCTGCGTCGGAAGCCTGATGGGAGTCGCACTGCTGAGCGCAGTCGCCGACGACCCGGCTCCCACATCAACTTCGCCCCGCGCCAGGTCGCTCTACCAGGAGGCGCCTCCCTGGGCCCAGCCGAACTCGCTGTCGGCAGCCGTCGGACTGACAGCAGCGGAAGAAGACGAGGCGTCCTGCGAGGCCTGCCTCGAAGTCTGTGAAGACGCACAACCCGCGAGCGACGTTGTCACCGCTGGTGGCGGCGTGGCGGCGGAGTCCGAAGAGCCTGCCGTCGTGCATGCCTCCGAGGAGAGTGCCGAGAACGAAGCTTCCGACATCGTTCAAGTTCAAGGAACGACGCGCGGCCTGTACGGCAGCGACGACCGGCTGATCCGCCCCATCTCGACGCAGTCACCGACTCGCTCGGGAACCTCGCTGCATCCCGAACCTGCGACATCGCCCGAACCAGCCAGCGACTTCTCTTGGGCGACACCCAGCACGGTTCCCGCGCCGGCCCCTCAAGGGAATCCGTTCGCACGTCAGCCCGCGGCAACCTTTCCCAGCGCGCCGGTCGACTCGACAGAGTTGCCGGCTCCTCCGGCGGCTCCGATCTCGGCTGAGGAAAGCCAGATCAGCACGCCTGCGCAGCCACAACCCAGTCGCTTTACGGTGACTCAAGGAGCTTCGTCCGCGCCGGAGCCACAAACATCGAGTACACCGCGCGGAGTCGTGGTCTCCAGTTTCACTTCTTCCGAGACCGTCGGCCAGAGTCAGGCTCCCGATGTCCGCCTCGAATGGCGTCGTGGGGGAGAGATCAATGTCGGACAGGAAACCACTTGCCTGCTCGCCGTGCATAACCATGGAAGCGCCACCGCGAAGCTGATCGAAGTCACCGCGATCTTTCCGCGTTCGGTACGTCTGTTGAGTTCTCAGCCCGTCCCCGATCACACCGATCCGGTCGACGCCAGCGGGTCGCGGTTATCGTGGTACATCGCTCAACTCGCGCCCGGCAGCGAGACGGTCTTCGAAGTCGCCTTGATTCCTCTGGAGCGCGGCGAGATTGCGGCTCAAGCCGAAGTCCGTTTCACGAGCCAGACGTCGGGCGTGTTCACGGTTTCCGAGCCTCTGCTCGAAGTGACGATCGAAGGTCCGGCGAGCGTGCTGGTCGGCGAGCCTGCCTCGCAGATCGTGACCATTTCGAATCCAGGGACTGGTGTTGCGACGCATGTCGAACTCGAAGCTTTGATTCCCGAAGGACTGGAACACTCTCGCGGCAGTCGTCTGCTGATGGACTTGGGATCGTTGAACCCCGGCGAATCGCGCAGCGTGCGGCTGGCATTGGCGGCAGTTCGCGGAGGAGATCATGTCGTCAACGTTCAGGCGCGTGCCGACGCCTCGCTGGTCGATACCGCAGCCAGCCAGTTGAGCGTGATCGCACCCAATCTGATTGCCGAAATCGATGGACCGGGCTTGCGCTATCTGGGACGTCAGGCGATCTACACGTTGAGTGTCGTCAACGACGGTAGTGTGCCGACCGACAACGTGCGTGTGATGCATAAGATTCCGGAAGGCTTCCGGTTTATCAGTTCCGACCAGGGTGCCCAGTTCGACGAAGCCAACAGCCTGCTCAACTGGTTCGCCGGTCGACTCGATCGTGGCCAGTCCGCTCAGCTTCATGTGACACTCGAAGCGACCGCGGCTGGTGAGTTCACTCACTTCGTTCGCGCGACTTCGGAAAACGGCGCGGTGTGCGACACTCAGATTTCCACGACCATCGAGGGTACATCGTCTCTCGCCCTGGAACTGCGAGACATCGACGACCCCGTGGAACTCGGAACCGAAGCGGCCTACGAAATCGTCGTTCGCAACGAGGGAACCGCCGCCGCCGGCAATGTCGGCATCTGGTGCGAACTCCCCGCGGGCGTCGACTTCAGCAGTGCCTCCGGCCCCTCGGAGCATCGCCTGGAGAATGGATCGGTCTACTTCCGCCCGCTCGCACAGTTGGCACCGGGTGAATCGGCCACGTATCGCGTGATCGTCAACGCTCAGGTGCTGGGCAACCACCGCCTGCGGGCTCATCTGTCGAGCGATTCGATCAGCGAGCCTCTAACCGACGAAGAACTGACGAAGTTCTACGGAGAATGATCTTACTTGATTCTCAAGTCGGATAAGCGGGCTGTTGTTCTTCTGAAGGGAACAATGGCCCGCCAGTCCGTCGCCGCCAGAATGATGACTGCCGTGCATCGCCAGGGAGACGACACTCCGCGCAAAAAAACAACCGCTCCCCATCACGATGGGAAGCGGTTGCGATGCAATTCATTCCATCCATTCGCGAATCGATCGCGATCAGTTGCAACAGGCGGGAACGCGGCACGTCACCACTTCCTCGACCATTTGACAACGACGAACCTGGATTTCCCGTTCGACCTGCACCGGCACGCAGACACAGACAGTCTGCTCGACCGGCTCTTCGACATAGCTGCACACCCGAACTTCACAGGTACGAACCTCGGGTCGGCAAACCGTGACGTTGTAGGTGTATTCCTGCGGTTCGCAAATCGTGCGGCAGACCTGAACGGTGCGGGTCTGTTGCACTGGACGGCAGACCGTCACTTCGCAGGTGTATTCCTGCGGTTCGCACACCGTGCGGCAAACCTGCACGGTGCGAGTCTGTTGCACCGGATGGCAGACTGTCACCTGCACTTCGCACGGAACCTGCACGCACTCGCGACGCATCACCGTGTACTCGACTTGCTCTTGCACGATATTCGGACACCAGCGGCGAACGGTTCGGCAGCAGCAGGGGTTGCAAGGATCGGGAATCTGCTGGCAGACCCATTGTCCGCGGTCGACACAAACAGTTCGCGAACAGACCTGAGGTACACAGTTCACTTGAGTTCGCATCACGGTGCGGGTTTCGACACGGGGTTCCATCACGCAGTAAGTCTGCTCGACTTCCTCAACAATTTGACGAGGAACCATGCGTGTTGCAGTGACGGTTTCAGTATGCGGCTCCATCACACAATAAGTTTGTTCGACAGGTTCCATGACCTGACGGGCAACCATGCGTGTACCGGTCTGCGTTTCGCAGTGTGGTACCATCACGGTGAACTCACGTGTTTCCGTGGTGTACACCGGGCGACGACATGTGACCGTACGAACCTGTTCCTGACGCTGCCACTCGGTCACGGTGACAACCTGCGTCTCCGTCACCCACTGCGGGCGACACACGGTGCGTTGAACTTCCTGGTAACAACAGCCACCACTGGTTCCACAACATTCGGTACTGCAGGGGCTGCAACAAGTCGTGCAGGGAGACGAGCAGCACGCGCGCCAGCGGTGACCACAACGGCGTCCCGCTTCGGCTTGAGTTGTCGCCATGAGCATTGTCATGACGGCTACGGCAGTAAGAATTCGTCGCATCGAGGGTTCCTCCAATTAAAGATGTTTCGGCGGGCTGGGGGCCACTATCAGCGGCCTGCAGGGCCCACAGGGTTATGAAGAAAGAGCGCGCCTCAAGGTTCATATGAGGCAACCTTAATAAAATACGCAGCTTGGGAGGGTTTGCAAGTGTGCAACCCTCGTTTTTGATGACTCCTTCACATGATGGTTTTCTTATGAGACCAACAGCCTTGTTTTTCTTGTTGACAGCGGTCTTCTGTGCCGATTTGGCGCGCAGCGACGATGCCGCCACCTCGGCACCGGCTCCGTTCTCGGCCAGCCGACGCGTGATGATCATCTCAGCCGAGACCCAGGTCTTCGCGGGAGACCAGCCCGTCGGCAGAATCCCGCCGGGATCAATCGTCGATTACATGCAAGAGAACGGCGAATTCCTGCTCGTTCCCCGATACAACGGCTGGATCGATCGCAAGAACGCCATCGCCGTCGAGCGGGCGCTCGAGTATTGCAATCAATTGGTGGCCAACGACGGCAGTTCGCTCGCGTACCACTTTCGCGGCATCGCTCACTCGGAACTCGGAAACCTCCGCGAGGCTTGGGACGACTACAACGAGGCAATCAACCAGGGGCTGATGGAAGCCTCGGTCTACATCAATCGCGGCATCATCGCGCAGCGCGCGGGGAGTCTCGAAATGGCTCTCGCCGATTACACGAAGGCGATCGAACTTGAACCCAACAGCGTGTTCGCCTGGCACAACCGGGCCATCGTCCGTGCCGAAATGGAACAATGGGCCGAATCACTGACAGACTCGGCCGAGGCGATTCGCATCAATCCGAACTTCGCCGAAGCCTACAATGCCCGTGGGCAGACGCTCCAGATGCACGGCGACCTCGTCGAGGCGGAAGCCGACTTCACCAAGGCGGTGGAGTTGTTCCCGACATTCGCATCCGCGGTTGCCAATCGCGCCTACAACCGCGTGCTGCAGGAGAATTACGCGGGAGCGATTGAAGACTACTATCGCGCGATTCGACTCGTGCCCGATGATGCCGTGCTGCTGAACGACGCCGCATGGCTGCTCGCCACCTGCCCCGAGATCGAATACTGCAATGGCGATCACGCGGTGCAGCTCGCGCTGCGCGCCTGCGAGTTGACCGAGCACAAGGAGTTCGACTTCCTCGATACGCTGGCGACAGCGTATGCCCGACAGGAAAACTGGCAGGAAGCCGTGCGCTGGGAGCAACAGGCACTCTCCATGGCACCTGCCGAGGCCGCGCCCGATCTGCAGGGACGACTGCAACTCTTTCAGCAATTGCGACCGTTCACCGATGCGGCGCAATGAGTCTCGGTAGTGGTCTTCGTTTTCCCAATCGAATGCGTGGTTGAGTGAGTTCACTCACACAGCAGCGCTGCCATGTGGCCGATATCAGTGATGCCGGGTTGGATTGCCGGCTCGGCTCACTCGATTTCATCACGCCACCAACGAGGTTTCTCAATGATTCAGTTGACGGGGACATGGAGTCTGTTTCTGGTCGCGGTCCTGGCTTGCGCTCCATCGCGTTCGCACGCCGACCCGCCAGGCGTCGCGGCACCAGCCGCATCGACGGGAGTCCATTGGCAGACCGACCTGCATGCCGCACATCGATTGGCTGTCGAGCAGCAGCGTCCCTTGTTGATCGTCGTGGGAGCCACATGGTGCGGGCCTTGTCGCAGACTCGAGAACGAGACCTTTCAACACGCTGAAATGGCAGAATACATCAACACCTATTTCGTGCCTGTGCATCTCGATCTCGACGATAATCGAGAGATTGCAGAGCGACTGGAAGTCGAAGGAGTTCCCACATCGGTCGTGCTGAGTCCTCGGGGCGAACTGCTCGGTCGCTTCTCCGGTTTCGCGGAGCCCGTCCCCTACTACCAGCATTTGTATCGCGCTCAAGAAGCGCAAATCCGCCTGATGCAGCAGCAGAGCGTGCAACCTGCCGCCGGCTCACGCCCATAGTCGCCGTTCTCTCCGCGAAAGTGCGTCAGCAACGCGCCCGGCGTTCTCCGCTGATGAACCGAAAAGACTCGATCGGCTCAGCCAGAAGTAGCCTCTTCGCTGGCATGCGCGGCTCGATCGTGGCATAGTGCAACCAGATCGCATCGGCGATCGCTGTTCTATCCGCACTCTCGATTCTGAAAGGGAGATCATGCCCGCCGACCGCCGACATTTCCTGCAGGCCGCTGGAGCCGGAACCATCGCCATGACCATGCGATCACAAACGGCCCGTGCCGATGCCGCCAGCAAGGTGACGGTCGGCGTGATTGGTCCCGGCGGGATGGGATCGAATCACGTGGCCAATCTCGCCGCGAGGGATGATGTGACCATCGCCTGGGTCTGCGATGTCGATGCCGAACGCTGCGGACAAGCGGCTGATCGCGTTTACGAAGCCACCAATCAACGACCGCGAGAAACCAAGGACATGCGCGAGGTGTTCGATGACGGCTCGATCGATGCCGTCTTCATCGCGACTCCCGACCATTGGCATGCCCCGGCCACGTTGCTGGCCCTCGATGCCGGCAAGCATGTCTATGTCGAGAAGCCATGCTGTCACAACGTACGCGAAGGTCGTTTGATGGTCGATGCCGTCGAACGCACCGGGCGCGTGCTGCAAGTCGGCACGCAAAGCCGCAGCACCGATTGTGTCGCCGAGGCGATGCAAAGGATTCACGAAGGTGAGATCGGCGACATCCTCGTGGCGAAAGCGTGGAACAGTCAGCGACGCGGCTCCATCGGCAAGACGGGACCGAGCGATCCTCCCAGTCATCTCGATTTCGACACCTGGCTCGGGCCGGCTCCTGTCGTCTCATATCGCACCAATTTGTTGCACAGCGTTTGGCGCTGGTGGCACGACTTCGGCTGCGGAGACATGGGGAACGACGGCGTTCACGATATCGATGTCGCGCTGTGGGGGCTCGGCGTCAACACTCATCCCGAACGAGCGGTCTGCTTTGGGCGCAAACTTTATTTCGATGACGATCAACAATACCCCGACACACAGTATGCGATGTACGAATACCCGGCTGATGACAAGGGTCGCAATCGACAGATGATCTTCGAACAACGCGACTGGTCCCCCTATGTGCAGGAAGGCTACGAGAACGGAGCCGCGTTCTATGGCACCGAAGGCATTCTCATCATCGGCCACTCAGTCGGCTGGAAACTCTTCGGCCCGCGCATGGAACCCAAGGGAGAACGCACCGGCGGGGCCGACCTGGTTGCGCATCATCAGAACTTCCTGGACAGTATTCGCGGCGAGGCGACGCCGAACGCCGACATCCACGTCGGCCACCGAGCCGCGACGATCGTCCACCTCGGCAACATCGGAGCCCGCCTCGGCGGCGACATGAAGTTCGATCCCGAGACCGAACAAATCACTAACCACCCCGAAGCCAACGCCCTGCTAACCAGACAATACCGCGAGCATTGGGGACGACCGGCGATCTAAGCGAGTGGACGAGTCTGTCTCAGACTCGCATGACCGGAGCGGTGGAACTTCTCCATTGATTGGGCACGGCGACCAGCGAACGCCACCGAGCATAGCGCCGCGTATAGGAAAAGACGCGGCTACGTTCCCCACGTCGCAGGATCCAGCCGGTAGAAGCCGTGTAGCAGTTCGTACAGTTGCGGATGCCAATGTTGGAAGTCGCTGCCGCGTTCGAAGAAGCATTCCGTCGACACGGCGAAGAACTCGCACGGGTCGGTGGTGCCGTAACAGTCGAGGAGATGTCGTCGACGCTGACGGCAGGCGTCGTCGAGTTCGCGATACTCGGCTTCCATCACCGTGCGCCACTTGTCGGCGATCTCGGGTGAATCGAGAATCGGCGTTCCGTCGGCGACGCGGCCGTTCAACATGTCGAGCTGATGGGCAAACTCGTGAAACACGAGGTTGTGTCCGGGAGTCTGCATTCTCCCTCCCGCAAGAACGTGCGGCCACGACAGGACGACGGGTCCGCGCCACAGCGTTTCGCCCAGCCGTGCCACGCGGCCTTCGATGACGACTCCCGCCCGTGTCAGTTCGACATCCTTCGCAACATACGAACTCGGATAGACCAATATCGACTGCACGTGATCGAAGTGTTCATCGTGGTCCATCCCGACGACAAGCAAACATGCCTGAGCGGCGATCGTGACCTTCATTTCGTCGGTCAGCTCCAATCCGCGACATCCCTCCCAGTTCTTCTCGGCGATGAAGACCTGCATCAGCCGGCGGAGCTTTGTCCGTTGCGAATCATCCAGAAACTTGTCGTGCACGACATTTCTTTGGAGGAGTCGCTCGTACTCCTCGGGAAATGGCTGAGCCGACATCTGCCGACGGCGACGTGATTTGAGCCAGGTGAGGAGCATGCGGGGCGGCTAAGGGAGGTGAGACGGTCGCCGTCAGAATATGCGATCGGTCGCTGAGACGCCCGTGCACGTCGCCAGTGGACGCAATGGATGGCAGCACTGATGGGTCACTGCGATCACGGGGGGCCGCCCGCTATACTTGATGCATACATCGACATTGATACTTCCTTGTCCTCGAAATCGAATCGGATATGGCGAAACGAGCAAGTCTTTGTTTGGGAATGCTGCTCATCGGCGCGAGCCTGTCGATCAGTGCGGTTGCCATCGCGGATGATGCCGCCGACACACCGCAGGCCGCACCAACAGCCGACGAGTTGCAGTTCTTCGAAACGCACATTCGACCGGTGCTCGTCGAGCATTGCTACGAATGCCATTCTCGTGAGGCGGCAGGGAATGGGAGCCTCAAAGGAGGGCTTCAGCTCGATACTCGCGAGGGAATTCGGCTTGGCGGCGAGAGCGGACCGGCTGTCGTTCCCAGTTCCGTCGAAGAGAGCCTGCTCGTCTCCGCATTGAATTACGAATCGTTCGAGATGCCGCCCGCCGGCAAACTCGAAGACGATGTTATCGCCGACTTCATCAAGTGGATCGAAATGGGTGCGCCCGATCCGCGCGACGGGTCAGTCGCCAGTGTTGTGGGCGGGATCGACATCGATGCCGGCCGCGAATTCTGGTCGTTTCAACCATTGGAATCGGTGGCCGTACCAGTCGTCGAAGATGAGTCTTGGGTACGGACGTCGATTGATCGCTTCATCCTCTCTCGACAGGAGGCAGTCGGCCTGCATCCCAACGAGCGTGCGTCGGCAAGGACGCTCATTCGACGGGCCTACTTTGATCTGCTGGGTCTCCCTCCGGCACCGGACGAGGTTGAACGGTTCGTCCAGGCAGCCGACGTCGATTTCGACGCGGCCTGGAATGCGTTGCTCGACGAACTCCTGAGCAACCCGCATTACGGCGAGCGTTGGGCCCGACATTGGATGGACATCGCCCGTTTCGCGGAATCGCATGGTTACGAACAGGACTACGATCGGCCAAACGCCTATCACTATCGCGATTTTCTAATCCAGGCGATCAACAACGACTTGCCTTACAACCAGTTCCTCAGTTGGCAATTGGCAGGGGATGAACTGGCTCCTGATAATCCTTTGGCGATGATGGCGACGGGCTTTCTCGGAGCCGGCGCGTTTCCCACGCAACTGACCGAAGTCGAATTCGAGTCGTCGCGCTACGATGAACTTGATGACATGGTCGCCACGACAGGCGTGGCATTCCTGGGACTCTCGGTCGGTTGCGCGCGTTGCCACGATCACAAGTTCGATCCGATTCCCGCTCACGACTACTACGCGATGGCCGCCGCGTTCGCGACGACAATCCGCAGCGAGATCGAACTCGACCTGCAACCGGAAGCGAATGCCCAGCGACGCGAAGCATTTCAGCAACGCCGCCAGGAACTCGTTGCCGCATTGGCCGAATACGAACAATCGACGCTGCCCAATGAATTCCGCGCGTGGTTGTCGACGTACGATCCCGAGTCCACGTCACTCTCGACATGGCAGACATTGACGGGCGAACTGACTTCGTCTGCGGGAACGGCATACTCCCCACAGAGTGACGGTTCCTATCTGGCAACGGGAGACGCCGCAGCTCAGGAGGTCGTCACATTCGTCACCGAATTCCAGCAGACCGGGCTGCGAGCCATTCGCATCGAAGCATTGGCGGATGATTCGCTCCCTCAACGTGGCCCTGGTCGCGCTCCCAATGGCAACTTCGCATTGGGCGACATCTCGCTCACCGTCGCGCCGTCGGAAGGGGCAGCGGATGCTGTCGAAGTCGAGTGGATCGCCGCTCGCGCAACTCATCAACAGAACGACTCTTCGCTCTCCGTGGCGGCTTCGATTGATGATGACCCCATCAGTGGTTGGGCCGTCGACGGGCAGATCGGCCAGGATCAGGCGGCTGTCTTCGTCACTCAAGAATCTGTCGGCTTCGAGTCAGGAACAAGATTGACGATTCAATTGACGTTCAACCATCCCAACGCCCGACACGCGATGGGACGGATGCGATTCTCCATCGCGAACACTGCTGAGGCACCCGCCGTCGTTGGTGCGGAAGGACCGCCGGCCAATGTGTTGACCGCGCTCGCGGTACTCAAGCAGTCATTCGTTGAGGAAGGCAACAACTGGCGGACGGCCCTCGAATGGTTCCAGACGCAACAGCCCGCATGGCAGGAGAGGCAACAAGCCCTCGCGGCTCACGACGCTGCTGGACCGCAGTTGGCTCTGGCGACCGTGATGGTGGCAAGTGAGGGGCTGCCGCATATGCCGCATCATGCGGATGATCGCGGCTTCCCCCACTTCTATCCCGAGGTTTATCAACTGGTGCGGGGCGATGTGCATCAGAAAGGAGAAGTGGCCCACGCCGGCTTCCTGCAAGTGTTGATGCAGAAGGATCAAGGCTCCGATGCCTGGCAAGTCGAACCTCCAGAAGGCTGGACACGCACGAGCTTTCGCCGGGCCTCACTTGCCGATTGGATGACCGATGTCGAACACGGCGCGGGTCAGTTGGCGGCACGAGTCTTCGTCAATCGGTTGTGGCAGCATCATTTCGGGCAAGGGATCGTGGCGACCCCCAACGACTTCGGTGCTTCGGGCGATCGACCGACTCATCCCGAATTGCTCGACTGGCTGGCTGGCGACTTGGTTGAACATGGCTGGCAAACGAAACGCCTCCATCGACTCATCATGAACAGCAGCGTCTACCTGCAATCGTCGACCTACGATGATGCACGGGCCGAGATCGATCACGAGAATTCCCTCCTCTGGCGACGCGTGCCGCGCCGACTGGAAGCCGAAGCGATTCGCGATTCGATGTTGTCGGTCTCCGGGTTACTCGATTCCACGATGTATGGTCCAGGGACACTGAACCTCGACATGAATCGGCGCAGCATCTACTTCTTCATCAAGCGGAGCCAGTTGATCCCGATGATGATGCTCTTCGACTGGCCCGAACACCTGGTGAGCATCGGGCAGCGCTCCAGCACCACGATCGCCCCGCAGGCATTGATGTTTCTGAATGGACCGCAGACGCGGCGATACGCGGAGGGACTCGCGGGGCGCGTCGCCGATCGCACGACTGAAGAGGCCATCACCGAGGCGTACGAACTGTCGCTGGGGCGCGAACCGAGTGCGGTCGAGCTTGCGTTGTCGTTGTCGTTCCTGGAGCGACAGTCCGATGTCCATCGCTCCGCCGGGCAAACTCATCCGGAACAACTCGCCCTCATCGACTTCTGTCAAATCCTGTTTGGAATGAATGAGTTTGTGTACGTGGAGTGACAATGAATTGCAAACCGTGAATTAGGATCGATGCGGATTCCGCTTACTAACGTGCGCGGCTCTTTCTTTCTGTTCGCGACTCACTATTCACAATTCGCTTCATTTGAATTTTCAACTTCTTCACCATGTTCAATCGACGACAACTCCTCACTCGCACCGGCTGCGGTTTCGGCATGCTGGGGCTGACCAGTCTCCTCTTGCAGGAAGGCGTCATCAGCACGGCGACTGCCGACGACTTCGCGAGCCGTGCGCTCAATCCGCTGGCACCTCGGGATCCTCATTTCCCGGCGTCGGCGAAGAAGGTCATCTGGATCTTCGTCAATGGGGGGCCGAGCCATGTCGATACGTGGGACTACAAGCCGGCTCTCACGCAGCGTGATGGTCAGTCGATCCGAGAGTTCGATCCCGATTTCGAAGACACGACAGGGTTCTTCAAGAACGCGGTCGGCAATCTGATGGCCTCCCCCTTCGAGTTCACGCCGAGGGGAGAATGCGGCAAGATGGTCTCGTCGATCTTTCCGCACCTGGGAGAACATGTCGACAAGATGGCGTTCATTCATTCGGGCTTCACCGAATCGAACAACCATTCCCCTGCGTTGTTCGCCATCAATACCGGGTTTCCGCGGATGGGCTTCCCCTGCGTCGGCTCGTGGGTGACCTACGGCCTCGGGAGCGAAAGCAGCAACCTGCCGGGCTTCGTGGTGATGAGCGATCCCAAAGGTCGCGGCCTCCCCAAGGGAAGCGCCGCCAACTGGAGCGCGGGCTTTCTGCCGGGGGTCTATCAGGGAACGCATCTGCGCCCGACCGGTGACCCGATCGACAACTTGAACCGGCCTGCCGAGGTTTCCGACACTGCACAGCGGAACCAACTCGATTTGCTCAACCAACTCAACACGTTGTACAGCGAGAGCTTTGCAGCTGACAACGAACTGGCGGCACGTATCGAGAGTTTCGAACTCGCGTATCGCATGCAGACCGCCGCTCCGGAGGCCATCGATATCAATTCCGAACCTGAACACGTTCAGGAACTGTACGGCGTCGGCAAAGAGGAATGCGATCACTTCGCGCGGCAATGCCTCTGGGCACGTCGGCTTGTCGAACGCGGCGTACGATTCGTGCAAATCTATTCGGGAGGGATGGAGAACCAGCGTTCGTGGGATGGTCACAGCGACATCGAGGGGAACCATTCACAGTTCGCGGGAGAGACCGATCAACCGGTTGCCGCGCTGCTGACTGATCTCGCACAGCGGGGACTCCTCGATGAGACACTCGTCATCTGGTGCGGCGAGTTTGGGAGATTGCCGATCGCTCAAGTCGGAGAGCGTCCGGGACGGGATCACAACCCGCATTGCTTTACCGCCTGGATGGCCGGAGGCGGCATCAAGGGGGGCGTCACTTATGGCGAGTCGGACGAAATCGGCTACAAAGCCGCAGTCAATCGCGTGCATCTGAACGACTTCCACGCGACGATTCTGCATTTACTGGGGATCAATCACGAACGACTCACCTATCGCTACAACGGCCGCGACTTCCGTCTGACCGACGTGGCGGGCGAAGTGATTCGAGACATCATTGCCTGAAGGTGATCGGTAGCACGGCCTTCCCAGGCCGTACGTCGGGCGAGGAAGCCCGTCCTACGGTGGTATTGAAACACAACACTTGAGGACCATGACATGTTTCACCATTGGCTGCGTCGATGTGCGTTGACACTGTTGCTGGCTGTGCCGATGATGGCGAAGGCAGGTGTTGGCGATCCTCAGATTCGTACCGATCATCCGTGGTATCCGGGGGAACTGGCGTGCTCGACATTCGAACGATTGTTCGCCACGCAGGCGGAGATTTTCGATCGCGTGGTCGGGCATCCGCCGCAATCGGATCAGGATCTCGCGCTGGCCGCCTGGATGTGGCGCAACCTGCATTACGCGCATGGTGAAGAAGGTGTCGAAGACCTCTGGAGTGAGGGCTTTCAAGCTGGCGGAAACACCACGCGCGAATACTGGACCGGTATGTTCGCGCATGGCTTCGGACTCTGTGGCACCACACATGCCCAATGGACGGCAGAACTCAATGCTCTGCTCGGTCATCGCCGCAGTCGCACGGTCGGCGTCGTGGGACACAATGCGTGTGAAGTCTTTCTCACCGGCGACGCCTACGGCGACGGGCGATGGGTGTTGCTCGATCACGATGTCTCGACCGTCGTATTCGATCCCTCGGGATCGCGGCTGTTGTCGATCGATGAGATCAGCCGTGACCTCAGTCGTTTGGCCAATCCCGCCTTCGAGCCAAGGCGTCAACACGGCTGGCCTCTGGGAGGGCTGCATCCTGATGATCCTCAAGCGTACGCCGAGTTCAATGTCGTCGAACACTTGCCAGGCTATGCAGGCCCCCCGCCGATGGTGCATCTGCGTCGGGGTGAGACTTTGCGAAGATACTTTCAGCCCGGCCTGGAAGATGGAGAGACGTTCGTCTTCTGGGGCCGCAACTACGGGACTGCGGGCATCCCCGGACCAGAACGCAGTCGCACTTGGGTGAACCAGCCGGAGAACTTTCATGCGTCATCAAGCGGATCGGGCTATCACGAAGGTCAAGCTCGTTATGGCAACGCCGTCTATACTTATCGCCCCGACTTTGCTGATGGCAGCTACCGCGAGGGCGTCATCACCAAGGACGACACGCAGGTGGTTTTCGAATTCCAGACACCCTACATCATCGCCGCGACACCTCCGGACGAGTCGCCGTGGGGCATCTATGAAGCCGGTTGTCGCAATGGACTTGTCATTCATGGTCGCGGCGACGTTCCCGTGTCTGTTTCGGTCGACCGTGGAGCTTCGTGGCAGGAATGCGGCACGTTGACTGCGTCGCTCGATCTGACTGACTACGTCAAAGGGCATCGGCAGTATTGGCTCAGGTTCGATCGATCGGCCGAGCAACTGGCTGATGCAGAGTTGGAGATCGTCACCGTCTGTCAGGCGAATCCCGCGACGTTTCCCCGACTGAAGGATGATGGCAGCGTCGTGACGTACGCCGCCTCGAACCGCGCCATCATATCGGCTGGCCCGAATCGTTCGCAGGCTGAGCCTCACATCGTTGATGGAGCATTCGATACACCGCGCGTGACTCTGGAGCTTGCGGCCCCGCGCGAGTCGACGGCAACGCAGTTGTACGCGTCGGCTCATGTGGCTTCGAGTAATCCGCCAGATCCTGAATTGA
>CALOES010000040.1:0-111496 GCA_942492405.1 uncultured Planctomycetaceae bacterium
GCCGGAACAGAGCGGTGGATCTGCTCCTTCGATGTTGCCCGGTGACCTATGAACGTCACCGAGCGTGGCCCCGTCTCTGGAGACAGACACGGCTACAGGTCGGTGCGATGGGCTGCCGGGGCGGCGACGAACGTCTCCAACGTCTCGGCCGTTGCGAACATGTAGAGCCGGCCGCGATACCAGACTGCATGGTCGAGTGATCCGGGCAACTCTTCACCGGTCAGATCGCGGTGAATGATGTCGGAACCCGCCGCCGCCGGTGCATACTTGACCGGGTCGGATGCAAACGTCTCCAGTGCTTCGGCGGAAGAGACGAAGTACGTCTCACCGTTGAACTCAATGGCAAACTCGGGTCGGGCATCGACCAGTTCTCGCTGATCCCGCAGCATCACCGGACAGAATCCCTTCAGTCCCGTCTGGCCGCGGCGTTCGCGGATTCGGGCGAACTTGTCCTCGTTCGACTCTTCCGACTGTTGATCATCAACGAAGGCGAACGATGCTGACGGCGGCGTCAGCGCCGGTGGAACCGCCGACAATTGCGGTGCCGGTGCAGGCGCGGTCGGTGCTGCCCGCTCGACTTCTGCCCCTGGAAGCCGCGGAGCCCCCGGCGGTACGAATGCCGGCGGCGTGTTCTCTTGTGATGTCGGCGCGGCAAGGACCGGCGGCGACGCTGGCACTCCGCTTGGCGGGGGCGGGAAGGCGGTTGCAGCCGATTCGCCTTGCGGCACGTCGTTGTTCGATGGTGCCGGGAACGGAGAAGCGGCGGGCGCTTCCGGTCGGACGATTGGATCGACGAACGTCGGCGGATCAATCTGCTGGCTGGACGAACTCTCGCTCACGGGAGGCGAGCTCGAACCCGGCGACCGCAGCGGCATGATCGGCGGCGCGGGATTCGCGGGAGTCACGTTCGGACGTGCTTCCGTCGTTGGCGACGTGATCACTGGCGAGGCATTGGGATCAACTCTCGGTGCTCGCGGCGGTGCCAACGGAGTTGCGGGGCTGGCTCCGAACTGAAAGACTGGCAGTTCGCGACCATCGTTCGTCGTCGCGGTTCCCGCCGCCTGAGGAGGCGTCACGGGAGTCCTGCGCACGACAGGTGGATTCACCGGTGTCGCTTGCGCGGTGCGCGGCGGCGTTGCGGGATGCTGAGTCGCTGGATGCGAATAGCGCTGGTTAAAGCCGCTCATCGCCGGTCCGAACTCCGTCGCCGCGTTCGCGGGCAAGGGATTGCTCGAGTTATACTGGCTTGGTGGCTCGACGGGCTGCTCGTACTCTTGAGGTACGTTGCTCCGACGACGCCAAGGCATCAGGACATCCAGGAAGCCACGACGCTCGGCCACGAGTTGCACGTTCGGCGTCTGCGGCTGCACTCCAATGTTGAATGCCGGCTGAGTCGACGGAGTCGCATAGGGCGACGGAGTCTGGAACTGTGGGTAGGTTCCCGTTTGCGGGCGATTGATCTGCTGCAATTGCGGAGTCTGTGCAATCGGTTGCAGAATCGGATAGCGATTCGACTGCGGTTGCGTGGTCTCGGCCGGCTGCGTGTTGAGGCGCATCACAGGCCGTCCGTCCGACCCTTGACGCAATACTGGGGCCTGAGCGTGAGCCAGCGGCTGTGCCACCGCGAGGATTGCACCCGCGAGCACGCCCTTGGAGATCGCGCGAATCACGCGTTCCAGAATCAACTGGAAAGCTCGGCCTTGCTTGTGACGCTGCAGACGAGACTTCCCGTGTGCGATAGTGCTTGCGGTGAGTTCTTGAGTCATCACTCTCTCTACCCCCAACGATCGTGACTTCGGTCCCCTCACTCCCCGCGCAACGCATGGAGCGATTGGCAGGGCCGTGCGCGTTCTGCCGACAACGGCAGACAACAACGGATGTATCGTCGCGGGTTCCGACAATGGTTCAGCGAAGCAATCACTCGTCAGGACCGATTCTCCCACGACAACAGCGAGATGCAGTGCATGTGACAGAACCACGAATTCCGGGTCAGCTTGCCCAGTTTGACATCACCTCGATTCGAGCAGTTTTTCGGCACAAAACGGCTCGATTCACGGCAAGATGTGCCGAAACGCCACTGGGCAGCGCCATCCCGGTTGACGACTCCAGGGGGTTCTGAGAGAAACCCGCCCCCTCTCAAACTGCGGAGAGATCGCCGATGGCGCGTCGTTCAATCGACCCACCAACGGCTTGCTCCGCAAAACTGCGTGCCTCGTCTGGATCTCGTCAACTCCCAAAGGTCGCGGAATGTCCTGCTCTCGCGTTGTGATACTGCTTGCGGTCTGGCTGGCTGGTACGGCCACCGGCTGCTCACTCCCGCTCTTGCAGACGTCCGCTTTGCTGTCGACGTCCTCCATGTGGAAGCACGGCATGGAACATCGCGCGATTTCGAACTTCGTAAACGCGCTCGAGGACGAAGACCTGCCGCGGTTGCGAAATACCGTGACGCCTCGCTTTGCCGAAACGTCCCTCAACTACGACGGCGCGATGAGCGATCTCGCGCTGCTGAACCTCCCCAGCGGCGAGGTGACGATCCTCGAAGTCGTGCCCGACGGCGACGACCGATCGGAAGTGAAAGCCCAAGTGGGTGAAGCCGGTCGCGAATACACCTATCTGCTGTCGATGGACCGCCGCACACACGCGATGATCATCGACGATGTCATCATCTCCCAACAGGAAGCAAGCGGACGAAGCGAAGTGACGCAGACCGTCACGGCTCAACTCGAATTGCTGCAGGCGGGCCGACGATTCCTGAGTGGCTGGAGCGGCGGTACTCGCGACCAGGTGCTCGAAACGACGACTCAAGCCTTTCGTACCGAACTCGAGACTCTTCCCCCCAGCTTTCTCGTCGAGCTGACCGGAAAAGTCGCCGGCGATCGCCGCGCGCTGACGAACTTCCATCCCGAGGCCCGTATCGATGGCGACCGTGCCGCAATGGTCATGCGCCGCTCGGCGGGACAACTCCTGCTGGAATTGAAGCGCGTCGATGGAACCTGGCTGGTCAACGACGCAGCGGTCGAGTCGAGCCGCGACAACGAAGCGATCCCCTCCGCGCGGCGACTGGCCCGCACGCTACGGACCACGACCGAATTCCTCAATGCCTACGATCAGGGTGACCAGGAGGCATTGGCCCGCACCTCTCAAGCAGGCTTCTACGATGCCTGCCTTCGGGCGTCGAACCCCGATGCCGTCCCATTGCCCATCAACCAGATGTTGTCGGGAAGCTACGAACTGCGCCGACATGGCGAGGCCATCGACGTGTTGATGTCGCACCAGGGACAAACGTATCTCGTTACAATGGCACCGCCGCCTGTCACCAGCCTCGAAGATGACAGCGATCGCACCAATCTCCCCAGACTCGTGCAGGAAGTGACGATCTACGAAGGAGACGGCTCACAGGTCAAAACGCTGACCGCGATCTATACGTCGCGAGTCATCGTGCAGATGTTCGCGCAAGCCCTGATGATGCGCGACGCTCAACGGCTGACGTATTTGTCGTCCCCCGACTTTAACGCTCAGGTATGGCGGAAGTGCGATGCCGACGTCTTGCAGGCATTGCCTTTCGACGGCATCAACATGGTCGTGCCCGAAGTCGTGTCGACCGTGTTCCATGGTTCGGTGACTGAAGTCACGGTCAAGCAGGGAGGAACCGTGTTGACGTATGTCCTGAAGGCCGGCAGCGACCATCTGCATGTCGACGATGTGCTCGTCCCGTTGAGCAATCGTCCGGCATCGCTCAAAACCAACCTCACATTGCTCGTCCCGGTCTACCGCATGGTCTATGCCGTGTACGGCAACAATCACGATGCCCTGGCGAGCGTTTGCGGCTACACATTGGAACGCACCTGTGCGCAACTCGACTGCATCCCGAACATCGGCTGCTCGATCGTCGACCATCTCCTGTTGCCAGTGGCATCGATCCATCCGTCGGCCGACCGCACGATCATCAAGCTGGGCGATGGCCGTTTCGGCACCGATGTCGTGCTTCGCAGCGATTCAAACCGCTGGGTCGTGGAGGACGTGACGTTCGTCACCGGTTCCGCTCCCGAGCAGCGGGTCGAACTTCTGGCTGCCCTCCGCAGATACAACACGAACCACCACTTGAATCTCCCCGCCGCCACTTCGGAAACTCGCACCGCTGAGGCCACTTCGGCGGACATTCATCCTCTCGCCGAAAGCCCCGTCGAACAGGCCGGCTACGCGCCCGAAGTGCTCTCGACCGAAGCCGCCTTCGGGGCGGAGTGAAACCGAATTGGCCGAAGAACTGCGAGTGATTCATGTTCACCCGCCGCAATCAGCGCCACTCGGACTCGATCGTGAAGTAACTCTTGAACTGGGCGGTGTGCGCCATTGATTCACCGAAAGTGATTGAATCAGCGATCCCTTTCTGCCAGCACTTCTTGGCGACAGTTCCCAGCACGAGATAATCGTTGCCAATGACTTCGGGGGCAATCGTGGCGAATCCCGCAATCATCGCCGATTCGGCGGTTATCGTGTGCGGTTTTCATGCGTGCCTCCTGCGGAACGTGTCGTGCATGCCACTCGATCGGGGAATCGATTACATTCTAGGTTGCCCGATGATTGTTGAAAGTCCGAACTGCGGTGCGACATGTTTTCCTTTGACTGGTCTGCTGAACGGCGATGGTCGCAACGGCACGCGCTGGTCGTTGCCGTGATGTTCTCCGTGGGGCTGTGGACCGCATGGCGACTCGCCGCGTTCGATGACCTGATTTCGGAGGCCGATCCGGCGTCTGAACCAATAACTGAGTTCGTCCCCGCCACGCAGGCACGGCGACCGGTGGACTTCGTGATGGCTTCAGCGAACCCTCCCCGGTTGATCGTCGTCAACTCCGCCAGCGGCACGGCGTCTGTGATCGACACGGGGAATGAAACAGTGATCGGCGAGTACGCGATCGGCGATCGACTGTCGGCGATCGCCTATCGACGGCTGGCTTGAGGAGAGAGTTTTCATCACTGACGAGGCCCGCAATGAACTGATCGTGGCGACATTCGATAACACGCAACTGGAAGTGATCGACCGAATCGCCCTTCCCGTTTCACCTGTCGACGTTGCCGTGAACGATCATGGCTTCGTCGTTGTTGCCTGCAAATGGTCGCGACGAGTCGTGACATTCCATATGACGCACGTCGACGGCGAGTTGGTCCTGGAGAAACTTCAGGAGGTTCCTCTCTCGTTCGAGCCAGGCCATGTGACTTCGATCGGCTACGACAGGTTCCTCGTCACCGATGCCTTCGGCGGCAACCTCGTTCTCTTCGATTTCCATGCAGGCAAATGGCGCACGCTCCCCGCGATTAGCGGGCACAATATTTCAGGAACGTTGCTTTCGTGCTTGGGGACGCATGTCTTTGTGACACATCAGTTCCTCAATCCACTCGCCGCGACGACACATGACGATGTCCTCTGGGGCTCGCTCGTCGAGAACATGGTGCACACGATTACTCTGGATCAACTCACGGGGTCGGTCGACGAAGGGGACATCCTCGGCCAGATTGAACGGATCGGAGAGGTCGGCCGTGGGGCCGGCGACCCTGCCGGGCTGGCGAGATACACAATTCCGCCTGGACGCGAAGCGCGCATCATCGCCCTCTCGGGAGTGGATGAAGTCCTCGTCGAAACCACAGGGAACGACGTGCGTATTCCTGTCGGCGATTGTCCGATACTGGTGCTGGTTGATGTGACGGTAACGCTTTCACCAGACCGTGAAAGTGTTGATGCCACACTTGAAGCTTACGTCCTCAACATGCTCGATGACTCGATCACCGTCATCGATCTCGACTCCTACGAAGTCAAAACCACGATCTCCCTCGGCCCTCGCCCGCCCCTCTCGCCTGCCGAACGCGGCGAAAGCCTCTTCCGCGATGCCACGCTCTCGCTCGATGGCTGGCTCTCCTGTCATAGCTGTCACACCGATGGACACACCAACAATTTGATGGCCGATACAACGAGTGACGGCAGCTATCAGACGCCAAAGGCGATTCCGTCGCTTTTGGGCACGCGGGACGCCAACCCGTGGGCGTGGAATGGCTCGTTTCGCGAACTCCATACGCAGGTGCGGCAATCAGTGGTCTCCAGCATGCAGGGGGAGCCGCTATCGGCTGCACAGGAGCGAGACATCGTCGCCTTTCTCCACACGCTACGTCCGCCTCCACCGTTGATGCCGCCGCTGTCGGAGGCCGATGCCGAACAGATTGACCGTGGTGAGCAGGTCTTCCGCCGGCAAGGGTGTGCGACCTGCCATGTGCCGCCACTCACGTACACGACCGACGCCGTCTTTGATGTCGGCCTCAGAGACGAAGCCGGCCTGGAGAAGTTCAACCCTCCGACACTTCGCGGCGTCAGTCATCGCCGACACTTCTTCCACGACCAGCGCGCCGGCGGCCTGGAAGAAGTCTTTGTCGACCACGACCACATGGCTCAGGGACTGAATGAAGATGAGATCGAAGACCTGATACGGTTCCTGATGAGTTTGTGAAGGTAGCGTCATTAGTCACTAGTCCTTTGTCATTAGGAGATCCATGGCATCACCAAATGACAAGTGACGAATGACCTATGACAATTTTCAAACACGCCGGTCCAACTTCCATAGACGCACATATATAAACCACACATGAAAGACTTCAAGAACCGCTGGGGACTCATCACAGGCGCGTCTTCCGGCATCGGCGAAGAGTTCGCCCGGCAACTGGCGGGGTTGGGAATGAACCTCTATCTCGTCGCCCGTCGTGAAGACAGAATGAATGCGATCGCCGACGACTTGCGCGGCAAGCACAACGTCGCCGTCAAAGTCATTGCCGCCGATCTCCTGGCGGACGGGCAGCCCGATGGACTCGTCCGTCAGATCGCGGAGTCGGGGGATGCGATCGATCTCCTCATCAACAATGCGGGATTCGGCATCACGGTTCGTGCCGAAGAGACTGATGCCGATGAGATTCAGCGGATGCTCGATCTTAACGTCGGCGTCCTCACTCGGCTGACGTACGCGTATCTCAAACCGATGCTGGAACGCGGCAGCGGAGGCATCATCAACATCGCATCACGAGCATCGTTCACACCCGTCCCCTACATGTCGGCATATGGAGCATCGAAGTCGTATGTGCTCTACTTTTCCGAAGCCCTGTGGGCCGAAGTTCGTGGCCGAGGGGTCGACGTGCTGGCCGTCTGCCCCGGATTCGTAAAGACCGAATTCCTCGACGTGGCGGATGTCCCCGATCGCTTCGCGAAGTCGGCCCTCACGCCGAAAGATGTCGTCGATGCCGCCCTCAAGGGCCTGCGCCGCCGTTGGCCCTACGTGGTCGTCGGCTTCAGCAACAACGTAATGACCTTCGTCCCCCGCCTCGCCCCCCGCGGCACCGTGGCGGTGTTCGCGGAGCAGTACATGCGGCCGAAGAAGTAAACACAAACCATCGAGGCACCATTGATCCGCAAGTATGAGACCAGAGACCTGGAGGAGTTGCTGGAAACCTGGTCCCGGGCGTCGGCGATTGCACACCCGTTCTTGAGTCGCGAGTTTCTCGAACTCGAACGTCACAACATTCCCAACGTCTACTTGCCGAACGCAGAGACTTGGGTCTGGGATGCGAACGGGAGCGTGATCGGCTTCATTGCACTTCTTGGAAATGAAGTCGGAGCCATCTTCGTTGATCCCGAACATCACAAGGCCGGAATCGGACGATGCCTCATGGATCACGCACGAAAGCTGCGTGGGCATCTCGAGGTCGAGGTCTTCAAGCGAAACGACATCGGCAGAAAGTTTTACGCCCAATATGGATTCGAGTTAATGCACGAAGCAATTCACGATCAAACGGGCTTGGAAGTTCTGCGGCTCCAACTTCCGGTTGAGTCACGTGAAGAATGATGCCACGACGCACCACGGCGCGCTTGTTTGCGCTGCGGGCTAATGTTGGGGGAGGATGCCCGAAGCGCGCAACCACGTCTCCGTGCGCTGCATGCCTTCTTCCAGACCGATGTGCGGCTGGTAGGCGAGGGTCGCGCGGGCTTTCTTGATCGAGTAGACGCCGTGGCGCATCATGTAGGAGACGATCGACCGATGTATCCTGGGCTGTTTGCCGATCAGTCGCACGAGTCCGTTTTGAATCGTCAACAGGCGTCGAGCGGCGCTCGCGGACGACGTTGGCATCGGTTCGAGTCCCACCATCTTCGCGTAGTAGCCGAAGAACTCGCGAAACGTCGTGCCGATGCCGTCGCTGATGTTAAAGGCCTCTCCCGTCACCGGGCTGTCGAGTGCGAGCAAGATGCCGTCGACGAGGTTATCGACGTAAACGTGGTTCATCAGTCCCTGGCCGTCGTCGATCAGTCGAAACGTCTTGTAGAGCATTGAGCGCACGGGGCGAACCGTCCACGGAAGCGAGCCTGGCCCGTAGACGTCACCGCAGCGCACGACGTTCACCTGAACACCCGAACTGGAATGGACCGCCAGCGCCTCGCGTTCGCTGTCGATCTTCGTCTGACAGTATGGATTCCCTTCCCCGCGGAGTGGAGCGGTCTCGTCGACTTCGCCGTTGACGCCGAAACCGTAGACCATCACGGAGGAGATCTGGATGAATCGCTGCACGCCCGCACTCCTGGCGGCGGCAGCGATGTTGCGAGTCCCCCCGACGTTGATCTTCTCGAACGGTCTCGGGTCACCACCTTCGCGCACGACAGCGGCTGTATGAATGACGCTATCACAACCCTCCATGAGCCTTTCGGCGTCGTTGGGACTGGTCACATCCCCTTGGAAGTACTTCACGTCGGTACTTGACTGATCACTCCCGATCGGTTGCAGGTCGAGTCCATGGACTTTGGCTCCCCACTGAACACACCGCTCGGCCAGATGCCTTCCGATGAAGCCTTGGACGCCGGTGATGGCGATCGTTCGCCCGGCCAGAGATTGTGTGGTCGCTGGGGGCTGGTGTGTGTCGGTGGATGGGGCCTGCTGGCTCATATTGGCACGATTTTGGCGATCGGGGGGACCTGATGCGAGTTTCTTGAATGCGGGATCTTCCAAAAAGCATGCAATCCGGGGCATTCTGAGGCAAATGTTCCATCGAGGCGGCAAAACATTGCGGTCCAATTTTTGCTGCCATAGAATCGGACCCGGTGGAACGCAGAATGATTGGGCAAGCACGGACTGCAGCCGACCCGGTGGTACGGAGCAGGTGAGCCGCAGGTGTACCCTCTTCGACGCACATTCAATACTCGACTCAGGTCATGATTGCGGAAACAGAGAATCAGACAGACGCCCAGGGAGCGAACCAGGCTCAACCCAAGGCAATCAAGTTCCTCACACGGCAGACGTGCATGCTGCTGCCGTTCCTGGGGGTGTTCGCGCTGGCATACTCGTTCCCCTCCGATCATTGGGCGGTTCGCGGCGTGTTGATGTTCGCGACCGGATACTTCCTGTTCACGCTCACCAGTCTGTTCCACGAGGCGGCCCATCAGACGTTGCCGTTGCTCTCAAAGGGAATGAATGTCGTCGTGGGGCGATTCATCGGCACGGTACTGCTGGTGCCGTACAACGTTTATCGCGAGTCGCACATTCGGCATCATGCGTATCTCAACCGTCCCAACGATTGGGAGCTGTGGCCCTACTCCGACCCGAACACATCGCTCGCGTTTCGACGCGTGTTTGTGTGGGTGGATCTATTGTGCGGATTTCTGACCGCCCCCTACACCTACGGGCGGATTTACTTTCACAAGAATTCGCCGATCAAGCAGCCCGAAGTCCGCCGGACGATCGCCTACGAGTACATCGGGTTGATCGCGTTCTGGGGGACGGTGATTACGCTGGTCGCGGTCAACAACGCGTGGATGCTGTTTGTGTATGCCTGGGTCATTCCGCACTGGATTGCCGGTATCTTCCAGAATGGCCGCAAGATGACCGAGCACCTCGGCATGTCGAGTTTCGACCCGCTGCAAGGGACGCGCACCGTGATGAGTCCCAACTGGTGGACACGCATCTGCAGTTGGTTGAACTACGACATCTTTGTGCATGGTCCGCATCACCGATATCCACGGCTGACGCACGACAAACTCAAGGGGCGGATGAAGGATCACCTGGAAGGGCATCCTGAACGAGGCTTTCCGCTCTACAAGTCGTACACCAGCGCGTTCGTGGCGATGTTCCCCAATATGCTGATTCGACCGGGAGTCGGACTGAATGCCGGTGCCGAGTCGCTCAATCAGGTGAAGGCCGACGACGTCGCGGACTTCCTCGAAGACGAAAAGACGATCGTCGAAGGGGACTGGGACGCAGTCAAGTCGGAGACGACCAGCGCACCGTAGGCTGAAGGGATCACACTCAGCCGTGCAAATCTCCGATTTGCGATTGCTGCCGCTCTTCGCAGGGGAATTCCGCGGCGCGCGTCGCGGAGATCAACAGCATCGGCAGACGAATGCGGCGGCGAAAGATCAGATCCCGCAACACGCGTCGGCCGCGCCAGGTTAACAGCAGCGTGCCGAACGGCAGCCTGGCGTCGGGATAAATCTTCGGCCAGGCGCGCATTTCCTTCATCGAGACTTGCCAGTCATCGAATCGCGATGAATGAACGAGAAATCCCGCCTCGGCCAGTATGCGGTAGATGTCCTCGCGCTCGAAGACATGCAGATGGAAACCGTCGATGTGCCGCGTCTCTCCGATCGGGACGGAAATCAGCAGCGTCCCTCCGGGTGCCAGGCAATCACGCATGCGGCCAAGAAAGACTTCTGGGTTCGGCAGATGCTCAAGTGTTTCGAATGACGTTACCACGTCGAATTGCCGCGTCGATGTAAACTCCTCGGCATTGCCTTCGTGATAGCTGACGCCATCGCATTGATACGTCGCCGTCGCATAGGCGACCGCTTCGGATGACAGGTCGACGCCAGTCACGGAGACGGCTCCCGCGTCCTTCAGCATGCGGCTGCCGTAACCGGTGCCGCAGGCGATGTCGAGCACACGCTTCTGTGCGACGAACTGCTCGGCGGTGCGGTAGCGCCGAACGTGAATGTCCTTCATGCGTTGGCCGGCGGTGTCGTTATCAGCGATCAGGCTGGGCACCAACCTTTCCCAGATACCCCACGTTTTGTGGCTTCCCCTGAGAACTTGATCGGGATGAATTGATTTGGGCATGCGGCGAGTTGGGATTGGTTCACCGCGCTCGCGGCGAATATGAGAAGGGGAAGAGAGCAGTGCGGCAGCAGAACGGCTGATGAAAGCCGACACTCTGTGGTAGTCGTGGGCCGCTTGAAGAAAAGAGTTGACAGCACGAGTGTACGCGGCATTGCGACTAAAACACAACGCAGGCGCGGCTGACCGGTAGCAGATGCTTGAATTGGCGAGTCGGCGCACGAAAGAGGAGCAGCACACTTTCTCATCGATCGTGCCTGGCAGCGTCCCCTCTTCCGCGCTCGACGGACGGCTACAACGAAACCTTTGCGAGCCTTAGAACGTCCAGTCGGTGAAGATGTAGAACATGCTCGCATCGCCGCGATCGGCGACGGCAGGATTCGGATTCTGGCTCACGCCGTCACCGTACCAGAACCAGAAGTAGCCTCCCTGGACTTGCAGGTTCTGACTCACCTGATAGGTCGCAACGATATCGAGTTCGTTGCCGAGGTCGGCATCGCTGGCGACGAAGCCTCCGAAGGGAACGCCCGCGATGTTGTAGATCGCGTCTTCTCGCGCCGCCTTCTCGAACCAGTGCATTCCGGTCAGAACTGTCAGCTTGTCCGTCGGCTGCACCGTGACGTGGATACCCAGGTCGATGAGGTTCTGACCGCTGAAGTTGTCGATCTGTCCCCAATAGGCATGACCCAGCGGGAACAAGGTATTGAAGGTCGTGCTCTTGCCGTCCCCCGGGTCACGATCGCCCGATCCCCAATAGGCAATGCCTTGTATCGTGGGGGTCCAGGGCGCTTGATTGAGTTTAAAGCCGCTGATCATCGACGCCATGCCCGCCTGAATATTCTGATCGAGTCCCATTCCCAGGTCTTCGGTGCCGACCTGCATCGCGGTCTCAAGGTCCCAGAGTAGCGTCATGTAGGCTTCGTCGTTTCCGTCGAGATAGGGCTTGCTGCCCGCGTAGCGCACACCAAACGTGTGGCGGTTACCGTCGACAAAATCAATCCGGTCTTCGTCTTCCTTCAGCCACAGCCAGTACATGTCGAACGTGCCGTTCGGGGCTTTCTTGTAGGTCGTGTAGACACCGCTGAACCAGCGGCTTTGATCGGGTGTATCGAAGTTGTCGGGACGAAAGATGTTCCCCGACGCCCCGTTCACAGGCTGCACGGCGAAGGCGTCGATGCTCCACGCATCATTCGAGTAATACAGCCGCGAGCCTTCGAAGTTACGGAAGGTATTGGCCCATGCCAGAGGCGACACCAAGTGCTGCGAACCATACAACAGCACTTGTCTGCCGTACCGAAAGTGCAGACTTCCGCCGTCATCCCAGTCGAGCAGATTGAAGTCGACGTAGTACTGCGAGAGGTCGGTTCGATTCTCGTCGATCGGCAGATGAACCAGGTCGTTATTGAAGGTAGGAGCGTCGATCGCCTCGACACGGGCAGTGATCAGATCGGAATACTTGAGTTCTAGATAGGGAGTAAACCGCCATTGATCGTAGGTCGAGCGACCCGCCATCGGGGGCGGCCGCAATCGATTGCGTTCATCGATGTAGCGGTAGCGTAAGGCTCCCCCCATCGAGCAGGTCACATCGTCCCAGATCGTCTGGTTCTGCAGCGGTGCCAGCAGCTTTGTGTCGCTCGTCAAGAAGCAGTCGTCCGCGGGCGCGAACATGCTCTGAGCATACACCGTATGGCAAGAGCAGGCCGCAATGACCGCTGCCACGAAGCAGAGTCTGGTGTTCATATGTTCGACGCCATCCATGTTGTCGCAACGTGGAGACCGAGTGGCGGACTCAGATCAATACCGAGCGACAAGGGATTCATCCTTGCTCTCCAACCTAGTCATCGACGCCGATGGAATCGCGATTTTGGCGAAACCGCTACAATCCACCCACCCCGCATCGGACGCGCCCCACAGCCGTTGCGACCGTCAAGGTCGCACGCGCGTTGCGGTCAAGTCTGCCAGCGTGCGGAACCGCGCGCATCAGAGAAACTCGATCATCACCGTGTCGGCCATGTAGCGGCCTTCGCGGGTCAGTCGCAGGCGACCATCGCTGCACTTCGAGCCAATCGGCATCGAGGAAACGACGGCACGGATCTCCTCCTAAAGTGAGGGGATCGTGACCGTACTGGCGGCGAAACTCTTCGATGTCGATGCCGGCCGTCATCCGTAAGCCCAGCATCACCGCCTCACGGGCGCGAGTGAGGGGGTCGAGTGAATCTTCTTCCGCCACCACCGGCTCTCCCGATCGAGCGCGTCGCAGCCAACTCGTCACACTCCTGATGTTCGTCCGGCGCACTCCATCCAGATAACTGGCAGCGCCGGGGCCGACACCGAAGTATGGCTGGGCCCGCCAGTAGGTCATGTTGTGCCGGCACGCGAAACCTGCGCGAGCAAAGTTTGATGTCTCGTAATGCCACCAACCTGCTGCCGAAAGACGCTCGATTGCCGACTGGTACATTGAGCGTTCGAGTTCGTCGTCGGCTGCCACAAGTGTCCCTGCTTCGCGTCGGCTCCAGAACGTGGTTCCCTTCTCGAATGTCAGTCCATACGTCGAGATGTGTGCCGGCTCGAGTCCCATGGCTGCGGTAAGAGCCTCGTTCCAGACCTCTAAGGTCTGATCGGGGACTCCGAAAATCAGATCGATGCCGACGTTGGGAGTGATGCTCTTTGCTAGATCGACGGCAGTAGTGATGTCATCCGTCGAATGGTCCCGTTCGAGTGTCTTGAGAACCTGTGGATCGAACGACTGCACACCGAGACTGATGCGGTTGATGCCGGCATCGTGCATTACCGCGATTTTCTCGGCCGTCAATCCGCTCGGGTTGGCTTCGAGCGAAAACTCACCCCCCTCCGCGAGAGGAAACACGTCACGCAGCATCGCGAAGAGCCGCTCCAGCGACTTGGGCGGCAGATGCGATGGAGTGCCACCACCCAGAAAAAGCGTATCGACTTCGTGCGGCCCCCCTGCGAGCTGGTCAAGTTCCTGCTGAAGCGCATCGAGGTAGCTGGTGATGAGATCATCCCGCCCCGCCACCAGCGTGAAGTCGCAGTAGCCGCAGCGATGCACGCAGAACGGCACATGGACATACGCCGCCCGGGGAGTCTGTCGCCAGAGAGGCTGTTCGCTCACGCGGCACCATTTTGCTCGATCAACAGTTGCAGGTACGAACGCCGCTCGACGTTGGCCAATCCGAAATGGTCTGCGAGTGACAAGGCGGCTGCCTTCGCGTTCTCCCAACGTTCCTCATCGGCGATGATCTCGATCTCGACGAACGAGCCGAGATGATCGACGTCATCGAGCGACACTTCGACGTCCCAGTTCTGCCATTTGAGGTGAGCCGATCGGCGTGTCTTCTCCACACGTCGGACTTCGCGAAATCCCAGGCTGGTCAGCATCGACGTCACTTGCTGCGATGTGATCGGACCTTCTGCCAGAGAGACTTCGACCTCCTGACGCGTCTTCGTCTCGCGATCAATCAGCGGCCCCTTGTAAGTGAGCCAATGCTTCTCGCCGACAGTACGCAGTCGAAAGGCCTCGTCAGTGACGGCAAAGTCCCGCTGCGGGTGAGCAAAGTAGACGTCGCTCTGCCGCACTGCGGGAGACCAGTTCGCCCCGAGTACTTCGATCGCCGCTACGATCGGAACAACGTCAGGAGAGGCGTACTTGAGTTCGACTTCGTAGTTCACGGGCAGCAGAAACAGGGAGTGAATTGGACAATTGATGCGATAGGAATGAACACATCACTGGTCAGCGAGGTCGATTCTATCGAGAATTGAGTGCTGATGAGAGGCATTGCCCTGTGGGCGGCATCGGTTGGAAACTCGCTCCTTGAAGAAAGTCGAACGCCATGAGCATCAAACGAGTCGTGCCGGACATCAGTTCCGAGCGGATCGACGAGAGCCGCACTTTCTATACAGAGCTTCTGGGATTCGACATCGCCATGGACATGGGGTGGGTCGTGACCCTCGCCTCGCCTGATAATCCGACCGCCCAGATTACGTTGCTGAAAGGCCCCTCGTCGGATGGCCCGCACCCCAGCATGTCCATCGAGGTCGCAGACGTCGACGCGGTTCATGCCAAAGCAATCGCCCAGAGCGTGCAGATCGTTTACCCGTTGACCGACGAACCATGGGGCGTGCGCGCTTCTTCGTCACCGACCCGAACGGCGTGGTCATCAATGTGATGAGTCACCGACAGTAACTCGGCCTCACCAGCTTGCCCCACTACCACTGGCTCTCGAAGTACTCTCTCCACTGACGCTCGGCTTCCTGTTGCTGGCGGAACCATTCTTGTTCGAGGGCCTGCTGCTGTTCCCACTCCTGCTGCATGTCTTGCCGAGTTCGTTGTTGGCCCGGTCCCGTGTCGCTCATGTCCTGTCGGGTATTGAGCGACTGGTCCTGGCGGCCGCGAGTTTGTGTGTCATCGATGTCGGCACGTGGTTCACGTTCACCCATGCGGCCGAACTGCTGTTCGATCATCCCGCGAGCTTCGTCCAGTCCTGCAGGCATCTCAACCGACGGCATTTCGACTGCGGGTGATTCGGCGGCATCGCTGGAGTGTCGCGAGAGGAACCAGCCGACAACCAGCAAGGCGGCAATTCCGATAATCCAGCGTTGTTGCGACAGCACTTTCCAAGTGGCGTTGGGTTCACTCGCGACTGCTGCGGGGCGAGGGGCGACGATAATGGTGGTTTGATCGGTCATGATGGCTGTTCGGGTGAGTTTGAGGCGGACAGGAGACTTCGCCATTCGCGGAATCGTGCCTCCTGCAGGAAAGAGTCGAGCGGCGGGGAATCTTGCGCGCCTTCGTCGTTTCGGGTGCCGATCCGATGCCATCACGCTGGGAATGTCTCGCCGTCGCGATCATCATGCAGGGATGCCGCAGCCTGCGAACGACTTGAACCCGACGAACACCTGGCGCGGAGGGACCGCGCGCTGCTCGGTTGGGGGGGGCTCGTCTGGCTAGTGGCGTTCAGCGTCTTCTTTCACAGTCAACGGCTGCCGAACAATCCAGGGATTACACGGCCGGAGCTTTGGCTCATCCTCCCCGAACTGCTGGCGATGCATGTGCCGGGGGGAGGTGGCGTCGCCGATGATGCGGGGAGCCAGTTGTCTCTGGAACAATACACGGCCCGGTCGGGGTGGCGGTACTTTCCTCAACGCCTGGACCTGATACTTGTCGCGGCGGTGATTCTGATGGGGGCCATCAGTTGGGGGAGTGTGATCTTGCGCGGGCTGCGAGTCGTCACGCCGTCGCACGCCGAATGCTGGGCGTTGTCGGGGGGAGTCGGGCTTGCGGCATGGTCGCTCTTCACGCTCGCGTGCGGCATGGCCGGCTGGCTGTGGCGGCCACTGTTCGTCGGTGTGCTGCTGTTGGGGCTGATCGTTTCGACCGTCATCTGGTGGCGAGATCGTTCGCGGCGTGAAGAGACGGCGACTCCCGATCCCGTGATGCCCTGGTGGCAGCGCCAGTTTTTCGGAGAGTCGCTCTTGCCGTTGGGAGTGATCGTCGTCGTGACCCCCTTCCTGCTGGCGATGGCCTTGGGGTCGATGTTGCCTTCCACCGATTTCGATGTGAAGGAATATCATCTCGGCGGCCCGAAAGAGTTCTTTCAGAATGGCCGCATCACGTTCCTGCCGCACAACGTCTACACGAGCTTTCCGTTTCTAACGGAGATGCTCTCGCTTTCCGCGATGGTCATTCGCGACGACTGGTACCGCGGAGCGCTGGCGGGCAAGCTCGTCTTGATGGCGTTCGCGCCGCTGAGCGCACTGGCGATCTTCGCTCTGGCACGCCGACTGATGAGTCCCGCCGCCGGCTGGTGGGCGGTGCTGATTCATTTGTCGACGCCTTGGATCTACCGCATCTCGATCATTGCCTACACCGAAGGAGGACTGGCGTTCTATCTAATCGCGGCGTTGCTTGCGGTTGTGTCGTTTCGAGATTCTTTCCGCGATAAAGGAACTCGTTCGCAGACCGGATGGGCAGTCGTGGTTGGCTTTCTGGCGGGGAGTGCAGCCGCCTGTAAGTATCCTGGACTCGTGATGGTGACGATTCCGATCGCGATAACGGCCGTCTGGCTTTGGTTTCGATCATCCCCTTCGGAAGGTGACAGTCGACGGGTGAAAGGTGCGGTCCTTGTCGCCATCGGCGTGCTCGCTGCCTTCGGTCCGTGGATGGCGAAGAACATCATCGAAACACGTAATCCTGTCTATCCGCTCTGTTACAACCTCTTCGGCGGAACCGACTGGAATGCCGAACTCGATGCAAAATGGAAGGCAGGACATGCGGCGGAAGTCCTCAAACTCGAGAGTTGGAGCGACGTGCCTGGCGATCTGTGGAGACAGATGGTCGATGTTGCGGCCACCAACGACTGGGGGAGCCCGCTGTTGTGGGGCTTCGCGCCGCTGGCGCTGTTGGCGACTTCGCTGCGCCGCAAGACATGGGGTGTGTGGCTGTTCGTGGCGTGGGTATTTCTGGCGTGGTGGGGACTGACACACCGCATCGACCGTTTCTGGGTGCCGATGATCCCCGCAGTGGCAGTGTTGGCTGGAGTGGGAGCCGCCGGGCTGTCTTCCGCCCTGCGAAGCGCGCTCGATGCGAAGGGATGGCCGGGCTGGGTGCCGGCGACGATCATCAGATTGCCGGTGAGCGCACTGGTGCTCTTCAACCTCGGTTTCGTTTCGTCGCCGTTGTCGGGTTACAACGCGTATCTGCTGGATGACCAATTCTTCGCCGAGTCACCCCCGACGACGCAGCGGATTGCGGCGATTGAAGCCATCGAATTTCCCGAGCCGCCGACGGTGCTGATGGTCGGCGAGGCAGAGATCTTCGACGCCCGCTTCGACTTGAAGTACAACACCGTGTTCGATCAGTCGTTGTTCGAGGCGTGGTTCGCGGAGCCACAACTCGATGTCCCTGTCGACGATTGGGATTTGCGACCCACCGCAGAGATCCAGACGCAACTGGATCAACTGGGGATCACGCACATCTTCGTCAACTGGGACGAAGTCTTGCGCTATCGGCAGACGTATGGTTACACCGACTTTGTCTCCGCCCGCAGGTTCGAGACACTCGTCGAAGCGGGCGTATTGCGACCGATGGAAATCCCCGGCGACCGCGTCTTCTGGGACGATCTTGATCTACAGAAACAAGAAGAAATCCTCCGTTGGTCACCCGAACTTCGAGTGGCCAACGGTGAAGGCTTCCGCCGATGGGCGTTTTATACAGTGATTGATGTGTCGGAGTGATCGCCTTCACTAGCGACGACTCACTCCGCAAGTTCGGCCACGACGTCGATCGAGATTGCTTCGGCTTCGGCGTCGGCGGTCACGACGACGGGAATGCTCCATCGGGCGTTCGCGAAGCGGCACTCGCCCGGATTGCAATACGAGTAGAAGATGCGTAATTCGAAGGTGCCCGATCCTGATTGGGCGGCCAATGGAATCGCTAACGTCGCCTGCGCGTTATCGTGATCGACAGTGGCTTGCTGACGCACGCCGATGAAGTCGGCTCCAACGAGCGACTGATCTCCGAGGGCGGTTAACGTATATGACATCGGGGCTTCGGGATTCATCTTGAATCCGTCCGGCAGCGTGAAGCCGAAGTTGACGGTCATGTTCTCACCCGGCTTGATCTGCTGTTCTTCCAGGGCAATCACTTCGGCACCGGCTGTGATGACTCCGCCCGACTGTTGCGGCGGTTCCAGGCCCGCCACGACGAATTCCGTCGTGGCCTGCGTCTGCAGATTGATCTGCAAGATGCGGTGATTGTTGGTATCCGCGACCAGCAGCGAATCGCCAGCGACGGCGAGGCCTGCAGGCTCGTAAAACTGCACGGGATCGAGCGAATTCCCCGCTTCGCCGGTGCCGAGCCAGGTCGTGCATTCCCGCGTGTCGGGATCGACGACCTTAATCTTGTGGTTGTACGAATCGGCCACGAACAAAAGTCCCTCGTGGAACACGATCCCCAGCGGATGCTGCAAACGAGCGTCGTCCCCGACCCCATCGATGTCGTCGAACTCGAACAACGAGCGTCCGAAGGGAAAATCGTGCGGGCCGGCAATCGTGACCACACGACCATCGGGATCGACCGACGCTTCACGCACGGCCGAACCTTCACTGTCGACGAAGAACAGACTCACTCCATCATGCGTAATGCCGGAAGGCTGCGCAAGAGAGGAAGACGTGATCGGTCCATCGATGATGTCTTCACGTCCGTTGCCGGCATAGGGACCGATGAAGTCGCTCCCGAGTTCGTGTTTCCACAGTTGGTGCGGACCCGCCATCGCGATGAACATCGTGTTGCCGACGATCGTGAGATCCCAGGGACTGTTCAATTCGACATCGAGCAGCGGTCCCCCAGGGAGCCGGCCGCGCGATTGTTCGCCCGTGCCAGAGAGTGTCGACACGGTGCGCGCGTCGAGATCGATTCGCCGAATGAGATGGTTCTCGGTATCGGCGACATAGAGCATGCTGCCGTCGAGGACCATCCCCTGCGGGTGGTCGAATGCGGCTTCTGCATAACCACCGTCTCGCCAGCCGATCTGTCCAGAGCCGATCGTATCGATCAGTTGACCATCGAGTGATGAGATGACGATCCGGTTGTGATTGCTGTCAGAGATGAACAGCCGGCCTCCCGCAACATCGGTCACGAGTTTTCCGGGGAAGCGCAACGCCGTGGGCACGACTTGATCCCGCTCGAGGTCGAAGTGAATCGGTTCTTCGTTCAGTGTCCCCTTCGCGCGATGGAAGGCGATCATTTCGGTGATGACCTGGTCGAACAGCTCGCGGTTCCCTTCGCCCGACTGATACCCGACGTAGTTCCCTTCGGGGTCGATAATCACCAGTGTCGGCCAGCTTCGGAAGTTGAACTTGCGGGCAATCGTCATATCGGCGTCGTTCACCACCGGATGCGCGATCTCGTAGCGGAGGATCGCCTGCCGAATGTTCTCGGAGTCGTGTTCGTTCTCGAATTTCGGCGCGTGCACGCCGATCACCACCAGGTTTTCGGGGTACGTCTCTTCGAGGTACTTCAGGTCCGGGAGGACATGAATGCAGTTGATGCAGCAATAGGTCCAGAAATCGAGCAGCACGATCTTGCCGCGCAAGTCGCGGAGGTCAATCGGTTCGGCGGTGTTGAACCATTCCACACCCCCATCGAGGCTCGGGGCCGGAAAGCGACCCGGAAAGGGATTCTCGGTCGGAGGTTCGTCTGCCGGGGGAGTAGCCGTGGCAGGCGCGTCGGTGTCGGCGGCGACATCGTCATCGGCCTGAGCGGCTTGGGGGCCGACGCTTCCCGAGGTGCCGCAACCAAGCATCAGCATGCAGGCGACGAGGCACAGTCCACCCAGTCGGGAGGGGCGCAAAACGAACGGGGACGAGTGATCGAATCCCAAAATCGGGGGGTGCGGCATCCTGGTACACCTCAAATCCATGTTTTCGCGGGTTGTTTGCCAACAGGCCGCCCGGGTATCAGGCGGCCTCCAGGAAATGATATGGCTGGTCGAGCAGCGGGACAACAGCATTGCCTGTGTTACGCCCTGTCACGAATGATCTTGCGGCATCGGCGGAATCTGCCGTAAATTGCCCGTCCATTCATACTTCGCCCCGTTTCTGCAGGGCGAAAACTCTTGGGCACGCAGGCAAGGATGCCTCGATGATGCGAAGCTGGATGCGAATCGTCCCCCGATTGCCTTCCGTATGCGCGGGTTGGTTGACCGGAGTGGGAACGGGACTGTGGGCCGCGACCGTGGTCGTTGCCTGGACTTTGTCGGTCGGCACGACGCTCCCTGTCGTTTCGGCCGCCCTGCTGGTGGGAGTCGGTTGCCTGATTCTCGGGGCGTCGCACGCCATTCACTTCGATCGACTCGGAGCGTGGAAGAATGCCGCGCTGGCGATCGGTTTCGCGGGCTGGATCGCCCTGGGCCGTAACCTGTACGAATGGGCATCGTGGTGCTATTCGTCGATGCCCGTCGAAGTTCTTTCGTCTTCCGAAGTCGCCTTTGCCGCCACGCTTCCGGTGGCTCTGATCGCATTAGGTCCGGGGCTATTCTTCGTTGGCGCATGGTTGGGAGATGACGCAGCGGGTCAACCTCCGCTGCGCCGCCGAAAGCTGCTGGGAATCGGCATGGGCCTGATCGTCGCTCCGCAGACGATCTTACTGTGGCTGGGGACGCGTGGCACCGCGACCGCTTTGATGGTTCTGTGCCTGCTGCGAGTCATCAACGAAATCACCCTCCATACTGACGGGGGAGTCCGACTACGCACCCTCGTCTCAACCTGGTGGACGGCGGTGTCGCGAGCCAATGTGAATCCCGTCGAGTCGCGTCCGAATCCGCTGGCGACGTTGACGGCCCAGCAAACGCTCAACAGCGAGAGCGGCATTCATCGGCTCCAGCAACATGCGCTGGCCAGCCGTCAGTGGTTGTGGATCGGCGCCGCCTCGGCGTGGCTGGCGGGGAGCGGTGTCGCCGTCATGCAACGTGTCTGGTCTCAGTTGTTCGTCTCGCAGATTCACTGGAGCATGATTCTGCTCGGCAGCATCTGCGTCGGCATGTGTCTCGGCGATGCGATTGCCAGATTCCGCTGGAAGCGCACCAACTGGCTCCCTGTTCGATCGTACGACTACCTGATCGCTGCCGGCGCAACGGCCTTCGTGCTCTTCGGTTACTCGTGGTGGGTTGGCGGGCTGTTGCAACTGAATACCTACAGCGAGACACCCTGGGTGACAATCGCCGTCCGTGGCAGCATCGTCTCGGCCATGGTGCTGCCGTTCGCATGCCTCTTGGGGATGATCTGTCATCGTCCGCAGCATGCTCAGAATCATGGTCGCGCAATGAGCAGCGAGGTTGATTGGGTCTGGTCGGTCGCCGGCTACTTGAGCTTTCGCTGGCTCACTCCCGATCCTCGTATCGGAGGCATGGTCGTCGCCGCCGGATTGATCGTGTGTGCCATTGTCTTTGCACTTCGCCTGGAACTGCGCCCCTGGAAATCGACCGCGCTGCGTTGGTCGCTTCCGTTGGGATTGACCGTCGTCCTGCTGCATTTTTCGAGCTATTCACCGGCGCAGTCGTCGCGGCTGCTCTATTCGACGCAGGTCTTCCTGGCAGTGAGAGCAGGCGAGCAGGCCCATCTGTTGCCGCAACTCGATGCAACACGTCTCATCGAAACTCACGAAGGTCGCGAGTCCGCCTGGACGGTCTGGAACCAGCAGGGCTTTCGAGTCTCGGTGCGCCGCGACGGCATGCCACATGGTGCGTTCAGCCGCGATCTGTCGGTGTGCCCGCATTCGGCCAACGAAATCGCACCGGCGATCCTGCCGCTTGTATTACACAGCGAGCCCAGGTCGGTGCTGCTGCTAGGTACAGTGACCCCCGCGTCGCTGTCGGCCTGCACGGCCTTCCCGGTCGACAAGATCACTTGCATGTTGCGTGATCCCGATGCACTGGCACTTCAGCAGGATCTAACATTACTGACGAACCACAAAAACCCCTTCGACGATGACCGTGTCGATTGTCAGGTGCTCGACCCGGTGATCGGGATGCGAGCCGCGTCACATCAGCTTCACGACGTGATCGTCTGCCGTCAGGAGTATTCGGCGTCACCCGCTGATGGCGGAACATTTACCGTCGAGTTCTATTCTCACGTTTTGCGTCACCTTGACCAACAAGGGGTGTTCGCTCAGCAGGTAGACCTGGCCGACTACGGTGCCGCCCCCTTGCTGAACATGTTGTCGAGCCTGCAGACCGTCTTCCCTTCGGTCGCGTTCGTCCATACGTCTCCCGATAAGGGATTGCTGCTGGCTTCGCCGACCGAGCGTGTCTGGATGGATGAATCGCTGGCGCGTCGTGCCGAAGCACCCCATGTGCGCCGACTCTGCAGTCAGGTCGGCTGGGACTGGTCGGTGCTGCTCAGTCTCACATCGACACCACCAGACAGCGTGGCGCAACTCGTCGAGGGAATCTCCCCTCTATCGAGCCAGAACGGCGATTTCTTGTGTGAGTTCCCTGTCGAGGTCTTGCGCTGGGCTCCCAAGTCGCAGGAACTCTACATGACGCTCATGCCTCGCTCGAGCGCGCTCATCGCCTGGCTTGGTGATGAATCGACCGCACGCGTCGACGTCTCCCGACGACTGTCGGACATGACGTTGCAACGGCAGACGATTCAAGATCATCCCGATTACTATTGGGCCTATCGAGTCGCGCTGAAGAATCGACTGCAGGAGCGTCCGCGTAACGAAATCGTTCAGGCCGCGGGAGGTGGACTCCGCAACGGGCTGCATCCCGAGGATCAACGGCGGAAGGACTACTTCCAGGTGTTGGCGGCTGCCGCAACGCAAGCCGAACCCTCACTCGAAGACATTTCCGCGCTGCGTGATTTCCTTGAGCCGTACGATCCGATGGTCAGCTTCTTCGTGCATCAGGAGATCGCACGTCTGCACGAGCGCTCCGATTCGCCGATTGTCCGCGACGAGTTCAACCACCTGCTGCACTCGGTCTTCTATGGTTCGGGGAACGATCGCTCTGTCCGCAACGTCGTCGATTCGATGGAATTGCTCCTGACTTATCCAACGCTGATTGAGGATTCGGAAGACCGTTTCGATTGCTTCAACGGTTTGCTGGAACTCCTCAAGTATCGCTGGCAGATGCGAATTCAATCCCTTCGGGCAGAGTCGCGATTCGGTCCCGTCGACGCGACCCTCAGCCTGCAAGTGGCCGAGCAGGCAATGCGCGCCATGGACGAACTGCAGCCCGAGACCACAATTTCGGCAGCCGACTGGCAGGCGCGACGGCGTGTGCTGCAGATCCATCTCATTCACGACGTCGACACGTACCGAGATCGGTTGTCGCGTCAAGTCGGAAGAAATGTCGCGTCGAATCCCGAACAGCCATCTGCCGAAGAACTGCGAGAGTTGCAGCAGGCCGCTGCGGAGAACGCCCCGCATACCGACGACGTCCAACTGATCGAAACTGTGACTGGGCCGACCGAGGAGAGTGTCCAATGATCCACATCGCCACGGATTCGGGGGCATGGAAGGACGCGAACAGCGGCCTGCGTATTACCGTCCTGCTCGGCGGCAACTCCGCCGAACGCGAAGTGAGTCTCGAAGGAGGACGGGCGATCGCTACCGCCCTGCATGAACTGGGTCACGAAGTTTCGCTCCTCGATCCCAAGAAGACCGACTGTCTGCGGCACGACTGGTCGGGTTGCGATCTGGCCTTCATCGCGTTGCATGGAGCCTTCGGAGAAGATGGTTACGTTCAGGCCATCCTCGATCGGGCCCACGTCCCGTACACCGGCAGTGGCTCGGCGTCGTCGCGGCTCGCGTTCAGCAAGTCGGCGGCGAAAGTCGCGTTTCTCGGACGAGGCATCCAAACTCCCGAACACCGCCTCATCTCCCGAGCCGACTCGCTCTACCGCTGCATGGATGTCGCGAACTGCATCGGCTTTCCCGTGGTGATGAAACCCGATCGACAAGGCTCCAGCCTCGGCGTGTCGTTCGTCCATCACGCGTGCGGTCTCGAGTTTGCGGTGAACAAGGTGTTCGATCTCGACGATCTCGCATTGATGGAACGCGCCATCCCCGGAGAAGAATGGACGGTGGCCGTGCTTGATGGTCAAGCCCTGCCGCCGATTCACATCGAGACGACGCACGACTTCTTTGACTATCAAGCCAAGTACGAAGATGGCCACACGACTTATCACGTTGTCGATGTGAACTCGTCCCCCATGACGAAACAGATGGCCGACATCGCCGTCGATGCCTGCAACGCACTGGGAACTTCGGGTGTCGCGCGGGTCGACTTTCGCGTTGATCCCGAAGGCCGGCCCTTCGTGCTCGAAGTGAACACGATCCCCGGGATGACGTCTCACTCCCTCGTCCCGATGGCCGCTGCCCATATCGGTTGGGACTTCCCCACGCTCTGCCGGCAGATCATCCGCTCGGCATTCGCGAAGCAGCAGGCGACGTTGACGAAGACCGCCGACATCGCGCCGCTTCGCAAGGCGGTTTAGTCGCGTCGATCCGCAATCGGCTTGCCAGCAGTACGTGAAAGTCGGCATGATGCTCTCGTGACGCTCGCATCACGATTCACAGATTCGCGCAGCCGGCAACCGACGACGAAATGCCCAGTTCTGCTCCTCTTCCCAAGAGTCGCATCGCGTTGACAATGGGTGATCCCGCTGGGATTGGCCCCGAGTTGATCGCGCACTTGCTGACCGAACGCGAAGCGACGGCCGACGAGTCGTTTCTGGTCTGCATGCCGCCCGGTCTTTTCAACGACGCCTGTCACACGATCGGGCGAGAGATCGAGTACGACGTCATCGATGATCTGGACGACTTCGCCAACCGCACATCGCGTGTCGTGCTCTGGCAGGCCGGCGTTCCCGACTGCGATCACATCATCACGGGCTGCGCGTCGGCACTCGGAGGCCAAGCGGCCTTCGAATCTCTCTCAGCAGGGATGACGGCTGCCGAACGCGGCGTTGTCGACGCCATCGTGACGGCTCCTCTCAGCAAGCTGGCCCTGCATCTTGCCGGACACGACGTTCCCGGTCACACCGAACTCCTGGCGCGGCGTTTCGGCGTCGAGCAGGTCGCCATGATGCTCTACGTGCCGCCATCCTCCGAGATGCCGCATCATGGATTGGCCGTGGCGCATGCGACACTACATACCTCGATCGCCAGCGTGCCGGGTTTGTTGTCGACGCAGCGCATCTCCGAATGCATCCAACTGGTACACGACTTTCTATTGCGTGTCGGGTTGCCGACTCCCCGCATCGGCGTATGCGCTCTGAATCCTCATGCCGGCGAAGAAGGCCTGTTCGGCGATGAGGAAGCCTGCGTGATCGCGCCGGCCGTCGAAGGAGCCAGACAACAGCAAATCCACGTCAGTGGCCCGATCCCGGCTGATGCACTCGTGCGACGCGCGATGCACGGCGAGTTCGACGGCGTGGTGGCGATGTATCACGATCAGGGACACATCCCGATCAAGCTCGTCACCTTTCAACGAGCCGTTAACGTCACACTCGGCCTCCCCATCATCCGCACCAGCCCCAGCCACGGCACCGCCTTCGACATCGCTGGCCAAGGCATGGCCGACCCCTCCGGCATGCAGGCCGCCGTGCAGGTGGCGCGGATGCTGTGTAAATCACCGTCATAGACTCGGCACGATGTGTGACACCAACGAGTGAGTATTGACGAGGTGAAGAATGAGAATCGCCGGAATGATCGCTGTCGGACTGATGATTCTGGGGATAGCCATCAGCTACTCCCGATCGACAACGCTTCAGCCGCATGAGCCTCCATTGGCACGTGACTATCATTCGATCGTTCGTGTTGCGGAACCGTTTCCTGAACCTCCAGTTCCCGGAAGCCGGGGGGAACACGCCGTCTTGGCCGCCAGGGAGATTCTGTTGTCGGAATTCGACATCGAAGCTCCCCACGAATGGACCAACGAAGAGGTTCAGCCGCCATTGAATGGGGATCAAACATGGATGATTCTCGGTCAAGTCAATGGCGAGATGTTCATTTGCTTCCTGCGCGATTCAGATCCGTTCGCTCTCGAATGCCTGTCGTTTCGTGAGATCAGAGGGAGCCCGGAAGCAATCAACAGATGGTTAGGGCCATTCGCACCCGGACGCAACTACCACGACTAAGTCGAGTTTGGCAATCGACGCGCCACTCGCCCTCACGGGAATGACTGACGCGCCTGCTGCGATCGCAAAAATGGGACTCAGGCGCAGATCAGCCGACCGCGTGGCTTCGAAATGTCGCGGCCGAGTTTCTTCGCGGTTTCGATCCATTCGTTGATCACGACTTCCACCGCATCCACCGACGAATTTCGATGTTGCCATAAAAACTCGCAGGAATCGGCGAACCCATCCTCTGCTCTCGCGTCTGAGTCGATGCGGTTTCAAGACAGTCGTACGACTGGCTTCTTAGCTCGTCTGGCTGCATTCGACGGCCTGGGAAAGGCGTTCTACGGAGTTTTGAAACTGCATTTGGCAAACACCGAGACACGGCCCTACTGCCTGCCGGGACGACATCCTTGACTGTAACTCAGGTGCCCTGAGCACTGTCTCTGCAGTTCATCGTTGGGCCGCGTTCTTACTGAATCATGGGTGATCGAAAGGAATGCAAGAACAGATACATGGCTCAACTGCCCGTTGAGAGTCCATGACGGTCCTAAGGTAGCGATGTCGGGCGACCGACTAGTGAATGGCGCCGGAATCTCTCTGAGACGATGGGGCCGGTCAATCCTCAACGAAGCAATTCGTTGTGAACGACGGCCGTAACTCAACCCTCTCGACAACTCTTCGTTGAGCCTTGAAGACACGACCGACTGCCGATTGGAGTACATGGTTCATCACCCGGAAGTTGTGGGTTCGAATCCCACCGGCGCTACTCTCAACATGCTGCGCCGTAGCTCAATGGCAGAGCGCCGTAAACACTCTGGTCAACACTTCGTCGGTTGCGTTTACATTTGAGGTAGCGATGCGCGAGGACATGGACAAAGTGATCGTCGAACGACCCCGCATGGGGTCGCGACGACCATCGCGCAAGAAGGGATACCGCAAATATGTCGAGCGCACGCGCGTCGAAGACTTGCCGCGCCGTGAGCCGATGCTCGGTCGCTGGAAGGGTCGCGAGAGGTTTCTCAACGAGCATCTCGGACCCATGCGCCGGTTTCTGCGCTCGAACATCGGCCGCCCGTGGAACAAGGTCCATCAGGAACTGTGTGAACACATCTCGTTCGACAATGCCGTGCAGGCGCATGTGCTCAGCCACGTGTTCGACTACGTTCACAGGCATGTCACGATTGTCGAACATAGAGTCATTGCCCGCAGGCAGTGGGGATACTCGACCGAGTTGCGAGAGCGCGAGAAATGTACGTCTGCCCTGCAACAGGATTGCTGCGAGTCGTCGCTCCCGCCAAGCGGCGACGCACGCCGAAGAAGTGGGTTCGCGGAACACGACTGCATTGCCTCTGGCGCAACAACGTCTGGTGGGAAGTTCGCCTGCAAGTCGTCCCCGACAATCCCGAGGGCCTGTGGGATGTCTGGCTCGAAAGGGATGTCTGCAAGATCAGCGCGAGCGAGATCATCACGACATACGGCAGCAAGCTCTTCGCCATCTCGAAGCGTCCCTTGAATCGCGAGGAAACAAAGTCGCTGTATCGCGAAATGCGCCGCAGCCGACGTGGAAGTTGAAGTGAGAAGTTTGAAAGATTCCAGGCTTCACAATTCTCACTTCACACTTCCAACTTCAACCTGTAGCACGATTACCATGATCGTCGCGGCCAGCAACGCCAGGCCGAAGAGAAACTCGCGATCTTTCCAGCGGAACTTCGTCCAGCCGACCCAGGTGTAACGGGCCGACAAAATCGCGGTTCCGCAGGCGATCTTCATCGCCCAGAGCCACCAGGGAATCGCGGCCTGATGGGCGATCTCCAGCAGGTCGGAGATGCCGAACGCCAGAAACGCAATGCAACTGAGTGCCACGGCAATGCACTGCTGATTGTTCTCGCACCGCACCCGCAGCGCGATCACACCCGCCACAACAACCCACAGCAGAGCCTCGACGGCGTTGAAGGACTGGTACCAGTTCACGGGAGCGAGAACTTTGAGGTGGAAGGACTTCGCGATTGATAGATCCCTAAACGCGAAACCCGGACGCCATTCAACATGCTTCCCAAGCTGACACCGCGGGCGAGTTCTCAAAAACCATTGCGAGACTCAAAGAATTCGCGAACGAACTTGTCACATGCCTGCTCTGTCTGGCTGATTGACACAACGATCCAACTGCCGGGGCGTAAAGTACATGCTCAACGAGGCCGTGGGGACCGCAATCCCCAGTCCGCAACGGACCAGGCCGCTCTGCCCATTCCTCGTTGGATCGTTTCAAAGTAGCGGAAGTCGTGAGACTTCCGACGCACGACGATCGGAACTCTCACGAGTTCCGCTAACTGTGAATTCGGCTCGACTGCCGACGGGGAGTACATCTTCTTTGCAAAAGAACCGGGCGAAAGCCCTGCTCTCCATCATCCTTCGTCGGGTCGATTTGATGCGTGAGGTGAGAAGGGAACCGTTCGTGGCAGGGTCGCCACGGCGGCAAGTTGTATTCGGCTCGACTGCCGGTACGGAGTACATGGATCTGGAAGTGCGGGTTCGAGTCCCGCGTGCTTCGGCACTCGCTTAACTGGAAGAGCGTCAGATGGTCGAAAGACCGTTCTCTGTCCATCCCTTCGTCGAGCCATTTTTCAAAGGGGCCAATCATGGCGAACAAGTCCATTTTCTCCAGCATCAAGGCGAAGCTGCAGCGGACGAACACCGTCAACGAGGCAGGTGGTCCGGCGTACCAGTTCACGTCCAAGCACGCGCTCGCGCAGATGGCGGCGACCGGTTGCTTCGGCGGCGTGTTCTACGCGAACGCACAGACTCAGCTCGACGAGCTGCGCAAGCTGATCGCTCAGGTTGACGACAACGTCTTCCTGGCGAAGCTGGCGGTCTACGCGCGTGAGCGGGCGTACATGAAGGACATGCCGGCGGCTCTGCTGGTCACGCTGTCGAAGCGCGACACCGAGCTGATGCACCGTGTCTTCGATCGGGTCGTGGACAATGGTCGCGTGCTGCGCACCATGTTCCAGATGGTCCGTTCGGGTCAGTTCGGTCGCACCAGCCTGTCGTCGTCGCTGCAGCGCGCGTTCCAGCGGTGGTTGAACGAGGCATCGGTCGGCAAGTTGCTGTCGGCTTCGATCGGTAACGATCCGAGCTTGCGCGACGTGCTGCGGATGGCGCGTCCGACCCCGAAGGACAACGCACGGCGTGCGCTGTTCGGTTGGCTGACGGACAAGGAGCTCGAGAAGTGGGCTCCGGCGACGGAGGCCGACCTGCCGGAGCAGGTGCAGTCGTTGATCGCGTACCGCAAGGCACAGTCGATCGAGGTTCAGGCACGGATCGCCAACGAACTTTCGATTCGCTGGGACTTGCTGGCGGATGCAGCGCTGGGTCCGAAGGTCTGGAAGGCGATTGCCCGCCAGATGGGACCGCAGGCGCTGCGGATGAACCTCAACACGCTCCTGCGTCACGAGGTTCTGAACGATCGTGAGATGGTCGATTACGTCGCGGGCCGCATTGCGGACGCCGACGACATCCGCCGCTCGCGGCAGTTCCCGTACCAGTTCCTGTCGGCGTATCTGAACGCGGAGTCGGAGATTCCGCACCAGATCAAGAACGCGCTGCACCAGGCGGCGGAGATCGCGTGCGGCAACGTCCCGGAACTGCCGGGTCCGGTGGTCATCGGTCTGGACACGTCCGGTTCGATGCAGTCGCCGGTCACGGGTTTCCGTGGTCGTGGAGCGACGACGAAGATGCGTTGCGTCGACGTCGCGGCTCTGTTCGCGGCGGCGATCCTGCGTCGCAACCCGGACAGCGTTGTCATTCCGTTCGATACGAAGACGTACGAGGCCAAGGTCGATCCGTCCGACTCGATTCTGAGTCTGTCGGAGCGACTGGCGAAGTATGGTGGTGGTGGTACCGACTGCTCACTGCCGCTCAAGGAGGCCAACACGAAGTACGGCAAGCGAGCGTTCGCGGGCTGCGTGCTGGTGAGCGACATGGAGAGCTGGGTCTACCGCAACCGGATGTACGCATTCGGAACGCACGGCGCGACCGGCGTCATGACCGAGTGGGAGCAGTTTGTGCAGAACCAGAAGCGCATCCATCGCGGCAACGCGTTTGGACCGAAGCTGGTCTGCATCGACCTGCAGACCTACGGGTCGACACAGGCCCCGGAGCGCAGCGACATCCTGAACGTCGGCGGCTTCAGTGACGCCGTCTTCAACGTCGTGGCGGCATTCATCGGTGACGACGACAACCGCTTCGTCACCGAGGTCGAGTCGATCAAGATCTGATCGAGTCGGCTGATAACAAGTAGACGCCCCTGGTCCGAGCGATCGAGCCAGGGGCGATTTTTGCGTAACAGCGTTCTCAAAATCGCCGTAGCACGGGCTTCCCAGCCCGTCGATGGCCAGAGCAGGCGGCACGACAGCGACTGATGATCATGGTGAAGCATCCCGGATGCTGGCTTGGGGAATGGTGGAGTCCAGTGATTCTCCTTCTCCCCCACTGAGAAGCGTTGCCACTTCGTCGCGACCACATCGTGGGGGTGAGGGGCAGACAACGCCGCGTTGATTCCGTTTGTGTCAACTTGCGACATCTCTGGTGCGAATTGTTCACTCGGGGGAATGACCCTGAAAGGGCCGAACAATACAGCCCAGGGTGCTTAGCAGGGTCGGCCAGTCTGTGAAAGCTGGCAAACTGCGTCGACATACTTAATCGTCATAACTCCTTGTATGCCAATTCGCCTGACTGTGATCGAGCGGAAGTTCAATGTCGCAACTTCAAAACCTGGCCGGCCCTGGGGTGCTTAGGGACTGGTTGCCGCGAGTTGGCTCGGCTGTCAATATTAGACAATGGCAACCTTACCGCAGCGCTTTGGATTCACGTCCAACGACCACCCCGCTGTGGGCTCCCGTTGGTCGACCACAGCCTCCCGTCGCACTCAACGCCAACCCAGCTTGGGCAGAACGGTCCGCAACGCGGTGGGGAACTCGTCCCAAGTGCATACATGCCCGTGCACGGGTAGATTGTTCCACGCCCGGAATGACTCCGGTTTCTGCTCGGGGACGATCACGTCGTGGGCGAGCAGCGTCACTCGCTCCGCCGGCTCGTGCGAGACCATCGTATAGTGTGGCCCGAGCGTCTCCGCCAACTCCAGATTGCGCTTGACGAATGGCTGGCTGTCATCGAGTCCAAGCAGGCAGATAGTGCAGTACGTTCCGCCTCGGTCACCCCAAAGACTCAGTACGCAGAAGCGGACCGAAGTGCGCTCGTCGAGACGATAGACGGCCACGTCGCCTGCGCGGAAATCGGTCGATGACTTTGCGAAAGGCTGGATCTTCTTTGGCTTCGGTTGCGGGCTCAGCAGTTGCTCGCGCAGCTTCGCCAGATGCTTCTTGCGCTGACTAATCTCCGAGCGACTGTTGTCCTCCCAACGTCGCAGATTGTCACCGCCGTCGATGATCGCCACGGCCCGATCTCGCACGTCGTCCAAGAGTCGACCCAGCTTCCACTGTGTCGCGGCAAGAGCAATCCAGAACACCGTGGCATCATCGTCGTCCTCAAGGATCTCTGCCGACTCTCGAACCAGCCGTTCCGTTGCTTGGGAAGGGCTGAGGCCCTCGGCGACGAAGTCGGTGAACGCATCGCGTACATCCGCGGCAGTGTCGTCAGAAAAGATGGCAGTGCCCCAAGCGCCCATGAAGTGCGTCGCCTCCGCGTGACATCACGCCGTCGTTCACCGGGCCGCAGCGAACCAACTTGCCATTTCCGTACCGCGCGACCCGCGGCTCCGCGTGCAACGGTTTGTTATTCCGCTATTCCATCAATCGCCAACGACCGACGCAGGGTCTACGTTTGCCGGTCAGTCAAATCCAATTGCGATGGTGGCCGAGATTGGACCAGTAGGGCGAAAGAATACGTTACGCTGGATGCTTGAGCCAGATTGCCGGGAGTTGGTTCGGCTGTCAATATGAAGACGTTGGCAACCTTCCCGCAGCGCTTTGGATTCATGTCCAACGACCCCCTCGCTGTGGGCTCTTGCTGGTCGAATACAGCCTCCCATCTGGAGCGCGAATATGAATCGACGACAACTGGTTCTCGCCGTCGTGTTCATTGCGGTTCTGGCGGGAATTGTGATCGCACTTGAAATTCTGAATCAGCGTCCCGAATCCATTGTTTCCGCCGATCCTGAGCCACCTCCTCCCGCATTTGAAACAAGACTTGTCGAGAATCAGGAATTATTTCCACGCTGGGTGGACAACCACGTATGGCTAGAGGAAGGCAGACCTCCGTGGCCCCGTGGAATCAGCGCGCGGCGGGGCAAGTTGGGGAGTACATCGGAGCACGTCGCTACAGAGGTGGACTGTCTCGAAACTCATGCATGACGAATGACCCATCCCGGATACTCTGAAGCATCCGGGATGGTGGCGCGTGTGCGAGTCGGCGCGGGCAACCATCCGGGGCGCTATAAAGCGACCCGGATGGGGGTGTACAGCGAGCGTGGCCTCCGTGTCTCGGAGAGAGCGGTACGGATGCGCAACCGCGCTACATCAGGTAGACGGAACGTGCACACGGATGAATCTCCGTGCGCGCGGGCCGGCAGCCGGTTTGTCAAAGTATTGCAACAGTACTGCAAGAGTAGCACAAGGGTATCACGAAGTGTGTGTGTCTACTCTTGTACTCTTGGACTCTTGAACTTCAATTGCCAGAAGACGCTCAGCCGTTCGCGCAATTTTGCGCGGCGAAACTTTCATTTTGTCGGACGTGGAAGATGAAGCGAACGTTGCAGCCGTCCGACGCTGACGCTTCCGGATCGCTGGGATGGTCCGGCGATGCCGCGAGGTGGTCCGTCAGTCGTTCAATATCAGAACCAGTAGGGCAGGCTGTGCCTGCCGGATGGGGAGTCGGGGATGCGCGCCCCTCTGTAGGGAGCAGGCTCGGTGCCGTTCCATCGGCGGAAGAACGCGCGGCGAACCGGCAACCGTTCTCGTGACCTTCGCCCGCCACGCCCCACATTCGCGATCATCGCCGATAAACCGCTCATCGGGTGTCTGGGGTCAGGTTGCCGGGAGTTGGCATGGCTGAGGGGTCAACGTCAGACGTTGCAACGGTGACCTCGGAACCACGCGCGATGACGCCGCGTTCTATGCCCCTCACCCCGGCCACCCCGGCCCTCTCCCCCACAGTGCAGCAGCGATTGTGTTGCAAAGATTTTCAGTGGGGGAGCGGGAGAAGATATGAAGATTTGTTGCGCCGCTGGGAATTGCTGCGGGCGCAACTGCGCGCCTTAGGGTAGACGGACCGTGAACACGGACGAATCTTCGTTCGCGCGGGCTGGCGACCGGAGAGCAAGAGTACGAGCAAGGGTATCGCAAGAGTATCACGAAGTGCGTGTCTCTACTCGTACTCTTGTACTCTTGGACGCTTCCAAAATGGCAGGACTTCAACAATGAGATGGAATGGATATGTCGAGAGCCAGGACGGCCGCAACCGGCATGCGCAACTCATTCAGATGTCCGAGTGGGGATCTCGACCGATTGCCTGGTTATGGGAATCACTGCAAACGGTTGCTGAGAAGAGAAATGAGGGGCGAGGAGTCACGACCTCGTCTCTCATTTCTCGACTCTCAGGACTGCTCGCGCAACTTTAACGAGGCCGAAGGGCCAAGCAGTGGCAGTATGCAATTACTTCGTCGCCCACGTCTGCAACGGGCAGACATCCGGTTCGGGTTGGTCGCGACGCCATTCGAGGGCGCGGACCATCGCGAGGCAGCCAGGAAGCGTCGTCACGCACGGGACGCCGTAGGTGACGGCGGCGGCGCGAATCTTGCCTTCATCGGTGCGCGTCCCCTTGCCGCTGGGTGTGTTGAAGATGATCTGCACATCTCCGTTCACCATGTAGTCGAGCAGGTTGGGGCGGCCTTCCTGAACCTTGCGCATCAATTCGACTTCGATCCCTGCCTCTTGAAACACGCGTGCGGTGCCGGCGGTGCAGAGGAGGCGAAAGCCGAGTTCGATCAGCTTGCGGGCCGGCTTGATCATCGCCTGCTTGTGCTGGCCGTTCATACTGATGAAGACATTCCCCGTGCGCGGCAACTTGATCCCCGCCGCGATCTGGCTCTTGGCGAACGCTTCGGGGAAGTTATTGGCGATGCCCATCACTTCACCCGTCGACTTCATTTCGGGACCAAGGATGATGTCGACACCCGTGAACTTCGAGAACGGAAAGACGCTTTCTTTCACCGACGTATACTCCGGCCAGATGGTGTGCGTGATCCCCTGTTCGGGAAGCGTGACACCCACCATCGCCTTCGCAGCAATGCGGGCCAGCGACATGCCGGTCGCCTTCGAAACAAATGGCGAAGTGCGCGAAGCCCTGGGATTGACTTCGAGCACATAGACGCGAAACGGATCGTCAGGACTCGCGATCGCGTCCTCGTCGCCTGTGCCGCGCTTTACGGCGAACTGGATATTCATCAATCCGCACACCTGCAGTTCCTTCGCCAGCGCGGTCGTGGCCTCTTTGATTTCGACGATGACGGCATCGGGCAAACTGTAAGGAGGCAACGCACAGGCCGAGTCACCGCTGTGAACACCGGCTTCCTCGATGTGTTCCATCACGCCGCCGACGATGACGGTTTCACCATCGGAGATGGCATCGACATCGACTTCGATCGCATCCTGCAGAAACTTGTCGATCAACACCGGATGGTCGGGCGAGGCTTCGACGGCTGTATCCATGTAGCGCATCAGAGATGGCTCGTCGTAGCAGATTTCCATCGCCCGCCCGCCGAGGACGTAGCTGGGACGCACAAGTACCGGGTAGCCAATTCGGCCGGCGATCTGTCTCGCTCCTTCGACTTCGGTGGCGAGGCCATTAGCAGGTTGCAGCAATCCAAGCTTCTGCAGCATCGCCTGGAACTTCTCGCGATCCTCGGCGGCATCGATCATCTCGGGACTGGTGCCAATGATGGGCACACCCGCCTGCTGCAAACCGCGTGCGAGATTGAGAGGCGTTTGACCGCCGAACTGCACGATCACCCCATCGGGTCGCATGCGGTCGCAGATGTTGAGGACGTCTTCCGTCGTGAGGGGCTCGAAAAAGAGGACATCGGAGGTGTCGTAGTCGGTCGAAACCGTTTCGGGATTCGAGTTCACCATGATGCTCTCGATGCCCAATTCCCGCATGGCAAACGACGCCTGGCAGCAACAGTAGTCGAACTCGATCCCTTGACCGATGCGATTGGGACCGCCGCCAAGAATCATCACCCGGCGTTGCGCATTGGGCATCGCCTCGATGATGTCGGGCTGATCGCTGAGGTTGATCGTCAGCCCCTCTTCGTTCCGCCTGATCTGATCGTCGTTAAGCGTCTTCCGCGCGGGAGATTCATCCTCCTGCTCGTAGGTCGAGTAGTAGTAGGGCGTGTAGGCTTCGAACTCGGCGGCACACGTATCGACCTGTTTGAACGTCGCCTCGACGCCGAGCGACTTACGCTGCATGCGCACTTCCATCTCGGTCGAATTCCACCAGAAGCCGAGTTGACGGTCGGAGAATCCGTTCTGCTTGGCTTGCTTCATCATCTCGAACGAAACGTCTTCGAGTCGGGCGATGTCTCGCAGTTCGTCTTCGAGGATAACAAGGTCACGCAGGTGGCGCAGGAACCAGGGATCAATGGCGGTGAGAGTCTGAATCTGTTCGACCGTCATTCCCGACTTGAAGGCGTATCGCAGATAGAAGACCCGCTCGTCGTTGGGAACCGAGAGTTTACGGCGAATCTCTTCATCGGTCGGTTGCTTCGGCGTTCCCCACAGGTCTTTCTTGCCCCCACCGAGTCCGAAGTGTCCGATCTCCAAGCCACGCAGAGCCTTTTGAAACGACTCGGGGAATGTACGTCCGATGGCCATCGTTTCGCCGACCGATTTCATCTGAACAGTCAACGTCGAGTCGGCATCAGGGAACTTCTCAAACGTAAAGCGGGGAATCTTCGTCACGACGTAATCAATTGTCGGCTCGAAGCAGGCCAACGTTTCGCGCGTGATGTCGTTGGGGATCTCATCGAGTCGATAGCCGACCGCGAGCTTCGCGGCGATCTTGGCGATCGGGAAGCCGGTCGCCTTCGATGCCAACGCCGACGATCGGCTGACGCGCGGGTTCATCTCGATGATGATCATCCGCCCCGTCTGAGGGTTGATCGCGAATTGAACGTTCGAGCCGCCTGTTTCGACGCCGATCTCCCGCATACAGGCAATCGTGGCATCCCGCATGCGTTGATATTCTTTGTCGGTGAGAGTCTGACTGGGCGCGACGGTGATCGAGTCCCCCGTATGGACGCCCATCGGATCGAAGTTCTCGATCGAACAGATGATGACGACGTTATCGGCCACGTCGCGCATCACCTCCATCTCGTATTCCTTCCAGCCGAGAGCCGACTCTTCGAGCAGCACTTCGTTGACAGGCGAGAGATTGAGGCCGTAGCGAATCTTCTCTTCAAACTCTTCCTTATTGTACGCGATGCCGCCACCGGTGCCGCCGAGCGTGTAGCTGGGACGAATGATGATCGGCAATCCGATCTCGTCGAGTGCCTGTCGCGCCTCCTGCATGTTGTGGACGACGAACGACCTCAACACATCGAGGCCGATTTTGACCATCGCGTCCTTGAACGACTCGCGTCCTTCGGCCTTCTGGATGACCTCGGGTTTGGCCCCGATCATCTCAACGCCGAATTTCTCGAGGATGCCTTCACGATGCAGCGCCATCGCGGTGTTAAGTCCAGTCTGGCCACCCAGCGTGGGGAGCAGAGCGTCGGGGCGTTCGACCTCGATGATCTTCGCGACGTATTCCCAGGTGATCGGCTCGATGTAGGTGCGATCGGCCATCTCGGGATCGGTCATGATGGTGGCCGGATTCGAGTTCACCAGCACGACCTCGAAGCCTTCATCCCGCAGGGCCTTGCAGGCTTGAGTCCCCGAATAGTCGAACTCACACGCCTGACCGATAACGATCGGCCCCGACCCGATGATGAGAATTTTGTGGATGTCGTTACGCTTTGGCACGTTACGTCAAATTGGTTGATCGTGGTCGAGGCAGTGGCTGAAGTCGCACACTGGGAAAGCCGGCAAACATCGGCGCAAACTCCGCACAGGCTACACCGGGCGGCAGGGGATGCAACCGAAGCGGGCGAAAATCGGCCGAGGTCTTCTCATCTTTCCCAAAGCCCAGAGTCGAAGGCTCCCAGCCGCCCTCCGATTGCCGATTCTGCCGGACTTAAATCATTCTCGCTGGTTCGTCTGGCTTTGGTGAAAATCGAGGGGTATAAGCCCCGCCCGCGGAGCGGCCCTCTCTCAGGCTGGTTCGCGAACCACATCTCTCAGTTTTCCTGCCTTCTCGAAATTCCCATCGTCTCACCGTCGATTTCGGTCCCCCGAATTCGACTTTTCGGTGCATGCGTGAACAACGCATTCACCCCCCTGAATAATCCCGATCGTATGTCCCGCGTTGATTCGCGGGGATCCTGGTCCTCCCGCATAGCGGGGCGCAAACCCAAGGTCTGACATGAATCGCCAGTTTCTTGACGGATTGGCCGACACGACACTTCCTCATGTTTCCAAGCTCCCCGCGGCACGCCGCACGTTGGGTCGCTGGGCATGCCTCTTGTTATTGGTCGTTTGCAGCCTCGAAATGACGGGCTGTTGCTGCCTGCATCGGCGGCCGCGCAGGCTCTGCCGGCAGGCCCAGTTGAGGTCGCTGCAGTTCTATCAGGCCAATCAGGGTCTGCAGTATGAATTGTCCGATGCTCAGAATACGGCCAATCAACTGGCAATGGAGCGCGACCAGGCGTTGCAGCAGGCTCAGATTGCCGAGGCCCGCACTCAGAACCTGCTGGCCGAACGCGATCAACTCCACCAGAGCATCTCGCAGCAGTTCGGCGGATTGCAGGCCCCCGGAAATCCGTTGTCGGGTGCCGCCAACCGACGACTGCAGGATCTCGCCTCTCGCAATCCCGACTTTGAATACGATGCCACCGCCGGCATCTGCCGATTCAACAACAACCTGTTGTACGACCTCGGCAGCGATCAGATTCGTCCGGAGGGTGCCGCCATCCTGCGTGAGTTCGCCAACATCATGAACGAAGCAGGACACCGCGACCTCGAAATCCTTGTGGTGGGTCATACCGACGACACTCCGATCGTTCGAGCGACGACGGCTGCCCGTCATCCGACCAACTGGGAACTCTCGGCTCATCGTGCCACGACGGTTATTCGTTCGCTGGCGGGCATGGGCATCGCCGAAGCCCGCATGGGTGGAGCCGAATACAGCATGCATCGTCCGACCACGTCCAACGTGAGCGACTCTTCCCGCCAACAGAACCGCCGCGTGGAAATCTTCGTCCTCGCTCCGCAAGAAACCATGTCGGCCGGCGGGCAGTTCATCCAGTCGCGGTAATGCCCGAGTCTCTCCCAGAGACGGGGCAACGCGCGGTTTAGACAAGTGGTTATTGTCCCAACCTTATCAACTCGGATGCTCGCAGCATCCAGGTTGGCAAGGTTGGGACGATACCATTGATAAGCCCCGTTCTCGCCCCGTCCCCAGCGGGAGGGGGGCGGCCGGGGGGACATTTGAGGCTCGACCGACACCACACGAACCCCCCGGTGCCGCGCACGTCGATCACGTTGATCCTTCCCATTATCGGGCGTCCCGGAGGTTCTCGCCTATTGGGCTTCTATCCGGTAGAGCGCCTCGTCCGTCCGGATCAGCAGCGAATGCTCCACGGCGATCGGCGACGCCTTGATGCCGCCGGGGAGCGTGTTCGTGATGATCTCTTCCGGCTTATCCCCCGGTGGAAAGATGTGCGTGCGGCCCTCTTCGCTGCAGAGGTAAATCACCCCGTCGGCATAGAGTGGTGATGCCGAGTAGTTGCCACCGAATCGATTGACCCACAGACGTTCGCCCGACTTCGCATCGATGCAGGTAAAGACGCCGGAGTCGGCCAGCAGGTAAATGCGTCCGTCGACGAGCAGCGGCGATGGCGTTTCCGAAACCGGTCCGCCGAACCGCCAGTTGATGTGAGACTCGGTCACGTCGCCGGATCCGGTCACATCAACCGCGATCAACTCGGTGTCGAAGAAGCCCGTACACAAGAACGCGAGGCCATCGGCATAGACCGGAGCTGGCACGTTCGAGAAGCCGATGTAGCGCACATGCCAGATCTCATCGCCGTTGCGTGGGTCGTAAGCATGTGCCTGGTCGGCACCGATCGAGATCACCATCGGTTGCCCCTCATGCTCGATCACGAGCGGAGTCGAGAACGCCCGATGATTGATCGGGTTATCGCGAAACGGGGCGCTCCGTTCACGTCGCCAGCGTGGCTCCCCCGTGGCGGTGTCGAGCGCGATCACATATGTGTGGTCGGCTCCGTCGCAGGGAATGATCAGCACGTCTTCGAACAGCACCGCCGAACTGCCGGGACCACCTTGGTGTTCGATTTTCAGGTCTTCATTGCGCCACAACACCTCGCCCGTATTCGTATCGACGCATGCGGTGCCGTAAGTTCCGTAGTGACAGAACAACCGACCTTCGGTGATGCACGGCGTCGGCGACGCATAGGTATTGTCGGCATGAATCTCTTCGATCTCGGTCGGCCTGAAGATGATAATGCTGTGCAGAATCTCTCCGGTCTCGTAATCCATGCCGATCGCACCGAGCGCGGTGCCATCGGGGGCGGCGGTCGTCACCCAGACCTGGCCGTTCATCACGACAGGCGAGGAATGCCCGCGTCCTTCGAGTGGAGTTCGCCAGACGATGTTCTCGTCAGCCGACCACGATGTCGGCAAACCGGTGGCATCGGCATGCCCCTGCCCCGTCACCCCACGAAACTGCGGCCAATAAGGCCCATCCCCTCGCGCTGGCGACGCCAGGCACAAGCAGGCCAGAATGAAGAAAGACACCACGCGGCAATTGTGAAACTGGAGCATCCGGGCAACGTACCGCGACTGCGTCGTCGTGACAACGGCAGTTGTCGCCAGCCTTGCCGTCGCCGAGTCTGTCCCCAGGCCCGGGGAACAGCGAGTGTGATGTGCCGCATCGTTCGTCTTGCTCATCCAAGAGACTTCTTGGAGTGTGGTGTTTCTGTTAAGCGATCGCGCCGTCGAGTTGCGTAATGCGCCGCAAACCATCCACGCCAATCGGTGGATCGACCTGCCACGGAATCAAGGCAATGCGGTGAGCGAGTTGCGATCTCACTTCGTCGATGAAGGGCAACTCGTGTTGTTGGCGGCATTTGAGCTGCGGATCGGTAACATCGAGCGGAACGAGACTTTGGTTGATGACCCACGCGAACGGTTCAATCTCAGCACGTCGCAAGTCTTCCTGCAGCTTGGCCGCTTCATGAACCGGAGTTGCTTCGGGAAGCGTCACGACAAGCACACGGGTGAATTTCGGGTCACGTAAACGCGGCAACAGGTTCTCCACGGACTCGGGGATTTGAGTCGATTGCCGCGACACTTCGCGGTGATAGGCAAGAGCTGAATCAAGTAGCAGAATCGTGTGGCCCGTCGGTGCGGTGTCCAAAACGACGAAGCGATCGTTGCCTTCGGAAACTGCTTTGGCGAAGGCTCGAAAGACAGCGATTTCTTCCGTGCATGGAGAACGCAGGTCTTCTTCAAGCAGTGCTTTGCCTTCACCGTCCAGATCGCGTCCGGCGGTTTGCATCACTTCGGTCGTGTAGTCGGCGGTTTCTTTCGCCGGGTCGATACGGCCCACCGTCAATCCGGCGATCTCGTCCGCCGCGATCGTTGCTGCCACGTGAGCGGCCGGGTCGGTCGTCGAAAGGTGCACATCAAAGCCACGCTCGGCCAACGCAACTGCGACCGCCGCCGCGACGGTCGTTTTGCCAACGCCGCCTTTTCCCATCGCGAGGATCACGCCATGACCGGTGGCAGACAGTTCGTCGATCAACGAACCGAGTCCGTCGGGACAGGAATCGGCGTCTGCGAATTTCAGCGGAACGTCGCTAGAGTCTTGCGTTGGCTGCCCCACTCGTCGCAGCGAATCGACACCCATCAGCCCTGTACTTGCCAGTGGGATCGTAGTTCGCGGCAGCTTGCCGATCGCTTCAGGGATCGAAGCCAGAGCCTCATCGCCTCGTCGCTGCATTGCGGCGGCAATCGTATCGGTCGGCGTTTGGCTCTTAAAGACTCCGTTGACGATCAGATGTTGATTACTGACGCCGAGTGTTTGCAGTTCGTCGCTCGTTCGCTGCGCCTCGCGAAATGCCGACGGCTCCGGTCGGGTCACCAACACCAACGTGGTCATCGCGGCATCACCGAGTGCGCGGACGGTTGTTTTGTAAATCGCTTGCTGTGCTTGCAGGCCAGCGAGTGGCCCCAGGCATGACGTTCCCGAAGTGTTTGTCTCCATGAATCCGGACCATGCCGACGGCAGCGTCAACAATCGCAGTGTGTGACCGGTCGGTGCCGTGTCAAAGATGACGTGATCGAAGGTGCTCGTTGCGTCCTTGTCACCGAGTAACTTTGCGAATTCGTCGAAGGCCGCGATCTCCAGCGTGCATGAACCGGAAAACTGTTCCTCCATGCTGGCCACCGCCGTGTCGGGCAACACTCCGCGATACGGGCCGACCATCCGTTCTCGGTATTCGCGGGCGGCCGTTTCCGGGTCGATGTTCATTGCAAACAGATTCGGGACAGATTCTATCGCTGTCGGTTCGTTTGCGAGCTTTGTTGCCAGAACTTCGTCGAGATTCGAAGCCGGATCAGTTGAGACCAGCAGTACTCGCAAACCGCGATCAGCTAACTGAACCGCTGTCGCGCAGGCCATCGAGGTTTTGCCGACGCCGCCTTTGCCAGTGAAGAAGAGATTGCGTGTCGGAGTGTCTAGGAATTGCATCGTCGTTCTCATTTGTTAATGAATCAGTCGGATCGCGTTCGCGCTCGTTTTCGGAACACTCCTCAACAGCAGCCAGTATTGCCGCCACAGCATCCGCCGGAATCCGCCATCGGCAGCGTGGCTTTGGGTTTCATCGTCGAACCCGTCCACATGGCGAGGTTCTCACGGGACGGATACTCGCTACGGCTGACGACGCGTTCGTCAACGATCACCAGCGGCAAACACTCGACCCCTTCGTCAGCGAGCATTTGCTTCACGAGTTCGTGCCTGGCAAACTCCGCCGGGTCTTGCGACAAGTTGAATCGCAAGACTAAGTGTCCTTGCGACTTCAACCAATCCAAGTCGGCCGCGAATCGCGGCAGCACCGGATCAACCTGGGGGCCGCAAACGCCGGTCGAGCAGCACATGGCTTTGTCATAGATTTGTACTTTGCTCATTTCAACTTCCTTTCACAAATCGACACAGGACTAAAATCGTTCATCGACGAACTACGATAAACGACTGCAAAAAAACACTCTCACAAACTGGCTACCAACGCCTTGAGTTTCTCAAGTTGCTTCGGATTGATGCAGTAGCAGACTTTCGGGCCATCGACTTCACCCTGAATCAAACCCGACTCTTTCAGAATCTTCAGGTGCTGAGAAACGGTCGATTGAGCGAGCGGCAAGCAGTCCACGATTTCGCCGCAAACGCAGGCTTCTCGACCGATTAACAACCGTAGGATCTGTACACGAGCGGGATGGGCAATCGCCCAAGCCAGCTTGGCAAGTTCATCCGCCGTCGGATCAGCTTTGAGCTTCACCGGCGTCGAATCGCAGGGAATCCTCGTATTGGATCGCTTGGCCATCGCCTTCCTTTAATCGTTAATCTACGATATACGATAGCATCGACCTGCACAGCCGTCTACTTTACTCCAATTGGTTTTTCGAAATCGAAGTTTTTCATTGAAAGCCGTCTCACGTCGTAACGAAAACCGGACGAGACTCGGGCTATCGCTTGTTGGCGATTCGGTGCATAATTCGCCCCCCCGAGATGCCCGCACCGCGCTGATCGTACCTTCACCGACAGGGATGTCCGTTGACTGATTCCGACAACATCGACGCCGTCGAGCCACGTGGTGTTCTGCCGCTATCGCCCCGAGTTCATCTCGTCGGCGTCTGCGGGGCGGGAATGAAGGCACTCGCCGAAGTGCTGCTCGATCAGGGGGCATGCGTCAGCGGGTCGGATGCCGATCCGTCGTCGGAGACGCGTAAGGCATTGCAGACTCAGGGAGTGACTTTTTTCACGGGGCATCAACCCGAGCATGTCGGACCACATGTCGAACGGCTGATCTACAGCCCCGCGATTCCAGCCGACAATGTCGAACGTGTCGCAGCGGCCAGACGCGGCATCCCGCAGGACTCTTATCCGCAGGCTCTGGCCGAGTTCACGCGCGAGCGGCGAACGATCGCCATCGCGGGGACGCATGGCAAGAGCTCCACCACCGCGATCCTGGGTCACCTGCTGAATGAAACCGAGTTCTCACCCACCGTCGTCTGCGGTGCCGAATGCGTGAACACGTCTCGCAACGGCTGGCTTGGCAGCGGAGCATGGGCCGTCGTCGAAGCGTGCGAGTACCGCCGTCACTTTCTCGGACTGACTCCCGAAATCGCCATCATCCTTGGCATCGAACCCGATCACTTCGATTCGTACCCCACGCTCGATGAAGCCGTCGTCGCTTACGAGGACTTCGCTCGTCGAATGACGCCGAACGGGCGTTTGATCTGCTCCGCCGATTCTCCCTTCACGGCTGCATTTCGATCGAAAGTTGGTCATCGATTAGAGACCTTTGCCGTTCAGGGAGATGCCGACTGGACAGCGCAGGGCATCACGCGGACTGCCGAGGGCTGGCGGTTTGATTTGAATCATCGGGGAGAGTGCCTCGGATCATTCCGACTGCCGAGGCCCGGACGGCACGACATTCATAATGCGATCGTCGCTCTCGCCGCGGCACACACTGTCGGTGTTTCGGCCGACGTGTTGACCCAGCGGTTGTCGACATATCGCGGACTGAAGCGTCGATACGAACACATCGGAATTCGCAACGGCGTGACCTACATTGACGACTACGCCCACCATCCGACCGAAGTGGCGGCCGTGCTGACGACGGCTCAGTCGCAGTTGCGTTCGAGCCTGTCGCGGAGACGCGTGTGGTGTGCGTTTCAGCCGCATCAGGTGCTTAGAACTCGCAAGTTGTTCGACGAGTTCGTGGCGAGTCTGTCGCTGGCCGACCGAGTTCTGATCATGCCGGCTTTCACGGCTCGCGAGTCCGACCAAGCCGCCGCTCGACAGGTCTCTCAGGAACTGGCCAGCGAGTTGACGCAACTCGGCAGCCGGGTGCGTGTTGTCGCGACTCTTGACCACCTGCGTGAGACAATGGAGACTCTCACCAGGCCGGGAGACATCTTTCTGACACTGGGAGCTGGAGACATTGGTCGCGTCCATAACGAACATTCAGGACGAATTCCCGGATATCGCGCGGGCTGACGTCCCCTTGGCACCGCTGACCTGGCTGAAGGTCGGCGGCCCGGCCCAACTCTTCATCGAGCCTCGTTCGGTCGATGAACTGGTGAAAGTCGTGGTCCGCTGCAACGAGGGGTCGATCCCTGTGCGAGTGCTGGGGGGAGGCTCGAATCTGCTGATTCGGGACGACGGCGTGAGCGGCGTGGTGATCAAACTTGGTGGACCAGGGTTCTCCGAGATCAAGATCGATGGAAACCGCGTGAAGGCGGGCGGGTCGGCGCTCTTGTCGCATCTCATCACGCAGACCGTCGAAGTCGGCCTCGGCGGCCTTGATGCGGCTGGTCGGTATTCCCGGCACTGTGGGCGGAGCCATCAAAGGCAACACCGGCGGCCGCACCGGCGACATCGGTCAATATGTGAAAGGGGTCGATGTCGTCACGGCCAAGGGAGAACGGTTCACTCGTACGGATGATGAGCTCTCGTTCGGATATCGCACGAGTAGCATCAACGAGATTCTCGTCGTCGGTTGCGAACTCGAATTGCCAACCGAGGATCCGGAAGTGATCGCCCACCGCATGCGAAAACTCTGGGTGCTGAAGAAGGCGCGGCAGCCATTGTCGTTTCAGACGGCGGGTTGCATCTTCAAGAACCCGCGCGGCTCACACGCCGGCGAACTAATCGAACAGGCGGGTCTCAAAGGCACCAAGGTCGGCAACTGCGAAGTGAGCGACCGGCATGCGAACTTCATCGTCACGAACGAAGGGGCAACATCGACCGACGTGTTGAACCTGATCGACCTCGTCCGCACGAAGGTCTCCGAAAAGCATGGCGTCAAGCTCGAGCTGGAGATCCAAGTCTGGTAGGTCGCTGCGTCTGTCCCCAGACGCAGGGCAAGGCGAGTGCGGGTCAACTGGTCCCAGCGGGCACAGCAGAGTGACCGACGTGGGACCGTGTAGATTCGTGCGAGACAGTCATCGCAATGACTGCGTCTTCCGGCTGCCACGTCTTCCCGACGCTGCACGTCAACCTCTTTGCACTCCGAGTCTGGGGACAGACTCGGCGACGGGCGTCAGTACACCCCCGGGCTCTGCATCAATCCAATCACGCCCGACAGAATGGAGTGGAATGAGGGGCCGATCAGGAAGACGAAACTGAGCCCCAACGCCGCCAGGTAGTACCAGCGGGGGCTCTCGGTGTCGAACATCAGTAGCCAGGTCAGCCCGCCAACAAGCATCAAGGCGGCGATGCACGCGATCCAGTTGAGCCGACTCGTTCTCTCGAAGTACTGATTCTTGCGCGAGCGAAACTCGGTATCGATCTCGTGAAGCTGTCGCGAGACCTCGGGCGGCGTCGGCTTGTTGGGAGGATACGGCATCTGCGGCGGACGGTATTCGTCTTCGATCCGCTGCACATAAGCGTCGTAGTCTGACCGATAGAGTGCGAGCATCTCGCGATAGTGTTCCATTTGCAGTTCATACTGCTGAAGGGCTGCGGCATGTTGCTCGACCATGTCGGGATACGATTCCTCCATCTGCTGGAGCTGATTCGTTGCCCGCACTTCGTCGGCGGAGAATCGAATTTGCGACAACGCCAGCACCTCGCCCCTCAGGTAATAGGACGACGCCACGAGCACGAGAAAGCCGATGATGCTGACGAACTTCGCGGTCATCAACGACTGCGGCCGCGTGGAGGGAGTGGTGGCTGACATTCGCAGGCTTTCCGATCGATGGCTGTGAAAACTGAGATCTCGATGAAACGTACGCGATGATTACTCTCTCGGCGACCTCATCGGAGGAAGATAACGCGGAATATTGGCAACTGCGAAAGATTCGCTTCTGATTCGGATCCGAAATCGACGCGATTCACGGCGACGCTGCCTCTCTGGTACCATTCAGCTCTTCAAGTTCACCAACTCGATGGGAGCCATGATGACCTGGTCTAGAGATTGCTTTTCTTCCCGATATTTCGCGGTCTCGTTGGTCTTGCTGATCATGGCGGCATCGACGGCAAGTGCCGATGGGCCTGCGGACAACATCCCCGATTCCGTGCGACAAGTGCCGCCGCCGGGAATTTCGATTCCGCCGTCTGCGCTGGCCCGACTCGTTCATGGACTCGATCAACTTGAAAACCTGATTGAGCAGATCAAACAACGCAATTCATCCGAGCTTGATGCCCTGTTACCCGATGTCGAAATCTTTTATCGAGCCGTCTACCAGGCTCTGCGTTACCGCGAAATCTATGAGAACCAACTCGACTGGACCGATGAGTTGCTCGCCGAGGGAGAGCGCCGTGCCAGGCAACTTCTCGACAGTGGCACAGGAGACTGGATGACGCAAACCGGACTGGTTGTGCGCGGATTTCGGTCCCGGCTTGATGGCACCGTGCAACCCTACGGACTTGTGATTCCGTCGGACTACTCACCGACGGGGCCGGCAGCGCGATGCGATATCTGGTTTCATGGACGGGGCGAAGTCAGTCTGGAATTGCAGTTCATCAAGCAACGCATGTCGAACTCCGGACCGATCAAACCCACGGGCACGATCGTGCTGCACCCCTTTGGACGCTATTCCAATGCCTTCAAGTTCGCGGGAGAGGTCGATGTTCTCGAAGCTCTCGAGCATGTCCGAGCCAACTATCACATCGATGACGACCGCACGTCGGTTCGCGGCTTCTCGATGGGTGGGGCCGGCTGCTGGCAGTTCGCGGTCCATTACCCCGACCGCTGGTTCGCCGCCAATCCGGGGGCGGGATTCTCGGAGACACCCGAGTTCCTCAAATCCTTTCAACAGGAAACACTCGATCCGCCGTGGTATGAGGAGCGTTTGTGGCGGATGTACGATTGTCCCGGCTGGGTCGAGAATCTCACGCAGTGTCCCGTCGTCGCCTACAGCGGCGAGATTGATACGCAGAAGCAGGCAGCCGACATCATGGAAGCGGCGTATGCCGATCAAGGGATGCGACTGCTGCACATCATCGGTCCTGAAACCGCGCACAGCATTCATCCCGACTCGGCACGCGAGATCGAGGCCCGCATGGCCCTATTGGCCGAAGTCGGTCTCGATCGGTATCCGGAATCATTGGAGTTCGTCACTTACACATTGGCGTACAACCGCATGCACTGGTTGACGGTCGATGGACTCGAAGAGCATTGGGAACCGAGTCGTGTAATCGCCGATGTCGATGCGAGCGCGGACGAATTGCATCTCGATGTACAGGGAGTGACGAGTCTGACCGTCGACTTCCCTAGTGGTCATTCCCCATTCACTCCACGCACGACGCCGACAATCTGGATCAACGGATCGACACTGACGGGACCGGTTCCGTTCTCCGATGGCTCATGGAGTTGTCAGCTTTCACTCGTCGACGACACCTGGCACATCGGCGGCCTGCCCGAAGTCGCCCTACGTAAACAGCACGGCCTGCAAGGCCCGATTGATGATGCCTTCATGGATTCGTTCCTGTTCGTGCGACCCTCTCAGCCTTGTGCGCATGCTGCGATTGAGGAGTGGAGCAATGCCGAACGCGAACACGCAATCGCTCACTGGCGATCTCAGATGCGGGGAGATGTGCGCGAAAAGTGGGATCACGAAGTGACCGAGGAAGACGTTGCGAATCACAACCTCATCCTGTGGGGCGACCCTGCCGCGAACACCGTTCTTTCCCGAATCGTCGATCGACTCCCGATAGATTGGGACGCCAATCGTCTGACCGTCAATGGACAAGATCACGATCCCGCGTATCACGCCCCGGTGCTGGTCTATCCCAACCCCGAGAACGCGGCGCGGTACATCGTCCTCAACAGCGGCTTCACCTATCGCGAATACGATTACCTCAATAACGCCCGCCAAACCCCCAAACTCCCCGACTGGGCCGTCATCGACACCCAAACACCACCCAACAGTCGTTGGCCAGGTCGCGTAGAGGACGCGGGGTTCTTTGATGAGGAATGGCGGTAGAGAGAGAATCATTCCGCATGCAGGGAACGGACTTGTCGCTTTCCCAGGTGTGTCGCAATCATTCTTGAAACTCATTCGTAAGAGTGGGTTTCTAGCTGCATGCACGGAGAGAGTTATCGTCGGCGATTGCAGGTGACAGGTCCACACGCGCCGAGCTATCATATCTGTGGCGGTTGATCCGCTCCTCGCCTTAACGTCCTGCCTCCCTCTCCTTCCTCGGTCATGAAAACACTTCTCAGGTGTTTATTCATCGCATTTGCATTGTGGGCGTCCTCGATGGGATCCGCTCTGGCGGATGACGCCTCGCCGCTGACCTACGAAGAGCATATTCGCCCGATCTTCCGTGAATACTGTTTCGACTGCCATGGATCGGTGGCAACGAAAGAAGCGAACCTCGATCTGCGACTCGTGCGATTGATGCAGACGGGGGGCGATAGCGGGCCGGCGATCGTCGCGGGGCAACCTGAACAAAGCCTTCTGGTCGACCGCATTCGCACCGGGGAAATGCCTCCTTCGGAAGCACACGTACCCGCAGAGAAACTAGCGCTCATCGAGCGCTGGATTGCCGAGGGAGCCAACACCGCGCGTCCTGAACCCGATGAGGTTCAGGAAGGTCTCGGGATCACTCCCGAAGAGCGTGCGTTCTGGGCCTTTCAACCGATCACGCGTCCCGTGGTTCCTGAGTTCGGACCTGACTCCCAAGTGCGAACGCCGATCGATGCCCTATTGCTCGATGCGATGCCGGAGGGCTTGTCGTTCTCTCAGGATGCGGACCGATTGACGCTTATCAAACGTGTCTACTTCGACCTGACCGGCCTTCCTCCGGAGTCTGATGACGTTGATCGCTGGCTGACCGATACCGGCAGCGACTGGTACGAACGACTCGTCGACGAGGTTCTTGCATCGGACCATTACGGCGAACACTGGGGACGGCACTGGCTCGATGTTGCCGGGTACGCCGACTCCGAAGGCTACACCGTCAGCGATGCGGATCGCAGTTGGGCCTGGAAGTACCGCGACTATGTCATCCATGCCTTCAACGAAGACAAGCCGTACGACCAGTTTCTGATTGAACAGTTGGCGGGTGACGAATTAGCGGGACCGATCGCAGGGGACATGACCGCGGAGCAGATCGAACTCCTCACCGCGACCGGTTACTTGAGGATGGCCGCCGATGGCACCGGATCGGGCGCGAATGATCCCGAGGCACGCAATCGCGTGATCACCGATACAATCAAGATAGTCAGTTCCTCGCTCTTCGGTCTCAGTGTCGCGTGCGCTCAGTGCCACGATCACCGTTACGATCCCATCCTGCAGACTGATTACTACGCCATGCGGGCGGTCTTTGCACCCGCCCTCGACTGGCAGGCGTGGCAGACACCGGCCCAACGTCAGGTATCGCTCTACACATCAGCCGATCGAATGCTGGCCGCCGAGATCGAAGCCGAGGCGCAAACCATCGCCATGGAACGTGCCGAGAAACAAGCCGAGTACATGTTGCAGGCCCTGGAACAGGAACTGGCCAAGTTCGAAGATCCCCTGCGGACACAACTTCGCGAGGCTTACGAGACAGCGAGTGATCAGCGGACTGAGGAACAGAAACAACTCCTCGATCAGAACCCCAGCGTCAACATCTCTCCCGGTGTGCTGTATCAATACCTGCCGGAGGCCGCCGAGGATCTCAAGAAGTATGATGAACGCATCACCGAGGTTCGCTCGCGTAAACCAGCCGAAGAGTTCTTGCGAGTGCTGACCGAGCCTCCCGGCCATGCTCCGACAACACATCTGTTCCATCGCGGCGACTTTCAACAACCGTTGCAGGCTGTCGAACCCGCGGCCCTCACCGTGCTGTGCGACGGAGATGCACCTCAACAATTTCCCAGCGATGATGAATCGCTGCCCACCACGGGTCGCCGACTGGCTTATGCCCGCTGGTTGACGAATGGAGAGCATCCGTTGGTGGCACGCGTCATCGTCAATCGCGTCTGGATGCATCACTTCGGTCGCGGTCTCGTTTCCACGCCAGCCGACTTCGGCAAACTCGGTACTCTGCCGACTCACCCCGAAGTGCTCGACTGGCTGGCGGACGAATTCATGAATCAGGGTTGGAGCCTGAAAGCGCTACATCGTTTAATACTGACTTCAACAGCCTGGAGACAATCGTCATACCGCGATCCCGAACGAGCGGCCATCGATCCGGAGAATGCGTACTACTCACGCAGGTCGCTCCAGCGACTGGAGGCCGAATCGTTGCGAGATCGAATGCTGTCGGCAGCCGGTCGATTGGATGAGACGCTTTACGGTCCTCCGGTGGCGATCTCGGAAGACGACACCGGACAGGTCGTTGTCACGAACGATCAAGGTCGGCGGAGTCTCTACGTTCGCGTGAGACGGAGTCAGCCTGTCGCGATGTTGCAGGCGTTCGACGCACCCGTGATGGAGACGAATTGCGAAGTTCGTCCCGTGTCGACCGTCGCCACGCAGTCGCTGGTGCTGATGAACAACGACGCCGTACTCAGCATGGCGGCTGCACTGGCTGACCGCGCCTCACACGAGTCGATGCCATTGAATGAACAGCAACTCGCGCTGGTGTCGAGAGTCGAGACATCTCGCCCGGTCGACTGGGAGTACGGTTACGGAGCTGTGGATGTTGCGACAGGTCACGTTGCGTCATTCACACCACTCACGCATTGGACCGGATCGTCGTGGCAAGCAGGAACGGAATTGCCAGATCCCAACGTCGGCTGGTGCTTTCTCCGCGCACATGGTGGGCATCCCGATGTTCCTGAACGTGGAGTGATTCGACGCTGGCATGCCCCGGAAGAGGGCGTGGTCACGATCACGGGCAACCTGTCACATGGCAGCGAGAGTGGCGACGGTGTGAGGGGCCGCATCGTTTCGAGCGTGACGGGAGTGCTCGGTGAATGGACGATTCACAATGGCACCGTTGAGACATCTGTCCGCGATATCACAGTTCAACACGGTGAAGTAATCGACCTGGTGACCGACTGTATCGCGAATCAGAACTCCGATTCGTTCCAATGGGACGTGCACATTTCGCTAGCAACATCGAGCGGAGAGACGAGACCGTTTTCATCGATTGGCGACTTCCACGGACCACTCGAATCGCTGGAATCGCTAGCTGCTCATGCTGTGAGGGCGTGGCAACTCGCGCTGTGCAGGTGGCCGACCCAAGAAGAGCTTTCGATGGCAGTCGAATTCCTCGGTGGGCAAATGGTGTCCATGGAAAAGAACGATGTCACTCTTCCGGAGAACCGTAGTGCTTCGCAGCAGGCGCTGGTGAACCTGTGTCAGGCTCTCATCACGTCCAATGAGTTCTTGTACGTCGATTAGAGATATCAATCTGAGTGTTGGAGATTCCTATGTGGCCCGTTTCACGTCGACAATTCCTGGCTCACAATGCAATGGGCATCGGGACGGTCGCCTTGGCCTGGATGCTGAAGCAAGATCGACTGCTCGCCAAGCCGATCGATTTGCCGAATCGGCAACGGCACCTCGACTTGCTCCCCAAGGAGCCGATGTTCGAGCCGCGAGCGAACGCGATGATCTCGCTGTTCCAGCATGGCGGTCCTTCGCATGTCGACCTGACCGACCCGAAGCCGGAACTCACGAAGTTCAGCGGCACCGACTACACCGACGATGTGCAATTCAGCTTCGTCAACGAAGCGAGCAAGAAGTTGTTGGGGAGTCCGTTTCAATTTGCACCGCATGGAGAGTGCGGCACCGAACTCTCCGAACTGCTCCCCTGCACCTCTGGGATTGTCGACGACATCTGCCTGTTGCGAGGGATGCATACGGGGGCCAATGGGCATGAAGTCTCGATTCGCTACTTTCATGGAGGCATCCCGGGCGTACTTGGTCGACCTCACTTTGCATCGTGGCTGACCTATGCCCTTGGGTCGGAAACGCAAGACCTCCCTGCCTACATGGTGTTGACCGATCCTGGCGGGCATCCAGTTGACGGAGTCAACAACTGGTCGAACGGTTTCCTGCCATCGATGTTTCAGGGAACCGTTTTAAGGCCGCAGGAACCACGCATCTTGAACCTCGATGCACCTCCCCATCTGCGAGGGAGTCTGCAGGAACAGACACTCGGCTTCCTGCAGGAGTTGAATCGTCAGCACCTCGATCGGCATCCGGGAGAGTCCGACCTCGAAGCCCGCATCGCCAGTTACGAACTCGCGGCCAACATGCAGGTGGCCGCCACCGAAGCACTCGACATCTCACAGGAGACCGCAGCGACTTTAGCGCTCTACGGAATCGATCAGGACGAAACACGCGAGTACGGCACTCGTTGCCTCATTGCCCGCCGACTGATTGAACGCGGAGTGCGATTCGTGCAGCTCTTCCACAGCGGACAGCCGTGGGACAATCACAGCAGCATCAAGTCGTCACTCCCCTCGATTTGCAAGAAGACCGATCGTCCCTCGGCAGCGCTTGTGACCGACCTCAAGCAGCGCGGGCTGCTGGAAACGACGATCGTCCATTGGGGTGGCGAGATAGGCCGTCTGCCGGTGACGCAGGAACAAGGTGAACCCGACAAGGCGGGGCGCGATCACAACGGACAGGGATTCAGTATCTGGCTAGCCGGCGGAGGCATTCGCCCCGGAATGACCTTCGGCAAGACCGATGAATTCGGACATCGTGCCGTCGAAGACATCGTCACACCCAACGACTACCAGGCCACGCTGATGCACCTGTTCGGTCTCGACCACAGTGAGCTGGTTTACGAACACAGTGGATTGAGACAAGTCATCACGAATGGTCGCGAGTCTCGTGTCGTGGAGGAGATTATCTAGCGACAGACGACGAGACTTCTGACCAGTGTGGCGGCGGTGCAGTGAGGTCGATCAACTCTCCTGTGGAGGGATGAGTGAAGCTGAGGTCGGCGGCGTGAAGGTGGAGCGGAGTGTCGCCGATGTCGGTTGTCTGCTGCTGACCAAGTTCGTGATTAGGCAGGTAGAGCGAGTCGCCGACAATGGGAAGACCGAGGTGCCACAAGTGGACGCGAATTTGATTGGTGCGCCCGGTAATGGGACGGCATTCCAGTAATGTCGTTCCATCGCCGAAGTGTCGCAACACGCGAAACTCTGTTCGCGAAGGTAACCCGTCCAACGCGTCGATCACGCGGCCTCCGCATTCGGTCGGAGTGCGACTGATCGCTGCCTCCGAAACGAAGTCGATCTCGGCAGGCACGCCGATCACGCGTGCGAGGTAACGTTTCTTCACTTGGCCCTGTTCAAAGAGGGGCTGCATCAGGCTGGAGACTCTTCGAGTCTTGGCAAAGACGACGATGCCTGTGGTATTGGCATCAAGTCGATGAATCGGAGACGGCCGAAGTGGTCGGTAGACTTCGCGAAGCACCCAACTCAGCGTGTTGCGATGGAAGCGTCCGCTGGGATGGACGGGCAACGGCGCGGGCTTCGAGAGCACAATGATCTCGGCGTCCTCATAAAGAAACGCGACATCCCAATTGACGTCGGGCTCGCGGTAGTTGGGTTCATGACGCACGTAGCGTTCCCCCGACCTCACAATGCGATCGGCTGCCGCCGGCTCTTCACCAATGGTGATGTGCCCCTCGGCAATCACTCTCAGCCAGACGTCTCGACCGATGTGGGGGTGGAGTTCGTCGAGGAAGTCGATGAGTGATCGTTGATCGAAACGTCCCGGCACCGAGAGGGGACGCCGATTGTGGTAAGGCACAGATCCCGGCTGTGGGTCAACGAGTACGCCCAGGCACTGTGTACGTTGCCGAAGCAGATTCGCGCGCTGTTCGTCTGCCGACTGATAGCAATGGGGACAAGCATGACCAGGAACGTAGTGAGGTGATTGCTGATCGTCGACCGTCAGCGGATGTTGACAGGCGTAGCATTGTTCGGTGTCGGTTTCTTCGAGGTTGGCGTTGAGGGCGACGCGTTTATCGAAGACAAAGCAGTCACCGTCGTAATGTGCGCCTCCGCACTCTTCGAAGTACCTGAGGATGCCGCCGTCGAGTTGAAAGACGTGTCGGAATCCCGCCTGCTCCATGTACGGGCCAGCTTTCTCGCAACGGATGCCCCCCGTGCAGAACATCACGACAGGTTCGTCCTTCCATTCCTCCGGCAGTCGCGAAACGGCGTCTGGGAACTCGCGAAAGTGATCGATACCGACCGGGTGAGCGTCATGAAACGTGCCGAGTTCCACCTCGTAGTCATTCCGTACATCAAGCAAGTGCACCGGCTTGCCCGCACTGAGCCACTCGTGCAGATCGCGGGGGTCCAGTTTCGGAGACGTTCTCTCTGTCGGGGCAATTCCCTCCACTCCGAAGGCAATGATCTCCAGCTTTACCTTGACGAGCATCCGCGCAAAGGGCTGGTCGTCGCTGTAGCTCTCTTTCACTGGCAGATCCGTCAAGGCGGGGTCGGATCGCAGTTCGTCCAGCAGTCGATCGACCCCCGCGCGGTCACCGGCGATGAAGAGATTGATCCCCTCGGGCGTCAGCAGGATCGTCCCCTTGAGACCGGCATCACGACAGAGTCTCCTCAGTGCGTCACGGCGCTCGTCCAGACGATCGAGCGGTACGAACTTGTAGGCGGCAATGTTGACGATTGCAGGCATCGTGATGGTGGAAGTTCAACTCCTGGAATGAAGTCGGCCAGACAACACTGCTGTTGCAACCGAATCGATCAAAAGCATTGTGATTGCACTCACTGCTGCGATTCGTTCTCCAGGAGACGCAACATCGCGTGCCCCATGCCATCGCCAATCAGGTAGTAAGTTTCTGCGTTGCTGTTCCAGTGATAGGCTTGCCCCGAGGGTGACTCTTCCGCCGGCCGATAGAAATCTCGCGTCCCCACGAAGGCCACATTGCCCTGAAACTCTTCGTACTCGGCAACAGCCGCTTGAGCGGCCATCAACGACAATGCACGAGGATGCGTTTCGTCGCGACCGCTCATGCCGGTCTCGGCAATCACGAAAGGGAGCTGCGGTGCATCGAGATCGCCGCGGATATCGCGGATGAAATTGGCGAGGTTTTGTTCATACTCGTCGTTGAGAGCCTGGTTCACGCGGTCATTCCATCCTTGATGCCAGGCGAAACCGGTCAGTTCGAAGGTCCGGTCAGCGAATTGTGGAAACAGCATGTTCGCGTCGCGGAGAACTTGCGGAATCTTATCAACCAGTTCGCGGTAGTACGGTCCGACGTCGCCCCCCGAACTGGGTGGACGGAAGTCGACACCAAGACTCTTGCCGCCCCAGGCGAGTTTGATCAACAGAACGGGTTCGTCGTATGCGTCCCCCACAACCCAGCCGAAACCGAGTTCCGGTCCGATCGTCGTGGCGTTGGATCCAAAGCCGGGCGCCAGATCGCCGGTGCGGTCGAAGTACCAGATCTGCACATCGTCGCGGGCAATCCACCGCTGATTGTTATCGACGAGATGCTGGAATCGGTCTGCTGTCGATGGATCGCGAGTGAGCCATTCCAGCGAACCGCGACCCTCGTTGCGGTCGGGATTCGCGACAACTTGACCCGCGCCCACCATGTTGGACTGGCCGGCGAGTACAAAGACCCGGACTGGTTCATCCGCGGACGCCTGGCAGGCAACTGCCAAGAGAATGATTGAGAGATACGGCGAAATCAAACGGTGTGATCGGTGCATGTGATTCAGTCCTTGTACGGAGATTGCGCTATTGCCTTTCGTCGATCTCGGCACGGGCCCACACTCCCTCGGCCTCGTTGTTGCGGTGGCTGTTGTTGAGTGCGTCGCGCCTGTAGCGACAACAACGTCGATCGTATCGGCTGCAATAGCCAACCGGTTGTAGCAGCCCGAATGCAACATTGACAACCGCCTTGCGGAAAACGCCTTGAGTCGCGCGCTGCTCCGCCCCCCTGAGCGCGCGGTCTCGTTGTCGTCTGCCATTCAACCGAGAAGTCCGACGATATCGAATCGAAGTGAGTCCCCCAGAGCGGGGACGCGCGGTACAATGTCAGCATGGCGCATCAGCATCCTTTTCCCTGGAAAGCAGCGGCTCCCAGCTTGGCGCTGAGCGCCGTGCTGCTTGCAGTGACTGTTTGCGCCAACTCGATGCTGCTGGTCAGCAATCAGGCGTCGAACGCGGCCATCATTCGCTCGATGGAAGCGTACGACGCCGCAGTCGAACTCGAACTCAGCGTGAGAGAGATGCGGCGACTTTTCAAAGAGTTTCTTGATTACGGCGATCGAAGAACACTCGATGAAGTGGACCAACTGCGTAACGTCGCCGAATGGCAATTATCGGTAGTCGAAGACTTCTTGATCGGCGAGGATGGAGCTTCTGATTCGGGGATCATGGGAGCATTTGAGGAGATCCTGCAACGACTCCAAGCGGCGGCGCTCGCCAACAATCACGCAGAGGCCAGCCTGATTGTGGAAGAAGTCCTCAACGAGGACTTATTGGCCACGGTCAGTGCGATACGCGAACTCACGAAGGCGGCCCTCGATTCGGCACGCAACGATAGCCTCTACATGACGACCGCCGTCAGTTGGTTGCTCCTCGGGCTCGGCCTGAGCGGCACAGCTGCCGGCGTCTATGCCGGTTTTAGCCGGGCGCGAGCGCTGCAGCAGCAGATGGTGGAGTTGACGGTCTCCGTCAATTCAGCCGCCGGCTCGCTCGACGATGTTTGTGAACAACTCGACCCGGTGGCGATCAAACCGTCGGGAGATCTGTCGCATGTGCAGTCGATGGTCGATCTCCTCGTCGAACGGGTATCGGGCGTCGTCCGACGGTTGCAGGAAGCCGAACGTGAATCGATTCGCAGAGATCAACTCGCTTCACTCGGCCAACTCGCGGCCGGTTTGGCGCACGAACTCCGCAACCCGCTGACGGCCATCAAGACGCTCGTCGAAGCCGCGCGCGGTTCCAGACCGGGCGGCACGCTTGATGATCGTGACCTGCAAGTGATGGAAGAAGAACTCTCGCGACTCGATAGCACACTGCAGTCGTTTCTCGATTATGCTCGGCCTCCCAAGTCGACTCGGAGGGAGATCGACGTTCGTCAACTCATTCAGAACACGCTCCATCTCCTCTCGTCGCAGTTGGAACGACTTTCGATTCACGTTGACAGCATCCTGCCCGCGGACTCCGTGCGCATGACGGCTGATCCCGAACAACTCAAGCAGGTACTTCTGAACGTGTTTCTCAATGCCGTCGATGCCATGGGGGACGGAGGCACGTTGACCGTGTCGTTGCACGAATTGCGTAAAGACAATCGCGTTGAAATCGCTGTCGACGATACCGGCCCAGGCATCTCCGACGGTATTCGTGACCGACTTTTCGAGCCCTTTGCAAGTTCGAAACCCAGCGGCACTGGCCTGGGGCTGACGATCAGCCGGCGAATCGTCGAAAGTCACGGAGGCACGATTGTCGCCGAGAATCGGGCCGCTGGTGGAGCACGGTTCCGCATCACTCTGCCAATCGATGCGACCGGCACAAACGAAGTTGCACTCACTGCGGAGCAGTCGTCCGCAACATCCCGCGCGCCTGCAGCTGTCGAAGCCGCGAGCCACTCACTCAAGATGTCGCAAACCTGATCCGTGCAGACCCTTCTCATTATTGATGACGAACGCAATGTTCTCTATTCCCTCGAAAAGGGGTTGCGTGCCGACGATCTGCGAATCCTGACGTCGCCGACGGCTCAAGAGGGAATCGCGATCGCGGCCAAGACGTCTCCCGATGCGATTCTCCTGGATGTACGCCTGCCCGATCTCTCGGGTCTCGACGCCCTCGAACGCTTACGGTCCCACGATCGAAAAGTGCCGATCATCATCATGACGGCGCACGGCACTGCGGAGACCGCGATCGAAGCGATGAAGCGCGGGGCGTTCGATTACATCCTCAAGCCCTGGAAACTTGCTGACCTCCAGGAGCTGGTGAGCCGCGCGCTCGAAGCTCGCCGGCTCAGCCACGTTCCCGTCGCTATTCAAACAAGTGAAGAGTCCAACGTCGCGAGCGACTGTATCGTCGGCGAGTCTCCCGCGATGCAGGATGTCTTCAAGGAGATTGGCCGCGTCGCGGGGCAGGATGTCAACGTGTTGATCGTTGGTGAAAGCGGCACGGGGAAAGAACTCGTCGCGCGGGCGATCTACTCGCACTCACGCCGTAAGGAACAGGTGTTTCTGGCGATCAACTGTGCGGCGATTCCTGAGTCGCTACTTGAAAGCGAGTTGTTCGGCCATGAGAAAGGAGCATTCACAGGTGCCGACCGTCGGCGTATCGGCAAGTTCGAGCAGGCAAGCCAGGGGACGTTGTTCCTCGACGAGATCGGTGACATGTCTCCCGCGACACAAGCCAAGGTTCTGAGAATTCTGCAAGACGGCCGCTTCGAACGGGTTGGTGGCAGCGAAACAATCGAGTCGAATGTTCGCATCATCGCCGCAACCAACAAGAACCTTGAAGATGCAATTCGTCGCAAGGAGTTTCGACAGGATCTCTTCTATCGCTTGAACACATTCACGCTCCGTCTCCCTCCACTGCGCGATCGAACGAGCGATATCCCGCTACTGACGGAATACTTTCTGCAACTCAATCGCCGCCGTCTTGGAATCGATGTGCAGGGAGTGTCCTCCAGTGCGAAGACTGCGCTGCTGAAACACACGTGGCCGGGCAACGTGCGCGAGTTGGAAAGCGCCGTGAGGTACGCCGTCGTCCATGCGACCGGCAACACCATCGTACCGGCCGATCTTCCATCGAGTATCAACAGGCCGGAAGAGAGCGCCGCGTTGAACGACCGCGGAGAGTCTCGTTCATCGAGCGAGTCGCAGGCAGAAGCGCCGTTTGACACGGAACTACGCAAACTGGTGCGAGAGCTCTCGCAGTCGGATGCCGGCCGGTTGAACGACGCCGTCCATGCTCATATCGACCGCATCCTGCTGGAAGAAGTGTTGACGCTGGTTGAAGGGCATCAGACGAAGGCCGCCGAAATCCTCGGCATTTCCCGCACCACGCTCCGCACCAAACTGCAGCAACTCGGACTGACGATCGAACGCGCGGTTCAGCACGACGGCTAATGAAAGCAATCGCGACTCTCGCAACACGAATCGTTCAGCGCAAGAAAGCACCCCTGGGAGAGCGAATCACCAGGGGTGCAGTTGTCGCAGGCGAGCGAGAGTTCCGTCGGCTCGCAGGCGACCTCAACACGGAAGGATGTCGACGGCGGTTTGGGCTGCCCCTGCGTCGCCCGGGGGGTGTTCGAGGCGATCACAACCGACGACATCCCGCCGAGCCTCACATCATCTTGATCACGACGAACCGCGATCCCTCGCCTGTCTGCACATGCAGCAGCACGCCGTCGTGCATGTTGAGTTCGGCGAGCGCGTCCCGAAATTCATTGACGTTGCTCACTTGTTGATGACCGACGCGGCTGATCACCATGCCCGGCCTCAATCCCGCCTTCGCCGCCGCGCTGCCACGCTGAACATCGGTGATGACGACGCCCGTCACATCCGACATGCCGAGCTCGCTCGCCATGTCTGCCGTCAGGTTCGACACTTCGATGCCCAGTGAGTCGAACTCCGAAGCTGCCGGAGGCGTGTCGTTGGTCGCGACATAGTCCTCGCCCGGCATCTCTTGAAGAGTGACGGTAAGCGTCATCTCGTTTCCATCGCGAATGACCGTCAGCTCGTGCCCGTCGTCGATCGCCGACCGCTCGACAACATTTTGTAAGTCACGCGGATCTCGCACGACATGCTCGTCGAATCGCACGATCACGTCACCGAGTTCCAGCCCGGCGTCCTCCGCCGCGGTTCCCGGTCTCACTTCGGTCACCAATGCGCCTTGCATGCTTTCGAGATTAAGTTGATCCACCAACTCGCTGTTGAGCTGCTGGATACCGACTCCCAGAAACGCCCGGTGGACGATGCCGTCGTCGACCAGTTGATCGGTGATCCAGGTCGCGAGGTTGATCGGAACGGCAAAACCGATGCCGTCGCTCCCTCCACCACGAGTCGAGATGGCCGTGTTGATGCCGACGACTTCGCCGCGCAGGTTGACGAGCGGCCCGCCGCTGTTGCCGGGGTTAATAGCCGCATCGGTCTGAATGAAGTCCTCGCGTTCGGCGATACCCATGCCGCGAGACAAGGCCGAGACAATGCCGGCCGTCACGGTCTGGTCGAGTCCGAAGGGACTGCCGACCGCCAGAACCCAGTCGCCGATCTGCAACGCATCACTGTTGCCCAGCGTCGCAGCCGGCAACTCCCCTGCCCCCTCGATTCGCAAGATCGCAACGTCGGTCGAATGATCGGTGCGAATGTCGGTGGCGGTGAATTCACGTCCATCCTGCAACGTGACGATGACATGGTCGGCTCCACCGACGACATGATGATTCGTCAGGATGATGCCCGAGGAATCGATGATCACGCCCGATCCGGTCCCTTCTTCCTGATAACCGCGCCCCTGTGGCCCGGGGACTTCCATCCTCGGAAGTTCTCCTCCAAAGAACTCCTTCAACATCGGCTCGAGTTCTCGCGGAAAGTCGCGAGGCATGCGATGATCGATTTGCATCGGCCCCTGCGAAGACGTGCTGATCGTCACCACACTCGGCAGCACTCTCCCTGACGCTTCGCGAAACGCCGCCGACAGATCGTCGGGCGCGGGGAGCGATACCGTTGCCGAGTCGCTCGTGTCGGCCCAGGTCAGTCCGCGTCCGAAACCGGCCCAGATCATCGCGCAGGCCGCGACGCCCATCAAAAACATTCCTGCACTTCGCCCCATTTGAGTTCCCCCTTGTGTGAATCGAGTCATTGCGTTTCTCCTCCTCAATAGCAGCATGACATCGTGAGATTCCGTAGGACCGATTTCTCTATGCACCCGGCGTGCCGATCGTGAGAATCGTCGCGCGCGCATCCCAAACCGCTTCAAGAGCGGGCAGAAAACGACGTCTCACGGCATCTGAGATGCCGGACGGAGAATTCAAAGCCTTCCCCGCCGCGCGGCTAGTTCTTGACCCGGTCGGTCAGAAGTTGGTCGAGGGCGTAGCCGTACTGCGAAGCGAGACCGGATGCGTGCGAGAAACGCTTTAGACCTTTGAACGACGGCGACGTCTCGCGGCAGCGATCACCAGCACTCCGCTCGTCGCCAGAACGATGGAGCTTGGCTCAGGAGCAGCGGATGGACTTGAAAGAGTGAACGACGTGGCATCGAAGGGAACGTCGGGTGGGATTCCATCGACGCCGTTGTTTGACGACCCTCCTTGAAAAATCCAGTTCGTGTCATCGCTAATCAGCGTGAGGTAGCTCGAGAAAGTCGCTTCACTCGACCGCGAACCGTTGTACGCCATGGTGTCGTAATAGTTAGGCGGGAAGTCGATTAATTGTGCATTCACATTATCGGAAAGAAACAGCATGCCTCCCACACTTGTCCGCAAACGACGTTGAATCAATCACCGACAAGAATCGGCGTCGTAGTCCGTACCTAACATTCCGCTGTAACCACTCAAGGTATGCACGTATCCGTCACCTGTGTCTCGATAGCGTAAAAGTCCAGGATTCTGTCGTCATCCTTCTGCCGTAGTTGACGACTGAGGCTTCCCAATGACAAGTGTCACTGACCGTCACGCCACAGGACCTGCGGAAATCGCGCTTCCTCCAGAATTGCAGATGATACTAATATTGAAGCCTGATCAAGTTGAATGCCCCCTGTCCCCCAATCACCTTTAGTCCACAGGTTGGCGTTGAACCGCCGTCTCGACCTCGATCACTACGAAGGTTACGACCTGAAAGCGAATCTCTCCGGCGTTCCCGTCGGCAGTTCGAAGAACTCGAATCCATTGTCGGTACCTGGGGACCGATAAGAATCTCGTTGATAATGGCACCATCAGTGACTCGCGAAAGTCAAGAGCATGCCAGCGATACGAGCAAGAAGGTAATCTGTCGCATGGGATTCTTCGCGGTAGAACCTGGGTATTCTCTTCGATCGGTCAGTAAGGAACGTGACACAAGAATCTCGAATTCGTTGACCCCATCGCGGAAGTCTTGCTTTCGGAGGCTGAAAATCGAAGATTTCACACTGCTGAAACTTCAGCTCGCAGTGCGATCATCTGCAAAATCAAAGCTCGTCAGATTACCGTGTCTACATCAGCATCGGCGATCGGCCGTTGTGATGGACTGCGGACATTTCGCGGGCGTGGGTCATCAGGCCGGCGACGTCGAGGCCGAGATCGGCCAGCAGTTCTTCCCGCTCACCATGTTCGATGAACCGGTCGGGGATCCCCAGACGCCGGATATGCTGCGTCTTGAGGCCGTGGTCGTTGGCGGCTTCGAGAACCGCCGAGCCGAAGCCCCCTTGCAGCGTGCTTTCTTCCACGGTGATGAGAAAGCCGTTCGTCTCGATTGCGCGCGTGATCGTTTCCACATCGAGCGGCCTGAGGAACCGGGCATTGATGACTCCCACATCGAGACCGTCTCGCGACAACAGCCGCGCCGCCTCGACACAAGCAGGGACCAGCGAACCGAACACGAGGAAGTTGCCGTCTTCACCCCATTGCAGCACCTCGGCTCGTCCCAATTCAATCGGCACGCCCGGGCGTTCGACCGTTTCGGCAGTCGCCTTCGGGTAACGGATGGAACTGGGGGCGTCGAGTTTCAGTGCGAAGTCGAGCATCGGCGCGACATCGGTCTGGTCGCCGGGAGCCATGCAGACGATGTTGGGAAACGCCCGCATGTAGGTGTTGTCGAACACGCCGTGATGCGTCGGCCCATCGGGTCCACAAAGACCGGCACGGTCCATGCAGAACACAACAGGCAGATTCTGCAGAGCGACTTCCTGAAAGATCTGATCGAAGCTCCGCTGCAGGAATGTGCTGTAGATATCGACGATCGGCTTCATCCCGGCTTTCGCCATGCCCGCGGCAAACGCAACGGCATGACTTTCACAGATGCCGACATCGTAAAAGCGATCGGGAATCTCGTCGCGGATCTTGCCGAGTTTGTTTCCTTCGCACATGGCAGCCGTCAGCACGCAGACGCTCTTGTCGCGCTGCATCACGTTGTAGATCGAATCGCTGAAGACGTTGGTGTAGGCCGGCGCTCCGCCCCCCTTCATGTAGACAACGCTGTCGTCTTCCGTCCGCTGGAAGGGTGACGGCGTGTGAAACCGCACCGGGTCTTCGCATGCCTGCTTGAAGCCGTGCCCCTTCTCGGTAAAGACATGCAATAGCACTGGACCCTTAACGTCGCGAACCATTTCGAGATATCGCTTGAGCGACGGCAGATCGTGACCATCGACCGGGCCGATGTAACGGATGCCGAGTTCCTCGAACAACATGCCGCCGTGAAAGAAGCCCTTGAGCGCGTCCTTGAAGCCACCCAGAAACTTCTCGGTCGGCTCGCCGACGAGTGGCACCTTGTTGAGCAACCACGAGATGTCGCGTTTGAGTCCGTTGTAGAACGGAGCGACGCGGGCCTTGTCGAGATACGCCGCGAGGCCACCGACGCGCGGACAGATCCCCATCTTGTTGTCGTTGAGGATGATAAGCAGATCATCCTTCATGCCGGCGGCATTGTTCATTGCTTCAAAGACAATGCCGGAAGGGAGCGCTCCGTCTCCGATCACGGCGACTGCCTTGCGGCCCTCCTCGGGTCTGAGCTTCGCGTCTCCCGCCGCGAGGCCGAGAATCGTCGAGAGACTGCTTCCCGCGTGGCCCGTCATGAATAGATCGAAGTCGCTCTCTTCGGGATTGGGGTAGCCCATCAGGCCCCCTTTTCTGCGAATGGTGTCGAAGCGTGAGAAGCGTCCGGTGATGAACTTGTGCGGATAGATCTGATGACCGGTGTCCCAGATCAGGCGATCTTTCGTGAAGTCGAAGACCAGATGGAGTGCCATCGCCAGTTCGACGACGCCCAGGTTGCTGGCGAAATGGGCGGGGCGATCTTCGCAGATATGACACAGGGCCTCGCGAATCTCGCGGGCGACCTGCTGCAACTGCGCGGCATCAAGCGACCGCAACTCTTCTGGTGAGGCGATCATCGGCAGCAACTCGAATTCCATTAGTGGTCCCTTTCGATGATGAATCGTGCCAGGGCATCCAACCCCAGGGCGCGCTGTCCAAAGATCTTAATCTCAGTTCGGGCGTTGTCGATCAATTCGCCGGCGAGTTGCCGGCTCTCTTCAATCCCCATCAATGACGGGTAGGTCAGTTTACTGCATGCGGAGTCCTTGCGGACCCCTTTCCCCATTTTTTCCTGTTCTCCGGTAATGTCTAGCAGGTCGTCGACAATCTGGAAGGCCAATCCGATCAAATCCCCATAACGGCGCAGACTGCACAGACTTTGCGGGTCAGCCCCCCCACGAGGCCCCCGATGACCAGCGATGCCGAGATCAGCCGACCCGTTTTGCGTCGATGGATCGATTCCAGCAACTCGATCGTCGGTTCGGAACACTGCTCACCAAGGAGGTCGGCCATCTGACCGCCAACCATTCCTTCGGGGCCTGCGGCAGAGGCCAATTCCCTGACGCAGGCAATGGCCACTTCGGCAGGCGCAATGCGAGTGGCGAGTAACTCGAAGGCAAACGTCAGTAGGCCGTCCCCCGCGAGGATAGCTGTTGCTTCGTCAAAGGCCTTGTGATTCGTCGCCCGGCCGCGACGGAGATCGTCATCATCCATCGCCGGCAGATCGTCGTGAATGAGGGAATACGTATGCACTATTTCAATGGCGCACGCGGCAGGAAGGGCCGCATCAATCTCGCCTCCGACCGCTTCGCAGGCCAACAGGCAAAGGCAAGGACGCAATCGCTTACCACCGGCGGCGAGACTGTACTCCATCGACTGCTGCAGACGTCCGGGGCAATCGGCACCGAGCCGGATGACGTTCCGCAGCTCGCCCTCAATCTGTCTTCGCCATTGATCGAACGAGTCGGACATTGGTGCGCGAGTTGGCGAAGCGGGAATTCGATCAGGAGGCACGGTCACGCAACATGTGGCCGACAATGAACACGACCGCCGCCGCGAGCGTCAGCATGGGCATATAGAGCAGCTCGAATTTGAAGTTGAGCTGAAAGATGATCAGCACTGGCAGAAACACCAGTGCGATAAACTGCAACCCAAATCCAATATGGTTCTTCATGGATGCTATTGTGGCCGGATATTGGTCAAAGCTCAATCGATTTGACCGTGAAGCCGCGCGATGCCGATGCGTGCGAAACGACTGAGTTCACTGGACAATCGAACCCCGGCACGTCAGCCTGTGTCGCATCAGTACACGCTCGTCTTCTCGCCTGATTCCTTCGCTGCCGGAGCATTCGTCTCTGACATCTTCGCCCGCATGGTTCGCGAAGTTTCCATGCCCTGATTCACACCGCGACATTCCGCGTGGCCTATGCAGATCTCCCACGAAGCCATTCAGCCTTATACCGACCTGTATCTCCGCGGCCTCTATCTGCAGGCGCTCGATCAGGGCCAGAGACAGTTCGGATCGATCCGCGAATGGGAAGGTCCGGATGGTCGCATGCTCGCCTCGCGGCTGGCGGTGAACCTCGGAGCTCCACGTCTCTCGTTATGGCATCGGCTCAAGGGATGGCGTGAAACGCCCGAGCATCCCGAGGTCCGCTACTATTACGGTTGGACGTTGTTCGAGCGGCAGGGGCCGTGGCACGCCTGGAAGTTCTTCCAGTCGATCGGCGACATGCCCGATATCTCTGCAGACACTCTGTCTTCGTGGTACTCGCTTGCCGCTCAGACGCTCGGCTGCTTGAGAGACTTTGAGCGGGCGGAAGAATGGCTGAATCGGGCCCTCGAAGTCGGTGGCGACCGCCCGTGGGTGCATGTCGTCAAGTCGGGAGTCTTGGAGATCGAAGATCGCTACGACGAGGCACTCGCGGCGGCGGACGAGGCTCTGCGTCTGGTGCCGTTCTTCCGTCCGGCGGTGCAGTCACGGTCCCATCTGCTCACGATCATGGGGCGAGATGACGAAGCGTTCGAATTCCTGCATGAAGCCGCCAAACATATCGAAAGCTCGTCGGTCTACATGCATCTCGCGGGGATCCACTACGAGAAGGATGAGTTCGAGAGCTCCTCAAGGAGTGCCTCAAGAAGTTTGAGGAATACTCGCCCCTGCTTGAAGGTCATGTGGCCAAGTCGTTCCACAATCTGAGGTCGCTGCTGGCCTATCATGACGGTGACGACGAGACGGCCATCATGTGGGCCCGCAAGAGCGTCGACAAGGCGATGCACAAGGTGGCCGACCGATTGGAAGATCCCGCGAGAAAGGGCCGCAAACGTGTCGTGCTCCCCGTGGGATTCACACGACAGCATCGCCTGACATGCGTGCCAGCCACTCTGACGACAATCAGTCGTTACTGGAACGTCACGGCCGAGCATCTGCAGGTCGCCGATGAGATTTGTTACAACGGCACGACCGCTCACGCGGAACGAAAATGGGCCGAGGAGAATGGCTGGGCGACGCAGGACTTCACCGTCACTGAAGAGTCGACAAAGCAGCTCATCGATGCGGGCATTCCCTTTACGCTCACGACGACACATGTCGAGTCGGGTCACCTGCAAGTCGTGATCGGCTACGACGGCCGGCGCGGCAGCTTGATCATTCGTGATCCCTATGTGCGGATCAAGCACGAAATGTTCGTCGATGGACTGCAGGAAGAATACGGCGTCTTCGGCCCGCGCGGCATGGCGATGGTGCCCAAGGAGCAAGTCTCGAAACTGAACGGAATCTCGTTCCCGGATGCTCAACTCTGGGATGAACTCCATGAACTCGACGGCGCATTGATCGCCCATCAGCGCGAAATCGCCGTACGCGTCTATGAAGAACTGACGGCTCGCGCGCCCGACCATTTGCTCACGATCCATGCCCAGCGCCGGCTCGCGGTCTACGATGCCAACGCTACCGAGCATCTGGCGGCTGTCGAGAAACTCCTGGAGCGAGCGCCCGACAACACGGTGCTGCAACTCACGCGACTGGCATTGATGCGCAACGTCTCGACGCGAGAAGAGCGGCTCGATGTACTCAAGGAGTTGGTGGACAAGCCCGACAGCCATCCGGCATTCCAATCGCAATATGCTCAAGAACTTTCGGCCGACGCGCGGGAACACGAGCGCGCGATCGAGATGCTCAAGACGGCGATCCGCCGGCATCCCACTGACTCCCGCAACTACTATGTGCTGGCAGGCGTCCTGATGAATCGGCTGGAGTTCGACGAAGCTCTCGAACTCTATCGCTTCGCGGCCAGTCTGGATGACAAAGAAGAATTGTTCGCCGAAAGCTACTTTTCGGCAGCTCAACATTGCCGGCGGACCAACGAGGTCTTGGAATGGCTGGGCAAGCGATTCGAGCGGTTCGGAGACAAGTCGTCACTCCCCGCCAGAACGCTCGAGCGGGCGCTCGAAACGTTGCAGCGCACTCGCGAGTCGATCGAGATTCTCGACCGCGCCCTTGAACGGCGTCCCAACGATGGCGAGTTGGCTCTGTACGTTGCCGGGGTTCTTGCCAGCACGTCGACCGACTTTTCCGAGCGGGCTCATCAGTTGCTCGACCAGGCCAACGGCCGCTGTTCGGAATCGGAATGGCTGAGGACTGCGGCGCGCATTGCGATTATCGAAGGAGACCGCGCCACTGCGCTCGACTACTACCAGCGTGTGCTCGAAGCCGAACCGATGGCGGTTGATGCCCATCAGTCCGTGGCACGACTCCTCTCGGAAGTCGAAGGCGAAGAATCCGCATCGTCCCATTTGCGAAAGGCGATCGACCATTTTCCGCATTTTCAGCCACTCCTGATGCTGTGTATCGAGTGGTTCAAGAGCGAACCGCCGGAAGTTCAGGAACCGTTCATCCGCAAACTGATTGAACTCAACCCCGCCGATGCGTGGGCGATTCGTGAACTCGGATTCTTTCTGCTCAAGCAGCGCCGCCTTGACGAGTCCGAAGAGTGCGCCGACGAGGCGGGTCGGCTTGATCCCAAACATAACGGCTACCACCATCTGCGAGCGGAGTTGTACGCCGCCAGGGATCAGATGCTTGAGGCGAGACGCGAATTTCGCGAAGCGGTCAAGCTGAGCGTCGATAACGAGTACACACTCGCATCGCTTCTGCGCTGTTGTGACACGCCGGCAGAGCGCCGCGAGGAATTGCAATTCATTCGCGAGCAACTGGTCACGCAGGTGATCTTCGGCGATGGGCTACTCGCCTGGCGCAACCTGGCTCAGAATGAACTCGAACCGCAGGAAGTGCTCGATTCCCTCCGCGAAGCGCTACAGGAGCGGCCTGAATTGTGGCATGTCTGGTCGGCGATCGTCCAGCAGTTGATGATGATGAATCAGCTCGATGAAGCCGCCGAGATGGCGCGGGAAGCCACCGAGCGATTCCCGCTCCTGCCACGACTATGGCTCGACCGGGCGACCGTCGCCCGCTATCGGGGCGACCTGGCCAATGAACAAGAGTCACTGGAGACCGCCTTTCGCATCAACCCTTCGTGGGGCGAAGCTCTGAGGCAGTTGTCGGATGTCTACGTTCGGAAAGGTGATTTCACACAGGCCAAGACGATCCTCGAAGGAGCCGTCGCTCGCGATCCGCTCGATCCCGCCAACCGCGGCGGACTCGCCGAAGTCCTGTGGAAGCTGGGTGAGAAAGAGGGAGCGATTCAGCAACTCGAAAGAGCCGTCGACATCGCTCCCGGCTACAACTGGGCCTGGAGCATGCTCGACAACTGGTGCGAGGAACTCGGCCAGCCGGGTCGGTCGATCGACGGAGTGCGTCGACTGGTCGAGAAACGTCCCGGTGAAGCTCGATCGTGGATGATGCTGGCGCGCATCCTCGACGAAGAGCACATCGACGAACGCTTCCAGGCCCTCGACAAGGCGATTGAACTCAATCCCCGCGCAATCGACGCCCATAGCCAGAAGGCGCGTCTGTTGTTCGAGCAGGGAGATGTCGAAGGAGCGATCGCGGCCTGCAAGCCCGCCATCTGGAAGGATCAGCCGCCTGCGGAACTGATGGCCCGCGCCGCCTGGATCCGCTGGCAGACGGGGGACGCTGATGCCGCGATCGCCGAGATGCTCAAGGCCGTCGAGCAGGATCCGACGCTCTACGGCGGATGGCAGAACCTTGCCGACTGGTCCCGTGAACGCCGCGACAACGCAGGTTATCTCAAGTATTCCGAACAAATGATGCGTCTGGAGCCCTTCGGCGAAGTCTCGCTCGGCTATTACGCCGAAGCGCTGATGATCAACGAGAAACGCGACACGGCGAAAGAAGTCTTCCAGCGTGCATACGAGATCGAGCCGGCCTACGACTTCGCGGGAATCTCGTTGTACGACCTGCAGGTCGAGGACGAAGAATGGACAGCCGCCGAGCAAACTCTCGATTCGCTCGAAGTACATACTCCCGGGCCGTTTGTCGATGCACGTCGCGTGCAGGTCGCCGCTCACAATCGGAATCTGCCGACCGCCAGAGAGGCACTCTTTCGAGTCTGCACCCACTCGGCTCCCAATCACGACGAATGGCCCTTACAGCATTCGTTCCGCGCGATGTCTTCGGCCGGTTGGCTGAAAGAAATGGACGATATCATTTCCGAGGTCGTCCAACAGCCCGACTGCATTCCCGAAGCCGGCAATCTCTGGTCGGTCATCAAGATGGAGCGCGGCCAACTGGACGCCGAGTCACAATTGAAGGGTCTGGTCGAGAAGCATCCCGCTGTGGGCCATCGTGCGGTCTACATGTGGATCAAGGATCTGGTCGAGAACGGCAACGTCGAACGCTTCCGCACATTCGTTCGCATCAACGAACCTTGGCTGCGCGCCGACACTCAAAGCTGGGGCTCGGTCGGTTACGGTTGGACCCTGTCTCGCGACTGGCCTGGCTCGGTCCCTTGGGCTGACGATTGGAAGAAGCACCCCGACGCCGAGCCTTGGATGCTCGTGAACACTTCGGAAATCCTCCGCGCCGTTGGCCGACAGGCGGAAGGAGCTGAAGTGAATCGACACTCGTTATCGCTCGAACCGCATCACGCCTTCAATCTGCACGAACTCTGGCTGGCGTCTGATGCAGCCCTTGCTGGAGAATTCGACGAAGCAGCCGACCGACTGAGTCGCGTCGACTCCGAAGGCTTCGACGACGATTACTTTCTGCTGTTCATACTGGTTCGTGCCATTCTCAACGTCACCTCTGCTCCGCCCCAAGAGAGGGCCGGCGTGCTGGCTGAGTTTCGCAAGCACCTCACCGAATTCCTCAAGGAGTACAAGAACCTCCCGACCGAGCCGGCCCGTAAGGTGGTGCTCAAACAAACACTCAAATACCTGGCAAGCAAAGCAAACGTGAGCTTCAAGCTCTGGGCCAAGTGGAAGCAGTTGAAGCTATAGTGCGTCGGACAATGTAGCGGCGGATCGATCCATGAATACGAGTCGTGCCTTCGGTGATTCCATCACCGACTCGCACTCAATCTTGAAGGAACACCATGGTGGAAGACAAGGACTACAAAAAGATGATGAAGCTGGCCAGGCTCTCAAGGCCCGCCAGCAGCGACGCCGCCGATAAGGAAGAGGCTTTTCCCGAAGAACGCTTCGTCACGCAGCACCAGATGGTGATCGGCAAGACGAAGCTGACGTACGAGGCATCGGCCGGGTGGATCAAGTTGCGGCGGATTCATAAGCCGATCGCGCACATGTTTCACACGTCGTATGTCGATCCCACAGCCAATGTCGGGCAGCGACCACTGACGTTTGTTTTTAATGGGGGGCCGGGAGCCGCTTCGGCCTATCTTCACATGGGCGCCTTGGGGCCGAAGCGTGTCTGCTTCGGCAAGAACGGCTCACTCCCTCCAGGGTCGACGCGCATTGTCGACAACCTCGAGACCTGGCTCGCGTTTACCGATCTGGTCTTTATCGATCCAGTCGGAACGGGATTCAGCCGGTCGTTGAAGGAGAAGGAACAGGAGAAACAAGCGAACTCTTCCACCGACAACTCACACAACACTCCTGACGGCTCGGAGAAGAAACTCCCCGGCGAGAACTCCGAGTTCTGGGAGATCGAACGGGATCTCGATTCACTCGGCGAGTTCATCTGCCGGTTTCTCTCGAAGCACCATCGCTGGACATCGCCGCTGTTTATCGCCGGCGAGAGCTACGGCGGCTTTCGCGTCGCCCGCATGGCCCGAAGACTGCAGGAAAAGCATGGCGTCGGGCTCTGCGGAGCGATGCTCATCTCACCCGCGATCGAACTTCAGGCTCTTTCAGGAACCGACTACAACTTGACCTATTGGGTCGAACTCTTTCCCTCGCTGGCGGCGGCGGCCCATCAGCATGGGCGAACACGAAGCATTGATCCCGCCACTCCCCTGGAACACGTCATCGCAGAAGCCGAGTCATTTGCGCGACTCGAACTCTCACGCTGGTTGGCCAGCGGCGCACGATTCCCCGAAGAAGAACGGCGAAAGGTCGTCACCCGCATGTCCAACTTGTGTGGTCTGGACGTCGCGTTGATCGAACGCGCCGGCGGCAGGATCAGTTCGACAATCTTCTGCCGGGAGTTGTTGCGGGACCGGCGGCAACTGTGCGGACGTTACGACGCCGCCACCACATCGACTGACCCCTTCCCCGACCGCAACGACTATGAAGGCCCGGACCCGTTGTGGTCGTTTGACCGGCTGTTTACGGGGGGAGTGAATCATCACTTGCGGGCGCATCTCAAGGTCGAGACCGAACTCGACTATCGGCTCCTCAGTCATGAGGTCAACCAGTTGTGGAAAGACGACCACGACAAGGAAAAGTTCTACCGCAAGGTGGCGGGCGCGATGGATGACCTGCGCTACGGCATGAGCTTCAATCGCCACATGCACGTCTTCTTCTGCCACGGCTATTTCGACCTTGTCACTCCCTACCACAGCACCGCGCGCCTGATCGATCTGATGAAACTCACTCTCGATCAGCAGGATAAGATTCATTCCCACAACTACGTCGGCGGCCACATGTTCTACTCATGGGACGATTCTCGCATCGCCTTCCGCAACGACACACATGAATTTTATCAGACCGCCACAAGGCACGGCGAAGGCGAGAGTTGATTTCGGTGGGGGACATTGTCCATAAAAAAAGGCCCACGTCGTTTGACGCGGGCCTTTGTTCGAAATGGCATGTCGTTCTGCCGCGCCTCCGCGTCTGGGGACAGACGCGGCGACTTAGGCAAACAACCCTGGCACGGCTTCCGCCTTTACCAGTTCCCTGGGCTGGTTGAGGTGGTTGTAGACGATCGTCAGCGGGTCGATGCCGAAGCTGTGGTAGATCGAGGCGAGAACCTCGCCGGGATGGACCGGGTCGACCAACGGAGCCGAGGCGGTCTGGTCGCTCTGGCCGTGAACGTAACCTCGCTTCACCCCTGCACCCGCCATCAACGCGGTGTAGCAATACGGCCAGTGATCGCGACCATCGTCGCTATTGCCGTTGCCCGACGTCGAGACGCCGCGCTGCGGGCTGCGACCGAATTCGCCGATCGCGATGACGAGCGTTTCATCCAGGATGCCTCGCTGATCGAGATCGGTGATGAGTCCCGACAGACCACGGTCGAGCATCGGAGCCGACTGGTCCTTCATCCTCGCGGAAAGTCCGGTGTGGACGTCCCAAGAATGGTTGTCGCTGTTGGCGACCTTCGGCCAGATGACTTCGACGACCCGCGTGCCGGCTTCCACCAGACGACGCGCGAGCAGACAGCTTTGACCGAATGTGTTGCGGCCGTACAAGTCGCGGGTCTCGGCTGATTCCTGCTCCAGAGCGAATGCATCCCGCGCACGGCCCGAGGCAATCAGCGACAACGCCTGATCGTAGTACGAGTTCAAATTGTAGTCGGCCACGGCACGGTCGACTTCGGGCATCTGCTCGTTCACCACATCCCGCAGTCGGGCGCGGCGTTCGAGGCGATCACCGTACATGTCGGCACGCATTTCTAGATCCGACACGTTGATGTTATCCATCTTGTTCATGTCGAGATCGTCGCCGGGCGGGAAGAGGCGATACGGATCATACGCCGTTCCCAGAAAGCCTGCGGACCCACCCTTGCCGACGACGTTGCTCTCCTGCAAGGGGCGGGGGAGCATGACGAACGGCAGCATCGCCTCTTCCGGCGGTCGCAAGCGGATGAGCTGAGAACCAAAGTTCGGAAAGTCACGAGGATCGGGCGGTTCCAACTGACCCGAAGGACTGACCTTGTCGGTCGTGTAGCCGGTCATCAACTGATAGATGGCGGCCGTGTGATTGAACAAACCGTTGGGCGTGTAACCCATCGAGCGAATGAGCGTCGTGCGATCGAGGACTTGTGCCAGATGCGGCAGCAACTCGGTCAACTGCACGCCGGGGAGAACCGTGTCGATCGGGTTGAATACGCTCTTCACATTGTCGGGAACATTCGTCTTGGGATCCCACAGGTCGAGATGACTCGGCCCTCCCTGCAGGTAGCACATGATGATGCTCTTCGCCTGACCCCAACCGGGGCCGCCGCTAAATCCCTGCTCGTTGGCCTGGGCCTGCATCTGCAGCATGCCGCCGAGACTGACTCCGAGAATTCCGGACCCACCGACGCGAAGAATGTCGCGGCGTGTGACGCCGAGTTGAGAGTCGCACAAATCCTTACCAGGACGACCGGGAACTCGAATCAGCATTGTTCGGTCCTTTGGGAGAGCAATAGGTGGGAACGAAAGGCGGGCCTTCAAACGTATCGTCGACCATCACAGTTGACGACGCGCGTTGGATCAGTGTCGTTTGATTCATTCTGACAGATTTCGCCTCCAGTGGGAAGATTCTGGCGGCTGAGAGTACGGAATCCTCGAAATTATTGGCATGAAAGGACTTGGAGGGACATCGACAGACATTACTGCTCCTGCCCTCCGGGTTTCGACCATGATTCAAATGCCGAGTGACAAAGGACAAATGATGCATGAACACTTAGACTGAACCTCCACGCGAGTGCGCTGTCAATCTACCTCCTGCAATCGTTCACCGAATAACGACCAATTCCATGTCCAAGGTTTACATCAGCGGCAAACTTGTTGAGAAGGAGCAGGCAACGGTCAGCGTGTTTGACCACGGGCTGCTCTACGGAGACGGCGTTTTCGAGGGAATTCGCGTCTACGGCCGCAAGGTCTTTCGCCTGGCCGAGCACATCGGTCGTCTCTACGACTGTGCCAAGTCGATTCGGTTGACGATCCCCATTACGCCTGCCGAGATGACTCAAGCCGTCGAAGAGACTGTCGCCGCCAATGACATTCAGGATGGTTACGTCAGGCTCATGGTCACTCGTGGTGCCGGGTCGTTGGGGCTCGACATCCGCAGGACAGCCAACCCGCAAGTCATCGTCATCGCCGACACGATCACGCTCTATCCGGAAGAGCACTACGAACACGGATTGTCGATCATCACGGCCAGTACCATGCGGAATCATCCTGGGGCTCTCAGTCCACGGATCAAGTCGCTCAACTATCTCAACAACATTCTCGCGAAGATCGAAGCGACCGATGCCGGATGCCTCGAAGCCATCATGCTCAACCACAAAGGTGAAGTGGCCGAGTGCACCGGGGACAACATCTTTATCGTCCATCGCGGCGTGCTTTGGACGCCATCAACCGAAGCGGGAATTCTTGAAGGCATCACTCGCAATGCCGTGATCGAATTGGCACGCGAAGTCGGCATTCCAGTTCGCGAAGCCCCAATGGTAAGGCATGATGTCTACATCGCCGACGAATGTTTCCTGACCGGCACCGCAGCCGAGGTGATTTCGGTCGTGAAAGTCGACGGCCGTGAAATCGGCAACGGCAAGCCCGGCCCCGTGACACAAGACCTGCGGCAGCGGTTCCAAAAACTGACGCGCGGTGAGTGACAGGCACTATTTCCGCTGGCAACTCGCTTGGGGGCAAGTGTTGCAGTTCGCGGCCATCGTCAATCAGCGTGAAATCGTACGTCATCTGCGAACTCTGGACTTCCAAACTCTTGCTGCCGACAATCCCCGCAGGCAGTTGAACCCACTTTCTCAAACTCTCTCGAAACAATGGCAGATTCAGTCGTTCTGGCGTACAGCGGTGGCCTCGATACTTCCGTCCTTGTGGGTTGGTTGATCGATCAGGGGTACGATGTTCACGCCCTCTATGTGGACTTGGGGCAACCCTGCGAGGATCGGCCCGCCATCCTGCAGAAGGCTCTCGACATCGGGGCCAAAACGTCGGAGGCCGTCGATGCCACCGAGGAACTGTGTCGCGATTTCGCGTTTCCCGTTCTGCAATGGCAGGCGAAGTACGAGACTATCTACCTCCTCGGCACATCGATCGCCCGGCCACTCATTGCCAAATGCTGTGTCCAGCGCGCCAGAGATGTCGGCGCGGTCGCTTTCGTGCATGGAGCGACAGGCAAGGGGAACGATCAATGCCGTTTCCAATTGGCAGCCGAGGCACTCGAACCCAAGGTAAAGATCATCGCTCCCTGGCGGATGGCCGAGTTTCGCGACCTCTTCCCTGGTCGCACCGAAATGCTGGCTTACTGTGACCAGAAGAACATCCCCGTAAAGGCGACCGCCAAGAAACCCTATTCGAGTGATGAGAACTGCCTGCACATCAGCTACGAAGCCGGCAAGCTCGAAGACCCAGCCGTCGATGGGATCCCCGTCATCGATTTTGGCATGACGGTCTCACCTCAAGAGGCTCCTGATAAAGAGGAGACCGTCACAATCAGTTTCGAGTCGGGCGTGCCGACGGCTGTGAATGGCAAGAAACTCTCCGCCAGCGAGATCGTCAACACGCTCAACACCATCGGCGGACGCAACGGCGTCGGTCGTATCGACATCGTCGAGAATCGCTTCGTCGGCATGAAGAGTCGCGGCGTCTACGAAGCCCCCGGCATGACGTGTCTCTACACGGCTCATCTGGCGATGGAGCAACTCACGCTCGATCGCGACCTGGTCCACCTGCGGGACCGCATCTCACCCGAAGTGGCCGAGATGGTCTACTACGGCTTCTGGTACTGCGCGAAGATGGACGCGTTGATGGCCTTCATCCGCGAAGCACAGCAATACGTCACCGGCGAAGTGACGCTCGGCCTCTATAAAGGGAACGCCCGCGTCATCAGCCGCACTTCGCCGAACAGTCTCTACGACGAAGCCATCGCCTCGATGGAAGCCGGCGGCAGCTACGACCAGACGGATGCGGAGGGCTTTCTGCGCATCATGGGTCTGCCGCTACGAGTGCAGGGCCGATCGCGGACGCGGGCGTATTGAAGCGATATACGCCACGGAACGCCGTCTCCCTTGAACCTGCTCGCTGGGATCGGGATCATGGAACCCGATCAGTCCCACCCACTCGAACCCTGCCGGAGTTTTTGATGAAGCCCGCCTCGCATTCCCGACGTGACTTTCTGAAGACCGGTTCCGCCGTCGCTGTCGGCGGCACGCTGCTGTCGAACTTCGCGGCCACTTCGGGACTGTACGCCGCTGGAGTCACCGACACGATACGAGTCGGGCTGGTCGGTTGTGGTGGTCGCGGCACGGGTGCTGCCATTAATGCGTTGGGAGGCGATCCCAATGCCAAGCTGGTGGCATTGGCCGATGCTTTCGGTCCCGAGTCCGAGGCGGCGGGGACACATTCCGACGAATTGAGCCGCTGCGTCAACAATCTTAAGAATGCTCAAGAGGTCGCTTCACAAGTCGAGATCGAGCCCGATCTGATGTTCGAGGGACTCGGAGCTTACCGTCAATTGATCGACAACGTCGATGTCGTGTTGTTGTGTACTCCGCCGGGCTTCCGACCGGAACAGTTGCGATATGCCGTCGAGCAGGGGAAGCATGTCTTCACCGAAAAGCCGATGGCGACCGATGCCGTCGGCTGCCGCAGCGTGATGGAGACAGTCCGCATGTCGAAGGAAAAGGGGATCGCGATGGTCGCTGGCTTCTGCTGGCGCTACGACTATGCCAAGCGAGCCTTCTTCTCGAAGCTGCATGAAGGGGCGGCTGGCGACATCCATACCGCGTACGGCACATACCTCACCAGCCCGGTGAAGCCGATGCCGCCGGAGTCGAGCCGACCCGAAGGGATGACCGACCTGCAGTGGATGGTGGCCAACTGGTACAACTTCACCTGGCTGTCCGGGGATGGCCTGGTCGAGCAGGCATGTCACACAGTCGACTGGCTGGCATGGGCGTTTCAGGATCGTCCTCCCGTTAGTTGCACAGCCGTCGGCGGTCGACAGATTCCGTCCAATGGCGGGAACATCTTCGATCACATCGAAGTCAACTACGTCTGGGAAGACGACCGCCGAGCGTTCATCGCCCAAAGGCAAATCCCGAACTGCTACGGCGAGAACAATCTCTATGTCCTCGGCAGCGAAGGGGCCGGCAACGTACTGCCGCGCGGCGTATCACTCAGCGGCAAGGAAAGCTGGGAGTACGACGGCGAGAAGCCGAACATGTACCAGGTCGAGCATGATGAATTCTTTGCTTCGATTCGGAATGGGACGCCGATTAACGATGGCGACCGAATGATCAACAGCACGATGATGGCGATCATGGGCCGCATGGCAGGCTACACCGGCAAGGAAGTGACTTGGGAACACATGCTGAATTCCGAAGAGAATCTCACACCCGCTCACTACAACGACTGGAACACTCCGGTTGAGTTCCCGCAGATCGCGCTGCCGGGGATCACGCCTTTGGTATGAAATGACATTAGCCCGCAGCGCGAGCCAGGGGGCGTGAGGAACAGCGATCGCGTCTGAAAGGCGTTGCTTGCGGAGAAAACCTCACATCGAGAACTGTCGGACCGCCGTCTCCGCAAGGCGAGCGGCACTTAGATGAGAGCTGCTCGTCACGCCCCCCTCACTAACGTTTCGGGTTACCATAGGTAGCTCCCATGCGAGTTCTCATCACTGCCGGTCCGACACGCGAGTACCTCGACGATGTCCGGTATCTCTCGAACGCCAGTAGTGGCAAGATGGGGTATGCACTGGCGCAGGCGGCCATCGATTTGGGTTGGGAGACCGTACTTGTCACCGGACCTGTCGATCTGGCCGTGCCGGCAGGCTGCGAGGTGCATCAGGTCGTGACGACCTCTGACATGCGGGAAACGTGTTTGAGTTTGTTTCCTGACTGTGACGGCGTGATCGCTGCAGCGGCAGTTTGTGACTATCGTCCGAAGGAACGTGTCGAGGGCAAGATGTCAAAAATCGGCGGACCGATCGTCGTCGAGATGATCGAGACCGACGACGTGCTCGCCGAACTGGGAGCCATGAAGGCCGACCGCTGGGTGATGGGCTTCGCCCTTGAGGCCCAGAACCCCCGAGAGAACGCCTTGCAGAAACTCCGCAAAAAGAACTGCGACTGGATCGTTCTCAATCACCCGTCGGCCATCGCGGCCGACACCAACTCCGTCGAGCTGCTCGCTCCCGACGGGGAATCGCTCGCCACCTGGGAAGGGACAAAGACCGAAGTCTCGCGAAACCTCATCGAATGGCTGGCGCATGCGGTGGGGCCGACTTGAGTCGCTGCTGGAACGGCTGAAGCGCCACCATGAGGCCGACTCGGCTCCGAGCACTGGAATCGTCGCGTCGAAAAGTGGACACTATGCCATTCACCCGGTTTCAGGAGTTTGCATTGTCCCGAGCATTCCATCACGGTTGTCACGGCGGTTGGCGGAGAGTTCGCCGCATACTGTTGGCGCTGACGCTTACCCTTTGGCTCCCTGTAACGAGTTGGGGACAAGGCGGTCCAATCATTGAGTCGAGTACGGCAACAGGTCCGACAACCGGCCAGGCACCGGGAGTCAGCGGCCAGGTCAGCACCGTTCGCCCGATGACGATGGAAGTCATCATCGTCATGTTAATGGTTGGGGCCGCGTTGTTCGTCGTCTGCAAATCAAGCCGTCGAAACTAAGAGTCGCCTTTCGCTCCGCGAGAGTGCGCAGGCAACGGAGAAGTCACAGTTGCTGCATGCCATGGATCGAATGGTGAATCGTCACCCGACGCTCTTTCGCGGAGCGAAAGGCGACTTTCATTTTCACGTATCGTCGCACCGCGAGCCGCAATGAAGATTACATTCCTTGGTGCCGCCGGCGAAGTGACGGGGAGCCAGCATCTCATCGAAACGAGCAACCGGCGGCTGTTGCTCGACTGCGGTTTCTTCCAAGGCCCACGGGCGCGATCGCGAGAACTCAACGAGAAGTTCTTCTGTGAACCGAAGACGCTCGATGCTGTCTTTCTCTCGCACGCCCACATCGATCATTGCGGCAACCTTCCCGGTTTGTATCGCGCGGGATTTCGCGGACCAGTCTTCTGCACCGAAGCGACTGCGGACTTAGCCGAGCTGATGCTCAGAGACTCGGCCCACATTCAACAGGAGGATGCGAAGTATCTGTCGAAGAAGCTCAAGCCCGGCCACCCGAGAATCGACCCGCTCTACACCGATGAAGATGTCGATGGCCTGATGAAGCTCATGGAGCCACTCGCATTCCATACCTGGCATTCGCTGGGGAAGGATGTGCGAGTCCGCTTTCTCCCCGCAGGCCACATACTGGGTTCGGCCATCACCGAACTGCAAGTTCGCGATCGGGGGGAAGGTCGCACCATCGTCTTCAGCGGCGACCTGGGCCGGCGTGATATGCCATTGCTGGTCGATCCCGAACCGATCGAAGGTTGCGATGTGCTGATCTGCGAAAGCACGTATGGGAATCGCAATCACATGCCGTCGTCAGATTTGAAGGCAGAACTGGCCCGTATCATTCGCGACGCGTCGAAAGTCGGCGGACGAGTCATCATCCCGGCCTTCAGTCTCGGGCGCACTCAACAGGTGGTCTACTATCTGAATGAATTATTCAACGAAGGGGCGCTGGCACCGATCCCCGTCTTCGTCGACAGCCCACTGGCAACGCGTGTGACGCGCGTGTTTCGCCGTTACGATCACACGATGAACGAAGACGTTCGAGACACTCTGCAATACGACGACGACATTTTCGCTTTCGACGGATTGACCTACGTCGGCAGCCAGGATGAAAGTCGAGCGATCAACAAGCTCGAAGGCTCGTGTGTGATCATTTCCGCGGGAGGTATGTGCGAGGGGGGCCGCATCGTGCATCACTTGAAGCATGCCGTCCGACACGAACAGAACACGATCTGCCTCATCGGCTGGCAGGCCCCGCACACACTCGGGAGGCAGATTCTCGATCGCCGTCCCTATGTGCGCATTTTCGACTTTGATGTTCCCCTTAAGGCCCATGTCGAAGTTCTCAATGGCCTCTCGGCCCACGCCGATGCTGACGACTTCAAGTGGTGGTTTCTAGAAGCCAATAAACAGGGGCACATCGGGCAAGCGTTCCTGGTGCATGGCGAGCCGGAAGCCGCTCAGGCATTGGCCTTGGCCATCCGGGATGAGTGTGACGAGGACCCGATTATTCCCAAACTCTACGAATCGTTCGAAGTATGAGTTTCCTCACTCCCTGGTTTCTGGCGGCTGGTCTGGCGATCGCATTCCCGATCGTCTTTCACATGATCCGCCGTACCCCCAAGGGGCGCGTGCCGTTCAGCACGTTGATGTTCCTCACGCCGTCGCCGCCGAGGATCACGAGGCGCAGCAACATCGAACACTGGTTGTTACTCCTGCTGCGAGGACTGGCACTGCTGCTACTGGCTTTCGCATTCGCCCGTCCATTCTTGTTCAACAGCGAGTTGCAGGCCGATGCCGATGGAGAGCGCCGTTTGCTCGTGATGCTGATCGACACCAGCGGCAGTATGCAGCGAGAAGGTCTCTGGGACGACGCTATGGAACAAACGGAGGAGTGGCTCGAAGAGGTGCATCCCGGCGACAATCTGGCGGTGCTGTCATTCGACGAACAGGTGCGCACGGTGATTTCGTTCTCCACCTGGGCTGAACTCCCTGTCGAACAACGCATCGCGACCGTGCGAGATGGCCTGGATCAACTCGACCCGGGCTGGAATTCGACCGACCTGGGTCTCGCTCTTCGCAGAGCCGGCGACGATTTGCTTGATGAGTCGTCCGACAACCATTCGGTGCGGAAGGAAATCGTCCTGCTGAGCGACATGCAGTCGGGCAGTCGGCTCGATTCGCTCGAACTAGGCGACTGGCCCGATGATATTTTCGTCACCATTCTGCCTGTCGGAGAAGCAGCCAGCCGCAACAACGCCTCGGCTCAACCCCTCGCGGGCGCTCGGTCCAATGAGTCCGTCGGAGTGCTGCTGCGAGTCGACAACGACGCCGGTTCGCGTATCGAGACCTTTCAAGTCGGCTGGCAGTCGGAGTTTATCGACTCGCGAACGAATCAGCCTGCGATCGTCGATCCGGTCTCCATCTACGTCCCCGCTGGCCAGAGCCGCGTGGTGACGCTCCCCTTCCCGCAGGCATCGACGGACAGGAACCGTCAACTTCTTTGCGAGAAGTCGTACTCACAGGAGACGACGAGCCGTTCGACAATCATTGTTACGTCAGCCCGCCCAACACGCGCGACTTGCAAGTCGTGTGCATAGGGTCGAGCGAGGCGAAATTCATTGACGAAGAAATTGCGTACTCCGACGACGTCCCCGAGTTCTTTCTGCCTCTGGCGTTCTCACCATCTCCCTTGCGGAACGTGACAGTGCAGTTCGCGGACCCTGACGGACGCATCATCACGGCGGACGACGAATCAGCTCCTAACGACACGGTTGCACTCGAAGGCGTCCACCTCGTCATTTGCACATCCTCCCCGCAAGGTGAAATGATCGAGACACTGCAAAACTACCTCGCTGGCGGAGGGACCATTCTTGCCGCCCCGCGCGATGCCGCAGCCGCCCGCATGCTGCCAGGCCTGTTGGGGCAGGATGCGTTGGAGGTCGGTTCCGCCATCGAAGTTGTTTCCGACGACTATGCCGTCTGGACCGAGATACGGTTCGAGTCTGCCGTGCTGCAGGTGTTCGACGATCCGCGTTACTCCGACTTTTCGAGACTTCATTTCTGGCAGCATCGCCGATTCGATTCGGCATGGTTGGAGGGTGCGCAGGTCTTGGCCAAGTTCGACGATGGCGACCCGGCTTTGCTGGAATGGCGCGATGCGACCGGCGGCCCGCTCATTCTGCTCGCGGCCGGCTGGTGGCCAGCCGACAGCGATCTGGCGCGATCGACGAAGTTTGTGCCCCTCATCAACTCCATTCTCGATGAAGCATCGCGGGCAGGTACAGTGCCGAAACTCTTTCACGTTGGAGACACTCTCGACCTCGCCGAACTGCTGGGTGATGCATGGCCCGGCACCCAAGTCGTCCCGCCCGACGGTGGCGAAGCCATGGCGGCTGATACGCCGGTGATGACCCTCGACTCGCCCGGCGTCTATTACCTCAGGAACTCCGAGACTAATCTCGATTTGCCGATCGCGGTCAATCTTGATCCAGCCGAGTCCCGCGTGATGCCGCTCGATGCCGATGTCCTCGAAGCGGCGGGAATTCCGCTGGGCATTTCCGACGAGATCGGCCTAGTCGCGGTAGCCGCCGCCGAAGAAGCCGCCAGCCGCCGCGAACTCGAAGCGAGCCAAAAGCACTGGCGCTGGCTGCTGCTGGCCGCCGTCGTGCTGCTGCTCATCGAAACCTGGTACGCAGGGAGATTGTCTTCCCGGCAGGCTGTTTCAGCCGTGTGATTCGTTGTCCCTCCAAACCATAAGTATTAGCAGTGCGTATTGTGGTTTGTCGGACATTCTGACCTCGACACCGCGTTTCAGCGTGTTTTCGATGTCACTCGGCCTGAAGCCACCGAGTCCACTCCACTGTGAACCAATCGAATCGAACTCTTGTCGGAGGCATCTGGAGCCGATATTCTCAACATTCCCAATATGGTGGGCATAGCTCAGTTGGTTAGAGCGCTAGATTGTGGTTCTAGAGGTCGCCGGTTCAAATCCGGTTGTCCACCCTCATATCGCTTCGCGGAGTGCTTGTCTCCGCCTCCCCTCGGTAGCCGAGGGGGACTTCGGGGAGTACGCTCCCGGCATGATTTGCCGCATCTTCTTCACGCTCTGCCTCTGCCTTGGCAGCCTGACCCGTCCCATCGCCGCCGCCGAACGAGTCGATGTGGCCGTTTACGGAGGCACCCCCTCTGGCATCGCCGCCGCGATCGCTGCAGCCGACGCGGGTCACAGCGTGCTGCTCGTCGAGCCCTACTCCTACGTCGGCGGGCTGGTGACGAACGGTCTGTCGCACACCGATTTCCATTCGTCAGAAGGGCTGACCGGGGCCTTTCTCGACTTCGCCGAGCGGGTCGAGGTCCATTATGCCGATAACTTCGGCCCCGACTCGCCGGAGGCCCTGGGGTGCATTCACGGCGCTCATGCCGAACCGCATGTCAATCGCCTCGTCTTTGAAGCAATGCTGGCGGAGCATCCCAACCTGCAGGTGATCGTGCGAACGCGGCTTGCATCGGTTGATGTGACGACGGATGCGGGTCGTCACATTGATGTCGCGCATTTCGCATCAGCCGATGGTGAATCGATTGCAGTGTCGGCCCGAATCTACATCGACGCCAGCTACGAAGGGGATCTGTTGGCGATGGCGGGCGTTGCGTACCGCGTTGGCCGCGAAGGACGTGATGAATACAACGAATCGCTCGCCCCCGAAGAAGCCGACGGCGAAGTGCAGGGCTATAACTTTCGACTTGTCATGACGCAGGATCCCGCGATCCGCGTTTTGCCGAATCTCCCCGCAGGCTACGAACGCGACGACTTCGTCGATGTTGTGCCGTTGCTCGAGTCGGGCGACATCCGCAGCGTCGTCTGCGATTCGACGGGAGGCATTTACAAGGCGCACCTGCCGCAACTCCCTCATGGCAAACATGACGTCAACGATGTCTCGCGCGGGTTGGCGCGATTGTCACTCCCCGACATCAACGACGCTTGGCCCGATGGCGATTTCGAGACTCGTCGCGAGATCTACGATGCCCATCTGCTGCACAACGTTGGACTTCTCTACTTCCTGCAGAATGATGAATCGGTCCCCGCACAGTTTCGCGACGAGGCGCGCGAGTGGGGGTTCTGCAATGACGAGTTCATTGAGACCAGCCACATTCCCGAGCAGCTCTACATCCGCGAAGGTCGGCGGATGGTGGGCCAATACGTCTTCACCGAACACGACACCGACCATGCTCCCGGCGATGCCCGCAGCGTGCTGCATACCGATACAATCGCGCAGGGAGAATACGGCCCCAACTGCCACGGCACCCATCACGAAGGTCCACGGTTTGGGGGCCGCCATGGCGGGGAGTTCTATAAACGTGTGCCGCCGTATCAGATTCCCTACGGCGTCCTTGTGCCGCGAGATTGCGACAACCTGCTCGTGCCGACGGCTTGCTCGGCCTCACATGTCGGATTCTGCGCACTGCGACTGGAGCCGATCTGGATGTCACTCGGCCAGGCCAGCGGCCACGCGGCGCATCTCGCATTGACAGACGCCGTAAGCGTGCAAGACGTCAATGTTTCCGAATTGCAGCAGCGGTTGCATGAACGAGGAGCGGCAACGATCTATGTGAGCGACGTCCCTCGCTCGTCTCCCGACTTCGCCGCCGTGCAGTGGTGGGGGACGCAGGGGGGCTTGCACACGCTGGAGCCGATGCCGGACGAGTCGGGACAGCGTGGAGCCCATCTGCACGGCCAATACTACGCGGCGAACCCCGGCCATGCGGCCAAATTCGATCAGCCCGTCGATGCCGACCTCCGCGAAAAATGGCTCGCTCTCGCGACGTTCCTCGAACTCGACATCTCTCAACTTGATGAAGCCGCTACCCGCGGCGAGTTCATTCGTGCGGCGTACCAGCAAAGCCAGCGATAGGCGTTTGACTGGGAATCCGGTACGCGAATGTCATTGACTCGAAACAAGATACCGCGATACAACCCGCGCCAGGGCAGGTTTTCTCTTTCATCCAAGTCGGGCAGAATCCACCACTCAGGGAGCGGCAGATGCGCTGGGTTCTGATAGCACTTACGGCACTGATTCTACTGCAACTGATCTGGGGCGCGTTCGCCGCGATCAGCAGTCCCCTCTATTGGACAGCTAGCGTCAGCCTCTTTATCGCGTTCTGGGCGCTCTGGATTCGCTTCTCGAATCGTCCCACGCCAGGAAAGCACGACGGTGAGCCGGGTATCGGCTATTCCATCACGCTCGTGCTTGTGACTGTTGCCACAGCCGTCGGGCTTGCGGTCGTGTTTCGCAACGGACATCCGACGATCTCGGCAATGTGCCTGTATTTTCTCATCAACTCCCTGGGTCCGCTGGGGCTGGCATGGATCGGTTGGGCGCAGCGTCGCACCGAAGCCGGCGGCTTTCTGTTTAGTGCATCGTCCGTCGAATTCGCCCGCAACGCTCTTCCCGTCACGGTCTATGTCCACTGCGTTTTCGCGGCGATGGGCTTCGCGCATGCGCTGCCATTGCGTGCGGACGACACGCCCGAGTTGTTGCTCGTGACGTCGTACCTCACGAAGTCTGCCAGCATGAACGACCCGAGCGGCGTGGTCGGAGTGGGTCCGGCGAAAGAGGGGATTCAAGTGCTCCTCAGCGTTTCACCAGAGCAGTTTGCTGAAGAATGGCCATCGCTGCTCGTCATCGATGTCTCTTTCGACAGCGAATTCCAGAATGACTGGCGGGTTTCCGCCGCCTCCCATGCATTCGTCGGCGGTCGCGACACGCTCGTTGATTTACTCGTCACCGAATCGAATGAACGCCAGCGCATGGCCGATGTGCAATGGAACACGTTCAACGGTTTTCTGGCGTCTGAACTCCCGCGCTACCTCGTCGGGCTGAATACGCCCGACACGCGGGCCGACTTGCGAGATCTGCCTCCGATTGAAGTCGTTTCTCCCGATGCACCGACAGGTCTTGAAACCCTGCTGCTGCGGGAGATTCCCGAAGGTCCGGTAGTGATTCAGATCGTGCTGGAACGCAGAGACCGCGAGTCACCCCAATTGGACCTGGGTCAATCGATTCAGAAGATCACGAATGGAACGGCGTTCACCTGTTCCTATCGGTGACCGACTGCGATCGCGAGTCGCCCGCCTGACGACGTTGGCGTTTCAGGCTCAATGCATCACAACGGCCGCTTCGACACGTCGCCCGCGACCTCTTGGACGTAACGCGGGACGGCGTAACCAGGCAGACGCGACTGCAGAGTCGTGATGATTTTGCGGCCTGTCTCGACATCGACTTCGAAGTGAGCCGCCCCCTCGACCCGGTCGAGTTGATGCAAGTAATAGGGGAGGACACCGAGATTGATGAGTCGCGTCGACAGCTCTTCCTGCACATCGGCGTTGTCGTTGATGCCTCTCAGCAGCACGGCCTGGTTGAGCGTTGGTAAGCCGGCACGCGCCATCTGCCGAAGTGCGTCGGCACAGTCGCCGGCGATCTCGTGCGGATGATTGGCATGTACCACCATGATCGGCTGCAAACGCAAGTCCATCAGGCCGGTAAGCAGAGAAGTGGTTACACGCTCGGGCAACACGATCGGCAGCCGAGTGTGAATCCGCAGCCGCGCGAGATGCGGGATGCGCTCCAGCATTTCGATCAACTCGAACAGTCGCCGATCGGTGAGGACAAGGGGATCGCCACCACTGAGAATGACTTCGTGAATCGACGGATCATTCTCGATCGCTCCTAGCGACTCGACCCAGTCATCGAGCGAACGTGGCGATGACTGATACGGGTACTCCCTGCGAAAGCAGTACCTGCAATGAATCGCGCACGTCCCTGTTACCACCAGCAGTGCGCGGCCCTGATACTTTCGCAGGATGCCGGCCGACAGCGTCGCATCAGCATCACCGACCGGATCCGAACTGTATCCCGGAGGCCGTTCGAGTTCCGCGAGTTGCGGCAACACCTGCAGCAAGAGTGGATCGCGGGGATTGCCGGGTTCCATACGCTGCAGGTAGCTCTCGGGAACAAGCAGCGGGAATTTCTCGGTTGCCTGCATCACGCCCTGCAGCAAGTCGAGGCTGAGATTGAGGCGGCTCAGCAGTGCCAACGGATCGCGAATCGCCGCGCCCAGTGATCGCTGCCAGGCGGTGTCATTTCGGATTGAGGGATTCAGATTGGTCATTGGTCGCGCACTTCGCCAGAATCTTAGAGGACCGAATCGTGTGTCACCATCGAAGGCATTGACGAATGCAGCAACATCATTGTGTGAATCCCGACGAACCCGTGCGGCTTCGTGAATGGTCGACGTCAGGGAAGGACTTTCACACCGACCGAGACGCAGCCGAAAAGGAGTTCAAGGAACTTCGGCGAGAGTTCGCCGAATGGCAACGCAAACTCTATGCCGCCGGCAAGTCGAAACTGCTGATCATCCTGCAGGGGATGGATGCCTCCGGGAAGGACGGAACCACGCGACATGTGTTTCGTGGGGTCAATCCGCAGGGCGTGTCGGTCGTCTCCTTCAAGCAGCCGACAGAAGCGGATCTGGCCCACGACTACCTCTGGCGTGTCCACCAGAAAGTGCCGGGGGCGGGCATGATCGGCGTCTTCAATCGGTCGCATTACGAAGACGTGCTGGTCGTCCGCGTCGACAAACTGGCTCCCAAGGAAGTGTGGCGCGAACGGTACGAGCAAATCAACGAGTTCGAAAAACTGTTGGCAAGCACGGGGACGCGGATCCTCAAATTCTTCCTGCACACGTCGCGTGAGGAACAGAAGCAGCGATTTGAGGACCGACTGGCAGAAGCCGACAGTCGTTGGAAGTTCTCGCTGGGTGACCTCGAGAAGCGCAAGCAATGGGACGACTATCAACAGGCGTATGAGGACGTCCTCAATCGTTGCTCGACCGAATGGGGGCCGTGGTATGTGATCCCTGCCAACCAGCGCTGGTATCGCAACCTGGCCGTCTGCCGAGTGGTCGTTGAAACGCTGCGCGAGATGAATCCGCAATACCCGGAGCGACCGGATTTACCGAAGTCGATTGCGATCGAGTAGCGTCTCGAATCGCGGCATGTGTATCAATCTGCGTCGGGCGAATCGTCGTCGCCGGGGAGAATCACATAAATGCTCCCTTTGCGGACCTCGGTTTCGTAGGTCGGCTGGCGGATATTCTCCGTCATGCTGTGGGTGCCGCACTTGACGTTGAACTGCCAGCCATGCCAATTACAGGTGACGAGGCAGCCCTCGAACTTCCCCTTGCCGAGGGGTCCGCCGGCATGGGGACAAATACCGTCGAGGCAGTAGATCTCGCCGTCGCAGTTGAAGAGAGCGAGGATCTGCCCGTCGACGGTCACCTCCTTGGCGGTTGCCGGAGGAAGTTCCTCGAGTGTGCAGACCTTGTGAGACGCCATCTCTCTGCTCGACTTGCTGGTGTGGCCGCCCGCATTGCGGGGAATCAATGTTCGCCGAGCGGAGTCTTCTTCTCTGTGATGACGGGCCACTCCTTCGCCATGTCGGCGTTCAATTCCTTGTAGCCGGCCCACTGCTCGGGGAGGTTGTCTTCGTGGAAAATCGCTTCAACCGGGCATTCGGGAACACAGGCCTCGCAATCGATGCACTCATCGGGATGGATGACGAGGATCCGCTCCCCTTCGTAGAAGCATTCGACCGGACAGACCACGACGCAATCGGTGTATTTGCAGTCGAAACAGGGTTCAGCAACGATGTGAGCCATTCTGGAGCATCCTGAATAAGGAACCGAATTTGGGTGTCGACACCCTGAACTGAACGGATGAATGAGTGGGGCGAATGCCTGCGATTCCTTCCGCCGGATTCGTCTCAAACTAAAGTGAGAACCGACGTTGGGATCGTAAAACTGCCCCTACAGACTGTCAACCCCCTGAAGTTGGCTGTCACAGCGTGGGGAGGCATTTCAGCCCTGCCTTAACCGTTACACAACTCATAGTCTGACTGGAATTTACGGCGATCGACCAGAGTCCATCTTGTCGAGACTGCTCGACAGGGATAGACTTAGTCGGGTCGGATTCTCAGATTCAAGGACGACTGTGTCCACCGTCATTGGAGACGGCGGCGTCTGGCCCACCGTTTGCTGTTAATTGCGACCATCGTTTAAGACAAACGAAGTGACGGTGTGCCGTGGCCCTGACCGAGATTGATAAACGTGTTCTGGACAACTGCCTGCAGCGCCAGCCAGGTGCGTGGCAGGACTTCGTCGATCGCTTTATCGGCTTATTTGTCCATGTGATCCAACATACCTCCCATGCGCGGAGCGTTCCGCTGAATTCGTCGGACATCGAGGACTTCTGCTCCGACATCTTCGTCGAGATTCTGAACAATGATTTCGCAGTCCTGCGGAATTTTCGCGGCAAATGTTCCCTCGCGACTTATCTGACGGTTATCGCCCGACGAGTGACAGTCCGCGAAATGATCAGACGTCGGCAGTCCGAAGCGATGGGACATGTCTCTCATCAGACGCATCCAGAGAACGCGGCCCAGATCGAATCGATTCCCAATATCGACGACGCCGACGAAGTCGCCACACTTCTCAAGCACTTGCCGGAGCGCGAAGCGCGCGTCTTTCGCATGTACCATCTCGAAGGTCGATCGTATCGCGAGATCAGTCAAGCGTTGAACATTCCTGAAAACTCCATCGGCCCGACGCTTTCGCGGGCACGGGAGAAGCTTAGGGAACTGCGGGTCGCCGACACGGCCTGAAACCTGAACCGCGGTCCCGCACTTGCACGGTTGTTGCGACATGGATGAAGCTTCGACCGACCCGGTCTCGATCGGCAAACCTCCCCCGTCAGAGCATTCGTCGCGTCCTAGCATCCTTTCCGGTGTCAGGATCGTCGGCCTGCTGACGTTGATGAGCCGCGTGCTCGGCATGGTCCGTGACATGGCGATGGCCGCCGTCTTCGGAGCAGGTGGGGCGCTCGATGCCTTCACGTTGGCGTTTCGCGTTCCCAATCTTGCTCGCAGACTTTTCGGAGAAGGAGCTTTCACTTCGGCCTTTCTTCCGGGGTTCGTCCAACAGGTCGAAACTGGCGATCTCAATGCGGCCCGCGAATTGGCGAACGCAGTCTTCTTTCGCCTGGCGAAGTGGCTCATCCTGCTGACAGTGGCGGCCGAATTGGCCGTGCTAGTGCCGCTCTTCACGCTCGAAATGGGGCCGGAGACAAGACTGCTCTTGAAGCTACTGGCACTGCTGACGCCCTACGTCATCCTGGTGTGCCTGACGGCGCATCAATCGGCCGTGCTGCATTCCGTACAGCGTTTCGCGCTCCCGGCGTTTTTACCGGTACTACTCAATTTCGTCTGGCTGTTGGGACTGGGAGCGATCGTGATGCTCGTCTCCCCTGTCGGCGACGTGCGCCTGATGTGGCTGTGCGTCATTGTGCTGTTGGCTGGAGTGGTGCAGTTGGTTTCTTCCATGATGGCCGCCCGATCACTCGGATGGGGCGTTGCTCTTCCCACGATCAAGCAGTCGCCCGGGTGTGATGACGTCTTTCGCACGATGTGGCCGGTCGTCATTGGGATGTCGATCACGCAGTTGAATACACTCGTTGACAGCCTGTTGGCCTGGTGGCTCTCGATTGATGGTGCAGGCTGGGGCTGGCTCCCGCAACTGCCTCAGGGGACGGCAACAGCCCTCTATCTGGGGCAACGGTTGCAGCAATTCCCGCTCGGCGTGATCGGCGTGTCACTCGGAACAGTCCTCTTTCCGAGACTTTCGCGACATGTGGCGGGCGGCGAACTCTCCTCCGTGCGTGACGATCTCTCATGGGGGTTGCGGTTTACCATCGCGATCTGCCTGCCAGCCAGCGTCGGACTGCTGATCCTGTCGGGACCGATCACCGAAGTGTTGTTTCAACGCGGTGAATTCGATGCCAACGACGTCGGACTGACGTCTCAAATGGTTGCGGCCTATGGACTGTCGGTGTGGGCCTCGGTGGCTCTATTGATCATCCATCGCGGTTTCTATTCCCTGGGGGACCGCGCGACGCCGCTGAGGATCAGCATGTGGCTGATGGTCGCCAACCTCATATTGAATCTGGTATTCGTCAAACTCTTTCTGGGAGTCGGCTTGGCGTGGGCGACGACGATCACAACAATCGCTCATACGGCGATCGCGACTCGCTGGCTCGAGACGTTGACTGGACGCCTCGACTGGAAACCAGTTGGAGTGGTTGCTGGGAAGGCGCTGATAGGGATCGCTGGTATGTGGGGAACCTGCCTCTTGGTGCAATCGGCGTGGCCAGCCCCGATATCGAATCTAATGTCAGCAACTCGCCTGTTGTTGATTGTCGTTGCCGGCGGTGGAACCTACATGTGCCTCGCTGTCGTACTCAGACTCGAGGAAGCGACGAGTCTGCTGCGGCGTCAACGACCATTATGATGCGGGCGAAACGTCAGAGCCGGCTGGCGATTCGGAACTCGATGCTTCCTTGCCATTGGAAGACGCCGCCGCGAGCGCGGAGATCTTGAGGGTGTGGTATTTGCGTTCAACAGGAGCGCCAATGAGTTGGGTCAAGTCGGCGCGATCAACCGATTCCTTTTCCATCAAGGCAACAGCGATCTGATCGAGTTTGCCGCGCTCGGCAGTTAGCATCTCGGCCGCTTGATCCTGAGCCTGATTGAGGAACCGCTGAACTTCTTGATCGATAACGTGTGCCGTCTCCTCGCTGTACTGCCGATGTTCGTGAATTTCCTTCCCCAGGAAAGGATGCTCTTCGCCATTTCGAAACGCGACCGGGCCGATCACTTCACTCATGCCCCAGTAACCCACCATCCTGCGCGCGATCGATGTGGCACGCTTCAGGTCATCCTCGGCATTGGCTGAGTACTCATCGAACACCAGTTTCTCGGCGGCACGACCGCCGAGCATTACGGCCAATTCCGAATGGAGGCGTCGCTCGCCAATGCTGAAGCGTTCTTCCTCGGGCAGGAGTTGTGTGACGCCGAGTGCCCGGCCCCGCGGAATGATCGTCACCTTATGCACTGGGTCGACCTGGGGAAGTAGCCAGGCGAGGAGGGCGTGTCCTGCCTCGTGATAGGCGGTCATTTCGCGTTCGTGTTCGTTGAGAATCTCCTCTCGCTTGGCCCCCATCAGGATCTTGTCACGCGCCTGATCGAAGTCGACCATTTCGACTCGATTCTTCCCTTCGCGTGTCGCATTCAAGGCTGCTTCGTTGACCAGATTGCGAATGTCGGCCCCCGAGAAGCCGATGGTTCCCGCCGCGACATCCTGCAAATTGACGTCATCGGCCAAGGGAACCTTCTTGATATGCACTTTCAACACGCCAACGCGACCTTCCTTGGTGGGCTTCTCGACGAGCACATGGCGATCGAATCGACCCGGACGCAGCAATGCGGGATCGAGTACGTCGGGACGGTTCGTGGCGGCGATGACGATCACCGATTCCGTCGGCAGGAAGCCGTCCATCTCGCTCAGAATCTGGTTGAGCGTTTGCTCACGTTCGTCGTGCCCACCGCCGAGGCCGGCACCACGAACGCGACCGACGGCATCGATTTCGTCAATAAAGACGATGCAGGGAGCCGACTCGCGGGCGGTGCGAAACAGGTCGCGCACGCGGCTGGCACCGACACCGACGAACATCTGAATGAACTCGGACCCGTTGATCGAGAAGAACGGCACTCCAGCCTCTCCGGCTGTGGCGCGGGCGAGCAGAGTCTTGCCGGTCCCGGGGGGGCCCATCAAGAGTACGCCCTTGGGAATCGTGGCCCCGAGTCGTTGGAAACGGACGGGATCCTTCAGGAATTCGACGACTTCCTGAAGGTCGCGTTTGGCATGCTCCATGCCCGCGACGTCGTCGAAGGTCTTGCGGTTGTCGGTGGGGCGAAATCGTTTGGCTGACGAGCGGATGAAGTTTCCGAACATCCCCGAACTCATCGGGTCGGAACTGCGGCGCATCATCAACATGATGAAAACGATGATGACCAGCGCCGGCAACAACAGCCAGGCGGTTTGAGCCATCACGCTCATCGTCTGGTTTTTTTCGGTGACTTGTACCCCCATCTGCTCGAGACGCGTGAGGAGTGTACGGTCTTCGAGCTTGGAAATAATCGTGTTGAACTCGGGTTCGCTCTTTGCCTCCGCTTCCCCCTCGGCAGGGCGGTACATCGGAGGTTCGACCCATTTGCCGGTGAGGACAGGCCATTCGATGTTAACCGACTCGACGTTTTCGTTTTCGAGCTGACTCAGGAAGAAGTCGTAGCGGACGCTCGTTCCCACGTTTTCCGGAGAGAAGTACCGCTGCAGCGAGACCGCCAGGAGGAACCCCAAGGCGATAATCAACAGCATCATCAAGCCGCCGCGGCCACCGCCTGATTCCTTGCCATCTTCACCCTGGTCGGCATCGCCCCCTGAGCGTCCCGAGTTGCGACGAGACGCATCGTCTGGCGCGGGCTTTTTTTCCTTTGATTCCGGCGAGTCAGACGCCATTCACACAATCCTGTACTCGAAAGGCCCTAAGTCTCGTGAATTATCAGAGATTCGCCGCAAGGCACGCCGTAGGAAACTCTTGGTGGATTCACCCCAAATGTCAACCCCTCGAAACTTTGTGCGGTGGAATTGCCACGGGCGGCCAGAGTATCGGACCCATCGGTCCTCCGCAATTCAGGAAACATCGAGTCCACCGAAAGGGTACTCGCCTGCCGGCGACGGTTGTGAGTGTGGGAGGAAGTTGATGACGCCAATGTACGCTATCGCCTGCATCGGGAATCCCCCGACCCCGGATCATTGCGATTTCGAGACTCCCGTGCGTAGTATCGTGTGCAGTCAAAGCGTGTCCCATCGCGTGGCAAAGATATCACCACTTCTATTTCTTGACGGGAGGTTCACATGTTTCGCTTGCTGGTTCTAATGTTGGCCGTCGGTCTGGCAACAGGCACTGCCTCGGCGGATATCTATGGGTTGTCCGAAGGAGCTCCCGATCTGCAGTCGGCTGGCGCACTCGCATTCGGTCCCGATGGCATTCTCTTTGTCGGCGACGCCAAGGGAGCAGCGATTTTCGCCCTCCGCACGGGAGACCAGGCTGTTGAAGATGGCGAGGAAACCGACCTGCAAATCGAAGGCTTCAACGCAAAACTGGCCGAGGAACTCGGTGTTACTCCCAATGAAGTGCAAATCAACGATCTGGCGGTGAATCCGGCGACCGGCAACCTGTTCTTTTCTCTGAGCCTGGGTGGCAGTCCGAGCGTCGTTCGCTTGGGGGCCGATGGCAGTATCTCGCCTCTCGATCTTTCGGAGATCGCCTTCGCCAAAGCGATGTTGCCGAATCCACCTCCTGATGCGGAAGTCGAAGTGAATGGCCGCAGCCGCAACAATCGATCAGATGCCATCACCGATTTGGCATTTATTGACGGTCAACTACTGATCAGCGGTCTTAAGGACGGAGAATCTCCCTCCAGCATTCGCTCGATCTTGTTTCCCTTTGCCGACATCGACCAGGGGACAAGCCTCGAAATCTTTCACGGGGCTCATGGCCGGTCGGAAGACTACGCCGCCATCCGCACGTTCGTGCCGATCATCATTGATGGCGAACCGAACATTCTGGCGGGATTCGTCTGCACCCCGCTCGTGCGATTCCCGGTTTCCGAGATCGCCAATGGCGACCATGTTGAGGGAACGACCGTTGCCGAATTGGGCAATCGCAATCGACCGCTTGACCTGATCTCGTACGAACTGGATGGTAACAACTACCTCCTCATGTCGAATAGCGCCCGCGGCGTGATGAAGATCAACACCGATGGCATTGAACGAGAAGAAGGCATCACCGAGCATATTCCCGATGGAGGAACCGCCGGCCAGGCCTACGAAACCATCGATTCCCTGGCAGGAACCGTGCAACTCGACAAGCTCAACGAGACCGAAGCTGTCGTCCTGATCGACCGCGGCACCGGCTCGATCGATCTGCATACCGTCCCATTGCCTTAGACATCATCGTCTATGCTGGAATCCAACGCGGGATCGTCGACCTCTGGGTCCGCGGTCCCGTCGTTGTTTTTCAACGCGTAGACAATCCGCATCCCCGAACGCGCAATCTCCCATTCGAAACGCCACGGCTCGGGGAGTTCCAGTTCGGAGCGTTCTGGAGTCCGCAATACCAAACGCGAGTCAGGTGCTGATACCGTGTCTTTCCCCAAACGACAGAGGCACTCAATCAGCACGCGCGCCCGTTCGGGTTCCTCAACAAAGCGATACGGAGGATCGAAGAAAATAAACTCGAAGGGGACAAAGTCGGGGCAACCTCGGGGTTTGTAGGAACTGCGAAGGGCGTCGGTCTGCCAGCACAAAACATCGTCCTCGACGTCGAGTTTCGAGACGTTCTGTTTCAAGAGATCAAACGCCTTGCGATCGTTCTCGATGAACACCGCGCTGTTCGCTCCACGACTGAGCGACTCCAGTCCCATCGTTCCCGTCCCGGCGAAGATGTCGGCGACCCGGCGGCCTTCAAGCCTGTTCTCGATGCGCTGAAAGAGTGCCTCCTTCACGCGATCGGTGATCGGTCGCGTCGTGAGTCCCGTATTTGTCAGCAATTGACGGCGTCGAAACCGTCCGGCAATGATCCGCATCGTGCTACGGACCCCCGCTCAGTTCCTGAGTCGACGTCTGCGTCTCGTGGAATCTTCGGATGATGTCCTGTGCCTCTTCCGCCACGCTCTTGAATTCTTTCTTCTTGCGAGGAGGAATCGGGGGTCGGACAGGTGGTGCCGCCGCATCGATGCGACCGGGAATGATCGTCGTATCGCCGGTCGCCTGAGATTGATCGTTTTCTGCCAGCCAGGTGGCGATGTCGTCGTCCGACAGAGAGGAGTCGGGATCTTTCTTCGTGGGCTTGGGGGCAGCGACTTTCACGTTGGAGTCCTGCAACCGAAACGTCATCGGGCCGACCGACAAGACACTCCCCACCGAGAGCGGAGCGGTCCCTTTGATGGGAAAGCCGTCCACAAATGTTCCATTGCGGCTGTCGAGGTCTTCAATTTTCACATCCTGACTTGAGACGTGAATGATGCAATGCCGTCGGCTGACCTCGGCCGACGAAATCCTCAGACTGACGTCTTCGTCACGTCCAATGACGAATTCGCCTGCGGAGAGCTTGAGCCGCTTTCCTTTGTGCTTCCCGGATTGAACCTCGAAGTACAACATGCTGGTTTGTGGAGTGCTATTGCGCCAAGGGTCAAGTCCGTCGATCCTTAGCCTCACCGCTCTTAATATACCACGCTAGCCTGACATCCGGCCAGCGACATCTCAGGATTCACGCGCTAAACGATTCGCCAGGCGAGGATTGTCCGAACGAATTCCGCTGCGGGAAGACCCCGCCGGGGTGGATGAATCGGCCCGTAGCATTTACTCTGTTGTCGTCCCCCTCTGAAAACCGGCTGTCGTCACGGCAGTCGAAAACTACTGAACTCCGAACGCATGGAACTCTCAGGCAAGGTCGCCGTTGTCACTGGGGGTGCGGGAGGCATCGGACAGGCGCTCTGCCGGCGCTTCAACAGTGAGGGGGCCACGGTCATTGTCACTGATCAGGACGAAGATCGCGGACTGGAGACTGTCTCACAATCTGGTGGAGTTTTCTTTCGTTGCGATGTCTCCCGCGAAGTTGAAGTTCAGCGATTGACTCGCAGCGTCCTGGAGCAGTTCGGACGGATCGATCTGTTTGTGAGCAATGCAGGAATCACGGTCCCGGGAGGGCTCGAGGTTTCCGACGAAAACTGGCAACAACTCTGGCAAGTGAATCTGATGGCCCACGTTTACGCCGCCCGCGCTGTCGTGCCGCACTTGCTGAAGCAAGGTGGCGGATGGCTGTTGCAGGTGTCGTCGGCCGCAGGTGTGCTGACTGAGATCGGGTCGGCGGCCTACACCGTCACCAAGCACGCTGCCGTCGCTCTCGCGGAGTGGCTGAGCATTCGCTATCGACGCGAAGGGATCGGCGTTTCGTGCTTGTGCCCGGCCGGCGTGACGACAGACTTTCTCAACCTCGACGATCCAGTGCATCAGTTCCTGCATATGTCGGCCGTCACTCCCGAGCATGTCGCCGACTGCGTCGTTGAGGGACTTCGCGAGGAACGCTTCCTCATCACCACGCACGAACAGGTTGAGGAGTTTTTTCGTTACCGCACAGAGGATTATGATCGATGGCTCCACAATTTCTCACGGATCCGCGAGAAACTGGAACGGTCCAGAGTGCGGGCCCAGGCGTCGGCCATTCAGGAACCCCCAAGTTGAGCGAGAGTCCATCACCATCGAACAAGCTTCCCCTTGCCGATTGGAACGGCGTGCAGATGCCGCTGTCTGAAGTGAAGGTCTCGGTACTCGACCGATCATTCCTGTTTGGCGACGCCATTTACGAAGTGCTTCGAGTCTACCGTGGAAAGCCGTTTCTGCTGGAACAGCACTTTGATCGGCTTCGCGAAAGTCTCAAAGGTGTGCGAATCGAAGCCGACGTCGATGCTCTGCGTTTGCGAATGAACACGCTGCTCAAAGCCGCCAATCTCTTGGAGGGAGTGGTCTACATCCACGTGTCACGGGGAGAGGGTCCAAGAACGCACCACTTTCCATACAAAGCGACTCGCCCCAACGAACTCATCTATGTGACGGAACTCCGCGACGATCCCTACGCTACTTACCGCAGGGATGGAGCCAAAGTCATCACGACGCCGGACATTCGTTGGAAACGCTGCGATATCAAATCGGTCAACTTGCTTCCCAACTGCCTGGCGGCGCAAGCGGCGATCGATTCGGGCTGCCAGGAAGCGATCTTTTACGACGAACGTGAAACGATCACCGAAGGAGCACATACGAGTGTCTTCGGCGTCGGTGACGGACAGATCCTGACGGCTCCCCTCGCTGACAACATCCTTCCCGGCATCACGCGACTCCTCGTTGTCGATTTGGCTCGCGACTGCGGAATTGCCGTGATTGAACACGCCATCCGACTCGCACATTTGGAACATCTCGACGAGATGTTCATCACTGGCACGACCGCCGAGATTCTGCCGGTCGTCGAAGTGAACGGTCGTCCAATCGGTTCTGGACGTCCTGGCCCAGTGACCACGAGGCTGGCAGAGGCGTACCGCAAGCGGACCAGCATGTGAGTTGCCGTCGCACGATAACTGAGATGTCGGCATTCGTTGAAGATCTCGGCATTCGTGATCTCGACCTGCAGTTCATGTTCATCCCAACACTCGCAGCGTCACCCGCCGCTGATGCTCGGCAGGAACTGCACTTCGCTATCGGGTGCGACGCGCTCGCGAAGGCCCAGACTCGACATCCGCGAATCGACGACGACAGAAAGACCAGGTTTTAGTCGACCGCCTTGTATCAGCATCGCGGCCAAGCCAGGGTGCATCACATCGAGAGCCTCGACGAGCTGCCGCACTGTCGCGCCGGGCACCTCGACGATGGCGACACCGTCGGTCAGCCGCCGCAGATTTGGAGGAATAAAGACCTTTGCCATCTCGCTGAAAACATTCCTTGCCGCAACTGGCGGTTGTGAAAACAGTTGCCGTCACTCGTCAAACTTTGATCAAATCATTGTGAACAACGACCTGTGGAATGCCTGTGCAAACAGCGGCAGCTTCCAAAAATCTTCGGAAAATCTTAACGCCGAATTCGTGTGGACTTCGGTCGATTGGAAGGAGTTCGAAGCGGCTTGTCGGACAAAACTGTGTTGACATGTTGGCCAATGGACGTATAGTCCTCGCTCGCCGGATTCACAACATGTTGGGGATTCGAAATCTGCGGCCACTACAACTTGCGTTGCACATTCGTGCACACGTATAATTTTGTTCAAGTCTCGTTGCGCCTCTCGACGACACTCAACACAGGTCAGTTTTCGATTTCCCAACACTCTCCAGGATCGCATTACGCCAGGATGGCCGGTACTCCTGGCAAGGAATTCTAATTGGAAAGGTGCATGATGCACGGACCCAAGGGAGCCAGCGCTTTGAGTTCATCCCACCAAGCCTCCGCACAAGCCGGACGCGAAGCATTGTCGGTCGATGCTTACTTCTGTCCCGCCGATGTCGAAGATGTCTTCTCCACTGTCGAGTGGGAACATCGAACGGCCCACATCAAAGACGAGAACGGTAAGGTTCTCTTCGAGCAGACTCATTGCGAGATTCCCAAGAGCTGGTCGCCGCTCGCCACCAACGTCGTCGTATCGAAGTACTTCTACGGCGAACCAGGGACTGACGAACGCGAGAAGAGTGTTCAGCAGGTCATCCATCGTGTCGCGCGCACCATCGCCGACTGGGGGATCGAGGATGGCTACTTCGCCACTCCGAAAGATGGCGAGAACTTCTATCGCGAACTCGCTTGGCTCTGCCTTCATCAGCATGGAGCCTTCAATTCTCCCGTGTGGTTCAACGTCGGCCTTTATGCTCAATACGGCGTGAAGGGTTCGCAAGGCAACTATCACTTCGATCCCAAGACGAAAGCGATTCATCGGCCTGATACTCCTTACGAGTATCCCCAGGCCTCTGCGTGTTTTATTCAGTCTGTGGATGACTCCATGGAGGACATCATGCGCCTCGCTACCAGCGAAGCCATGTTGTTTAAGTACGGATCGGGTACAGGCACGGACTTGTCGACCATCCGTAGCTCGAAAGAGAAGCTGTCCGGAGGCGGTACTCCCTCCGGACCGCTCTCCTTCATGCGGGTCTACGACCAGATTGCCGCCGTCGTCAAGTCGGGTGGCAAAACCCGTCGAGCCGCCAAGATGCAGTCGATCAAAGACTGGCATCCCGATGTCCTCGATTTCATTCAGTGCAAATCAAAAGAGGAGAAGAAGGCCCGTACCCTTATCGAATCGGGTGAGTACGACTCCAACTTCAACGGCGAGGCTTACTCGTCGATCATGTTCCAGAACGCCAACCTTTCCGTCCGCCTCAGCGACGAGTTCATGCACGCCGTCGAGAAGGATGACGACTGGCAAACCACCTGGGTCACCACGGGCGAAAAGACCGGCCCCAAGTACAAGGCACGCTATCTCTTGCGTGAAATGGCCGAAGGCACCTGGTACTGCGGCGATCCCGGCGTCCAGTACGAAACGACCATCAACGAGTGGCACACCTGCAAAAACAGCGGACGCATCAACGCGTCCAACCCTTGCAGTGAGTACATGTTCCTTGATGACACCGCCTGCAACCTGGCGTCGATCAACCTTAAGAAGTGCCAGAACGAAGACGGCACCTTCAATGTCGATCGCTTCCGCAGGGCCTGTGCGATTTACCTCACCGCTCAAGAGATTCTGGTTGATCACGCGAGTTATCCGACTCCTGCGATCGCCGAAAACTCGCATCGCTTCCGCCCGCTGGGTCTTGGCTACGCGAATCTTGGCAGCATGTTGATGTCGATGGGCATCCCTTACGACAGCGACGCCGGTCGCGGCATCTGTGGTGCTCTCACTGCATTGCTCAATGGTCAGGGATACCTCACTTCGAGTCGCATCGCAGCCAACCTCGGTCCATTCGCCGGCTACAAAGAGAACGAGCAACCGATGCTCGACGTGATGCAGATGCATCGCGATGCCGTCGAAAAGATCAACACCGCCTGCCCGACTTATCTGCGCGATGCCGCCCGACAGTGCTGGAACGAATGTCTCCAGTCGGGTCGCAAGTACGGCTATCGCAACGCTCAGGCGACGGTCCTCGCTCCGACGGGAACCATTGCCTTTATGATGGACTGCGACACCACGGGTATCGAACCCGACATCGCACTCGTCAAGTACAAGCAACTGGCCGGCGGCGGGATGATGAAGATCGTCAACCGCACCGTCCCCAAGGCGCTCAACACGCTCGGTTACGACGACACCGAGATCAAGAACATCCTGGAGTACATCGAGACCCAGGAAACGATAGAAGGATCGCCCTTGCTCAAGGATGAGCATCTTCCTGTCTTCGACTGTGCCTTCAAGGCCGCCAAGGGAACGCGATCGATCGCCTGGAAAGCACACGTCACGATGATGGCCGCCGCTCAGCCCTTCCTGTCGGGTGCCATCTCGAAGACCGTCAACATGCCTGCCGACTCCACCGTCGAAGATGTGGAAGACGCCTACATCGAAGGGTGGAAGCTCGGCCTCAAGGCCCTCGCCATCTATCGCGACGGCTCGAAACAGTCGCAGCCTCTCGCCACTTCGAAAGAAGGCGATCGCAAGAAAAAGGGCGAAGCGGTTGTCGCCGCACCCGCGGCCCCGGTTCGCAAGCGATTGCCAGATACCCGCCATTCGATCACTCACAAGTTCTCCGTCGGTGGACACGAAGGCTACACCACCGTCGGCTTGTTTGATGATGGCCAACCCGGCGAACTCTTCATCACCATGGCGAAAGAAGGTTCGACGATCGGCGGACTGATGGACGTCATCGGCACCGACACCTCACTCGCCCTGCAGTACGGCGTGCCGTTGCAGGCGATGGTCGACAAGTTCAGCCATGCGAGGTTCGAGCCTTCGGGGATGACCGACAACCCCGACATCCCGTTCGCGAAGAGCGTGGTCGATTACATCTTCCGCTGGCTCGGGATGACGTTCATCCCCGGCTACCGCGAAGCCAACGCCCCCAAGCGTGATGGTGGCTATGGTTCTGGAGGAGGAGGTGGCGGCTCCAGTAGCACGGCCTTCCCAGGCCGTGAGGGTGAAGGGGGAGCCACCGCAAACCCTAGCTTGCCCTCGCTCCAAGATGGAGAGAGGGAAGCGGGGCAAGACGCCGCGAATGGTAGTGCCCCGGCCGCTTCTGAGCGTCCGGGACACTTGAATGCGACAGCCGGCGACCCCGTCGCCCAGGCGATCAGCCGCATCCTCAAGCAAGCCCGTCCCGGCGACTTCCCCGAAGCCAGTAGCACGGCCCTCAGTAGCACGGCCTTCCCAGGCCGTGAAGGCGCTACCAACGGTCATGCCAACGGCAACGGCCACTCGAACGGCAACGGCAGTGCCCCGGCCGCTCGTCAGCGTCCGGGACACTTAGAGTCGGCTTCCGAATCGAGCGTCCCGCGCTCCCTCAGCACGCTGACGGTGACAGAAAGCCATTCATCCCGCAGCATGCAGTTCGCCCAATTCCAAACCGACGCCCCCGCCTGCGACAATTGCGGCAGCATCACAGTCAGAAACGGCAATTGCTACCTCTGCCACAACTGCGGCCAGTCAATGGGATGCAGTTGAGGTAAGTTGACGACATTATCAACAGAGTGCCCTTTAGCCCCCGGTCAATGACCGGGGGCATTGTGCGTTGATACCAAGCGTGAGTAGAGTTTGCATGGGACGCGAATTGGTTGCTATGTTTGGACGTTACATTTGAAATTGCGGGTTGGTGACATGCAACGCCGATTCCCCCCGGTCATTGACCGGGGGCTAAAGAGTTTGTCGGCGCTTGTTACGAGTTGTCGTTGTTCTCATTTCGATCAATGAGGGGGCCGACATGGCGACTGTCGAGCAGGCACAGCGCCGCGCCTTGGCGACCATGTTCACGTTTACGACGTACGGCACTTGGCTGCGAGGCGACCAGCGCGGCTGGGTCGATGAGGGCCGCACACTGCCGCCCGATCCGTTGCTTGAAGAGTCCGATCGACAGCGGATGAAGCACGACGTGTGTCTCTTTCCTCGTGACAAGTGGCAGGACATCGGCTACGCCATCGGTCGATCGCTGATCGACCGACTCGAACTCAGGCTGCTCGCTCTCACGGTTCAGTCGTGGCATGTCCATTTCGTCGTCGGCATCACCGATCGCGATGTGGGGGACATTGCCAAGTGCGCCAAGGATGCGGCCCGCTATCACCTTCGCCCCGGCCGACCCATCTGGACCGACGGTTACGACAAGCGGTTCTCTTACGACGAGCCCGGTGTGATGAGCCGCATCCTGTATGTGGAACGTCACAACACCGAAATCGGCCTGCCGCCCCAGCCCTGGGACTTCCTCGTGAAGTGGAGAGAATAGAATGTCCCATTAGCCCCCGGTCAATGACCGGGGGCTAATCACCGACGCTCGTAGGGCCGATTGGGATCGGCGATTGGCCCGTCGGCTGGCTGCGGTTCTGGGTGCGAATGACGTCGACTCTGCGGTGCGTCAGGCACAGCCTGACCTACTGGTTGGTCTATCGATCGATGTCATGTAGTGTGGGCTTCCCAGCCCGCACAGGCGCGGAAATGTTGCCTGCCATTGAGCGATAGACGCGCCACAACGGAAACTGGGAAGACGCCGAGCAGCGGCTGACGTTTGACGACATCGCCGACACCGTGGGAGCGAGTGTAGGTCAGGCTGTGCCTGACGGATCGAACGTTGGATCCTCCCTTCGCAATCGACTCTGCGATTGAACCGTCGGCTGGCTGCGGTTCCGCATGAATTACGTCCACTCTGCGGGGCGTCAGGCAGAGCCTGACCTACAGAATTGGTGCATCGTGAGCGTTGGCGTTGTGCGACTGAAACTCCATCCGGCAGATCGGGATGATGTCGGGAATAGGCATGGCTCTTGTGCAGTGACGTTGATTACGAATTCGTTCCGGACGGCTACTCCGGTGGATTGCTTTGTTATGCCAAGGTGAGCTATCGACACGCTAATAGTAGCGATAGATGTAGAATCCTTCTTTGCGTGAAGAGTAGAGATAGATCGTCGTCGACGAGTCGCAGGGATGCCGAAACTGCCCAATGCATCGGTTCGTTACGGTGTTCGTTGGCCCTTCAGAGCCATCGAACAAGAAGGCTCCGCCAAGTCGATCTTTATGATAATGCTCACTCTCCAAGTCTGGACATGGATGATTGTGATCGCGAAGCACTTTGAAATAGGTGTCCTGGTCGATCGGGTCTTCGACTACGTAGTAGTGAATTGTCCTTGGTGACAGGTTGGGATTGGCGACACCTTCGCCACGCCTGTTCTTTGGAGCCCCCAGATGAACAAGCTCGAGGTGAAAAAAATCGATGTCCACGTGACACCTTTGGGTACATGTGTAGAACTGAAGACAAAGAAGACCATCAAGGGGAAACCAATCGCAGGCGTAGATCTGCCCCAAGAATGCCATACGCTCATGCCTACCTTGACATCGAGGCCAGTTGTGCGGCATGTGTGACGGAAGGCCACCGAAGCGGTCCAACTCGCTGTCGCCGCGGGTGTACTCCATGACGTAGGAGAGGCTTTTTTTCATTGGATGGTTATTCATATGACGGTGGGGGCCACTTGCTCAGTCTGCTGTGTCAGTACTCGTTGACTTCGATTATCGGATTCTTGTTTTCCCTGAGGATACCAACAATTCGGAGATACTCGTCGTCGTCATCCAGTTCGAGCAGGTCGCGGGCGGCAATGTCGTAAATCAAATAGTCCAGCCTCTCGTGATCTTTGATCGTGCAATCGATTTCGTTTTGTTTCGCCGCAGCAACAATCTTGTCTCCGTACTCCTTCGGGAAGTCAATCACGTAGGTCTTCGCGTCACCAATCAGGGTAAGGAATTCGCTCATCGGCATGTCGTGGAACTTTGGGATGATGCCACGAATCCTTAGCGCGTCCCGTTTGCTTTGGATCTGGAATTCAAGCTGTACCGACCGATACTTGTCGATCACCAGCCCCCATCGTTCATGATCGGTGAAGTCTTCAGGCATTTCGCCGTTTCGTTGGAGGGCGGGAGAACGTTACGGAGGAGTTGCCAGCTTTGTGAACCCAACGTGTCGGGTCAATGAACTGGACAGCTCGATCCGCCAAGTGTGCCACCCACGGAGTTGGACTTGGCAAACCGAAAGGGTACCACGTCAGGTCGACTCCGCAAACCTTGACACGTCGCCGTCGGGTGGCTGGGGTCGACCAGCGACGGGTGAAGCTATGAGAGGCAGGTCGCGTCGGCTTTGTGGTGTGCTTTGGATTCGTGGTAAACGTGAGATGTTTTGTTTCCCGTTTCCACACAAGGAGCACCACGATGTTGTCTACCGGCTGCGACCTGCACAAGCAGACTATCACCATTTGCGTCGTGAACCAAATGCGAATCGTCATTCTCCGCAGGACACTGGCCTGTGCCGACGAAGAGGCGCTGCGCAGATTCTTTGAGGAACTGAGGCAGCGTCGGGTGGCTGGGGTCGACCAGCGGGAGCCGGGTCGACCAGCGGGAGCCCCCAGCCGGATGGTGAGTGAGCGTGGGATTGCCGCCTGCTGGGGGCAAGTTGCCGATGCCTGCACTTCTTGACACCGAACCTTCCCAACGGCAACCTGACCCCAGCCACCCCGCCGCGTGGCGATTCATGCAAGCGTTGATGTCGAGTTAAAGACCTGTTTCCCCGTTCAATGCTCATTAGCCCTCCGTCAATGACGGGGGGTCAATCGGCGATGCCTGCTCAAGTTCCGTTGATGTGATCGTTCGTCGCGAGCACGCCGTCCTTGTATTCTACGTTGCGAGTGAGTTGAAAGCCGATTCCCCCCGGTCATTGACCGGGGGCTAAAGAGTTTGTCGTCACTTGTTAAGAGCTGGGCTCGTTGTGCTGCGTTTTGATTGAAGGGATCAACAGGGGCGACTGTCGAGCAGGCAGCGTCGCCTGGCCACGAGGTTTACGTTTACGACGTTACGGCACTTGGTTGGTGAGCCCGCCGCCGCTGGAGGCGGATAGATGAGGGCCGCACACTGCCGCCCGATCCGTTGCTTGAAGAGTCCGACCGCCAGAGGATGCAGCACGACATCTTCCTGTTTCCGCGTGACAGTTGGCTGGACCTCGGCAACGCCATCGGTCGATCACTGATCGACCGCCTCGATCTCAGGCTGTTGGCTCTCGCCATTCAGTCGTGGCATATTCACTTCGTTGTCGGCATCACCGATGATTGTCGATCGTGAAGCCGACATCTATGAGAGAGGTGGCCAAAGTGCGCCCGTCTTCACCTTCGCCCCGGCCGACCTTGGACGGCGGGTACGCAAGCGGTCCTTACGACGAGCCCGGCGGATGGCCGTATCCTCTCGGCGAACGTCACAACTCGATCGGCCAGGACTGCGACCCAGCCGGATAGGTAGGGAGAGACTGGACAACGTTGGGTCCTTCGGGTCGGCAGCGGTGGGATCTGGCGACCCGTCGGGTCGCCGGCTGGCGTCTGCTGTGGAGCCTCGGAGGTGAAGAGAGGGGCTCGAGGCGTTGAAAGGGGGCGGGGGGGGGGGGGGGGGTGGGGGGGGGGGGGTTCGGGGGGGTGGGTGCTCTCGCCATGCGACGTAGTGTCGGTCACGAGCGTGTGGTCCGGTTCGTCAATGCAGGTATCGGCCAGCGAGGACGCAGGGGGACGGAACATCCGGGCTTCGTCGGCTTCGCGGTATGACAGCAAGTGTAGGTCAGGCTGTGCCTGACGGATCGAACGCGTGATTCTCCCTTCGAGATCGACCCTGCTGATTGAACCGTCGACTGACTGCGGTTCCGCATGAATTACGTCCACTCTGCGGGGCGTCAGGCAGAGCCTGACCTACAGAATTGGTGCATCGTGAGCGTTGGCGTTGTGCGACGGGTTGTGCTTCACGGAATGAGCGAAGCGCTTATCATTCGGTCATGCCCGACTATCGCCGTGCCTTCGTTCCGGGTGGGACATTCTTCTTCACGCTGGTGACCAACCGGCGGGCGAAGCTGTTTGCCGGCGAACTCGGGCGTACGCTTCTGGGTGATTGCTTCCGCGAGTGCCAGGAGAAATGGCCCTTTACCATTCACTCCATTGTGCTCTTGCCCGATCATCTGCATGCGATCTGGATCCTGCCGCGCGGCGACAGCGACTACTCGACACGCTGGGCGTGGATCAAGAAGGAATTCACGTCACGCTGGCTCGCTCACGGCGGCAAGGAGACGATGATCTCCAAAGCCCGCAAGAAGGAACGACGACGTGGCGTCTGGCAGCCGAGATTTTGGGAGCACACACTCGAGGACGACAGCGATTTCGAGCGGCACTTCGACTACATCCATTACAACCCGGTAAAGCACGGGTACGTTCGCTGCCCTCACGAATGGCCGCATTCGAGTTTTCATCGTTGGGTCGAGGCTGGCGTTTACCCTTGGCATTGGGCCTGCTGGGACGACGCCGAGCAGCGGCTGACGTTTGACGACATCGCCGACACCGTGGGAGAATGAGAGTCAATCTTGGGGTTCGTCAGGCACAGCCCGACCTACAGAAATGGATTACGACATGCCGCGCGTTGAAAGGAATGAAGAGCGTGAGGAGCGCATTCGTATGGAGATCGTGGTCGACGCCTATGGTCCTGAAGAGCAGGCGTTGAGTTGGTACTACTATCTCGAAAGCGCGTTGGGGTTCCCGTTTCGCGCCAGGTGCAGATCGAATCGCCAGGTCTCGCCACTTCGCACCGGAGATCGCGTCGATGTTGTCGGGATGCCGGATGAGAATGAGAGCCAGCGTGAGATATTCGTTCTGATTCGTCGCAACGACGACACGTTGGCTGTCCCACTCGCGCAACTGCAGCCGATCAAATCGAGCGACGAAAAAACGATCGAGGCCGCCGAGGACTGGCACTACTGGGTCGATATGGGATATGAATTCTGATGACAGATCGCGAGCCTGGTATCGTTCGTCAGGCACAGCCTGACCTACAGAAACTCTTCCTCTTCAATTGTCACAGGATGGACAAACATCTCCGTCGTCTGGCCGTTCCCAATGCAAGACATTAGTCTTATCGCGATAGTTTCGTAGCGCTTCCATGGACGATAGTGGGCCCTGACGACCGATGGTGTTGCCCTGATCGTCGTAAACGAACGCCAGATCGTGTCCTTTAATGATTTCGCCCGCGGCCCCTAGAAGCGCCTGGCATGTCATGATTGGCTCGACAAGTAACATGAATACCGACCCAGACCCCATCGGCATGGCCGTGTTGAACTTGGCGTGAACGTGATAGTGCTCCACATCGAATCGACGAGCTTCGCTGGTTTGAGGGTCGACGGCATGCAGCACGGAAACAGAATCGGGCGGCCCAAATCGCTCGTACACGATCTCGCGGGTATCGAGATTGCGCAGCGACTCTCCGGAACAGTTAATCAGCAGGCTGCAACCTGTCAGACTGGCCATCATGGCGATTGCCACAGTACGTAACATGAACTGAGCACACATTGCTTCCATCCTCTCCACAACGACGGCCGCCGGATCCGAACGGGGCATTGCCATGCTCGCAAGCGCCCACGTGACCTCGCGTCTTTGTTGATCACCACCGATGTTCCGTGTGGCGATCACTCCCGGCCAAAAAAGCCCGAGCCAATACCCGCTATGCCGTAAATCAGGTCAATATCAATAGTGGCTTTGCCCTGCTGGAAGCTGCGGACGTACATTGTGAGATGATCGCGATCCACCATCCGCTACGGCTGTTTGACTGGGGCGCGGAGTGACTTGGACTTCAGCGACCGCGACATGGCCCCAGCCGTTTGTGATGTCGACTCTGCCATCGTTGCTGGGGCCGTGTCGCTCGATCAGAATGGAAAGCGTCACAAGCGCCCCAGCCACACCGCCGATCGTGAGCCTGGTATTGTTCGTCAGGCACTACGGATATCGGGGTGCGTCTACGGTAACTACAGAAACTTAAACAGAGGATCATCCCATGCGTGACGTGAAATGGCGCTGGCGATCGAACATGGAACCAGCCACCGATGACGACTGGCGCGAGGTTCGGGAGCTGGTGCGAGACATTGCTTATCTCTACCACAAACTCGCGGAATACAAGGATGTCATGGGGGACTTAGACTACAAGCTCTTGTCGCTCCCGTATTGGGAGTACGTGCGACCGATCGGATTGAAAGGCGACGCATTTCGCTTTGTCCAGCAGGGATGTCTGATGATGATTCTCGCCATGGCCTGGGATCTGATCGACGGCTCTGGAGCATACCTCGCTCAGCACCTCTCAGAGTGCATCGATGCCGTGAAGTTCCTCGCATCGGAAGATGCGACGACGCAAGACCTGATCGGTGTCGTACAGCGGGCGCTGGTCGCCGCTCAGTCCGCAGGCAGTGGAAACGAATTCCCGACAGGTTCGACCTGGGCGTACGAGCACATCGTTCGGCCGTACTTTCGAGACAGGGGGTGATCTGGCTGCTCCACCGGGGTGACCGGCGGCTAACGGGGATCGCTTCGCTTCGGGTGTCGCAGGCGCAACCGGGGCGGGTGGGATAGAGGTATTGAATGCACCCCATCACACCGTCTGATCGGCAGAAGAGACTGCCGAAGCATGTTCTGCGCACGATGTCGCGCGACGACGTCTTGCAGATGGCCCGCGAACTCAAGGAGGACTATGGCGAAGGGCTGACGCTCACCGCCTTCCGCCGAGAGACAGGGCTGTCGCAACACTTGATCTTCGACCTGTTCGGCAACTGGCAGGAGTTGCGCGTGATGATCGGCCTCACGCCGATGGCCCCTCGTGCCAGAAAGAAGTTCACGAATGCGCAGCTGGTGCGTCATCTCCGGCGACTGGTCAATGTGCATGGGCCGAACATCACGCAGTGGGAGTTCTGCAAGATTGTGGGAACCAGCCATGCCGAGATCGGTCGGCGGTTCGGATCCTGGGGCAACTTGCGGGTCGAAGCGGGACTGTCGCGACGCATGAAGCGGCCTCCGCTTTACAGCGACCGCGAGATGCTCGACGACCTGCTGCAGGTCTACCTGCGTGTCGGCTTCCTGCCGCCGTTGAACAGTCATAAGTTCTACGGAGGCAAGATCTCGGCCGCTGCGATCGCGCGCCAGGTTTCGGCAACGACAAGGGCGTACGGATCAAGTTCGAGATCCATCGACGGGCATACTTGCAGGAGCTTGCCGCCGACAAGCGAAGCCGCGACCCCAAGCGCGGCATGAAGCCGTCGGGAGACAACGATGACGGATGAGCGTGGCGTCGACTCAGGTGGCCCACGCCGCGGACCAAACGCAATTGACCGACGAGCAGATCGAGGAGTACCTGTCGCTGCTGGAGATGGACGCGCCGCCGCTCTTGGTGTGTCAGCGGTTGGGGATCAGATCCGATCTGGTCGAGTCGACGCTCGTTGCCGATGCGACATTCGTCGAACGTGTGGAGCAGGTCAAGCGGTTGCTGGCCGACAACGTCGTGGCGGCAATGTACAAGAAGCGCGCTGGGAGGCAGCGTGTACGCTCAGCTCCATTACCCTGCGTCAATGCCGCCCTGAAACTGCTCGACCTCCCGAACAACCTCGAGGGAATCGCTGGATGAACTCGACGAACTGTTCTATCAGGTGACGAAATCAAAATACTCGACCCATGGGATCAGGAACTGCACCGCCGCCTCGAGCTGCCTGTCGACGACCCTGCTACCAACGACGGTGACGAGGGCGAATCGCGAACTGGGAGTGATGCGACGAAGTTCGTGAAGAATGGCCTGCCTCGAACGACGAGAGTCCGCTGGTGCGTGATCGCATGAGTGGCTCTGGGCGCTCATGGCCGGGTCAACCTGAACCACTTCAATGCGGATTGGCCTCTCACCTGCCCGCCGATGGCAACCGACCGACGCAGGTGCGTGCACTCTCCGTTTCTCCTGTTCGTCGCTCTCTGC
>CALOES010000041.1:0-252690 GCA_942492405.1 uncultured Planctomycetaceae bacterium
GCAAGGTGTCTTTTTTCATGGACTTGCGAAATGAATCCACTGCCCCGCAAGAACTGATTCGGACAGGCGGCTGATTTGTTCGTCTTGCGGAGCGGGACTGCGTCGGAATTCGCGTCGTCTCTCATGTGAGATCCCGTGAGAACTGACGAGCCAGTCACAATCGCTTTGGATCGGGCAGGCCGATGCTCGCAGATCTGTGAACATCCGCAGCTCATGATCGACTCCAGCAGTCTTCAACAACCACAAGCATGTTGTCTCAGGTTCAAAGTTTGCCTGCGGAACTCGCTCTGCGAGATGCGTGAAATTGCATTTTTTGAGCGGATTGACCGCTTCGCTGGACACCCCTCGACAGAGTTTCAACACTGACGGCTCGGAGACCTTCTTGGTTGGCCCTTCTTTCGTTGGAGACTGTTTCGATGCGGAAACTGCTTGCGATCTGCTGCATGGTGCTCTTGGTCTGTCTGTCTTCGCGATTCAGTCAGGCCGACAACTGGCCGCAATGGCGTGGCCCGCAGGGGGATAGCATCTGCCGAGAAACGGGGCTGCCGACTCATTGGAGCCAAACCGAAAACGTCCATTGGCGTCTGCCGTTGCCGGGTGCGGCGGGTGCGACGCCTGTTGTTTGGGAAAACCACATCTTTCTCACATCAGTCGAAGGGGATGACCTGTTGCTCCTCTGCGCCTCGACCGACGGTGAGATGCTCTGGTCGCGAAAGATCGGCACTGGCAATCAGGATGCACGGGCTGGCGAAGGGAACTCGGCCTCGGCCTCTCCATCGACCGATGGCGAATATGTCTGGTGCTTCTTCGGTACCGGCGATCTTGCTTGTTATGACTATGAAGGGAACGAGGTCTGGGCCTTCAATGTGCAGGATCGCTACGGCCGATTCGCGATTCAGTTCGGCATGACATCGACTCCGCTGCTCGATGGCGATCATCTCTATTTGCAACTCATTCACGGCGAGATGCGAGAGGACTACACGGTCGGGCTGGTCATCAAGCTCGACAAGTTGACGGGCGAAGAAGTCTGGGCCGTCGATCGTGTGACCGAGGCCATCGTCGAGAACAAGCACTCGTATGCATCACCATTCCTGTATGACGACGGTGAGCAGCGGCTGCTCGTCGCGCATGGAGCCGACTGCACGACGGCGCACGATCTCGAGACAGGCGAAGAACTCTGGCGGGTGTCGGGGCTGAATGGTCCATCGAACCTCAACGAGAGGAGTTTCGATCCGACGTTGCGATTCGTGGCTTCTCCGACTTGTGTCGACGGAGCGATCCTCATCCCGACGGCCAAGGCCGGACCGCTGGTCGCTGTCGAAGTCAATCCGGAAACCACTGGCGAGATCGGCATGAGCGATGCGGTGTTGTGGTCGCATGAAACGACTCCCGACGTCAGTTGCCCACTCGTGATCGACGGCCTCGTCTTCAGTCTAATGAAAGACGGCAAAATCTTCTGCCTCGATCTTGAAACCGGCGAAGAATACTTCTACGTGCGCACCCACGGAGCCGAGCATCGAGCGACACCCGTCTACGCCGACGGCCACATCTACCTGACGGCACGCGATGGCTACATCACCGTCATCAAGGCCAGCCGCGAGTTCGAAGTCGTCGCCGAGAACTCGATCCCCGAAACAATGACGGCGTCGCCGATCTTCTCCAATGGCGTCATGTACTTGCGGACATATGACGCGTTGTATGCGATTGGTGAGTGATGCGAAGGAGAGGGGATCAGACCACTTTGCCAGCAGGTAACGCAAGCGGCCCCAAGGGATTTCAAGGGAACGACCCGTCTCATACTTTCCCCGACCGCGATTCCTATCAAATTGATCCCCGGACGTTCACCGGACTCACTTCAGAGGACAGCAGGCATGATTTCCTTTTCTTGCGCGTGTGGCAAAGCACTGAAAGTGAAGGACGAACTGGCTGGGAAGAGAGTGCGTTGCCCCGAATGCTCCAAGCCCGTGCAGGTGCCTGCGGGCGATGCGGTCGGAGCCGAGTGGGATCAGTGGGATGACATCGACGATGCGTCGGCTGCGCCGCCTGTCGCGAAGAAGTCTCGCAACGGGCCGAAGAAAAAGAAGAAGGGAACCGCTTCGGGGGTGCAGTGGGGCATCAAAGCCATTTTCGGACTGATCGCGATTATGATTGGTGCGGCCATCGGGATCTTCATCTGTTACAGCCTCTTCACCGGCAATGCCGACATCAAGATGGCACGGGGCCTGGTGATGCCCGTCGTCTTCATCGGCTTCGGCATCGCCTGGATCAAGGGGGACACCTACGGTGGATAGTGGTGTTGGCCGGCCCCGGTAACCCCCTCGCCGCACGAAAATCTCATTCCACATCATTTCTTCGCATCATGTTAATACGATGCGCGCGCATTGGAGACAGGCTGCGGACTGTACTGCAGTGCCTCTTTTAAACAGGAGCGTGTTTCGTGCGTCGCCAAAGATCGAGTCTCCAGGTTCTCTTCGTCCTGTGCATCATCTGTCTGACTGCCGGCGGCTGCGACAAGCTGCTGCCGACAGACGACGACGACCCTCCCGAGATGCCGATGATCAATCGGTCGGACGACGAAGAAGAGACTGTCGCCACGGTGCCGAAGCAACCGGCTCCGGAGCCAATGCCGGTGCAGGAACCCGAGCCGACGATCGAGTTGCCACCGATCACGCTCCCCCCCGCATTGGCCGGTACCAGTGCAGAATGCACTTTGAATGGAGTCGTGTTTCGAGCAACCGAGTGCTACCGCACCGCGCGTGGCTTTCGACTGACCATTTATTGTGCGTCGGGCGAACGCGATGCAACCGTGATGATTCGCTCCGACATCTGCACCGTATCGGGCGTGCCCAGCGGTGAACGGACGACGCTGACAGCCCTCGGCGGCCCCTATGCGGTCCGCAGTTTTGAACTTCCTCGCGGACAGGTGGCCTGGTTTCAAATGGATGGACCCGGACTTCCGAGGGAAGACACGGGTTTATCGAACGTCGCGATCTTCACGTACTCGGAATCAAACCTCGGCGGTAACATCGAGTTCGCCGGCATTCCCATTTCCGATTTGGCTCCTGAAGTTCCGGCCGAGGAGTTGGCCCTCATTCCGGAACGTTTCGAACGGCTGATCACATCCGGTTTGACATGCAACACGTACTGGCGACTGGACCCGTTCCTGGGAGAAACGCAACTTCACTTTGAATCGTTTGATCCCGTGACGCGAGCAGTGACGGGGCATTTTCGCGACCGTACCAAAGTGGAATGGGTCAAGAGCTTTGAAGGTTCTCTCTCATCCGACGGAACAACGCTCGAATTCACGACCGTGCGTGCCTCGGGCTGGGGCGGTCGCGGAACAACCGAAATCTCGAATGAGAATCTCTATCTCGTCGGCCAACAGACAATGCTGACGCTCAGCATGTATCGCAGCGACCTGCTCGGCCTGACGCCGGAAGGAATTGCCTTCTGCGTCGAACTCCCCTCGCAACTCTTCTGGCCCGAAGCCGAGTGACAGGAAGGCTGACTCATCGCAGTCACTCATTTCGACGACTTGTCCATGCACTTTGCGATCGTCCACAAGACGAGGTTGCCTTGTTCTCTGGCAACTTCGGCCAAAGCGTCCGGGGCATTGGCTTCCTCGCAGAGTTCAGCAACCGACGAAAGGCCATCGTCGCCAATCCTCGTAAGGTACTGCGTCGCCAACGGGACGGCCTCGTTCAGTCGATCAATGCGCGAGAGTAGATCCACGAGGACGTACGCCAAGAGCGGCTTGTCCTGCTCGTCAGGTTCCTGCTGCAGCTTGTTGCGGAAGTAGTCGAGGGCCGAGTCCTGGTCTTGTCCGAGCAACACCTTGAAGAACTGAACATGAGCTGGAAAGAAGTCTTCAAAGGGAGGCTCACCCGCATACTGCAGTCTTGGTTCGAGCTTGCTGCCATACTCGGCGAGCTGCAGCACCAGTGCAAGTTCGGCATCCCCTGGATTGAGTTGGCGGGCGAATCGCACGACCGAGTTCAAGTGCGAAACGTCGATATGGTAGTTGCCATTCTCAAACAGCCAGTCGCGGCCAAGGAGCAGTTCGCGCAGTGATTCGGTGGGCGGAAGAAGCGCCAGTTTGCGTTCGACCTCGCGCTTGACGTTGGCGAATAGGTCGCTGTAGAGGTGACGGACCATGATCTTCGCGCACGAGTTCCGCTGCTCGACCGTGAGCTGCTGCATCGCCTGATCGAGTGTGGTAATCGTGCTGCATGTTCCCTGGGTATGAAGCAGCCATTCGATCCCCCTCTCCGGCAGCACCTGCTGGTAGAGGGCGATGTGGATGAGCTGCTCCAGACGCTGGTCGGCCTCCATCTTGATGGGAAGTGCCTGCAACGCCTTGGCAACCGGTTCCTTTTCACGAATCACCTGGAAGTACATCCAGGCGGATGGGATGTCGCCTTCGGCCAGAAAGAGTTCGCCGGCCTCGCGGGCGGCGGCAATGTACTCGCCTTCGACTTCCTTGCGGGTATCGCCGGTAATTCCTTCCAGCGACGTAGGACGGGCGACCGCGAGACCCAAGGAGTGCTTTTTGCGGATCAGTCGGGCGTCAAAGAGCTTGTGGAATTCTTTGCGTTCCCGCAGGAGGGACATCAGTTCGCCGATCAAGGGGTCGACCCCGTCGGCAACGGAAACCTGTTCGAGACGCGAGAAGTCCGAGTCAGTCGCAGTAGGCATGGCGTTGTAAGTTATTGGAATAAAGTCAATTACAGCTTGTCTTGCTCTTTGACGGCCGAATCAAGGACGTTCGATTGGGAATTGAGAACCACTCGCGAGATTGACGTCCAGTTGTCAGAAAAACAACCCGGATCGCCCAGGGAATTGTAATCCAGAATCGAGAAAATAATTCTTTCTGGAATCCCCGATACCGACGCCTCCGATCAAAGGTTATATCTAGAGGTAACAGAAACCTCACTCAACTGAGCGATCTGTCCTACCTGCGGAGGCCCGCGACCGTCCCACCCCGAAGGCCTCGTAAAATTCACCCCCCCACCTTTGTGGCGACTGGGAAGTCGCCGATGCTTCAAATACGTACTGGAAACTCTCATGGACGCTGCATCGTTGTTGGCCTATTTTGATCCTGGGACTGGAAGCTTGCTGTTGCAAGCCATCGTCGGAGGCGGAGCGGGTTTGATGGTCTTCTTGCGGCATTGCTGGAAGATGTACCGTCCCTTCGCCCGTAAACTGTAGTCGCGTACCTTCTTGATTTGATGCCAAGCAGCCCCAGCTACGATCCTGGGTCGTTCCGAGATCGAAGCGGCCGCGTACTACGCAGTGATGACGAAGTCTATCGTGGCCTCTCGAACGAGGCGTTGGCGGAATGGGAATTCATCGCGGGAACGCAGTTCCTCTCGCGATACTTGGCAGACGGCTCGATTGTTGCCACCGATCGCGTTCCGTCTGCGGATGTGCCTCCGCTGCTCGCGGATGACTGGTCCGCCACGCTTCGGCACAAAACGATCCCGTTCATTTCATATCCATATGAGTGGTCCTACAGCATGCTGCGCGACGCCGCACTGCTGCACCTGAGACTGCTCGCCGACGCCCTGCTGGAAGATGCAGTCCTTAAGGACGCGACGCCGTACAATACACAGTTTCGCGGCAGTCAATGCGTCTTTATCGATACGGCATCTCTGGTGCGGTATCAACCCGGTGACGCGTGGATGGGGTATCGGCAATTCTGCCAACTCATGCTCTATCCACTCATGCTCCAGACGTATCACGATGTCGACTTCCAGCCGATGCTGCGAGGCCGATTGGAGGGCATCACCCCGCAACAGTGTCTCAATCTGCTCACCAAACGCGATCTATTGCGGAAAGGTGTCCTTGCACACGTCTTCCTGCACGCCAAGATGGAAGGGAAAGTCGGCTCTAAGCCGCAGGGGATGGCGGAGTCGCTGAAGCGCGAGGGATTTGGAAAATCGCTGATTCAGAACAACGTCAAGAATCTAGTCGGCATTGTCGAAGGGCTGAAGTGGACACCCCGGCACTCCCTGTGGTCGGAATACGATGTCGCCGACTCTCCCGTCAAAGCCGACGGTGAAGCCAAGGAGGAGTTCATTCGATCGGTCGTCGGTACGCGATCCTGGAGGCAAGTCTGGGATCTTGGCTGCAATGTCGGCCGATACTCACGCATCTGCGCCGAGCATGCCGACTATGTGCTGGCGCTCGACTTTGACCATCTCGCCATCGAAAGACTCTTTCTCGCATTGAAGGCCGAAGGGAATGAGAAGATCCTGCCGTTGGTTTTCAACGTGGCCGACCCGTCTCCCGGACTCGGCTGGCGCGGGATGGAGCGCCGCGACCTGGTGAGCCGTGGACATCCCGAACTGGTGCTGTCGCTGGCGCTGATTCATCACCTTGTCCTGCGCGAGAATATCCTGCTCCCGGATGTCATGGACTGGCTCGCCAGTCTCGGAGCCGCCGTCGTGATCGAGTTTGTCGACAAGGCCGACCCGCAGTCCCAGTCGCTCATCGCCAATCGAGAAGACCAGTATGTCGACTACTCCCTTACCGCGTTCGAGCAGTTGCTGAACGAAAGGTTCGCCGTCCGCCGCACGCAGCAGCTACCCACACCAACCCGCCGGCTCTACTACGCCGAGCCGCTTGCATAAGCCGGATGTCGAATTCCGCGAGAACCGTCATCGCGCTGGCCTCACATCCGGCAGGAATGCTACACTAACGCGGTCTTCAGTCGTGTACCGCATCATCGAGCCTCATGCTACGCCTCCTGCAACCTGGCCTGCCGTTGTGTGATGGCATCACACGCCGGGAATGGCTGCGGGTCGGCAGTGTAGGATTGAGCGGATTGACACTTCCGTATCTCCTCGCTTCTCAATCTGTTGCCGGCGAAATGCGCGCTGCGTCGCCAAAAGCCAAGTCGGTCATCCTCTTCTGGCTGACAGGGGGAGTCCCTCAACACGACACGTGGGATCCCAAACCCGATGGGCCTGACGATGCTCGCAGCGAGTTCGGAGCCATTGCGACGCACGCCCGGTCTGCTTGTCGGGGGCTTGATGCCGCTGACGGCTCAATTGACCGACCGCATCGCGGTGCTGCGAGCCATGGTGACGGGCGACAACGCCCATTCCTCCAGCGGCTACCAGATGCTGACGGGGATTCCTCACATCCCCCTGAGTCGCGAAAACGCCCTGCCGGGAGCTCCCAACGATTGGCCCTCGATCGGCGCGCTCACGCGCATGCTGATTCCCGATAATGATGGGCTGCCTTCGGCAGTCACGCTGCCGCGACACATCGCGAATGTCGGCGAACTCCTCTGGCCGGGGCAGGACGCCGGTTTCATGGGTCGACGCTTCGATCCCTGGCTTCTCACCTGCGATCCTTCGGCGGACGACTTCCATATTCCTGACCTGGAGCGGGCTGATGACGTTTCCGCACTCAGGCTTGATCGAAGGCGCTCACTGCTCGAACAGGTGAATCAGCAACTCGATCAGATTGAGCGGCAAGCGGATTCGCTGTCGTACAACTTGCGAATGCAGCAAGCCGTCAGCTTGTTGTGCGGCCAGCGCGCCCGCACGGCCTTCGATTTGACGCTAGAAACCGAAGCGATGCGCGATCGCTACGGGCGCAGCAAGTTCGGTCAAAGCGTGTTGCTCTCCCGTCGATTGATTGAGGCCGGGACGTCACTCGTACAGGTCAACTGGCAGCGCATCGATGACAAGGAGAACAACGGCAGTTGGGATACGCACATCGCGCATCACGATTCGCTCAAAGGGTGGTTGATGCCGATTATGGATCAGGCTTACTCGGCGTTACTGGAAGATCTCGAAGAACGCGGATTGCTCGACGAAACACTGGTCGCCTGGGTCGGTGAGTTCGGACACACGCCGCGCATTAATGCGCGAGCAGGTCGTGATCATTGGGGACACGCCTTCTCGATCGCGTTGGCCGGTGGGGGCATTCGTGGAGGAATCGTGCATGGCGAAACCGACGCCGAGGCGGGCCACCCCCTCTCGGGACGCACGCTTCCGTGCGACTACGCGGCGACGGTCCTGCACCTGTTGGGGTTCTCGCCCGAATCTCTCGTATACGACGCGCTAGGCCGACCGCATCCCATCAGTCGCGGTCGAGTGATCGACGAAGTGCTGTCGTAGCGGGCATCGTCGCCTTTCGCTCCGCGAATGCCGACTCATTCTTCAGATTCCACACGAATCACTTCCACTTCGGAGAACTTCCCCTGTCCCATGTTGGCTCCGCCGATCATCAGAAGATGCTCGTCATCAACGGGGAGCATACGATGGAAGAATCGGGCTGTGGGAGTCAGGGCAATGACTTCCCAGGACGAACCGTCCTCCGCGAGGCGCTGGAGCGTGCCACTGTACGTCGTGACGTAAAGCCTACCGCCGGTGGCGAATGCCGAGGCTCCGAAGCCCGTCATTCCTTCATCACCAATGAGTTCGGGTCCGACAGTCCACTCACCACTGACAGGGTCGAAGACATCGACTTGCCGCGTCGGTCCGCCTTCCGCCTGCATGCCGCCGATGGTGTAGATCTTCTCGTCGTGCGCCGCGACAGCCATGGCTCGACGCTGAAACGGTGGAGCCGGCACCGATTCCCACGCCGGTGTATCGACGGACAAGTCCATCGCCCACGCAGTAGTGAGCCATTCATTCTCCTCGGCGTCTCCCATCGACCAGCCGCCGATGACGTAGATCGTGTCGTCGAGAACGGCAGCATCGAAAGACGAGCGAGGTTCGGGAAGTGCCGGCAGGTCGGACCATTCATTGGTTTTTAGATCGAAGGCCGCCACGCCATCCTGCGACTGCAGATTGTGTTCTTCACCCACTGCATTCATGGCGGTGAAGCCACCGATGCGATAGAGCCTGTCACCATGCCCCACGAGAGCCAGACCCTGCAACGGAGGTCCGTCAGCCAATACTTCCCATGTGCCTGACTCAAGATTGAGGCGACGCACGAAATGGTCCTGCTCTTCCATGGAATACGAATGGGCTCCACCTGTATGGCCACCGTAGATGTAAACATTGCCATCGAGAATCGCTCCACCAAAACTCGTCACAGGATTCTCAAGCGCTGCGAGAGTCGTCGCCATGGGCGAATCGGCTTCGGAAGTGATGAGCGTCGCCGTACAATAGTGACGCACTTCGTCGTAGGACTGGCCGTCCAACTCTCCGCTTTCCTGCTGACTATGACGCACGCGGATCGAATACGTTCCGAGTGAAGCGGGAGTAAACTCGACGACGCCATCGGAATTCGTCGTGCCTTCAAAGTCGTCCATCCCCGGGCCGCTGGCGACGACTTGCGCGCCGTCAACCGGCTGACCCTCGAAGCAGGCTTCGACACGCACCTGTCCGTTGACGATTGTCGGTACGACGTCTAACTGCAGATACGAACGACAATCGATCTCGGTCCACGATGAATCGATGGCGGTTTTTGCGTAGTACTTCAGACGGAAGACGGCGTCGCCGCGGGTCATCACGCCGAGGTCGTGAGTCGCAATCAACACGCAGTCGTTGCCAGTTCCCGCAGGAACCATGGCCGAGACCGAATCGTCTGTTCGATGGACTTCAAGCGACACAGGCTCCTCGCCAGCCTGCACGCAGAACAATTCGAGTGCCTCGATGAATCTCAGAAGGACTGGATCGTCGGGATTGGCATCTTCGGCAAAGTAGACCTGCACCTGCGTGCCGACATCGGTCGCTTCAGGAAGCAGCCAGATGAAGTGCGCGCGGGCGGATTGCGTTACAAACAGGCACAGGCCGAGCAGGGCAGAAGCCAGAACATGCTTTCGTTTCAACATGAGAATCCTCTTTCGTACGGCGTTATCGACCACCGGTCGATGACAGGGTGAATTCGTACTGATTGTCACCATCTTCAGTGACGGTTTCCGTCAACGTGGAATGATCATTGTAGACAGCCGGAACTTGAACAATGTCGAGTTGCAGAGCCCCAGACGCTTCGAGACGTTGCAACGCCTCCTCGTCGTCAGGAGCGTAGCCCCCATTGTCGGTCGACTCGATCTCGATACGATGCGTGCCGACGACGGGACCATGATCCGAGTCCACAGAAAACCTGCCGGCTGAGACAACCACCGAAGTCTTCGGACCCGGTGTGCCATCGATGGGAACGAAACGAACGACACCTGCCTGCAATGGCTGATTGTCGAGTAAGACACTTCCCTCGACGGAGGCACGTGGCAGGGCATCTTCGTCACTCCCCCCACATCCGAAGAGAGTCGCGATCAGCAACAGGCAGAAGGCTCTCAAACATATTGATCTAGAAGACACCAATCACCTCCATGCCGTTGCGAGTGGCCAGAGAGTCGAGCAACAAGGCATCGATATTCTCGGAGACAAACTGAATGTGACCATCGGCAATCAGGAAGAAGACGCCGCCTTCGTGTTCGCTGCGGAATGATCGCGTCCAGTTGGGGTCGAAGATGCCGTCTCCTTCGTAATCGTTCGGATTAAAGGTGTACTCGGTCGTGCAGGCCGCCGAACCGGGATAGGGGTTGGCCCAGTATGTGAAGGAGTATCGCGACTGTCCCACACAGTCGCCGGAACTGAAGAGATAGTCCGGCAAGTTGTAGGCCGTTTCACCAACCATCAGCGTGCTGCTGGATCCGTCGGTCATGTCACGAAAGCCTGTCCGGCCAGCGACGGAGTCGGTGTAGACGATGGCACCATTCAGATTCGGCCGAGGCGTGCCTGGGATGAACGACCAATACTGGTTGTAGTCGAGCGAACCGATCGAAACCGCATAGTTGCCGGGGGCGCGACCGCTGTCGGCCGAGCAACTCGGCACCTGTCGCGGTATCGACGCCGATGGACATTGATAAAAGGGAATCTGCTGGCCGGTGACCGCCTGGTTGTAAGTCGAATTGTTGGCCTGATTGAAGTCGTAGAGGTTGTATCCATTCGCCTGATCGATCATCGGTAGGATCGAGACAAACAAGCTGCAGCCGCTAAGTGCCGAAGAGGAGACTCCACCATTGTCGACGGTCGGAAATTGATCGTAAACGTCGTGATAGTTGTGGATCGCCAACCCTATCTGATGCAGATGGTTTCGGCATTGAGTGCGACGGGCGGCTTCCCGTGCCTGTTGGACGGCCGGAAGCAACAAGGCCATCAGGATCGCGATGATGGCGATCACCACCAGCAACTCAATCAAAGTGAAGCCGGCCTGACTTCGGCGAACAGGTACAGCACGCATTTCAAACTCCTGGAAAGAGACGACGGATCCATGGCTTCCCGATGGGGGAAGCAAGGGCTCCGAGCGTGGCTGGCTTTCACAGGCGAACTGTCGCTGGCTGCGGCCTCGGATCATTGCAACTGAGATTCAGTCTCAGTATGTTAGCGGTGGTTGCATCGCCCGCAAGCGAACGCAGACATTTTTTCATAAGTTTGTTGAACTGTCGCAACCGACTGATCCACATGGATTTCAGTCAATCGAGCACGCTAGGGATGGAAGACATGCCCCAAGACGCCCCCAGGCCCAAATCCGAAAGGATCAAGCCTGAAACCGACATTTCAAGAGTGGAATCAGCGGTGGCTTATGCGTTCGAAGGGCTGGCAAAAGGCAAAAATGAAGTGTTGATCGAGTACCACGGTCAAATCTACAGGCTCCGCGCAACTCGCAATGGCGGGTTGATTCTCAATAAGTGATTTGCTCATCGCTCGACTGTGTCGCGATACTTACATTCCTCAACCAGGTTGACCAATGACACTTGTTCGGTGCCGAAATGTCGCCGCTTCGAATCTCAATCATCATCGCGCTCACATGGTGGGTGAGTAACACCGCACTCGGCGAGTGGCGAGTGCGGGCGAATCGGACAACCGGTGGGTTTGTCGAGGGAAGTTGCACCACTCTCAGCAATGACTTCATCGAGATTCAGACGGAGTCCGACGGACTTGTTTCCTGGCCGCGATCCGAATTGGTGTCGATTTCTGGCGAAGGTGAGAATGATCGGGTCGTAATCCCCGGTCTGATTGCGCCGTTCAATTCCTACACGACAGATGAGTCGTCGCGGTTGTTGATCTTCCCCAATGACGATCGCCTCGTGTTCGAGAATTGTCAGCCCACGGAGACATCGCTTGACGTGGAAGTCGATGATGGCGCAATTGCCATCTCGGTTCCTTGGGAAGCGATTGCGTACTGGATGCAGTCTCCACGACCTTCGTCGGCATCGCTGATTTCCGGAATTCCCGCTCGATCCGACCGACTGCTGTTGTCGAATGGTGATCTCATTTCCGGCGAGTTGACCGCTTTTACTCCAGAAGGACTGCGGATTGCGACAGCCTCGGGCGTAATTGCCATTGCCGTCGAGCGAATTGCCGCAGTGTCGCTGAACCCCGACCTCACCAGCCTCCCCAGCCTGCCGGAATCGTGGATCGTGCTGCTCCTTGCCGATGGATCACGTTTGACGGCGACTCATGGCGAGCTCAGCGACGCGTCGTTCAATGTCAGGTTGCTGTTTGGCAGTGAAGTTTCGATACCGGTCTCACAGATTCTCAGCGTCAATTATTACAGCAAGAGCGTCACGAGTCTGACGACTCTTTCCGCGCACGACTGGCAGCACGAGTCGTACATTCCGGACTCGATCGACGAGAGCGACAATTCAGGCACGGCCTTATTGCCACGGATTCCCCTCCCCGGATCCCTGCTGCAGAGGGCGAATCCCGGCTGGAACCGCAGCACGCAGGGAGGGCCGCTGTTGCTGGGGAATGCCGAGTACCCGCGCGGCATTGGGATGCGACCAAGGTCGGCGTTGACGTTCAACATCGATGGCGAATTCATACAATTTCGAGCCATAGTTGGAATCGACGACCGCGTCGAGGGACAGGGAAGCGTCGAGTTTCGCATCGAGTCGGCGACGGACATCCTCTGGTCAAGTCCCGTCGTGACAGGTGTTACCCCCCCCTTGGACACCGGGCTGATCGACATCGCTGGCAGGAAGGAACTGACGCTGATCGTCGACTTCGCGGAATGGGGCGATGTTCAAGACATCGCCGATTGGGGAAATCCCATATTGATTCGTCCGCAATGGACCGAGTGATTCTAAGGCTGCCACAGTTCGCGGCGTTGCTTACAATGGCTGGCAATGGCCTTTCTGAATCCTATCATTCTGTCTGCCCTGGGGCTGGTGGCGATCCCCGTCATCCTGCATCTGCTACTGCGCCCCAAGCCCAAGCAGTTGATCTTTCCCGCGCTGCGGCTGATTCGCGAACGTCGTAAGCAAAACGTGCGTCGTTTCCGGCTGCGACATTGGTGGCTGTTGTTTCTGCGCATGGCGGCGATCGCCATGATTGTCTTCGCTCTGACGAGACCGACACTCCCGGCAGCGAACTATTCGCTGTCGCGCAGTGAACTGCTAACGCTAATGACCGTCGTCTGCGCCGGGATCGCCACGTACTATCTCATTCTCAATCGCTGGCAGCGGGCCTCGTTGCCGAGATTCGTCTTTGAGAACCGCCGTACGTCGTTGCGAACCTGGTCAACCGCCGGAGTACTGCTGGCATTGGCTCTTGCGGTTGGGTGGCCCTATCAGAACCGCGTTCGAGCGGAGATCAAGTCCCCGCCAACGACGCGTCAACTCGACATTCCCGTGGCAGCCGTCTTCCTCTTCGATTCCAGCCTGAGTATGGGCTATCAATTCGAAGGGCGAACACGACTGGAAGAGGCACAGCGGCTGGCCCTCGACCATCTCAGTGAACTGCCGGCGGGGAGCCGCGTGGCAGTGGCCGAGAATTCGTCCGACAATCCACTATTGTTTCAGCCGACGCTCAATGCCGCACAAGAACGAATCGAGGCTCTGGAAGTCCATTCGGTGGCTTACGCGATCGGCGATCGAATCCGCAGTGCGATCCTCGAGCAGCGGAGCGACCGGGAGGGGATTCTCGAAGACTTGGGGATCGATGCCGCTGATGACGTTGCCTCAGCCGGTCACGACCGTTACGTGCGCAGGATCTACATTTTCACCGATCTGGCCCGCAGTGCGTGGAGTTTTGCGGGGTCGCGTATCCTGAAGAGTGAGATTGCGGAGTTTGAAGACTTGAAGATCTACCTGGTCGACGTCGGAGTGTTGGAACCTCAGAACCTGGGGATCACCGAGATCGACTTGTCGAGGCAACGCATCCCGATCGGCGGAAGCTTGTTTGTAACCGCGACGATCACGCCGAGGGGCATGGCGGACCGCAGGACGATCGCGGAACTCTACCTGGCCGACTCCGCGGGAAATCTGGCCGAACATGGGCAGCAGGAAGTGCCGTTACTGGGGGACGTGACTCAACAGATTCAGTTTCCACCCCTCACGGGACTGACCGGCCCGGTGCTGCATGGAGAGATCCGCCTCGTGTCGAGCGACCCGCTCGATGTCGATGATGCGCGGCACTTTACAGTCGAGGTGGGTGAACCTCCTCGGGTGCTGGTCTTTGCGCCGGATATGGCCAACGCAGACAACTGGTTGTTTGCTCTCAATCCGACCGACAACATCAAGTTCGATGTCGAGTTTCGGCCTCAAACACAAATGGACCAGCCCTTCGGGGGCGTCGACGTGATCTATCTAATCAACGTCCCCGATATTTCCGACGCCAACTGGCACAGGTTGGGGCAATTCGTGGAAGAAGGAGGAGGGCTGGGCGTCTTTCTGGGAAGCGAGGCGATCTTACCGGTCCAGTCGTACAATCGGGCGCAGGCGCAGGTGTTCCTGCCTGCGGCACTTGATACTTGGCGACTCATCAATCGTGGCCAACTCTCACTGGACGACGTGAATCATCCGTTGCTGCGCAAATACCGCGACTATACTGACGGAGTGTCGATCATGGAGAACGATCACATCTTCTATAAGTTCTGGAGAGTCGATCCCGCGGAGGGCTCGACGGTTTTAATGACCTTCACCGACGCGGATCAATCACCCGCGCTGCTGGAGCGAGTGCATGGCAAAGGGCGCGTGGTGATGTTTACCAGCGATGTCGACCTTAAGGAACATCGCTGGAACAACTTCCCCAGCCTAACGCTTGCAGTGGTCTGGCCCTTTCTGGCGTTCGCGGAACAGATGACCGAACATCTTGCCGGAAGCTCCGATGTCGTGCTGAATTACACAGCGGGTGAAGATCCCTTTCTCGTGATTGGCGCACTCCCCGAGGAGCGGACCTTCCTGTTGCGAGAACCGGGGTTCGAGCAGCACGACGAGACACTGAGGCCGGGGGAGGCTACGCTCGTCATCGAGGATCTCGACGCTATAGGAAACTATGACCTGCTGACCCGCGACGACCGCAGGGAATTGCTGACCGGCTTCAGCCTGAATCCGCCTGCGGGCGAGAGCGACTTCACGCGTCTGCTCGACGACGATCTCAACGAGTTGCTGGGAGAAGACTCCTACCACGTCGCCCGTTCCATCGAGGAACTGCAGGGGGAGATTCAAGCTTCCGACATCGGCCAGGAAATGTTCCCCTTCATCCTGGTCCTGGCGATTGTCTTCTTCTGCGGCGAGCACTTCGTCGCCAATCGCTTTTACGACTCCCAAGCCGAGGCGGCAGCCGAGGACTCCAAGCAGTCGTCCCAGACGTTGTAACCGTTCGAGGCGCGCGCTGTTGACGTGGACGGGCGTTTACACAGGGTGCAGTCGGGTTCCTTACGACCGTTCCTCTCGGCAAAGTCGTCGCTGGAAACGCTTTGATTCCAGGCGGAATCGCCTTGCCCTGCGTGAAGAGCGGCGAAGTGACCTACGTTTGGCACGAGTGGGCACATGGATCTGGCATCTTCACTCCATTTTCCCTCGTGGGACCGAGATCGGCCATGACTACAATTCTGCTTGTCGACCACTCTCAGGTGGACCGCCGACTGGCTGTGCGACGACTTGAGTCGAAGCTAAGCTGGTCTGTGGTGACCGCATCGTCCCCTGAACAGGGGTTGGAGATTCTGGAACATCTTCCCTGCGACCTGCTAATTGTCTCGCCGGCCCATTGCTTTGAAGGCTCCACGATTCTGATGCGGCGTGCACGGGACATCGACCCGGAATTTCCGGTCATCATCCTCAGCGACCGTATTGACGAAACCCGTGATGTGGCGAAGTTGTGTCTGCAATCACAGGCGTATGTCTGCAAGAGCGAGATCAACGAAGTCCTCGTGAATGAAGTCGAGTCGGTGTTAAATCAAGAACGCGCCCGGCAAATCGAAATGAAGTTGATGCGCCGCAGAATCAGCCATCGACAGGAATTCGCAGTCGAAAACGATACAAGATTTGTCTCCGCGATCGTCGAGCAACTGCTGGACGCCGTCAGCGTCGTGTGCGTCGAATCGGCTTCGCGCATGAAGATCGGCATCGCGGTTGAGGAAGCCCTGCTCAACGCGATGATTCACGGCAATCTCGAAGTCAGTTCCGAATTGCGGGAACGCGAGGACGATTCGTACCAGAAACTGATTGCGGCCCGCCGACGCAATCCACTCTACGGAGACCGCAAGGTCACAGTCGGCGTCGACGTCAACCGAGAGCGTGTGCAATTCAGCATCGAAGACGAGGGACCCGGCTTCGACGTTGTCAATCTGCCGGACCCAAGCCGCGAAGACCGTCTCAACGTCCCGAGCGGACGCGGGATCATGATGATGCGCACACTGATGGACGAAGTCGTCTTCAGCGATCAAGGGAACAAGGTGGTGCTGACGATGTGGCTTGCCTCGCCTGCACTGGCGACTACCGAACTCGATGAATCTGACGACGAGCAAGTCGCCGACGAATCGATGTCCTCGGTTCCAGCCTGAACAGGGTCGCTTACCGACGCGGTGGTCCTTTACTACTGGTCGAGCGTGGCACGGCCGAGCATCGCATCGAAGTCGTTGTTGCTGATGGCCGGCATCAACATCGCCACCGCCGGGAATCCATAGGCGACCAGCACCGACAGCAGTGTCGCCATGGTGTGCCCCAGCATGAAACTCGACGCCGCGTAAAACGTCAAGAATGGCAGCGCGACGGCCGCAATCATGAACGCCGGGGACGGGTTCTTGGGAGTGAGCGAAAACCAAAGTCCAAAACTCCCACCGCAGATGAAGGCAAGGAATGGGACGAACTGCAACGCGAACGATGCCCGGGCCTCGAGGATCAGCACCATCAACACGAAGACCCCGATGAACAGAAAGAACATCGTCCCCAGGCTATTGATGATCGCCTGCCGAGAAACATCGTAACCCAGCCCGGAATGCAGGCCGAGCATTGCGGCAAACTGCACCAGTGTGACGAAACCCAGTATCAAAAACACGGCCCCTTCTCCGTCCACGAAGCCCGACCAGCGGAGCCAGTAGATCGACAAGATGGGAACGGCGATCAGTTCCTTCGCGTTGTAGAGCGCGCCCGCGAGTTTGCCGAAGACGAACTCCGGAGCGGTCACTTCGGTCACCAGCAGCAGTTCGAGCGTCTGGCCATCTCGCTCGGAGGTCAATGCCGTAACGGTCTGTGCGTTGATGAGCAACAGGCTGATAAGTGCGACCACGACGAACGCGAATCCTTCCGGCCGGATGACACCCAACACGAGTTCGGCATCCTCTCCGCCGCGCATCGTCCACAAAAGCGTTCCTGCAAAGACGAGATAAGCCAACTTGATGAAGATCGTCTTGCGACCGTAGGCCCGTGTCTGCATTTCTCGCCAGACGATCGGCCATTGCCAGACGTTTCGCGCCCGCTTGCGAAAGACATCTGCCTGCTGCTCGGCCTTGGCGTGAGCATGGACCGATCTCGTCGGATTCCAGACACGCACCCGCAGCGAACTCAACACGATGAGGGCCACGCCGAACCCCGCCAGTCCCAAGACGGTGGGAAGCACCGCCATGGCCAGTCCCCCTTCATCCGAATAAGTGAGCGGATCAAGAATGACGCGCAACGCATGTAGCGGATTCAGTACCCTCGATGCAGCAGTCAGTGCCGACCCATCCCCACCCAGGAGTGAGATGCCTTCGATCGTGCCGAGAAAAAGCACGCCTCCCAGTACCGTGACGGCCAGAGTTTGAAACGTCTTATCCCTCCAGAATCCGACCAGTGCTCCCCAACTGCCGGCTGCGAGCGCCAGCGCCGCGCACAGGAGCTCAAACCAGAGCACTTGTCCCGTGCTGATGCCTCCCAGCAGTTTCACCGCAAGGAAACAAGGGATGGAAACGCCGACGAGCACCGCGACGGGGAGTAGGCCCGACAAGAGCTTCCCCAGAACCAGCTCCCTGCTCCGCAAGTCTGTCATCAACAATAGAACGAGCGTTCTACGGTCCTTCTCCTGTGACACTCGTCCCGCGCAGAACAGCATCGAAGCCGCCAGAACCAAGGCCAATTGCACGATACACATCACCTGGAACACGAAATGGCCGAATCGGGCCATGCCGCCGATGGTGCGGGGAGACTGAAACCCAAATGTCACCTGGGCGGCGGTGTAGATTAGAATGATGATTGCGCCGACATACCCGGCCCGCAGCACGAAATGCCTCCAGTGCCTCGGCGAGATGAGTACTTCGCGTTGAAAGATCGGGCCGGCGAGCATTGTCAGTTTGCGGCGTTCCAGGAGGGGTTCTGTCTGTTGAGGCAAGAGTATCCTGGATCTCGCAGGCATTGAGAAGCCCGCCGCTCTGCTTATTGCCGATCGCCAATCGCCATCCGCCTGGAACGATCTCCCGTATGCCATTTCCCGTTCCTCACTTCACGGTCAGGTGTTCATTTCGCATAATGACTTAACGGTTGATTCGCAGGTTCCTCGACATCCCAACCTCACACTCTGTGGAAGGACGCCACTCATGCCGATCTTTAGCGACAACTCCGAAACAATTGGCCGTACACCACTGGTTCGCATCAATCGTCTCACTGAGGGACTTAAGGCGACCGTCCTCGCCAAGATCGAGGGCCGTAATCCGGCCTACAGTGTGAAATGCCGCATCGGGGCTTCCATGATTTGGGACGCCGAAGAGTCGGGCAAACTCAAAAAAGGGATGCACGTCGTCGAGCCGACCAGCGGCAACACCGGCATTGCCCTCGCTTTCGTGTGTGCTTCGCGTGGTTACCCGCTGACGCTGACGATGCCCGACACCATGTCGATCGAACGTCGACTGATGCTGCGAGCATTCGGAGCCGAACTGATGCTCACTCCCGGTGCTGATGGAATGAAAGGGGCGATTCAGGCCGCCGAGGAACTCTCGCAGAAGTCGGGCTACTTCATGCCGCAACAATTCAAGAATCCCGCTAACCCGGCGATTCACTTCAAGACGACCGGCCCCGAAATCTGGGAAGACACAGGTGGTAACGTCGACATTCTGGTCGCCGGCGTCGGCACGGGGGGGACGATCACCGGCATCTCGCGTTACTTCGAACAAGAGAAGAAGAAGTCGCTCCACTCGGTCGCCGTCGAGCCGACGAACAGTCCGGTGATTTCCGGCGGGGGGCCGGGGAAGCACAAGATTCAGGGAATCGGCGCGGGATTCATCCCCGACAACCTCGATACGAGCCTGGTCGACGAAGTGATTCAAGTGACCGACGAAGAAGCCTTTGAGATGGCTCCCCGCATTGCCATTGTCGAAGGCATCACCTGTGGCATCAGTTGCGGGGCCGCCATGGTCGCCGCGCTGAAGGTCGCCGCCCGCCCCGAAAGCGAAGGCAAGACGATCGTCGTCATCCTCCCCGACTCCGGAGAGCGCTACCTCTCCACGGCAATGTTTGATGGCATCCGCAATTAGGTCGTCGGCATGCCATGCGGTACAGACTCAATCCGTCGCATTTCATATTCGCAAACAGCCCGGCCTTGAGGACCGGGCTGCTTGTTTGGGATCCACGAACGAAGACGGACACTTGTAGCCCTCGACCGGATAATGAATGCAGTCGATGGCGAACAAAACTCACGTTTTAACCGTCCGGTGTTCAATGATCGCGGATCCGTTCAGAACCGCAGTCTGCGAACGGATCATTCCCGAGCCGTCGGCAGGCAACAGGCAGCCTGGCCGGCACAGCAGTCTCCGTTGGCACAGCAGGCTGCGTCGCCGAAATCACAGCACGGGCAGTCGGCGCACGACGTGCAATCTCCACAGCCCGGGCAAGCTCCATCGACAAGGCAGCAACAGTTGGCCGTCTGGCCTCCATTGCCGGCCGCCATCAGAGATGCGAAGCCGCCCAGCAGTACCAGAAGCATGGCCGCGATCGCGGCACTTTGAATCATAGACATGAATATCTCCCATGGTTCAGCGGCCAGCGCCGCTGTCGTGTTTATCACCGACGCATGGCTTTCCCTACACGGGAATGCAATCGCACGCGGAGGCGAGACGAAAACGGTCGGCAATTGCCATTGGGCAATCGCCCAGTTCGTCACACCAGCGCCTTGGGCACGGGAGCACTCGGTTCCCAGAAGATGGGATCGATCGCGTCACTTGCGATTCCGATCCGCGCTTCGAGATTCACATTGAGAATAACCGTGTCGCCGACTGACCAGTAGTGGGTCGGCAGCAATTGCCCGCATGGGCAACTCGGACAATGGCAGCTCATGTCCTGGCAATTTGAACTCTGACAACAGTCTGATTTCAGAATCCGGTCGCCATTCGACTGCAAGCAACAACGGTTTTGATCCGCTCCCAAGGATGAACAGCAGGAATACTCCTTGACCACAGAAGCCGCATTACCTCGTGGCAATGCATTCACCGCCATCGCGACCGGTGCTGCGAGAACCGAGAAGATCAGCGAAAGGAGGAGCGTGATCCGCATGAATCCACGGTATGCGCGCGGTATGAGAAGATCAATGGGGAATCGGCGATTACAGACTCCACTACGGGCCGACTTGTATCGCTAACCTTGCTGTTCGCGAAGCGTTTGCCGTCGTTCCAGCAGCAGCTTGGTCAGCAGTACGGCGAACGTCACTCCTCCCACGGCGATTCCGGTCCAGCCGGGATGCGAGATGTCGTTGTCGAGGGCGAGAATGACGAAAGTCACCACTCCTGCGAGAATCGACAGAACTCCGACACTGCAGGTGCCGAGCCAGCCGGAAAAGTAGTGTTTGCGGAAGCCTCCCGACGAACGCAGTTCATTGAAGGCGACGGCTAGCACGACCATCACGCCGACCACGAGGCCTTCCATCTTGTCGGGATTGCCGATCGTCTTCTCGACAACGTCGATCACGACTCGCAGGAACAGAGCCCCGAGCACGACGCCGCCGATAGTGCCGATTCCACCCGCGAGACTGCATCCGCCGACAACAGCCGAGGCGATGGCAAACAGTTCGTACCCCATGGCATCGGTCGCGGGCGCTGCGGTCCCGATGTAGCAGGTGTAGAGGATGCCCGCGATCGCGGCAGTGACGGCACTCATACAGTACGCCAGCCACTTGAGCAGATCGGTACGGATACCGCTTAGTCTTGCCGCCTGTTCGTTCCCTCCCATCGCATAGATGTGACGGCCGATGATCGTGCGGCTCATCACGAACCAGGCGACAACGGTGATCACGATCCACAACGCGACGGGGAGCCACCAGCGCACGTTGCCCACGGACAACAAGACGGGGTTGCTCATCGGTACCGTCGTACCGCCGGCCGCCTGCTCGCTGATCAGTTCCGCGAGGCTGCGCAACCCGACCAACGACGCCAAAGTCGCAACGAACGGTGGGAGGCGAATCACGGTGATCAACCAGGCATGAAATGTCCCGATCATCAGCGCGCTGACGATTGTCACGACGGTTGCCAGCGCGACGACCCATGCGGACACGAGTTCCGTCTTCGGATCCGAGAACGCTCCGCTCTCCATGAGTTCGCGCGGCGAACCCAGATAAATCACCGATGCGAACAGTGTGCCGCTGAGCGCGATCACCGAACCAGCGGAGAGATCGATCCCGCCGGCGATAATCACCGTGGCGGCACCGAGAGCGAAGATGCCGAGCATCGCCGTCTTGTTCAGCACGTTCTGCGAACACTCGACGGGCTTGTTCTGATAGGCACGGCTGAAGGGTGTCGCCAGTCCCACGACCAACAGGATGGCGAGTATCAACCCGACTTCGTTGCCGCATTTCCTCCACAGTTCAGCCGCGACGCCAGGCTCGTTCTCGGATAGGGAGTTCATGCCGACGTGTCACCGAAGGAGATGTTCAACCCGCGGTCAGCGGAGCCAATGGGGACAAAAGAGACTGGAGAATACGAACTCCTACGAACTCGTCAGACCGCGTTCGGCGAGCCAGCCTCGAAATTCCGGCAGCGTGAAGTAGATGGTTTCTTCTTCAAACAGGTCGCGAGTGATCGGGGTCTCCCCTTCAGGCACGACGACACGCAGTTCGGTACGGAAGATGTCTCGCTCCTCTTCTTGAGCGTAGTTGGGGAGCATTTCGTTCATCACGGTCTTGTCGTCCTGAATCATGGCCAGCATCATGCGAACCCCTTCGTATCCCATCTGATAGGGATTCTGCACGACCATCACATCGACGTTACCATCTTCCATTCCCTTGATGGCATCCGAGGCGGCGTCGAAGCAGAGGACGTGCATGCGGTCGCGGAGATTCTGTTCGGTGATCTCGTTGACAATCTGTGGAGTGTTGTAGGCCCAGATGCCGACGAGCATGTCGACTTCTTCGTGCCTCGAGAGCGTGCTTTCGACATTGGAGCGTGCTTGCGATCGATCCCCACCATCGGCCAGACGCTCGACTTCCGTGGCTTGATCCCCAATACCGTCGACGAAGCCCTGCATGCGTTCGATCGCGTTTGCCGCCCCGTCGTTGCCGACAAAAAAGGCAAAGTTGGCTTCGGGATTCAGTGCCCCCGCGGCGCGGCCCAGTTCGCCTCCTCCAATCAGGTTGTTGGTTCCCAAGTAGGCATACCGAGCGTCACGATATTGATCGTTGTTGAGGTCGCCGTCGATCGTGATGACGTGAATGCCATCCGCCTGCAGGCCTCTCAACTCCTCCGCGACTGCGAGGCTTTCCGGGTTGTAGACGGAGATGCCGATCGCCGCGATGTCACCCGCCAGAGCATACTGTTTGAGCTTGTCGATCTGGGCCTGATCGGTGAAGTCGCCCCGCTGGAAATCGACTTCGTAACCCAGCTCCGCCAGGCCCAACGCGGCTTCGGCTGCCTTCGCGCCGGACTCGCAGGTATCCCAGAACGGATCGGGACCATTGGTGAGGATGACGATCCGCTGCTTACTGCTTCCGCCGCAACCGGCGATCACCAGCATCGAGCCGGCAAGCAGAAGGACGAAGCAGCAGATTCGGTGCAGCGTGGGCGAAAGTTTCATGGAGCGTCTTTCAAATACGTCGCATCGCACGGTAGGGATGAGATCGAACGGCAATATCTGCCTCGCCCGATTCGTGAATCGAATCGCAGGCGGACCGTGGCAGGCTATGTCCCGGCAATGGTGAAGTCAACTTTGCCGAACCGTTGCAGCGCAAGGATGTTGTGGCTGTAGTGGGTGGCTGCCGTCGCGGATGGGATCGGGAATCAAGCGAACGTGCTGTCTCTGACCGGTGCCGGGCATCTGGAGACTGAGCACATTTCAGTCGCGCTTCTTAATACTATAATTGAGTTCAGTAACATGTTGACCCGATCATCTTCATTGCGGTACACTGCCTTAACTGCTGAACATGATTGAAGTGACGGTGCGGAATTGGATGGATCCCATGCAGGTGTACCTGCTGCATAACGAACCGCAGGCCGAGCGGACACTCGCCCCCATCGTGATTCAACTCGAAGGCGTGATTCATCGGGCGGAGAGTGTGCGCGAAGTGATTGATGAGTCACGGACGCAAACCGATGCGCGTTGCCTCATCACGAGCGTGCTCCCCGGGATGGAATGCGCCATGGAGTTTGTCCCTCAACTCAGGCGTAAACTCCCCGATCTTCCAATCATCATCTGGTCGGCAAACCTCGATGTGCCGACAGGCGTCGAACTGATGCGCCGTGGGGCGTTTTCGGTGCTCGAGTATCCTTGCAGCGAGCCGACGCTGTTGCTCACCCTGCATCAGGCCGTCCACGAAAGCCAGCGTCTGCGAGTTCGAACCCATCGCGAAAGCGACCTGCGCGGCAAACTCGGAAAGCTGTCCGACGGAGAGCGGGAAGTGATGCGACTCCTCTTCGACGGTTTAACCAACAAGGAAATCGCTGCCCGTTTGACCGTCAGCAGACGAACGATCGAGGCTCGCAGGCAACGCATCGTCAAAGTCACGGGCGTCGCCAACCTGATCCGCCTGGTCGTCTTGCTCGCCGAGCACGGCCTGCTCGACAGTTCTCGCGACACCGCCGGGCCACCGCGCGGAACCGATCCGATTGCCGAGATTCCTTACTTGCGGGCGCGCTCCATCGAAGCGTGATGCCGCGAGCGTCGCCGTACTTATGCTGAAACCCGCACGTTTCGGCCCAGATTCTGATGTCGCGTCGATTGCCTTGTGTGAAGTATATTCCCGCACCTCGACGGGGAATCCTTCGTGGCAACGGAGTTTTCTCCGCGTGACCCTTCTCGATTCTGCCCTGCCAGCCTGCCGTTTGCAGCTTGGGCGAATAGCGAGGGATGTTCGTCAATCCGCACTCCAGGGAGGTGAGTGATGTTGTCGACTGCGACGCCGCCTGTCTCGCAACGGGCGATTTCTCTCGTTGTCCTCGATTCCTATCAAATCATGGCCGACGGACTCGCCAAACTCCTGGCGGGGGCTCCTGGGTTTCAGGTGCTGGCGGCCGAGGTCGCTTCGGCCGATAGTGTGGCCCTTGTCGCTCGGCTGCAGCCTTCGCTGGTGCTGGTCGATCCGGTCGCGGAACCGATCCTTATCGACAAGTTGCTGAGGACATTGTCCATCCGCTTGAACGAGTCGCATCTGGTCGTGTTGACCGAAGAGCCGACCGACCGGCTGCTTGAGCAGATTGTGCAGTACGATGTGAGTTGCCTCTCGAAAGCAATTGCCAGCAGCGAACTCGTCGAATACCTGCAGCGGGCCGACGCCGGTGAAACGTGTTACAGCCCGACGATCGCCGAACGCCTGATCATCGGCCGCGAGGGTGTCCGCGTGAAACGCCGATCGGCCCTCGCCATGCTGACCGATCGCCAGATCGAAGTGCTCCGGCAGATCGCGCTCGGCCACCGCGTGAAAGACATCGCCAAGCAGATGCACCTCTCGACCAAGTCCGTCGAAAGCCACAAGTACCGCATCATGAACCGCCTCGGCATGAGGGACCGCGTGGAACTCGCCCTGTATGCGCTGCGCGAAAAGTTGATCTAAGTGCAGGAGACTGTTGCTGCGGTGCGCACCATCGGCGTCATCTTGCCCACTTGCAAGACATATTCGTCTTCCGCATCTGAGCGCGTCACAGCCATCCAGTCGCCCAGACATTCGCTGTCTGGACACGAATACGGATTTGATCGGCGACGAACTACAGATGCGAACCAGATGAATACCCTACTGAAACCCAAACGGCTGCGTCCGTTGCAGGGACGCTCGCCATCGTCCAAGCTGTTGTTCACTGAATGCCGGGAACATGTTCGCTGGCGCCACGCCACAACTGTGACAGGTTCCATCAAACGGCGGGACTCGGTCTGCCAGTGCCTGACGTATTTTTCGAGTTCGGGTTGGGTCGCCCGACAGCTCCTTAAGTTTGAGGGGTCGTAAAGTCGTCGAACACCCTGTCAAAGTGCTGCGTCATCGAGCCGAGTCTCGCACGAGTGGACAGCTGCGATCGGCTGTCATCAGTCCGAACCCAACTGCTGTTCCGCTGGAGCGCGCGCCAATCCGATTTGTTCTTCGCTGATGCCGGCGACTTGTTCGCGGAACAGGCTGAAGAACTGTTCGAGTCGCTTGGGCGGGGGCCAGGGCCTCCAGAAGTTCGCCATCGGCTGTCATCAACCCTGCGTCATCCGCAACTGGCGACGTTCGTTGCGACTGATCGCTCGGGAACGCCTCCAGCAGTGCGGCAATGCTCGCCGAGCTGTTCGGCATTGTGCTCGAAGAAACGCGACAGCCTGCGCGACTTCGCCAAAAACGTATCAACTTCGTGAACGATGATGACACGAGGAGATTCGGATGAGGCTGCCTCGTCGAGCGCCTCCTCCAGAGACTGCTCGGCATCGAGATCTTCCGGCTGATGGGCATCGAGAAACGAGTGAATTGCCGACTCGTCCAGCGTTGCGTCATCGGCAATGTAGGCATTCGAAGACAGTATTCCCCAGAATGGCTCGATCGGTATCGACTATGATCAATGCCGGGTGATCGCCGCCCACTGCCGTTTGAATCTCGTCGGGCAAGCCGTCGGAAACGAGAACGTCGCTCACCTCGATCCCGCATAGTTCAAAGTCGTGCAGTCGTGTTCGCAGCGGCGACTGACTGCGTTCATCCCAGAAATCGAACTCCTCGAAGAAGAGGCGAAACAGGTTCCGCACCGCCGCGTCGTCTCGATGGCCGACGATTACCAGAACATGTTGCTGCTGGACTCGCGCATCATCCAGCGCGATCAGGAAGTGACGATCGACATCGAGATGCGTCAGAAATGCATCGTTCATCCGCTCGACCGGCGTCCGCGCGCGATTGTCGCCGTCGAATTCCAGTTGGCCCAGATCGATCGCAGTGGCGTCGGCTGCCGTGATCTCGGTGACGTTGTAGTACGAGTACCCCAGATGATGCGAACACCAGTAGCGTTGCCCTTGAATGAGGTGTTCGATCGTGAAACGCCCCTCGTCGTCGGTCTCGACTTTGCCGCCGAAACGATTTGTTGACGAACCGCTTCCCAAATCGACTTGAATTTGACAATCGAACTTGAACCCCGCCAACGGCTTCCCTTCACCAAGCATCTGGCCGAACGCCGACGCCGTCGGCAGCAGAACGAGTTCCAGCTCCTCCGGTTCTCCCTGGAGCATATGCGTGATTCCCCAGGCACCATCTTCACTCATCGCATGCAACAACATCGTGCCCGGTTGCCAGTTCATTACGAATCGACCGTCGTTATCACTGACCGCAGCCGGATCGGGATAAGACTGCGGATTGATTTGCACGCCAGTCACCGTGACGCCAGCCATTGGCTCCAGGCTGCCATCGACTTCGCGCATCACACGACCGACAAGCTCAGCAGTGTAAACCGATTCAATCAAGAAATCGTGCGTAATCTCCGTTTGATTCGTCACTTCAAACTCGAAGAACTCGGGACCGAACGTGTCGCCGCCGGTGTAGTAGGCATAATAACTCCCGGGGCCGAGGAGGATTTCGAACTCGCCCTCGGCATTGATGCCCGCTGCACGCGTCGCGCGGGACTGGAGGTATTCCTGCTGCCCATTGATGACGAACATCTGCGATTCGGCTTGCCTCTCGATGACAGCCAACGATGAACTGTTGAGTTCGCCATCCGATTGAACCGTGCCTCGAAATGTTGTGCCGGACGTGAGGTGCATGGCCTCCATCACAATCGTCCCTTCATCAGGAACGACAAAGCCGCTGATCGATGAGGCCGCCTTTGCAGGATTCGTCACTCCGATCATATAAGCATGATCGGGAGGAACGCGAAACTCGTATCGCCCCTCGCCATCGGTGACAGTCTGTTCACGAACACTGCTGTTCTGAGGCCCATTGCCGTCGATCAGCAGCGAAATACCGGAGGCGGGCGTGCCATCAACGTTCAATACGACACCCGCGACTGAAACTAGGGGCCAGACCTCAATGACCACAACGTTACCGGGAGAGTTCGATCGCCAATAAGCATTTGAGAGCGTGTGGAAGTCTTCGTCGGCCTTGACTCCGAAGGCGATGTACTCGGCGTTTTCGGGAAAGAAGTCGAAGACCGCTTCGCCGCGATCGTTCGTCGTTGACGTCATGTTGCCGGCGGCTCCCATGTTGAGCGTCTCCGCTTCGCCCGGCATTTGAATCAGCCAGGGATAAACCGTCACACCTTCGACCGGGCGATGCTGACGATCTTCGACCCGCACGGCGATGCGCGTGGCGGCGGTCAATTCGAATTGATACTCATCAGGACTGTCGTCGCTCGTCAAGGAATAGTATTCGTTGCCGCGAGTGAACCCCGCGAAGCCGACACCCGAGCGAAAGATCATGATCGTCTGAATGATGGCATCTTGCGGAATCGCGAGGTTGCATCGCCCTTCGTCATCAGTCGTCCCCACGGCAATCGGGCGATAGCTGACATGGACTTCGACAGTGGCACCCAGAACGGGCTGCCCCTCGAACAGAGCGCTGAGATCGAGCACCCTTGCGGGCTTGAGCGTGATCTCGATGTCGCCGTTCTCCCCTTGACCACCAAAATACTTGTAACCCAACTCACTGCCTTCGGCACTGCGGACCAACAATCGATCGCCCCCGTCGGGAATGTTGAGAGACGCCCTGCCATCGCCATCGGTCACGGCTTCGGCCGACTCGCTTTGCCAGTTACGACACTCGACGATGGCATCCGCCACAGCGTTGCCGGCTTCATCGACCACATGCACCGTGACGGCTGCGCTTTCGTCCATGTCGTCCGCAAAAGCGGAATCCACGAAAGCCAGAGACGCCGACAACACGGCAAGACACAACGACCCGGCGAACTGATGAGATCGAATCATGGAGGCTCCCTTCACGCTATTTACGCGATACTGAAGGCTTTCTTGGTCGGATTCTCGCAGAATCCAGTGCGGGCCGCCACAAATTACGATGTGACGAATGCATCTCGCCCCGTGTCGAGTTGGCTGCTACGATCCCAGCATTCCACCACGGATTCAAACAACGTGCTTTGCCCCCGACTTGCCCCGACCATGCCTGCTGAACGACTTGCTGGTATCTTCACGCCGAATCTCATCCCCCTCGATAACCGTGGGGAGATCAATGAACATGAACTCCGCCGATACGTCGACTGGTTGATCGAACGGGGAGTGCATGGGCTCTATCCCAACGGGTCGACCGGTGAGTTTACGCGGTTCACATTTCCTGAGCGGCTGCGGATCGTCGAAATCATTGCCGATCAGGTGCGTGGGCGGGTGCCGATTCTGGCGGGGGCGGCTGAGGCCAATGTTCGCGAGACGTTGCGGGCGTGCGAGCACTATGCATCGCTGGGAGTGCGGGCGGTCGCGATCGTGGCCCCCTTCTATTACAAGCTGGGGCCGCAGGCGGTGTATGCCTACTTCAAGGAGATCGGAAAGAACACACCCATCGATGTGACGCTGTACAACATCCCGATGTTCGCCAGCCCGATCGATGTGCCGACGGTGCAGAGGCTGAGCGAGGAATGTGAGCGGATCGTGGCGATTAAGGATTCCTCGGGCGAGATACCGCATATGATTCGCATGATTCAGGCAGTGCGGCCGAATCGTCCGGAGTTCAGCTTCCTCACGGGGTGGGACGCCGCGTTGATGCCGATGCTATTGGTCGGTTGCGACGGAGGCACGAATGCCTCCAGCGGCGTCGTTCCCGAGCTGACTCGGCGGCTGTACGACCTGACGCTCGCCAGCCAACTCGATGAAGCCCGTCGAATTCAGTACGACCTGGTGACGCTCTTCGACTCGATGCTGTATCAGGCCGAGTTTCCTGACGGGTTTCGGGCTGCTGCCACGCTGCGAGGTTTCAAGATGGGTACCGGTCGGCAACCGATGTCGGATCGACAGCAAGCAGACCTGTCACTGCTAAGCCGAACGTTGCAATGTCTCCTCGCCGCTCACGGCTATACCGATCAGCCAATCGGAGGCTGCTCCCCCTGGCAAGACGACGCCCCGTCGAAGTCCGATGTTTCCCGGATCGTTCAGGATGTGATGTCGGAACTCAACCGCCGCGGGTTGATGTAGAGCCTGGCTAAAATCGCCGTCCGACACCATTTCAAGACTACGCCCTGCTATTCGTCGAACGAATAGCAGGGCGTGTCTTGTACGATTCGCCGAAAATCAGACCGTCGAGGCCGGAGGCGGCGTGCTGGGATCGGTGCCATCGTCATCCGGGAAGATACTCTTGAACGATGGCACGTGGCCGCCTCCGTCATCATTGTCGGAGTCATCCGGATGGGCGGGTGTTGATTCGCCGCTGAGTTCGTCCAGCAATTCGCGTCGGGCCTTCAAGATGCGTTCCTTCTCTTCGCGCTGCTCCTGCAGCGCTTCGGGACGAATTCGCACTTCGGCATCCTGGTGAATCTTGAACCCAGTACCAGCCGGGATCAGGTGACCCAGGATGACGTTCTCCTTGAGACCGACCAGGTTGTCGACCTTGCCGGCGATCGCGGCTTCGGTCAGCACCTTGGTCGTTTCCTGGAACGAGGCTGCGGAAATGAAGCTTTCGCTTTGTACCGCGGCCTTCGTGATCCCCAGAAGCTGGGTGCTGGCGGAACACGACTTGGGTTTCGCGAAAGCGACGACCTCACCCTCCGCTGCCTCGATCTCGGCATTCACTTCCTCGACCTCGCTAACCGAGACGATGTCGCCGGGGTGGTACTCCGAATCGCCGGCATCGGTGATCCTGACCTTCGATTGAAGATCGTTGTTGACGTTGCGGAACTCGTACTTGTCGACCACGCTGCCCGGCAGCATCGTCGTGTCGCCGACGTTGTCGATGCGCACCTTGCGGAGCATCTGCGACACGACAATTTCGATGTGCTTGTCGTCGATGGCGACGCGCTGAGCACGGTAGACGTTCTGAATTTCGTGCAACAGGTACTGCTGTACCGCTTCCTCTCCACTGACTCGCAAGATGTCGTGAGGCACGAGCGGCCCGCGGACGAGAGCGTCCCCTGCCTTGACCAGATCGCCCGAGTGAACCAGAAGCTGCTTGCCGTGCGGAATCATGTGTTCCACATCGTGTCCATCGGCACCGTGGACAATGATGACGCGTTTGCCGCGCTTCTTATCGGGAAGGATTTCCACCTCACCGTCGATCTCGGCGATGACTGCCGGATCCTTCGGCTTGCGAGCCTCGAACAATTCGGTAACTCGCGGCAGACCACCCACGATGTCCTGATTTCCAGAAGCTTCACGAGGCTGCTTGGCAATAATGGCACCAGCCGCAAGCTGCTGGCCTTCATCGACTTCAATACTCGCCCGCTCGGGAATGTGATAGAAGTCGAGAATCTTGCCGGCCTGGTCCTCGATAATCACCTGTGGATGCAGGTCGGCCTTGTGCTCCACGACCATTCGCCGCCGAGTTCCCGTGGCATCGGTCTCGGTCTTCATCGACCGGCCTTCGATCAGGTCTTCGAAGCGAACGCGGCCGCCAACTTCGCCCAGAATGGGAATCGAGTGGGGATCCCATACGCACAACTTTTGCTCGACCTTGACTTCGTCGTCTTCGGCGACCATCAGCACGGCCCCGGCAGGGACGGTGTATTTCTCGAGCTCGCGATCCTTGGGATCAAGAATCGTAATCTCTCCGTTGCGTGTGAGAACCACATGCTGTCCCTCGCTGTTGACGACGCTTCGCATGCGGGCGAACTTGACCTTACCGGACTTGCGGGCCTTGATCTCGCTGTCTTCGATATCGCGAGTCGCCGTTCCCCCCTGGTGGAAGGTTCGCATCGTGAGCTGAGTGCCCGGCTCGCCGATCGACTGGGCAGCGATAATACCCGCTGCCAGACCCTCTTCCACCAGTGAGCCGGTGGACAGGTCCATGCCGTAACACAAGCGGCAGCAACCCAAGTCGGCTTCGCACGTCATCGGGCTTCGGACCTGGATACGCTCCAGTCCCATGGTCTGAATCTTGCGAGCGATGTCGACGGTGATCAGCTCTCCCTCGCGAACAATCACTTCGTCGGATTTGAGGTCGACGATGTTCGTTCGGCTTACACGGCCTCGAATGGCGTCTGCGAGACTCACTTCGACCTTCTCGCCACGATAGAGTACTCCGCGGATGACTCCTTTGGTGGTTCCACAATCATAGGTCGTGACAACCATGTTCTGGCAGATGTCGGCCAGTTTACGTGTCAGATAGCCAGAGTCAGCCGTCTTGAGGGCCGTGTCGGCCAGCCCCTTGCGAGCACCGTGCGTCGACGAGAAGTATTCGAGTACGGTGAGGCCTTCTCGGAAGTTCGACTTGATCGGCGTTTCGATGATTTCGCCGCTCGGCTTGGCCATCAAGCCACGCATCCCCGCCAACTGACGAATCTGTTCGATTCCGCCTCGTGCACCCGAGTCGGCCATCAGGAAGATCGGATTGACGTAAGAACCTTCCTCGCGGAGGTCGTGCTCGAGTTCGACCTTCATCGCCTCGGTGATTTCTTCGCGGGCGTGCGTCCAGACGTCGATGACCTTGTTGTACCGTTCCCCCGACGTCATCAGTCCACGATCGTAAGACTTCTGCAGCCGGAGAACCTGTGCTTCCGCTCCGGAAATCACCTTCTCCTTGTTCGAGGCAGTAACCAAGTCGCTCGTCGCAAACGAAACTCCGCTGCGCGTCGACTCCTGGAAGCCGAACTCCTTCATGCGGTCAAGCAATTCAATCGTCGCGCGGCGTCCCAGTTCCTGGTAACAGTCGGAGATGACGTTCGCCAAATCCCGGCTCTTGAGAGTGATGTTGTAGAACGACATGCTTGCATGGAGCGCCTCGTTGAACAAGACACGCCCCACCGTCGTTGTGATCAACTGGCCTGGCTTGTATTCGTCGGCCCCTTCTCCCTTGACGCGCTTGTCGCGCGGCAATCGCAGCCTGATGACGGCGTGTCGGGCCACCTTTTGAAGCTGCCATGCCATGATGACTTCGCGAGTCGATGCGAACACCATGCCGTGACCAGGACGATTCTCTCGCTTCAACGTGCAATAGGCCGAACCCATCACGATGTCTTGCGACGGCGAAATGATCGGCTGACCATTTGCCGGGCTGAAAATGTTGTGCGTCGACATCATCAGCGTCGAAGCCTCGACCTGAGCCTCGATCGACAACGGCAGGTGGACTGCCATCTGATCGCCGTCGAAGTCGGCATTGAAGCCCTTGCACACCAGCGGATGGATGCGGATCGCGTTCCCTTCCACCAGCACAGGCTCGAACGCCTGGATACCCATGCGGTGCAGCGTCGGAGCACGATTGAGCAGTACCGGGTGATTGGTGATCACCTCGTCGAGGATGTCCCATACCTCGTCGTCCTTACGCTCCAGCATCCGCTTGGCCGACTTGATCGTGTCGGCATGACCGAGTTCCTTCAGCCTGCGGATCACGAAGGGCTGAAAGAGTTCCAGGGCGATCTTCTTCGGCAAGCCGCACTGATGCAGGTTCAGTTCGGGACCAACCACGATGACCGAACGCGCCGAGTAATCGACGCGCTTTCCGAGCAGGTTCTCGCGGAAGCGACCTTGCTTCCCCTTGATCATGTCGGTGAGCGACTTAAGCGGTCGGTTCGAGGAACCGAGCACGGGGCGCTTGCAACGGTTATTGTCGAACAAGGCGTCGACCGACTGCTGCAGCATCCGCTTTTCGTTCTTGACGATGACCTCGGGCGCGTTGAGGTCGACCAGCTTCTTGAGCCGGTTGTTGCGGTTGATGATTCGGCGATAGAGGTCGTTCAGGTCGCTCGTGGCGAAACTACCGGAGTCGAGCAAGACCAGCGGCCGCAGGTCGGGAGGAATCACGGGAACGCATTGCAGCACCATCCATTCGGGACGGTTCGGGCTATCGCGTAGCGCCTCGATAATCTTAAGCCGCTTGACGTAATCTTTCGCCTTCTGCTGGCTGCCGGTCTCCTTCAATTCCTGCCTGAGCCGAATCGACTCACCCTTAAGGTCGATCGAACTGAGCAGCTTGTAGATCGCCTCGGCACCCATGTCGAGGATGAATGAATCGGCACCGTACTTCGCGCGCTTCTCGCGGGCTTCGTCCTCTGTGAGGGTCTGGCCGCGACGCAGCGGAGTGTCTCCCGGATCGACAACGACGTAATCCTGGAAATAGATAATCTTCTCGATTGACGAGTTCTTCAAATTGAGCAATGCGCCGAGTCGGCTGGGCATGCTCTTGAAGAACCAGATGTGTACGACGGGTGCCGCCAGTTCGATGTGCCCCATCCGCTTGCGGCGCACTCGGGAGTGAGTGACCTTGACGCCGCAACGATCGCAGATCATCCCCTTGTACTTCATGCCCCGGTACTTGCCGCAGGAGCATTCCCAGTCTTTCTCCGGGCCAAAGATCCGTTCGCAGAACAGACCGTCCCGTTCGGGGCGGTAGGTGCGGTAGTTGATGGTTTCTGGCTTCTTGACCTCACCAAACGACCAACTTCGGATGTCGTGCGGACTCGTCAGCCCAATGCGGACGGCACCGTAGTCGTTAACGCGATCGTAAATGCTCTCGCCTGTGCTCATAGTTCTGTCGGTCGATTGACTTTGGACTTTTGGACTTTGAACTCACTTGGACTTGGTCGAGCCGTCGTTTCCAACGCCCGACGATCCCATCCGACGTCGAAATCACGTTCTGGCCTTCTCCAATTGCAGGTTGAGGCAGAGTCCGCGGATTTCGTTCATCAACACGTCGAAGCTGGCAGGCGTGCCGGCTTCTAGTGTGTTCTCCCCCTTGACCATCGATTCGTAAATCTTCGTGCGTCCTTCCACGTCGTCGCTTTTTACCGTCAGGAGTTCCTGAAGGATGTAGGCGGCTCCGTAGGCTTCCAAGGCCCACACTTCCATTTCCCCGAATCGCTGACCGCCAAACCGAGCCTTGCCTCCCAGCGGCTGCTGCGTGATGAGCGAGTAAGGCCCCGTGGCGCGGGCATGCACTTTGTCATCCACCAGGTGATGGAGCTTGAGCATGTAGATGTAACCCACCGTCGACTTCTGCTCGAACAACTCGCCCGTACGACCGTCGTGCAGTTGGATTTTGCCGTCGGTCGGCAAGTCCGCCTCGGCCAACGCCTGTTGAATTTCTTCTTCTGACGCTCCATCGAAGACAGGACAGATGGCACGGAAACCGAGCCGGCCGGCTGCCCAGCCGAGGTGGGTTTCGAGAATCTGTCCCACGTTCATACGGCTGGGGACGCCCAGCGGATTGAGAATGATGTCGACGGGTGTGCCGTCTTCCAGATAGGGCATGTCCTCTTCAGGAAGAACCTTCGAGATCACACCCTTGTTACCGTGCCGTCCGGCCATCTTATCGCCGACGGAGATCTGTCGCTTCGAGGCGACGTAAACCTTCACCATCTGCAGAACGCTGTTGGGCAATTGCTCGCCGCGTTCCAGAAGATTGACTTTTCGGTCGGCGGCCTCGATCGCGTCTTCTACGATCGACCAACTCGTCTCCATGTGTTTGCGAACTTCGGTTTTCGACACCTTCTTGAACTCGTAGGCATCGATCCAATGCGCGAACTTCCGGGCGAATTCGGCGATGAACTTCGAGTCTTCGATGCTGCGAAGTTCCCGGTCGTCCTCGTCCTTGACATGCTGTCCGGCAAACTTGTCGAACTCGACAATGAATTCCTGAAACTTTTCTGCCACCAGAGCGTTCCCATCCTGGTGGGCCGATTGAAGTTCCTGTTCATGCCGCTTCTTCTCAACGTCCGACAGACTGAGACGCTTAACGAATTTCTCGGTGTGAATGACGATCCCCTCGACGCCGCTGGGAACTTCGAGTGATTCGTTCTTCACCTCTTCGCCGGCCTTTCCGAAGATGGCGTGCAGCAGCTTCTCTTCGGGCGTCAGTTCGGTCTTGGCCTTCGGCGTCACCTTGCCGACCAGAATATCGCCGGGCACAACTCGCGTGCCGACCTGGACGATGCCGGTCTCATCGAGATGCCGCAGCGCCTTCTCGCTGACGTTGGGAATATCCCGCGTGAACTCTTCGCGACCGAGCTTCGTGTCACGGATCTCGACATCGAACTCGTCGATATGGATCGACGTGTAGACGTCGTCCTTCACGAGCCGTTCCGACAGAATGATGGCATCCTCGAAGTTGTAACCTTCCCACGACATGAAGGCGACAAGTACGTTGCGCCCCAGAGCCAGAATGCCATCGCGCGTCGCAGCCGTGTCGGCGAGAATGTCCCCCTTCTTGACACGATCGCCCATGCTGACAATCGGCCTCTGATTGAGGCAGGTTCGTTCGTTGAGGCCCATGTACTTGCGAAGCGGGTAGCGTTTGCCCTCGACTTCGATCCGGTCGGCGTCGACGTAAGTCACCTTTCCAGATCGCTCCGCCACCATGGACATACCAGAGTATTGCGGAATCAGATCTTCAAGGCCGGTACCGACAATGGGGGCTTCCGAAATCAACAGCGGCACCGCCTGCCTCTGCATGTTCGATCCCATCAAGGCGCGGTTGGCGTCGTCGTGCTCCAGGAACGGAATCAGACCGGCGGAGATCCCCACCATCTGGCAAGGGGCCACGTCGGTATACTCGACCTGCTTGGCCTCGACCCAGTGGACGTCGTTGCGATACCGGGCCAAGACACGATCTTGGACGATCTTGCCATTCTTGACTTCGGTGTCGGCAGGAGCCACGAACACCTTCGACTCTTCGTCGGCACGCAGCCATTCAATGTCGTCGGTGATCTTACAGTTGTTGACCTTGCGGTACGGCGTGATCAGGAACCCATAGTCATCGACCTTGGCAAAGATGCTCAGTGACGAGATCAGACCGATGTTTGTTCCTTCAGGCGTTTCGATGGGGCAGATTCGGCCGTAGTGCGAAATATGCACGTCGCGAACCTCGAAGCCCGCCCGCTTGCGGTTCAGACCGCCCGGCCCAAGGGCTGACAGTCTGCGCTCGTGGGTCAACATCGACAGCGGGTTCGTCTGATCGACCACCTGCGACAACTCGCTGCGCCCGAAGAAGAAGTCGATCGCGGCTGACACAGCCTTCGTGTTGATGAGCGAATGGGGATTGAGCTGCTGAGTCTCCTCACGCTGTTGCATTCGCTCGGTAACCGTGCGTTTCACCTTGAGGAACCCCTTGCGAATTTCCTCGGAAGCGAGTTCGTCGATCGTACGGAGCCGGCGATTTCCCAAGTTGTCGATATCGTCGGTGCTGGCCGATGGATCGCTCACTCGCAGCTTGATGAGATACTGCACCGACGAAATGAAATCGATCGCCTTGAGCGACATTTCGTCGTCGGAAATATCGAGTTGAAACTTGCGATTGATGCGGAAGCGGCCAACTCGTCCCAGTCGATACCGATTCGTGTCGTAAAACTTCTCGCGGAACAACTCCTGAGCCTTGCCGAGTTCCGGCGGGGTTCCCGGTCGCAGACGCTGAAAGATCCGCATGACGGCGTCTTCGTGACAGACGCTGGGATCCTCCGCGACAGAGAAGAGCATCAGCAGATCTTGGGGATCGATGACGAGCTCAACACTCTTGATACCCGATTCAGCGATCTCAGCCGCCTCTTCCTTGCTGATCTGCTGACAGCATTCGACGATAATCTCACCGACACGTTCACCGCTGGGATAGACGATATCCTCGGCGGCGTAAGCACCGACAAGTGCTGCTCCTTCGTCCGACTTGACGACTCGAGTGCTCTTAACGGTGTAAAACAGCTTGAGGATTGCATTGTCGGACGAATATTCGGACGACATGGCACGAATCAGCATGGCGGCCGAGAACTTGCCGCTCTGATCGATCTTAACGCCCAGAGTTTCCTTCTTCCCAACGAGCAGTTCGATCCAGCTACCGCGCTCGGGAATGATACGACAGGAATAAGCCTTGCGCTCGCCGGGCTCGGTCGTCAACATGAAGTCGACACCAGGCGAACGGTGCAACTGACTGACAACGACACGCTCGGCACCGTTGATAATGAACTCGCCACCACCGAGCATGATCGGCAGGTCGCCCAAGTAGACTTCCTGTTCGACGGGCTGCTCCTTGACCAGGCGGAACAATACGTGGAACTGCCTGCCATACGTCATTCGCAGTTGACGGCACTCGGTCGGAGTGAACTTCGGTGTCCCGAGTCGATAGCGAACATATTCGAGACGATACTGCCCGTCGTTGCTTACGATCGGGAAAACCTCTCGCAGGATTTCCTCGAGCCCCTGATTCTTCCGTTGCTCAGGGCGAACGTCCGCCTGCAGAAATCGGTCGTACGACTCGGTCTGAATGCGTGTGAGATTGGAAAGCTCGAATTGTCCATCAAGCTTTCCGAAGTTGCGAGTCGTGTCAAACTTCAGAATTCGTTCCGATCGAACCGGCATGCTGAGTATCCTGACGAAAGTTGCCTTGTCGAATTTCAACGGGGGTGTCGTGCCTGCCCCCGGCATTCTTAATTGAGTGATCCTTCAATCCGGAAGCACATCCTGTTGGTGAGCATCACATTCTGATCGTGGGAGCATGGATGGAATGCGGCATGCGCATAAAACACCCAGTTCTTGAGGGATGAAGCGCAACTCGACGACAGCATGCGTGGCCCTGGGGTTGATTCGTATACTCAAACCCCAATCGCAGACGAACCCTCCTGGGTCGTCGATGACTCGTTGCGAGAAGTTCCAAGCCAATCCCCCTCCTCAGATTCAGCGGCAAGGACGCAACACCGCGGGAGCAGCACCCCCGCTGCACAGAACCCTTGCGCCCTCTGAAACCGAACATCCCCCCGGACTTTCGCAAGGACAACGCACGCGCGCAAACCGACCAAGTTGACATTGTGAATAGTCCCCTCCCGAATTGCAAGGGAGTTCCACGTCGCCGTTGCCAACAAGACCTGCCGCTCTGCCCTGGCACTTCTGCCTGCCACGCCACATGCCGGCCGCCGTCTTCGGCAACCAGGCATCCCTGATTTCAGTCGGGCTATTTAATCTCCGCAGTTCCGCCAGCCTCTTCGACTTCCTTCTTGACCTTCTCGGCGTCTTCCTTGGAAATCCCCTGCTTGAGAGGCTTCGGCACGCCTTCAACCAGATCCTTTGCCTCCTTAAGGCCCAGACTGGTGAGGTTGCGAACGACCTTAATGACGTCAATCTTCTTTTCGCCGAAGCCGGTCAGAATGACATCGAACTCGGTTTGCTCCTCTGCTGCGGGAGCACCGTCAGTCGGGCCAGACGGCATCGCAGCCACCATAACGCCTCCGCCAGCGGGCTTGATGCCGTACTTTTCTTCCAGGCAATCCGCCAATTCCTGGGCTTCGAGAATCGTCAGGGCGACCAGCGTCTCCGCCAAGTCGCTGACCTTGCCGCTAAAAGTGCGTGCTTCCGTTGCTTCTGCCGTCGCCATCTTCACTTCTCCCCTTGGGTCACAAACCCGTCAAGAAACCGCGGAAACGCCGCGTAATACCGTTGTTTTTGAATGTCCAAACACTGAGTTCAGCCGCCCGATTTGGAAGCCGCGAACGATAATCAAACCCCGTCGCAACTTCAAGGCATGTGAATTCCATTTCACGCTTCGGGAGCCGGCGCTGCCTCCGCGGCAGCGTCTCCTTCCTTTTCCGCCATCGCCTTGAGTTGACCGGCCAGTATCCCACCGGGAGACTTGAGCGCCCCAGCAATGTTCGCGGCAGGACTGAGCAACTGCCCCAGAACCTTCGCAATCAATTCCAAGCGACTGGGACTCTTGCTCAACTTTTCGACACCCTCGGCATTGATTGCCTGGCCGTCGACCGCCCCGCCCTTCAACTCAAGTTCCGGCAGTTGCTTAGCCCATTTCGTCATCTCCTTGGCCAGCGCAACAATATCTTCCGCACCCCAGACGAGTGCCGATGGCCCTTCGAGCACGTCACCCAGCGGCTGCACCCCGTTCTTTTTGAGAATGACCTTGGCCAGCGTATTCTTGACTGCCAGAACAGTAATTCCCTTTTCTCGCAACGCGAGGCGGAACTTGTTCGTCTTGATCGCGTCGATTTTCGAGACATTCGCCACGATCACGTCGCGGCAATCTCCGAGCCGTTCTTGAACGGCGTCGATGATCATCCCTTTCACTTCTTTGCTCATAGCTCAGACCTTTCGTTTCCTTCAGTTCGCGCCAGGCGGCAGAGACTCAGGCCACAGCCAGCGGAATTCCCGGCATTTGAGTCGCCGACAATGTCACACTGCGAATATAGACACCCTTGGCAGCGTTGGGCCTCAGTTGCCGAATCATCTCAACCAACGCGGAGATGTTGGCGACCAGCTTTTCCTGATCGAACGACATCTTGCCGACAACGCAATGCACGATTCCGTGGTCGTTGCAGCGAAAGTCGATCTTACCCGCTTTGTATTCCTTGACTGCCCCCGCGACATCTTGTGTCACCGTTCCAGCACGCGGTGACGGCATCAGCCCCTGTGGACCGAGCACGCGACCTAGCGGACCCACGATGCCCATCATGCTGGGGGTCGCGATAGCAACGTCGAAGTCGAGCCACCCTTCCTTGATCTTGTCCGCAAGTTCTTTGCCCCCGAAAAATTCGGCTCCCGCCTTCTCGGCGATGGCAACGTCGTCCCCTTGGCAAAACACAAGGACGCGCTTTGCCTTCCCTACTCCGTGAGGAAACACGATCGACCCGCGGACGATCTGGTCGGCTCGCTTGGGGTCGATCCCCAAACGCAGTGCAACTTCTACCGTCTGATCGAATCGACTGGGCTTGACCCCTTTGGGGAGAGAAGACTCCAGCGACTTCAGCTTTCCGACCGCGGCCGGAATCTCCATCGGGACCAAGTCTTTGGTGCCCTCAATCAGCGTTCTTTTTCGTTTGGATAGTTTCGCCATCTCGCTCACCACTCAGTTAGTCGTTGCAACGCAGGCCAAAATGCCTGAACAAGAGCCGGATCCGACCGCTGATTACTCTGCGATCTTGATCCCCATGCTGCGGGCTGTTCCTTCGATAATCCGCATCGCCTGATCGAGGTTCGGAGCATTAAGATCCTCGAACTTGCGTTCCGCGATCTCCCGCACCTGATCTTTGGTCACCACGCCGACCTTCTCGGTCTTGGGGTTTGCTGCCCCTTTGGCCACTTGAGCCGCCTTCTTAAGAAGCACGGCGGCCGGAGGACTCTTGATGATGAACTCAAAAGAGCGATCGTTATAGATCGTAATCAGAGCTGGCACGATCAGGCCGTTGAGCTCGCGAGTCCGTTCATTGAACTGCGTCACGAACTGGCCCGGATTGACGCCGTGTGGTCCCAAGGCTGTTCCCACCGGTGGAGCCGGAGTCGCCTGTCCGCCCGGAATCTGCACCTTGATTACTGCAACAACTTGTTTTGCCATGACTTACACCGCACTCACTTGGGGGCGCCTGGGAACGAAGACGTCGGTCCTACGGCATCAAAATCGAGGAATTGGAAGGTCGGCAATGTATCGGCTCCCGTTTTGGCCTGCAAGGGAAGGGAAAACGAGAGAAACGAGACCTGCCTCTTTAAGACTGATCGCATCGTGTTGCTGATGTCTCACACTTCGTTCCAAAAACCGAAGACGACAGCGGCATCTCAATTCTTCCTGATATCGCGCAGCGTGGGCTTGCCTTGCCGATGAGCGGTCACCAGATTACCTCGCGTATGAGTGAAGTGAGTTAAGAACTCAACGATAACCAGTCGGCTCGCGGCACAGTCCCTCTCTTTGGCACGGAAGGCATTGATGTTTTCGTTCAGGTCTCGCAGGTCGCTGCATTATGGTCGCGATTCAAGACGGACTCCTAGATTTCGATCGATCATAGGTCTCGCGGTCATCATGTCGCTGCTGGCCACTCTCTGGCCGCAGTTGGGACAAGCCCCACGTGCCGACGATGATACTCCCTCAGCGGAATCGTCTGTTGAACCGTCCGGAATCGATCATGAGGATGAAGGAGAAACTGGCGCTGAGTCTGGGGAACATGACGATCATGCCGCCGGTGGCCACTCCGACCCGGTGACTCCGCTGCTGCTTGCGATTGTCATCATCTTGCTCTTGGCGAAAGTCTTTGGCGATATTTTTGAACGGCTCGGCATGCCTGCGGTGCTGGGAGAGTTGGTTTTGGGAGTTCTCCTGGGAAACATGATTTTGGTGGGTTGGGATGGATTGGAATTCCTCAAGGCACCCACTGCCTTCCATGTTTCCGTCGAACTCGCGGAACTGGAAGAACTGGAAGCCAAGCCCGAACACACGGTCGAGGAACAGGCACGCATCGACGAGTTGAGGGTCCACATCGGCTCTGTCGATCCTTATAGCGTGGGAGCAATCCTCAAGATGCTCGCCGGCATCGGCGTAGTGCTGCTGCTGTTTGAAGTCGGATTGGAATCGAAAGTGGACGAGATGCTCGCCGTCGGCACCTCGGCAATGCTGGTGGCAGTGCTCGGCGTTGTCGCTCCCATACTTCTGGGTTACGGAGTGGGTCGCTTCTTTCTGCCCGATCAAGGATGGCAGGTGCATGTGTTTCTGGGGGCAGCATTGTGCGCGACGAGTGTCGGTATCACCGCCCGAGTGCTGAAAGACATGGGACGCAGCCAACAGCGGGAATCTCGCATCATCCTGGGTGCAGCCGTCATCGATGACGTACTGGGCTTGCTGGTCCTGGCGGTCGTGGCAGGAGTGATTCAACAGGGTGCGGACTTCAAGCCGATTGAACTCCTGATCATCATTGGAAAGTCGATCGGTTTTCTGGCGGCAGCAGTGTTACTTGGCAGCAAGTACTTCACGCAACCACTGTTCCGGTTCGCGACGACTCTCCGAGGGCATGGCCTGCTGGTGACGACGGCACTTGTGATCTGTTTCGGCATGGCATGGGTCGCAGGACTGGTCGGATTGGCCCCCATTGTGGGAGCGTTCGCGGCGGGACTCATTCTCGAACATGCCCATTACGAAGACCTTGGGAATCGTGAAGACACGCAACTCGAGCATGCCATGATGCCTTTGGTGGCGTTGATGGTTCCGATCTTCTTTGTGCAGATGGGAATCATGGTCGACCTCAGAAGCTTTGCCGATCCCAGTGTCTGGGGATTGGCAGGGGCATTGACCGCGGTCGCCATTGTCGGCAAGCAAGTCTGTGCCCTCGGTGTGGTGGAGAAAGGTCTCGACCGCCTGAGCGTCGGCATCGGCATGATCCCACGCGGTGAGGTCGGCCTCATCTTCGCCAGTGTTGGCCAGGAACTAAAGGTCATGACCGAAGGAACGTATTCAGCCGTCGTCGTCATGGTGATGTTGACCACGATGGTCACGCCCCCCGTGCTCAAATGGTCCATGAATCGACGTGGCCCGGCTGCACCAGTACCGGATGCGAGCGGTCCAAGTTCGCATCATTGAAGTATTGTGATTCTGTTTCGGAGACGAGATGTCGTTGCCAAGTGCATATGCCGATCTGGTTGTCGAACTTCGTTCACTCGGCCTGTTGAAGTCGTGTCACAGCCTGTTGAGTTGGGACGAGCAGACGTACATGCCTCTCAACGGGACCGAATTGCGAGCCGACCAGCTTGCTCTCCTTGCCGGAATGTCTCATCAACGGGCGACGAGCCCGCGCACCGGCGAACTCCTTGCGAAGCTCGAGGATGTCGCCGCGTTGGGCGGTCCTGATTCCGCCGAGGCTGCACAAGTTCGCGAAGCACGCCGGGAGTACAACCGGGCGACGAAACTCCCTCAATCGCTGGTCGAGGAACTCTCGCGCACAACGACTCTTGCTCAGCAGGCGTGGCGCGGTGCTCGCAAGGCGAAGTCATTCCCGCAGTTTCTCCCCTGGCTGGAGAAAGTCATCCACTTAAAGCAACAGGAGGCCGACGCCGTCGGATACACCGACCATCGCTACGATGCCCTTGTGGATGAGTACGAACCGGGCAGCACGATGGCGGAGTTGACCGCCGCGCTGATTCCTCTCCGGGATGAGTTGATTCCGCTGGTAGCGGCGATTGCCGACTCATCTCGCAAGCCGGACTCCTCAATACTCACACGCCGATACCACATTGAGGCTCAGCGCGAATTCGGACGCCAGGCTGCACAAGCGATCGGGTTCAGTTTCGAGTCGGGACGGCTCGATGAGGCCGCCCATCCCTTCTGCCAGGGAATCGGCCCCGGCGATTGCCGATTGACGACGCGGTACGACGATCATCATTTCCCCGGCGCGTTCTTCGGCACATTGCATGAAGCCGGCCACGGCATGTACGAGCAAGGACTGCCGGCAGAGCATTTCGGAACGCCGCTGGGCTCTTCGATTTCGCTGGGGATCCACGAGTCGCAATCACGCATGTGGGAAAACCTTGTCGGTCGCAGCCAATCGTTCTGGGAACACTTCTACCCGTCAGCTCAACAGACATTTCCGGAAGCATTGTCGATGGTGACACTCGACAGCTTCTATGCTTCTGTCAACGAAGTCCGTCCCTCATGGATTCGCGTCGAGGCCGACGAAGTCACCTACAACCTGCACATCCTGCTGAGGTTTGAAATGGAGCAGGGTTTGATTGCCGGAGACATCAAACCTGCCGATGTCCCTGGAGCCTGGAATGAAAAGTTTCAATTGTACTTCGGCATGACGCCGCTCGACGATGCAGTCGGTTGCCTGCAGGACATCCACTGGAGCGCGGGCCTCGTCGGTTACTTCGCGACCTACACGCTCGGCAACATGTATGGCTCGCAGTTCTTCACCCAGGCTCGCAAAGATTTGGGAGACTTGGATGCGATGTTCGCGAAAGGCGAATTCGCGCCGCTACTCGACTGGCTGCGCAAGAACATTCACTCGCGAGGCCAACACCTCCGGGCCTCGCAACTGGTCGAAACAGTCACCGGCCAGCCCCTCAGCCACAAACCGCTGATGGAACACCTCAAAACGAAGTTTGGAGCGATTTACGGCCTGTGACGGAACAACTCGGTCGCAGTTCAATCCTTCCGAACCACGCACACCCAATGCCCTTCGTCGGGGCAGATCAGTTCAACGTCATTTCGTGGAATCCGATGTTGGACTTCGCTCCATTCGGATTCCGCGATGTTAAGCCAGGCCATGTCATAGGTTCCGTTTCCCTCGGGCAGATTCATGCCGATCTCGCCACCATTTGGGAAATAGACGACGATTGTCCCTCGATCGGACGACGCCGTTGCGAAGGCTTCGTTCTCTTCTCGGCCCCTCAGCAGTGAATGTTCGACGTCTGCGGCGAACGTCATCAAGGGAACGCGATCGGCCAGCATGCGAGCCGAACGAATGTGAGACTGCGCTTGCTCCGACAGTCCAATGCCGGAATCGGGTCGATGAAACCGAGTGGCGGCAATCCCACCAATGACGTTTCTCCAGAACCGCTCCTCGCCATCGCGTGAGTTGCCAAATCGGCCACCATCCGCCCCATAAATCTTCACGGTGTTCATCGGCCGGGGGTGACCCGAAAGATGTTCTCGCACGCGCAACAGATTGTCCCAGTGGTCGTCACCGCTGTTGTGATTGTTCTGAGAAACATCGACAAACGAGAAAACCTCCGGATGATCGTAAGTGCGGGAGTGCTCGTCGGCCAACGGGTTCCATGCATCCCACATTTCGGTGAGTTGCACGCTCACACCGGCTTCGTCGGCACGCTGCCTGATGTGGTCGGCCCAAAAGCGAGACCATTCCTCGCGTCCGTTAGTCTCGTTGTCCATGCAATACAAAACGTTTGGGTACGGTAGCGACAGTTCCAGCATGCGATCGACCTGCGCGATCTGGAACGGCAACACGACTTCGTTGTTGTCCAGATTCGGTACGGTAAAGAAGAACGGCTGGTCGTTTTGTCCAGGATGATTAGGAGACCGCAGCGGCAATCCTGACTCCTCGGTGGTGTAGTTGACGTTGTTCTTCGGATTGTACGGGTGCCGTTCCCAGTTCGGCTGTCGTACATCGGTGTAGTCGAAGCGGTCCCAGACTTCGATCTGCACAATGATGCCGCGCTCGTACGTCTCTTCCAGGAAGTGTTCAAAGCGATCCCAGTATTCTTCGTTGAATTCGCTGAGGTCATAACGTCCATCATCGAGTTTCATGAACGGATAGACCTCGAACTCCTTATCGGGTCGGTCGCTCATCGTGTTGCGAAGATAGTTTCCACCAACCTGTTCGAGGAGATCCAACTGTTCGACGACGTTCGGCCATTGAAACAGATTGTCGTCATCACTGCCGCCGATCAGCAGGATGGGTTCGCCCTGATACTCCCAGGCCCACGGATTGTCTGCAGAAGGCCGAATGCGTCCCTCGTCGTCGGCCCAAGCATCGCGAGACGTTGCGGCATGGAGAAGGCCGATCAACGCGACGCAACCAATCACGAGTCGATGGTCGATGTTCATAGAGCTTTGCTTGGTGACTGATTGGCTGGATGCAATTCAATCCGCCAGTGCTTCCAGCACTTCTGAAGCGTTCGATCGGCCGCCATGCGTCATGCTGATCTTGGCGAACGTGATTACATTATCACCGTTGATGACGAACGTCGAAGGATACGCTGTTTCGCGAGGTGCGTCCCAGCGCAGGTTCCAGGCGTTTGTGAATTCGTAACCGGGATCGATTACGAAATGGAACCGATCGGGCAACGTGGTCCCTTCCATGAACTCCTCGGCATGTTCGCTCAGTCCATCAGCCGGACCCGGATAGATGAGGACGACACTCTCGCCGGCAACCGCGATCTCGTCGGCCTTCCCAATGAGTTCTCCAACCTGCCGCGAACAGATGGGGCATTGATAACCCGGCCAACCGCGCAGCACAAGCACGACGACCTGCCCCTCGCTGGTGAGGTCGCTCAACTTGGCAGTCACATCGCCCGGTCCCGACAGTTCGAAGTCGGTCGCGGTATCGCCCACGGCAGGCAGGGCGCCGGAATCGCCATCATCCGCATTGGATTTCGACGATAGACTCCAACTTGCCGCCAGCAAAACAGCGAACACGACGGCAAGAACTCGCGAGCGATGACTTTCGACTGAGATTGCGAGGTGTCGTTGCATGGAGCGTCTTTCGGTGGATGAGAAATGTGGACTGGGTCAGCGACCACTCATCATTGGCCGCCCGCCGCTTCGTTTCTGTGCAGTATCGCACAGTTGCCTCGGCCTGAAAAACCGCCGTGCAGAAACTCGTTTGTCGCGATCAGGTATCACTTGCGACTCTTCAAGCCGCAGGCAGATCTCACGCGATCCAAAACCTCGGCCCCCTTCTTACGGGCCTTGGCAGCCCCGGTTCTGAGAACGTCATCCACGCCGCTGGGGTCGGCTTCCCACTGGGCTCGTCGCTGGAACGACTCTTCGAAGAACTCCATCGCCTTCTGATAAAGCGACTCCTTTGCTTCTCCGTACCCCATGCCGCCAGCACGGTAGCGGGTCGCGAGGGCGGCCTGTTCGTCGGCTGATGAGAAGAGTTTGTAGAGCGTATAGACCGAACACGCCTCGGGATCCTTGGGATCCTCCACCGGTGTCGAATCGGTCTTAATCTGCATGATCCGCTTACGAATCTTCTTCGGCGTATCAAAGACGGGGATCGTATTGTCGTAGCTCTTCGACATCTTCTCGCCGTCAATGCCCGGCACCTTGGCCGTCGTCTCGACGATGTAGGGCTCGGGGATCACCAAAGCCTCGGTTCCATAGATCGAATTGAACCGCTGCGCGAGATCGCGAGTGACTTCGATATGCTGCTTCTGGTCGGCCCCCACGGGGACGAGGTTACTGTCGTAAAGCAGAATGTCGGCCGCCATCAGCACCGGATAGGTGAAGAGGCCGGCATCAGCGGCGAGGCCCTTATCCTTCTTGTCCTTGTAGGCGTGACACTTTTCGAGCAGGCTAAGCTGCGTGACTGTCATCAAGAGCCACGTCAGTTCACACACTTCGGGAACATCCGACTGCAGAAACAGCGTCGCCTGCTCGGGATCGAGTCCCAGTGAGAGCAGATCAATCGCGGCATCTCGCGAGTAGCCACGCAGTTCATCAGGATTGCGAACAGTCGTCAGCGCATGCAGGTCGGCGATGAAGTAGAACGCCTGCTCGTGTTTTTGCAGTTCAATGTACTGACGAATCGCCCCGAAGTAGTTCCCCCAATGGAAACGCCCAGTAGGCTGGATACCGGAGAGGACACGCATGATTGAGTAGCGGAGGAGTCAGGAGTTAAGAAAAACGGGAAAATATCACCTTCGTTTAACGCCCAACCGCAGGCGCCGGCTGGAGGTCAGAGACAGCGATCAATCGAATTGACCTCTCAAGCCTACTCGACCCCAAACGTATGCACCGTCCGCTGCCGATACGTCTCGCCGGGCCTGAGCACCGTTGACGGAAACGCAGGCTGGTTCGGCGAGTCGGGATAGTGCTGGCATTCGAGGCAGAAGGCGTGATGTTTGTCGTGGCCTGCGCTTCGCGGAGAGGCGTCAAAGTGATTGGCGGTATAGAGTTGCACGCCCGGCTCTGTGGTAGCAACTTCCATGCTGCGCCCCGTGCGGGGATCACGAATCACTGCGGTAGGACGGAGTTGTTTGCCATCCCAGCCATCGACGCAGTAGCAGTTGTCGTAGCCATTCCCGATTTGATCGATGCGGCTGCCGAGCGACATCGGTGAGACAAAGTCGAAGGCCGATCCGGCGACGGGCAGAATGCTGCCCGTGGGGAGGTTCGTTTCATCATTCACCAGATACCGCGATGCAAAGAGTTGCAGTTCATGATCCAGAACCGAGCCACTGCCACCGAGGTTCCAGTAGGCGTGATTGGTCAGATTAAGAATCGTCGGCTTGTCGGTGCGAGCTTCGTAGGCCATCGACAGCTTGTTCGTATTGTGTACGATGTACGATACCGTGACATCGAGTCTGCCGGGGTAGCCTTCTTCACCGTCAGCCGCGGTGTAGTGCAGATCGAGTGCCAGCCCCGCGTCCTCACCCATCTCGGCCATGAATTCGCGAGGTTGAGCCGCTCTCCACAACCTGCGGGCGAAGCCGGTCTGTCCGCCATGAATGTGGTGCCGGCCTCCGTTGGTGTCGAGTTGAATTGCGACTCCATCGAGTTCAAAACGTCCCTGATTGATCCGGTTGGCGAACCGACCGACAATCACGCCGAAACTCGAACCGTTGGTCACGTATTCATCGGCAGTGCCATACCCCAGGTTGACGTTGGCCGAGTTCCCATCGCGATCGGGGACCGCGCAAGTCACCAGGGCCGCCCCGAAATTGGTGAGTTCGACCGACATTCCGGCGTCGTTCGAGATGGTCCATTTGCCAATTTCCTCGCCGGTCGGCGTATGTCCCCAGACTTCGTGTGTTGCTTGCATGACTCATTCCTGATGCATTGAATCACTGACCGTTTCATACATCGTAACGATTCAAGTCCATCAGGGAATTCACACCGTGTGGCATCTGACGTTCGTGTGGAAACGTACCGTCCATCGATGCGTCGGAATTTGCCCGCAATGAACACGGCAGGGCTGTTTCAACTACGGTACCAGCGGGCCGATGTAGTCGGTCGCGACGACGATGTTATCGAACCAGACATGGCTGACATGGCCGCGAGGCGAAGCGGTGATGTAACACAGCACCCAGAGAAAGTTAAGTTGCTCGTCTTCGTCGGTTCGAAAACGAAATCCGTCGAACGGTTGTCCGCCGGGTGGAGTCGGGAAATCGACTCGACCGCCGACCGCATCGTCCCAGCGAATCCCTTCACCATCTTCACCGGGGAGGAACTTATCGAAGATCCACTGACCGCGCGGAAAACCTTCACCGAGATGGCTCACCAGTTCGCCGTCGATCCATAACGCCATCTCGCCGTTCGATTCACCGGGCTCGTTGAGTTGGAGCATCACTTCCAGGCATTGCCACTCACCCTTCTTGACGGCCAGATCGGGGTTGTGAATGAAACTGTTCCCCCACGTCTGGCCGCGAGGCGGGCTGCCGCGCATTTCCATCCAGTAGGCGTAGTAATCCCATTGCCATGAGTTGCCGAAGGGTTCGATACCCGTGGTAAACCGCTCGCCGCCGCGAGGTCTTTCGCCTGCTCCCCCTTGAGCCCACGGTGTCGCGGGGTTGTATCCACCAACGTGAAAGAAGTGATGGATCGGTCCGCAGTCGGGCGCGAACTTCACGTAAAAGCGGTAATGAAGCCGGTCGTAACCATCACCCAGCCGGCGATAGAGTGTCGATCCATTCCCTTCACCCCCGACATGGGAAACGAGTAGCGATTGATCATCGCGACTCCCCTCAGGGACATCGGGCGACAGCGAAAGGATTTCGCGTTCCTGCACAGTGTCCCAACGCTCAAATACTGCATCGAGAGTGGTTGCCGAGAAGGCTTCCGCGAATACAACGCCATCTGCCTCGTTGATTCCGACATCCCCCGGATAGTTTGCGGCAATGCCCGCAGGCCCCTCGGGAAGCGGTTGAGGTTCGACGGCATCGTCGGAGACAGCAATATTGCCGGCGACGATCAAGACAAAAAGGAACGCGCATCGACAGCTGTGGAAGTACCGTTTCCGCATCACATCCTCGCAGACCAATCAGACAGCGTTCGTGGCGCGTTACCGCGTGGCCACAGCGGCCTTTTGCAACTGCAGTAGCACTTCATGCACTTGCAGGTCGTAGCGACGTGTGAGTGTCGACAGCAGTGTCTGTCGCTCTTTCATGTTTGCGTCCGGCTGCGGGGGGGCGAGGCGTTCCGTTGGGTCGTAGAGACTCAAGGCCGCATCGAGGTCTTCGACGCTGCTGGCAGTCTCGACAAAATGGTCAGAAGTCTCACCAGGACGGTCGGTCTGGAAGTCGACGCAGACGACGTATTCACCATCTTCAGCCTGGTAGACGGAAACGTGATGACAACGACCTTTCGTTGCCCCATCGTCATCGACTCCTTGAGCCGAAGCCACCTGGTGACCGATGAATTCAAGATCGGGAAGTCCCGTCCGGGGGACGCGAATCGTTTCCATAACCATCTCTCAAGAGGGGGTGACGGCCGAATATCATCAGCAGTTGATTGTACGTTACGAATTCAAACGCACCATGCCAGCGTAACGATTGATACAGATTTCGGGCAGAATGGTGCGAAAAATCAACGCCAGTCCTTTGCGATCTCGACAAGTGTTCGCACAAAAACCCCAGTCCCCCCACCTTCGCGGTGTGGTTTTGTGGATTCGGCGAATGCGGGACCAGCGATGTCGAGATGCACCCACGGTTTGTCAGAGACAAACCGTTGCAGGAATTTCGCGGCCGTAATCGCCCCTCCCCAGCGGGTGCCGACATTCTTGACATCGGCGACATCGCTCTTGAGTTGCTCGTCGAACGAGTCGCACATCGGCAACTGCCACAGATCCTCGCCTGCGGTCTTCGCGCTGGCCAGCACGGCATCACACCACGACTGATCGTTGGTAAAAGCCCCCGCAATGTCGGTGCCGAGCGCGACCACGCACGAACCAGTCAATGTCGCGAGATCGATCAGCTTCACCGCGCCTTGATCAACCGTGTACGACAAGACGTCTGCCAGCACGAGTCGCCCCTCGGCATCGGTGTTATGCACTTCGATGGTCACGCCATTCCGTGCTGTGAGAACATCTCCCAACTTGTACGACGTGCCGCTCGGCATATTCTCGACAAGACCGAGCACGCCGATCACGTTGGCTTTCACTCCCAACCGGGCGATGGCCGTCATTGCACCCAAGACTGTGGCAGCGCCAGCCATGTCTCCTTTCATGGTTTTCATGCTGTCGCTCGGCTTGAGCGACAGTCCACCGCTATCGAACGTGACACCTTTGCCGCAGAGCCCGAGCCAAGGGGCATCCTTCGCGCCTCCCTGATGCTTGAGCACCACGACTCGTGGTGGCTTCACGCTTCCTTGAGCCACTCCCAGCAGCGACCCCATCTTTTCCTGCCGGATCGCTTGCTCGTCGAGAACGTTAACCACAAGTCCCGCGTCTTTTGCCTCCGACTGTGCACGATCGGCGAACGACTCGGGGAAGAGTTCTCCCGGATGCTGATTGACGAGTTCTCGTGCGAGGTTGATGGCGTTCCCGAGAACGCTCCCCTCACTCACGCCCTGCTGGACTTCCTTGGAAGCCGAATGCGCTGTGACCAGCGCAGCCGACAGAAGCGGATGACGATCTTTTTCGGCTTTGTAAAGATCCTGTCCTATCGGCCCGATGATCAACGACATGGCTGCCAGCCGTGCGACGTCGGTTTTCGAGATATTGGCAAAGTCGACGGCATCTAAATCGAGTGCGACCGACTGTCCGGCTTTCGTCGATGGCGACCGCACGGCAGTCATCAGCGATCGTTCGAGTGTTGCTACGGTCGCCTTCGCGGGGTTGCCGACGCCGATCAGCAAGACCTTTTGAGCCTTTACGCTCGGCGTATCGAGCAACGTGACAGTTTCGCCGACCTTGCCGGTCAAATCCTTGGACTCTTTGAGTCGCGTTAACGCTCCCCCCAGAGCGTTGTCGAACTCGTTGAGCCTTCCCGACCAATCGGCATCGGCGGGCACCATCACCAAGAGCCACTGCTGCTGAACATCGGCGAGCGCTCCGTCAACAAGTTGTATCTCCATGAGTGTTTCCTTTGAGGCTTTTGTGTCAGTTGATGCGTTCGAGCAGTAGTTCAAGGTACAGAGATTGCAGCCTCAGTACGATTGAGCCTGAGGGCCCTTTCATCGCAGCGGCTGTTCATTTCACCGCGGCGGCTCATGATCCCCGGCAATCTTGCCTGGCAACAGCAATGTCGGATCGCCGAAGAGAATGAACTTCATCCCTTGAAAGTAAATGCTCGGCGGATACCAGTCGTCGTTGGGCTCCAGATCGGCAAGGCGTTCCTCACGATGATAGAACGCTATCGCTCCCGACCAGCAGTCCCCCAACCGGTGACGTTCGGGATTGCCGAGTTCGGTCGACATGCCGCGAAGCAAGGTCAGGCCGCAAGGTTGGCTGCCGGTGTTGCAACCGATGTAAGCAACCGCGCCATTCGGGCCGTCTCGCAGGAGACGCTCACCCAGCCCGGTCGTGTTGAAGCGTCCCGTTTGATAACAGGCTGGAGGCGTCGGCGGTGCATCGAACACTTCACCGTGGTCGGTGCCGATGTGCTCGTGGCCCTCGACATCGACGTAGGCCTCATACGGAGGGAGCGTTGCCAACCTTGCCGTTGAGCAACCGGCCGAGATCATAATCGGCAGCCGATCGGAGTTGTTGATTTCGCTCAGGCTTCCTACATGGAAGCAATCGTGCCAACTGTCGTCGGAACCATGACCGGCATGAAAGACGAATCCCAGTCCGTCGTTCAATCGCTGACTCAACTCATTCCAGTCGGGAGTTGATGTTTCATCATCACGGCGACGGTCGGAATAGTAGAGCCGTTCGATTGTCCATGTTTCCGGAAGTGTGCCGGCGACATCATCCAGCACGGGTCTGCTGTCGACCCAGCCTCCAACGCTTAAGATCGCTGCGTTGTTGGATCCGACCTTCGACTCTTCGAGCAGTCCATTCTCGTAGGCCATCGTCTTGGCGGCCACGATCGCCACTTCTTCAGGCGTACTGACGGGCCAGCGCCCGACGGCGATCTCCGGAAGATAGTCGATGCGGTCGTAGTTGATCGGGTCATCCTTATTCTTCTCGCCGCGCACCTCGCCGAAGTAGCCGGCATGAAACGACTCCTGATTGAGGTTCCACGATTCAAACAGATTGCCGCGAGTCGCGAGATCGCTGTAGTAGAGGTCGGAAGGATAGAACGCATAATCAAACGCCGCCGGCGCAATGCGATCCAGAACCATGTATCGCACCGGCATCACATCGGCATCTCCCACCAGCAATACGTAACCGATATGTTCTTCCAACCAAGTCTCGTACAGATAGCGTTTGAGTTTCTCGGCATCATCGACGCCGGGCGACTCGTCAAGAATCGACTCGAGCGAAATGAGCAACGTCGGCAATTGCCGGTCCTTGTGTTCGACATAGGCCTGCAAATCCTTGTGAAACACTTCGGGAGCAATGACTAGAAACGGATCGTAAGTGACGGGTTGTGCCCAGATTGGAATCGATGAGGCGCAACAGGAATATATGGCGATCGTAGCGAGCGACAATCGCCGTGATGCGCAGCGGAGAGATCTTGCTGAGTCCGAAGCGTGGTCACTCGCGGAAGAGAAGGGCATCGGGAAGACTCCGACATCGAAGGCGATTGGAAAGTCAGACGGTGATGGCCGATTCTAACACATCCCGCTATCCGAACGCCTCTGTCACCCGAGTCGGATGACGGGCGGTCCTTGCCGCTCAATCCATTCGCTAAGTTGTTAGCGAATGGATCTTGACAACCTCGCGGCTGTGCGCTAAAACAGTAGCGAATCATCGCGGACAGTGTTTCACATGTTCGACCGTGGCTTTAACGGGGACTTTCCACCTCAACAACGCTCATGACCGATTCTTCTCAGCATTCCCGGCGGGAACGCCAGATTATGGACGTCATCTTCGCTCACCAAGGTGCGACGGTGCAGCAGATCTGCGAGGAGTTGCCCGATCCGCCGACGCCGATGGCGGTTCGCAGAATGTTGGCAATTCTCCAAGAGAAGGGGCACCTCAAACGTAAGAAGCAAGGGAGGGAATTTGTCTACCTTCCCCGTGTCTCGAAGGAACGCGCCGGCGTGAAGGCCTTGCGGAACGTGCTGGCCACCTTTTTTGGAGGGTCGGTCGAGGCCGCACTCGCCACCCATTTCGAGAAGCCCGGCAGCGAAGTGACCAATGAGGAACTCGAACGACTGGCGAAGTTGATTAACGAATATCAGCCGCAGTCGCGAGAAATCGGGGAGTGATTTGATTTCGATTTGCATCGAGCAATGGTAGCGGAAGTCGTGAGACTTCCGACAAACGCGTGGTTCGGAACTCTCACGAGTTCCGCTACGCGACTAGATACAAAATACGTCTCCTCTCGGAGTGTTTCATGAATCGCACGTCCCTGCTCCTCGCGACTTCCACACTCGCCGTGGGCGTTCTCATCCCGCTTGCCGATGCTTCGTTCAAGGGAGCCGTTGTGCTTGCGGTGGCTCTTGTCGCCACTTGGGCACTCAGACAACGATCGGCTGCGGAACGGCATCTCACTTGGGTGGTGGCCCTCTGTCTGCTGCTCGTGCTGCCCGTGTTGGCTGCCGTCCTCCCTGGTTGGCAAGTCCTCCCTGAATCTTGGAGCCTCGATTGGCAGACTGAGACGACACCTCCGGTTGCCATCGTCGACTCCGCCCCCGCCGAGGTTGACGTCGAACCGATAATGCCCATCGACTTGTCGACGACCAACTTCGTGCCATCGATGAACGAGGCCATCGGCACGCGTCACGAGATGCCGTTGTCGCAGTTGGTCCCGCACGCATCAACCGCCGTGGTGCAGTCCATGTCGCCGGAAGTTGTTCCGGTCGCTGTTGCCGAATTCGCTCCGCAATTGGCGCGAACTGTCGGCACATGGGACATCGTTCGCGTCAGCCTGCTGGCGACATGGCTGGCGGGCGTATTGCTTTTGAGTGCAAGGCTCGTTCGTGGTTGCTGGGTGTTACGGCGAATGTCGCGACGAGCCCATGTTGTCACCGACGGACCATTGTTCGACGATTTCAATCGTTGTTGCCGGGAACTCGGCGTCGAACATCCGGTGCAGTTGCTGATGGGTGAGGCGAACGCGATGCCGATGGCGTGGGGCATCTGGAGTTCGCGCATCCTGGTGCCGAGCGTCTTCAGAAGAATGGACGCCGTCGCAACAACGCGCCGTGTTTTTGCATGAACTCGGCCATGTGCTGAGGCGCGATCCATTATGGCAAGGACTGGTGCAGTTCACGACGGCTCTCTACTGGTTCCATCCGTGTGTGTGGCTCGCGGCGTGGCGGATTCATGTCGAGCGCGAACGAGCGTGCGACGATCTGGTTCTCAATCGGGGCATCGGAGCGCAAGACTATGCCCGCCATCTGCTCGATGTCGTCTCGCAAGGCCGCTTCCGCCGCATCGGCGCCTCGGCCGGCGTCGCGATGGCCTCGACGAACAAACTCGAAGGCCGTGTCCGTTCAATCCTCGATGAACGTCAAGACCGCCGCCCGCTCACGCGAACGCTCCTCGTCGCCGGCGTGCTCACGTCCCTCGTCGTTGGAACACCGCTGGCGATGATGCGCGCGGAGGGACAGTTGAACAATGAGAAAACCAGCGATCAAACGTTCGACAACGAGGTTTCACCATCGGATGATGCTACAAACGATAACGCGACGGATGGGTCCGCACTCGCAACTTCCGAAGACGGCCCAGAGGCAGAAAGCAGTGCAAACGACGAAGTTGTCGACGACGCCTTGGAAATGATTCGCATCAACTACGACGAAACGATGCTCGTCGCCTGGAATGAAGCCGGAGCAGTGGCGGTCGTGTTCGATGTGCCAGAAGTCGATGGTGATGCGAATGGCGTAGAATCATTCGTTCTGACGTATCGGTTCCGAGCCAACAACGGCACCGAACGGGAAGTCACTGGAGAGGACGCGTATGCACTGAACAACTTGACGCAATTGCAGGAACTCCCGTTTGTGAATCTTTCCGTCGTGAACGCAACGACGACGGGCGCGACGATTGCCTACGACCCACGATCGGTCTGCGTCCATCCGCTCGATCGCACATTCTTTGAAGAGTACGACTACGGCGTCGACTATCGGCCTGAACCACGTCCACCTGTCGACCTCACACAATTCCTGCTTCCGGATGAGGATGTGCAACAGCAGATTGGCAACCGTCCGTATGCGGGACAAGCGAGCGATCCCGGTTATCCGCGCGTTCCACTGACGTTCAAAATCCGCTACGACGACAACGGCCTCGTCGTTGCCACGCCCGATGGAGTGGCCGTGTTCGACTTCCTTGGGCCGCTCGACCGCAGTGAAGGGAACGAACAACGACAGGGGGTTGAGTATCGCTGGCGATTCGTCTCTGCCGATGGTTCGACCGACGAGACGGGCGAAGGAGAGGTCTGGGAACTCTCCCGCGATGGCCAAAGCGTCTACTCAGAAACATTGCACCATCTCGAAGCAGGTCCGATTCATATCCCTTGGTCGCTCAACTACGCCGAGGCTGGCTGGATCTACTACGACCCCGCCTTCCAAGGCGTGTGGCTCATCCGCCCCGAAGTCGCCCTCGAACTGGCGGAGCCGGAGACCAATGCAGCGGTGCTGATGCAGTTCGCATTCGGGCCGAGGGCGCTGCCTTTGAGTGCGGATTACAGTGATGAAATCCGAGACGAAGGGCCCGCTGATGAAGGTGTCGATACGACCGGCGAACACACGCTTCGCGGGTTCAACCTTTCGCCCTACCTCTTCACCAGCGACTGGCCTTCACTTTATGAACCGGGCGCACCGCTTGATCGAGAACTGGCGATTCCGCTGGGAGGCGTCTGGCGGTGCGTGATCAATCCCGGCAACTGGCGGGTCCACTATTCTCCGCTGCGGGGCGACTTCTATGCCCATCACACGGTGAACGTGAACGCTGATGGAGAAGGCGAGTCGATCTACTACGGGCCGATCAAAGGGAACCCGATCGAGCTGCTTCGGCTCGAAAACTACATCGTCGAGTCGATCAACCAGACTCATGCTGCCGAAATCTTTGGATCGCCTCTGGAGATCAATGCACTGCAGTCGCTGATTGACTCTCAGGAACCGACACTGGTGGCTTCGGGGTTTCGTGTGCTGCTGGAACTCGATTCGTTGGAAGTCAACGAAGCCCTGCACCTGTTGCCGTCGTTTGATGCGGCTGCCGAGTGGTTGAGTACGATGCCCGAGAATGAGGATCTCGTCAACGAAACTCAGGCCGCGATGGATCGCCACAGTTCGCGCATCGAGGAACTCAAGATCGAGGTTCCCGCCGATGAGTACATGAGTCGTGGCACCGAGCCGACCGCAGAAGAACTCGCGGCCAACTGGGGGCCGGAGGTCGATGGGCTGTCGCTGGCGATCATCCCTTGGGAAGAGGGGGAGCCTTCGCTGCGGCTGGGCGAACGTGTCGAAGCCTGGCTGGCCGTGCGGAATATGAGTGCCGAGCCGATTCGCTTTTCGAGCTACAACATCATGGATCACGTTTCCACAGTGCTGGTCGATGAAGAAACCAAGGTCGAACAGCAGATCTGGTTTCCCGCATTCGATCACTGGCCAGTCGCGATGCGTTTTCGACTCGATCCCGGACAGGTGATTCGACTCAAACATGCCGCATTCTGGAGCGGCGTGCAACAACTGCAGGACGGTTCGGCTCAAATCAATGTTCAACCCGGCCATACCTATCGGCTGTTGATGACGCTGCAACTACCGGAGTCGTTTCAGAAGAATGGCGAAGGCCGCATACTCGTCCCGGCGCGTGGCGAGTACTTCAATCAACTCGAATCGGGTGTCGTGCGCATTCGCATCGCCGAGATCGACGGGGCCGTGCCGCCGGAGTTGGGGGAGGTGGATGAGGCGGACATGAGTGATGTCGACGATGCGACGGGGTCAACCAACTTGGACATCCTGCGGGGCTTCGACTTCTCAGATCATCGCTTTGAAGGAGACTGGACCACGCTCTTCGCTGCCGGTGGCCCGCTGGAACGCGAGTGCGACGAATGGATGCCCGAACAAGGCTACTGGCGAATGCCGGAAGGCGGCTTCTGGCGATGCCGCATCAAGACCGACGGCTGGGTAATCTATTACTCATCAACGCAGAACACCTTCTATGCCCAGCGCGGCGAGGAAGGGGACGCGACGCATTACGGCCCGATCACTGGCGATGCGATTGAGTTGCTTGACCTCGAGACTTTCATGATCGAGGGATACAACCAACCGAATCCTTTCTATATGCCGACCGCGGAATTTGAACTTCTATTGACGAGCCGACAGCCGCAACTGATCGCTACTGGGCTGCGCGCCTTCCTTGGCTTTGAGGGTTTGTCCATTTTCGACAGCATCTTTCTGCGTAGCCTGATTCAACAAGCTGTTGCGCTCATCCAGGATAACCCCGAGCATGTGGCGCTGGCAGATAGCGCGCTTCAGCGTCTCGCGGAATATGATGCACAACACGAGGAGCTGAAAGTCGAGGCCGACCCCAGTGAGTACGAGTCGGGCGCCAATCCCACCGCCGACGTTCTAGCGACCAATTGGGGGCCGGCCGTTGACGGGCTGAGCATGGCATGGATTCCCTGGGCTGAGGGAAATCGCACCATCATTCCCGGCGAGAGTTTTGAAGTCGCGCTCGTCGTCCGCAATGTGAGCGACGGCCCAATACGCTTCTCAACCTTCGGCAAACTGGAAAACTGCTATGGAGTGCTGGTTGACGAAGTCACCGGCGAGAAGCAGCGAATGCCGTGCGAAAGTCAGGAGGAATGGGAGGCGCCGCAGCGCTACGAGCTGCAACCCGGGCAGGTGCAGATGATCGGCAGCACCGTCATCCCGACGGCTTTGAAAGGCGCCGCTGAAACTGTGCCAGGCATCAGACTCGTCTCCGGGCACACGTATCGTCTCACGGCATTTATGAACCTGCCCGAACACGCTGCCCTGCGACATGCTGATCCACCGGACAACACTCTCATGACACTCGCTCCTGCGCGTGGCGAGTATGAAAATCGCCTGACATCAGGCGTCATTCGCATGCAGGTTGCGGAGGTCGCGGTAGTGCCGAATGACGATGCCGATCAGCAGAACGATCCTTCCGACCCGGAAGTTTCAAGTTTCCCCCATTCCCTCCACGGATTCGACCTCACGCCGCATCGCTTCACCGGCGAATGGGAAGCGTTGTTCGAGATCGATGGGCCGCTCTATCGCGAGTTGCCGGTTGCACTGGGCGGGGTGTGGGAATGCCGGGTGAACAGTCATGCGTGGAGGATGTACTACTCGCCGCTGAAGCAGTTCTTCTACGTCCATCTGCGCGATGGAGATGCGAGCGAATATTTCGGGCCGATCGAGGGGAATGCCATTGAGCTACTCAGGATCGAAGAGCATCTGGTGAATTCGTTCAATCGAGCCATCGGGACTGACCTCGTCGAGACATCGTTCAATCGGCGGTACATCGAGAGTTTGATGGAGTCGCAGGAGCCGACGCTGATGGCCAGCGGCTTTCGCACGCTGACGCAACTGCAAGAACTCGCCATCTACGAAGAGCATCAACTCTGGCCGATCGTCGAGCGTGTGGCGAATGAAGCGAAGACCGGCTGGATCAACGATCCGACAGTGCCGCCGGAACATGTCGATCAGCTTCCGCCGCGGGAGCCGATACAGGTTCCTGAACTGAACGACCTGGCCGATGCGGCTTTCGCCTACATGAACGAGCAGCACGCGCGGATTGAAGCCCTCAAGGTGACGATTGATGACAGCGAGTACACGCCCGGCCGCGAGCCGACGGAAGAAGAATTGGCTGCCGACTGGGGTCCGGATGTCGACGGGCTGGCGCTGGCCGCAATGAACTGGTACGTGCATCCGGCAGACTCGTCCACGCCTGTGATTTCAAAACCCTTGGATACGCTGCCGCGGCATTACTGGGCGGCAGGCGAAGTGCCCACTCTTGCCGTTGGTGGCTTCATCACGTCTCAACTCCTCATCCGCAACGTCAGCGACGAGCCGCGAAAGATCGCGACTCTCAACACGATGGACGGCGTCGGAGCCGAGATGATCGACGAGGAGACCGGGCATTCGGCAATCCTGTCGTACGAAAGTCTCAGCGGCATCCCACTCACTGAACGGTATCTGCTGCAGGCTGGGGAAGTGGTCGAGATAAAGCGACCTCACTTTCAGATCGTGGAAGGGGATCTCCATCCGCACGAGCGACCCTTCAATCCACGCAATCGCGACATCATCTATGGCCAGATCCGGGTGCGAGAGGGGCGAAGCTATCGCGTCGAGTATTACCTGAACCTCCCGTCAGCCTACTCAAATGACGCCGATGGACGAATCACACTTCCCGCCAGCGGCGAGTTTCACGGACGTCTCGATGCCGTGCCGATGCGATTCGAAGTTGGGGAACGACTGGCGGCTGTCACCGACAATAACGAAAGCGAACTCGAAGCCGTGCTCCGCGAGGACGAGAGTCATGCCACAAGAATGACTCCGGCCAGCGAGGTCGATCGCGAGTTGATCGATCAAATCCTCTCCTGGGGGAGCAACGAACGGCACGGCTGGCGCGTCGGGGCGTTGCTCGTCAACGATCTCGATACCGATGAGCCACTCACCGCCGGCGAGACGGCTGCTGTGCAATTCTTCCTGCAGAACGTGAGCGACGAGCCGCAGACGATTCGGGTTCAAGGTGTTCGCGAAACATTCCCGACGATGGGTGCCGGCGGGAAGATCAATCTCAATCTGATTCATGGGGGCGAGAACATTGAGATCACCGCACAGCCGGGAGAGGCGGTTTCGCCCGATGGATTCGCCATCCTCATCGACACCAAAGGGTTGCCTGATGGTGAGTATTCGGTCTATACGATCAGCGCGTTCTCGATCCCCAACGAGAACGGCAACGGTGGCGGATCCCCTTGGCGCGTCGGCAGTGTGCCGATGACGATTGGTGAGGGTGGCGAGTTCAGCACCGAGGCGGTCACTGATGATGATGACATTACCTGGGGTGGACGGGTCGCGGGCTTGCAGGTCGGCATGCGGATGCACAACCGCGTGAAGGAGCAGCCGCTTGGATCGTTGATGCGGGGAGCGATGTTCGTTCGCAATGTCAGCGATCATCCGATCACATTCGAATGGGATGAGCCGGCACCACTCGATCAGAATCAGGTGGTCTATGATGCCGATGGCGAGTATGTGCGGCTGAATAGCGTATTCTACACCGGAATCAGAGCGCGGAATCCGCAGTCGTTCACTCTCGCGCCGGGAGACCAGGTGCAGGTGGGGAGTGCGTCGCTCCAATCGGCTGCGGAGCCGACTCAACCGGGCGCGGACGAAGCATCCCAACTCGTCGCCACCACGGGAGAATTCACGTGGACGGTGCATCTGCAACTGAGCATCCCGGCGATACCGCAGTTCACGTTTGTGGCCGGTTCCGGTCCGGTGCCGATCGAGATCGTCAATGCAGAGCAGCCCGGCGCGGGAGAGGACGATGCGAGCAACGACCCATCTCAAGGGGGCGAGCGACGGCCGGATGATGCGATGCCGGATCAATCGGACCGGGAAACGCCTTCCGAACAGGATGCGAATCAGGAAGAGACGCAAGGCACAGAAGTCTCAGAAGCCGCAATTGTTTACCCTGAGTTACTCCCATTGCCCGCCTTTCCCCATGAAGAACAGATTCGACAGGAACGCGAACGGCTGACCCGGCTCATCGAAGAGACTGACCTGCTTACGCGGGCAAGCGAATTCGAAGACCGCATCTCCTGGGGAACCCCGCATGATGGCTGGCGGGTGGGAATGGTCATTATCGGTGAAGATGAAGTCACCGCGGGAGATCGCGTCGTCGTGCAGTTTTATCTCCAAAACGTAACCGCTGAGGAACAAACGCTACGGCTGCGAAAGTTCAGTCCGAGCCTGATGCAGATCCTGGCGGGCCACAACATCATTCGCTTCACAGCGTCGGGCGAATCGAACGAGATCACGGATCTGGTTGCTGATGCCGGGGAGATGGTGCTTCTTGGGGGTTACCTCGCCGAACTCGATACGACCGGGCTACCGGATGGTGACTACCTGATCGAAGCGAACGCAGGGAATCACGCCTACTGGATTGCGAACGAGCACGGTCAGGCCAGTTACGACTTTCACATGGCCCAATGCCGGTTGCGGATCGGCGAAGGAGGCGATCCCGTAGATGATCCGAATTCGCAGTTGATTCCTACCGACGATCAGATCTGGTGGGGGCCCGATGTCGCCGGACTCAGGCTCGGCATGCAGATGCTCGATCGGCAGGCCAATTGGCCGGTCGGCTCACGGATTGAGTCGGTGATCTATGTCATGAACTCAACCGATCATGATGTCACGTTCGATATCTGGTGGGAATTGCCGTCGAATCTCGACATGTCGGTCTACGCCGCTGATGAATACGTGGCGACCAGACCAAGCGAGGAGATGACGCCGATCGAACTCGACGTGCGAGAATTGATCGTCTTTCAGGACTTGACGAAACGCTTCACCGTTCCAGCGGGCGAGATGCTCGAACTCGGTCACTACTTCCTCGACTCGCGTGCCGAAAAAGAGGACTTCGGCGCGGGCCAGCCTCCACGGCTGATCGCCGAATCAGGCGATTACAAATGGATCGGCCGCCTGGGATTCCGCCGTGATGATCTCGATGACTTCTACTGCAATATGGAAACAGGCCCGGCCTATTTCGATCTGATGAAGGAAGAGTAGGTCCCGTTTGCCGAGCGGGACCTCAAGTGGTGCCAGACGACGAATAGCCACCAACGACGCATTCAGGTCCCGTCCGGCAGACGTGATCTACTTTCGCGTAATTCAAGTTCCACCAGCGTCCCATCTGCGGGCTTTGTTGATACGCCGGCTTTGATGGGGTTGTCGGTATTTGGTGCGGACAGTTTGAACAGTTTAACGACTGCGCCAGCCACGAGGCCGACTTCAAGTTGCCCCAGATGTTTGCCAGGGCAGACGCGGGGGCCGTGGCCGAAGCCGAAGTGGAGAATGTCTTTCGAGGCCCGACCGCGTGCGGCCAGTTCCGTCCAGCGTTCGGGGGCGAAATCATCGGCAGCAAAACCTGTCGCTTCCACGCCCCAATGGTCTTCGTGACGATTGGCATGCCAGACATCGAGCAGAATGTGCGTGCCATGCGGGATGAAGAGCTTGCGCCCATCTGCCGTTTCGACCCAAGTGTCGGCTGTCGCTCGGCGCGGCAGAAAGTAAAGGGCGGGAGTAAGCCTGAGCGATTCATCCAGCACGTTCCCGAGGTAGGTTGATTCGTTCAGCTTCTCGGGGGTGTAAGCCTCGATGTGCTGCACCTCTTGAAACACTTTCTCCTGGGCGGCTGGATTTCTCGCGAGATGCGAAATCGTCCAGCTCGCATACGATGTCGTCGCTTCGAGGGCTCCTGCGAGAAAGACCTTGATGTTGCTGCGCAGTTTCTCATCGGGCGAGTCGGCTCGAAACTGCTTCCAAAGTCCGCGCTGGTCCTTCCTCGCTGCGAGGACGAGACTGGTGAGTGCATCGAAGTCGGCATAGTCGCGCTTCGTCTGAGCGATGCGTTTCGTCAGGCTCGGCATTCGCGAGACTGGGATTCCAAGTCGATTCGTCACCGTGTCGCGGACGATGTGGTCGATCACGCGCTCCAGAGCGGGGACGTAGCGTTCCCTCAATTCCTGATACGAGATCTCGGTGCCGAAGAAGTTGTTGGAGAGCATCTCCAGCATGACGACTTTGATTTCGGGTTCCAGCGCGAGTGTCGTGGTCGTGCGGCCTTCACGCTGCATTCGCAATCGCAGTGCATCCAATCGCTGATGGACAGTCTCCCGAAACGTCACTTCGAACTCGTGAAACTGCTCCGGTTGATAGAGTGTCGTCTTGCCAAAGGGAGAGGCCGAGAGTTTACGTTGCCGCTTCCAGACGGCCCCATTCGCATAGAGCAGCGTGTCCTTACCGGTGGCCCGGGCGATGCCAGTCGAAGGAAGCGTGTCGCGATCAAATTGTCCCAGTCCATCGCCGGTATTGGTCGTGATGGCCCTGATGATTCCCGGATCGCGCGTCACCAGAATTGGAGCGAAGCCTGGCACCTCCAGATAGCGGTTGTGCTTTCCGGTTCCCTGCTCGTCATTGGCACCCCAGAAGTACGTCTCCAGAATGCGGATCGGTTCGGTGTAATTCCAGGGATGGGGAAACGGCAACGTCGGCCTGCCACGCGGGCCGAACAGAATTGGCACGCGAGAGGGCGTGCAATCACCCTTAAAGGGGTTGATTCTCACCAATTGCCTTGGCAACCGCATCAGCCATCGGAACATACTTGGCAATCCTGCTGCGTGAGAGATTGAATCCGCATCCCAGGAATCGAGAGTGACGCTCCACCACTGGTAGGAGAGTCGCGGGTAGCGTATTGTCGGCTGTCACGACTTGAAAGTGCGTGAACCTGCCGAGTTCTCGAATGTCCGACGAATCGAACCGGCATCCCACCAACTGCAACCACAGAAGTCATTCCGCGTGAGCACGTCGTCCACCGCCGAGGCAGCCGCCCCACCGCACGACCATCAGGCGGCGTTCTGGGCCGATGCTTCGCTGTTCGGCGTGGCTTTGATCTGGGGTGTCAACATCCCCTTCATGAAGAACGGTCTCGAGCAGATCGACATCTTCGTGTTCAACGCGATTCGGCTGACCGTCTCGGCTGCGGTACTGGCGGCATTCGCCTGGAGGGAACGCCGTCGCAGGCAAAGTCCTGGCGAGGGAATCAAAACCAGTCAATTGCTGCTGTATGCCTTGATGGTGTCGGCTGTGTATCAATTGTTGTTTCTACTCGGTATCTCCCACGCGACTTCGGGAAACACGGCACTCATTATCGCGACGGTTCCGATGTGGACGGCGCTGCTTTCTCGCATCTTCATCGGTGAACGACTGAGACGACTGGCATGGTGTGGACTGCTGATCGCTTTGGGCGGGACCATCATCGTCGCGTTGCAGAAGGGGGATGTCGCCGCAGGCCCGGAATATCTGTGGGGCAACCTGATCGTGCTGGGGTCCGCGCTCATGTGGGCGGGCAGCACGGTGTATGGTCGACCGTTGCTCAAGAAGATCTCGCCGTTGCAGTTGTCGGCGACGGCGTCAGTGATCGCATTGCCCGCGCATCTCTTGTTCGCGATGGGAAGGTATGAGAGCAGTCTGCCGGCGCTCGGCGATGTTAACTTGTGGCTCATCATTCTCTACTCGGGAATCCTTTCGAGTGGGCTCGCGCTGCCGATGTGGAACTACGGAGTGAGACACGCGGGGCCGGCACATGCGGCGATCATTCAGAATCTGGTGCCGTTGTTTGCCATCGCCGCCGCGTGGGTGGCGCGGGGTGAGCAAATCACGGTCGCTCAACTCATTGGTGGAGCACTTATTCTCGGCGGGCTAGTGACGATGCGAACTGCCCGCAGTCGATCGGCAATGCAGCCCATTCAGGTCGAGGCCTGCGTGCGCCAGGATACGGAGGCAAGCCCTGTTGAAGCCGGCCGGTCATTGTGAAACCGGCATCGCCCCGGTACGCTGAAACCATCGTGTTCGATCCTCTCGTATGGGTTCCCAACCACCGGAGCGCTCCATGACTGCAATGCGAAGATTTCAAGTACTTTCTCTGATTTTGGCGTCGCTGTTGTATGTGCCATTGATGACGATGGCAGATGACGAAGCTCCGGTTGCTGATCCAACGACCGAAGCCGCTGAACCAGAGATCATTCCGTTGGGCATTGGTGATCCTGCGCCGGCGATTGCGATCGATCAATGGGTGATGGGCGAAGCCGTCGAGGGGTTTGAGGACGGGCAAGTTTACGTCGTCGAGTTCTGGGCGACCTGGTGTGGTCCGTGTCTTTCGAGCATGCCTCACCTCGCCAGTTTACAGGAGGAGTATGGCGACGATGTGCACTTCATCGGCGTCACTCGAGAAGACGATGCCACCGTGCAGGGGTTTCTCGATCGTGAACAATCAGAAGGGAAGACGTGGCGAGACGTTATCACCTATCGCCTTGCTCTCGATGCCGAGGGAGCCACGAACAACGCTTACATGCGGGCTGCCGGTCAAAACGGTATTCCAACGGCCTTTATCGTCGGTACCGATGGATGTGTGGAATGGATTGGACATCCCATGACGATGGATGAACCGCTGGCGATGATTCGCGGCGGGAACTGGGATCGCGTGGCCGCCATTGCGGAGTTTCGCAGTACACAACGCGTGAAAGAAGCGATGCCCGAATTGAACGCGCTCTATCGTGATGCGAAATACGACGACGCTCTGGCAATGCTCGACAATCTCGAAGCCGAGTTGGGAGGATCGTCACAGATCACGCGCTTGCGACTGGCAGTTCTGCAAGGCGCTGGTCGCATCGAAGAAGCGGGCGTCTTGCAGGCTCAAATGGTTGAAGAGATCTGGGACGACAGCAGCGCGCTCAACGAATTCGCCTGGGGAATCGCCTCGGGACGTGGAGAACGCAACCTGGAACTTGCCCTCAAGGCAGCAATGCGTGCCTCGGAGTTGACCGATCATGAGGATGCATCAATCCTCGACACGTTGGCTCGCGCTTACTTCGAGCAGGGCAATCTCGAGCAGGCGATCGAATGGCAGCGGAAGGCCGTCGCTCACAACGAAGGCAACGCGACGATCGATGCTGCCCTCGAACGCTACCTCGCTGCCCAGGCCGAACTGGCAGCCAGTGACGAAGAGGACGGGACCGCTCCTGAAAGTGAAACGACCAGCGAAAACCCGTAACTCACTTCCCGATCGACACATCAACGTCTCTGAACCCCATCTCGAATGCGTCAGGCATTCCAGATGGGGTTTTTCTTTTCGTCGGCAGTGCCGGACGCTCTACCAGTTGGATGCGAGCACTCACTTCTGCCGGTACTAAACTGTCGGTGCCCAGCCTTCGGCGTAGTCGCGTTTCCAATAGGCAAGGGCCTCGTCGTCGCCGACAATGCTGCCATCGGTTGGTCGGCAATTGAGGGTGTGTCCCGTGCGCTGGGCGATGTTCCCCAGATGGCACAACAGGGTGCTCTGGTGTCCCTTGAGGATCTCGGCATTCAAATTGAGATGCTGCCCCTCGCGAATCGCGGTGATGAAGTTCTGCGCATGGTCGGCATCGCTCATCCGCCCGGGGAGTTCCTCGACCAGCTTGTCGTCGCCGTCGTAGAGTTTGACGGCTCCGCTGCCATCGATCGTCATCGTGCCCGTCTCGCCGTAGAACGCGACGAAGCCGGTTTCGGGAGCGTGCTTGTTGCAGCTCAGTCCTTCCCAAGTGATCTGCGAACCGTTTTCGAACTCGTAGGCTACGACATGCGTGTCGGGTGTCTCCTGGTCATCCTGGAAGCGATAACGCCCGCCGGATGACGTGACCCGTGTGGGATAGTCGACTCCGACACCCCATCTGCAGATGTCGAGTGCATGAACGCCGTTGTTGCCGAGTTCGCCGTTTCCGTAATGCCAGAACCAATGCCAGTTGTAGTGGACACGGTTACTCATGTAGGGCAGGCGTGGAGCGGGGCCTTGCCAGAGTTCGTAATCGAGTCGGTCAGGGGCGACCACTTGTTCGCCGGTCCCCAATGTCGGCCTGAGATTGTTGTACCACGCCCGTGAGAGGTAGACGCGGCCGATCACACCTTCGTGCAATCGTTGAATCGCTTCTTGAAATGCCGGGCTGCTGCGACGCTGCGTTCCCATCTGAACGGCTCTGTCGTGGTCGCGAGCCACCTTCACCATCGCTTCCCCTTCCCACGGGTTGTGGCTGCAGGGCTTTTCGACATAAACATGCTTCCCCGCCTGGCAGGCCAGCATTGTCGCAGGTGCATGCCAATGGTTCGGTGCGGCACAGATGAGAACATCGACTTCGGGATCATCAAGTATCCGGCGAAAGTCTGCCGTCGGTTCGGGTGTTTGAGGTGTATCGTTGGTGATGGACTCCAAGCCTGCTGCCAACCGTTCGCTGTCGACATCGCAAAGGTACTTGACCCGCACGCCCGGAAGGTTGCCGAATGTTTCGGCGAGTCCCTTGCCGCGCGAGAGCCCCATCACTCCGACCGTCACATCGTTGATGGCGGACTCGCCCGATGCAACTGTCTTGGTTGCCGTGCCGAGCGTGGCACCAGTGGCGAGCGAGGCTCCCAGGAAACTGCGACGGGGGAGGCGCGTGGTCATCGTGAGACTCCTGAAGAATGTGTTCGTGGGACTCAAACATTGTGGACAACGCCGGGAGACGGATCAACCGCAAGCGATGGTAGAAACCTGCGGGAATGTGGATTGGGAATTCGTGCTCGCCAGACTGTCCCGCCGTGCGAGCAAAGGAGACCGTGATGGAACGGGTAGAACGAAATATGAAATGGCTTGCAGAAATCGCCCCTGAGGCACTCTCGCGGCGCGGGCGGCATTGCGGACGAATTCTATTCGCGCGGCACCAGTTTGATGTTCGCCATCGTCAGGTCGGGCATCTCGTGACCCAGAAAGTAACCTGGATGGGGCGGCTGATTGTAGGCCACGTTCTGCCACGCGATCGACAGGCGATAGGTCGGGTCGTGCATCAATGTGGGGAGACGATGCTCGGTCGGAATCGTGGTGGTGTAGATGCGAATCTCTCGATTGTCTTCGGTGCGAGCGATGAGTTCTTCTCGCCAGTCGCCGAGAATGTCCGCAGACAAACAGGGATTCGACTTGCTGCCGTTGTTGGAAGCCAAGCCATGCTCGCGACCGCTGAAGAGAAAAGTTTCACGACCATTCTCGTAGTCCCATTTGGTGATATCGACGCCATTGAGCAGTTCACGCAGCAGATCGCCGTCCCACCAGATTGCCATGTTCTGCGATCGAGGTCGCGGGCCAATATTCTCCCCGTTCACGTCGAACAGATACGACGTTCCGCCCCAGAGTTCGTAGCCGGGATGTCGCGGATCGATATCAGCCGCCATGCCGCGACCGACATCGACTCCATGAGCCGCCTCAAAGTAGATCTCCCCGGTGGCGGTGTTTCGCAACTCAACTCCCGCGCGATCGCTCGGCGGATTCTCGTGAATGCTCCACGTTTCCAACCCTGGCCGACTGGGGTCGAGGTCTGAAGTGTGTTGGGCATCTCCATGTCCGAGTCCAGTGGAGTAGAGGCCGGTGCCATCGTCATCGATTACCATCGAGCCGTAAACGATTTCATCGCGGCCATCGTCATCGACATCGGCGACCGCAACGCTGTGGTTCCCTTGTCCGCGCCACGTAGTTCTCTCGGGGTCGGCCGCATTGCTGTCAAAGACCCAGCGCTGCGTGAGTTGGCCGTCGCGCCAATCCCAGGCCGCGAGAACAGTGCGGGTGTAATAGCCTCTGCACATCACCACGCTGGGATGCTCGCCATCGAGGTACGCGACGCAGGCCAGGAATCGATCGATGCGGTTGCCATAGTCATCTCCCCAGACTTCGTCCATCTGTCTTGGCGTCGGACTGTGGGTGTCGGGATGACGTTGCGGCACATAGTCGACCGTACACATCGCTTCGCCGGTCATGCCGTCGAAGATGGTGAGATACTCGGGTCCACTCAAAATGTAACCGCCGGGTGATCGACGTTGTCTGCCACCCTGATTGCTTCGTCCTCCAACTCCATCGGCGGGTAATTGACGATAATCCGCCTCTGGGTTGCCGATGACGTTGCCGACGCCATCGATCGTGCCGTCAGCCGTCTTGCACACGATTTCGGCACTGCCATCGCTGTCGAAGTCATACACCATGAACTGTGTGTAGTGGGCTCCCTCTCGAATGTTCTTGCCCAAGTTAATCGACCACAGCATGGTGCCATCGAGCGTGTACGCATGCAGAATCGGCTCGGTCGTCACTCCACTTTGCGAGTTGTCGCGACCTTGACCGACCATGTGGACCACGAGATCGTAACGCCTATCGCCATCCAGATCACCGACCGAGGCGTCGTTGGCGTGATAGCCCTCTGGAGGTCGAATGGGAATCGACAGATAGGCCCGCACAGGGGCGTCGGCTTCCAGTGTGAATGATCCATATGCATCGCCGATCTGGCCATTCACCATGGGACGAACCGTGTATCGGGTCGCGACTGCCAGGTCGGCATTACGATCAACAAAGCAGGTCGGCCCAGTGAGTGGATCGAAATTGAGCAGCACGGGATCGTCGCCACCCGATTGCCGGTAGAGATTGAACGCCGTATCGAACGGTTCGGTTCCCAGCAATCGCCAACTGACAAAAACCCCTTCACTTCCCTGATTGACCGCCACAACGCCGCGGTCGAGATTCTCCATCCAGCGCTGCGCCTGAACCGTTGCGGGAACGCTCAACAGCAGGACGAACAGCCACGCCGACCTCCCACTCCGGAAAGGCCTGAAGGTATTGGTCAAACAATACTTCTGGGTCATGGGTGCACTCCGTCGTGAACGAGAGAATTCGCGATTCCGTCTTCGATCTGTCATCACGAGATGGCGGAACCAATGTCAATTGCACGCCGTCGGTAGTACGATGGTGCCATCGGATTGATGAGGGTTCCAATCTCCGAAAGTTGCGAGGCCAATGTCGATGCTGGATTCGAGTGCTGATAGACAATTGCTGCTGGGGATGTTTGCCGTCCATCTGGGATTGTGCAAGGCCGACGATGTGTGCGATGCGGTCTCGACCTGGTCGAGTGCCCCAGAGACATCGCTGGCCGGTCAGTTCGATTATCGGGGAATGCTGACTGGTCGGCAGATTCGACTCGTTGAAGACCTGGTGGATGAACGACTTTTGCAAGGAGCCGATAAAGTCTGGAGCTGGTGTTCGCGAAACATCAGCCCGGTGTTCATTCAAATGTTGCACGAGAGCGGTGCCGACTCGATTCGCCCGCGACTGCAGGTGATGGCCGAAACCGTCGACCAGTCGATGGGGAAGAATGGGTTTCAACTCGACACAGAGATCCCCGCCACGCATCCCGCAACACGTTCCGTGGAGGGCGGAGCATCGTTCTCCAGCGGAGACGTCAGCCGATACCGCATCATGCGGATGCACGCCCAGGGTGGCTTGGGAACGGTCTCGGTCGCTGAAGACCTGCCGATCGGACGCGAAGTCGCGTTCAAGGAGATGCGTCACGATCGCGCGAGCGACATCACCAGTCGTTCGCGATTTCTGCTGGAAGCGAAGGTCACCGGACGGCTCGAACATCCCTCGATCGTCCCCATCTACGATGTGGGTGCCCATAAAAGTGGCGATCCGTTCTACGTGATGCGATTCATCCACGGCGAAAGCCTCAAAGAGATTCTACGTCGATTCCATGCGCACGAGGAATCTGATGTTTCAGCAGTTTCGCGACTCGAACGGAATGTCGAATTCCGCAGTTTGCTGTCGCGTTTCGTCGATGTGTGTCAGGCGGTCGAGTATGCCCACAAGCATGGCGTGATTCATCGCGATCTCAAGCCCGCCAACATCATGCTGGGCGAGTACGGAGAGACGCTGCTCGTCGACTGGGGACTCGCGAAGGTGATCGGCCAGGAAGCCAATGCCGCCGATGAACCGACACTGGCTTTTTCGGCTCACAGTTCCAGCGACCTCACCATGGAGGGAGCAGCCATCGGCACTCCGGCCTACATGAGCCCCGAACAAGCCTCAGGGGCCGGCGACCGCATCACCACGTCGACCGACATCTACGGTTTGGGGGCGACGTTATTCTGCATCGTCACCGGTCGAGCGCCCGTTTCTGGAAAGACCCTTGGTGAAGTCATCGACAAAGTGCAGTCGGGCCAAATCGAAGTGCATCTCGAACGTTGCTCGTCCGGTGTCCCTCCGGCGCTGTGGGCGATCTGTCGTAGAGCCATGCAGACTGAATCGCTCGATCGATATGACTCTGCTGCCGATCTGGCGAAGGACATCGAACGCTTTCTCGCGGATGAACCGGTCTCTGCGATGCAGGAGCCGCTGCTCGCTCAAGCCAAGCGCTGGATTCGCCGGCATCCGGCGCTCGTCAGCACGGCAACGGCTGTCAGCCTTATGGCCGCCGTGTCACTGTCTGTTGGACTCTCAGTCGTCACGGGATTCAGTTCACAACTCAGGACGGCCAACGGCCAACTTTCCCAAGCCAACACCGACTTGGCGAGTGCGAACGAGTCGCTGAATCAGACGAATCTGCTGCTCGAAACGGCGAACCTCGCCGAGCATGAAGCCCGCGTGGAGGCCGAGGAGAACCTGCAACTGGCCGCGACCTCAGTCGACACATTTTTGTCTCAGGTGACGGACAATGCCGAATTGCAGCGACCTGACCTTACGCAGATTCGCGCGAGCCTGCTGGCCAGTGCCGTTCCCTATTTCGAGCAGATTCTAGAACAGGCTCCCGGAGATGTGAGCGTCGAATTCATGCGGGGAAAGGCACTCATTCGACTGGCCGACATTCATCAGGAACTGAGGGACACCACTCTGGCAGTCGGCGAGGCCGAACGTGCCGTCGAGATCCTGAAAGGTGTCGTGAATCAGGATCCCACGAACACGGACTATTTGTTTCACCTCGCGGTTGCTCAGAATAACCTGGGAACGCTGTTGAACGATCAAATGCAATTCGCTCGCTCGCAAGAGGTATTCGAGGAGACTCTCGAAACACGTCGCCTGCGTGATGCACTGCTCCCCGACGATTACGATGGCCGACGTGATCGTGCGAGGACCATTACCAACCTGGGTTGGGTGGCCGGTATCGACGGTGACTTCGCCACTTCGATCGAGAGACATCTTGAGGCGATGGCCATTCGCCAGGAACTGGTGGACGAAGTGGGGCGCACAACCGAAACGCTCTACGAACTGGCCAACAGCTACCACAACATCGGCATTTCCCTGACCGGTGACAATAAGAACGAAGAATCGCTCGCGGCATTCCAAACTGCCGAGCAACTCTACCGCGAGATGACGACGCTGGGTGGGGTGACCTACGAGCAGTGGAATGCCTTTGCCGGTTCGCTCGACAACCTGGGGACGGCATATGGGCTTCGTGGAAACCTGGAACAGGCCATCAACTACCATCAGCAGCTGGTGGAAGTCCGCCGGCGAATGAGCCTCGAGTATCCACTGTCGATTCCCGTCCGCCTGGATCTCGCTAAGTCATTGGTGCAATTCACCGAGACGCAGCGGCAATGTTTCCAGTTCACGGAGGCCCTTACCAGTATGCAAGAGATGTTAACGCTGTTCGAAGGGGCGCAGGCCGAATTCGGGAGCGACTTTGTATTTCGCAAGGAGTATGCCAGGGCGCACTTCGTCGCCGGTGAGCTCTTGAAGGATGTCGGGCAATACACTCAATCCAACGAGCATTTACGAGAATCGACGGAGATGCTCAATGCCGTCATCGACGACCTGCCTGATGGCTCGCACGAGCAGCTCATGACGCAAGACCGCTTGGCCGTCGCGTTGGATGGACGAGCCAGCAGCTTGTCGTACCTTGGAGATCACATCCGGGCGGAACAGTTATTTCTCGAGGCCGCCGAGCTTCGCGGGTTCCTGGCGGAACACCTCGTCGATCGAGTTGCGCAACTGGGCGGAAGGGCCGACTGCCTGCACAACGCGGCCAATGAGATGTGCGACCAGGAGAGGCACGAAGAAGCACGAATTGGATACTCTGCCGCGATCGAAATCCGCGAGGCTCTGTTGGAAGAGCGTCCTCATGACGAGTACCTTCTCTCTCAACAGGCGACGACGTTCAATGGTCTTGCCATCGCCTATTCCGGAATCGGCGACCATGATGCCTGTCGCGAGAACTACCTGCACTGCATGGAGATGTGCGACAGCCTGTGCGCCCTGAATCCGGAGAATCTCAACTATCGCACGACGGGAGGTGGCGCGGCCTGCAACCTCGGCAACCTTGAATTCCAACTCGGCGATATGGAGGCCGCTCATCGCTGGTACGATGTCGCGGTCAATGAGTTTGACGCAGTCCTTGCCGTTCAGCCCAACATGCCGTTGGCTCGCAGGTTTATGACGATCACCCTCAATTCGCGCGGATATCTTCTGCGGCTTGAGGAACGCTATGTCGAGTCCGCCGCCGACTACGAGCGAACGGCGACACTCTGCGAACCAGGCTACGTCCCCTACTACAAGATGTACGAAGCCTACTCGAGAGCGAGTGCCGGCGAACGAGAAGTCGCCGTGCAACTTGCGACCCTTTATGCATCCACCACTTCAGAAACGCGCTTCACGGCCGCATTGATCTACGCACTGGCGGCCAAACAGGTTGACGACGAGACGCAGCAGGAGGTCTATCTTAAAACCGCGATGCGCTACCTGATCGAATGTGAGAACGAAGGGTATTTCATGCAGGAAGACGGTCTCATGCGCCTCAATGAGAACGTTGAACTCGACATTCTTCGCGATCGAGAAGACTTCGTGGAATTGATCTCCCGCGTTGACGCGACGAGCACATAGGGAGTTATTCCCGAGCCAAACGCATGTCGTGCGTCCACGGTTCTCGGTAGTCACGGTCGGTCATGGCGTGGGCGTCGGCATCATCCACGATGCGTTCGTTGATGGGATCCCACTGAATCGACCGGCCGAGTCGGGCGACGATGTTGCCGAGATGGCAAACCGTCGCGCTGCGATGGCCGATCTCAACATCGCAGATCGGCAGTTCGCGCGACTGCATGCAGTCGAGGAAGTTGCCGACATGGTTGTTGCTCTCGTAGAGATGTTCGGTGATCTCGATCGGCGTCTGCACGATCTCGATCGGATCGCTCTCCAGCGTGCCGCGATTGACGTGAATCTTGCCGCCGGTCCCGATGAATGTCGTTCCCATCGGGATGTCGTCCTGCCCCTGGCCGACGATCAGTTTGATGCCGTTGGCATAGGTATGTGTCAGACGGCAAGTCTCGGTCACTTCATGCACCATCTGCGGATGGAACGTCGCGGTCCCTTCCACCGAGACTGGTCCGGTGTCGTCCATTCCCAAGGCCCATTGAGCGATGTCGATGTGATGAGCGCCCCAGTTCGTCATTTGGCCGCCGGAGTAGTCCCACCAGAAGCGGAAGTTGTAGTGCACTCGCTTCTCGTTGTAAGGAACGTTGCGTGCCGGACCGAGCCACATGTTGTAATCGAGATGACTCGGCGGATCGGTGTTCGGTCCCAGTGCTCCCGGATGATTCGGATCGGCAATCCCCGCCAGTACCGTGTGAATCTCTCCGATGGCTCCGTTCCTCACGAGTTCACAGGCCGTACGAAACTCGCGGCCCGAGCGTTGTTGCGAACCAGTCTGAACGATTCGCTCGTTCTCGCGGGCAGCCTGAACCATTCGCCGACCATCAGCAATGGTCAGCGACAAAGGCTTCTCGCAATAGACATCCTTCCCCGCCTGGCAGGCATGGATCGTGATGAGGGCGTGCCAATGGTCGGGCGTCGTGACAACGACGGCATCGATGCCATCACGGTCGAGCAGTTCGCGATAGTCACCATACAAGTCCGAAGTCTTGCCGGCATCGGTCACGACCTTGAGCGCGTCAGCAGCCACATTTGAATCGACATCGCAGATGGCCACGATGTCGCAGTCGGCGCTCATAAATCGATTGAGATTCCCTTTCCCCTGGTTCTTCACGCCGATGCAGCCCACGGCAACACGGTCATTGGCCCCGAAGCAACTGCTGGGAACGATCGTCGGGGCAAGGGCGAGTCCACTCGCGGCTGCCGCAGAGTTCTGCAGAAAACGACGACGATGAAGCTTCGAGGGAGTGCGGCGGTTTGTGGACATGTGAACCTCGTGAATTCCATGGTGAGTGAGCAATACCGAATCCCGCAGTCCCGATGCGGGCTTGGCACGACACTACGATAGGCCGACGGGCTATCGACTCGCAACCGCGAGATGGGATTTCGGACGGCCTACCCGCTAACGGCGGGTTGTTGCTGCGTCACGCAGTGAATCGCCCCCAGGCCCCAGACGAGCGGCGTGCAGTCGATGCCGACCACTTCGCGTGTGGGATAAAGCGATTGAAGTGTTTCCATCGCGATAAGGTCGCGCTCATGACGATACGTGGGAACCAGCACCACGCGATTCGCCACATAGAAGTTGGCATAGCTGGCGGGCAGGCGATTTCCCTCATAGAACACCGGCCCTGGCATGGGAACGCTCGCCACGCGGAATGGCTCGCCGTCGAAGGCTCGCATCGTTTCGAGTCGATCGAGATTGTCTTGCAAGGGCTGATGGTTGTCATCGGTCGTGTCCGGCTCGACGACGGTGAAGACTGTATGCGGATCGATGAACCGCGTGAGATCGTCAATGTGACCATCGGTGTCGTCTCCGATGATGCCATCCCCCAGCCAGAGAAAACGCGTGATGCCGAGGTGGTCGCTCAGCTTCTGTTCGATCTCCTGCTTAGAAAGATGTGGGTTGCGATTTGGGTTGAGGAGGCACGCTTCAGTCGTCATCAATGTGCCTTGGCCGTCGACTTCGATGGAGCCTCCTTCCATCACGATGCCCGGAACGTGGCGGTCTTCACCGGACTCAGCGGCCACACGCGATGGAATTGCGGTGTCGAGATCGAAGGGGGGATACTTGCCTCCCCACGCATTGAAGTCCCAGTCGATGATGGCCCGCCGGCGCTGGCCTTCCGGTTCATCGTTCACGACATAGATCGGCCCATGGTCGCGCACCCAGGCGTCGTTCGTAGGATTGAAGTGGAAGCGAATCAGAGAGAGATCGACGTCTGCCGCCCTCAGCAAGCTGCGCACGCCGTCGGCGAACTCTGCGTCGGCCACATTGATCCGCACCAGTTCCGATCGTGAGAGGTGTTTCGCAATCTCGACAAACACGCCGGGGACTTCGTCGAACGCGCCCGGCCAGCTTTCGAGTTTGTGGGGCCACGAGAGCCAAGTCGCTTCGTGAGGTTCCCACTCGGCCGGCATGCGAAAGCCGTTCGCTGCCGGCGAACCGGGGGTGAAGGCTGCGCTGCTCATGGCGCCGACCCATCAAGATAACGCGACGTAATCTCCCCATAGGCATCAATCCGTCGGTCGCGAAGGAAGGGCCAATGGGTTCGCTGGATATCGAGCAATCCGAAGTCGCAAGTCGCTTGCACGATCTCTTCTTTGTCGGTGCTGCCCCGAACGAGAACGCGGCCGCCCGGGTCACACAGAAAACTCTGGCCCCAGAACTCGATGCCTCCCTCCTTATCACCTTCGTGACCGATGCGATTGGGGGCCGCGATAAAGACTCCATTGGCGATGGCGTGCGACCGCTGGATTGTCTCCCAGGCATCATGTTGTGCCACTCCAAATTCCGCCTTTTCGCGGGGATGCCAGCCAATGGCGGTCGGGAGGAAGATGATCTCCGCCCCCTTGAGGGCCGTGATGCGTGCCCCTTCCGGATACCACTGGTCCCAACAGATCAAAACGCCGACGCGTCCGAATCGCGTGAAAAAACAACGAAACCCCTGGTCTCCCGGCGTGAAGTAGAACTTCTCGTAGAAGAGGGGATCATCAGGGATGTGCATCTTGCGATACGTCCCCAGTAACGAGCCATCGGCGTCGATGACGGCAGCAGTATTGTGATACAGCCCCGGAGCCCGTCGTTCGAACAGCGAAGCGACGATCACGATCCCATGCTCCCTGGCGATCTGAGTGAAGGCTGTCGTACTCGGCCCTGGGATCGGTTCGGCCAGCGCGAAGTGGGCATGGTCTTCCGTCTGGCAGAAGTACTGCGAACGAAACAGTTCCTGAGTGCAGACAACCTGTGCCCCCTGTCGCGCCGCCTCGCGGATGCGCTCGACCGTTCGTTCGAGATTGACTTCGGGCGACTGGTCGACTCGCGACTGAATCAAGGCGACGTTGACGTGACGGGTTTGACTCATGTCGGATCAATGAAGCTTGTTGAGAGAGAGAATCTTGAGAACGGACATCTGATTCCTTGCGTCTGGGCTTCCTTGCCGACACACGCATGATAGCATTCTGAATCGAATGTCGGAGGGACGCGCCATCGCCAATCTCGACAATCTCATTTCAGGCAACGCAGCATGAGCATGGAGGACTCCGGCAATCGATCCAAATTCGGAACACTGGGGGGCGTGTTCACCCCCTGCACGCTGACAATTCTCGGCGTGATTATGTTTCTGCGATACGGCCAGGTGGTCGGGCAATCGGGTGTGTTGCTGGCACTCGTCATTGTCGCCGCGTCGAAGTCCATTACGACTCTCACGACGCTTTCGCTCTCGGCGATCGCCACGAACACCAAAGTGAAGGGGGGCGGAGCTTATTATCTCATCAGTCGAAGTTTGGGAGTCGAGTTCGGCGGTGCCATCGGCGTCGTCTTCTACCTTGCTCAGGCGATATCGGTGGCGATGTACGTCATCGGGTTTACCGAAGCGTTCGTGGGGACGTTTCCGCAATACACAGGATATTTCACGTTGATAGCGACGATCGTCAACGCCGTCACTTTCGTCTGTGTTTTCATCGGTGCCGGTTGGACGATCAAGGTTCAGTATCTGATTCTCGCGATCCTGGCGGGTGCAATCGTTTCGTTTTTTGTCGGGGCCGGTGGAGCGTTCGATGTTTCGGTATTGCAGTCAAACTTGAGTCCGAGCTTCGTCGAAGGCGAGAGCTTCTTCACGATGTTCGCCCTGTTCTTTCCGGCCGTGACGGGCATCATGGCTGGAGCGAATATGTCGGGGGACTTAGCGAATCCGGCGAAGTCGATCCCTCGCGGCACGCTGTCGGCGGTGTTGGTGACCGGCGTCATTTACCTCGCGATGGCCGTCTTCCTGGGAGCTTGCAGTCCTCGGGAAGAACTGATCACGAACAATCTCGTCATTAAAGAGATTGCGGCCTGGCCGATTCTCATCACCGCGGGTGTCTTTGCCGCAACATTGTCGTCGGCCCTGGGGTCGATGATGGGCGCGCCGCGCATCCTGCAGGCCTTTGCCCGGGACGACATTTTTTCGTGGCTGAAGGTGCTGGGAGCCGGGAGTGGTGCCTCTCAGGAGCCTCGTCGCGCGACATTCGTGACATTTGTGATTGCTCAGGCCTGCATCATGTTGGGAGATCTCAACGCGATCGCTCCGGTGATCACGATGTTCTTCATGATCACATACGGGCTGCTCAACTTGGCGACATTTTATGAGGCCGTCACTCGCAATCCGAGCTATCGGCCGACGTTCAAGTATTGCCACTGGTCGGTGTCGCTGCTGGGTGCGATCGGTTGTCTGGCTGTGATGTTTCTGATCAATCCGCTGTGGGCGGGCGTTTCGATTGCCGTCATTCTTGCGCTGCACGGCTACATTCGCTATCAGGGGATCGAAGGACAATGGGCCGACATGCGTAGCGGCGTGGTGTTCGAGCTGGCGCGGCAGGGGTTACTGCGACTGGAAGAAGAGTCGTACCACCCTCGCAACTGGAGGCCTGTGGTTCTCGCACTGAGTGGCTCGGGTTGGAACCGCCCGCATCTGGCGGTTTATGGACATTGGCTGACGGCGCAACACGGTCTCCTCACGCTGGCACATGTCGTGCATGGGGACATCGATGTCCACGCCCCGCGTCGGGACGGTTACGAAGCGACGCTGAGAAAATTCATCGCAAAGGAAGAGCTACGCGCCTTTCCTGCAGTCGTCATTTCGGAATTTCTCTCGGGTGGCATTGAAGCTCTGGTGCAATGCCACGGGATTGGAGGACTCCGTCCGAACACAGTCCTTGTCGGCTGGCCCAGAGAGGCGAATCGTGCGGAGTCGTTTGGAGCCAATGTGAAACTCGTGGCTCACCTGGGGCGCAGCATTATCGCGGCCAGATTCCTGCAGAGCACATCCTTCAATGCGGATGAGATTGAGTCGGCTGACGAACCGGCGACCGATCCCTGGGAAGTACCCGAAGGGACCATCGATGTCTGGTGGCGGGGAATGCAGAACGGAAACCTGATGCTGCTTTTGGCCCATCTTCTGCAGCAAAACCCCGAGTGGCGGGGCCACCGCATCCGCGTTTTGAGGGTGGTCGAGAACGAAGAGGCCAAGGACGAAGTCCAAAAGCACATCGAGCAACTCTGTGCTTCCGCACGTATCTCGGCAGAGTCGATTGTGGTCGTCTCGAACAATACGTCGGTCGCGATTCATCAACACTCACACGAGGCGGCTGTCGTGCTCCTAGGCTTCGAGCCGCCCAATGTCGGGGATGAATGGGGATTTTACGAGCGCATGGAAACACTCGCCGGAGAACTGCCCAGAGTCCTATTGGTAAACAGCGCCGGCGGCGTTGAGTTGGAATCGTGACCGATGAGTTCGTTAAGCTGGTGTGATATCAATCGCTCCGACGGGGAGACGAGTCAACATTTCACTTTCGATGCGATGATCGCGATGGGGCGACCCAAAGAGGCAAACAGCAACGTCACGCCGCGAGCCAAGGTCTGGTTCAAAATCGACGGCCAGTATGTCTTTGGGTTGGGCATCAGTAGCATCCTGGAGGCTGTCGACGAATCCGGCTCGATCAACAGTGCTGCGGCGGCCTTGGGAAAGAGCTATCGTCACGTCTGGTCGCGGATCAAGGAAGTGGAGCAATCACTCGGCATGCCGCTGGTTGAAACGCAAGTCGGAGGGAGCGGGACGCGACGTAGCGAATTGACACAGGTGGCTCATAAGTTGATTGTGCAATTCCGTGAAATGCGTTCGAAGGTCTTTGTGGTTGTGGAAGAGGAATTTGCCCGACATGCCGAGTAGCATCAATATGAAAACCAAGCACTTGAACCACCTGCTCCTGGCTCTGCTCCTTACCTGGTCAAAGTTGCCGGCGGCAGCGGACGATGTCGTCGTGACCGGTGAACTCCGAGAGTGGCATAAGGTCACGCTGTCGGTCGCCGGCCCTGAGGCTGACGAGGCGAGCGATGCACCCAACCCGTTTCTCGATTTCCGCATGACCGTGCGGTTCATTCACGAATCAGGAGAATACGAGTATGTCGTTCCGGGTTATTTTGCGGCTGACGGAAATGCCGCCGAGACTTCGGCGAGTGTAGGGAATATCTGGCGGGCGCATCTCGCCCCCGATGTTCCTGGACGTTGGGAGTATGAAGTTGCCTTCGTCGAAGGGGCGGGAATTGCCATTGAAGAGGGTCTCGATGCGTTGGAGCAAGCGACTCCTGTCGACGGCTGTCACCGCCTTACCGGCAGCTTCGAGGTGCTGCCGACGGATCGAATGGGCAGGGACTTTCGTGCCCAAGGCCGCTTGGAGTATGTCGGCGAGCGTTATCTGCGATTCGCCGGGACTGGCGACTACTTCTTGAAAGTCGGAGCCGACGCACCCGAAACTCTGCTTGCTTATCACGACTTTGACGGCACCACGACGCAAGGGCGGCCTCTGAAGAGTTGGGAGCCTCATCTGCGGGACTGGAATGAAGGGGATCCCACGTGGCAGGATGGCCGTGGTCGCGGACTGATCGGTGCCTGCAATTATCTGGCAAGTACCGGATGCAACGCGATTTCATTTCTGCCGTACAACGCGGGTGGTGATGGCAACAACGTCTGGCCACACGTCTCAAGGGGAGACAAGCTCCATTTCGACTGCTCGAAACTTGATCAATGGGGGATCGTGTTCGATCACGCGCAGTTACTCGGCCTCTATCTTCACTTCAAACTTCAAGAGACCGAGAACGACGACAATCACGGACATGGCAACAACGCCGACGATCGCGAAGTGACCGATGCACTCGATGGCGGCGACCTCGGCGTGCAACGTAAGCTCTATCTGCGAGAACTGATCGCGCGCTACGGCTACCTGCTGGCCCTCAACTGGAATCTGGGTGAGGAGAACACGCAATCACCCGAGCAGCAACGCGCGATGGCGGCGTACATTGATGCGATCGATCCCTACTCACACAACATCGTGGTCCATACGTTCCCTGGTCAGCAGGACCATGTGTATGAACCGTTGCTGGGTGAGCAGTCGGTCCTCACCGGGGCGTCGTTGCAGAACAGTTGGAGCAATGCCCATCAGCGCGTCTTCAAATGGGTGAGCGAATCTCAACAGGCAGGCCGACCGTGGGTCGTGGCTCAAGATGAACAGAACCCTGCCAATCAGGGCGTCCCACCTGATCCTGGCTACGAAGGGTTCGATGGTTTCGCGACCGACGGCGATCGACGCTACGACCTTCACGACATTCGCAAGTACAACCTCTGGGGGACGTTGATGGCGGGCGGAGCGGGCGTCGAATACTACTTCGGCTACCAGCTTCCACAGAACGACCTCATTTGCGAAGACTGGCGAAGTCGTGATCAAAGCTGGAATTACGGACGCATCGCACTTGAGTTCTTTCACGACCACGAGATTCCCTTCTGGCGCATGAGTTGCCGAGACGAACTTGTCGGCAACCCGACCCATTCGAATTCACGTTACTGCCTGGCGGAAGAGGGTGACGTATACGTTATCTATCTTCCCGATGGAGGTACGACCGAACTCGACTTGGGAGAGATGAACGCGACCTGGTACATCGGGTGGTACAACCCACGCGAAGGGGGCGAAATACAATCTGGCAGCGTGGAAATGATTTCCGGACCCGGTGAAGTTTCGATCGGATCGGCACCAACTGACGCCGACCAGGATTGGGTCGTCGTCGTGCGGAAGTGAAACGGCCAGTCGATCCGACTCAATTCGTTCGCAATGCCATCAAGGCAATGCGTCGTCGCGGGTCGAAAATGACTACGAGTCTCGTTCGACGAGGTATGAGCAGGGCATCAACCGCGCGCCCTCTGCGTCCGCGACCGCGTAGTGAGTTGGTCCCCAGAGCGACACGCCTGCGTGGTCGCCACTCTTGTGCAGGATGTAGAACTTGAGACCGAACGCGGGCTTACCCTCGGAATCGAGCAATTGCGGCTCTTGTGTTTGTCGAATGATACGCTGCATCACTTCGAGGCCTGCCTCCAACGGAGTGGCTCCTTGTCGCATCAATTCAACAACCGCGAACGAGGCGCAGGCCCTCAAGTTCGCTTCACCACGACCCGTGCTGCCGCAGGTGCCCACAGCATTGTCGACATAGAGGCCGGCTCCTATCACAGGCGAATCGCCGACCCGCCCGGCAATCTTGAAGGCCATGCCGCTCGTGGACGTGACGACCGACATGTCGCCGCTGGCATCTTGACACGCGAGATGTACCGTTCCTGTAGGTCGTTCGACAGCTTCCGTCCGCTGATACGCCCCAGTCTCGCCGGCTGGCTGCGTTGAAGTTCCCCTATCCGTCGGCTGATCGAGCTTGAAGAACTTCACGACTGCCGGATCGAGTGTCGAAACATCCGGTGCGATCCAGTCGTCCTTCGCTCCGCGGGTCTGCCGCCAGTAGAGCCAGATGCGACGCGCCTGTTCGGTAAGGAGGCAGGGTTCCGAAAGCCCATGAGCGCGGGCAAAAGCATCGGCTCCCGATCCAATCAGAAACGAATGATTCGACTGCTCCATTACCAGCTTCGCGAGTCGCGAGACATACCGCGTCGCCGTGACTCCGGCGACGGCTCCGGCCCGACTGGTGGGGCCATGCATCACCGCGGCATCGAGCTCGACCTTGCCGTCTTCGTTGGGGAGCCCGCCGAAGCCCACGGTGTTGTCGTTGGGATCATCTTCGATCCGCTCCACACCTGCGACCAGCGCATTGAGCGTGTCGACTCCCTGCAGGGCCAGCGTTTGCGCCAGTTCAATCCCCCGCAACCCATTGGATGAACCGATGGCAAGCGGGCGATGCATCAACGCGAATCCTGAAGACAATGACCTAGGGCATGAAGGCAAACGAGTGAAGACCCCGTATCGATATCAACTACGAAGGATCGACGCTCTCCGTAGATTCCGCCTCGTCGACAGGAGTCTCTGCGGGTGTGTCGGATGCCGGCTCTTCCGTTGTCGGGGCATCGTCGCCAGCCGGAGGGGCGGGTGTTTCCGAAGTGGCATCGCCATCGGCCGGCGCGGCTTCACTGGAGTCAGGAGTCTCGCTCGATTCGGCATCTGCACCATCAGTTGTCGGGGGACCGAGGCTTGGCCCATCCGCAGACTCACCAGATTCCGGAGTGGCCCCTTCTTCAATGGGTTCGCCTTCTGTCGATTCTGGTGCATCCATCTCGCCAGGGGCGGGATCGGTATCGTCACTGGGGGCGAATGGGAATTCGGATCCTTCACTCAATGGGTCCAGAAGCGGTCCAAAGCCAGGCAGGCCAGCATGCGGATCTTCCGGCATCGGCCGGTCGGCCGGATCGGGATTCTGAGCTTGGAACCACGCATAGAACTCTTGAGTCGACTGTTGCTCGAGAACATGAATCCGGTCTTCCGCCCAGCGTCGATGCCGGCTGTCGGGAAACTCCACAAGGAACTCCTGGTACGCATCGATCGCGGGTTGAGTGTCCCCGTCGCTCAACGTTTCGAGCGTGCGAGCCAGTCCGCTAAACGCCCGTTCGCGAACATCGAGTGATGCCGATGAATCGTTGAGAACTTCATTGAAGGCATCCTGTGCCTTTTCCAGATCGCTGATGGCCGCCGTCCGGTGAGTAAATGCCAGTTCCACACCATTGTGCAACAGCATCTCTCCCGCATTCACATAGGCCCAATGAGCCACGGCGGAATCGGGATACTGCACCGCCACTTCGATGTACTGATTGGCGTTTTCACACCGCGTGAATTCGGTCCAGGCGTCGCTGTCGGCGGCATTGGCATTGCGCAGCATCACGACAACCACGATCGCCGCGATCGAAACCCCGAGCGTTCCAAACAGGATATGCTTGGCATAGGGCTTGAGTTTCTCGGCCAACTCCCCCAGCCGATGCTCGAGGTCGTTTTCCGCCAGATGATGCCGGTGTTCACTCTTCATGACGATCCATCTCGATGATTGCAGTGTTTCACGGCCTCGATCGGTCCATTCCCCGAGCCCAAGCCGCGACTCCCAAAGCGGGATGATAGTCGTCGTCGGGGATTCGTGGAATGGCGGGAGAGGGTGAAAATCCGCATCAACCCGCTCATCTCACATTGAACCACTCGACATCCCGACCCATCGCTTAAAGCCTGTTCCTGCGCGCATCGACCCTTTACGATCGCCCTTGCGTGTCCCAGAATGCCGGTCGAGGATGCTCTTGCACATCAACGCCATTTTCCTGACGGAGATCTCATGTCGCGACGAACGGATCGATCCTGGGGGCGAGCAATGCCTCTCATCCTGCTCTCTGGCCTGTGTTTGTCCCTGGCGATGGCGGATGGGCTGCCGATGCCGCCGGAGACTCGCATGATCGATCATGTCGACGATTACCACGGCACACAAGTGGCCGACCCGTATCGCTGGCTGGAGGACGACGTTCGCGAATCCGAAGATGTTGCCGCCTGGGTCGAAGCCGAGAACGTCTACACCAATGCCTACCTCGAACAGCTTCCCCATCGCGAGGCCATTCGCGAACGCCTGACCGCATTGTGGGATTTCGCCAAGTTCGGCACTCCCTTCAAGGTGGGCGGTCGCTACTACTTTGAGAAGAACGATGGCCTGCAGAATCAGTATGTCCTCTATGTGCAGGACTCTCTCGACAGCGAGCCTCGCGTTTTGATCGACCCGAATGAATGGTCCGACGATGGCACGATCGCGTTGGGGGAAACGGTCTTCAGTGATGATGGCCGCTATCTGACTTATGGCATCCAGGATGGCGGTTCCGACTGGCGGACCTGGAAGATCCTGGAGATCGAGAGCGGCCGACTGCTTGATGATGAACTGACCTGGATCAAGTTCAACTCGCCATCGTGGACAGCCGACGGCAATGGGTTCTTCTATGGACGCTACCCCACTCCCCAGGAAGGGCAAGAGTTCCAGAACCTCAACCTCAATATGCAGATCTACTACCACCGTGTCGGCACCTCTCAAGATGCCGACGTGCTGGTGTTCGAACGACCCGATGAACCCGAGTGGGGTTTCGGCTGCGATGTGACTGAAGACGGCCGATACCTCGTCATCACCACGTGGAAAGGGACCGATGACAAGTACCGCGTGTTCGTAAAAGACCTGCACGAACCGTACGGCATGCCCTACGCATTGATCGATCATTTCGACAACGAATACACGTTGATCGGCAACGATGGCCCGACGTTGTTCTTCAAGACCGACCTCGACGCTCCGCTGAAGCGCGTGATCGCCATTGACCTGCGGAACCCACAGCCGGAGAACTACCGCGAAGTGATCCCCCAAGGAACGGAGCCGATCACTTCGGTCTCACTGGTCGGCAACGTCTTCTTCGTCGAAGCCTTGAAGGACGCCAAGACTCAGGTCCGGCTGTTCGATATGCAGGGGAGCTTTCTGCGAGAGGTGGAGTTTCCCGGCATCGGCACCGCCGGCGGGTTCGGCGGCACACGGGGAGACACCGAAACGTTCTATTCGTTCTCCAGCTTCGCGACTCCTCCCAGCACCTATCGTTACGACGTGTTGACGGGCGAGAGCACGCTGTTGCAGCGATCGAATGTCGACATGGATCCGGAAGGCTACGTCGTCGAACAGGTCTTCTACGAGAGCAAGGATGGCACGCGCGTCCCAATGTTCATCGCTCATCGCAAGGGAATTGAACTCGATGGGACAAACCCGACGTTGCTGTACGGCTATGGGGGATTCAACATCCCGCTGACGCCGACCTTCTCCATCAGCCGACTGGCATGGATGGAGATGGGAGGCGTGCTGGCGGTCGCCAACCTGCGTGGTGGAGGCGAGTACGGAGAGGAATGGCATCGCGCGGGAACCGTCCTCAACAAGCAGAACGTTTTCGATGACTTTATCGCCGCAGCCGAGTGGCTGATCGAGAACGATTACACTTCCTCCGACAAGCTGGCGATTCAGGGAGGTTCCAACGGTGGCCTGCTCGTCGGAGCCTGCATGACGCAACGACCCGATCTGTACGCTGCCTGCCTCCCCGCCGTCGGAGTGATGGACATGCTGCGATTCCACAATTTCACCGCAGGCCGCTTCTGGGTCGATGACTACGGTTCCTCCGACGACCCCGAACAGTTCGAGGCTCTGTATGCCTACTCGCCTTATCACAACATTCGAGATGGGGTCGAGTATCCCGCGACGCTGGTCACGACGGCAGACACCGACGACCGCGTGGTGCCCGGCCACAGTTTCAAGTTCGCGGCCCGTCTCCAGGCGGCACAAGGCGGGAATGAGCCGATTCTCATTCGCATCGAAACCCGCGCCGGCCACGGAGCAGGCAAGCCCACGGCGAAGATTATCGAAGAGATCGCCGACCTGTGGGCGTTTCTCGTGGAGGAGTTGGGGATGGAGACTGGTCGAGGGTCGAGGAACTAGGGTCCAGGGAGGCCAATCGTCGCGTCAATTACAATCCTGACTCTTAACTCACTTTTCGTTCCCTGGACCCAAGTCCCTAGACCAAATCCCATGGACCTCGAAAGCGTCTTTCATGCCAGCATCGGCTTCTTCTTGAAGCCGATTCGCGAGTATCTCGAAGACGAGACGGTCACCGAGATCATGGTGAACGGTGCGAGAGAAGTGTACGTCGAAAGGCGGGGGCGGCTCTACAAGACGCCTGCGTCATTCCCCAGCGACGACTCGCTAGTGACGGCGATTCACAACATCGCACAGTATGTCGGTCGCGAAATCGATGAGGACCGCCCCATCCTCGATGCCCGTCTGCCCGATGGCTCGCGCGTGCATGCCGTCATTCCGCCGAGCGCGCGCAAGGGGACGTACCTCACGATTCGCAAGTTCATGCGAGACATCCTGTCGATGGAGGACTTCGTCCGCTTCGGCAGCCTGTCGCCGTCGGCTGTTGAGTTCTTGAAGATCGCCGTCCTCTTGAGGAAGAACATTCTCGTTGCCGGTGGTACGGGAACCGGAAAGACGACCTTTCTTAATGCCCTGTCGACCGCGGTTCCCGAGGAAGAACGCATCGTCGTGATCGAAGACAGTTCGGAACTTAAGCTCGCTCAGGAACATTGTCTCTATCTCGAATCGCAACAAGGGGACACCGAGGGACGCGGTAAGATCGATATTCGTCAGCTCTTTCGGGCGTCACTGCGAATGCGGCCCGATCGCATTATCGTCGGCGAGGTTCGCGGCGGCGAAGCCCTCGACATGGTCCAGTCGATGATCAGCGGCCATTCGGGCAGCATGACGACCGTGCATGCCTCGACGCCGCGGGACGCGATGGTCCGGCTCGAAACACTTTCACTGATGTCGGGCGTCGAACTCCCCGTCTATGTCGCACGAGCCCAGGCGGCGTCGGCGATTCATCTCGTCGTGCAACTCACACGGTTTACGGCCGATGGCTCGCGCAAGGTGTCGCGCATCACCGAGCAACTCGGTCTCGATGCCCAGCAGCAATATCAGTTTCGCGATCTATTCACGATTAAACTGACGGGACAAGATGCCGACGGACGCCTCGAAGCCGACCTCTCTCCCACCGGCCAATGTGCCTCATTCGCTGAAGAAGTGCACGAGCACGGCATTCAAGGCATGATTCACGAGTCGGCCGCCGTCTGGGGAAAATAATGCGGAGTTGGAACAACGCGACCGATTCAACATTGCCTCATCTCTCGACTCTCTTCTTTCATCTCTCGCAATGATTGACTACGAAAAGCTCGGCGTCTTCTATCTCGGCAAAGAGCGCGATCTCGCGACGGGGCAGACGACCGACGATCTGATCCTCTACGACTCGAAAGACCTCACCACGCACGGCGTGATCGTCGGGATGACGGGCAGCGGAAAGACGGGGTTGGGGATCACGCTGTTGGAAGAAGCCGCGATCGACGGCATCCCCGCGATTATTATCGATCCCAAGGGGGACATGGGGAATCTGCTGCTGAACTTCCCCGAGATGAAGCCCGACGATCTGAAACCCTGGGTCGAGGAGGGCGATGCGTCACGCAAGGGACACACCGTCGACGAACATGCTGCCGCGTTGTCCGACCAATGGCGCCAGGGGCTGGAGGAATGGGGGCAACCCATCGACCGCATCGCCCGACTGCGCGATGCCGCCGACATGGCTATCTACACGCCCGGCAGCACGGCAGGCATTCCATTGACGGTGCTCAAGTCGTTCGCGGCACCGTCGGCAGAGATCATCAGCAGTCCCGATGCGTTTCGCGAACGAGTCATGGCCACCGTCTCCGGAATGCTGGCGTTACTCGGCATCAACGCCGATCCGATTCGGAGTCGTGAACACATACTCTTATCGAACATTTTGGGTGATGCCTGGCACAAGGGTCAGTCGCTCGATATGGCCGCGCTGATTCGCGAAATTCAGAATCCTCCGTTCGCCACGATCGGCGTCATGGAAGTCGACAGCGTCTTTCCACCGGCTGACCGGATGGAACTGGCGATGGCGGTGAACAACCTGCTCGCCTCGCCGGGCTTCGCGGCTTGGCGGGAGGGAGAACCGTTGCAGATTCAACGTTTACTCTACACGCCGGAAGGAAAGCCACGACTCGCGGTCATCTCCATCGCCCATCTGTCTGATGCTGAGCGAATGTTCTTCGTGACGATTCTTTTGAACGAAGTCGTCTCGTGGATGCGGTCGCAATCCGGCACCACCAGCCTGCGGGCGTTGCTCTACATGGACGAAGTTTTCGGCTATCTCCCGCCGACGGCGAATCCGCCGAGCAAGCTGCCGATGCTCACACTACTCAAGCAGGCGCGGGCCTACGGACTGGGTCTGGTGCTGGCGACGCAGAACCCTGTCGACCTCGACTATAAAGCCCTGTCGAATGCGGGGACGTGGTTTCTTGGAAGGTTACAGACCGAGCGCGACAAAGCCCGCGTGCTCGATGGACTGGAAGGAGCATCAGCCGCGTCGGGCAAGGTGTTCGATCGCAAGACGGTGGAACAAACACTTTCCGGCCTGGGAAGTCGCGTCTTTCTGATGAACAACGTCCACGAAGATGCACCCGTCGTCTTTCAGACGCGCTGGGCTCTTTCGTTTCCTGCGTGGTCCATTGACGAAAGACCAGATCGACGGACTGATGGCCTCACGCAAGCCCGCTCCCGCCGAGGAAGTCGCGCCACCAACGGTCTCAATGATCGCACCCACGGCGGCAACTCCGACCGACGCAGCCGCATCATCGGTAACGATTCCGGTGTTGCCGCCGTCGGTCATTCAAAAGTACTTTCCCGTCGGACGCGGAGTTCCGCCGCAGGTACACATCGAGTATCGCCCCGCGCTGCTGGGTTCAGGCCGATTGCACTTTGTTGATTCGAAGTCCGATGTCGATTCGTGGCTCGATCTGGTGCGCGTGGTCCCGGTCGGCGAAGACCGTCTGCCGCGCGACCCCTGGGAGGAAGCCGAGGCGTGGAAGCCCGACGAATTCTTTACCGACGATCATCCGGCTCATGATGCTGCTTATGTCGAGTTGCCGGATGAACTCATTAAGGCGAAAAGCTACATCAGTTGGCGGGCGACGTTGCGGACCTGGCTCTATCAGGTCGAACGGCTCAACCTGTTCTACTGCGAGGAGTTGAAAGAATACTCCAAGCCCGGCGAAACCGAAGGCGATGTTCGCGTGCGCCTTTCCCACCGCGCCCGCGAGCAACGTGATACTGAAATCGAGAAGCTCCGCGCAAAGTACGCCAAGGATGACGAACGGCTGCAGGAGAAACGCCGCAAGGCGGAGCAACGTGTCGATCGCGAAGAGTCGCAAGCAAGTTCGGCCAACGCGTCGGCCGGAGTTTCGATCTTTCAGACAATTTTCGGCGTCTTCTTCAGCCGCAAGATTGCAAGTGCCTCGACCGTCTCTCGGGCCAGCGCTTTAGCCCGCGCTGCCGGCCGCGCGGCACAGCAGGGGAGCGACGTTGAGCGTGCCGAAGAAGATGTCCAAGCGCGACAGGAAGATATCGAGAAGCTGCAGAAGGAATTCTCGCAGGATCTCGAATCGACTCGAGCCAGATACGAAGCCGACAAACTGACGTTCACTCCCTACGAGGTGACGCCGCGCAAAAGCGACATCAACGTCGAAGACGTGATGCTCCTCTGGATGCCCTGGCAGAACGACGGTCAAAGCCGTCCGACCCCGGCATGGGATAAGCAACTGAACGCGCCACATGCGTGAAACTTAAATCAGAACGAGGTAGAGTGACACTCGATCTACCCAATCGTTTACCGAAGAGTTGGCACCATGCTTGATCTTGGTTGGAGAGAGGCGATCGTCCATGTGCTTCAAGCCAGCGACGAGCCAATGCACTATACCGATATCGCAGACGCCATCGCTGAGAACAACCTCCGGCTTTCGATGGGGCCAACACCGGCCAAGTCAGTCTCGGCCACGATATCAATTTCTCGGAAGAACGATGGCGAGGAATCGCCATTCATACGAGTTGGCCGAGGGTTCTACACACTCAAAACTAGCGATCATACATTCACGGAGGAAGAGGAATCGGAGGATTTGGAGACTCGGAAAGAAACGGGCGTGATCAATGCGTTCGGAATCCACTGGCAACGCGAGAAAGTGCTTTGGAAGTCAACGCCCCGCATATTGGGACAACAGCAACCTGGAAGTGACCCGGTTGATTTTAGTAACCAGAATGGTGTGTATTTGCTTCACGATCATCGCGAAACCGTCTACGTCGGCCGTACCACAGATCAACCGTTGGGTACTCGGCTCCGGCAACACACAACTGACCGGCTGAATGGTAGATGGGATCGGTTTTCGTGGTTTGGCGTCTACGCGGTAAATGAATACGGCTCTTTGTGTTTGGATCGCGCCACCGCTTTCACAATCGATACGCTTATCGTCACCATGGAGGCGTTACTGATCGAAACACTGGAGCCGCCGCAGAATCGTCGGCGCGGCGACGAATTTCGGGCGGTTGAGTTCTTGCAGGTTGAGGATACAGAAATCCAAAAATCGCAGATCATCTCATTGATCGACGAACTCAAGCGCAAGTTGTAAGTCAGTTCACTTCCGTCGATCGGTCGATGCCCGTTCAGCCATGCTGCGGTTTCCAGGAGAACTCGCGACTATGGCCCCAGCAGTGTTGGCAGCTTCCAGTTCGCATTGAACACGTCGGCCCAGAGGATCTCTACGTCGAAGTTGCCGTCGGAGTTAGTTGAGAACTCGATTACGGCCACGTCCCCCAGCTTGGGGAAGAGCCAGGCATTCGAAGCGCGGAAGTCCGACTCATGCATCGTCATGCCCGAATTGATGACGACGTACTTCGCGGGGTTCAGCGGGTTGGGAAAGATCATCGCGAACGCGTGTTCCGACGGATCGTGCCAGGCATCGTCAGCCGCCCCTTCGATGCGAAAGCCATCGCGATTCCACTCGACGGGCAGTTCGTCGACGATCCGGCGAATCACGCTGTTCGACCCCGGGTCGCCGAAGAGGATGAGATTCGAGTTCGCGATATGCTCGTCGCCGACATCCACATCGTCGCGATACCCGATTCGATCTCGCATCCATTTATCGTACTCCAACTGGAAGCGACGGAAAGTCCAACGAGTCCATTGTTGATGGTTCGCATTCCAAGGATCCCCCGTCCCTTGCACGCAAACGAACGAGTCCAAGAAGGCATCATCAATCGGCCCCTGCAGACCAGGGCGTTTGTGGCGATCGGGGTTGCTCTCGAATTCGGCCAGTTCATCGCCCGTGACGACCCTGAAGATCTGATCGTTGCGTACGAACGATATCGGCTCATCACCCGACGGCAACACTCCTGCGACGAGAAGGGGAGTGTTCAACGGGCCGATGTTGATGCGGTCGGCCATGCCATGATGCAGCGCGAACGCATTCACATTGTCGACCTGAAGATTGACGCGCCCCGACGGCAAAAGTTCTGCTTGCACTCGCATCGGCTGCGTGACGTCTTCCGTCTCCAGGATCTCGATCCACTCGCACTGGTTGTAGCGCAACGTCCAGGTGGTGAACTCGAAGTCCATAAATCCGGGTGGTTCGGGACGTCCACGGGCGTTGTGCTCGGCATGGAACTCCTTGAAACGCGCCAGGCTCGCCTCATCGAACCGATGCCCCATCTCCGGTCCGACAAGGACTTCCAGAGGAACATACTCCGCCTCAGCCAACTCCTGCATCGTCGTGCTTGCCAGAAGCTGCGGGTCGTCCTCGCCTCCATACGTGATGAACGGCACAACGCTCAGGTTCGTCGCATAGTCGACGGCATCATAGATGTGCAGCCCTTGATGCTGAGCCGGGATCAGCGGCTCCTCACGCTTCTGGTAATCATAGAAATCGACAAACCCCGCCCCCGCGCCAACCGAGCACCATGTCGAGGGATGATGCAGCCCCAGATGCCACGCGCCGGCTCCTCCCATCGAGAAACCCCAGAGGGTGATGCGGCGGTCGTCGACGCGGTAGCGGCTCTTAAGGTCTTCCAAAGCCTCGAAGACATCGACCTCGCCCCCCCAGCGATAGGCGTTGTTCACGCGGCCAAAAACATCAAGCTGAATCCAGTCAGCCCCCTCCTGCGGCGGCTTCCCTTCGAACTGCCGGAAGAAACTCACCTCGTTCAGTCGACCGTTGCGGCCATGCAGCACGACATAAACGGGCCAATCCCGATCGGCCTCCTGGTCGAAGCCTTCCGGCAACGTGACGGCGTAGGGCTGAAGTGAATGATCGATTCGCGACATGTATGCGAGGACATGGCTGCCAGGCGTGAGTCCCCAAGTTGGTCGGTTCGCAGTCGCACGTTCGTGACCAATCTCAAGCACGCGCATCGCGTCGGAGACGTACGACTCCTGATAGAATTCATTGTGACGCAGAATCCAATTGACGGCCTTGTAGCAAACTCCTACGTCTCGTCGCTGATGATCCGTTCTGGGTCGTTCTTCGTATAACCACAAGCTTTCTTCAAACAGACGCTCCATGCCAGTTTGCAGGTCTGCGCGTTGCTCATCGCTGATCGTCACGACATCATCGGCCGACAGCACCTGCGATGCCACGCCGCCGCATGACAGGCAGATTCCAATCGCTAATGTGAGAAGTTTTCGATTCATGTTTCCATTCCTGTCGTCACATTCCAGAAATTATCTCTGCAAGCTGAGGAGCAATCGTTGCGTCCTCCGGCCTTGTGGCGTGCAGGATGCGACTGAATGGCAAAGTACTTGAAGATCTTCATCATTGACAAGCACCAGCGGATGATGCGACCAGGTAAATCGAGGCGATCAGCGTTAAGATGTCATCAGAGCAACAAGCTTCGGCTCATCACTACGAGAGACCTCTTATGGCAATTCGCATTGGACAATACGTCATTGGCGGATTTATCAGTAGCGCGCGGCGAAACTCCGTGCATGGCTGGTTGGCGTTCGACGAGGAACGCGGGTTGCATTTCGAATTGTTAGGGGATCTCTCTGGAGATTTAGCGGGGAGACGCATCGAGTTTCATGTCCGCGGCGCCGCTCCAGCCGATGACGGGGTGATCACGCAACTACTGAACGATCTGCAACAGAATCAGATCGGTGCCGCGGGGGACATGTGTCTGCGGATGATGCGCGTGCCGACCGGCCCGATCAACGAGCTGCCGACTGGCTCCCTGATGGACGAGCCGCCACCAATTGACGAGCGGCTCTGTCTGTACCTCGAATGGTTCAGCCAGAATGGCAGAGTGGTGGCCGAGATCCTCAACCCGGTCATTGAAGACTACGTTGATGACGATGTTGCCGAGACGGGTTCTTCAGATTCATCTACGGATTCGCCGGAGTGCGATTCAGATTTCGAGGCATTGAGCGTTGAATTCGACGCGCTCGATGACACCCCTCCTTACGATGCGCAGGACTTTGATGAGGATGATCCCTATGGGCTGTTTCCGGAAGATCTCGAACAAGAACTGAGTGAGACGAGCGGCAGCCAAGAGTTTGAGGAAGCGAGCGCCGCCTCCTCTCAGCCGAGGGACTGGGAAGACATCATCCCCGGAATCGATCCCGAAACAAAGGCGATGTATGAGCAGTGGGACGAAATCTATGGCGGCCAGAAGGATGAACTCATCTCGAATCTGTTTGAGCCGCCAATGCAATTGCCGCACGTCGACGACGTTACTGACGAAGCCACCGCACGGCGATACGTCCTGCAAATCGCGGCCCGGCTAGCCACGCTCGGTGTCGCCATCGACCTGTGTCCCCACTACACAATGCTCAAGACCTATCGCTGGCTGCTGAGCGAAATACTCCCCAAGGGCCACGTTCACCCCAAGCTACGCCCCACCGGCATCGTCTTTCACTACTCGTCTTTCGAGTACTGCGAAGAATGCGATGCCGAGTTCGAAGCCAAGTACCAAGAACGCCAAGACGGCGAATAACCGCCTTCGACCAAGACCTGGCCCCACGGCAACATCACTGGATTTCGCCTCCGACTTGCAACGTGGTGTAATACAAGGCTGAATGTCGGTGTTCCGGTTCAGCGTCAGTCCCGAAGCACGCATAGACAGTTCCACCGTGTGCGAACCAGAACACTGGCTCGGCACATACTCGACCGGTGCCGTCAATGATCGGTTCTTGACGTATTTCGAAACGTCTCCACAGATCATCCAGCCATTTGCGGTAATCTGGCCCGATACACTCGAGGATATCGTTCCTGTCATCCTGTGTGCTCGTCGACGATTCGATATCCGGCGTCGCGTTTATCGCGTCTATACATTCGGCGATCGTCTCGACCAATTGAGTCGACGCAGGCGAGCCTCCAGGCATTCCGTAAATCGCCAGCAGCGATCGGGCTCGCGTCATTGCAACGTACAGTCCGCGGGCCAGGATCTCCCCCTCGCCAGTGACGAACTGATCGACAGATGGGATCAACACGACTTCCGACTCGTAGCCCTTGTATGAATGTGAAGTCGTGACGACGAGCGTGTTCTCCTGGCGCTGAAACCCACGATTCGTCTGCACTGACAACTCGACGCCGATCTCCGCCATTCGCGGACCGAGCATGGTTTCGAGGCGTTGAACAACTGCCCTTCCATTGTAAATGACGCATATGTCACTCGGCGAAATCCCTTCCTTTTGAATCAAATGAATGAGATGGCTCGCGATGCTGTCGAATTCCGCCGCGCGGTTGTCAAACGTGCGCAAGATCGGTTTCGGCCCGTCAATCTGATTGTATCGTACTCGCAACCATTCAATGCCATTGCGTTCGCACTGCTCGACCAGTCCCAGATCCAGCAGTTCGTTCTGATCCTGCAATTCGCCAGGGGGCATCAGCCGGTGCAGCACATTGACGGCGAGCTCGGTGATCGGTCTGGTCGACCGGAAGCTTTCCCGCATAATGGTCGAGCGGCCTCGCATGTCGAGACCGAACTCCGACCACTTCGGTGTCTTCCTGCCGTAAATGTTTTGAGCGTTGTCGTAAAAGATATGGGCCGATCGGCTGTTCTGGTCATTCTCGTCAACCTGTTCCACCAGCGACAGAAGCAACTTGAGCGTCGACGGCCCCATATCCTGAGCTTCGTCGATGAACAATGCCGAGCATCGAGGCAGGAGTTCAACGACGTTCTGTCGATTCAGAAACTCCTCCGCAGCGCGATCATAGTCGAACGCGAAGGGTTCCATCGACAGCGCAGCACTGGGGAGAATCCCGTGAAGCACATCTTTCACATGCAGCAACTCGACTCTTCCCCAGGGAAATTCTGATTGCTCGAAGAGTTCCCCCTCCGAAAGGCTCTTCCATGCCGACTCGACAGAATCTTGCAGCAATCGGTGCAGCGAACGGTTGGCATACACAGCCCAGATGCGCGCTTGCTTCGTGTCTTCGAGTCGCTTCACCGTCCTGGCGAGCCAGTTGCATAGCACGATCGACTTGCCGCTCCCGGCGACCCCACGCACCAGGCGGGGCTTGCCGTCCAGATTCAAGTTCGTCAACCGTTGCTGTTCCAGTGACAGTACCGGCTTCATTTCCTTACGCCGCGCGATCTGCTCGCCCAGTCCAGCGTTGGGAATTTCGAGAGCCTCGCCAAAATCCATCGATTGCTGTTGAAAAGTCCTTCGAGAATTGTCGACGCGTTCCCAGCGTACACCATTGCCGTCTCTGACAAGCATGCTGGGCGTCATTCGCCGAATCAACGGCCTGAGATGCGGCTCGTCCATTTCCGCGCGACTGGCCAGAACGACGACGGCCTCTCGTGCTCGGCTGAGTGCCACGTTGACGAGCCGCCGCCATTCATCGAACGGCCAGTTGTTACTCCCGGCATTCACCGTATCGAAGATTACAAGATCGGCTTCTGATCCCTGCTGGCTATGCACTGTCGAGGCTTCCCAAGTACTCAGCCCCCATTGGGAGAACAACTTGGACACGGTTTGAGCCTGCGCCCTGTATGGCGAGATGAAGAGCCCCTTGGACTGCCCGACGCCCTCATCGGAAAACAGTCTCTCCAAAATCGTCGGAGTGATGGATCTCACCCAACTCGTATTGCCCGGCCCTCGCTCAGCACGGATCGCTGCTAGATCGGATGTCGCAGTGTCGAGTACGTACCAGATGGCGCGGGAATAGTCAGCGAATCTAGGCGGCAATGTCGATGGCCGCTTCTTCGTTTCATCAGCCGTCGTGAGCACACCGCCGTATTGAAACTCCGATACGACTCGACAGACGTCGGCGTGCATTCGCCGTTGTTCGGCAAGAACATGCACGCCGCTGGGGGCGTGTTTAAGGTCATCCAGATGACTCAGCCCGCTGCTGGCCAGCCACGTTTGCTGTCGAGTCGGCAGGATGCGTGAGATACGACTGATGGGAGCCAACTGTTTCGAGTCACCCACCAGCACGATGCGCCGAGCCGCCAACAGTGACAAAGCGGCGATCGACGCGCGAGACATGAGACCGGCCTCATCGATGAAGATGGTAGTGAATGGAGCATCACCGTTTTCCATCATCTTGATGAGAGCTTTGTCCTTCAATTGCTTCAATGCCTTGAACGCCGTTCCGACGACGACTCGAACTTCGGGATCGATGAAGTTACGCTGGCTCTGATCGCCGGCGGCGAATCGCAAGTCACCAATCTGCTTGCGCGTCAGTGCTTTGTCTTCCCAGGCATCGAACAGTGGAAGTTTCTCGGCGAGATCGTCGATCTGTTTCAGGATGCCAGACTCGGTCCCCCGCAACATCACATCCAGCCCTGCCTGCGTGAAGGACTGCAGCGAGACACCCTTACCGATGCGCAACAGCTTTCCTTCCTCAAGGTCTGACGACGAAAGGCCTCGCGCGGTGTTGCCGATCGACAAGGCGACGGCATCGGTCGCTCGGTTGGTTGTTGACACGACCAGAATCCGCTCAGTTTCGTCGGCGAGGACCGCCGCGACTTGCGCGCCGATTGTGTGCGTCTTGCCTGTCCCCGGTGGTCCCCACAGCACACACCAGGAATGCTGCCACCAATCTCGAAGGTGAGGCTGTCCGACATGGTTCAAACTTGAAATCGGCGGATGAATGCCACCTTCCGCCGCCGCTAGTCTGCACGGCAGATTACCTTGCAGAACCTCAAACGCACGTTCATTGAACACGGCGTCCAACACCGCCAGATACTCAAATGGTCGAACGAAAAACGACCCGACGGTCGGCACCACATCCGGGTTGTCGAGAGTGATGAACAAGCAACCGTTTCGCTCATCCACTTCGAGGACTTCACCCGACCAGCCGATCTCTTGTTCGTATGCGGCATTCTCGTAACTGTGATCGGGAAAAAGTGCGCCGTCGTCGAGCAACTTAGGGCGAAATGCCACTGCGCCTTCCCATGTCCAGTCAAACTCGACCGAATGACCCACATGCACGACGCACACCGTGCCTCGACGACCTTCGGCAACGATGCTCACCTTACGACAACGCAATCGCTTCCACTTGGAACAACCGAGGTACTCCTGCCGAACGGCGACGGCAGCATCGCGAAGCAACTGGTCATCGGCCGGCGGCAATCCAAATTCTGCCGAAAAGCGAGCCGGCACGAATGCGCGATCATGCTCGCCTTCACTTGCTGGATATCCATCAGATTCGGTGCCCACGGCGAACCATTCGTTCTCAAGAGATTATCGATTGTCACCTCAATGCAATCTATTGAAGCATCCCCATCCACTCGCTGCAAATCCGACCCATGCCAGGAATGCAACTCACTGAGAAGGCATTTTCAAAGTCGCAGCGGTACAGGTTCCCTATCGGATAAAGCGGTCGTCGAATTCGAGTTGTCGGACTTCGTCGCGACGATCGAGGAACGTCGTTCGCCACTCATGATGCGTGCGAGCGTAGCTGTCGTGAAATTGCAGCGTATCAATCAATTCGAGCTTCATCGCTCAGCTCGCCGCGTGTTGCATCGCGCCCATGGCGGGGAGGTGAGCGTCGGGAAAGTCAAACTTCTTGGACTGAAGCTCAAGCGGTACGGAAGCGGTACGGAAGCCAAGTGGTCTCCTGCTTGCTCGTTGGTTACATCGCCTGCTGGCGTCGCTACCATCACGAGCATCGCGATGTAATCTGGTGACCCCAATTGGAGCAATGGAGATGGCGAACGCCGCAGGCTGCTTGGAGCAGCTCGAAACTCTCAAGTTTGAATTCGGCCCGCAGGTGGTCGACCAGAAGGTCGTTTGTCTTGAGGTTTTGAAATCGGCTCAACTCAAGAACGCCGATCAAGTCACGCGATTGCACGAAGCTCTCTGCTTCATGCGAGCCTGGCCCGATGACGATGCCGTTCGGGTTTCGGTAGACGCGATTCTCGACGGCTTCGATCGTCGGCTCGATCTCAAGCGACATGCTGACAAGCTAATAAACACCGGCATTGCCGGAACTCAAATCAACTTCAGCTTCTATTCCGTCACCGCCCAATGGCTGGCGGACTGTTGGCCCGATCACCTTCACATCGATTGGAACGCATTCGAGAACGTCGAGAAGTTCGAACGGTTTGTCAACTTTCTGGGCACCTACAGCGAAATGCTCGGCCTGGAAAACATCGAAATGGAACCTTCCGATTGGATCGACCGTCTCAAAGGAACTCGAGAAACAGACGCCGCTTTTGTGATCAAGCGACTGGCAGCACTCATCTCCAACGAGTTCCTTCACGAGCAATTGTACGATGATCTCGACATCCCCTTGATCCTTGTTCCCGGTTCTGACGTACCCAGTCGAACTCGGGCCAAATACGACAAGTCGCCGATCAGCTATCAGACGATTCCACTGACTCGGGCGCGTCCCGATGTGAGAGAAGAGGTCCGCCGCCCACTCACGCCGCCTGAACACGTCAGCGCGAACGATGGCCGTCGCCTTGTCGAACTGGCCCGCGGTTCGATGATCACGCGACAACGTGATCTGGATGCCTTTGCCTACGCCGATGCCAACGACGTCAGCGTGTTGAACGATGGCGCACTTCAATTCGTGCTCTACGGCGTGTTGCCACAGCGTCGGTTTCTGCTGGAGACCCTGTACGGTTACCTGGTTCTCAAGAATGGAGTACCGATCAGTTATGGAGCGGTCACGTGCCTGTTCAATTCTGCCGAGGTCGCTTACACGGTCTTTGATTCCTTCCGCGGTGGTGAGTCGACACAGATCTATGTGCGTATCCTCACGATGGCTTACCAGGTGTTCGGTTGCGACACGTTCATGATCGACCCGTATCAACTCGGCATGGAGAACGACGATGCGCTCGGTTCAGGGGCGTGGTGGTTTTACCAGAAGCTCGGCTTTCGCCCGCGAGACAAGGAATTACTCCAACTGATGGAGCAGGAAGTCTCTGCCATGCAGCGACGGTCGAGACATCGCTCTTCGCGGGCCGTCCTGAAGCGGCTGGCAACCGAGAATGTGTATCTGCCCTTGATCAAACAACGTGACGATGTGGTGGGAATGTTGAATCTCGCGAATGTGGGATTGAAGATCACCGACCTGTACGCCCACCGCTTCGGCGCGGACCGGGAGTTAGGTGAAAGGACGTTGGCCGCCGAGGCTGCCAGCCGGCTGGGCGTGAATGGCTTCGAAGGTTGGTCGGCCGGAGAAAAACTCGCTTGGCGTCGCTGGTCTCCGTTGGTCACACTGCTGAACAAAGTGGATCGCTGGCCTGCTCTCGATCAGGAAGCCCTGGTGCGGCTGATCCGCGCCAAGGGGAGCAGACATGAGCTTGACTATCTCCGCGGCTTCGATGGCCTTCGACGTCTCAGAGAAGCCATTGTGTCGATGACGGTCGACGACTGAAGTGCCTCAGCGTCTCGAAAGTTTCGTCGAGATCTGCGACGATGGGGGTCGTTTGACTTCATTCACGGACATGCCGGAAACGAGATTCATGAATTCACAACCTGTATTGATCGACGGCCAGTGGACTCCCTCGGTGGGGAGTGAGACATTTTCGGCCGTCAATCCGGCGACGCGACAGACACTGCCGGAAGTGTGGCCCGTCAGCCCCTGGGGAGAAGTGGAGCGGGCCATCGACGCCGCTCATCGAGCTTTCATCGCGATGCTCGGCTGGCCCGGCACGCGGTTCGCGGCGTTTCTCGAAACGTATGCCGACAACATTGACCGTATCGCCAACCAGCTCGTGGCGGCGGCTCATGCTGAAACTGCTTTGCCCGTCGAGCCTCGACTGAAGAACGTCGAACTGCCGCGCACCTCGAATCAACTGCGTCAGGCCGCCACTGCTGCCCGCGATGCGAGTTGGGCGATGCCGACGATCGACACCAAGGTCAACATTCGATCCGTCTATGGACAGCTTGGTCCGGTGGTCGTCTTTGGACCGAACAATTTTCCATTCGCATTCAACGGTATCGCGGGGGGGGACTTTGCCGCTGCCGTCGCGGCGGGAAATCCGGTGATCGCCAAGGGACATTCCTCTCACCCGCTGACGACGAAGCTCTTTGCAGAGGCTGCTCACGAGGCGGCTCAAGCGACTGACATGCCTCCGGGGTTCGTGCAGCTCATCTATCGCACGAGTCACCAGAATGGCTGCGAGCTTGTCGGCCATCCGAAGATGGGTGCGTGCGGGTATACAGGGGCGCGGGAAACGGGGATCACTCTTAAGAACGCGGCTGATGAAGCCGGCAAGCCCATCTACCTGGAACTGTCGAGCATCAACCCGGTCGTTATCCTGCCGGGCGCGCTGGCCGAACGGTCGGATGCGCTGGTTGATGAATTCACAGGAAGCTGCCTGATGGGAGCCGGTCAGTTCTGCACCAATCCCGGACTGGTGATCATGCTGAAGGGGGAAGCCACTGATCGATTCGTCGATGCAGTCGCAAAAAAGTTCGATGCCGCGCCCGTCGGCACGCTGCTTGGTGAGGGTGTGTTAAAGCACCTCAAAGTCGGTGTCGAAACGCTCGTTCAAGCGGGAGCCGAACGGCTGACGTCGCAAGAGAATAAGCCGGCTGATCGAATCTGCCACTCCAACACATTGTTGCGAGTGTCGAGTGCTGCGTTCTTAAACAACTCCCACTCGTTGCAGACCGAGGCGTTTGGAAACTGTTCACTGGTCGTTGTGGCCGACGATGTCGAACACCTGCAACAGGTTATCAATTGCCTGGAAGGAAACCTGACAGGCTGTATTTATTCGGCGGCCGACGGAAGCGACGATGCGCATTACGATCGCATCGCCCCGCTGCTGCAACAACGCGTCGGAAGGCTGCTCAACGACAAGATGCCGACAGGCGTGGCGGTTTCGCCAGCGATGAATCATGGCGGGCCGTTCCCGGCGACGGGGCATCCTGGGTTCACGGCAGTGGGAATTCCAGCCTCAATCCGCCGATTCGCGATGTTGCAATGTTACGACAATGTTCGCGAACATCGGCTTCCCAGCGTCCTGCGCAACGAAAATCCCGGCGGTGCCTGGAGGTTTGTGGATGGTCGGTGGACGACTGGCCCCATCGCCTGATTCCACTTGAACATCGGAGTTGGTGAGATATGTTAAGAAACATATAAGCTGAATTTTGTGGAACGGAGGTTGTTCAAGGATGTTGGAGATTGCTGGCGGTCGTCGCGGAACGGCATAATGAGGCGTTCCGCGACAACCTTCCTTCCAGTCCACGCGACCCTCCTTCTCCTCCATCCTCTTCCACTGCCGGGGCCATCATGACACAACCCGACCCAACCAAGACGCCTGTCACTCCGGAATTGTCCGAGACAATCGTCCCCGGAAGTTCACCGAAGGCCGATCAGAACAGGACTCAAGTGATGTCATCAAAATCCGAGTCGGCCAACGACCCAGGCGAAGCTAAGGGTGATAAGTCCAAAGGGAACAAGACGAATCAGATCGGGGACTTCAAGCTCAGCAAGAAACTCGGCCAGGGGGGAATGGGGGCGGTTTATCTCGCGCACCAAGTCAGCCTCGACCGGTCGTGTGCCCTGAAGATCCTCTCGAAGGAACTTGCGGCGAAGCCCGGATTCGTCGAGAGGTTTCTGAGGGAAGCGCGTTCGATGGCGAAGATCGACCATCCACATGTCGTCACTTGTTATGCCGTCGGAGAAGACAAGGGCTACCACTTCGTGGCGATGGAGTTGATGGACGGCAAGAGCATGCAGGACTGGGTCGACGACTTGGGCAAGCTCAGCGTTCCCGACGCCCTGCTGGTTGCCATCACCTGTGCCGATGCACTGTCGCATGCGCATGGCAAGAACATGATTCATCGCGACATCAAGCCCGACAACATTCTGGTCACGAAGAAAGGGGTCATTAAGGTTTCTGACATGGGGCTCGCCAAGGTCATCGACGATGAAGACATGTCGATGACTCAGAGTGGCACCGGCCTCGGGACGCCCCACTACATGCCTCCCGAACAGGCCCGTAATGCCAAGCATGTCGACCATCGTTGCGACATCTACGCTCTCGGCGTGACGCTCTACCATTTCGTCACCGGGCAAGTCCCCTTCGAAGGAGGGTCGGTCGTCGATCTGATCACCAACAAGGAAAAGGGATTCTACAAGCCCGCCAAGCAGGTGAATCCTTCCGTCCCCGAACGTCTCGACCTGATGATCGGAAAGGCGATGGCGAAGGATCCGCAGCATCGCTACCAGACGTGCGCGGAATTCATTCGCGATCTTGAGAGCCTCAGCCTGGCGAGTGAATCGCTCTCCTTCATCGATGCCCCCGACAAGGTCGTCGTGCGACGCGCCGCCTCGGCGTCGGCCGTAACGCAAGCCGGCATGAAGACCGGTCGAGCCAATGTGGCGGTGCCGCCGACGCAACAGATTCAAATCAGAGAGAAACAGGGGAGCGACATCTGGGAAGAAGGGATCTGGTATGTGCGCTATCGCGACACGCACGGCCAGACCAAGATCGCGAAGATGAAGGCCGAACAGGTCGTGCGGTTGATCAAGTCGGACCAGATCGATGAGACAGCGACCGCAGCCGTCAATTCCAAAGGCCCGTTCCTGCCTCTCGCGCAAATCCCGGTCTTTGAAGACGAAGCTCAGAAGATGCTGACGCGGCAGGGCGTCAAGAAGAAGGACCGCAGTCTCGCATCGACCTACGCGAAGATCGAAAAACAACACAACCGTCAAAAGTGGTGGCGTCTGTTTCGCAAGTTTCGCGAAGGGACGATGGGCATGGTCAGCCTCGTCATCTGGCTCGCCATTGTCGCCGCCGCGATTTGGGCCGGCGTAATATACGCCCCCTCCGCTTGGAGCTTTATCGCAGAGAAGGCCGGCATGTCGGCACCAGCAGAGCCTGATGAGGAAAGTGCTGCCGACGATCAGGAAACTGAAGACGCTGGTGCACCGGCACGTCAGGGGAACGAGGGTCTCAACACGGGACGGCCGGGCGGCTGATCGACTCCTCATGGCAATGTATCGCAGCAGGCATGGCTTTCGCATCGACTACCCCGATGCCTGGAGCCTGCAGGAAGAGCAGAGCGACGACCGGCACGTGGTGACCGTTAGTCCCGATGGGACCACCTTCTGGTCGGCCACGGTACTGTTCGATCACCTCGCGCCTGGAGAAGTGCTAGACGCCGTCACCCTCGCGTTTGAGGAAGAGTTTCCCGAGGTCGATGTACACTCCAAGTCCGCCAGGCTGGCCGGAATCGATGCCGAAACCAGGACGTTCGAGTTCGTCTGCTGGGATCTCACGAATTCGGCCATTGCCCAATCCGTCCGCGCGGGAAACGTGACACTCCTCGTCCTCTACCAGTTCACTGACAGTGAACAGGACGACGTCGAAGACCTCCTCCGCGGCGTGTCGGAGAGCTTGACATTCAAGTAGGCAGACGCTGTTTCACGATCATGGAATTTCGCCATCGGTGCCCGATTCCTGAATGACATGCTGATCGATATGTCCCTCAACTCGCTCTCCGTCGCATACGTCATGACTCCGCAAGGGCGTGGCGGCGTAGCGACCGTCTGCCTGCGAGGGGAAGTGACGCTGCTGGATGAAGGTGCGAAGTATGGTCCTGTATTTCGTCTCGCGCGCGGTGGACGATGTGCCGACCAGCCGCTCGGCGATGTCGTGTTTGGTCATTGGGGTGATGAGCACCGAGAAGAGGTCGTTGTCTGCCGTGTTCACGAAAATGTGACGGAGATTCACTGTCATGGTGGCAAGGCGGCTGTTGAACGCATCCTCGGTGACCTGCGAACGCGAGATTGCGCGGTTATCACTTGGGCCGAGTATGTCGCCGAGGAATCGACGACACTCGAGGTCGAATGCCTGCAAGCCCTCACACAGGCGACAACGCTCCGCACCGCACAACAACTGTTGGCCCAGCAACAAGGGGCACTGGCAAGTCGACTCGGGCAGTTACTCGCACGGGACGGAGTGTCGCTACGCGACGGATTGCACGAATTGCTGCGTTGGAGCGTCTTCGGTTTGCATCTCACGGCTCCTTGGTCGGTCGTGCTGTGTGGTCGCCCCAACGTCGGCAAATCGAGCCTGATTAATGCACTGGTCGGTTACACGCGTGCCATCGTCTACGACCAGCCGGGAACAACCCGCGATGTCGTGCAGGCGGAGACCGCGTTAGAGGGTTGGCCCTTCATCTTTTCCGACACCGCCGGCCTGCGAGACGGGGGCGAGCAACTTGAACAGCTCGGCATCGTGAAGGCCCGCCAACAGATGGAGTCAGCCGACCTGTTGATCGTCGTGATCGATGGATCGCAACCGATCGATGATGCCGACCTGCGGCTGGTGTCAGATCATCCCGAGTGCCTCGTCGTGTTGTCGAAGTCGGATCTGCCAATGCATGATGATCCGATCGCGTTTCAACAGTCACACGCGAGTTCTCAACGCGTCTCTGCAATCAACGGCACCGGCATCGAGGCATTACAGCAGGCCATTGTCGCACAACTGATCCCTGAGTTGCCCGAAGTGTCGGCTCCGCTGCCATTCGCGCTGCGGCAGGTTGCCTGCCTGCGCGCCGCGGCATCGGCAGAAACAGAAGCATTGGCGAAGCAGTTCGTTCAGCAATGCCTGAACTCGACCGACAAGATCGGAGTCGTCTGCCGGACGAAATCTGATTCGAGCGCAACGTGAGTATCGAGATTAGAGAGGCTCAAAGACTGCCCTTCCGCCCCGATCAAGTGGCATTGATCACTTCTGCTCTTGTCCCACGAATCATCGCAGAAACTCGCTCGCCTCGTCCATGAATTCCGGGTAGAGCTCGCGCATTTCGCCAACGGCCTCGGCCAATGGGACGGCGACGATTTGCAGGCCGCGGAGGGCGACCATCTTGCCGAAGTCCTTCTGGATCGCCAGTCGCCCGGCGTGAATGCCCAGCCGTGTCGCCAACACGCGGTCGTAGGCGCTGGGGGAGCCGCCGCGCTGCAGATGGCCGAGTGTGACTTCGCGGGTTTCGATACCTGTTTGAGACTGAATGATGTCAGCCACCTTCTTGCCGATGCCGCCAAGTTGCACGTGACCAAAGTCGTCGACCTTGCCGCTCGATGTCACGACGCCGTGCCCTTGCAGCTTGGCTCCTTCGCTGACCATCACGATGCCGTAGTTCTTCCCTTCGGCCCTGCGGCGCTTTAGCCGGGCACAAATCTCATCGAGGTTCGATTCCTCTTCCGGAACCAGAATGGCGTCGGCAGCCACCGCGATCCCCGAGAAACAGGTAATCCACCCCGCGTGCCGCCCCATCACTTCGACCACCATGATGCGGCGATGCGACTCGGCGGTCGTCCGCAGTTTGTCGACCGCTTCCATTACCGTGTTCAGACACGTGTCGAAACCGAACGTGAAGTCGGTGCTCGACAGATCGTTGTCGATCGTCTTCGGCACTCCGACGGTCGGCAAACCATGGTCGGCGTAGAGTTTGCTTGCTACGCCGAGCGTGTCGTCGCCCCCGATGGCCACCAGCGCATCGAGCTGCAATGTCTTGAAGGTCTCGATGACTCTCTGAACGATTTCGGGATCCTTGTAGGGATTGGTACGTGATGACGACAGAATCGTCCCCCCCTTGGGAAGCATCTCGTCGGTCTCCATCGGATTGAGGCGGATGTAATTCCCTTCGATGGCTCCTTTCCAACCTTGCAGCAGCCCCAGAGTTTCTCCCCCGGCATTGGCCACGGTGCGAACCACGGCCCGAATGACGGCATTCAGTCCTGGACAGTCTCCACCACCCGTCAGGCACGCGACGCGAATTCCCATGTCATGATCCCTTTAATAGATCGATCAATGTTGATCGTTTGTAACTACTGAATCGGGCGCGGTCACGCCCGGCGCGCGGCATCGTAGAGACCGTTGCCAACGCCCTTCAAGTCGAGACCCGTAATCGCGGATTTTCGGTGCATCCACTCAATAGTGGTGGGTGTTCGCTAGTCACCAGGTCGCAAGCGGTTCTTACGTCGTTCTCTCCGGTCCCCGAGTCTGGGGACAGACTTGGCGACTGGGGAGCCGCCAGAAGCCTCGGGCGAGGGCCAGGTACGACGCACTCCAGCACCAGAAACCGATTCCCAGTTCCCAGCCGTTCCAAATCGGCACCGTGAGAGTGCCGACGAATGCGATCCCATACATCCCCCACAGTCCTCGCTGCCGGGGTGCGAACAACTGCTCGCGATAGACCAGCGGTGGCAACAGCACGGCGATCTGCAGCATGATGTAGGGTGAAAAGAGTGACATCAGCCAATACTCGAACCCCGTGCGGTATTCTCCCGGCCCCGCACCACCATCTGGTGAAATGATCCATTCTCGCGCCACGGGCAGGAACATCGATGCGACATAGAGTCCGAAGCCCATCACGATCCAGCGAGTTGCGCTTGCCGGCGCGACTTGGCTGTTGGAGACGATCCCTGCAAAGATGTTGGACTCGGCATGCGGACTGTCTGCAACCGGTTCGATCGTCGACTGATCAGCCTCGGGATCTTGCATGGCTGGAGCTTGCTCGCGGTTGCTGAAGAAGGGAATCACCAGTCGGACCCGATCTCGTGCATCAGCTGCCAGAACAGTTCGTCGGTAATCTCTGGCTCTTCGCTAAATTCCCATTCCGCAGAAGTCGTCGCGCGCAGCTCAGGGGTGCTGATCGTTCCATAGATGGCAAGACTTCGCAGTTCTGGCAACTCCTGAAGCCGTGCAACGCTTTCGGGTGTGAGCAGGTTAGCAGAGAGTGACAGAATCTGGAGTTCAGGCAGATCGGGAAGCCGCGAAATCCCTGAGGCGGTGATCAATGGACACTCGATTAGGGTCAGTCTGCGCAGGCGATTCAGCTTCGCCAGACATTCCAGGCCGCCATCGGAAACCGACGTTCGATAGAGATCCAATGAACTGATGTCCGTGGAATTGCTTAGCCGACACAACCCGACATCAGACATACCTGAATTAAGTGCGACCACGTTCTCAATCGCGGTGCACGTTGCCAGCCACTCCGCGCCTTGATCTCCCAGTCCCATTGCGTAGATGTCACTCAACTCCGGCAAGGGCGCGAGATCACGATAGGCCTCGTCGTCCAGTTCCCGGCTCAGAATGTAAAGCTCTCTGATGGAGGGGATCTCTGAAAGGACTTTCAGCGTCTGGCGACCTGCTCCGGTGTCAATCAGAAAGACCTCTTCCAACGGCGGACGGGTCGCGAAGAGTTCGGCCAATGCCTCATCGGTGAATCCGCGCCCCATCACATGCACTTCCTCCAATCGCTCGAACGGTCGCAGTGACGCCAGACCACGATCGGTGATCGGCTGCCGATCGTTCTCTACGAGTCCGAGCAATCGCGCTTCATGCAGCACGCCGACATGCGACAACGTTTCATCGGTGACGAAGACCGCGCCCAGCGAATCCACCTCCCGCAGCCCGTTCACCCACTCTCCATACCTCTCGGGCCAGTCCTCGTGTTCGCCCGAGAGTTCGTACCCGCCAATCTGGGAATTTCGGTCGAAGTATTGGAGAGCCCGCAGGCGATGGACGATCGGCATCGTCAGTGAGATGCCGATCCCCAGGACTCCCAGCACGAGCAGCACGGCCCAGAGCTTCCACGATGTCAACACCCGCACCATCCGCGAAGGGGGCGGTGCTTCCGTCGGTCCGGACTGCAGCGTGGCGTTGTCCTGCGTGGTCATGCGTGATCGTCTCACGTAGCGGGTTCGGGGATCTCTTCTGGTGGCAGCACCTCTGAGTCGACCTCATCGATCTCGACAACGATACCGTTTCCGTCTGTCGTGATGCGCTGTGTTCGAGACGCTCCGTTGGTGGGAAGAATCTGTCGCCCGCAGAGCCGACCGTCGGAGTTGTATTGATACGCGACCGTTCCCCAGTCGTAGAAGGCAGTCGTGATACGGTCTCCACTGCGTGCGCAATGCAGAAACTCTCCTTCGGGAAGGGAATGGAGTTGCTCGTAGGCCTCGGCTGCCAGATAGAGATCGAAGTCGAATAAGTAGTACGTTCCCAGGAACGCCAGCGGGTCGGCGACATCTTTGGCGGAGACGCCGATGATGAAGAGATCCAGCGTCGCAAGGTAATGCACGCTGCTTTCGCCGCTCGCGGGTGCCACCAGAATCACCACGCGTCTGTCGGATGTCGCGACATTCGCATAGGCAATATCTCCTGAGACCAGCTTTCCCTCGTCGGCATCCCATGTTGCAGGGGTTGGGTCGTATTCCGTCGAAAACATCTCGGCGGGCAACTGATGATTCGCTTCATTCAGCGCATACAAGGCATACTCGGGGCCACGCGCATCGGAGGGGGTCGTTCCGTTCTGATAAGCATAATTGTCGACGGCAAGCACGCAGTTCTTCAATCTGCGCCAGGTGAGTGGACGTTCCCGCCTTGCCGACGGGTACGTCATCGCTATGAAAAACGTCGTATACGCAATCGCCAGCACGGTGAGTGTCCAAAGCACTCGTCGTGCCCAAGTCTCAGTGATATCGGGAGGACTGGTCATCGACACATCTCAAATGGACTCCGTCATCCCAACTGCCGTCACCTCCGCTGCGCGTACCCCAGCGCCAGATCACGGTTGTTCGCTTCAAAGTAGTCCTTCAATCTGGCGACGGCTGCGGGTGTGATGGCGACATCACCTAGGCAGAGCGATCGCAGAGCCGGGAACTGGATGATCTCATCGATCGCGGCGTCGGTGATTTCGGTCGAACAGAGATTGAGCCCCGTCAGGTTCGGCAGATGGCAAATCTGCTGCAAGTCGGCATCCGTCAGGTTGGTCTGATAGAACACCAGCGACCGCAGCGTCGTGATGCGGGCAATGGCCGCGAAGTCTTCCTGAGTGAGCTGCATCCCTCGCAATACCAGCCGGATGACATTTCCTTCGTCATCCCGGACCACTCGCTCGACGACCTCGCCATGACTGTCGAACAATTCCACACTCTCGACCCGCGCCAGAAACGCAGCGTCGGCATCATCGACACAAGAACCCCAGACCAGAGCGGAACAGATGAGGGCAGCAAACATGAGATGCACTCCTGAAGTGAGTATAACGATCGGAACGCACGACCAGTGGAACTCTTGATCGAGTGTATCAGAAGACCTTCGAACACGCAGTCGCGGCGTCTCGGACAGGCGCGGCGAATTGCCTACTCGTCGTCGCTCACCCAGCGAACATTGCCGACAAGGCCGAAGAGGGGAGGCATCAGGAAGAGGTTGAGGATTGTCGCCGCCGTCAGGCCGCCGAGGATGACGAATGCCATCGGGTATTCGATTTCGTGGCCCGGCAGATTCCCCGCCGCCACCAATGGCACGAGGGCGAGGCCGGTGGTGAGAGCCGTCATCAGGATCGGAGCCAAACGCTCTTCGGCACCTCGAATAACAAGGTCGCGTCCGAAGGGAACACCTTCTTCACGCTGCAAGTGTCGGTAGTGATCGAGCAGCATGATGGCGTTGCGGGTCGTGATGCCCAGCACGGTGACGAAGCCCACCAGCGAGCCGAGCGAGATCACTCCACCACTGACGAATGCCCCTGCCACGCCTCCGAGCAGCGCGAACGGGAGCGTCAAGATCACCAGCAGCACGAGGCGAATGGAGCGAAAGTCGACTTGCAGCAGGATGACGATCGCGATCAGCACCAGCCCAGTCAAAGCAAACATCCGTTGTCGCGATGCTTGAGCCTCGGCGTACTCTCCCAGAAACTTGGGATGGTACCCCGCGTCAAACTCGACATTCGCCATGACGGCTTCCTCGATGTCGCGTGCGACGCGTCCCAAGTCGCGACCCTCGACATTGCAGGAGACATCGATGCGGCGCGAGGCCCCCTCCCTTTGAATGACGTTCGGAGTCGGCTCGATGCTGATGTCGGCCACATCCTCCAACGGAACCTGCCCTCCCATCGGAAGGTCAATCATCAATGATCGCAGGGCGGCGACATCGTTGCGGACCGATTCGGTTCCCCACACGACGACCGGGAAGATCATTTGATCTTCATAAACTTCACCGACCTTCAAACCGCTCACCAGAGTCGAAGTGGCTGTCAGCACATGGCCGGGAGTCAGTCCGAATCGCGACGCCGCATCGGACCGCAGACGCACGACGACCTGAGGCACGAGCACTTGCGGCTCGACCTTGAGTGTCGTCACTCCCTCGACGGTTTCCATGGCGGCAGCCACGCGCTGGGCATGATCGCGAAGTTCGTCGAGGTTCGGCCCGAAGATACGCACGACGATCGTGGCGCTCGTGCCGGTGAGCACTTCCTTGATACGCTCGGTGAGATAGGTCAGCAGGTCGCGGTACAGACCCGGATAGCCATCGACGATCTCCTGCACCTTGGCGACGGTCTGGTCGTAGTCGACATCCTGATCGATGCTGATCCAGAGTTCGGTGAAGTTCGGTCCCACGACTTCGTCGGCAACTTCGGCGCGGCCCACGTGAGCACCAAAATTGAGCACACCTGGCACGTCCCGCATTTCCTCACTCGCCCGAATCGTGATGCGGTTCATCGCGTCGATGCCGATGCCCGGTTTCTCGACCCAGTGCATCAAGAAATCGGTCTCCTTGAATTTCGGCAGAAGCTCCTCACCAAGTTGCGGCAGAGTCCAGGCACCGACTCCAAACGTGACCAGCAGCAAAAGGACGCACGCCCAGGGGACCGCGACAAGCCGTTTCAGCAATGGGCGGTACAGGGACTTCAGCAACTTGACGAGCGGGGCATCCTGACGCTGATGGGACATGCCGCGCAGCAACATCAGCGACAAGGCGGGAGTCACTGTGAGAGCCACGAAGAGCGACGACAGAATCGCAAGTACGTACGAAGCAGCGAGTGGTCGAAAAAACGAACCCGACAGTCCCTCCAAAAAGAAGACCGGCAGAAATGCTAGCATCACGATCAAACTGGCATAGACCACCGCGCTGCGAACTTCGAGCGAGGCGTTCAACACGACACGATACGGAGACAACGGCGTTTCGCTCGTGGCGTTAAGCCTGAGCCTGCGGATGATGTTTTCGACATCGATGATGGCATCGTCGACGACTTCGCCCAAGGCGATGACCAGCCCGGCAAGCACCATCGTATTGATTGTGCCCCCCCGGTAGTAAAGGACGAGTGCCGCCGCGATCAGCGAGAGGGGAATGGCTGTCGAACTGATGAGGGCCGCCCGCCAGTCGAACAGAAACATGACCAGCACGACCACCACCAGAATACAGCCAATCAGCATGGCATGCGTGAGGTTCTCGATCGACCGCTCGATAAATGTTGCCGGACGAAAGATTTTTGTGTCGACCGCAATGTCTCCCAGACCTGGTTGCAGGTCGGCCATTGCTTCTTCGACCGCCAAAGTCAGATCGAGCGTATTTGCCCAGGGCTGCTTTTCGACGATCAGCATGATCCCGAGTTCATCGTTAATCACTGCGTCGCCGATTGGCGGAGCGTGGTCGATCACGACTTCCGCCACGTCTCCCAAGAGCAGAGGTGCGCCGCCGCGATGTGCCACGACGATCTGGCGAAAGTCTTCGGGATCGCTCATCTCCGAAATGTGCTGAATCGCCAGTCGTTGATTCGCCGTATCAACAAAGCCTCCCGAGCCGACCAGTGTCGAACGCGCGACGGCTTGCGAAATCATGTCGAGCGTCACGCCGTGTGCCTGCAACCGATCGGGATCGACCAGTATCTGAAACTGACGATCCTTCTCCCCCCAGATGGCCACATTCGCAACGCCCGAAATCGACATGAGTCTCGGACGGATCGTCCACTTGGCGAGGACCGTCATTTCCATCTGCGACATCGTCGGCGATGTCATACCGATCTTCATCGCCCGACTGAGCGACGACAACGGCGGCAAGATGACGGGCGGCCGAGCGACCGCCGGCAAACGCGTGGCACTGAGCGTCAATCTCTCCTGCACCAGTTGTCTGGCGACGAGCAGATCGGTCCCGCGCGCGAAAATCAGTCGGATGGATGAAAGTCCCAGCACCGACTTCGAGCGAATCACATCGACATAGGGAATCCCCGTGAGTGAGTTCTCGATCGGCACCGACACAAGACTTTCGACCTGCTCGGTCGACAACCCGGGCGCCTCGGTTTGAATCTCCACCACCGGAGGCGCGAATTCAGGGAAGACATCGAGCGGAATCTCGTCCGCCGTGCGCACACCATGCACGATCAAGCCGATCGCGATTGCGACCACCAGCAGGCGAAACCGCAATGAAGCGGAGATCAGCCACGACATCGGCTATTTCCCCGTTCCGAATTCGGTGCCGAACAGTTCGGCCGCTCCATCGACGACAATCGGCGTCCCAACTTCCGGCCCTCCGGCGAGGACGGCCGTTTCTCCCTGTACATGATCGACAATGACCCGTGACCGTTGAAAACGATCCCCCTCCAGTCGCGTGTAGACCCAGGCACCGCCATGAATGTCGTAAAGGACTGCGGCATCGGGAACGGTAAGCGATTCTGCATCCCCTTTCACCAATAACGACACTCCTACACGCTCGCCGGGCCGGAAAGAGCCAGCGAGGTTGTCGAGTTCGTAATACAGGTCGGCCGTCGCGGCCAATGGATCGGCGGACGGAGGCGCGGCCACCGCACGAGCCAGCACGTGCTCTTCGGTACGGCCCCCTTCCAGGCCCATGATTTGAGCTTCGGCGTCGGCGACAATCTCCGATTGCTGTCCGACATAGATGGGAACACGCACCCAGACCGTTGCCAGATTCACGATCTCAAACAACGCGGTACCGGTGGTAACGTACTGACCGTTGGCGACATTCAGGACGCGTACGATGCCGACTCCGGCGCGACGATCATAAAGGGCTGGCGGCCGCCGTGCCGGTCGATTCGAGAGAGAGTCCGTCGAGTGTCTTCTTTGCGATGCTTGGCGGCCGCGAGCGTGGCCTGTGCCACTTCGAGTCGGGCGCGGGCATCATCCACGTCGCGAACGCTTCCCACCTGGTCGATCAACAGTTGCTCGGCTCGATTGAGTGCAATCGTCGCGGCTTCGACCTCAGCCTCACCACGTTGCACATCGCCATCCGCGACAATCTGTAACGACACGAGTGATGCGCGTGCATTCGCCATCGCGACAAGTTCGGCGGGTGTCGGCACATCGCGTTCGGGAGACAGCAGCGGAGTGAAACGCACCACGGGACTGCCCGATGTCACGCGGCTTCCCGGAATCGGAAACGGCACGCCGTCTTCCTCGTCCACCGTGCCCGCGATGGGAGCCGACACAATAAAGGTACTGCCCGCAGGGATGCTAATGTCACCTCCGAAAGTACGACGCCTGGGCATCGGCTGTCGTTCAACGGCAACGGTCGTGATGCCCAGACGTTCGACGGCCTCGGGAGTGAGATGCACGATCACCAGATCGGTTTCGTGCGGTGGATCGACGACCTCAAACGTGGCCGGAGCGACTTTATCGCCGTGGTGCGAATCGCCGCTGTTCGTACAACCTGCTGCCCCAACCGAGAGCAGCATCAAGGTCAGGCTGAACACGCTGCGGAGATCGAGTCGGCTCCCGAGGCTGTCCCTCAGATTCGAGCGTGTCGACCGGTGCGATGGATTCAGAACCTTCCCACCAGGTGACATCCTGCAAGCCTTCGGTTTCAACGGGAGCGATCGCATTGATCTGTGTCGCCTGATCGTCTGATTGCGGAATTCCTGCCGAGGCAGGAATCGGTTCGGCTCTGTCTGTCTCAAAGAAACCTGTGAAAGTCCACCTCGGAGAAGCGTCCTCATTCTGATCGCTTTCCCGACCAGACACAACGGGCGGAGTCGTGGAGTCGGTCGGCACCAACACTTCTGGTTCCAACGGCAACGGTGGCAGATTGATCTCTTCAATCTCCAGCGGCTCCTCGGCAACCGGATAGGCCAGTCGCCGACCGACGCTGCGTTCGAGTTCGGCCAATGCCCGGCGGACGTTGGCGATCTGCTGCAATTCCTGGGTCTGAGTATCGAGATATTGGGTTGTCGATTGCAACACGAACAGGTAACTCGTGCCACCGTCCTCGAAGGCTTTGGTCGTTAGATCGAGCGACTCCTGTACCGACGGAAGAACCTGGGACTGGAGAGATGAGAGATTCTCATTTGCCTGTTGCAATTGGACGGCTGCGGTACGCACTTCCATCGCCACCCGTTGTTCGATGGCGGCCTCGTTATTGAGTGCCTGGTCAACCGTCCAGTCGGCCCGCAAGACGCCACCCTGGTTGCGATTGAAGATCGGGATGTCGATGCGAAAACCCGGTCCGAAGTTTGATGGCCCGGCCCCCCCCGAGTTGGCGTCGAGGCTCGCATCGACTCGCAAGAACGCCCAGCGTGCGAGGTCCGCGCGTTTGTTGGCGGCCGCCACGCCAAACCGAGCAGCCAACACATCGGGACGCGAGTTCATCGCTTCCCCCACCAGAAAGTCGGGTTCGACGACGGGAATCGCCGGAGCCCACAGATCGCTGGGAATGAGTGAGACCGACGACCGACTGAGCCCCAAAACGTTCTTCAAGCGAAGTTCAGCAATCGTGACATCATGCGCCACGGAAACGGCGGCGACTTCGGCGCGCTGCACATCGACATTCGCATTCACGACATCGAGCCCCGTGATGTCGCCCGCATCGAGCCGTCGTTGGGAGAAGTCGGCAATCTGCCTGCGAAGTTGCAGCATGTCCTCGGCGAGCCGAGCGCGTTCGGTCGCCAGGACGAGATCGGCGTAGGCGAGACGGGCATCACCTGGCGACGTTGAGCCCGCTTTGAACGAGGTCTTGGGCAACCTGATGATAATCCTGTTCCGAGATTTCGACCCGCATGCGGCGCAAAATCAGCGTCTCGACGGGTATGAAGAGGACCCATTCCAACTGCTTCGTGCCGCCGGGGAACAGAAAATTGAACTGCGGATTGGTCAACAGCCCAGCCTGCACGAGGTCGCCGCGAGCGATTCCCAACCTTGCCAGCGAGGTATGCAGATCAGGATTGTTCCAGAGGGCGAGGGCGATCGCTTCGTCTTCGCTGAGTCCGTCATCAAATGAGACAAAGGGGGGAACGGCGACCTCATCGGGACAGCGGGCGGGGCCGACGTCGTATCCGACCCGCGAAGCGAGGCCGCGACGCACGCACGTCTGGCATTCATCGAGGGACACTGTCGCGCAGCCTGAGGCGCACCACGCCAGCAGCAGTCCGATCAACTGCCACAAACGCCATCCCTGGCAGTGGTTTGTGTTCATTCGTTGCACACAGCACCTGAATCGCGTTCACGTTATGAACGGTTCATTTGATGTTACTCCACTTGTGTTATCGACCCCATCGACCGGCAACTTCGCAACCGAAGCATCAACTGTTGCAATCGTTACAGCCGGAGTTCCGGAGGAATCGGCGGCACTGGATCGAGATGGGAAAGAGGTGCCCTCCTTGGAATCCTTGCGGGTTAGAAAGCCTGTAACGATTACAGGTCGTGACAGCCTGTTGAGGCGCTGATTCAGTCGAATCCAAACGCTGCAAGGCGACTGGAAAGTTCAAAACGAACAGAACGAAGTATGATGTCCCGCTACATACCTATGGGATGTCCTCAGTTGTCTCTCATCAATTCGCGATGCATTTGCCAGTTCAACTCAACCGCGTGACGGCAGTGGGAAGGCCCTTTCGCGGAAGATACCAGTTCAGCACGCTGCTCGGATTGCTGAGCGTGCTGTTGGTGGCGACGGGTGCATTACCACACGCTACGTCGGCCCTCGATGCGGAGGCCATTCACTGGATCTCGTCGATCGCGATTCTGCTCCTCTTTACCGGAGTGCTGATCGCCGCGTCGATCGCCGTCAGCCCGCTTCCCAGAACTCGTCGCGTGGTGGTGGGAATGGCGGCAGCCGTCATTGTGCTGCAGTTTGCCGGCGTCTTCTTTCCAGCGAAGGCGGTCGAAGTGATGTCGCACATCGTGACCGCGGGTTTTCTCGGTTACACGATCGTGATGATCTTGAGACACCTGTTTCAGACGCGCGATGTGAACAGCGAAGTGATCTGCGCTTCGCTGTGTGCTTATCTGTTGATCGGCGTCCTCTGGGCGTTTCTTTTTTCGCTGACCGATCTGCTCTCACCTGCCGCGTTTCATGACGGAATTGACCGCAGCTTGAGCCGAGAACTTCATATTGGCGGCCAAAGATCGAGCACCGTGTTCTACTTCAGTTTCATTACACTGTCGACGTTGGGCTATGGCGACATCGTGCCGACACTACCCATTTCACAAACGCTTGCTGCCGTCGAAGCCGTGACGGGTCAACTCTATCTGGCGGTTCTCGTGGCCCGCCTGGTGGGAATGCACACAGCACAATCGCTGGAGCGATCGGTTCGATACGAGGGCGATGCGTCAGAGAGCGGCGACGACGGAAACCTCGGTTCAGAGGAGTGATTCACCGGTATCGCTGAACTCCGACATGATTCGGTCGACGATGCCCCATTCTTGAACATCGGCATCGCCCCCCGTAAGGTGAGATTGGCACGATTCCAATTCTTACGGTTCCATCACGATGACGACGACACAGGCTCTCGACGATCTTAAATCGCGGATTCTCTCCCGCTATTCGATTCTGCTCCTGCACACCTATGAGGAACTGCGCTGGGAGCAGGAGATCGCCGACCTGTTGCTCGAGATGGGCAAAGGATTCGTCGTCTGGTCGGCGACTGGCGGTGCTCAGCCGGCATTGTCGTCGAATGGCGAGAATCCGCCTCAGCCGTTGGAATTCCTGGATGAGATTCTGCGATATCCCGATGACCATGTCTTCCTGCTGAAGGATCTGCATCCGTATTTGAAGGATCCACTGGTCGTTCGCAAGTTGCGGGACTCGATTCCGAAGTTGATCGAATCACGAAAGACCATTCTGCTCGTGGGTCCGGTGGACGCAGTTCCCTTGGAACTCGCTAAGGACACGACGACGCTGGAGCCTCCGTTACCGGACCTTGCGGAGATGCGGGCGGTGCTGCTGTCGGTGTTGGAGACGCAGTTCCCTCAATTCGAGCTTGATGAGAAGCAGGAAGGTCACATGGTGAAGGCGGTGCTTGGCCTGACGTTGGCCGAAGCCCGTAAGGCGTTTGCGCGGTCGCTGCAGGGACGAGACACATTTACCGACGAAGTTTACATGAGCCTCGTCTCCGAGAAACGGCACATGGTGTCGGGATCGCAACTGCTCGAGTTCTTTGATCTTGATGAGGGGATGAGCGACATCGGCGGCCTCGACGGTCTCAAGGAATGGCTCGATCAACGCGCCGAGGCGTTCTCGGCCGATGCTCAGGAGCGAGGCATCTCGAACCCCAAGGGAGTGCTGCTGGCGGGCGTGCAGGGATGCGGAAAGAGTCTTTCCGCGAAAGCGATCGCGCGCTTGCTGGGATTTCCTCTGGTGCGCATGGATCTGTCGGCGTTGCTCGAGGATCAACGTGGTGGTTCCGAACAGAACCTGCGTGAAGTGCTCAGGCTGATGGAGACGATCGCCCCTTCCGTCCTTTGGCTGGAAGAAATTGACAAAGCCTTCGCGGGTTTTGCCGAAGAAGCATCCAGCGATGCAACGATGGCTCGCATCGTGGGTCGGTTCCTCACTTGGTTACAGGAACATAAGGAACCGGTCTTCGTGGTCGCGACGGCAAACAACGTCTCTCGACTACCACCGGAACTTCTCCGCCGTGGTCGTTTCGATGAACTCTTCTTCGTCGATCTCCCGAACTACTACGAGCGATTGGCGATCTTCAAGATTCACCTGGAGAAACGCGGCTGGAAGCCCGACCTGTTCGACGTCGACAAGCTGGCGACCGACACCGAAGGCTACAGCGGCGCCGAAATCGAAACGATCGTGAACTCGGCCATTATTGAGGCCTACAGCCGGGGACGGATCGTCTCGATGGATGACCTGAACGAATCTCGCGAGCGAACGGTGCCACTTTCGGTCACGATGGAAGATGAGATCTTCCGCCTGCGGGAATGGGCGCGCACGCGTTGCCGTCCGGCCACGATCGACAGCCGGGTGATTCAAATCATGGAGGCCGAGATTCGCCGCGGCGAGCAGAACGTCGCCGATGGGAGCGGTGGTCCGCCGTCACTCAAATGGAAAGAGCTTGCCCAGCATGGACAGATACGAGCGGCGATCGTCGAACATGTGCGTTGTTACGACTTCGTCAGCATGGCACGACTGTTGAGCGACTTCGAACAGTACACCGAAACGGCCGGTGAATTCGGCCTCGTGCTGCGAGCAGACACCAAAGTCGTCGTCTGGACGCGAATGAGCAAAGACTTCGCCGACATGGTTTCGGAATACATTGCCGGGCGTCGACTTTTTCTGCACCAGGCAACAGAGGAAGCCTATGAGGGAGCAAAGCACCCTCAGCTTCCCGTATTGCAGAAGATCGAAGAAGACAAGGTGGCCAAGCCCTCGTGGCTGCCGACGACACTGCGGCTGTTGCCTCCTCAGGGAGGGAGCGGACGGCTCAGCCGGGTCGCACGCATCAAGCTCGGAAAGTGAATCCACTTTTACGGAGGGATTACAGCGTAGACTCACGCAACGAGCGATGTTCGTGTACACTTCCATCAACTTCCCCACCTGAATCTCCTTCCTCATGACGGTGTGTTCCTCCCGTGGTTTCCTCCCCCGGAACATTGCGTGCCCCATTGACTGACGTGTCGACATTGCCTCCCACACCCGACGACGCAGATGGGGCGGAGGACGATGTCAGCAGTGAAGAGACGCCGGCCAACGAAACGCTCGATCAGACTCCCAAGCTGCACACCGTCGAAGATCGTGCGCATGGCTGGCGCATCGACTATTATCTGTCGCGGCTCTACCCGAATTACAGCCGATCGCTGTTCCAACGGGGACTGTCGGAAGGAACCATTCTCGTCAACGGCGTGGCGGTAAAGCCTTCGCGGCGACTGCGAGTGAACGATCGTCTGCAGGTGGCGTTGCCGGCGCTGCCCGACCAGACTCTCAGGCCGGAGAACATTCCGCTCGAGGTCTTGTTCGAGGACGAGGCGATTATCGTCATCAACAAACAGGCCGACCTGGTGACGCATCCGGGGAAGTCGAACTTCACCGGGACTCTCGCTGCCGGCCTGCAGTATCACTTCGACCAATTGAGTGATGTTGCTGGAAGCCTAAGGCCTGGCATCGTGCATCGTCTTGACCGCGACACGACGGGAGTGATCGTCGTCGCCAAGAGCAACGTGATTCATAACCGTTTGAGCGGCCAGTTCGAGCGGCGCGAAGTGACGAAAGAGTATCGGGCCATCGTCCGTGGCGTGGTCGCGAATGACGGCGACATCATTCGCACGTTCGTTAAGGCTCACCCCAAGAACCGGCAGAAGATGATCGTCTGCCCCGACGAACAGAACGCGCGCGAGGCCGTCACGACTTACGAAGTGCTCGAACGTTTTAACGGTTACTCGTATGTGAGGCTGCTTCCCAAGACTGGCAGAACTCATCAGCTACGGGTCCACATGCGGCATATCGGCTATCCGATCGTCGCCGATGCTCTCTATGCCGGTCACGACCAGTTGACGGTCGCTGAAGTTTCCGGTCATCCGCAAGAAGAAAGTGTGGAGAACGTTCTCATCGATCGGCAAGCGCTGCATGCATTTCGGCTTGAGATCACTCACCCGTTGAGTGAGCGACGAATGGTGTTCGAAGCACCTCTGCCGACTGACATGTCGAATCTGTTGACGGCGCTCAGAACGCATCGGTCTCTGTAATTCACTCATGACAGACATCTATTGAATGGCATCAGGAGTTTAAAACCATGAGATTGTGCAAGATCAAACTGGCAGATGGCTCGCGACGTGTGGCAGTCCACGATGACGAATTCGTGCGACTGCTCGACCTGACTCAGGTGGACGGCTGCCGGACGTTGGCCGACGTGCTGCATGCACCTGAACCTGCGGGAATGGCCGGCTTCTTGATCGACCCGAAGGCCAGGCCCATCAAGGCCGACGAAGTGCAGTTTCTCGCCCCCATCGACCGCCAGGAGGTCTGGGCCGCGGGCGTCACCTACAAGCGCAGTCAAGTCGCGCGGATGGAAGAGTCGGAGACTGGTGCTTCGCATTACGACCGCGTCTACTCCGCCGACCGTCCTGAACTGTTCTTCAAAGGGAGCGCATCGCGCGTGTCCGGACAGGGGCAACCCGTGCGGGTGCGTTACGATAGCGGCTGGAGCGTACCTGAACCCGAATTCACGCTGGTCCTCAACCCAGGGATGAAGATCGTCGGCTATACGATCGGGAACGACATGTCGGCCCGCGATATCGAAGGCGAGAACCCACTCTACCTCCCCCAGGCGAAGGTCTACCGCCAATGCTGCGCACTGGGGCCATCGATTCTGTTGGCCGCCGAGCCGCTCGATCTCTCTTCGACACACATTCAACTCAGTATTTCTCGTGGCGGAAATGAGATGTTTGCAGGTGAGACGACTTTAGGCTCGCTCAACAGGTCGCTGGAGGAACTCGCGGACTGGTTGGCTCGCGAAAATGAGTTCCCTCACGGTGCGTTTCTACTGACGGGAACCGGCATCGTCCCGCCGGACGATTTTACGCTGGAGCATGGTGATGACGTCGCCATCACCGTGACCGGCATCGGCACATTGCGAAATTCGGTCGTCAAAGAAGCTCCAACAAACGGCTGATGGCCGAATGTTCGATGGAATTGTTTGACTCCCAGGGAGCCAGTTGTCACTCATCCCGCAGGTTGTGTTATCCTGTGGAATCGTGATGAACTCGCATTCATTTCCCGCTTTTCGGTGAACCTTGTTCGATGTCCGGCGTTGAGACTCCAGAAGCACTGGTCGCCCGCTGCCAGCAGATCATGGCGCATGCCTGGATGGTGCGGACTTTCGTCAAGCATTGCGAGGAGATGGATGATTACCCCGAACTGATGGGAATTGTGCGGACCGTTTTCGACGCCTACCGCGCCCTGGAATCGAAGGCCGACAATCCCGCCGACTACTTTAAGATGCTCTCCAAGAAGATCGGACGGTTACGACAGGGGAGCGAAGAATTCGCCCGACAAGCCGCCATCGCATCGGAGCATACGAACTTTCAGCAAGCCGTCATCTCGATCAACGTCTGCGTCTCCGACCTCACCCAACTTCTGAACGAATCGAAGAACATCATCGGAAAGCAAGTCTCCGAAACACCCTCCGGTCCAGAGCCTCCAGTCTAAATCCTCCCCCAGATGCCTGTCGCCACATCCACCACCGAGTCACGCCTCGTGGAGCAGATCCGCGCCGGCGACCCGTTGGCTTGGCGAGTGTGCATTGAACGTTTTGAAGGTCGTCTACTGGCCTTCGCCCGATCGCGACTCCGCAAGTCGGCCGATGCGGAGGATGTCGTGCAGGAAACCTTCGTCGGTTTTCTGATCAGCCTGCCGCACTACGATCCCGAGCAGACGCCGCTTGAAGGATTTCTCTTCACGATCTGTGCCCGCAAGATCATCGACTTGTTACGTCGCACGGGGCGCCGGCCGACAATGTCGCTCGATGGAGCCGACTCCGACGGATCGACGCTACAACCCGCGGGGCGGTCACGGGTCGCATCGAGCATGGCCCGCAGCCGTGAACAACGCGGCACCGAAGAAAGCGTGCTGGCGTTGTGCCTGTCGGACCTCATTCGCGGCTGGAAGAAGTCGGGCGAGTTCGAGCGGCTGAAGTGCACCGAACTGTTGATGGTTCGCGGCCTGTCGAACAAAACCGTGGCCGAGAAGCTGGGAATCACCGAGCAGGCTGTCGCGAATCACAAGCACTTCGTGGTGAGCAAGCTGAAATCAGCCGCCGGCCAGGCGCGTTTGCGCGACACCGACTGGGTGGCGCTCGGCGTGGAGTAAGTCGCCTTTCGCTCCGCGAAAGCGCGTCGGCTTGCTCGTTGAACGCATTTCCCTTGATGTCGCCATCGACACGTGATCGTTCTTCTGGTTGATGTGAAGAGCGACGTTGCTTGATGCGCCTGCGCTCTTTCGCGGAGCGAAAGGCGACTATCGCACTTTGTAACCCAGGCTCTTCAGCAAGTTCGTCACCTGCTCGTGGTGGTCGCCTTGAATCTCGAGCGTGTCATCCTTCAGCGTCCCTCCCGCTCCGCAGGTCGACTTGAGACGAGTCAACAACGCCGGCAGGTCGTTGTCATCGGCCGACAGACCTCGGACGACGGTCACCACCTTCCCCTTCTTGCGCTTCTCCACTGCCAGTCGAGCGGTTTGCTTGCTTGGCGGCGTCAACACTTTCTCAGGCGGAGGGCAAACGCATGCCTCTTCGAGTTCGCCACATGCTTCGCAGCGCGGCGGGCGATCGAATGGAGTGCCTTCAAAGAGTCTCATGGAATGGAAGCCGTTATGTCGTGGTCGGCGTCAGCAATGGCCAATGTGTTTCGGAAACGCAGTGTGTCACGCAAGGATGCCGTCAATCACATGTCCATGCACATCGGTGAGTCGTCGATCGATGCCGTTGTGTCGGACGGTCAATCGTTCGTGATCGATACCGAGCAAGTGCAGCATGGTGGCGTGAATGTCGTAGACTTGCGAGGGGTGGTCTCGGTTGAGGGGTTTGAAGCCCCATTCATCCGAGGGGCCGTAGCTGGTGCCCCCTTTGATGCCGCCCCCGCACATCCAGTTGGTGAAGCAGAACGGGTTGTGGTCTCTGCCGACGCTCCCTTGAGTGGAGGGCATGCGACCGAACTCGGTCGACCAGAGGATCAGTGTATCTTCGAGCATGCCGCGCTGGTCGAGATCCTGAATCAACGCGGCCGTGCCGCGAGCCATTCCCGAGGCTAATGGGCCATGGTCGCGGGCAATGTCTTCATGCGAATCCCAGTTGCGACGCGGGAAACCGTTGTCATTACCCGACCAGATCTGGATGAACCGCACTCCCCGCTCCAGCAATCTTCGAGCCACCAGACACTTGCGGGAGAACGCGATCGTTTCTTCGACCGGGTTGATCTCCGTCGGATACTCTTCGGGGATATGGTCGAGGCCGTACATCTGCAGAATATGTAACGGCTCACCGGCGACATCGAGTGCCTCGGGTGCGGCAAGCTGCATGCGTGCGGCGAGTTCATACGAGCGAATGCGGGCCTCCAGACGTGAATCGGTCTCGCGATTCTGCTGATGAAGTCGATTCAGTTGTTCGAGGACATCGAGTCCATCTTCCTGCGCATGGGCACTGATGAAGCTGTTCTCACTCGGAAACAGATCGGTCAACGGAGGATCACGATCCGGAAAGATCGCGGTCCCCTGATGCCGCGTCGGCAGAAACGCGGCATCCCAGTTCTTGGGGCCGTTCGATGCGAAGCCGCGATGGTCCGGCAGCACGACGAACGTCGGCAGATTCTCGTTCATCGAACCGAGGCCATAACTCACCCACGCGCCGGCACCTGGATAGCCCGGCAACTGAAAACCCGTTGCCTGCAGATAGGTCGCCGCGCTGTGGACACCGGTCTTCCCCACCATGTTGTGGACGAAGGCCATCTTGTCGACGACTTGCCCCAGCGGAGCAACGACGTCGCTCAAGTGCTTGCCGCATTCGCCATACTGCTGGAAGGCGAACGGTGACTTCATCCAAGGGCCGAGTCCGTCTTGAAACGCCTCGACAGGTTCCCCAAAGTCGCTCGGCTCGCCGTGATGCCGTTCCAGCGACGGTTTATAGTCGAAAAGATCGATATGGCTGGCCGCCCCCGCCATGAAAAGCTGCACAACGCGATTGACTTTGGGGGGATGGTGCAGCACGTTCAGCACGCCGGTGGATGGGGCGTCATCAGCCGACAGCCGATCCCCTTGCAGCATGGCTGAGAGGGCGATTCCCGCGAACCCGCCGCCGACTTGCCACAGGAGTTCCCTGCGCGAGGCCGGCGCCAGCATCGATTTCGACAGATTTGTGAGCATCGCACGAGGTTACCTTGGAGAGGCTGATGCAGCAATCTCCGTGATGCAATGATGATTGTCCTCCCTGGACAAGACTTCGTCGACATGTCACAATTTGGTGACATGTTATCCAAGACAGACGACCTGGTATGGCGGGCTTTGGCCGATCCGGTCAGGCGATCGATTCTGGACGAGTTGGCCGATGGACCGTTGATGACGGGCGAATTGGTCAATCGGTTCGATGATCTCTGCCGGACTGCCGTCATGAAGCATCTCGATGTGCTGGTGGCCGCCGATCTCGTCATCGTGAAGCGCGAGGGACGCTGTCGCTGGAACCACCTCAATCCGGTGCCGATCGAACGGGTCTGTCAGCGCTGGGTGCAGCGTCATATGCGAAGGCTGTCGTCGGCGATGAATCGTTTGAAAGACGTCGTCGAGACTTAGGGTTTGTTACGTTACCACTTCAGGGAGCACATGATGTCCGATCGTCACCGCTTTGAACTTTCCGGCGCGAGCTACGAGTTGCAGATCGAGATCGCCGCCTCGACTCAGCGCGTCTGGAAAGCTCTCACCGGACAGCTCAGTGCCTGGTGGCTCCCCGACTTCCACATACTGGGGCCCCATTCGATCGTCGCACTCGAGCCGCGTGCGGGGGGACGTCTCTTCGAACAGAATGGCGACCGCGAACTCCTCTGGTACACGGTGTTGTCGATCGCTCCAGCCGAGTCGCTCAGTCTGGTGGGCTACTGCACCCCCGAATTTGGCGGCCCCTTGACGACGATGCTGAGCGCCCGACTGACATCACAGGGGGATGCCACGCGACTCTCGTTCACCGACGCCCTCTACGGCCGAGTCACCGACGAACAAGTCGACTCCCTGCACACCGGCTGGACACAACTCCTCACCGACGGCCTCAAGGCGTTCGTGGAAGCAAATCAGGGATGAGTGCGCAGGAGATGAAGACTCGCTTCAAACGTCAGAATGAGTCTCCAAAGGCTCACGCGACGATCTTGCTCGTCGAGTTCACCGACTGCGCGATCTGACAGGCGAGACGGTGCCATTCGAGGCGGGTCGGGTTGGGAGTGGGAGCGGTGATTGTGATCACCCATTGGTCGAGACGGCGGTCACGCAGAAATCGCAGCTTGAGGAACCAGCCGATCCCTTCAGCGTACTGACGTGGCTGGCATTGTGCCGGGAACCACGAGAAGTGATCGAGCAGCCATTCGATACGGGCGGCGTCTGGATCGCCTCCTGGCGTGATGGGATCGAGAATCACCAGTTTTCCGCCGGCCAGCAGCGACGACAGCACATTGGCCGTTGTGATAAACAACTCGGGTGAGTTCCGCTGCTTCAGATAGCACGACATATCGCGTGCGAGAATCAGGTTGAACTTGTGCGGCGGGAAGGGATAGCCCGACACCGGGTTGCCACTGACAATCGGCTGATTGGCGTCGACGGTTTCGCTTGTGGCCTTGGATTCGCGAAACCCCTGGGCCTCGAAACCGAGCGTGTTCAGCCAATCGACGAGGGTGCCGTCGCCACAGCCGAGATCAAGAATGCGACTGCCTGTTTCGGTCTTCGTGTGCAGCAAGAGGTCGGTGATGAGCCGACGCGGAAGCGGGGGCGCGGAGTTTTGGCCAGCAACAGCGATCATGGGAGTCCTTTCCGAAAAAACGAGCCTGTATCGGCAGTTATCGAACCGAGCCGTGTGCTGAATTGAATCGCACATCGGTGATTCGTGCCGCTCGACATCAACTTGTTCCGGTTATGAGTTTCTTCCGGCCCATTCGGCCACCCCGGCACGTCAGAGTGACGACACTCAAGTGCCACACAGCGGAACAACTGTCAATCTTTCCGCAGGGTACGTCGCCACTAGATCCCTCGAACATTCTGGCGAGAGTCTTTGCGCGAAGCGAAGGGACTCGATGCAGAACCTGCCGACACTCGATACCAACCTAGTAGGGAGTTCCAACATCGTCGGGGCTTCCAACCACTGCTAAAGATCGGATTTGACCACTTCGTACGGAATCGGGACGCCGCACACTCAAAATGTGCGGCTGGAAGCGACGGCTACAACATCATGGATGTCCCCACGAAGACTCAACAGACGCCTGCAGACCTCGAAACGCAGGTCGCGCGCCTGAAGGAACAGCTGATTCAGGCCGACCGCCTCAGTTCGGTGGGGACGCTGTCGGCATCGATCGCTCACGAGTTCAATAACATCCTCACGACGGTCATCAATTACGCAAAAATGGGGCTGAAGAATGATGACCCTGCCACGCACACCAAGGCGTTTGAGCGCATTCTCGCTGCCGGCCAGCGGGCGGCACGCATCACATCGGGCATGCTGGGTTACGTGAGAGGTCGAGGCAATCGCAAAGAACCGATGCCGGTCAAGCAACTCGTCGGCGACGTGCTGGTACTCGTTGAGAAAGACCTGCAATCGCATCGCGTCCGCCTCGAAACGAGTCTGGAGTGCGATGCCTGGGTCGACGTGTGTGCCCATCGGCTGCAGCAGGCTCTGCTCAATCTGATCATTAATGGCCGTCAGGCGATGGAGTCGGGAGGGACGCTGACGCTCGCCATTCGTCAAAGTGAACCGACAACGGTGGATATCTCGATCAAGGACACCGGCTGCGGCATCCCGTCCGACAAACTGCCTCACATCTTCGAAGCCTTCTACACCACCAAGGAAGTGGATGAAAAAGGCCAGGGAGGGACGGGGCTGGGTCTTTCACTCTGCAAGGATGTGATTGAGGAACACCGTGGCCGCATTCGCGTTGAAAGCGCCCAGGGTCGCGGAACGACGTTCGTCTTGCGCTTGCCGACCGTGCCCGCACCGGCGGTGAACGGCAACCGGGTGAAAGAACTCGTCGCAGGCCGCCGGTAGGGTCAGTTAGAAGGATTCAGGGAAGAGGCCGACTCAAGGTTTCGGGTTATCAGCGAGAGCATCCTCACTCCGAACTCCTCCGATGTCCGCCTCCCTTTCACAACCTGCTTCGTCTCCGTCGCAGCGGGCTGATCACAATTCGTTGCTTGCATGCCGACAGATCTTCCTGGCTGTCGTCGCGACGCTGCTGGCCCTGGGGCTCGTGATGGTCTACAGCGCGAGTATTACGGCACGTCCGACCGACTTTGAAGAAGTCTACTTGTCGCGGCAGATTCTGTTTCTGCTGGTGGCTGTCACCGCCGGGACGGCGGCGTTTCTGGTTCCTGCAAAGGTCTGGCTCCGCTGGGCACCCCTGTTGCAACTCGGCGTGATTGCGCTGCTGGTGGTCGTCCTCTTCCCCGGCATCGGCACGCAGGTAAACGGCGCACGCCGCTGGCTGAGGCTCGGAAGCATCTCGCTGCAGCCTTCAGAACTGGCGAAAATCACGGTCGTGTTGCTCGTGTCCGCGATTGTGCAGCGGCACCGCGCACTGGGCAAATCGTGGTGGCAGACCACGATGAGTGTGGCCATCGTCACGAGCGTGCCGGCCGGGCTGACCTTTCTTCAACCCGATCTGGGGACGGCGCTATTCCTCGTGGTCGCCTCGGCACTGGTGCTCTGGATGAGTGGTTGCCCGCTGCGGTACTTCGTTGCGGCGGGCGTGTCGGCAGTGCCATTGGCTCTCAGTCTGGTCATCTTGAAGCCGTATCAATGGCAGCGCATTCAAGGGTTTCTCGCGACCTGGAGCGATGCGTCGCAGGCACCGTATCAGGTTAAACAGTCCCTCACCTCGCTCGGTGTCGGAGGGCTGCAGGGAGTCGGCCTCGGCAGCGGACTGCAGAAGCTGAGCTTTCTTCCCGAAGCCAACACCGACTTCGTGTTCGCCGTAATCGGTGAAGAACTCGGCCTCGTCGGCACGCTCGGCGTCGTCACCCTCTGGATCACGCTGCTCATCTGCGGGTTCCACATGATCCGCATTCTGAAGACCGGCTCCCCCGAACGCATCGTGGCGACGACGCTACTCACACTGCTGGCCCTGCAATCGATCATCAACATGGCCGTCGTGACGGCATTGGCTCCGCCGAAAGGGATCTCGCATCCGCTCGTCAGCTACGGCGGCAGCAGCCTGCTGTCGAGTTTGATCGGTATTGGCATCGTGTTGAGCTTGTGCCGAAGCAATGACGGCAGCGAACTCTCGCCATCAACCAATGGCTGACTTTCAATCGACGTACTCGCTCAAGAGTGCTCGCGGCAACCCGATGTCGACAACTTCGACGTCGCCCGTCCATGGTGTTGACTCGGGATTGTCGAATCCGAGTTTTCGTGCGACAAAGGTCGCGGTGCAATCCGCTTTGACGCAGACTCCGAGTGGATGGCCGGTATTGGCATCGAGCCCTGAAGGGAGATCGACCGCGAGCACCTTCTTGCCAGCCGCATTGATGGCCTCGATGACGCTGCAGATATCCCCCTTCACTTCACCCTGAATGCCGGTCCCCAGCAATGCGTCGACCACCCAATCGGCCGTTGCGAGGGACTTGGCGAACTCATCCGTCGATGACGGTGCAGGCGATTCATGGATCGTCAGCCGCGAGCGTTTCGCGATCTCGTAGTTGGTCAGTGCATCCCCCGACAACTTGGAAGCATCAGCGTACAACCAGATCTCGACATCGATCCCCGCCTGATCGAGATGCCGGGCGATCACGAAGCCGTCGCCGCCGTTGTTCCCCTTGCCGCAGCAGATGACGACCGTGCTATCAACACCGCGCCTCATCAACAGTTCCGCCGCCCCGCGCCCGGCATTCTCCATGAGGATGATGCCAGGGATACCAAACTCCTCAATCGCGCGCCGGTCGACATTCCGCACTTCGTCGCGCGAGAGGGAACGGAGATGAATGTCGGAGGACATTTGTTGAAAAGAGACTGGCTCGCAAAATCAGGAGCAGGAGTCATGGGGTGAACTGAGAGCGCGGCGACGGCGAGTCATCATAGATCATTCATTGCGACTCCAAGTTGTGGCATCCAGAGCACGAATTGCAATGACCTCCGGACGCATGGAATCAGTCTCGTCTGGAGCAAGAAACCCGCGAATCTCAATTGTAACCGTTTCACCTGAAGCGACTGCGGGAAAGCCCGGTTCGGAATGTTGCAAGACATGGATTTCGTTTCCATCGGAGTCAAGGCAATTCAGATCCATCTGGATCAGCGACAAATCCTTGTTTGTTCGATTCACGACCTCAACGCAAAAGCTACGCGCCATTCCCTCCCTCTCTGTGTGCAGGAATGTCGCGACTACAGGCAGTTGGCCTGTGAACGACAGCGGTTCGATGACTTCGGGCATTTCAGATGCATGCTCCAAGGTCACGTTGCTCATCTCCGTATTGAAAGGCGACATCGGTCGTCCTGAATTGTTGAACTTCAACGGTGGTTGGCATGCCATGAATCCTCCAATTGGTGCGTTCACAATTCATAAACGAAGAAACGATTAGTACGCCCTTCTCTACCATGATCGGATTGCCGGAGACATCTTCGGCGAACACTTCTAGGCGGCCTGATTGCCCAATCGGCGTGCGGAGGACGATCGATGAAAATATGCCGATCTCGGCCTGTTCCAACTCGACTTCCTGCAACTGATTGTTCTCATCCTCGTGAAGTGAGACGACATCGAATTGGTGACTCAAGACTTCAATAGGTATGTCGAATCCGATCGTGCCGCCAAGCGAATCGATCTGCTCCATCCTACGTACGAGATTCTTGAGGCTAATGTATCTGCGAAAACGAACAACATTGGAGGTCGCGGCAAAGTTATCGATTCCGTCGGCATCGTCCACAGTGATGTTCGGAGACATCGACTTCTCCAGTGCCTCTGACTGATGCGATTGCCGAGACTTGACTGCCCGACTGCAACCACGAATTCACATCCGGCGACATCGTGCAGCCAGTGAATTGCAGCGTGATCATGCCGGTACCATGCGGTGGGTTCTCCTGCAGTTCTCGCACTTCCACCAGAAACGGACCGGCGAAGGCGATCGGATAGGGGCGCGGGCCTGCGGCGAGCGCGAAGCGGTCGAGACGATAGCGGGGATAAAGTCCGACCTGACTGCAAATCTCCTCGATGATCTGCAGACGCGAGACGCCGCTCATCTCAAAGTTGACGGGCGTCTCCAGAGCCTCGGCGAATTGCGGCTGGTCGTCCATCGCGAAACCGCACTCGTCGGTGAGTTGTGAAAGCAGTTCGCCGGCTGATTCTCCATCGGCAGTGAGCGAAGTCTGCCAGCAGGCATCGAACTCCTCGCGTGTGATCGCGTTGTATGGGGGCAGCGGCTGATCTTGTTCAAAGCCAACGTCGAAATCGTCGTAGTCATCCATCGACTGCCAACTCGGTCTCGTCCAATGAGTCGGCAGTTTGGTGAGCCGTAGCGATTCCCGTTGCCGAAGTACCTGAGTTTTCCGCTGCATGAGCGCACTCAGGATGTTCGGGTGTCGAGTCAACGTTGCTCGATGCGGGGCTTTGTAAACCCACGGCCTCCGGCGACTCGCCAGAGTCTCCGCAACCGGACCACGTCAGCACGCTGCCGAGCGTGGCGGTAGCGACAACTCGCAACATGTGGCACTCCTTCTCAATGTGAATCCTTCAAAGTGGCTTCAGCCATGTTGAGCGTAACTTTGAACCAAGACGATTGAAATGCCGAGCAAAAACGCCACGAATGACGAATAACGGTGTTTCCACGAAGTAGGCTCAACCCGTCTCTTGAGAATTCCGATACTAAAAATGAGGCGATTGTAAAATCGCCCAGGCCCGCGAGGATGCCGGGCCTTCGCAGCCATGCCGGGGAGGGACTCCCCACGCAATTCGCTCATTTCGAGGGGCCGGTGTCGAACCCGGCTCCCAACCGATCCGATGAGCGGCGCTTTGGCCAGAATGGCCCACGAAATGCTGCCATCACCGTCCACGGCGACGAGCCGGGGGCGACTCGACCTTCACCAGGCAGAGACGCCGTGTTCCCCCGATCGGGGAGCATTTCATTCACCAGGACGGTTGCGAGGAGAGTATCATGCTCAACCGTAACCGATTGTCAGAATTCAACTTCTGTGAACGTTTCGATCGCGTGTTGCCGCCGGATGACGAACTGGCCTATGATATCTGGTTGGAGATGATGGGAGGAATCGCCCCGGGTGCCGGGGGTTACTCGGAGACATACCACATGGAAGTTCACGGTCCACATTCAGTCAATGGCCCTTCGGCTCCCCGTCCTGTCGAGTCAGCGGGAATCGAGAGGGTCGAGAACGACCGTTCTCCTCTGGAAATCCCAACGGACGAGGTTTCGATCTCACCCGCCGCGCGGATGCTTGAGCAGCTTGTGAACGATCCAGAGATCCGCGCCGAGAAGATCTCGCAGATTCGCACCGCAATCGATGCGGGCGAGTACGAAACTCCCGAGAAACTGCGGATCGCCCTCGACCGCCTGCTCGCCAGCATCAATCCGTCGCAAAGCTAAAGACTTCGCGAATGTTGCGGCAATCGGCCATCACCACGACGGTGATTTCGCGGTCTTAGGGTTCGCGCATTCGGGAACTCGCTCGTGTTGGGTTGAACGTCACCGGCTGGGTGCCGAGAATAGAGCGTCACCCTATCTACCCATCCCGTGGAGAAACGCGACTTCGGCTCCTCTCGATGTCTGCGAAGGTTCCGATCCGAAGTCCCCGATTCAGGAAATCATGTCTGACTTTGCGTCGATCAATGTGGCAGTCACCCCGGTGGAAAAACTCCGGGAATACCTTGCAACCAAGGGGCAGCGACTGACGGCAGAACGCGAGAAGATCGTCGAAGAGGTCTTTGCGACGCATGAGCACTTCGATGCCGAGGATTTGATCGACCGCCTGAATCGCAAGGTGAGCCGGTCGACCATTTACCGCTGCCTCGCGAAACTCGAAGAAGCCGGGCTGATCCGCCGGATCGCCCGCCAGGATGATCGCGAAGTTTACGAGCACGATTACGGCTATCCTCAGCACGACCACTTGATCTGCAACCGCTGCGGCAATCTGACGGAGTTTCGCAACGAGGAAATCTCCCGACTCCTGGAGATGATCGCCATCGATCACGCATTCCGAATGGAGGCGCATCGCCTCGAAGTCTACGGACTGTGTCAGAACTGTTCGCGCCCCCCGGACACCCGACCTCAGAAACTGAATCTCCTATGAGACACGGCTGGTGCGTCGTTGCCCTCTTCGTCTTGATCGGCGAACTGCTCCTCTCCATCACATTTGCCGATGACGAGCCGGCACCATCGCTGGCTGAACGTCTGCCGCGTTTGCCGGCTGTCGAACCCGCCGACGCTCTGGCGACATTTGTCGTGCAGCAAGGCTTTGCACTCGAACTTGTTGCTCATGAGCCGCTGGTCTCCGACCCGGTTGACGCCTGCTTCGACGCCCGAGGCCGAATGTATGTCGCCGAGATGCACGGCTACCCGTATTCTTCGGAAGTGCGAGAGCCGCAACAGCCCGAGCCGATCGGCAAACACAATGCCGGCATCATCCGTCTGCTGGAGGATACCGACGACGACGGCGTGTTCGATCGCAGTATTATTTTCGCCGACGGCATCAGTTGGCCGACTTCCGTCTGTTGTTTCGATGGCGGAGTATTCGTGCTCGCGCCCGATCAACTCTACTTCTTCCGCGATACCGATGGAGACGACGTCGCCGACGAACGCGAAGTCGTCTGCTCCGGCTTCAGCCGCTTCAACGTTCAAGGTCTGGCAAACAATCTTAAGTGGGGGCTCGATGGCCGTATCTACGGCAGCGGAGGGACCAACGGAGGCGAACTGATCCGCAACGGCGAATCGCTCGGCGACCTGCGTGGGCGTGACTTCTCGTTTGATCCCTGGACCCTGGAGTTTCGCTGGGAGACGGGCGGTCGACAGTTCGGACATTGCTTCGACGACTGGGGCCACCGCTTCGTCTGCAGCAACAGCAATCACATTCAGCAGGTGATCTACCCTTACGATGTGCTCGATCGCACTCCAGGAGCCAATGTCGGCGATCCTGTGTGGAGCATCGCCGAAGAAGGACCGGCCGCCCCAGTCTTTCGGCAAAGTCCTCCCGAACCGTGGCGGATCGTCCGCACCGAACGTAGAGCTGCCGACCCCGACTTCAATCAGCGTTTGCCGGCCACCGAACTCGTCCCGGTCGGTTTCTTCACATCGGCGACGGGTGTCACCATCTATCGCGGCGATGCCTATGCCGAGCGATATCGAGGCAATGCCTTCATCGGAGACGTCGGCGGCAATCTGGTGCATCGCAAGGTCGTGGGGAGTAACGGCATCGCCATGAATGCGATTCGGGCTGACCAGGGAGTCGAGTTCATCACCTCGACCGACACCTGGTTTCGTCCGGTAAACTTCGTCAACGGACCCGATGGGTGCCTGTACATTCTCGACATGTATCGGGAGACGATCGAGCATCCGTTCTCAGTCCCCGAGGATATCAAGGCCCACCTCGACTTAGAGAGCGGCCACGACCGCGGCCGAATCTATCGACTTGTTCCACCCGACTGGCGACGACCTGCGAGTCTTGATTTGAGTGAATTGCCCACGGCTGAACTGGTGGCGCATCTCGATTCTCGAAACGCCTGGCATCGCGAGACAGCCCAACGACTGATTCTCGAACGCAGTGACGACGCCGTCATTCCTTCCATTGGAGAGATACTGCTCTCGGTCACCACGAGTCCACTAGGCAGACTGCACTGTTTGGAGATCCTGTCGCGAAGGGATGCACTACAGCGAGAACATGTCATGTCTCTGCTCACAGATACCGATCCTCGTCTGAAATGCCATGCGGTGCGGTATCTGACGCCGTTTGTCGATGACGAGTTATTGCCCGTCATCTCAGACCTATGCACGACGGGAGATCCCGAGGTTCTGTTCCAACTGGCGATCTCTTGCGGCGACTGGCCGGCCCGCCAGCGAAGTCACACGGTCCTGGCGGTGTTGCAGCAAGACCGGTTACCGCACGGCATCACGGCTGGCTTGCTGACGTCTGTCGGGACCGAAACTGAATCACTGCTGTCGTCGCTCCTTCGTGCTCAGTCGAATGGCAGTCCGGAGCAATCGCAGTTCACCGACCAACTCGTCGCGCTGGCGGTCGCGAACGCCGGCAACTCGGAGGAAACACGGAAACTCCTGACCTTGCTGCTGAGTCGCAGTGTCGGCCCCACGGACTTGTTTCTGGGGCGCCTCGCGTCTGTCGAGCAGGGATTGCGAAGGCGCGGCGAATCGCTGGCGGAATTCCTTCTGCAAGACAACGAGACCTGCAATTTCATTCGCGGTTTACTTGAGCATGAACAGGCCGTCGCAGTCGATGACGAAGAGCCGCTCGCCAGAAGACGGAGCGCCATCCGGCACATGCGTCACGCGCCTTGGGATACAGTGTCACAACTTCCACCGGAGTTGCTCATGCCGGCGGTTCCCCTCGAATTGCAGTCGGACTGCATCGCCGCGCTCGCGGCTCATCCAAGCGACGCGATCGTTGAGCCGCTGCTTGATGCATTCCCCACAATGAGTCCCGAATTGAGACAACAGTCCGTCGACGCGCTGCTGGGATCGCGCGAACGTCAGTCCGGACTGGTTGCTGCGATTCAACAGAACATTGTCCGACCTGGCGATTTGTCCGCCGAGCAACGGCAACTCCTCATCAGCTCTCCTCACGCCGTCGTGCGTGACGCCGTCGCGACGCTGTTGACTCCGTCCACTTCCGAGGAACGGATCGAGATTATCGAGACGTATCGCGACGAATTCCCAGCAGGCGATGCGCAACGCGGGATCGAAGTCTTTCGCAAGAATTGCTCGCAGTGCCATCGTGTCGGAGAGACGGGGCATGTGGTCGGACCGGACTTGGCATCGGTCGCGAATAAGTCGGAAGATGATCTGCTGGTGACGATTCTCGATCCCAATCGAGAAGCGCAGGCGAGTTTCACGAGCTATACCGCAGTGACGCTTGCGGGTCAGATCGTTACGGGCATCATCGTATCGGACGTGGGCAGCACGCTGACGTTGCGGCAGGCCGAAGGGAAGGAAGTCTCTCTCGCCCGTTCGGAGATCGAAGAGTTTCAGTCCAATGGCATTTCGCTGATGCCTGTCGGCCTCGAACGCCAGTTGACTCCACAAGACTTGGCGGATGTCATTGCCTGGATTCGCAACCTGCGCCCGCCGGAATGATGTGCGGGATTGACACATATTCAATTCGGCCACTGTGATGAATTCACGATGAATTCTTCAATTCGTGGTTGAATGCCGATGCCGATCCCTTAACCTGCAGTCAGAGCTTGCGTTCGGGCCAAAGAGTGCATCTGAATCGCCCGAACACGAAAAGAGTCTTACGTTGCATCGCTGTCCCCACGATTGTGTTACTCGAGAGTATCGTAGGTTACCCATCAAGCTGCACGACTTGCCGCAATTGCTGCTGCTGAAACGCCCGGTGGCGTGCTGCAGTTGCGGAGCGGAATTCCATCGGCCAATGCGCCGGACGCGCAGGAACGCCGGCATCGTCGCCGGAATTGGCCTGTGCCTCTTAGGAGGTGTGGCCATTCTCGTCTGGAAAACCAACGCATCCAGTTTCAGCGACGTGAAGGACTCGATGGAGCAGATGCTGTTGAGAATACGTCCTTGAGCAGGACGCGCCCGATGTTCAATTCGTTGCCTCGGTCGGCTCGTTGCCAATGAGCAACGATCGGGTTTGCCGAACCAGAATGTTCAGACGCTGTTGGATTTGAGTGGCCTGCGAGTTCGAGAGATCACGCATGCCTCCCAAGCGGACGTTCTCCTGCATCGTCATCTGGAGCCGGTGGGCGCGGAGATCGATCAGCAGCATGGCCAAGGCGTCTTCGAGATCGGCGGAACCTCCATAGGCCATTCGAGATTCCGTTGCCCGAATGGCACCATCGTCCGCGATGACGGACAAGGGCCGAAATGTGCCGGCAATGTTGGCCTCGCGTATCGTCAATGGGGCGACTTCTTCTTCCGTCAGGAACGGACTGGGAGGCTTGTTCAACTCTCGCACGGCCTCGTCGTCTCGTGCCAACTCGTCCAGCAGCCTCGGAGTGACCTGCCTCGTGTCGTAGTCGCTGCCGCTCTCAATTTGGGTGATGGTATTCAGCATCAATCGATCCGACCGGCTGACACCTGATTCCCAAAGGTTGAGATCCTCGGCTCGGATGAGAGCGATATCGCCGATCTCTGGAGTGAAGTGTCCCAGAAATCGTCCCAGCGAATAGGCAGGCCGCACGAGAGTGATTTCGATGCGTCCGAGTGGCAACGCCTGTCCCCTGGAAACGCGAGCGATGGCGAACCGATCACCCAGCAAGACACCGTGCGCATGCCCCAGGTTGATCGTCACTGTCGAATCCGCCACCGTTTCGACCGAACCATAAATGATGTGGTCGAGAGTGATTTCGTCTCCGCGGAAGAAGACAGGCGCGTCTCCCTTGGCATTTCCGGCGAGCGACGCCAGCAGTGCGGTGAAGAGGAGGGTTAAAAGTTTCATGTCTGCTCCACGCGAAGGGCTCGAATTCCGTCTGTTTGACTACATCATGCCATCCGGGTCGATGGGCTGCCACAATCTTTAGGCCAATCGCGTCCGAATCCGCGAACTGAGCCTCAGGATTCACGTGGCACGGAGGCGATGGCAAGCAATGCGGGTTGGTCGGCTTGCGCACCGCCTGCCGGCAACACAATGCAGGTATTCTCCGCAGCCCCTGCCCAGTTTGACTCACCCCACCCAGCCGTCCAATTGGATGAACGCGAATCCGACCCTCCCGGCTAGTGCTGTGCGCTCTCCAGACCACCGGGAGAATGTGTCGACAATCAGGTACGAGGAAGGCGCGCCGACATCAGCGCCCGACTCCGCCGCCACTTCGCATTCGTGCGTCGTCGGCGGCTGCACCGCGAAGGATCGCCAACTTGGAAAGGGAATTCATGTCGGAGTCGCAGGAGATTCAACGTCGACGATTGGGACGGGGACTGTCAGCATTGCTGGGAGGCGGAGCGCCTTCGGCCGAGGAAATTCATCGGGACGACGCCTCTGAACTGCGTCAGATCCCTGCCGACGCGATCGACCGCAACCCCTATCAGCCGCGAAAAAGCTTCGACGCCGATGGGATTGATGAACTGGCGGGCAGCATCCGCGAACACGGACTTCTGCAGCCGTTGCTGGTTCGCGAACTCGGAACAGGCTTTCAACTCGTCGCCGGTGAACGCCGACTGCTGGCCGCGCGCAAGGCCGGATTGACCCATGTCTCGTGCCGCGTCATCGACGTCATCGACAAGACCGCCTGCGAGTTCGCCCTCGAAGAAAACCTGAAGCGTCGCGACTTGAACGACATCGAAAAGGCGCATGCGTTTCGCGAGTACTTGCGTCACTTCCAATGCACGATCGAAGAGTTGGCCAAGCAACTCAGCATGAATCGCTCGACCATGAGCAATCTCTTGAGATTGCTCGAATTGCCGGAATCGATTCAGAACGCAGTGGTCGCCGGCAGAATCACTTCCGGCCATGCGCGCTCGTTGTTGTCGCTGGAAGCTGCCGATCAATTGGCGTTGTGCGGCAGGATCCAGGCCGAATCGCTCAGCGTGCGGCAGGCCGAAGCAGCCGTCAAGCAGTTGCTGGGGCGAGTCGCAACGACCGACACGGCAACCGAACCGCAAGCCGAGTCTGATGGATCGGATATCGAGATCGTGAGCGAAGGCGCGTCGCTTGCGACCGACGAACACGTCGCTACCGCGGAAGCCGTCAATGACAATGGCAACGGGGAACAGGGCCAAAGCGACGCGACGGTCCCGTTTGAATCCCCGGAACGGACGAACCACGTCCGCTCGATGGAAGAGCAACTCCAGCGAGTGCTTGGTTGTCCGGTGGAAATCCGACTGACAGGTAAGGAATCGGGATCGATTGTAATTCCGTTCCACTCAAACGAGGAATTCGAGCGCGTGATGCGAGAAATCCGCCGTCGCGACGCCGCCTAGTTTTCAGAGAACCGCAACCTCGGACGTCGGACGCGACCGAGCGGGTCGCGTTCGATGCTCGTGAGACAGCCTTCGCAGACATCGTAGCGAAACGATTTGCGAGCAGCGGAGCTTTCGGGCTTTTGCGGAGAATTCAATTCCTCGGCAATCGCATGGAGGTGGTCGACATCGAGCATCTCCTCGGTGACCTCCTCCGGCTCGAAGGTGGGGCGCACTTCCATTGTTACAACGTATCGGTCACCCGCGATGGGACACCCGCAAACGTCACATGTGTAGTGGACCATCTCCGAAACCCTGCATCTCTCGAACCGCGAACGATCAGCCCAGACAATGATTGGGCTGCTGAGCTATTGTGAACGATTCCACCTCGCTGTGAAAAGTCCAACTCTGAAAAGTTTCCGCAGTTCCCACTTCTGGTCTGTGTCGCATCAACGGGCGTTCAAGTCACCGCGCGATCACCACGCTTCTCTTCCGCGGAACTGAGGCGGCCATAGTCGGGCAGCAGTGACCACGCATCTTGCTGTCCGACGTCGCGACATGAGATTCCGAGACGCGCTACGCTCACTGTACTCGGCTCGCAGTCATGCAGGATCAAGTCGGCACGTTGACTCAGCAATTCGCCGCTATACCGCTTGATCCCTGGCCCTACGAGACACGAGCCAGTCGGCAGCCTCGATGCAAGTTCCAACGGTTTGGCGATCTCACGCGAGCCTTCTGCCTCCCAGGCCGCCGCTGTTGCCGATGGTATGGCTCCGACTCCGCCTGACGCGCGGTAAAATGGCTGGTAGAACACCTCGCCACGCTGTGCATCGGCGACAACATGCAGCATCTGGGTGGCCGCGATCATCGCGGGATCAACACTTTCGGCAGCCGCATGCAGCGAGCTGATGCCGACGACAGGGCAGCCGACGGTGTAGGCCAGCGTCTTGGCGAAAGTCACGCCGATTCGCAATCCCGTGAAACTCCCCGGGCCAATGCTCACGGACACGAGTTCTAGTTGCCGAGACGTGATGCCCGCGGCACGGCATGCTGCATCGACTTCAACGATGAGTGCGGACGAACGGCGTGAACCTTCCATCGGGACGCTGCGTTGCGCAATGAGCTGGCCATCCGCGAGAAGCGCCACCTGGGGACGGGCACCCGAAGTTTCAATTCCCAGCACGTACGACGAGGCCATGTCAGATTCAATCAGCAGGGACTTCGTTCGAGGCGGGAACGACTTCGCTCTCCTCGCCCGATTCGTCGGCAATCATCGTCTCCGGTTCGACCTCGGCATCCGGTTGGAGCAGTTCCGTATGAAACAGGTGCTCTTGATGGAAGGTTGCGATTTCTGGCCGGTCGGCCGCGCCTCGGTTGAATGGCAGCGGGAGGCTCACACGGCTCCCTGCGAATCGCCAACCCTGGTAGATCGAACCTCGTGTAAATGGTCCGGCTCCCATCACCCATGTGTCCTTAGACGTACTGCGTGCCACCGACGTTCCCGATTGCCAGACCGGCAGACGTGACTCGTGATGATACGCAAAGACACTGATCTTTGCCGCCGCCAGAAGGTCGTCCTTCTTCATGAACGCAATCTCGGGAATGGCCGGCAGCGAGGGTGCGCTCGGAATGACGGAAGCGGCCGAACTCAACGCATTGCTGGCCGGGATGCCGTACAGGACATCGTGGTCATCGGTACCGAGAGTCCCGACGCGGGGCTCGACAATCACGTCGGCCTCGTCAGCACTGTCCTGGAGTAACAACCCGTCAGCCGTCATCTCCTGACGAATGGCGCTGATGATGTAGTTCGAGTTGACGAACCCGACCCCCTTGTAATCCAAGATGTATTGAGTATCGAGAAAGCACCGCTGTCCGGCGAGGGGCGAAAAATCGATATCCGCGATCGCCGTATCGACTGCATCGGATTGGACAAGCTGCTCGGTCGCAAGCCGCTGCGATGTCGTACCGCAACCGGTCGCCGCGCAAGCCAACGCACACACGAAGAGTTGCGCCAGTCGGGTGGTTGGTGGCATGGGAGCGGGTCCAGGTGACAATCGTGTGCGCATCGAGAGTGTTCAACGCGAGACGCCTGCCATCAGACGACCGCCTTGGGGTCAGAACCAAGCAAACTGTAGGGCCGCCGTGTGATCGAGGGCAATCCGCTGCTCGAACGGGAGCGGGTCATCAGCAATTCCTGCCGATGCCGGACGTGGGCCCTACCGAGAGACACTCCCCCGCCGTCGCCCATTTAACCGGCATTTTCGTTGTAAAACCCCGGTTCAGGCCGCCTCCTCCGACAACCGGAGGCTGTGAATGACGCGATTGCCGTGCTCTCCGGCCACCGCGAGCTATATGCCATTGTGGGCGGTCCCTGCGCCTGTTGTTTCCGCACGGCCCCCCAGTCCCTGCAATTGGTCGTTTCAAAATCGACCGACTGCAACGTCTCCTCTTCTATCGATCATTCGTCCGATGCTCCCTCAAATCACCGATTCACCGGCGGAAAGCCGGAAGGCGCAAGTACGACTCGTCCCCATCGGGAATGCGTCCATTCCCACCGTGGAGCTGTCGAGTCCGCGAATCGTCCTGGGATCACACGCCGACTGCGACGTGACGCTCGGTTTTGACGGAATCGCGGCACACCATTGCTCCATCACGCATCAGGACGAAGTCCTTCTCGCGCGTGCGCATTCTCCCATGACGTGGTTGAACGATGGTCCATTCTCCGAGGTCGTGCTGCGTGACGGCGATCGCCTGGCGCTGGGTCCAGTGCAGTTTCGAGTCTCGCTCAAGGCACTCGACGATCACACGTCACAACCGCCACGTCCGTCGGAAAGTGTCTTCGACGATGATGAAGACCTGATGTTTGCGGACCGCGGTCACGAACCGGCCGCGGAATCTGGCGACAACGTCGGCGTCCCATCATTCGTGCCGCCCGATGCCGACTCACAGATTCTGAGCGGGTCCGACACTGTCATCTTCGAGCACAGCAAGCTGATGGACGAATTGCGACTGCTCGACGCCAATTTGCCTGGTGCCGAAGTCAAAGACGAACCCGCGTTGACGGAAATGGACGAACAGCCGCACTCGCCCGAGGTCGACGCCCATGTCTCCGAAGCAACGCGTGAGATTCTGCGGGAACAGAACGGTCTATTGATCGAGCGTGCGGCCTTGAGGGATCAACGGCATCAACTCGAACAACGTCGCAGACTGCTGGATGACCGTGAGTCGGAACTCCAGGACTTGTTCTCCGAAGTCAACACCCGCCAGATGACGCTGTTGCAGCAACAACAGCAATGGAAGGTACTTCGCGAAAGTCCCGCGACATCGGACAGTCACCGACAGAGCAGAACCGCCGAGCGTCTTCTGGACGCCGAGAACAAGCTCGCCGAGCAAACCGAAGTTCTCGATGCGCTTCAACGTGAATTGCAATTGCGTGATGCGTCAAGCCGGGATGCGCGTCAAAAACTGCACGCACTCGAATCGCAGTTGGGAAGCGAACACGAACGGCTCGAAACGCTCGAACGAAAGGAATCGGTGCTACAACGCGGGGCAGCGGAATTGGATACTCTTTCCGCCATGCTTGACCGCGATGGACAAGCGCTCCGAGAAGGCCGCCAGTCGTTGCTCGACGCGCAGGAACGAATCGCGGCGCGTGCGATGGAATGTGAACTGCGTCGGGCGGAACTCGACGCTCGCGCCGACACGATGCGAAATGAACTGGCTGAACTCGGCCACATGCGAACCGACCTGGAGGTTCGCGCCACGGAACTGTCGGAACGTGACTATCGGCTCTCAATCGCCGAGTCATCGCTCAACGCACGCATCTCCGAACTCAATGCGCGTGAGTCTGCACTTGTCGGCAGGGAGCTCGACATGGCCGTACGTCTGCAGACTTGTGAGCAACAGACGCAAGATTTGCAGAGCCAACAAAACGAGATCGAATCGTTGCGGCGAAACCTGACCGAGGAGCAACACGACGTCGAAAGGCAGCGTCACCATTTGCGAGAGCAGCGGGATCAAATCGAGCAGTCGCAAGTAGAACTGGCGGAGTTGGAGCAATCGCTCCACAATCGTGAGCACGACCTTGTCGACCGCGAGTCCACGCTGCGGCAGGAACAAGAACATCTGCAACAGTCGAAAACCGAACTCGAGCAGCAGGAAGCCGAATTCACTCGGCGTCTCGCCGAATTGGTAGACCGAGAGCACGACGCGGAAGAATTTGCTCAACGACTCCGAATCGAGGAGCAGCAGGCACAAGAATTGTGTCGACAGAGAGAGTTGGACCTGGCGACGCGACTGCAGACCTGCGAGCAACAGATACAAGACCTGGAGAGTCAACGACGCGAGATCGAATCGTTGCGATCTTGCCTGACCGGAGAACAGGAAGATGTTGAAAGGCAGCGTCAAAAGTTGCGAGAGCAACGGGAGCAAGTCGAACAGTCGACATCGGAACTTTCGGAGTTGAAGCAATCGCTCCACGATCGAGACCACGTCCTGGCCGACCGCGAGTCCGCGCTACAGCAGGAACAAGAACGTCTGCAACAGTCAAACGCTAAACTGGAGCGACAGGAAGCGGAGCTCGCCCGGCGACTCGCCGAAATCGAAGGCCGAGAGCAAGAATCGCAAGAACTCGCTCAACGACTCCAAGGTGAAGAGCAGCAACAGACGCAAGACCTGGAGGGCCAACGAAGCGAACTTGAATCGCTGCGGCGCTGTCTGACGGAGGAACAACTAGACGTCGAAAGGCAGCGCCAAGAGTTGCGAGAGCAGCGAGATCACGTCGAACAGTCGACATCGGAACTTTCGGAGTTGAAGCAATCGCTCCACGATCGAGACCACGTCCTGGCCGACCGCGAGTCCGCGCTACAGCAGGAACAAGAACGCCTGCAGCAGTCAAACACTGAACTGGAGCGACAAGAAGCGGTACTCGCACAGCGTCTCGCCGAATTAGAAAGCCGAGAGTGCGAAGCGGAAGAACTCGCTCAACGACTCCAAAGCGAAGAGCAGCAACACGCACAAGTTTTTGAGAGCCAAAGAAGCGAACTTGAATCGTTGCGGCACTGTCTGACGGAGGAGCAACTAGACGTCGAAAGGCAGCGTCAAGAGTTGCGAGAGCAGCGGGATCAATTCGAACAGTCGACATCGGAACTGTCGGAGCTGAAGCAATCGCTCCACGATCGTGATCACGACCTTGTCGAACGCGAGTCCGCGCTGCAGCAGGAACAAAAACGTCTGCAGCAGTCAAACGTTGAGCTGGAGCGACAGCAAGCGGAGTGTGCCCGACGTCTCGCCGAAATCGAAGGCCGACAGCGCGAAGCGGAAGAATTGGCTCAACGACTCCAAATCGAAGAACAGCAGATTCAAGAGTCACTGCAGCAGCGAGAGCTAGAGCTGGCAACGGAGCGCGCAGCCCTCGACCAGGTTCAGTCCGACGAAGATGACGAACGAATGGCCCGCGCCGACGAACTGCGTCGGCAGCAGGAACAACGGCTCGTGGAGACCAAGCGATTTGATGCCGATCGCCTCGATTTCGAGTCGTATCTTCAGGCCTCTCGTGAACAACTCGAGATCCAGCAGTCCGAGCTGGCAGCGCGGGAACAGGAACTGGTGAGTCGCCTTGCCGAGTTGGACCAGCGAATGAACGAACGCGCGGACGATGACGCATGTGATACGTCCTTGGCAGAAGAAGAAGGCCCCCAAGAACAACAACGGCTCGAACGGCTCAACTGCGAACTCGAGACCTGGCAGCAACGGCTGTCATTCATCGAACAGGAACTCACCGAGCGCAACAGACAACTGGAACAAGCCGAGCAGCGCGTTGAGCAAGAGCGTCACGAACTTGAGCAACGTCTGGCGTCGCTCGAGGATTGCGAGGCGGGCCTGCGACGTTGGGAAGGGGGAGTCCCTCAAGAACGGCATGCGGACGAACAAAGGTCGCACTCTAGCCCATTGGCGGACGATGTCGAAGCCACCAGGCCAGCAGGCCCACAGCACTGGGTTGGCGACGACGTTCCACTCGACGCGGATGAGGGCGAGGGCAACATCCCGAATCAACAACGGATGTCGGCACCTTCAAGCGCCGTTTCGCTCGATGAGTCCGATTCACAAGGGGACAACGAGCCGACAGAAGTGCGAACTCTGAGAAACCAGCTTGCAGAACTGTTCGGAATCGATCCGAACCAGGCACCGCCATCCAACGATGCTGACAACGAATCGTTTGAGGCCGCCGAAGTCGAATCTGCTGTGGAGAAAGAGGACGATTCGAAGAACGATGATCATCAGGCCAGCCTGCAACACCAGCACGATTCCGCCGGGTCGGCCACGGAGTCGCACGACTCCGTCGATTCCTATTGGCGCAAGTTGCTGGAGAGAAGCCGCGGAGACCAAGAACAACCAAAGCCCAAGATCGAGAGTCCCGAGACTCCGACATCCAACATCGAGTCGAACGAGCCGAAGAAGGCGAAGGACGTCGAGCCGATGGAGGCAGCGGCACCGACAACTAAACTCGAGGAAGTACCCAGTAGCGATACCGCGTTGGAACCGGGTCGCCGCACTCAACCATTGGGTGACGATGAGCGGAGTGCGCTACGAGAGCATATGTCGTCATTGAGGGCCGTCGCCAACCAATCCGCGCGATCCGCCGTGGCCAAGCACGTCAGCCGTCAAATGACGATCCAGTATCACGTCAAGGGATTGATCACGTTGATCAGCGGCGTCGTCACCATTCTGCTGATGACCAGTCCGATCTGGAGCAACATTTCCTATGTCGAGCAGGGGATTGCGTCGCTCGTCATCACCGGCATCATGAGTTGGCTGTTGTGGGCCGACTACCGCAAACTCCAGGCGGCCGCGGAGACGGCCGCCGGGAACGGAAATGATGCAGAATCCTCAGTCGAGGAACTCGAAGAGGTTGAGTCCGCGGAACAACCTGTCTCGCGAGTCCTGGATGAATCTTCCGAGGTTCGGCACACGACCGCCAAGGCGACGATGGTCGAAGCCCCTGCTGTCACAGACTCAGACGATCATCCGGTCGTCCAATCCGATCCTGAAGATCAGGTCGAGGCCTCGGAATCGGTCGCGAGCGAAGCGACTTACACACCGCTGCTTTCCGGCCTGTTCGTCAAACAGAAACGTTAGTCCATGTCGTGGTCGTGGCCTCCGCCCTTCTTATCGTCCTTGGGCATTTCGGCGATCAGGGCATCGCTTGTGAGGAGCAGGGTCGCCACGCTGGCTGCGTTCTGCAGAGCGGTGCGGGTCACCTTGACTGGATCGATAACACCCGCCTTCACTAGGTCTTCGTAGACCCCGGTGGCGGCGTTGTAGCCTTCGTTCCCCTTCTTCTCACTCACCTTTTCACAGATGACGCTGCCGTCGACGCCGGCGTTGTCGGCGATCTGTGTCAGCGGTGCCCGACAGGCACGCCGGATGATGTTGTAACCGACCTCCGTGTCGTGTTCGAGTTGTCCCGGATCGACTTTCGTCGACGCTCTGAGGAGGGCAACGCCGCCGCCAGGAAGGATACCTTCTTCGACGGCCGCACGGGTCGCGTGAAGAGCATCTTCGACGCGGGCTTTCTTCTCTTTCATTTCTGATTCGGTGGCCGCACCCACATTCACCTGGGCGACACCACCCGAGAGCTTCGCGATGCGCTCTTCGAGTTTCTCGCGATCGTAGTCGCTGGTCGAGTTCTCCAGTTCCTTGCGAATCTGGTCGATTCGAGCCTTGATGTCGGCCGTCTTGCCGGCACCTTCAATCAGGGTCGTGTTGTCCTTGTCGATGACAACCTTCTTGACGCGGCCCAGATCGTTGAGACCGATGTTCTCAAGCTTGATGCCCAAGTCTTCGAAGATGGCAGAACCGCCGCACATAATGGCGACATCCTGCAGCATCGCCTTACGACGATCGCCGTATCCCGGAGCCTTGACGGCCGCAACCTTGAAGACGCCTCGCAGCTTGTTGATGACGAGTGTCGCAAGAGCTTCGCCTTCGACATCCTCAGCAATGATGAGCAGCGGCTTGCCCGAGTTAACGACCTTTTCGAGAACCGGGACGAGGTCTTTGATGTTTGTGACCTTCTTCTCATGCACGAGGACGTAGGCATCTTCGAGGACGCACTCCATCGACTGCGGATCAGTCACGAAGTAGGGAGAGAGATAGCCGCGGTCGAACTGCATGCCCTCGACGACTTCAAAACTGGTGTCGAGCGACTTCCCTTCTTCGACGGTGATAACGCCATCCTTACCGACGGCTTCCATCGCCTCGGCGAGGATGTTGCCGATCGTGTCGTCGCCATTTGCGGCCACGGTGCCGACCTGGGCGATGGCCTTCTTGTCGCGGCAGGGAATCCCCATGCCCTTGAGTTTTTCGACGATATCGCTGACGGCCTTGTCCATGCCGCGCTTCATCATCAGCGGGCTGACACCGGCCACAACAGCCTTGAGGCCTTCGTTGTAGATTGCCTCGGCCATGATGGTCGCGGTCGTCGTGCCGTCGCCGGCCACGTCGGAGGTCTTGCTGGCGACCTCACGAACCATACGGGCACCCATGTCTTCGAACTTATCACTGAGTTCGATTTCGCGGGCAACGGTCACGCCGTCTTTCGTCACGGTCGGAGAGCCGAAGCTCTTTTCGATAATGACGTTTCGTCCCTTCGGTCCCAGTGTGACCCGCACGGCTTTGGCGAGTTTGCTCACCCCCCGCCGCATTGCTTCCTGGGCTTCCTGGTCAAAGGCAATCATTTTAGCCATCAGTTGTCTCCGTTAGTCGTTTGAAGTTTGACTTAAATGGGCTATCGCTTGTGGCCTGAGTCATTTGCCACTGGTCATTAGTCATTTACGGGGATCCCCAAATGACAAGTGACTAATGACCTTGCGTTAGAACGTCGCGAGGATGTCGCCTTCGCGCAGCAACAGGAATTCGTCGTCCCCAATGCGGATCTCGTCTCCCGCGTAGGAACTGAAGATCACGCGGTCGCCGTCCTTCACGGTGAGGGGGAGCTTGGTGCCGTCGTTCTTGACGTGCCCGTCACCGACGGCAACAACTTCGCCGCGCTGCGGCTTATCGCGAGCCTTATCGGGAAGAACGATACCGCCTGCGGTGGTTTCTTCGGCTGCACTACGCCTGATGACGACTTTGTCCCCCAGCGGGACAATCTTGATAGACGCACTCGATTTGGCCTTTTTCGCCATTGTTCAACCACTCCTGACAGTTCAGTTCAAAGCAAGATGTGCGATGTATTCGACAGGACGAGGTGCCACCTTGACGGCAGCACCTTCTCCCTATCTCCAGGAATGCGAACCGTGTGCCAGTGAGACGCAATGCGTTGCAACAGGCTTGTTTTCAACCGCTTACGTCGTTGGTTTAAATTCTCACTGCCGCAAGGCCCCATACCGATTGGCGAAAGCCTGCCAGTCTGGCAGAATCGCGGGCTGCGGTCGTGGATCGTGGGATCGCAACTCGATATCGTGCGTGGTTCTGCGGAAGCGAAGTCTCTCAGCCCCGAAAGGTGATGATGCCTAAGAATCTCAAGTCCGACGTCGACCAGGCCACTGCCGACGTCAATTTCGACCTGAACCAATACCAAATCCAGTTTGAAACCACGCTCGGCGACATCCTGTTGGACTTGTGGCCCGATGTCGCACCTCAGCACTGCCGGAACCTGATCGGTCTTGTGAAGACCGGGTTCTACGACGGCATCATCTTTCACCGAGTCATCAAGGGGTTTGTGATTCAGGGGGGCTGTCCTCAAGGAAGCGGGACCGGCGGACCGGGATATACGATCGACGCCGAGTTCAACGATCGGCCCCATGTGGCGGGTGTGTTGTCGATGGCCCGCAAACCCGACCCGAATTCGGCAGGGTCGCAGATCTTCATTTGCCTGGGGACGGCGTCGAGCCTCGACCGTCAGTACACGGCCTTCGGAAAGACGGCGAACGAACCCAGCCTGGCAGTGGTCCTGAAGATCGGCAGCGTTCCGGTGTCGAATGAACGTCCTCGAGAAGACGTGAAGATCAAGAAAGCCAGTGTCATCGAAACAGCGAAGTCGTAGAGGAACAATATCGCCGTCGATTCGAAGTGCTCTCCGAACCGCGCACTCGACGATACGCGATTGAATGCAAAGATGACCGAACCCGTCGAGAACGCCGATCTGTCGAACATCGCCGTCACGCTGTTGATCGTGGACGACGACGAAGCCCACGCGCAGGCTGTGGCCGACAGCCTCGAAGGAAACGGATGCGAAAGTGTGATCGTCACGTCGGGTGAGCGGGCGATGGAGGCGATCGAACGCGACAACTTCGACATTATTATCACCGATCTCCGGATGGATAACGTCGACGGCCTCGAAGTGCTGCATAAGGCGAAAGAGGAACTCCCCGAGGCCGAAGTCATTGTCCTCACGGGGCACAGTTCGATCAGTTCGGCTGTCACCGCGATGCAGGCGGGCGCGTATACCTACCTCACCAAACCGCTCGATGTGCAGGAGCTTCGCTCGGCGGTAGAGAAGGCGTCGACTCGCGTGCGACTGATACGCCGCAACGCCGCGCTCAATCGCCGACTTGATGAGAAGTTCGGCTTCGAAGGGGTGATCGGCAGCAGCCCGTCGATGAACAAGGTGATTGACCAGCTCCGTAACCTCGCGCCGACCGATGCAACGGTTCTCATTCAAGGTGAGAACGGCACCGGCAAAGAACTGGTGGCGCGGGCACTGCACCAGAACAGTTCGCGCAAGAACAAGCCTTTTGTGCCGCTGAATATCTCCGCACTCCCCGAGAGTATTCTCGAAAGCGAACTCTGGGGACACGAACAGGGCGCGTTCACCGGAGCCGCGACCAAGCGCATCGGCAAGTTCGAACACGCCAACGGTGGGACATTGTTTCTCGATGAAGTCGGCGAGATGCCGATGGATACGCAGATCAAGCTGCTGCGAGTTCTCGAAGATCGCAAGATCACGCGTCTGGGGTCGAACGAAGAGAAGTCGATTAACGTCCGTCTGGTGGCCGCGACGAATGCCGACCTGAAAAAGATGATGGAAGAAGGGAGCTTCCGGCAGGATCTCTACTACCGCATCGGCGTGGTGATGATCCATCTGCCGCCGCTCAGAGACCGCCGCGTCGACATTCCGTTGCTGATCGACCACTTTCTGAAGGACTTCTGCCAACGTTACGGCAGGGAAGTGCAAGGAGTGTCTCGCGCCGCCCGGCAGGCTCTCATGGCGTTCGACTGGCCCGGCAATATCCGGCAGCTTCGGAATGCGATCGAACGGATGCTCGTGCTCGACACCGACGGTCTGCTCGATGTTGACGATCTTCCCGACGACATCTCACCCGTCGCCGTCAGCGAAGGGGACGGCAATGGCCCGATGGGTCTCGATTTCCTGGTCGGTAAACCCCTTATCGAAGTCGAGAAATACTACATCACCAGGGCATTGGAACTGACCGGCGGCAAACGGGAAGAAGCCGCCAATATGCTCGGCATCGGCGAGCGAACGATGTACCGCAAGATCAAAGAGTTCGATCTGCGAAGTCCGTAGCGGCTGATGCTCACTGCGATGCCGTAGCCCGGCCTTCCCAGTCCGGCACGCCCAGTCGCGAAACGTACGGCCTGGGAAGGCCGTGCTACGGAACGAGTGCCGATTCCGCAGATCTCGACTGCCGGACGGGATCTCAATCGCGTTTGACACTCTGCGAGCCGGCGAGGACTGGCTGAGACACCCGCGCAACCGCTCACCTTAGGGTAGGCGGAGGGTGTACACGGACGAACCTTCGTCCGCGCGGGTTGGAGCCGGAACGTCAAAGTTGTTTCAGAGTTTTGCAAGGGTATCTCAAGAGTATCACAAGTGTGTGTCTCTACGGTTGTACTCTTGGACTCTTGCTCCCCAAAGCCGGGAGGAGACGGGTTACGCGGGCGCAACCTTAAAACGGAATTCCACAACCTGCGCGTTGCGAGTGCTTCTGCTGCTCAGCGCGCATCCGCCATCACAGAATCAAGGAAGTCGAACTTCGAACTGTGTAGGATAAGAATTACGTGAACCTCCTGCCCCTCTGCCGCGTTGGGCTTCTAACAGTCACCACGAATCCCAGAGCCCCCCCATGCCCGATCTTTGCCCGAACTGCCAGACAGTGATGACTCTCGATCCCGCGGATGTCACGAGTTTGAGATGCGAAGTCTGTGCCGCGAAGTCGTCAACCGCACCCGGCGACGCGTTGCAGCTCGAAACCTCGGGCCAGTCTCCCGTTCTCAAGCATCTCCTCTTCGGCCTCTCACTCCCCGAGCGTGTCTTACGCAGCGGCGTCGGGCTGGCGGCGGGGGTAGTGCAGGAGTCGGCATCGCTCCTGGTTCCGCAGGCGTTTCAAACCTCGAAGTCGTATGAGATTTCGATTACGAACTCGCTCCAGTTCCTGACGGAAACGGTCGGTGGCGTGACGCGCGATGCCGAGCCAGCCGCTGATACGAATGAGGCCGCCGACTTTGTCGCCCGCAAGGCCGTGGGCAATTTCGTCGATCTGGCCGCGCTGGCGACGTTGCACGTTTCGCCGATGTGGATCCTGGCCATGGTGAGCGACGTCGCCTATGGCACGAAGTCGTATCTGCGGGAGCTTGCCGTCGAACTCAAGGAACAAGGTCTGATTGACGAGACATCGACGATTCACAACGTCGACGACATCTTGAGTTCGCTGCAGGATGTCGCGGGCAAGACTGCGAGCAATCTCGACCGGCCTCCCTTTTCCATCGATGGGCTGAAGTCCGTCGTGGCCGAAACGCGTGAGTCGATGTCTCAGGCGGATCTTCGCAAGCTGGTCCCCCAAGGAGAAATGCAACGCTACTGGGAAGAGATGCGAGAGATATCGAGGGCCGAACACGTCAGCATGCTTCAGGTTTCGGGCGCGATCACCATGCAGACTTTGGGAAAAGTGCAAACAGTCACGCATGGCGCGCTCACCGGCGTCCGCGTGGCGGGCGGAATGCTCAACCGCAACGTGCTGCAACACTACGTGCAGAGCCTGCATCGGGTGCATGAGAAGGGTTACTACGCAACCTTGTCGGAATCGTCCCAGCCGTACTTGAACGCGGTGTGGAACAACTTCTCCTCCTCGAAAGAGAGTTGGACCGAGAACCTGCTGAACCCGACCAACATCCAATCACGCATCGGCAAGGCCTGGTCGTGGATGACGCGCCGCGGCACAGCTGCGGAAACTCAGTCTGAGGATGCGACTCCGCAACCGGACGTAACGACGCCTCCCGAAACTCAGCCGCAAGCAGAGACCTAGCGTCTGACGCTGAGGGGAGTGACATTCACATCAGCGAGACCGGCGGCTTCTTCCGCGAGTTGTCGGAGCGTTTGATTCGAGGGATCCTGGCGATAACACCAGCGATAGTGCTCGGCAGCCGCGGAGAACCGTTGATGATCGAACTCCCACTTGGCCATCGCCTGACGAATGCTGTCGGCGTTTGGATTGAGCGCAAAGGCTCGGCGCAAGGCCTGGTCGGCTTCGTGATCTCGTTGCAGCTCCTGATAACAACCAAAGACGCGCATCCATTCGCGGATGGCATCGTCCCCTCGCAGTCCTTCCGCGGCATCGGAGGATGCCAAGGCCAGGTGTTCGAGGATTTGCTCATACCCGCGTCGGTCTTCGGAGTCAGAATACAATGCCTGGAGTATCGACAGCATTTCGATGTCGAGGTCGAAGTTTTCGAGGAAGAAGGGAGCAGGAAACTGTCGATGCATCGATTCGAGCATGGGGCGCCGATAGCGGGCGTCTCGGGTAAATGCCTCCTGAAAGTGAGCCAGGCCGTCATCAAGGCGTTGTTCATTCCAGGCGATCATGCCGAGTCTCAGGTGTACGGGAGCATCGTAGGGCCTCGCCTCGATCGCTTGTGCCAGTATCGCCGCCTCGGTTTCCTCCTCAAGATCATGCAGCCAGCCGATGTCGAGCAATTGCAGGTAGACCCTCGATTGCAGCGGACACTGACCGAGCGACTTGAGAGCGCAGTTCCACGCGGCGTCGAGGTACTTCATTCGTGGGCCGATGACGGCTGGTCGTCGCAACCACTCGTCGCGGTCCTCGGCAGACATCGACATCGTCGCGTCGCGGAAATGCACCAGCGGGAACGGGCTCTCCGATGCCATCTGCTTCATGTGAAACAGCGACAAGCAGCGCTGCGCCAGTCGATACTGCGCCCGATGGTCTTGCGGATCGGCTTGCACCGTGGCCAACAGGTGCTTCGTCTCGGCCAACAATTGCGCTTCGCGGCCGGCGTCGTCGTCGGCTGGGATATTAGCCTGTTCAATCCGCAGGAATGCGAACCAATGTTGCTCAGCAATCGCCTGTGCTGACTTAAAGGGAAGTGACCAGAGAGCAAACACAACAGCAACAGCCGCGAAGGCTCCCCAACCCAGGCGGACTGGCCCACTGATCAGCAGCGAGGCCATCGAATTCCGCCCGCGATCTGCCTCCGTGGAACGGGAGAGAGAGGCCACCGACCTCGCGCACGCGGCACACACGATCACCACGGCCATGCAACCTGGCGCATACCAGACAAAGTCGGAAATGGAATGCAAGAGGTTGATCAAGATGACGGAGGTGGCAATTGCGGCAACCGCTCCCTCGCGAGACTTCCAGTGACGCCGCAACCCGCGAACGCACCACCAACCAGCCAGCAGAATCGCCATCGCGACGATGGCAATTCCCGTCACACCTCCCTCGAGGGCAATCTGAAAGTATCCGCTTTCGGCATGACTGGCCTCCACGCCCGTTTGCGGACGGTCATAGTAATGCCAGTAGACCTCGGAGTGACTGCTGATGCCGGTGCCAATCAACGGGAATTCGGCATTGCCGAGCATTGCCGACTCCCACAACTGCCGACGTACCTGCCCCTCGTCGAGTTGATTCACGTCGCCAGACGCAATCTGATGAAAGTTAGCTTCGAGTCCATTGCTGATCGCTTCGCCAAAGACCGTCGTGGCTCCGATCACGGCCGCGCCCGCACAAAACAGCGTGAATGCCGTTCGGGGTGCCATGCGTTCCTGCTTCCAGAGGAGCAGCATCGACAGCATCCCGCCGATGCCGCCGAAGAGCAAACCGCCACGCGATTGCGACAACAGCAAACCAACGGCAATCACTCCCAGCGCGGCGACGGCCACCAGCGATTGTATCCCCTGCAGCAACAGAGCACCTGCACTGGGCTGTTCCCATTCATTGCGTTTTTTTCGTCGTCGTGTACCGCTCGATTCGTTTTCGGGGTCATCCTTCGATGAAGTCAATCGCCAGATCCAGATGGGAATTCCCATCGCAATGAAGTTGGCGAAGTGGTTGGCATTCGTGAATCCCCCCTTGGCGCAGCTCGAGGTGTGCGTCATGGGATGGACATAGAACCAGAAGAACTTTCCATTTCCCAGGAGGTACTGAGCGATTCCGAAGGCTGCCATCACCAGCGTCGACCAGGCGCACCAGGTCAACACCCGCCGCATCTCGTCGAACGTGCGAATTCGCTGCAGTGCGACGAACAACACGAGGACGCCGGCCGTCAAGACGATCAGGCTTCCCGTCGTTTCGTGAGGCGTGAAGCTGAGCGTCGTCCATTCCGGGAGACCCAGTATCACACGTTGCTCGGAGTTCCACATCGGAATCAACTGCTTGATATTGGGTGAGATTCTCTCCCGCCATTCCAGAGGAAGCGCGATCACCTGCAGCGCGACCAGACCAAGTCCGGCCAGTACGACGGGTTCAGCACCACTCCAGCGATAGCTGGGTTGCCGGTCGACGAATTGGTGGAGCGACCAGGCAACCGCCATCACGCTTGCCAGACCACAGAGGAGCAAGTGTCCGTGGGGTTGGCGGCCTCCCATGACGAATGGCAAAACCAGCACGGTCCCCGCCAGACAGACATCGGTGATGAGCAGGAGGAGTCGTTGAACGGGTGATGCATCCAACGATTCATGCACTGTGGACGGCATGCCGTGATTCGTCGCGATGGAATTCACTGTATTCGACATCGGCGTGGCACCGGATGCCTTGGCGTTCGTGGAGGCGTCTTGCGCCGGACGAGAAACATGGTCATCGCGTGTGGTTGAGTTTGGATCGTTCGCGGTTCGCTGGAGTTGCTGCTCGAAGTGCCATTTCATGTCGACATCCTGTCGTGAGCGCATCGAGGCGCAAAAACTCATTGCAGGAACAATGTCCCCCAGACTGATCCGTCAGGCGGCCGACCGATATTCCTCGGCCGGTTCCCCTTCCCCATGATGATGATCGTCGGCCCCGTGACCGTAGCCCGCGCCGTACCCGTAGCCATATCCGTAGGAGTAGTCGTCGCCGCTGTCTTTCGCGACCTGGTTCACGACGATGCCGAGCAGCCGGCAGCCGAGCTGCGTCAGCGACTCGGCGGCCCGCAGCACCATCTTGCGGCGGTTCTTGTCGGGGCGGACGATAATGATCGCGCCGTCGACGAGGCGACCGATCACTTGTGTGTCCGCCACTGCCAGGCTGGGGGGAGCATCAATGAGGATCTGATCGAATTCGGTTTCGGCCCAGGCGATGATTTCCGCAAGACGGTCCCCTGCCAGCAGTTCCACAGGATTGTGGGGCCTCGGTCCGGCAGGAAGCACAGACAGATTCTTGAGACCTGTATTCTGAATGTAAGCTCGCATTGACTCGGCGACGGGACGGTCATCCTTCAAGACGCTCGACAATCCATGACGTCCCTGGAACTCGAACAGCTTCGACAGTCCGGGACGCCGCATGTCGCCGTCAATCGCGAGCGTACGCTTGCCGGCCTGAGCGAATGTGACCGCCAGCGAGGCGAAGACAGTTGTCTTGCCGTCACCTGGCTCGGTGCTGGAGATCGTGAGCTTGGTTGTGTCTTGCGCGGAGAATTCGAGCGTGGTCCTGAGCGAGCGAAACGCCTCGGACTCGACTGAGTTGGGACGGGCATACGGATAGAGCGACTCGATCCCGTGCGGCGCGAGGGGATTCAATCGGCGGACCATGGTGAGAATCGGTGCACCCAACTGACTTCTCAGGTCGTCGGGTGATCGGAATCGGTCGTCAATCAGATCGAAGATGTAGACCAGCCCGCAACCGATCGCCAAGCCTGCGATCAGGCATAGCAAGAAGTTCGTTGAGAGCTTTGGTGACACAGGGATGTGATTGATCGTTGGATCGGTAATCGTCTCGGCCTGCAATCCACGTTGTTCGCCGAGACTTACTTGCTGAATCGTGTCGATCAGACGGGAGAAGTACGACTGCATTCGCTGAATATCGAGTTCCGCCATGCGGATCTCGGTGATCTCGGAATTCATTCCGGCGGCATCGCTACGGACTTGCTCGTACTGGCTGCGAATTTCGTTCTCGTGCTGCCAAGCGAGCTCATACTGCTGCCGCGCCATTTCCAGCAGACGCGGTCCGAGTTCCGTGCGGTTCAGTTCATCGACACTGGCACTCATCTCGCGCGGCATCGTACTTTGCCAGTTCTGCAGCATGAGGATCGAATCGCGAACTTCCTTGACGCGGGGATGATTGGGGCCATAACCCTGGCCTTGCAGGCCGTTCAACTCTGCCTGGTAGGCCAACAAGTCCTGCTGGATTCGCCCGGCAGCGTAGCCGTCTTGTGTCGAAACACCGGCCTGCTTCTTGAGCAGTTCCGTCGCCAATTCCGGATTGATCTGAAAGGCAAACTGCTGAATATCGTGGCCGTTAGCCTGCGCATGATCCAGTGTTATCCAGAACGTGCGCGCGTCGATCGTTCTTCGCTGGGCTTCAATCAGTGACGTGTTGAGTGCGACAACTTGTTCGTTGAGGATGTTCACCTCGTGGTCCTGCGTCCCGAACAACACCTGCGAGCGGCTGCGGAGTTCGATCAACTCCTGCTGCCTCGCCCGCAACTCGTCCTCCAGCGTGCTCTTTTCGGTCGTCAGGATCCCCAGTAGAACCCGCGACGTGTCCTGGTGCATGAGATCCATGAATTCGCGATACGAAGCGAGATGAGCGGAAACCGAATGAAAGGCGATCTCGGGATCCGACGAGCGAAAGCTCACGGTCATCACATTCGTCAGCCGTGCTGTCGAGACGCCCAGCCTCTTGCGGAATTCGTCGACCCATTTGTCCGGTGCGACGCCGATAAAGTCGCCCCGCTGGTCGGCAGGCAGGTTCCTGAGCGATTGCCTGATGACGCGGTCACTCAACAGGATGCGCTCGAAGTTCGGCATCTCGCCGTCGACATCCTGACCGCCCGACTCTCCCTGCAACACGGGTGCTCCGCTTTGCAGCACGAACAACTCGGCTTTCGATTCGTAAACGCGGTCGGCCGTCACGAAGTGAACCACGCCGAGCGCCATGCACGCCATCACCGACAACACGACGACGTGTTTGCGGCGCTGCATGGAGCGTGCCATGCGCAGAATTCCCGCCAGGAGATCGGTGATTTCCGTTCCCTGGGGCTTCCCTTCGTGATTGATCAGTTCTTGCGACATCGAAGCGGCGTCCTGCCGGTATCTGTCTGTTAGTTTCTGGGAGTCCAATCCCTGTTGTCATGATTGAGCCGCCTCCCCGCGGCTCTTCATGTCAGAACACAGAACCCCCGACTGTGAATCCAATTGTGCGAATCGTTTCGAGAAGCGTTGTGGCTGCCGTCTGATCGACAATCACCATGTCTCCAGGCTGCAGGAGCAGGTTTTCAGCCAGATCGTCCTTGGCTTTGTTGTAACTGATTTGGATCACGGCTTGTTCGCCGGTCTGGGGATCCTGACGCACAACGAGGATGCGATTGGCCACGGGATTACTGCGACCGCCCGCCATCGCCAAGGCTCCAAGCACCCGCAAGTTCTCGCCGATGGGGTAGTCGTACACGTTAGGTTTCGTGACCAGTCCCAAGACCTGCAAGGCGGCCGGATCGCGAGTTTCCACCATGACGACCGCGCCGTCTTCGAGCCTGTAGTTTGTCGTCGCGTTCTCGGAGATCGATGCCAGATTTACGGTCACGACTTGAGGAGTCGCACTGCCACCGGCGACAGTATGCCCCGCCAGAGCATAGTCACTCGTCCCCTGCATTCCGGCGACTGCGGGTTCGTTGCGGGATGGACCTCGGCCCGACTGTCGGATTTCGACGTTCGTGCCCGCATCCTCCGCCAGTCCTCCGGCCGCCACGATCGCGTGCAGCAGGTCGGCCGATCCCGCGGGGATCGGGTACGTCCCTTGCATCTCGACAGCTCCCGTCACTGTGATTTCGTACATGTTGCGCCGCTTGCAAGTCACCGTGACGTGAGGGGCCGTGAACAAACCCGCCTGTTCACACGCGACCGAGACGGCCGCTTCGGCTTCCTCGAAGTCGAGGCCCTCAAGCATGACAGGGCCGATCTGGGACATGACCGCTTGCCCATAGTCGTTGACCCGTACTGGGAATGTGACGGTGTCTTCCGCCGTCAGCCCCGCCGAAATCGTGATTTCCAGGACGTCGCCTCGGCCAATCACGTCGCTTTGCGCAACATGTCCGGTGAGTCGCGTCAGATCGACGGTCTGGGCATTGGTGACAGGCTGAGCATGCCACGCGCGCGGCAGGGTGTGAGGCGTATGCCGCGAAGGTCCACAGCCTGCCAGGCACAGGCAAGTCAGCAACACCCCCATCCACTCTCGATGGACGATCGAGTATGCGACGGCTGATGGGCCTGGGATTCCTGGCATGAACCTGGCGGATTGAGGAAACGCCCGACGAAAGACTTCAGGCGTTCCTCCAGGGATGAGTCTGGAAATCCGGCAACGTTGACAGTGCGAACGACCTGGCTCAAGACCATCCCTAAGACCAAGGATGATGCTCACCAGACCGCGCTAACCCCCGACGCCCCCGAATGATGAAAGGACTTCAAACCGTATTGGGGCGGAAACGTAGACCAACCCAGCGGAATCGGTCAATACCGGTCGCCCGAAGCAACAGCCGCGCGAACAATCGCGCGGCGGGGCGAGATTCAGAGAGAGGCGCAGCCCGGATTCGAACCGGGGGATAACGGATTTGCAATCCGTCGCCTTGGGCCGCTTGGCTACTGCGCCTGAATGTGGTCCTTCAAAACCGTCCTTTGATATCGGTCCGTCGATCAACGTCAGATAACTCAAACCCCGAAAAAGTCGGGGGATGCACGCCACCATCGTGACCCTGCCGAAGCAGTTATTCCCTACAGGCTTCCTATTCTACCCAAGCGGCAGACTCGGTCAACTGCGTCGATCGACTCCTGCGGCCTGCGATCGTGCGTCGGCCTGCGTCGTCAGACCCAGCGATTGCAGTGTGAGTTCGGCGATTTTTTCGTGGCCATTCTTACCCGGAACGCATGTGTCGGGCTCGAACCAAGTCTCAATTCCTCCGACATCGACCGCTTTCGACTCCCAGAAGTCCCAATGATCCACCAACGGGACATCCTGCTCAGCAGTGATTGCACGAATCGCTTCGACGTAAACCAGGCAATCGGCCATCGAATTGCCGTCTACCGCCACGCAAGGAGGTGTATGAACCACCGGCGTGATGCCTCGGCTGAGAATCTCCCTTAGCATTCCCTGCAGCGAGTCTTCGAATGCCTGCAAACCTCCCAGCCCCGCCCGGGCCTCATGAATGCCGCACATCACGAATACTGCATTCGGCTTGAACCTCAACACCCGCTGTTCAAGTTGCTCATGGAGGTCCGAAACGGCGTCGTCTGGCAGGCACGCATCAATAACCATGTCGGGAAATCGACGGATTTGCCAGCGTACGAAATGTGAAAAATGCCCCACAAAACTGGGCCAATCTCGCGTACGATCCGACATGGCCTGCAGGCTGTCGCCGCAAAAGACCCAGTTGGCGGGATTGCTCTGGCCCAAGAGCGTACGAATACGCAACTGATGCTGATGGCTCGAAAGACGGGGATGAATTCGCGGATTGGTCGATTTTGATTGTCGGCCCGACAACAGCTTTGGTTCGGCTGAGGTGATCGGGAAACCGATCGAAGGCGCTGCCGTGCTGACCAGTGTCGGTTCCGCACTGCGGGTCGACAGATAGAGCACGACCCGACGCCTGCGATTCGACGATGTCAGGGGATGACTAGCCATTTCTGTGACACCTGGAAGACAGCGGCAATTGGAATTGCGACGGCAACACCAGTGAGCCAAGCATCATACCTGTCGACGGAACCATTGTCAGTTACCTTTCCCCATTGGGCCTCTCTCCGATGAGGAGCCTCGGCAAGGTCACTCGATGGCGACCCGCAACCAATCCGCGATCCAAAGCTGACTCGAACCATCTTCGCTGCGATTCGACGTCCACATCAGTTTCGTGCCGTCCGGGCTGAATACGGGCAAGACATCGGCATCAGCGTCAAACGTAATCTGCGTGATCTCGCCACCGATAAACTCGCTCCCCGCCGCATCAACCTCCATCGTGAAGAGATCGAAATTCGCACCCATTGGCCCCTGCGAATAGTCGGCCCCCGACCAAATGAGATAGTCGCCAGACGGGTGGAAGTACGGGCACCAGTTGACCTGATTCAGGTTGTTGGTCAGTTGCACTTCGTGCGTGCCATCGACCGCCACAGCGTACAACTGCAGCATGTGTTCTTCTTCGCGATCGCTGCGGAAGATGATCCAGCGATCGTCAGGTGAGAAGAATGGTCCGCCATCGTAGCCATCGACATTGACGATCTGTCGAACGTCACTCCCGTCGGCATTCATGATATAGATGTCAGGATCGCCATCGCGAGTCGAAGTGAAGACGATCTGTTCGCCATCGTGCGAGTAACTTCCTTCTGCGTCGTAGCCGGGAGAGTCGGTCAGTTGCTCGAGTCCCGTGCCGTCGAACCGACAGACATAGATCTCCATGAAGGGATCGAAGTCCCATTGATAGCGCCGCCGGCCGCCTTCGGCCTCGATCGCACGTGCGCGAGCTTCCTCGGCCTCCACTTCGGGGTGCGTGTGGGCCGATGCGAAGAGAATCCCTTCTCCGTCACGTGTGAAGTACGCACAGGTGGTCCGGCCGCGGCCCGGGCTGATGCGCCGCGGCACCCGCTCGTCCAGCGCCTGCACGTAGATCTGATAGAACGGATACCCGACGGGATACGCCTGATAGACGATGTATTCGCCATCGGGTGAGAAATAGCCTTCACCGGCGCGGGGCAATCCAATTGTCACCTGGTGAGGGTTACCGAGGTGCTGCGCCTCCGAGGCAGCAGTCTCTGCATCCGGCGAATCGTCTCCATGCGCCGCTAGACACGGGATGGCGACCAACACCATCAGCATCGATCGGCCCATTATGCAAATCAATCCCTGCATACCTTGTTCTTTCCTTCAGTCTCCGCAGGCGCGTTGTTATCGGTTTCAAAACAATAAAGCATTGGGGTCAGTAAGGAGAGGCTCGACGACCAGCAGCCCTTCGACGTGGGGGATGACGTGCCGTTCGTAACTGACTTCGGTGTCGTCCTCCTGCAATCCTGTGAACAGTTTGGATTCACCGGCCTGATTGAACACATAGATTGCCGGTTCGGAACCGATCTCAAGCTCTGCAAAGAACTCCGGCTTGGGAAGTGTGCACAGCACATTTTCGATGTCAGCGTTCTGACTCTGCAGAAACTCCAAGACTCGGGGTTCGTAGTGTGAAAGTGGCCGGTTCTCCAGTCCCTGATAGTCGGTCGCCACAGAAATGCACACGACTTCTTCGGGATGCTCGTACGCCAGGGTAACGAGATGGGGAAACTCGATGATGCACGGCTCGCATGACAGCGACCACAGGTCGACGACGACGACCTTCCCGCGATTGGCCTCTACAAGGGACATGACTCCCTCCCAGTCGAGCTGCTTGAGCGTGATCTCACCCACTTCGCGGGTGCCCGCGTCGCTCGTATCATCGGGAACCACCGGTTCCGACTGGCCAGGGGGAGGCGGATCGTTAGTGGTGCTGGTTGTTGACTGCCCCGACGAAGCTCCTCCGCCTGGGCCATCCACATCGCCGTCACCCGACGGACATCCGAGCAACAGAATCGGCAATACGAATACGAATGTAAACAGCGAACGCGACTTCATTTTGCACTCCTTACGAGACAGTACCTGTCGGAATCCCAAAGTTATCCGGATCCGATTCCACGTACTCGGCGACCTGAGTGCTAGAGTATCGGGATGACGTGCAGCACGAAAGCGTCCAGAAGACGTTCCCCCATCACCGCCAAGTGGCGACGACCACTAAAGCTCCTTGGGAACGTTCATTTCCGGCACAGTGTCGGCGTCGGCCAGATCCTGCGATTGCGAGTCGTTCACGAACTGCCAGACTCGGCTGGAACGCGAAATCAAATAGGCCAGTCTAACCGCATTGGCAGCTCCCGTTGACTGCAGAATCTTCTGACGGCGCAACTCCACGGTCCGGCCGCTTACATGGAGTCTTTCCGCGATTTCCCTGTTCTGCAGACCCGCCAGCACCATTTGCAGTACCGCCATTTCTCCGGGGTTGAGCTGCTGCACGACCTTCAGCAGGTTCTCTTCCTCGCGCGTCGTCGCGTGCGTTTCGGCCGCCGCGATCACGGCTTCGTGAATCGCAAGCATCAGTGTCGTCGTCCCCGACTTCGGCGTCAGCACGTTAAAAGCGCCGGCCTTCATCGCCCGCACGGAAATCGAGACATCGACGTTCTCTGAAACGACGATCAACTTGAAGTTCGGTCGATCCTGGACCAACTTGGCAAGCGACTGCAGAAGATTGTGGTTGCCAACCAGCAGTTCGGAAACGATGCAGCCGTACCCCGTCGTGAACGCCAGCAAATCATCGTAGCAGGAGGCGCTCATCAGGTCGCACGATAGCTGTCGGGCGATCGACTCGAACTGTTCGAGCCGCTCTCCGGGGCAACCTGCCAGTACCAATCGGCCTCTCTCTGACATGGCTCGCGAATGAGAGTGTGAAAGCGTCGAGCATAACGCATCGAGGACGCACCACGCCACTCCATTCACGCATTTTCTGCACAGCTCAAATAGATATGAACATACATGCACTTATCGGTGGCGAGTCTGGAGCAGGCCTCTCAACCTCTCAACGCGATTCATGGACTCAGTAGTCCTCGCCGTTCAAACTGCGGAGGACAGAGTTCTGCCAGGCGTCGAGCGCTGCGCGCATCGTCGCCAGGCGTTCCGGCTCCTCGGCCAACCGATTCGTGGATTCCTCGGGGTCGTTTCCCAGATGATACAACTCGAATCGAGGCTCCCCGTCCTGGGAGTTCATACGATGCAATTTCCAATCCCCTTCCAGCCATGCCGCATGCCCTCGCCGGTCGCTCAGATCGAAGGTCACTTCCATACGGCATTCGGGTGTCAACTCGCCTGGGGTCGCGGCAGGTACATTTCCGAGTTGTTCCTCACGCATCTGTTGCAACAGTTCACCGCTCTTGGCGGGATTACCGCCTGACTCAAACACCCAGAACCCGATGCCATGTTCGCGCGCGGTCGGCTCGATTCTCAGAAGATCGGCAATGCTCTCGCCATCGAGCAAGGGTTGTCCATCGACATTCACACCTAGCAGATCGAGGATCGTGGGATAGATGTCCGATGTCGTGCATGGCAGGGCCGTGATTCGCGGAGTGGTAATGACCGCAGGCCATTCAATGATGCACGGCACTCGCAATCCTCCCTCCCAGACACTCCCTTTGGCTCCACGTAATCCGCCTGTGGAGCCAGGACTGCGCCCTTGAGCCCCATTGTCGCTGGTGTACCACAGCAACGTGTTGTCGGCGACATCGAGATCGCGAAGCGCCTCCCTCAGCATTCCCATTGAGCGATCGATGCCGGTGATCTCTCCGTAGTAGTTCTGCTCCGCCGGCGTGCAGTCGGGATAGAGTGCCCGCAATTCGGGAAGTGCTTCGTGTGGCGTATGCGGATTGCCGAACCAGATGACGGCGAGAAATGGAGCGTCCTCATCGGTACATTGATGGATGAACTGCAACGCATGCTGAATCGTGATTGCTGAACTCTCTCCATCCGTTTCGATCACGGTTCCCTGTTCCGACATCAGCGGGCTGTTCTCGTAGAAGTTGGGGCTGGAAACCCAAGTGTCGAACCCACTTCCACCGGGCGAGACAGGGTCATCAGCCCGCACGGAGCCGAGATGCCATTTGCCGAAATGTCCCGTGCGATACCCCCCGGCCTGCAAGACTTCGGCGAGTGTCACTTCCTGAGGCCGCAACGTTCGGCCCCACGAGAAGCAGGCGAAGCGGTTCGGGTTGCGACCCGTCATCACGCTGCCGCGCGTGGGTGAGCAAACGGGATGAGCTGCGTAGAAGCGATCAAACCGCAACGCCGTCGCCGCCATCTCATCGAGCACCGGCGTTTGCAACACCGGATGCCCATAGTAGCCGACATCCCCCCAACCCTGGTCGTCGGCCATGCAGAGGATGATGTTGGGACGATCGTCGGCTCGGGCAATCCCTGATGCGCCTATCAATGAGAACGTCAAAGTGACGAGGAAAAGCAGCGTGCGAATCATGACATCTCCTCAATGGCAAACTGTGACAGCATGAATCAATTCCGTTCCGAATCAGGATGCCTCGGTCCGCTCCCCAGGTAGGGTTCTTCATCGAAGACTTCCCAGCCTCCCACGATACGCGGGTCGGCGGTCGCTTCAAGTTCTTGCACGAGTTGCTCATACAATTCGCGTTGCTCGGCGTGGTAGTTTCCGCCATCGTTGGTGGCAACATTGACCAACTGATCGGGATCATTTCGCAGGGCGTAGAACTCGAACTCGGGCCGCATGCCGAACGACAGGTCGTATAACCGTTCGTGAACGGCATCATCGTGTTGGTGCTCGACCATGTAGGTCTTGGTGGGACCGTTGTCGGTGTCCCCCAGCCACACTCCGCGAATGGCGGCATTCTCCCAGTCGGGCGTCCCGTTGGGCCAGCGCTCGGGAGTGATGTTCCAGATAAGCAGATAGTCATGCGTGCGAATCGCCCGGCTGGGATACCCCCCCATATCGGGTGCTTCCTGCGAGGGAACATGTCTTTCCTTGCCGAAGATGATGTGCATTCTCTCGGGGTCAATCTGTCCTGATTCTGTCGACGTGAGCAACGGCAGCAGACTCTGGCCGGTCACGTCGTCGGGGATATCGACCCCACCAACCTCGTAAAAGGTCGGCGCCAGATCGGTCGTGCTGACGAAGTCGATCGACTCCCGCCCTCCCGGAATATGCTCCGGCCAGCGAATCGCCAACGGCACGCGGCTTCCGGTGTCGTAGAGGTTCGACTTGCCGCGCGGGAAGGGCATGCCATGGTCGCCCGTCATCAACACGATCGTATTGTCGAGTTGACCCCGTGATTCGAGGGCGGCGATTGCATCTCCCACGAGCGTGTCGAAGCGTTGCACCTCGAAATAGTAGTCGGCGACATCGTTGCGCGTGATCTCGTTGTCGGGGAAACAGGCCGGGAGGTTGATGGCGTCTAAATCCATACCGCTCGCCGCCCCGGAACCCCATTCATACGGTCGATGCGGATCGGCACTGCCGAGCCAGTAACAGAATGGTGTCTCACCATCCCATTCACCGAGGAACTCGTCGAAGTTGCGATAACGTGAGCCTGCCAGTTCGCGGCCCTCGGTTTCTGTCCGTCCCGGTCCCCACGCCTTGCCGGAAGTGCCAGTGACATAACCAGCCTCGGCCAGCATCTCGGGGTATGTGGTGAAGTGATCGGGAAAGACACTGTGCAGGTTGCCAGCTCCTTCCAGCCGCCAGTGATACTGCCCCGTCAAGATCGCGCCGCGTGAAGGCGTGCACGATGGCGACGAGATATAGGCGTGATGAAACAAAACTCCCTCGCGAGCCAGCCGATCGAACGCAGGGGTTTGAACGACCGGGTCTCCATAAGCCCCCGCATGCGGCCAGCCCCAGTCGTCGGCAATGCAGAACAGAATGTTCGGGCGAGAACCTGTTGCGCCCTCGACATCATCAGCGACGACATCACTCGCGAATGACGCGATCACGATGAAAGCAAATGTACGTGTAAATCCGTGAAATACGCGATTCATCAACGAAACTCCTTGAGCGTGGAGAAACCCGGACATGCTTCCCACGATCTATCGTATCGCTGCCTCGGAATTCAAGTGACTGGCGCGATTTGAAGCCGATCACTTCGAGGCGGAGTCTGATTGTTGCAGCTTCTGCAAGGGGCGCGCGACTTCAGTGAAACGCCGCACCCCGAAGCCAACCACCACTGGCGCGAGTGTCAGCAAACCCCAGCCTGACCACTCGGCAGCCATTTCTTTGGGAAAGAGTTTAATGAGCGTAATTCCAGAAACGGCCAGCATCATGGCCGTGCGGACATAGGCCAGCAGTGTTCGCTCGTTGGCCAACAAGGTCCGGTCGAGCGCAAGACGATCGGTCAAGGGGAGCGGGTGGCGAGTGGAATCGTCGTCTGGCATCAGGATCAAGACTCTCCTGCAAATCGCAAACTCGATCGTGTTCCGAGTTACAGCGATGAAGGTCCATCATGGGTTTTCCTCGAGCGACTGCAACCCATCCAACAGCGTCTGAAACTCACTTCGACAACAGGGACATTGTTGCAGGTGTGTCTCGACCGCTGCGAGTGCCTCTGGGATTTCGCGCTGGGCGAGAGTTGTCTCCGCAAACTCGGCCAGATGTTCGTAGCAGCCGTCGCAGTCGAGGCCGTCGTCTCGGGTCTGAGCGACAAGTTTCAACAGTTTCGCGATTTGTTCTTCTGAGAGTGGCATTTCAATTTTCCTCAGGTGAATAGCTCACCAATGTCCGCGCCGTCGAAGCCTGCCGCTTCCAATCCGGCACGCAGCTTCAGTCGGGCGTCGTGTATCAGCTTGTAGACCGCGTTGCGATTGGAATCGATGCGGCGGGCAACCTCTTCCACCGGCAGGCCTTCGAGGAGGCCGCGAATGGCGAGTTTCTGCCGGTCGCTTAATGTTTTGTCGATTAACTCGCCCAACTTCATCAGCAAGGCGTCGCGGTCGAGTTGTGCCTCCGGAGTTGTGGTAAACTCGTTGTTTGACTCGATACTGAGGCTGTCGGTCGGGGTGACATCATCAAGCGAAACATTCTGATAGTGCTTGCGACGCAGTTCACTGATGCCGATGCGCGTGGCGATCGTCATGGCCCACGTGGTGAAACGACTGCGTCCATCGAAGCGGTCGAGGGAATCGAGAATCTTGAGAACGGCTTCCTGGGCCACATCGTCTGCCTGCACCGCGCCGCCGTAGCGCTGCGAAAGCGATCGACGCAGTCCGCGCACGATGATCTCCCGCAATTCATTGATCGCCGCATCTCGACCGGGCTGGGGTCCACGCAGCCGTTCGATCCACGGATCGGTGTTGATTGTAGAACTCATGCAGCGCTCTCCTGTTCGCGTTGCCGTTGACTTCGCGCGTACCTCTTTAAGGCGAGACGCAATTCTACGCACACCGGTGAGGAATGAGAACCAGTGGACTTGCATCACAACTCGACTCATTCGCGAACGTGTCTCATCGACGAATTGCTTGGCCCGTCACGTCTCCCGAACTTCGGACTCCATGCTCTTTGAAATCTCGACAATGGCACGTAAGACCGTTGAGGCTCGCAGCGTCTTATCAGTGAACAGAGGCATGCCAGTTCTTAATCGACTCAAACCAAACACATCAACACCAATCCAGGAGAGACCAAGATGCCGCGATTTCAGCCCGTTACAGCCGACAATGCCACCGCACCTGCCGCCCTCATTCTTGAAGGAGTGAAGAAGAAAATGGGAATGGTGCCGAACATCGTCGCCACGATGGCGAACTCGCCCGCTGTCGCCAACGCCTACTTGAGCATGAGCGGCGCACTTGCCGGTGGCTCGTTACCCGCTTCACTTCGCGAAAGCATCGCCTTGGCGGTGGGCCAGTCGAATGAGTGCAGTTACTGTCTGTCGGCTCATTCCGCGCTCGGCAAACGGGCGGGACTTTCGGAGAGTGACATCGAGCAAGCCCGTATGGGGACGGCAGCCGGCGAGAAGGAAGCCATCGCGTTGCAGTTCGCGCAGTTACTCGTCGAGCAACGCGGAAGCGTCAGCGACGACGATGTCGAAACCGTTCGTAACGCCGGCTACACCGATGGAGAGATTGGAGAAATCATCGCCAATGTTTCGCTGAATATCTTTACCAACTACTTCAACCATGTCGCCGACACGGAGATCGACTTCCCCGTGGCACCGGCTCTTGTCGGGTAGCAAATGCCCGATCAATTCTGCAGTTCCAACAAGCTCAATCCATAAGGAGACTCATCATGTCCAATGCCCGTCAATTCACTGATGCCAACTTCGATGCCGAAGTGCTGCAAAGCGATCAGCCTGTCGTCGTCGATTTCTGGGCACCCTGGTGCGGCCCGTGCCGAGTCGTCGGACCGCGAATCGACGCACTTGCCGAGACCGTCGGCGACGCGGTGAAGGTCGGCAAGCTGAATGTCGACGACAACCGACAGACGGCGATCGACTACCAGATTCAGGCGATCCCGACCGTACTCGTGTTTCGCAACGGGCAGGTCGTCAATCGTCTTGTCGGAGTCAGCAGCGAGGAGGATTACCTCAACGCCCTCGAATGGATGGCCGCTTGAGGCTGGCTGCGGCTAACGACAGAGGAGTGAGGCTCGACACCATCCCGGGTGCTGCATGTACGCGCATCCGGGATGGAGTTAGTGGGAGAGATCAGGAATCCGTTTCCGTCAGTCGCACGCGGGTCTGGTGACCACCGTTGTCGGTGACGATTACCTCCAACTCGATCGGAAAACCTCCGGTTCCGTTCAGTGGGAGGCGTTGACGCACTTCCTGTTCGGAGCCGTTCAGCCGTTGGCCTTCCACGATAGAACCGACTTGCGTGTCTTGAAAGACAATCGCCCGCAGCCCGGTGTTGTCGCTCGCCCGTACCAGAATCAACTGACTGCTCGCGTTCGCGGAGAGCCTTTCGACTTCGACCATCGGCGGTTCGTTGTCTTCGAGATCAAGATCGTCGGCAATATATCGAGACGACATCAACAGCCGGGCGTTCTCCTCGGAGAAGACGACCTTGCGACGCTCCTGCGGATCGAGATTCCATCTCAGATTACGGAACCCGTTCCCCATCAGATCGAGGTCATCCTGCCGGTGATCGTCGACAAGTCCCAGTGCGTGTCCCAACTCATGGGCAATGGCTCCGATGCCATCTTCGATGAATTCACATCGCGGGGTATTGGCGCGGTGCCCCACCACGCGCCGGCCGCGCATGGGAGTTTGATCGAAAAACAAGGCCCGCAGATCCCCCAGCGTGTCGACGGCGAACGGCCCTCGCAGCAGATGGGCCGAGTACATCACCATGCCCCCGCTCGTTGTGAAGTGCTCGCCGCTAGCGATGGTACCCGGCCAGAGGAATTGCGACTGACCGTTGCCGAAGCACTCGGTAAAGACCACGATCAACTGTTCATCAGTGTTGCCAAGCTGCTCGCCGATTTCATGAGAGACGCGTTCCCACTGCACCGTCTCGCTGTGTTGCGGACCGTTGTTGTAATAGGTGGCTTCACGAGGGCCTTGAATCATGTGAACCACAACCTCCCCCTCTGCCTGCTCGAAAGAGAGTCCGTCAAAATCATACCCTTGATTCGAAAGGCTGTACTGATAGAGATCCGACACGACCGTCATGATGTTGCGAATGCGTTGCTCGTAACCGTCGGCGGGAGTGCGATCGGTCGGAACAAAGTAAGCCAGGCGGATGCGATACTCGCCCAATGGTTCGACAGACGTGCCTGCCGTCCATTCGCCGCGAGTCCAGCGAGTCCAGTCTTCGTCACTGGGACGTTTCCAGTATCCCCAGTCCTCATGCAGTCGCAGAAACAGCTTCGTTCCACGGTTCTGCAAAATGATGTAGTCGTCGGTCACTTCAATCTCGTCGTAGACCGGCCGCCGCCCGTCGTTGCGAATGCCAATCCACGAGCCATCTTCCCGCAACGTGATCGTGGCCTCGACATCGTCGTTGGTGAAATGCCATGCGCTGCGATCAGCGGTGGACTCGTCGTCGGCCAACACGCCACCCATCATGGTGCAGGTGGCAAGAAGCATCAGTGGCGCGAGATGAATGCCCTGCATGAATCGTCCCTCCAATTGTGATTGGCCATCCACATTCCCTGCGGACTTTGGGAATGTCAAGAGCTATGATATTTGGGGATGTGAGTCAGGCGGAGGACGACATGGAACTGGACCCAGACGACATCGACGGGAAGTGAATGCAGAACACGATACTTCCACGCACGTTCATCGCTGTTGGGACAAGTGACGTCGATGGTTTGCAGAGGGTCGAACGCGCTATGGATCGGCTGCAGCAGGAACGCGGCGTGAATCTCGTAGCCGTCAGTCCTTGGTACGAAACAACCCCCGTGGGAAGTGTGGAGACACGCTTCATCAACGGAGTGGTCGAGGTAGCGACATCATTGCAGCCGATCGAATTGCTCGACGTGCTGCAACAGATCGAACTCGAACTGGGTCGCCAGCCGGGAGATCGCTGGGGGCCGAGAGCGATCGATCTCGATCTGCTCGCTCAAGGAGAGTCTCAATACCACGACGGTCGGCTCGACGTGCCACATCCGGCGGCCTGGTATCGTCGATTCGTGCTCGATCCCTGGGAACAGATTGCCGGCGATTGGGTTGTTCCGCGCTGGGCAATGACAGTGGCCGACCTCCGTCGACGATTGCTGCAGCGACCGTTACCCGTCGGGCTGATTGGCGGCTCCCGTGACGATCTACAGGAGATCGCCGACTGTGTGACCGACGATTTTCGCGGGCTGACCACGATCAGCCAGTTGCCTCAATCGGATGATGGTGCCGGCGGGAACGAGTCACACGCCCTGCCACTCCGCATGTCGGTTGGATATCTCTCCGAGTCGATGACGGATGACATGAGCGATGCGAGGAGCATTGACCTTTCGCAACTGGCCACGTCCCTGGGCGTCACAAAGCAGAAGGCCGCCCACTTCGTACTGACCGCCGCCCTTGACGACCCGCGTCAGCTAAATCGCTGATTTCAGTCATCGTCATCATCTGTGTCGTCCTCGTCCTCGTCCTCGTCCTCGTCCTCGTCATCGTCATCTTCATCGTCGTCGTCGTCTTCCTCGTCCCAGTCGTCTTCGTCATCGTCGTCGGTCTCATCTTCATCGATATCGGAGTCGTCGAGCGACTCTTCGTCGGCAGGCTCGTCGAAGGCGACTGGTTCAGGCGTCGTCGTTCGCAGAGTGTCGGCGAGTGGCAGGTCATCCAGTCCCGCGATGCCGAACTGTTCGAGAAACTCACGAGTGGTCCCGTACAAGTAGGGCCGACCCAGCGAATCGTCTTCGCCCGTGATCTTGGCGAGGCCGCGTTCCATGAGTTGCTTGATGATCTCGGCCGACTGCACGCCCCGCACCGCTTCGATATCGGCCCGCGTGACGGGCTGGCGATAAGCGATGATGGTGAGTGTTTCCATCATTGGTGGAGACAGTTTGAGTCGAGACTGTCGATGATGAATGCGATCGAGCCACGAAGCAAACTCCGGGCGCGTGTAGAGTCGATAGCCGGTGGCGAGTTTCTCAATGCGAAAGGCCGACCCCGACTGCTCGTACATGGCGTCGAGTTCCCGAATGAGTTGTCTGCCTTCGACGACACTCGCGAGAGTGGCGAACTGCATCAACTTGCGAAGCGTCAACGGCCCGGCGGCGACGAAGAGGGCAGCTTCGAGACGCGCGTGTTTCGGCGACCGCGTATACTCGTCGACTGCTTCGACACCGAGCGGTGCGTCCGCGGTTGGAGACCTTCGGGCAAGCAGCCACCAATGGTGACCCGCGGCGACGGTCGATGCCGGTGACGAGTTCGACCAGGCACGCTCCCGCTGAAAGTGGTGCTGCGGCAACGAGTGACTCGAATGCAACATGGCAGGTCAGACGCGAATTCAACTACCAGCGACGTTCGCGTTGAGTGGGAAAATTTGCCGAATGACTTTGGCCATTCGAGGCAAAGCGATTGGCCAGCCACTCCTCGATCTGCGCGACGACATCTTCGACGGCCAACAGAGGCTCTGAGGCCTCGGCTTCAAAGCGATAGGTCACGTCGGGCTGCGCACCGGGAGTAAAGACTGCCACGAAGGTGAATGTCTCAGGCACCGAGCCCGCTTCCAGATGAAAGTCATCAACGCCCAGGTCCGCGAGTTGCAGGCGGGCTTCTGACCATGTCAGAGTCGTGGTTTGGATTGTCGACGGTTGTCCCCAAGCATCAGTCTCTCGAAATCCCTCTCGTGGAGCGGGATTGTTTTCGAACTCGCTGCCGCGACGTTCGCCCCAGAAGTTTGCCGGCCGGGGAGAACGATCTTCTTGTGACGCATCGTCCGCAAATCCCTGCGGTCCGGAATCCCAGCGTGGGGCGTTGTGATCGTCATCTCGAGAACTGGACGGTGGAAAGTTGGGATCGCGTCCCCCCAGAATATCGGCTGATGCGTGACGAAATTCGTCAAGCTCATCCAGAGGATCTTCACCCGTTTCGCCGCGTTGAGCCGCGATGACGGCCGCGAACTGAGGGATGCCGAACACCGCCATCAATCCGATGGCCGCGACGGGGACGGAAAGCAGAAATGTCGCCAGCGATTGACCAGTTTGACCACTCATGGGCGGACTCCTTCGCCTCGAAATCGCCGCGACAAATCAATTCGCGACGTCAAATCCCATCCTTGGGGGCGGGGTTATACGGCAATCCCGCTTGTAGACACAATTGCAATTTGTGAATGGAGCAGATGGGGTGCCAATGAGGAAGGGAATAGCCAATGGGCAGTAGGGAGTAGGATGTAAATGTGATTCAATACCCTGCATTTCGCACTCACTACTCCCTATTGGCTACTCACTATTCCCTCTTTCCCTCCCCTCTCGGTTGCAATCCTTACGAACCTGTGTTGAATACAGGGAGAGTTTTCCACTTCGAGCCTTCAACGATTCACGGTGCCTGAAGATGAACAATACCATCGGCCTCATCCTCGGCGGAGGCAAGGGAACCCGCCTGCAGCCGTTGACGACCTATCGCTCGAAGCCCGCCGTCCCATTGGCGGGCAAGTATCGGCTGATCGATATCCCGATTTCAAACTGCATCCATAGCGGCATTCGCAGGATGTATGTTCTCACGCAGTTCAACTCCGTCAGCCTGCATCGACACATTCGTCAGACGTACATTTTTGATCCCTTCTCGGGTGGATTCGTCGAGATACTCGCGGCCCAGCAGACGAATGAGGGGGCTGACTGGTATCAGGGGACCGCGGACGCTGTGCGGAAACAACTGCGCTACATTCAGCAACCGGGCGTCGAGTATGTGCTGATTCTGTCGGGGGATCAGCTCTATCAGCTCGACTTCAAGGCGATGATGGAGGTTCATCAGGAATCGAACGCCGATGTGACAATCGCTTCGTTGCCGGTCGCCGAGGAAGACGCCAAGTCGTTTGGTATCATGCGGGTGGATGAGAAACTGCGAGTGCGCGGATTTCTGGAGAAGCCCAACGATGCCAAAGCGCTTGAGATGGTGCGAACCGACCCCGAGTGGATCGAGTCTCAAGGCATCGAATGCAAGAACCGCCCCTACCTCGCCAGCATGGGGATCTATCTCTTCAACCGCGACACGCTGGTCGACTTGCTCGAGAAGACCGCCTACGAAGATTTCGGACGCGAGGTCTTCCCGGCATCGATTCGTGCCCGCCATGTGCAGTTGTTCCTGTACGATGGTTACTGGGAAGACATTGGAACCATCAAGGCGTTTTACGAAACGAACCTGTCGCTGATGGATCCCGATCCGCCGTTTCGCTTTCATCGCGGCGACACGCCGATCTATTCGCGGCCAAGGTTTCTCCCTCCCAGCCGGATTGAAGGTGCACACATCACCGGCAGCATGATTGCCGACGGCTGCACGATTCGTGATGGAGCCAAGATTTCGCACAGCATGATCGGCCTTCGGTGTTCGATCGGCCAGAAATCAACGATCTCCGATTCGATTCTGATGGGAGCCGACTACTTCGATTCGCCCGAACGTGTCCCCGAAGGTGCCCCCGCCGTCGGCATCGGCGAGGGAACCGTGATCGAAAAAGCGATCGTCGATAAGAACTGCCGCATCGGAAAGAACTGTACCATCAAGCTCCCCAAAGACTTCCCCAAGGATGGCGAGCGTACACCCGTTGTCGTTCGCGACGGCATCATCGTCGTCCCCAAGGACGCCATCGTGCCGGATGGCTGGCGTTTTTAGCGCAACGTCATCCGATGCGAGAATCTTGAGCGCCCTGTCGTATGGGGATCGACCAGGGTGACTCCCCTCGTTGATGCCTCGCGCGTCGAGTCTGCATTGGGTTCTTCATCAAAACGCCAGCGCCTGCAGGTGTCTGACGAAATGCTCTCGCAGCACTTCGTGGTAAGTCTCTGGATGTTCCCGCAGGACTGTCACGATGGCTGGCCCCCATTCGGGATGTGTCAGCGTCGAGCCGAATGTGCAGTGCAGGATCTGTCTGCCGGGAGCGGTGAAGCCCCGACCTGCAGGGACGTCGCACCAACGCTCCAGGTAGAGCTGTTCGAGCTTCACGATGTCGGTCACATCTTCAGGGCCAGGCACCTTCGCCACTTCGGCGGAAACATGGTACGTGGCGCGGTCGATGTCGTAGCGCTCGCGACCGAACGTGATGAGTCGCCGGAAGAGATCAGCGTCATGTCGGCAGACGACGCGCAGTGCTTCGAGGTAGCTGGTGCCGGCCGTCTTCACATGGAATCGCCCCTGCGTCGTGCGTGCCAGCGCGGGATACATCGACAACTTGTCCGACCCCGAATGGAGACTCATCTTGTACGGCCCGAGCAGTTCGGCAATCGCCGCATGGTCTCGCAGAGAGTGCTCGAGTGCATCAACATCTCCGATGAAATCGACCCCCTTCTCGAAGTCGCCGATGAAGCGTGGGGCGAGGCTCACCAGGCCCTTCGCGTTCTCCTGCAGTTGTTCGGCAATGATGAAGTGCTCGACCAGCGTCGTCGGCTGAGCCGTTTCGTCGACCGAGAGTTCGATTTCAAATTCGCGACCGGCGGCCGTCTGTACGACTTCGATATAGTTCGCGAGTTTGATGGCCTCCTGAATCGCTTTGCCATACTTGACCGCCGCCCGCAGCACGGCCTGTTCGTTGAAGTCGACGACGGTGCCGTTGCTGAGCTTGGTCGAACGTCCCGCATACTTCGATGTCCAGGGGGCGATGTCGCCGAGTCCAATGGCCTTGTCCCGTACCGTGGCTTCGTCGTAATCGTCGGCATGTTGATCGACATGATCGGAGGGATCGATCGTGAAGAAGACAAACCCCACCGCCGCGGTGACGTCGACATCCTGCGGCGTCTTGAGGTGGTCGGCATCGGCACCGCTGCGTCCCTTCCAACCCGCCTGTTGCATGCCATTGAGTGCGTCGTCCATCACCCCCTGTGGTGTGCGACGGGTGCGTGCCATTTCGCGGATCGACTGCTGCGGAAAGATTGGCTCAATCCCGCCAGCAGCCTCCAGCATGGCGGCCACATGCCCCGGCGTTGCCAGTCCCGTGCGATCGCCAAATCCAAAAGAAGGGGCCAATCCCAGACACGTAATCATTGTGAGAATCCCGGTCAAATCTCGAATGTTTTCCAATGCGTACTCTAGTCGCACATGCGTGACAGGTCACGCGAGTGTGGTCAGTCGAAAAGCCGCCAGACCTTCATTCTGCATCTCGCCTCGTTACCATGTGCGCAATTCCTCCCCGTTGATCGGCTTCAATCACAAATCCATGCTGCACACCCCCCTGTATGACTGGCACGTCGGCCACGGCGGCAAGATGGTCGAGTTCGCCGGCTGGTCGATGCCCATTTACTACTCGTCAATTACCGAGGAACATCTGGCTGTTCGCGAACATGTCGGCTTGTTCGACATCTCGCACATGGCGCGGTTTCAAGTCATCGGCGAACAATCAGCCGAGTTTCTCGATCAGCTCGTCACGTCCAACGTGCCAGCGATGTATTCGGGCGATATCCGTTATTCGCTCATGTGCCGCGAGAACGGAGGCATTCTGGATGACGTGCTCGTCTACCGGTTTGCCGACTACCACCTGGTCGTGGCCAACGCTTCTAATCGAGAGAAGATCTGGAACTGGATGGACAGCCATCTGGGCGCGTGGGATGTCGCCCTCAAGGACTTGACGGAAACATGGGCGATGATCGCCATTCAAGGACCGAAGGCCATCGAGATTCTGCAGACCCTGGTGACCACCAACCTGTCAGCGATGAAGTACTACTCTGGCACGGTGGCCGTGGTGTCGGGGGATTCGGGAATCATCAGCCGCACGGGCTATACGGGTGAAGATGGATTCGAAGTGATCCTGCCGGCCGATCAGGCGGAAAAGTTCTGGGACGAGTTGATGTATGCGGGCCTGCGGCATGGTGTTCGTCCCTGCGGCTTGGGTTGCCGCGATACGCTGCGGCTCGAAGCCGGCATGCCCCTTTACGGACACGAAATGGATGAGTCGGTCGATCCGATCACCGCTCGTCTCGGTTTCGGCGTCCATCTGGATGGTGCTAACTTCATCGGCAAGGAAGCGATTCAGAAGCGTAAGACGCACGGCCCGTTGCAGACGCGAGTGGGGCTCGAACTCGAAGGCAAACGCATCGCCCGCGAAGGCGCTCTCTTGTATCAAGGCGCCAAGCAGATTGGTCGAGTGACCTCAGGCACCTTCTCACCCACGTTGCAGAAGCCGATCGCGATGGGGCTCGTCGAACGGGATACCTCAGCCGTCGGAACGGCACTGGAAATCGATCTTCGCGGACAGCGGATCCCGGCCCGGGTGATCAAGCTTCCCTTCTATTCCCGCACTCGAACGTAATGGCTCGCGGGGCTTTGATGTCGCGAATACTTCCCTGGCTGCGTTTGTGCCGGTTCCCGGCCGTCTTTACGGCGCTGGCTGACATCGTGTTGGGCTGGATACTCGTCAACGGCGTGATCGCGGGAAGAAATGCGATGCCGATGCTGGCATGCCTGCTGCTCTCGTCGGCGGGCCTCTATCTCTCGGGCATGGTCTTCAATGATGTCTTCGACCGGGAGCAGGATAAGAAAGAACGCCCAGGGCGTCCGATCCCTTCTGGACAAATTCGTCTTCGCTCCGCGGCAATTCTCGGCACCGTGCTGATGCTGATTGGACTGGCAGCCGCCGCGTTTGTCGGACGCGGGAGTATCGAAGTCGCCGTGCTGCTGGCCGCGTGTATTCTCTGCTACGACGGTGGACTCAAGCGGACGCCGATCGGCCCCGTGATGATGGGGAGTTGTCGCTTCTTCAATGTCTTACTGGGAGCCAGCGCGGGGTTGTCGTCGATCGTTTCCGTTCTGCGACCGCCGCAGTTGTGGGTGGCGGGAGGGATGGGAATCTACGTGGCAGGCATTACCTGGTTTGCCCGCACCGAAGCCAAGGAGAGCAACGTTCGCCAGTTGGGAGGGGCGATGCTTATCGTCAACCTGGGACTGGCGACGCTCTTCGCCTGGACTTTGATCGCACCGTTCGGAAGGGACCAGACTGCCTCGTTGTTCGTACTCGCGATGATCGCCCTCACAATCAATCGTCGATTGATGGCTGCCCTGACCAATCCCGAGCCCAAAGCCGTACAGAACGCGGTCAAGACGATGATCCTGTCGATCATCACTCTCGATGCCATCTTGATCTACATTCGCGGAGGGCAAGAGGCCATCCCCTATGCCATTGCCGTCGTGCTGCTGCTCATCCCAACTCTGTTACTCGGTACATGGATTAAGGTCACTTGAGATCAAGGAAACAGGAATCAGGAGTCAGGAGCGCGATATAGGAAACAGATTGAGTACAAAGGGCGTTCGACTCCGTCTCAACTCTCATCTCTCATCAAAACTCACACGACCAACAATGGCCCACCAGGACTACTATCAGACACTCGGCGTTTCGCGGACCGCCTCGGCGGAAGAGATTCGCAAGGCGTACAAGAAACTCGCCAAGGAGAATCACCCCGATGCCAAGCCCGACGACAAGGCGGCAGCCGAGCGGTTCAAGGCGGCCAGCGAGGCGTACGAAGTTCTGGGAGATGCCGAGAAGCGCAAGGCGTACGATCAGTTCGGAGAACATTACAAGCACTATAAGCCCGGTGGACCGCAGCCCCATCCGGGATCGGGTCCAATCGATTTAGGAGATATCTTCGGACAACAGGATGTCGACTTGTCGGACCTGCTGGGAGGCATGTTTGGCGGTGGCGGTGGCGGCAGGGGTCGTCGACAAACAACGTGGGGCGGTCCGCGACCGCAACAGGGAGCCGACATGCGATCGGCGATTCAGATCACGTTCGAGACCGCTGCCAAAGGTGGCGAATACGATTTGCGAATTGCGAATCCCACGGGGTCATCGGTGCTGACGGTGAAGATCCCGCCGGGCATTCGCGATCAGGGTGTGATTCGTCTCGCCGGACAGGGACAGCCAGGCGTTGCAGGGGGACCGGCTGGAGACTTGCTGGTGACCGTGAACGTCGCGCCGCATCCGTACTTTCATCGTGATGGAAGCGACCTGCTGCTCGATGTCCCGATCACGGTGACCGAGGCAACGCTCGGCGCAAAGATCGATGTCCCGACACTGACGGAAGGTTTAATGACCGTGACGATTCCTCCGGGGACATCGTCGGGTGCGAAGCTCCGCCTGCGAGGCAAGGGGTTTCCGGATCACAAGACCAAGCACAATGGCGACCAACTGCTGACGATCAAAATCGTGGTTCCCAAACATCCCAGCGCCGAAGTCGAGAGCCTGCTGAAACGACTCGAAGAACTGACGCACGAGGAGCCCCGACGGGGAATGTGGGGGTGAGGCGGGAGTGGGGGGAGATAGCAATCGGTCAGTGGCGTCTATTTGATTGATTTACCAAATCACGACACTTGGGCCCAAGTTTTGCTTGAAACGTCGATTTTTTTGCAGAATAATCGACGTCTACCGCGAGTCGGCCTGTTTAGATTCGCGGATGAGGTCACTCCCCCAGCGCCCAAGGAGGACAAGGATGAAACGCCTCACCCCGACCGTTGAGAATCCCGTTACCGAGTGGGACGATCCCGTTCCAGCAGACAGTGAATGGAATTGGGACTTTCCGACATGTTCGCACGAAGTCGAAGGTCAGATTCGATCCGCTCTGCTTTCACTACCGGACATCCATTTCGCATCCCTGGTGGTACGTCGAACCCAAGATGGCGTGTGCCTGCAAGGTGTGATGCAAGTGAATGAAACATCGCCGGACGTGGCAGAGATTGTGCAGCAAGTTGCAGGCATCGAGAATGTGTTAAACCAACTGCTGATCCAAACAGTGGAGTCCCCCGTGGCGATCTGACGGGCGTTGGAAGCCGAAAAACCGCTAAACTCGAACTGGCTTGCCTCGGCATCCAACTTGGGTGAGAATCGACTGGCGTGACTTGAGCCCCGCTGGTCGATCAACACTCTATCGGTCCCGTTTTCCGCAAATAGGTGATCTTGTGAAAGCCTTCATCGCACTCGCCTGCGTATTGCTCTTACCTGGCATCGCAGCCGCGCAGTCCTCAAGCCTTTTCCCCAGTTCCGGCGGATCGACTGGGGGTAGCACCACGGGACGTTCGACGGGAGGAACTTCGTCGTTGGGTGGAGGAACAGCGGGGACGGCTGCGTCCAGTCTGCAACAGAGTATGGGCGGTGGTGGAGGTGGAGGTCTGTCGGGTGATAGCGGTACCTTCGGGACGGGCGAACTTCAGGGACCGCAATTCACTCAATTTGGACAAGCCGGTGCCGCAGCGCTAAATCAGGATTTCGTCGGCGTTGGGCAAACTGGTCAATTTGTCGGCGTTGGCCAGACAACAACGGGGGCGGGACAAACGTCTCAACAGGGACTGGCGGGATTGGGAAACCGAGGACAAGGCCAAGGGCAATCTCAGGGCCGTTCCACGACTTCCACGGGACGTTCGCGCGTCGAGCGTTTGCAACCCATTGCTCGCATCGCCTTTGACTACGAACCTGCCACGACTGCGATGGTTCAGACCCGTCTCGAAACGCAAGTGTCGGAGTACGGGTTCGGTGTGAATGAGTTGGCCATTTCGCTCGATGCCGAGGGAGTGCTGACCCTCTCCGGCGTCGCTCCAACAGACGACGCCCGCCGACTGGCGGAGGCCTTTATGCGTCTCGAACCTGGAGTGCGGCAGGTGGAGAACCAGATCATCGTCGCGGAGTGACTGCTTCCGAGTGATTGGAGTCCGGTTATCGGAATTGAGAAGCCGGTTTCGCGGGTGTTGGCTGGGATTGCATTTTCAGTCAACGGGACCGACGATCTTATTCCCGCCCCCAACTCCCACCTTGATTCCTTCTCCATCCTCCCCCCAATGGAACTGGAAGATTCTCCGCCCACCGATGACAGTGCCTGCGAGGATTCCGTGATCGGCATGGTCCGGAAGCTGCAGACTCATCCGGATGAGGCAGCGCAGTTGCTCTGGAATCGCTATTTTCAGGAGCTCGTGTCAGTCGCGAAGGGCATGTTGCAAGGCGTCCCGAAAGGAATGGCCGACGAAGAAGACGTCGCAGCCAGCGTCTTTCGCTCGATTTGCAAAGGTGGGGAAGAGGGCCGGTTCAAAGACCTGCAAAGCCGTGACGAACTGTGGTGGTTGTTGCTCGCGTTGGCCCGTCAGAAGGCGGCCAGCTACATCCGTAGTGAAACTCGGCAGAAACGCGGAGATGGAAAAGTCCGACGCGAGGTTGATTTGCAGGGAAGAGATCCCGTCGATTCCTTCTCTCTGGAGAACCTGATTGGAACCTCACCGACTCCCGAGTTTCTGGCACAGATGCAGGAAGAGCATCACCTATTGATGGAGCTGCTTGGCCGTGATGATCTACGGCAAGTCGCGGCTCTGCGGATTTCAGGTTACGAAGTCTCGGAGATCGCTGAACGACTCGACATGTGCAACCGGTCTGTCCTGCGCAAACTGGCGCTCATCAGAAAGGTCTGGAACAAGCGGCTCGAGGAATCGACCGTCAACAAGCCTGGCGACCAACAGCCGCCCTCGACCTAGTCCGCAATGTCAATCGAATTTGGCGTCCGGGTTCGGTGTGCTTGTCACGTCGATGGCGTCGATCGAGACCTGTCCCGGCGCTAGAAACTCATTGGGTTCGGCCGACTCCCTACCAAAGGGCCGGAACCCGCTGCCGAGCGCAGGAGCTTGTTCCGCATCCTGCAATTCCTGCGGAAGTTGTTCGTCGTCGTCCTGCACAGGCGTCAAGAACTGTACGTTGCCAACGGGATGAGGAACCGCCATCGCTGCGGGTTCGTTGTGCAACCAGGGGACTTCCCACGCATAGGCACGGTGTTCCGAGCGATGCCGGGCGTCGTCGTAGGCAGGGCGAGTCCAGGGGCTTTCGAGAAGTTGCACATTGGCGTACCGCAACGTTGTTCCCTTGCGAAATTCAAGGTTCGCCAGTGCCTTGTTGTAGTCGACGATGCTTTGAAAGTAAGCGAGTTCCGCATCGGCGCGGCGGGTTTGTGCCCTCAAGTATTCATCGAGCGTGATGTCTCCCGCCTCGAATCTCAGGCGAAACTTGTCTTCGTTCTCCAGCGCGGCCAGTCGACGATTGTGGTTCGCGGCCGTTGTGGAAAAGGCGCGATCCAACTCCTGGACGGCGGCTGCAAGCTCGTTGCTGATTTCGATCTGTTGTTCGTCCAGAATCCGTCGGGCCCGGAGGAGCCTGAATTCGTAGTTGCGAACCTGTGTGTGTGCCTGACGGAAACCAATCGGCCAATTGAACTCGAATCCAAGATCCCAGCCGGTCTGATCTCCTTGCGAGATCGTCTCATACATATTGTTGAGACCTTGCGTCGTCCCGGCGTCGTCATCGTCATCGTATCCCAGAAGCTGATCGCCGAATCCGTTGACTCGATAGCCGGCAACGAGGTCGAGCCGGGGCTGAGTGAGGCTTCGAGCCGCTTCCAACTGCAGTTCGAGACTGCGAATGTTCCACTTCTGGCGTCTCAACTCGACGCGATTCATCAATGCCGTTGCCAGCGAGCCGTACCAGTCATAGTCGATGCGCGCAGTGATCGGCTCTTCAACCGGCACGAGTACCGTGCCATCGGAAGGCGGCAATCCCATTAACACTCTGAGCCGCGTTTCTGATGTGAAGATCGCGGATTGCGTGTTCCTGACCGCGGCTTCCGCGGCATAGAGTTGATCGCGCGCCTGTGCCTCGTCTGCCTCGGAAAGATCCCCCTCTCGCAATCGCACGCTGGCTTCGCGCCAAGTGCGGTGCGTGCCTTCGTACGTCGTGGTGGCGGTGTCGAAGTTGCGATAGGCAAGGTAGAGATCCCAGTAGGCTTCTTCGACATCCCTCACGAGATTGCGGACACTGGTTTCAAAGTCGGCCAACGCAATGTCTCCATTGATCTTGGCAATGATCACACCTTGGGACACACCGCTGATTCCACCAAAGCTCTGGCCGATTGGTCCAGCAATCCGTGTGTATTCCACACCGGCTCCCGCCAACAATGGTTGACGGAAGTCTGCACTGACTCGGCCGCGATAGCTCGACGGAAACAGGCTCCCCGGCTGATTGGTTCCGAAGTAATCGACTTCGTGCCCCAGTGACACACTGCCGCCGGTCGCAAAGGTCTTTGACAATCGTGATGCGAACGCCGCGGTCTCGGACGTCGAAGTCGATCCCGGCATTACGATTGAGTTGTTGTAACGCTCGTCGCGTCCCCACAGCAGTGATGTCGTGAAGTTGGCGTCGAATGCCGCCAGGGCTGCTTCAACGCCGCGGCCTCCGAACAGAACACCGCTTTCCTGAATCGCTGGATCGTAGACCGTGGGAATTCTGTCGCCGGCGTACAGAGCGTTCCCTTGTGACAGGAACTGACCGCCACTGCGAATGATGTCGCTTTCCTGCAGCGTCATGAAGACCGCGTCGGAAAGTCGCAACGAAATCCGTTCGCTTTCCTCCGGAGGCGTCGAGGTCGCGACGGTTCTCGGAGGGAGCGAAAAGCTGACTTCGTCGGGTGCCGGCGAAGTCATCGCGGGATATTCGATCTGCGTTGCATGATCACGGTAGTAGCGATTATCGGGTGATCCGATGTAGCTGAACTTGGGATTGGGCCCCAGGCAGCCCAAGGTCTGGCCGACGAGCGCCAACAGACAGAGCCAGATGCGCGCCGACCGCCATTGCGAATGGTGAGGCCGACGTGCAACTCGCGAGGTTCGTTGATGTGCCACCCTGTTCATCCCGATTGCACCCCTGAGGGAGTCCCAACATCCAGCGATCACTTTCAGATTCGCGGACGATTGGCGACTCATGAAGTTCATCGGTGGCAATCGATGCCACCGGCATGTCCATCAGAACTGTCATCGACGGTACATTCGTTACATGTTGACTGATTCGGACCCTCGGGAATGTTCGCGCGCTACCTGTGTCGGAATACACCTCCCTATTTCGCCGAATTACCCAACCTCGCTGGCCTGCCTGGCCGGAAGGGTCACACTGGACGAAGGTTGTTGGTGAGTGCAAATGCCAAAAAAAAGACCGTGGCCAATCTCTCGATTGACCACGGTTTGTGCATGTTTCCAGTCGCGTAGATTACTCAGCCGCGGTTTCGCTCAGCGCACGACGCGGAATCCGCCACAATTGGCCGGGGAAGCCTTCGCTCCCTTCCTCGGCGGTCCCGAAAACGGTGACAAACAGATTCCCCTGGGCATCGAACGCCATAGCGGTGGGCTTGTCGAGGGAGATGACCTTGCGGGCTTCGCAATAGTCGCCGTCGATCGTCAGTTCAAACAATCCCCCCTGAGTCGGATCGACCCACGAGAAATCGACGGCAAACAGTTTTCCATCCGCGTCATAGGCGAGACCGGTGATGTCGTTCAGGCCGGTCTCGTAGCTCGCCAGCAACTCGCCAGAATCGGCATTGTACATCGTGAGGAGACTGTCGCCGGGAACATTGACTTCGCCCCCCTGGCTGACAACCAGATTGCCTTCGGCGTTGAGAGTGATTGCGATCGGTGCATCGACCTCGAGCAACTCCTTGGTCGCGATGAACGGAGTCAACTCACCCACCTCGTGCGCGTCTTCAAACGTGGCACGAGCGATCCAACCCTTCGTGTCGTCGCCATTGCACGTCACGTAGATCGCGGAATCCGAAACGGCGATCCCGTAAAAGTTCCCTTCGCCCTTTTCGGTGAACTCGCCCGCCGTGATCGGTCCCAGTGTGGCCTCGGCATCGGCTTCGCTCAAAGGTGCTTCCAGTGGTGCCTCTTCGACGTCATAGATACGAACGAGTTCTTCACCATCCGGTCGGCTGCCGTCTCCCACGACGATGTGGTGCGAATCGATAAACGCTAGACCCAGCGGGCCGATGTCGTACATTGGGCCCTTCCCATAGATGTCGGTTGGGAATTGGGCGACCTCACGGCTGCGCTGCAACCGACGCATTTCTTCACCGCGATAGAGCCGATAAACCCCGCGATGCTCCGCGATGAAGATGTTGCCCGTCTCCGGATGAATGGCAATTCCCGAAGGATTGTCGAAGTTGCCGAGAACAGCGCGCGGCATGCCGCGCATCGGCGTTTGTGCGGGCTGATCGTCAGCGGAAGCGGCAGACGCGCCGACAGCAAGGAAGAGTGAGGTCAAGGCAAGTTTCAGTTTCATCGGTGGAAGACTCCCAAGGTTGAGGAGAGGATGGTCGCTCAAGATAGAGCCGACAGCATGCCTTCACGACTGCTGACGTCAGCCCCGTGATGTGATTTCACTGTATTGATACAGAAAGACTCCATTCACGGGATGTCTTGAAGAACGTGAACACGTTACTGATGCTCGATCCGGCTGAGGAGCCGCGCATCGGTCACCATTATTCACGCGATGCTATCCGAGCCTTGTTTGGATTGCCACTTTCCGAGCCAAATGAGTCGGAAACGGGTGTGCAGCATTCCGCGTTGCAGATTTCAATAGGTACGAATCACGCCCACGAGAACTCCCAGAATCTGGACGTCCTTGGCATAGATCGGCTTCATCTTGCTGTTGGAAGGCTCCAGCCGGAAGCGGTCCTTTTCGCGGTAAAATCGCTTCAGAGTCGCATCGCTCTTGTCGACGAGAGCCACGACGATCTCGCCGTCGCGGGCGGTGTCTTGCTTACGAATGACGACAAAATCGCCGTCGGCGATGTGGTCCTCGATCATCGACTCGCCGGTCACTCGCAGGCAGAATTGCTCGTGCTGGTCATTGAACAGCGAGCCAAAATCGATCATCTCGTCCGACTCTTCCGCCAGCAGCGGGCTTCCCGCAGCCACGGTGCCGGCCAGATGCAAGGCCGTGCGTTTCAGGGCGTTCTCGTCCACCAGTTGGATGGCACGCGACATGCGCCCCACACGCGTGATGAGCCCTTTCTTCTCGAGCGCCCGCAAATGGCACATCACGCCGTTGGGGCTGCTGATCCCGAAGTGATCGCCGATTTCTCGCACGGTCGGGCCGTATCCTCGATTACGAATCAAGTCCTTGAGGAACTCGTAAATCTGCAATTGACGGGGAGTGAGTGCGGATCGATCAGCCATGAGTGACCTGTCGTGTCAGTGAGGTGGCCGGTAGAACACTAGTGTTCGTGCGTGAGCCTAATATACTGATGTGCATATCGGGCTTCAAGGCAAATGTGGGGCGTCGTGCTCTGCGAACCGCTTCTCCCGTGACATGGAGAGAGGTGGTTGTGACAATAGGAAAAATGCCCCGCCCGAGCCGCCACCGGCGGGGACCGCGAAATTGCACTTAAAAAATGAACAAAACCGCGTGGCTGGCTGACATGGGCTATGTGGTCAAAACGGCTCGCAAAGGGCTGTTTCGACTCGACTATGTTTCCGCGCGCCGACTGCTGCAGGAATACTTCGGATCGGTCTCCGCCTTTCTCTTTAACGGCTTCGATCCCTCGTTCGGCATCCCCGAAGGACTCAAGAAGTTCTATCAGGCGATGGAGCACCAGGGGATGCAGGTGCGGCTGCATCCGATGAGCGGCGACCCTTCTGGAGGAGACCATCGTCAACGACGCGTCGATGTCGACATCGCGGCCCATCTTGTCTGGCAGGCAACGTTGCCGATCGTCGAGACGGTTGTCATTACGTCCGGCGATCAGGATCTGCTCCCCGCCGTCGCGATCGCGAAGGAGCAGTTCGGCAAGCGCATCGTACTGTTCACTTACGGACGCGATGTTCACACCGAACTCCGGCAACTGGCCGACGTGCGACTGGTCTTCGAAGACCACCGTAACCGCCTTGAACGTAGCTGAAGCTCCCTTCGCGCTTATGACGCCGCAGTAATCACAAACATGCCACTCCGCCGCGACCCGGCCACGATTGCTGCCATACCTGTTGGCACTCGAAGACGACGCGAAGCTGTGGCCGGATGTATGGCCCAACTCGTCATCGGCCCTGTTGCGGCAAGACGCTGCCAGTGTGCCGGACGCCCCGATTGCCATCGGCAAAGAGGGCATTGAGGCAAACGGCGGGAAAGCACTCGACTGCCACTCGTTTCGCCACTTTTATGCGAGCCAAATCGACCGCTGCGGTGTCTCGGAGAGGCTAGCCCGGAAGTTGGCGAGGGCGTCAAGCGGGAGCCTTCTGGACCGGTACACGCACCGGGAGCAGGAGGAACTTGTGGCGGCTGTCGCGAACTGGCCAGAGTTGACTCCACGAATTCCGACATAGCCGTTAGTATGTCGAGCCTTGGAGCCTGTCTCAAAGTTTCCGGAGAGGTGACAGAGCGGCCGAATGTGCCGGTCTCGAAATCTCACTTGCGTCGATTGTGTCGCCAACATGATTATTCGCATCACGTTATTAAATAGACACTTGTGTCATTTTTGAATTGAATGAGAATTGACGCAAACCACGCAATAAACGCACAAAATCAATCTCAAAAGGGTAACGAAAAGGGTAACGATTACGAGGCTGAAATCGTGCTTCAAGATCTCGATCTGAAAGCAGCGACTTGCCTATCGTCGGATCTTGATGCCATGGGCCGATCAGAGCAAACACAACGGACCTCACTCTGTCATTCGTGATGAGCGATCGTTTCGTCCGCGTCGTCCTGCTGCTCCCAAGTTTCCTTCCACCGGTTGAGCAACCGCAGACTTATGCGACCGCAGCTTCAGTTCGCGGTTCATGAAACGCGTCCCAGGCGGACTGCAGTTCCCGCCTGAGTTGACTGATGCGACCGGCAGTCACGCCCACGAGTTCCGCCACCCGGCTGGTCGTTTCACCAACAGCCAGCAGTTCGGCGATCCTGCGGGTCCGTGCGCTGAGGCTGGCCATGAATGCCGCGAAGTCAATCCGGCTGGCTGCCAGGTCCGCCGGTGTCGCGTTGCGATCTTCGACGAGCAGTTCCTTCCAGGCGCAGTCTTCTTCGTCCCAGCGCGTGAGGGACCGGATCTGGACCCCCTTCCGCCTTTGGCAATAGGTTGAACAGACGTCGTTGATATTGAGGGCCGCACCGACTCGGCACCCCACGCGATACTGAGCGGCTCCATAGCGGGCGAGGCTGGTGGGATTAGCGACAGCGGCCCGTCCCTGTTCGGCCAGTCGGGCATAGGCCACGCAGGCATTGCAGACAACTTCCTGCAGGGCTTCATCGCGCGCTTCGCCGCGAGGCAAGTGGCGCAGGAAGTAACGGGCATGCCGTTCGACCAGAGGGAGTATCTCAAGGAACTCTGGCTGCCAGCAGGCGGAAGACGATGGAGTGGACTGAGATGGAGCTGTGGGACATTCCTGGATCATGGGGAGGACTCCTCAGTTAGAGACCGCCCCAGGCAGGGGCGGTCATGTCATTGACACAACCGCCCCCACACGCGTGAAGGCACAGAAAACAGAAACGCGTCCCGAGTCGGCTGCGAGGAGCAGGACGCGGGACGTAATGAATGGAACTCTTCACAACTGAACGGAATCACTCACACTTCAGAGAGTTCACCGCTCAGTAGATTCAGTGACTGATCGACCGAAGTCGGCAGCCCGCGGAGCCAGCGCGAGAACTGATGCACGACGAGGCCTGCCGCGATCTGTGCGGTGTAGATTGTGCCGCGTGAAGTGCAGGCTCCGACTTGTGCCTCTGCTTGTCGAAACAACGTGGTCGGGTAGTGCGTTCGGCCGAGGGATTCCGTGGCAGTCAGCACCCGCATGACTTCCCCCAGCATGCGGGCATCACCCCAGAATGGTGACTGCTGTCCCGCCGTCCGCCAGATCGTCTCGCGAGTGCTGATGCGATCAACACAACAGAACAGGGCGTTACCGATGTCGAACTTCGCCCGATAACGATCTGGGATTACGGTGACGGTGATGTCGGGATCGATCCGCTGCACGTACTGCGCCGTCGCGGCGACTTTCGCGTGCCCGACTTCATCCGCGAAATACCCTTGCGTCGTGACGTTGGTCAGTTCGACATGGTCGGGATCGATCAACGTCATGCGGGGGACACCGAGCGCGGCTAACTGAATCGCCACCTGCCGTCCGATGGCCCCCACGCCGATCACGGTGGCGTGAGTCTCATTCAGCCGCTCGCGGGGGACGAGTGCCGCCTGCCTGTCGAAACGACCTTCTCGGGAGACGTTCATAGCCCCTCCTTGCTGTTGTAGGGATCAACACCCGATGCATCCTCAGGCAACTGCCACGCGTCCAGGAAGTCATCATCCCAGTGCTGCCCCGGTACAGGGTTCCAGGAGATGTCGGTGACGCGCTCGGCATACTCGATCTGCCAGTCAGCCTGTTCCGACGCTCCGAACGGCTTCGCGAACTCGACCGCGCAGTCGATCTCCAGTTCCGCTGCCGCCGGATGCCGCCAGCGGAGCCGGGCATAGGTTGCGTCGTTCTCGGCCAGGATGCACATGACCGACCAGTCGCACGCGCCGAAGCAGCGGGCGAACGTCGCTTCATCCACACCGCTCGGTAAGGGACAGTCTCCCGGATGCGTATGGATCCAGACCCGGGCAAACTGCTCGGGCCGGAGTCCCTCTGCCACCTGCTGTTCGAAGAACTCGGCGACGGCCTCATCATGGAATGCGACCGAGACCTCGGTGCATTCCTGCGGGATCAGCACGATGTCGTGGATGCACAGCAGATCGTCCCGATCGGCACTGATCCCAAAGCCGCCGACTTCGGTCGGACCGAGGTCACGCAGATACCGCAGCTTGGCCCAAGCGGTCGGTGTGAACCGCAACAGCGGCTGCTGCAGGCGACTCTTCCTCTTGATCCGGTAACGTCTCCGTCCCGGTGTCGGTCGTTTCAGTGACTTCACGTTCTTCATGACAACTCTCCAGACAGGTAGGACAGATCCGTTCGGGTTCCTCAAGGCAATGGCGGCAGACACTCTCGCCGCACCGGCCGCACTCCCGCAGACAGCCGCGGCAGGCTGGTTCTTCACAACAGGGACAGCGCTCCAGGCAGTCACGGCAGTAGTTGTCACTGCAGCACTCGCAGCCGCTGCAGCAGTCGCTGCACAGCGCTGACAGGCAGCCGTTGCAGGAGTAGGCGTCGTCCTCTGACGACGTATAGCCGCACTCCGCGCACAGAAAGCCGTCCCATTCACTGAGCAGGACATGGGCCGAATCGGCGTTGTAGGTCGCCAGGATCTGCCGCACGATCAGAAAGAACTCCGACAGCCTGCCCTGTGCCAGCGCCTCGCGGATCACTTTCCAGCCATCCCCTTCACACAGCTTGCGCGCATGAACATGGGGATGGGTCGTCTCGTCACACGCGACGGCGGGGTTGGGATCGAGGGCGACAACGTCATAGCAGGCGGCGTCCAGCAGCCGCTTGCCGTTCAGGTGGATCTCGAACCGACCCAGCGAAATCCCCTCCAGGATGATGGAGTCGGTGTGCACCGCGAGTTTCAGCGTTTCGGGATCGACCTCGACGACGTCGAACTCGTCCTGCAGGGCCACGAGTTCCTCATACAGCAGCCGCAGTGTCGGGGGCACAGGCGTCGACTGCTGTGAGTGCGTCTGTTCCTGGTCGCACTTACGGGCCAGGTCGGTCAGTTCCTGCGCCAATCGGACGCGCAAGCGTTGGCCAGCACCGCGATAGCCCCGGCGGTCGGCGCGGGCGATCTGCCGCTGCAGAACCTGGCAGCGGTCCCAGGCGAGTTCGGGGAGGTAAGGGTTCCAGAGTTGGCGGGAACGCTGCTGGTAGAGTTCCCACAGCCGTTCGGCCATCCGCCACAGCGGGCGGGAAAGCGTGGAGTGCATCGGCACCTCCAGGGGTTAGAGACCACAGAGATGAGGAGCCCCCCTCTCACCGGGAGTGGGAGGCTCCCCGTAAGAGGTTTTCGATCAACAGTTCAATCAGTCGGAGGCATCAGCCGAGCTGAGCGCCTTCGATCTTCGTGGGAGTGACCGACACCCGGTCCCCCGGTTGCAGCACCTGATCCTCGGCCACCGGCTGGCGGTTGATGCGGATCAGGTAGTCGCTGGGGTCACCATGTTCCAGGCGTTCCTCCAAAAACTCCTTGATCGTGGTCCCTTCGGCCACCTCGACATGATCGGCGAAACCGGCTCCATCGTTGTTGAGATAAAACAATCGCATCGTGAAATCCTTCGTGTCAGTTGAATGAAATGAGTGTTGGCCCGACAGTGGTCAGCGTCTTCCGATCAGCCGGCGCTCAACGCGACCGGCTCTTCGATCGCGAACAGTTCCTCCGGTTGCCAGGGATAGGCCACATCGCAGCGTTCGCATTCGACGTCATGGTCGGGATCGTGAAACTGTTCCGGCGTCAGCCGCACGAGTCGGCCACAGGCGGGGCAGTTCAGAACCACGTGGAGTTGAGTCTCCAGTTCTTCTGCATCGGGCTCGGGCTCCCAGAGCCCGAAGCCGATCCCGGCCACGGTGCGACGGCTCTCGCCCGTCGCCCGGGCCACCGCTCTGTCAATTTCAGTTTGTCGCATTACGTGTTCTCCTTGCGAAATGGGGTCTCCAGAAATGAAAAAACCGCCCGGTACAGGCCGGGCGGTCACGCGCGTTGGTTCAGCAGTCTTCTGCAGCAGTCAGTTGGTCATGTAATCATCCTCCGTTAGAGGAAGTGGGTGTCCGACGCGTTCACTTTCCGTCGAGTGCGCGTGCGACGAGAGAGACCGGGCCGATGGCCAGCAGGATCCAGAAGAATCCACCGTTGCCGGTGACCCCTGCGCAGATCACAACGGCCGCCAGCAGCACGATGCCGAAACTGCGGGCGTCCCGGCCGGCCGATCCGCTCATGAAGGTGGTGGCCTTTCCGTGGATAAGTTGGTTCTCAAGGGTTCGCTCAATAGTCCTCCGGGAAAAGTAACGTGGTGGCCGAACGATCGGCCTCGGTGATGATCCAGAACTTTTGCCCCTGACTGGTGTGATAGACCGAGAAGAGTCGGAAGCCCTCCCGTAACGCGAGTTCGTTCTCCTGCCAGTCCTCGGGGTCGCAGTCCCCCCAGTCGCCAGCGAGATGCCGTGCGAGTGACTGCTGCACATCGGCCTGGCTGAGCACTTGTTGGGCATTGGCTGTGATCACGATTTGTCCGGGTGAGAACTTTCGTGATGTGCCGACACGCTTCGCCGTGTCGGCCTGCCTGTCCTCCATACGTACCTCCCTCATCAAAGTTCGAATAGAAACGTCGGCGGCCACGCGCCGCCGATCACACGCGCTTCGTCAGCATGTCGTCGACTCGGGTCAACCCGAGAGCGAGTCGACGCTGGCCGCAGCGATCGGCCTGCCGCGGCGCTGCGCCGCGATAGCTATGACCGCCTCACTTCATATGGAGCGGAATCGGCCTGGTTTTAGCTGTTGTCGTGCGACATCGGAGCAGGCAGATTCGCGCAATGAATGAATTCCACCGTCAGAAATCACTCTTCATCTCATGCATAGCCTCGCGTCAACGGGTGACGTATTCTAAATATCGCCATGAACGACGTCACGCAGATCCTGCAACAGATCGAAACGGGCGATGCATCGGCTGCGGAGCATCTGCTGCCGCTGGTGTATGAGGAACTGCGCAAACTCGCCGCTGCACGTATGGCGCAAGAGAAGCCGGGCCAGACCCTGCAGGCAACTGCCTTGGTCCATGAGGCGTACCTGCGTTTGGTGGACGTCGAAAGAACCGGGCATTGGGATTCGCGCGGGCACTTCTTTGCGGCCGCAGCCGAAGCCATGCGACGGATCCTGATTGAGCAGGCACGCAGCAAGGACCGACAAAAACGGAGTGGAGACCGTCAGCGGTTTGACATCGACGCCATCGACGTGGCCGTGCATGCGACGCCGGACCAGATTCTGGCCGTCGACGAAGCACTGGCTAAACTCGAACGAGAAGACCCCGCCGTCTTCGAACTCGTCCGCCTTCGGTACTTTGCGGGCTTGAATGTCGAGCAGGCCGCTGCCGCCCTTGGGATCTCGCTCGCAACTGCATACCGACACTGGAATTATGCCCGCGCCTGGCTCCATGGAGAACTCCTTGAGCCGAGTGATTCGTAGTCTGCGAAGCGATCTTTTTTGAGATTTCTTTTCGACCACTGAGAATGTGCGCAGAAAATGTCGCATTGGTTTTCAGAGCCGCACCGTCGGCGGAGCAGTCAAAATGACCAATCACAGCAATCAGGCCCGCGCGATCTTCCTCGAGGCGCTTGAGCACTCATCTCAAGACCGGGACGACTTCCTCGCAAAAGCGTGTGTGGGAGACGCCGAACTAAGGGCGCGCGTCGAACGACTGCTCCAGTCGCACGAACTTCTGGGCTCATTTCACGACGATTCACCGTTCGCCGCCACCGTCGACCAGCCAGTCGCCAAAGTGACTGAACAACCTGGCGATACGATCGGCCCTTACAAGCTGCTCCAGCAGATTGGCGAAGGGGGGATGGGCGTCGTCTACATGGCCGAGCAGAGCGAACCGGTTGAACGCCGGGTGGCACTCAAGATCATCAAGCCGGGGATGGACACCCGCCAGGTGATTGCCCGCTTCGAAGCCGAGCGCCAGGCGCTGGCGATGATGGATCATCCCAACATCGCCAAAGTACTCGACGCGGGAACGACTGATACCGGTCGTCCCTACTTCGTAATGGAATTGGTCAAGGGCCTTCCCATCACCCAGTTCTGTGACGATCAGCACCTCACGCCGCGCGAACGGCTGGAGCTGTTCCTGCCCATCTGCCAGGCGGTCCAACATGCGCACCAGAAGGGGGTCATCCACCGCGATCTCAAACCCTCCAACATTCTCATTGCCCGCTACGACGACAAGGCGGTCCCCAAGGTCATCGACTTCGGTGTTTCCAAAGCGGTCAGCCAGCGGCTGACCGAAAAGACGGTGTTTACCCAATACGGCCAGGTCGTGGGGACGATCGAATACATGTCCCCCGAACAGGCCCAGTTCAACCAGCTCGATGTCGATACGCGCAGCGACATTTACTCGCTCGGCGTTCTCCTGTACGAACTGCTCACCGGCGGAACTCCGTTCGACAAGCAGCGACTCCGTGCGGCGGCGTTCGACGAACTGCTGCGGATCATTCGAGAGGAAGAGCCGCCGCGGCCGAGCGTGAGGCTCAGCACGTGCGCCACGCTCCCCTCCATCGCGGCCAATCGTCATGTCGAGCCGGGTAAGCTCAGCGTGCTCGTCCGGGGTGAGCTGGACTGGATTGTGATGAAGGCGCTGGAGAAGGATCGCACTCGGCGGTACGAGACCGCCAGCGCGTTTGCGGCAGACGTGCGGCATTATCTGAATGACGAAGCGGTTGTCGCCTGTCCGCCATCGGCGGGGTATCGATTTCGGAAGTTCGCGAGACGGAACCGAGCGACAATCGCCACGACGACGACCATTGCGATTGCATTGATCGCTGGAGCCGGCGTGGCAACGTGGCAGGCGATCCGTGCGACACAAGAGCGCGATCGCGCTGTGATTGCTGAAGCAAATGCATTGGATGCAGGGCAGCAGGCGCGGGACGACAGTGAGCGCGCCCGGATCGCAGAAGCGTGGGCTCTCACTCAGTTTGAACGTGCTCAAGAGTCAGCCGACATGGCCATCGCCATTGTTCAATTCCTGCAATACGATCTGCTCGGCATGGCGGATCCGGACGAACTTCTCGATGCAGAGCTTTCGCCTGAGCCGAACGTGCGGCTCCGCACCGTGCTCGATCGTGCGGCCGCCGGAATCGAAGGACAGTTCCCTGATCAGCCGCTCGTCGAGGCGGCGCTCTGCCAGACGATGGGTTGGACCTACATTCAGTTAGGGGAGTACGAAGTTGCAGAACGGCTTTTGCAGCACGCCTTGGAACGCCGTCAGGACGTGCTGGGATCGGAACACCCCAACACGTTGTCCACCATCAACGGACTGGCGGCTGCATTTTCGTTTGAACGTCGATACGACGAAGCCGAGGCGATGCGGCGCGAACTGGTTGCGACTTATCAGCGAACGCTGGGGCCAGAACATCCAGCAACTCTGACAAGCATGTCGAACTTGGCGTCCACGATCAATATGCAGGGGCGGCATGCCGAAGCCGAGGCGATGCACTGCGAGACGCTGGCAATCAAGCAGGCCGTGCTGACACCGGAGCATTCATCGACACTACGAAGCATGTCGGGGCTCGCCTCAGCGATCAACCGGCAGGGGCGCAACGCCGAGGCCGAGGAGTTGTTCCGCGAGGTCGTCGAGATCCAGCGGCGTGTCTTGGGGCTGGAGCATCCGTCAACACTGACAAGCATGATCAATCTGGCCAATGCGATTAACCAGCAAGGTCGTCAGACTGAGGCCGAAGAACTGTACCGCGAGGTTCTCGAACTCAGAGAACGTGTGCTGGGACCGCAACACCCATTTACACTGGCTGCTCGCCGGAATCTGCGAGCCTGCTACGGGAACTGGTCACGAGATTTGGCAACCGCAGTCGATCCCGAGGCACGCGACTACGACCGGGCGGCCGAACTCGCTGAGGCGGCGATCCCGCTATATCCCGATCCGATCGATCGATCTGTTGCCGACTGGGGCCATATCGCTCAAATGCAGTATCGCACTGGTCGCTTTGCAGATGCTCGAGCGTCGTTGGAGCAGGTGATCGCATTGCGGGAGGACGATGGTCCATCAATGGAGAGCGGGCCGCGATGGTGGTACTACACCATGACACTGGCGCAGTTGGGAGAGACCACGCGGGCTCGCACCTACTACGACCAGCTTTCGCAGATCATGTCGGAGCATCCGCCGGATGATCCTGAGCTGTACGAAGTGCTGCAGTCCGAAGCCGCGGCGTTGCTGGAACTCAATCTCGGACCGGAAACAAGCCTGGGATCAACCGTACCGGTGATTCCCATGGAGGAGTAAGAAACAACTCGTTGTATTGAGAAGAAACGCCCGGTGAGCCGTTAGCGCCAACCAACCTCTCACCAAGCGTCGGGAGCCATCTTCCGGGGACACGGTCCGCGCCTCGTGACGATGACGTTTGAATTGTATTGCGGACAAGCACGCACAATAAGGAGAAGTCCGATGAAGTGCCTCCGCTCGATCACAACAACATCGATCGTCGCGTTGACGATCACACTTCTTTCCGTCACTCCCACCCACGCATGGCCCCCTGGTGGTAACGGCCGTGGCGGTGGTAATGGAGGAGGTGGCAATGGAGGAGGAGGGAACACTGCTCCGTACACCATCATCCCCTTCCTGCCCCCAGATTTTGAAACTGTCAGCAGCGGGGTGTCGGATCTTAATGAGGTTGGACAGGCGGTGGGTACTGCGGAAATCTACAATGGCCTTGGCGGTTTACGTGCCGTGCATCTTGATGTTATCAGCGGTGTCTACACGGAATTGAGCGACGGGAGCGTCGCCCGGGGAGTCAACAATCTGAACCAGACCGTCGGCTATGTGGAACTCCCCGCAGAGACCTTGGATCTGCTTGTGACCGTAGCATTGTTCTGGAGCAGCCCGTCTGCGGATCCTGTCGAACTGTCGCCGTTGCCCGGTGACGTGGACTCCTACGCCTATGCCATCAACGACGCCGGCATTGTTGTCGGCAGTTCGGTCGGCAGTTCGAATGAACAGGGCGTCGCCTGGCGCGTCATCGTGGATGCAGGTGGGATCGTGCATGTCAGCGATCCCGTCGCATTGCCTGCACTGGCTGACGCGGCATATTGGTCGGCGGGGGATGTTGGCGAAACAGTCGATGGTGCGGCGGTCGCTTTGGGAGGCGTCACCATTGACTCCATCCGTGAGGCCGCGCTCTGGCTGTTGGAATTGGACCCGGTTGACGGCACGATTGTTGTCAATGAGTCGCCAGTCGGGCTGGGACCGTATTCCTCGGGCTTCGCCACCAACACGTACGGCGACGTGTGCGGACAGTACTATGCCCTGCCATTCGTCGCGCTGGCCGGCCAAGGCATCCAACCTCTGCCGCTGCCCCGCAACACTCAGTGGGGACGGGCGATGGACGTCAATAACGCCGGCCAAGTCGTCGGGATACTCGACATTTACAGCAACATTCGGAATGGCCCCGGCAACTTCCACGCCTACCTGTGGACGGATGGTGAGATGATCGATCTGGAGAAGCAAGTCGACCTCGGCGGCTGGGATCGACTGTCGGGCGCCAACGTCATCAACGATGTCGGTGTGATCGCAGGGTGGGGCCGCTTCGACATGGACAGCCGCGGGTTTCTCCTGATCCCAGCACAGTGACTTGACTCAATCGCAACACGTAAACGCCCGGTGAGCCGTTATCGCCAACCAACCTCTCACCGGGCGCGGGAGCCATCTTCCGGGGGACACGGTCCGCGCCTCGGAACGATGACGTTTGAATTGTATTGCGGACAAGCACGCACAGTAAGGAGAAGTCCGATGAAGTGCCTCCACTCGACTACAATGCAATCGACCATCGCGTTGACGATTACGCTAATTTCACTCTGTCCCGCCCATGCCAAGAAGCGCGACAACCCGGGGGGAGGTGGTGGTAGTCAGCAAGACGCCGCATATACGGTTGTCGATCTGGGTGAACACCAATCCCAGGCATGGGCACTGACTGAACCCGATGGTGGCGGTGCTGTTCTCGTGAGCGGCATGACGTGGTTGCCTGGTCCCGAACCGATCTTCTGGGTGGTCGCGGACGATGGATCGTTCTCGTCAGCCTACCCAGGGCTCCCCCCAGGTGCTCGGGAAGCATCGATCAATGATATGAACGAAGCTGGCACGGTTACCGTGAGGACACAAGGGGCAGGTGGCGGCTGGTATCTGAGGATAGGAGGCGGGTACGAGCAGGTCCCCTTTCCAGGATCGTACGCAGGCGCGCTTACCATCAACAACCTGGGTGACATCGGTGGAGAGGCCGACTTCACGTTCGTTGGTGGCGGCTGGGAGGGAGCACTGTGGCTCTGCGAAGATGGAGAGTATCTCGATCCGATTCCGCTGGGACCGTTTCAGCCAAGGGACATGACTGACTCCGGGTTGATGGTCGGGTTCGGATACAACGAGCTCGCCGATCGCACTGAGGCTGCTGTCGCATGGCTCGACGAGAATGGTGTTTTGCAGGGTGAGTTTCTGGGAATACTCCCCGGTACTGAGCGCTCAGAGGCAGTGGCTGTCAGCAACAATGGCGAGTGGATCGTCGGTTCCTGCGATTCGATAGATTTTATCTGGAGCAGCGAGACAGGGATGATCCCGCTTCCCACTTTCGGCGGATACCACAACGCAGCCTTGGACGTGAACAACTCAGGCCAAGTTGTCGGTTGGGCCGACACCCGAGGGGGCTTCTCACAAACGGCGGTCCTCTGGGAGAACGGAGTTCCGATGGACTTGAATGATCTCGCGGAGACGGGCCACAAGCCGCATCTTGTCTGGGCAACTAGCATCAACGATGCGGGGCACATCACAGGATTGACCAGGACGTCACGCGGGAATTCCGATCAACACGGGTTCATTCTCATCCCGAATAGTCCTTAATGGACGCCAAGTAGGTCGATTCGTCTACCGATCCAGCGTTCGAACTGGACGCTTAATGGGCCGTTTGTGGCAACCAACGATCACCCTCTGGGGCCACCAGGCGTCGGGAGCCATCTTCCGGGGACACGGTCCGCGCCCTCGGGAGTGATGACATTGGCATCATAGCGCGGACAAGCACGCACAATAAGGAGAAGTCCGATGAAGTGCCTCCGCTCGATCGCAACAACATCGATCGTCGCGTTGACGATCACACTTCTTTCCGTCACTCCCACCCACGCATGGCCCCCTGGTGGTAACGGCCGTGGCGGTGGCAATGGAGGAGGTGGCGGCGGAAATACTGGTCCATTCAATCCAGCATGGGTTCTCGTCAATGATGGGCAACTCATGCTGATGGCCTCCAATGGCATTGACACGCAAGAAGTCGGCAAGGGTGCAGCGTTTCGGCGACTCTCAGCAGCGGCATGGTCGCCCGATGGAAACTGGATCGCCTACATCAAGGATAGCGACATCTTGGTCGTCAGACCGGACGGCTCGAACAATCGCTTGATTGCGACATTCAATACCGATGATGACCGACTGCCCATTTCCTCGCACGGCCTGCAGTGGGTTCCCGGAGAGGTCGACCGGATCATCTATCGCGGCAGAGATGCCGACACCTACGTGCTCAGCACGTTAGCTCCGGGGCCGCCGATGCCACTGGGAGTATTGAGTGTGAGCGCGACGCTCAGTCCGGACTTCGCACCGCAGATTCCCGGCTTCCAAGGTGCACTTGCTTTCAGTGACTGGTTTGCCAGAGACATCGTCGTCGCATACGCCGAAGACGGAGAGTTCGGCTTGGAAGTCGACCTCGATTCGGCCGTGAATAGTTCGACACAGGGAGCAAGCTTAGCGTGGTCACACGACGGACTGGAAATCGCATTCGTCGACGGCGGTTACGGTGAATGGTTCCTTGACGTGCTGCCGGTCAGTGTGACACCGGGAGGCATCGCACTTTTTGACGATGAAATCCGCACCCTTGCTTTTAACCGATTCGCACAGGGGATCGATCACATTCGATGGTCTCCTGACGATTCTGTTGTTGCTTTCATCGCTCAGGTAGGAGGTGAACCAAGTGGGGAAAGTGCACTTGATCTGTTTGCCACGTATTCCGACGGCCTATCACCCCCCATCAACGTCACAAATGGAGCAGGGCGCCCGACGCAAGTCGACTGGAACCCGCTGTGGACAAATGACAGTCCTTGATTGCTCGAGTGCCGCCTCCACGCAGTGCTTGAGAGAATGGACAAGCTCGAAAACGCCCGGTGAGCCGTTAGCGCCAACCAACCTCCCACCGGGCGTCGGGAGCCATCCTTCCGGGGACACGGTCCGCGCCTCGGGACGATGACGTTTGAATTGTATTGCGGACGCTCACCACGCATAAGGATTGTCCCCATGACACGCCTCCGCTCGATCGCGTCCCTCTCAATCGTCGCGTTGACGATCACATTGTTCTGTCTCACTCCTAGTTACGCCAAGAAGCCGGACAGTCCTGGTGGGGGAGGAGGTGGTGGTGGCGGTGTCCCCGCTGGCGTTGTCTACTTTCACCACGACGGTGACGTGTGGTCGATGTCTCCCGACGGCTCGAACCGAGTCCGCTACCCGAATGTCACTGAAGGTGACTGGAGCTTTTCGGCCCGGCGGTCGCACCCAAGTTATTTCACTCATGCGGGTGAACGCTGGTTCGTTCGCATTGTGCCGGTAAACCCGGTCACCACGGACTTCGAGGTGCAGGCAATCAGCGAGTCGGGAGCTTCCGTACTGCTCTTCACGTCTGCGGATGCTGACATCCTGTCGCCGCCGATTTGGACACCAGGAGATGGTGCGGTGAGTTTCATTGGACAACGTTGGGAGCTCGACGAGTCCGGAGATCCGCTTTGGATCGCTGACGCCGGCTTGTATGTGATCGACATCGCTTACGATGGCTCAGGTGCTGTTGTCGGTTCCGTCCCCGGGTCACTCACACTCGTCGCAGATTTGAGTCAGGAACTCCGCGCCGATCTGATTGAGGGGAGCGCCACCTCGTGGGGCGGTCATTCGTGGTATTCTGACGGGTCGATGTTCACGTTCGGAGTGCGCATCTCGGAAAGTAGTCCTTTCGTCCAGGAGATCTGGATCGTCGATCTGCTACAGGTGAGCGACCCTTACGCGGTGCCGCCGCAAGCTCTGTTGCTGCTCGATAGTGGCGGTGGAGTCGGCTGGCCCGAATGGTCTCCTGACGGCCAGCGAATCGCCTACGTCAGCTGGGAAGGGACGGTGGTTGTCGAGCGAGGTGGCCGCACCAAGACGTTGAGATCATCACCCAACGACAGTTGGGGCTCCGCCGATTGGTCTCCCGACGGTTCACACTTCGTGGTTGATCACTGGGACAATTTCTCAGGCTACGACGGTATCTATCGATTCTCGTCGTCGCTGAGGGGCAAGACAGAATTGACCGACGGTCTCTGTCCGCCTGACGCAAACTTTGACTGCGTTCTTCAGCCGCTGGGATGGCGTGACTGAACAAGCTGCCTCTGATGCTGAGACGCCCGAAAGCGGAGAGCCCACAATCATCGTTCACGTCAGTCACTTGGAGCAGCGTCACATCAGCGCCAACCGCGCGAAGTCTGGTCCCAACCGTCGCCGAAGATGTCGCGAGTCAGAGTTGTCGGTGATTGTCCCGTGGCAGTCGATCGAATAATGTTGGACTCGCCCACCCGGTAGTCACCCCGCTGAAACAGGACATGGCTCCCAGTTGGAGACCAGAACGGCCAGAAGACTGGTCGACGCGAATTGCCGTCGGCGATGGTCGTCAGCCCGGTGCCATTCACGTTGATCGTGCAGATCGCTCCCGTGATGTGAGCATCCTCGAAAAGTATCGTATCGCCAGCCGGCGACCAGCGTGGTCGGATCAGGTCGTTGCCGGAATGGACATCGGTCAGTAACCGAACGGCCTCTCCTTCCGGAGCAAACAAGTCATAAATCCAAAGTTCGGCCGCCGTGTGCACGTCGAAGACAAATCGTGCTCCATCGGGTGACCAACTGTGATCATTCATGTCAGGTGCCAACGTCGGGACCGCCGAATTCCGCATCACACGCGAGGGAACGAGCGGGGCAGGAACGAGTGGGGCATCAGGTTGTTGCTGCAGTCCGATGATGTTGCCGTTGTTGTCGAATGCCAGCATGCCGACATACAGGCCTCCTTCCAATACGGTCCCGAACATCGGACTGTCTGGATCGGTATCCCACCGGCGCGCGACCCACGAAACGTATTCATCATCAATCCCCCATACCGGTTGGGCCAGAACTTCCAGATCGGTCTGGGTCGTCAGCAGAATGACTGCACCGGTATCGTTGACTACGGCGATCTCCTTCCGTTCGGCTCCGTACTTCACGACGGGATTGCCGAATTCATCGAGAATGGGATCTCCGTACTGATCGAGTTCAAAATCGGGATAGAATTCATCGTCAAACTGAAAGTCGATCTCGAGGAACCAATCGCGACCTCCGTGAATCAGCCGACTTGGTGAGCCGTAAACAAGAGTGGTATTCGGGATCGGAGTCTTATCGCCTCCCTCGGCATTCATTGTCCACACTTGGTCTCGGTATCGAAAGTAGATGAGTCCTTCAGGTGGAGTTCCACCACCGCCACCTCCCGGTCCGGGCGGCTTCTTTGCTTCGACAGGATTGAACGGGAGCAACGCCACAGTCAACATTGCGAAGCACGTGATTGCTATTCGGGTTTGTTTGTTCATTGCGGATTCCTGCTAGTTGTAAGCTTGATCCGCGCGTTACAATCCAAACGTCATCGTCCCGAGGGCGCGGACCGTGTCCCCCGGAGGATGGCTCCCGACGCCCGGTGGACCCAAAGGGTAACCCCGTTGGTCGGCACTAACGGCTCGCTGGGCGTTTTCTACATCGCCGATTGAAGTTCACTTCGGCAAAGCTTGCAGCACTACTCGGCGGTCTCCCTGCGCTTGAACTGGCGGCACCCCGACCAAGCCGCCCTCGATTCCACTCTCACTCAATTTGGAATCGCGACGAACGCAAACGATGTGACGCCGTCACCGCCCTCACCCGTAATCACGCCTGCTTCATTGATGGCAGTCGCATTCCATAACCCCACAAAGGGAGCCCGACGCTTGGGCAGAAATCGGGAAAGCGCGATTGGCCGTGCTGTCGGGCTTGGCCAGACGAGGGCTTCCAACCACAACGAATGTGGTCCACCTTCTCCGACAATCACTCCGGCGTCATTGATGTCGAGGGCGCTGGTGTCGGTCCGCCGATCGGGATCGAGTGTCAATACACTTCCACTCGACCAGAGTCTCGCATGCAGTTCCGGCCCATTTGCCCAGTCCCCACAGCTGATTCCCAGGTAGTTATTACCGTGCGCTACCGCATCTCCGAACTCGAGAACGACGGGAGTCGGCGAAATGCTGATGCCACCGTCAGCATGTGACTGAACGGTCCATTGTACAGCTGCCGTGTTGGCCCAGTTCGATGTCATGAACCTGCCGACCACATTGGCGTATCCGTCATCATCGTTCTCATTCAGGTCGAAGGCCTGACTCTGTGCGTCGAACGTCGGCAGAGGCACCGGACCGGCGATTTCCAGATCGCCATCAATCCAATTGACTCGCCACACGACGGCGACAAAAGCCAGCCCGATCTGGTCACCATTGCCATCCAGCACTGGATGGACGGCGTAACCGCAGATGAGGCCATCATCATTGATGCGTCGCGCCACGCACGAATACTCGGTAACGAGTGGCGGCAGCACGACTGGCGCGTCGGCAGGACTTGGCCAATAGATCGCATCTCCACTTCCGGAGCCTACGATCTCATTGAAGTTGTTTAGACCGTTTGCGAAGGCATCGACTCCCAGGGGGACGATCTGAGAACTTGTCCCACTCGCCCCCCAGAATGCGGGAACGTAATTGCCGCTGGCGGCATCCACGACTGTTCCGACGACGTTTCCGTACTCATTGATATCGTTGGCGGTACTCGCCGGCCCTCCGACGAATGTGCCCCCAGCATCATCCAATCTCACGATGGTGTACGACACTCCACCGCCACCACCACCGCCGGGCTTTTTCGCCCAGGATACTCCAGGGCAGAGCAGGATGGCGATCAAACTGAAGATCAACGCTGTAATCCGAACAGGGTGTGACTGGGTCATCGTGGCACTCCCGATAAGTGTGTTGACAAATGGTTCATGAGTGAGTGAAAGTCGGTCGACCTCAAGGGGCAATCAACTGATAGCCATCCGGAGGCGTGTTGTTATGCAGGCACTCGAATTGAGCCAGGATGGCTTCGGCCTCGATGTCCATCATCGATGCCTCGCTTTTGTCGTGAGGCACGACGACCGTGCAGCAATCGATCAACTCAGCCCCTTCTTCTTCAGGTGTTAGTGCAATCACCAGATAGACGCGGCCGATGCTGCCGCCGCTGCGTTCGGCACGAAGTTGCAGTCCACTGTCATTGTCGATCGCGACGTCAGTGGGATCGGCTGACGGATCATTGCTGAAGATGAGCAAGTCATACGATGGGTCGAGGTCCAGCCCGACGCTTTGCATTCGGTGGTTCGGTGGCCAAAGATAGGTGCAGGCAGCCGCAGCGACCGGGTTAGGGGTTGCGGGCATCCCCAACGTGTTCACGCGAACATTGGAGACCGATCCACGGAGAACGTTTAGGGTGAGTTGCCAGTCGGCGTGGTCGACGGGGTCACCGTTCGCATCGCGGAATGCGGGACCGATAATCCGGTAGTCGATGTAGCCGGCCAAGGCGTCTTCCGGAGTCAGGAAATAGCCGTTTGCTGAAATCGCTAGCGTGTAGGTACCCGCGACCTCAAACATGTAGTCAAAGTTTCCGTCAAGCCGGCTGATGGATCCGTCGTTGCCGTAAACGTTCGGGGGGGCATCATCATGAACAACGAGTATGTTCCCGTCGGAATCGAATAGAACCATGCCTCCGTCGGCTCTCGTGATCTCTCCATCGCCATTGATGTCTCCGCTCGGGGAGTAAATGCTCTCGATGATCAAAGCGTCGAAGTTAACGCTCGTCCGCGCAGTAACGTCGAATGTGATCCAGTCGATGGAGGCTTCATCGACGAGGCCGTCGTCATTAAGGTCTGCGAGTATGAACTCGCCACTCGTGACAATCGGGGGTTGGGTTGGGCCAGCGACACCGATTCTGGCCGCGAGGAGCGCGGACGCAGTGCAAACAACGGCTACTCGCGTGCGATGGCTGCGTACAGACCAGAGCATCATAATCCTTTCGAGATACATGCGGTCCGTTGTACAATGCAAACGTCATCGTCCCGGGGCGCGGACCGTGTCCCCCGATGGATGGCTCCCGCGCCCGGTGAGAGGTTGGTTGGCGCTAACGGCTCACCGGGCGTTCTTCTAGTAGCTCCTTGATCAATTGCCTGATGTCGGCACCAGCAGAAATCCGTGGTCTTCGCTGATTGGCTTAGTCTTGTGCAGTAATCCGACAATGTGACCTGCGTCGTTAATTCCGCTGGCGATTTGGATCCAGTTCTTGCCCCCGGCTCCCACGGAAATCGAGTTCAAGTCGAACATCTGGCCGTGATGCCAGAGGAAGCCCACTTGTCCAAATCGACCCTCGCTGTCAGTCCAGCCAACTACCTGTCCCTGGTTGTTAATGTCCGTTGCCCTACTGTCGGGTAGACCCAGTTTTCCCAGTCCGACCATGCCCGTCTCCGGCGTCCACACAAACGCTTCCCAGAATCCGCCGGCGTCGCGGGAATTGCCGGTCACCATACCGAAGTCATTGACCGCCACAGCATGGGCGATGTCATTCGGTCCCAAGGCACCCAGGATCTGAACCTGCAACTGGCCATCTTCGTCGAACCAGGCGATTGCGGCATCGGGGTTAACGTAACCGGCCATCATACCGTTGATATTGATGTCCCGTGGGACGAAGTCTCCAAAGATGCTGAGGTCACCGAAATCGAACGGACCCATGATTTGCCCTTGCGGATCAATTTGCCACACCACGAAGTGTTCGATTCCATCGGGGTCCATCGCCGTACCAAAAACGTTGCCGAAATTGTCCAGCCATATTGGGGATCCGTTCCCGCTCCCCAATCCTGGAACATTCAGCAGGCCCACACCGGGTAAATGGACGACGGTGTGATTGACAATTGCAAATCCCAAGTCATTGACCTCGTCGGCCGTACTGGTTTGAAAGCCGGCCGGATGCAGATCTGAGAGGGCCAGGATTTGCCCGTCTGTCGTGATGTCCCAGAGGGCGGCATGCGGATCCCGCAGTCCAGGAATCGGGACAAACGAGTCGCCGACCACCTGGATCAACCCAGACGCGTCAGGATTGTTCACATCCCGCGCCCAGGCCTGCACAAAGTCGCCGCCGGTGAAGCCTCCCAGATCAACGAGCGAATAGGGGGCGGTTGTTCCTCCTCCACCACCGCCCCCTCCTGGTCCGGGCGGTTTCTTTGCTTCAACAGGATTGAACGGGAGCAATGCCACAGTCAACATTGCGAAGCACGTGATTGCGATTCTGGTTCGTTTGTTCATTGCGGACTCCTGCTAGTTGCGAGATTGATCCGCGCGTTACAATGCAAACGTCATCGTCCCGGGGCGCGGACCGTGTCCCCCGGAGGATGGCTCCCGACGCCCGGTGGGAGGTTGGTTGGCGCTAACGGCTCACCGGGCGTTCTTCATGTTGTTCGAGATTGCGTCAGCTATTCATTCGTTGCTTTCCTCACGCGGTGCCACGTCAGGAACTTCATTGAGTTCCCGTAACAGAATCTCGGCCTCCTCCTGGAGTCGCGCTGCCTCCCCGTTCGCATCGGCGTCCTCGTTGACCTCCGCAAACGCGGTGAGGTCGGCCAGCACTGTGGTCGCGAGGTCACCGGCCTCGGTGCTCTCTTCATCAACCCCCTGCAACGCATGGGCCAGGGCCAGCCGGGTGCGTGCCAGTTCGAGTTTCACGGAGACAGATTCCGGGTGTGTCCCGCCGAAGTTGCGAAGCAGTTCCTCCGCCTGGCGATAGAAGTAGACGGCCTCATCGTGTCGTCCCGTGAATCTCTTGAGGTCTCCGATCTGCCGCAGTGAGTCGGCACGCCGCCCATCGTATTCCGGGCCAAGCTTCTCATCGAATTCCGCCATCAGCGTGAAGATTGTTCCGCCTGCCGTTTCGCTGAGCTGCCTCAACTCGACTCTTTGCCGCGTCGCATCGTAGCGCAGCAGAGCCGCATCTCGCTGTCCGAGTTCCCACAAGATCAGCGCGTAGACCAGCTCTGCCTGATCATAGGGTCCTCCCAATCTGAACCCGGTTTCCATCGCCTCAGCCGCCTCGGGGTACCGACCGAGTCGGTAGAGAGCATGTCCGATGCCGCCCCTGTACATTCCCGACTCCGGATAGAGCGCGACAGCTTCGTTCGCTAATTCCAAAGCACGTTCTGGGTCGCGTTGATCTTCGTTTGCCCAGTGTGCCAAACGCTTGGCGACATTGAAGAGAGTAGTTGCCAGGTTGCGGCGGACTGTTTCGTAGAGATCACTCGACGGATTCACTTCCGCCAGAGCCAGTGCCTCGCGAAACATTGCGATCGCCGCGTCAAGTTCCCCTTGATGGTATAGGGTGATCGCTTGGCTGTTGAGTTGTGACACGTTCGTCCGCCAAACATCGGTTTGGGGATCCGAAAGCTGCGACCCACCGACGGCATCACCGGCAGGCGCAACTGAAACGCGCACCACCTGCCGATCGCCACGAGTGATCGTGACTAACTCTTGCGTGATCGTCTCACCGTCCCGCGTCGCACGGAACTGGTACTGGCCAGGTCGCAGTCGCAACTCCTGGAAACCGGCCCCGGTGATGGTCAGTTCTTCGCCATCGAGTGAGATCTCGATGGTCGGGTCGTCGACTTCGATCACGAGTGTCCCTTCACCGGTGACGATGCGGATGACGCTCGACGAGAACTGCGTCACACCCGTCGCTTCGGTCACACCGAACGTTGCAGCTAACACGACCAGCGCCAGACCCACGGCCTGCCAGTACCGACGGCGCGCACCCTCTTGCTGCCGACTGCGGATGGGTCGAATCGTCCCCGGGAATGGCGTTGAGTGGGGATCCTGCAGATGGGCCAGATGCTTGCCCAACAGGTCCGCCACTTCGTCCGCTGTCTGAAAGCGGTCGTCGGGTTTCTTTTCGAGCAGCCGGTTGATGATGTCCACCAGCCAGTTGGGGGTGTCGGCGTTGATCTCCCGAATCGGTCGCGGCACGTCGTCACAGACGCGCCGCAACGTGGCGACCGATGAATCAGCCCGAAACGGCGAACGGCCGGTGCACATTGCGTACAGCACGCTGCCCAGGCTGAACAGGTCGCTCCGCACATCGACCGGATGCCCCTGCGCCTGTTCGGGAGACATGAATTGCGGCGTGCCGGTCACTTCGCCGGTCTTCGTCATGCCGACATCGTCCACCGCCCGAGCCAGGCCGAAGTCGGTAATCTGCACCCGCTGGACGCCGTTCTGCAGCAGGATGTTCGAAGGTTTGATGTCGCGGTGAATCAGTCCCTGCTGGTGAGCGGCTGCCAGACCGGCCGCGATCTGCCGACCGATTCGCAGAATCTCTTTGAGTTCGAGAGGACCGGATGCATCGAGCTTCTGCTGCAACGACTGTCCGTCGATGAACTCCATCACCAGATAGGGCAACTGGCCCGCATGGTTTTCGACGGCATAAATCGTGACGACATGGTCGTGGCTGACCGCTGCCGCAGCTTGGGCCTCCCGGGAGAACCGCTTGCGGGCGGTGGGGTTGGATGCCAGTTCTGGTGCCAGCACCTTGACGGCCACCACACGGTTGAGTTTCGCATCCTGGGCTTTGAGGACAATGCCCATGCCACCGCGACCGACGACTTCGAGAATGTCGTATTGCCCAAGTCGACCCAGTAAACCAGGCACTTCCGGAGGTTCGAGGAAATCAAGCGGAATCGGCTCGGCGCAGGGCGTCGTCCGGCTGACGTCTTCGCCGTCGGCATCCTTGGTATCGGCAAACAACTGCGTCGCCGCCTCGACGGCGGGATGGTCCAGCAGGCTGTCTGCGGCAGCGTGAGAATTGAGCAACTGCTCCAGTCGCCGCCGCAATTCGAGATTCCCCTGACAGGCCCGGTCCAGGTACGCCGTGCGCTCACTCTGTGAGTCAAACTCCAGTGCGGCCACGAAGATGTCGCATTCGTTCATCGGTGTCACCTGCTGCGAGTGGCTGAAGACAGCTCCCTCTACCCTTCAGTGCGACAACGGCGTGCAAACCTCGCCACGATATGTGAAGAAATTCTTTCAAGCGACCGACGGGTCTAGGCATGGAGTTCCCTGTGCAGCCATGCCTTGGCATAAGCCCATAATCGGTCGGCGGTTCGGGACGATACGCCCAGCATCTCCGCAGCTTGTGGAAGCGAGAAACCTGCAAAGAAACGCAGTTTTACCAGTTCTGCTGCCTGAGCGCTCTGGACGGCAAGCGCCTCAAGCGAGTCGCTCACGTAGAGGACAACGCTGTCATTCTTAGATTCAGACGCGTCAGAGTCGAGGTCGACTTCCGCGAATTCTCCCCCATGCTTCAACCGTTGTCGGTGGCGTGCGTACTCGACGAGTATCCGTCGCATCGATTCAGCGGCTGCTGAAAAGAAATGCCCACGGCTGTTCCAGTGCTGGGCCCTATCGGAATCGACGAGCCGGACGTAGGCCTCGTGGACCAGCGCGGTTGCCTGTAAGGTGTGATCGGGCGATTCGTGCGCCATCTTTGCCGCCGCCATTTTCCTCAGCTCTTCATAGACCAGCGGCAGCAACTGCTCCGCCGCCGACGGGTCGCCTGTTTCGATCTGTTGCAGGATCTGCGTGACGTCGTTCATTGGCTGATTTGGAAAGCACACATCATACCATCGCCAACGCTTGAAGCATGCTACGGCGTGAGCAGATCCGCGAGCGGCCCCGACTTGTTGCGAAGGGTTGTGACAGCTCACAGTACCCAACACAACATCGCACACATTCGGCTTGTGTTGCGCCAACTGTGCGATATCGCGCATCGACATGAGCTGCGAGCGGAATGGAACACGTCTGCGACGCACGACGGATTAAATTCTCGCATCCAACAGCGCATCGATGCCCAAGAATCTCGCAAGTGGCTGAATGAGAGTCGAGAACATTTACAACCTTTCACTTTCGATCGAGGCCGTAAGGAGCGAAATGCCACACATGCGGGGTCCGCGTTGTTCCGATTACCGGGGTGATTCTGCGAGTGCAGCCAGCCCAATGTTGATCTTGCCCGCCGGACATTGATCAACAAGAATTGAGGTCGGCACAGTCGAGAGGCTGTTCGCGCTCGGCCCATCGCTTGGCCAATTTCCTACTCGAACGCAATCAAGGTTTTTGCCTTGCAAGCTACAGCCTGCGAGGCAAAAACCTTGATTTCGATGCTGCGATACAAGTCTTTACTGCCACGAGGCTTAAGGCAACTCTTATGGCCGTACCGCGAGCGGTACTTCGTCAAATGGGGCTGATCAAATTGAGGATCCACCTCTACGAAGGCAACTACGAGCCTGATCCACGGTAGAAGAGGTGACCGTAGTGCGTCCGCCTGGAAGTGCCTTCGGTGGGACCCACCGAGGCTCTTTCGCAAAGCTAGACAATTCGGTCAATACGGCCTCAATCCTTGCCGAATTGGAGCGCCGCAAGACAGGTTGAGACGATGCGATCGACGTCGATGCGATGCTCGCGATAAGAGTCGTTCAGGCTACCGGACTCACCGAATTCCACCACTCCGAGTGGCCAAGCTCGCGTTCCGAGAGCGCTCCCAATCCAGGCCAGCGAGTGAGGATGCGCGTCCACTACCGTCACCACTGGAGCGGAACGTTCACTGGGAGGGACCAGCAGGTCGAGCAGGTCGTCTCCAGGGCTGTTCGCTCCATGGACCAATCCCTGGAAATGTGCGTACAACGGACCCGGCCCTGTGACATTGATGATGTTTGCAAAGATGCCGTGGTCTCGCAAACGGTGGTGAGCGTCACATGCTTCCGGAATCATCGCACCGCATGCGAACAGGTGAACGACGTTACGGCCGGGGAAGTAACCCGTGAGATCACGACAATCTCGCAGCCGGTAAGCACCGGCGATGACCAGCCGTCGCAACTGTTCGCGCGCCTGTGCATCGGTAACCTGAGGAAACATCGCTTGGTCGACGCGTTTCGTCGTCAGGCGAAGATAGGTGGACCCCTCACGACGCGACACGCGGCCTAACGCATCCAGCATGATCCACTCGAGCTCTTGAGCAAAGCATGGCTCATAGGCCGCCAAACCTGGTAACTCGACACCAATCGATGGCGTTAACAGGGATTGGTGGATGCCACCCTCGTGACACAGCGTGATCCCTGAGGGAGTGCCGACCACGATAAAATTGGCCCCGGAGTAAATGCTGTAGAACAAGGCATCCAGGCCGCGGCGGATGAAAGGATCGTAGAGCGTGCCAATGGGCAGCAAGAGTTGCCCAAAGAGTTCCTGGGACAGCCCCAGTTGCCCCAGCATGAGGAACAGGTTGTTTTCCGAGATCCCAAATTCGATATGCTGACCGTGGGGGGACTCCGTCCAATGCAGCAGTGCCGGTTCACGATCCTGGGGCAATTCCTCTGGCTCGTTGAGCCGCCACACCTCGTGCTTGTTGATCCAACCCCCCAGGTTGGTTGAACTCGCGACATCCGGGCTCACCGTGACGAGCCGTTCCACAAGCTCGGGAAACTCGCGCGAGAGTGTGCTGAGGATTAGGCCAAATGTCTGTTGTGTGGATCGTGTCCCACTGTATACAGATCGAATTTCGCAAGGGATCTCAACGTGCGCAGTGGGCAGTGCGACGGATTCGTGGTAACGCAGCCGTTGCGACACTTGGTCGCACAAGGCACCCTCGGCCGTGTGCGGCGCAAACCGCTCCCATACGTCCTCATCCGAGATGGCCAGGTCGGTACGCAGTAAGTCCACTTGATCCTGGGTGAGCAATACGCCGTGGTTCTGTGGATGCCCCACCGACGGTAGTCTCCAACCCTTCAGCGTGTATGCAAAGATCACCGACGGTTCGGAGTGTCTCGTGGACCTGGAGAGTGCGGCCTCGAGCTCGTGGATGTCGTGTCCCCCCAGATTCCAGAACAAGTCGTGAAGTTGACGATCGTCCCAACGGTCGAGCAGTCTGCGAAGCTCGTGCGAGTAGCGGCTCTTGAGGGGAAGCCACTGACGCAGGTCCGAGGCCGGCAGTCGCAGTAGTCGCTGGTAGGCTTCATTCGACAGCTCGTCGATGCAGATTCTCAGCAGTTCTCCATTGGGTTCGTCGAATGCGGCCTTGAGATGCCGCCCGTATTTTGCGTCGATCACGTCCCATCCGTTGGCCGCGAACATTTCACGCCAGGAGCGTACGCGAACGCCGGGGATCACCCGATCGAGGCTTTGACGATTGAGGTCCACGATCCACAGCACGTGCTTGGCGCCCGCCATGGAGGGCTCGGCGATGGCTTCCCAGACGGAGCCTTCATCCAACTCCGCGTCGCCAACGAGACTGATGAACCTGCGGTGTTCGTCCGCCAGGCCAAACTGATGCGTCCGCAAATAGGTGTCGACGAGTGCAGCAAAGTTGGGAGCAACCGCACCCAGACCGACGGATCCCGTGGAGAAGTCGACGCGGTCGGGATCCTTGGTCCGGCTGGGGTACGCCTGCAAGCCCCCGTGGTCTCTCAATCGTTTGAGATACGATACGTCGAGATTCCCCAACAGGTATTGAATCGCGTGAAAAACGGGTGAGGCGTGTGGCTTCACCGAGATCAAGTCCCCCGATCGCATGAACCGAAAAAAGAGCGTTGTCATGATCGTGACCACCGAAGCACACGAGGCTTGGTGACCACCCACCTTCATCGAATCGGCTGCTCGACGTTCGTGGTTCGCATGGTGAATCTGCTGGACGGCCAGCCAAAGCACTCGTTCCTGGATGCGACTCAGCACTTGAGCGTCTCGATCGGCATGCGTTGGTACCGCCATGCGACATCCTTTCTCGACAGTGAGTGTGGCTGCGGCCGAGGTTTGTGACACTCCGCCAGCGCTTTCTCAGGGAAACTACGCCTTCGACTCGGCTCATTGGCTCCGGCACGATTTACGCCACGACTGACTTTCGCCGGATCGACACTCTCAGTCAGTAGATGCTAACAGCGCCAAGGCGAGTTTGCCGAACAAGAGATCTCGCTTGACGTGCATGTGGCCTCACACGGGGCATGACTGCGTGGAATGACGATCCACAGGCCGCAGTATAGGGACTGTACCGCATTCCTGAATGCTGCCTGGACCGACCGAGTCAGCATTGGAGTCGAAGCGAAACTTGCGTCCGGTCTTTGACCCGGTGGGACCCACCAGAGCGCCGTCGCAGTGATTCCTACCTGCGCAAGGAATGCCAGCTCATTTCGCGCTGCGAGTTCGTCCGAACCACCGGTACAGATTTTTAAGGCAGACCACCTCTACATTGAGGCTCGTGTACGTTTCGCTTTGACTCGATACAGTCAGCAGATCAAGGGGATTGGGCTGCAAGTTGAGAATGCGCCTCGACCAGCAGGTGGATTCTGAGACGAGTGATATGAGTGAGACGAGATAGAAGTCGATTGCCAGACTCTCGGTATGTCTGGGTCTTAGGCCATCGGATGGAGAGGAGGGGAATGCAAAGTGAAAATCGACGAACTCGTTAACACGATGCACATTGTCGAGTTGTCCGCCGTAACGAGGTTGAGCGCGATACGTGAACTCGTAAACGCAGTAAACTGGGCGGATGAGAACGTTCTCCCAGACGACGTCGTGAAGGCAATCGAGGAGCGAGAGGCGACCGCGCACACGATCGTCGACCATGGTCTGGCTTTGCCTCACGCAATGATCAAGTGGGCCGGTAACTTTCGACTCGTATTCGGACGAAGTAAGACCGGCGTGGACTACCTGGCAACAGGCAGCAAGTTGCATTTGATTGTCCTGCTGGTAGCGGGCAAAGGCCGTGTGCGAATGCACCTGGAGGTGCTCGCAGCCGTGGCCGAGTTACTGAACGACAAAGAATTCCGAAAGGATCTTGTCAGAGCACGGCATGTTCGTAACATCGAACAGCTACTCGTGGAAAGAGCCGCACAGCAGCCACTACATCGACCGCAGACGGCGGAGGTACCGAGTCGGAGCCTCGCCGTTGTCCGCCACGCTGTGGGATTGGCCGAGTCATTGTCTGCTCAGGCAATCCTACTCGCCATGGACCATGATCAAAGCGTTCCGTGGGAACCACTGACATCCTGGCCAGGGCGACTGCTCATTATTACCTCCAAGAATATGGATGAGGTGGTACCGGGCCGGGCCAACACCTATCTGTTCGACATCCCGCATGCCAGTCTGTCCCGTATGGACCGGGCAAATCTAGGCTTGCTGTTGGCGGCTGCCAACGGACTCGTGGATCATGAGAGAGAAGTCGTCTGCATTACCGGACCACGTAGTCAAGCCTTGGATAGTATTGCAGTGACGAGGACCGCTGCCCACTTCCGGGCCATGTTCCCTGAGGCGGAAGAACAAGCCACGACGAACATTCCGCCAGCCGTCATCCTGCGAGTCTTGTCTTTGGCCATAGAGTTGGCGTCGGAAGGCCGAGAGGCCCATCCGATCGGCGCCATGTTTGTCATCGGCGACACTCGACAGGTGATGCGGTATACGCAGCAGTTGGTCCTCAATCCGTTTCATGGCTTCTCGCGCCGCTTGCGCAACATCCTTGACCCCAGCCTGACGGAAACAGTGAAGGAATTCGCACTTCTCGACGGAGCGTTCATTATTGAACCGGATGGAGCAATCAAGAGTGCCGGCACGTATCTGGTCCCGAAATCCCACGTGACAGATCTTCTCGGTGGTCTGGGTGCCCGGCACCAGGCTGCAGCCGCAATCACCGCGGAAACACACGCGATAGGTGTCACGGTCAGCCAGTCCACGGGGACGGTCACTCTATTTCAAGATGGCGTCGTCGTGCTCACACTAGAACGCGCGGCGATGACTCGGTGGTAAGCCGTACGAACAGTCCCGAAAGTCCTGCTCGTAGATCGGCTCCAGCAACATGACGACCCCCCTCTGGAGAATCTTGTCCTCCAGTGTGGGAATTCCGAGCGGGCGAGTTTCGGTAGCCGAACCGCCCTTCGGAATGTGCACTCTCCGCACAGGCGGAGCCTGGTACGTACCGGACTTCGCGCGGTCGAGCAGGCGCTGCAGGTTGCCCTCCAGATCCTGTTCATATTCCTCCGCGGTCACTCCATCCACGCCCACAGCGGCAGCCTTGCGGGTGCGTCGGTACGCTTGGTCATTCAACGGCAAAGGCTCCCGCAAAAGGTCTTTCGAAGCTCAATCGCATGGCTTTCGGACTCACTGTCTACGCTTCGCCAGACGCGTTGCCACGCACGACGCAAGACTCGCTTCCGGCCGCTGGTCAGGCGCTACCGGACGGGCTTTTCACCCGCAAGGTTCCGATGAAAGGTTTCAGATCTGCGTTCTACATCTCATCCCCCTTTCCCAAGCTTTGCTTGGCACAATGAATGTCACCGAAGCAGGTTGGGGATGGAGTCGGCCGTTCGGAATCTCTGGCCGGACGGTGCCCCTCGAAGGGGCACCCGCCGTTGAGCGACAGCGGTAATAGCGATAGCGGATGGCGGAACATCTGCCAGGCAAATAATTCGGGTGGAATGTCTCGATGTGGTTCACACTCGCGGCGTAGACCTTGGTCGAAAGATCACCACATGCTGCGGATAGTGACAGATCCACAGTTCCTCTTCGGTGATCGCCACCGTGGCGGCGACTTCGCTACCCAGCGCCCGAATCTTGTCGCGTATCGAATTGTCGTTGTCGCTGGCCGCACGCGAGATCAATAGTCGGATCACTAGGGTCCGTTCTTCGTAGACTCGCTCGCCATAGAAGGCGCCATCGACTTCGTAGAGTGAAAAACCATCAATCGGAACCTGCTGATCGTGGCCATCGCCTCGATCGGTCAGTTTTCTTCGTAAGTAGTTGTAGAGCTCCGAGAGATGTTCCAGCTTCTTGGGGACATAGATCTCCACGCACTCGAGCATGGGAGCGATTTCGTTATTGGTGTTTCGTGGGGACATGAGACTTCTCAACCGTGGTCGGCGGAGGCATCCCTTGTTGGGCCCGGCTCTCCGGAGTGACACCTTCAGCGTAATCCTTCGGAACAATGCGTATTCCATATCGATTCGCGTAGACTTGAGTCAGCTTCGCGCCGAAGAACACAATCTGCGCCGAATGATACACCCGGACCAGCAGCACGACGAGCGACCCGGAGACACCATATGACGATGCAAAGGAACTCCTGCCGAGATAGAAGGAGTCCTCGATCACCCGAAGTTAGAATCCGCCTTGATCGACATGCGATATAAAAGAGCCTTCGACGATGCTATGGGGCGAAAGTTGCATCGGAGAAGCGTCTGTCTCCGGCAAGAACCGGCCTTGGCAAGATTTCATGTCTCGATCCATTAGCGGACTGGCTGCAGGCGAACTGCGAACCATCATGATTTACCCAGAATCGGTTGTCAGCGTTCAAGAAGTCGGTCGCCATTACGACCAGCTTGATGGCTTCTACCGCGAAATCTGGGGGGAGCATGTCCATCACGGGCTTTGGACCAGCGGGGGCGAACGGCCAAGCGAAGCGGTCGTCCGACTGGTCGAAGTGGTTGCCCAAGGTGCCGGGATCTCCGCGGGACAGAGCGTTTGCGATGTCGGTTGCGGGTATGGAGGGACTTCACGCTGGCTGGCTGAGACGATGTCATCCCGAGTGGTCGGGTTCACGGTGTCGGCGGCGCAGCACGCCTTTGCCGTCGGACAAAACACGAATGCCGACAACCCGGAGTTTCATCTCTGCGATTGGTTGGAGAATCCCCTGGCGGATGGATCGATGGATGCCGTCGTTTCGATCGAGTGCTTTACTCACGTCACGGATAAGCCGGGCTACTTTCGCGAGATTCGTCGGGTATTGAAACCTGGCGGGCGGGCGGCAATTACTGTGTGGATGCACAATGAGCACCCGCGAGCCTGGCAGATACGCCACTTGATCGAGCCCATTTGCCGCGAAGGTCGACTGGCGGGAATCGGTAGTGCCAGTGAATATCAAACGCTGATGCGACAAAGCGGACTTGTCGTCGATTGCTTTCAGGATTGGAGTCGGCGTGTCCGGAAAACCTGGTGGATTTGCCTATCCCGCCTTGTGGGCAAGCTGTTCACTTCGGGAGAATACCGTAATGCCTTGTTTGACAAGGGTATGGAGAATCGAGTCTTTGCTATCACTCTGGCGAGATTACTCAGCGCGTATTATCTGGGAGTGATGCGCTACGGATTCTTTGTCCTCCGCCGCGAAAGCTGATCAGCATCGGGGTTGTGGGAATGCACGGACTGTCTGAACGCGACCGTCAGCCTGAGTTGATGGATAATCCCTCAATCGATTCGGCCAGCCATGTGACGGCACTGCGTGGACTGCGACGCGTCAACCGTTTGAGTCGTACAGCCCAGGGACTCTGGAGAGTCATTGCAGACGGCATCGCACCGAACCCTCAAAGACCTGTCAAGATTCTCGACGTGGCTTGCGGAGGGGGAGATGTCGCCATCGATCTTGCCCGAACGGTCAGGAACGCAGGACAATTGGTAAAAGTCGTGGGCTGCGACATTAGTGCCACCGCGATTGACTATGCACGGCGAAATGCTACGAGTCACGAGAGCGATGTTCAATTTGAACTCAGAGACGCCTTGGCCGATGGGCTTCCGAGTGGTTTCGATGTCGTCTATTGCACCTTGTTCTTGCATCACCTCGATGATGATGACGCAGAACAGTTGCTCAGAAACATGGCCGGTGCCGCATGCCAGATGGTGGTGGTGAGCGATTTGCGCCGCACGGTCACTGGATATCTGCTTGCGTGGATCGTCACACGGCTGTTGTCGCGATCAGTCGTCGTGCATACCGACGGCCCGCTGTCGGTGCGGGCAGCATTTTCGGTGAGAGAGATGCGGGATCTCTGCAATCGGAGCGGTCTACAAACCGCCAGTGTAGTCCATGTCTGGCCACAAAGGATGTTAATGACATGGTGTCCAACCACGAGCTGATGATTGTCCGTTCCACGATTGATCCTGGAGACGCCGTCTTGCGAATCTGGGACATTATCGTCATCGGAGCTGGTCCGGCCGGAAGCACTGCGGCCATGCTGCTGGCACGAGCCGGCGCGAAGGTGTTGATTGTTGAACGCAGCCAATTCCCACGAGCAAAGGTCTGCGGATGTTGCCTGAGTGGTCGGTCCATCAGCAGCCTGCGGCAGATGGGTCTTGCGGAGATCCTTAACGATGCCACACCCCTCGACCGATTCGTGATGGGGGCCTGTCGGCGACAAGTGTCATTGTCGGTTCATGGAGGCTCCGTCATCTCCCGCGAACGACTGGATACTGCACTATTGAAGGCAGCGATCTCCAGTGGAGCCGAGTTGATCTCCGGTCTTTCAGCAACAGTGTCGGCGGCTTCGAACGATTGGCGAACGGTGACACTGTCGGCGGCGAAAACTGATGGCGAAATTCTCCGAGCGCGACTGGTGCTATCCTGCAGAGGGTTGAGCCACCACGGAATCGATGGTTCCTGCCTCCAGGAGACTGTCGCCACTAACTCCAAGATCGGTGTGGCGGCAATTCTTCCAGAACACCCCGCGTTTTTCCCATCGACGATCTACATGGCCAGCGGCAACGAGGGCTATCTTGGTCTCGTGCGTTTGGAGGATGGTCGGTTAAACATGGCCGCTGCGATCAAATCCAAGGCGACAAATCGACACGGAGGACTGCCGGGGGTCATCCATGCGTTACTCGATCAGGCCGGATTTCCGGTTCCGCGAAACCTTGAGGGAGCAGACTGGAAGGGAACGCCCGCTTTGACTCGCTCCTTGCGAGTCCCGGCGGAACATCGCGTGTTTTTCCTTGGCGACGAGGCCGGTTATGTCGAACCATTCACTGGCGAGGGAATCGGGTGGGCATTCGCATGCGCGCGCGCTGTGCTGCCTCTTGCCCAGTTGGCCATTAACCGCTGGGAAGGTGATATGATCACCAAATGGCAGATTCACTACCGGAAGTCGGTTCAGCAGCGGCAGTTGACCTGTCATGTTATCCGTCGCCTACTGGGGTATCCGAAATTGGTTCGTGAGGCGATCCGCTGTCTGGGTGTCATGCCAGGGCTGGCACGCCCATTGACACGGTCCATTCATGGACCTCGCTCGTATGTAAGGAGTTAAGGGATGCCTATGCGGATTATTGGTATCGGCAAAGCCGTGCCCGATAACTGTTTCACTTTAGGCGATCGGCATCAAATCTCGGACAGCTTTTTTATCGGGTCGGACAAGGAACGGCGTCTGCTTCCGGTGCTCTACGAAAAGACTCGGGTTCGTCAACGACACAGCGTTGTACTCAACGCGTCCTCCGGCAGACTGCTCGACAGACAGTCCCTCTATGCCGCGACAGACGGTACCCATACGGGCCCTTCGACGGCGGAGCGGATGGCGGTTTTTGAAGAGCATGCCGGCAGACTGTCGTTGAAGGCAGTACAACAGTTGCGGCAGGTCACGGGATTCGAACCATCGACGGTGTCTCATCTGGTTACTGTTTCGTGCAGTGGTTTCTCCTCGCCCGGCTTTGACCTGGAACTCATTCGCCAAACTCCGTTGCAGGCGTCGACGCAGCGCACTCATGTGGGATTCATGGGTTGTCATGGTGGATTGAATGGATTGCGAGTCGCAAACGCGTTCGCGAATGCGGATCCCGAGGCACGAATACTGATGTGCGCAACTGAGTTGTGCAGCCTACACTATCAATACGCTGGTGGAGCCGACCAGATCATTGCCAATGCGTTGTTTGCAGATGGCTCCATCGCGTTGTACGGGATGAACGCTCAAGCGAAATGCGAAAGCGGCTCCGAATGGACCATCGCCGATTCGGCCTCATTCGTCGTCCCTGGTTCTCAAGAGATGATGACCTGGAGAATCCTCGATCATGGTTTTGCCATGACACTTTCCCCAAGACTCCCCGAGCTGATTCAGACGCACATTCGGAATTGGTTGGAAGAGTGGCTGAACAAACACGGCCTTAAACCCGAGGACATTCGCGGATGGGCCGTTCACCCCGGAGGACCGAAGATTCTGTCCGCGTTTCAAGCGGCGATGGAGTTGAACGACGAGGCGGTTTCCGAGTCGTTTGACGTCTTGCACGAATTCGGAAACATGTCGTCCACCACGGTGTTCTTTATCATCGACCGTTTTATTACGCAGCAAAATCGACTCCCTTGCGTCAGCCTGGGTTTTGGTCCTGGTATCACGATTGAAGCCGCGTTGTTCCTTCCCGGTTAGTGTGATACTCCGCGTCTTTTCGCCGCAATACGATCTTTCAGTTTGCGGTCTTGTCGGACCCTCAAACCTCGATCCAACGAATCAGTGGCTCGTTGATGCAGTCCGCTGACCGGTGGTTTTCTGCGTCTCTGGTGGGGATATCAGGGAGACCATCTGCAATAGCTTGCCGCCGAGTGTATCGCGGCTGAACTGGTCGATCATCGAGACGTCGAATCAAACGACATCCGCACATCGTAACGCCTCAATGTCGCCAAGAACTCGTGGCGGACATCGCTGGCGACGACCTCTGGTTGCATTCCTGGTTCGGATATGCCTGACCACTGGCGCAATTCTGAATTGGACGCGGACGGGATCCGTGAACTGCATCGCCACCTCATTAGACGTTGTTTACGGCAGTAATAGGGAAGAAGCTCGACAAATCTTGCTTAATGTGGCGGCAGATCACCCGCGGATTCTCGGCACCGATACCCGCACGGACCGATTGGCTATTGACGTACGCTCCCTCAACGTTCAGTTGTCAAAGAACTTCAAGGTCGGTCGAGAATCTTGACTCTGCGAGGAGAAGATTCAAACAACGGTAATGACATGGTATGATCCAATTCGATCGCGGCTGTTTTGCGACGACCAGGGACGTCTTCCCGGCACTTCTTTTGATGCGAACAGAAGACGCTCACCATCATCGAGACATTCTCTCCAGCAAGACAGTACAACAGTTCGAATGCTGCACGTTCACGTTTCGAGCTGTCTGGATCATAGTCGAACAACTAATCGACTGGCATCCGAAACAAGGTTTCTGATGTGAATGAAGAGCAGCGATTGAATGAATGCCCACTATGCACAGTCGGTGGGACCGCCTTCTTTCATCGAGACTCACGCCGTGAGTATCGACGTTGTGAAGCTTGCAGTCTGGTGTTCGTCCCCTCCCGTTATTTCCTGCCTCCGGAGGCGGAGAAAACGTGCTACGACCTGCACCAAAACGATCCCTCAGATGACCGCTACCGTCAATTCCTCAATCGCCTCGCGCAGCCGCTGCTTGAGGTGCTCACACCTGGAGCACGTGGCCTTGACTTCGGTTGTGGTCCTGGCCCGACACTTTCGCTGATGCTGGCCGAAGCGGGGTATCCGACTGCGATCTTCGATCCTTTCTATGAACCCGATTCCGAGGTGTGGCAGCAGGAGTACGACTTTGTGACTGCCACGGAAGTCGTCGAGCATCTGCACCGCCCACGTTTAGACCTGCAGCGCATTTGGAACTTGCTCACGCCTGGTGGATGGCTCGGCATCGTGACCAAGCGCGTGCTGAACCAGTCCGCTTTCGCGAACTGGCATTACAAGAACGATCCGACTCACGTGGCGTTTTTCGCGGACGAAACCTTCTCCTGGCTCGCCAGACAATGGTCAGCCGAGTTGCGACTGGTCAGCCCGGATGTCGTCCTTCTACATAAGCTGAGATAATACGCTGGGGCATTGTGTCAACACTGACGAGCGAACGTGACTCTCCGGATGTCGAGTAGGTCGTGTGTCGGACGCGGCTGGGCGGGTTGCTCAGTAGCTACGAGCGGTGCGTGGCATAAATGCACGAATAGCAAAGTCGGCAACTTGCTCCGGTGATCGACTCCGACGCACTTTCGCTGCTGCTTGTCTCCTTGCTCACACAGCGAGCGGATTCTCAGCAATCGTGAGGGTACACACCGGATGGCCCATTCCGCCGGCTGAATGCTGGTTGTTGATGGCGTGTTGCGTTGGTATGAACCTATCTTCAATCATCGGGCAGCAATCAGCAGTACCTCCATCAATGGATCATCCAATCGTTACTCACTTGGACGTGCCGTGGACGGTCATTGTCGCAGTGACCGTGCTCTACGCCGGTCGCTTCTTGACCTCAAGGATCCGGTTTCTCCGGGACTTAAACATCCCGGAAGCGGTCAGCGGCGGGCTGTTGTGCAGTGTAACAGTCGCAATCATATTCGCCGTCACCAATCGCCAAGTTGAGTTCGATCTCAGCCTTCGTGACACGCTGCTGCTTGTGTTCTTTAGCACAATCGGGTTGTCCGCCAAGCTCAAGACGCTGCTGAATGGAGGGAAGGCGCTAGCGATTCTGGTTGTTTGTGCGGTTGCATTCCTCGTCCTGCAGGATGTCGCCGGAATTGGCGTCGCCCTCGCCTTCGGAGGTCATCCGGCCTACGGCCTACTCGCGGGCAGCATCGCGTTTGCCGGTGGGCATGGGTCGGCGATCTCCTACGGTCAACTTGCGTCCAACCAGGGTCTTCCTGGTGCAGTCGAATTGGGTCTTGCGTGCGCTACATTCGGCTTGATCGCTGGCGGCCTCATCGGCGGCCCAATCGCGAACCGGTTGATCTCGAAGAACAATCTCACCGGCGACGCTTCGAGGCAGACTTACGTCCCTGGACCCGAACAGACCGAGGCCAGCGGCCCGGTGACGCTGAACGGAATGCTCGATTCGATCTTTGTGCTGGTCATCTGTATTGCGGCCGGCGCTTTGGTGAATGAGTGGCTGGGGCATCGCTGGTCGGTACCGCTGCCCGGTTTTCTGACCGCCATGTTCGTCGGTATCACGATTACAAACGGCCTGGACCTGCTCGGTATCGAACTGGACAAACCGTCCGTCAGCCTGTGCAGCGACGTGAGCCTGCAATTGTTCCTGGCAATGAGCCTAATGAGCCTCCAGTTGTGGGGTCTGGCAGGTGTCTTCGGGCCACTCCTTGTGGTGTTGCTTGTTCAGATCGGCGTGATGACAGTCTTTGCATTGTTGGTGGTTTTTCCGGCCATGGGACGCGACTACGACGCGGCCGTCATCGCCGCTGGTTTTTCCGGTTTGGGGTTGGGAGCGACGCCGGTGGGAATCGCCAACATGCATGCCGTCACCGAGAAACTCGGCGCTTCGCAAAAGGCATTCCTGATAGTCCCGCTGGTTGGCGCGTTCTTCCTCGACATCGCCAACGCTGCCATCATTCAGGCATTCCTGGCCACGCCATTGTTCAGGAATGGCGGCGGATAAGAAGGTGGAGGCTCTGTGCAAATGATTCTCACGCCAGCCCCGCAATTTGCCAGTCCGTACAATCCAGTCAGTCTGATTCCGTCGGTCATCAATGGACTGAAACTCAACCAGGACGGCGTGCGAGTCGTGTTCACGACGACATCGGGCGGTGCGGATTCGCACGCGATGCTTGAGGTGTTGACAAACGCCGTTAACGTTTGCACGCTCGCCCATCAAAGTGCCTGCGGCCGTTTGGATTGCACGCCCTTCAGATACAACTTCACTCTGCATCGAGGAGACACAAGCGATGAGCGAAAGGAATATGACCCGTCGCCAGTTCAATACCGCAGCTACATCAGCGGTTGCCACCGCCAGCACAGGGTCCTTGGCGTGGGCACAAGTTGATGAGGCTTTTGATCTGGTCATTAGCAACGGCCGAGTGATGGATCCGGAGACCGGCTTCGACGAGATTGCCAATGTCGGTGTCAAGGACGGTCGGATCGTCGCCATCACCAAAGAAGTTCTCAGGGGAGGACGTCAAATCAGCGCGGACGGGCATGTCGTGGCGCCGGGGTTCATCGACACTCACTATCACTGGCCGCGGCCGATGGGAAACAAGTTGGCGCTGCGTGACGGACGGACAACGGTGATGGACCTTGAGGTGGGAACGCTTGGGACACTGATGAGCGAGTGGTACTCGATGCGGGAGGGCAACAACCAGGTGAATTACGGGGCGGCCTCGGCACACGAGCTGGCGCGCTCACTCGTGCTTGACCGTGCGACCGGTATGGACGCTCCGGCAGCTGGTGAGACGAGGGCTGCCGGAACGGGCTGGTCGTCCCGGCGCCCCACGCTCGACGAAGGCAACGAGATTCTGCGAGTGCTCGACGCCGGCCTGACAGCCGGCTCGATCGGAATTGGTTCGACGCTCGGCTATATGCGCGACGGCGTCTCGGCACGTGAGGTATTTGAGATTCAGAAACTCGCAGGACTCTACGGCCGCCAGTGCGGCTTCCACTTCCGGTACACGCCAGGCACAGATACAACGGAATCGAATGGGATTCAGGAGATGCTGGCCAACGCTGCGGCACTTGGCGCGCCCGCCATTGCCTGCCACTTCAACAACCCAGGATACAATCTGGTCCACGAACTGTTGACTCGAATGCAAGAGCGGGGCATGAACGTCTGGGGTGAACTCTATCCGTATGCGGCGGGGTCGACCGCGCTGAATGCCGTGTTCTTGGAGCCGGAGGTTTGGGTCGATCAACTTGGCTATAAGTATGAGGAGACGATCCAGGACGCGCTAACCGGCGAGTTCTATACGCAAGAAAGCCGAGCTGAGATGATCAGAACTCAGCCAACCCGAATCGTCATCGTGTACAAGATGCCCGAAGAGGCCATTGCGGATTGGTTGCGGCTGCCGGGAGTCGCCATCGCTTCCGACACAATGCCGATCCTCAGCGACGACATCACGTGGGACACACGATATGAGGATCTGCCGAACAGCCATCCGCGCGGCGCGGGCTCATGTGCCAAGGCACTTCGCCTGGGACGCGAACACGCAATCCCGCTGATGCAGAGCCTTGCACAACTCAGTTTTAACTCAGCCCGGCCGCTGGGTGAAATGGGGCTGACCGCAATGCAGGAGCGAGGCCGAATGCAGGAAGGGATGGTCGCGGATATCACGGTTTTCGATCCTGAGACAGTGACGGACAACGCGACATACGTGCAGGGTTCGCTGCCGTCGACGGGCATCCCATTCGTAATCGTTAATGGCACCGTTGTCGTGGAGAACTCCGAAGTCCTGCGCGACGTCAATCCCGGTCAGCCAATCCGATTTGAACCAGCGGAGAGCCGGTTCGAGCCAATCAATGTCGACGCGTGGATGAAGACCTTTTACGTCGTTCCGCATGACTTTGGCGGCGGGGTGCCTGGGACTCAGCCAGTTTACGACAAGGCCGTTATTCCCTGTTGTTGAAAACGCCCAAGATGTGTGATGCGGACACAGCCGAACGCGCTCCGGTCCCATCGACCGAAGCACGTTCGAAGTCATATGAAGGAGCCCCTCGGTGGGACCCACCGGAGCGCTTTCAAACTTCACTCCACGAGTGGAGGCGGGGGTGGGATGGACATCAACTCCTCGAAATCCTGCAGGTCGCGGAGGACCGCCAGGTCGGGATCCTGTTGCATGTGGTCGAAGTCGTTCCAGCCGACGGCGATTGATTCGCGGAGGCATGCGAAGGACAGGTCGATGTACTCTTGTCGCTGGGTCTGTTGTTCGGCGGTCAGCGATTCTTCCTCGGCAAGTTGAATCGCGTTCGCGCACACGGCGTAGCCGCAAGCGGCGCTGTAGAGGTTGGTGGGGTTCGCGACCAGTTGTTTCGCGGTCGATTCGATCATGCCACTGCCGATCTGCCAGTCAGCAGCGCGATAGGCGGGATAGGCCCAGACGTGCTGGCTGGCGTGATACCAGTCGAGAACGCCTGAGGCCTCTCCGAAATACTGACGCTGAATCGTCCAGCACCATTCTCCGCCATCCGCGGCGAAGATCTTCTCGGATGCCTGGCGATAACCGCAGCGGCAGGCCAGCCGATACAACGCCGCTCCGAACGATTGAAAGTCCTCTTCCTGCCCCCAGGTCACCTGTTTGTGCCAGCGCTGCTGCTCGTCCTGCCAGTAGACGCAACCCACACGCATCTGCTTCCAGATCAACCGGTTTTCTCCCGGATTCTGGGGGTCCGGCTCCGTCTGATGCGTGCAGTACATGATGCCGTCACAACTGACATACACCCGCTGCGGAGTGACCTCGGGTTCGGGCCAATGTCGAGACTGCGGCGGTTGCTCCCGCCAGCGTTGCACCTCCGCCAATCGCTCGGCTTCGGCGGCGCCTCCCACGTCGTGGACCAGTTTCATCATGGGATCGTGCCCCAGATGCAGTCCGTGCTGGTCCAGCAGTAACTGCTCCAGACGCGTGAAGTGCTCCAGCGTGGCGAGTTGGCACAGCAAACGGCCCAGATGCCGTGTGATGCGATGCGTGCCACAACAGATCACCCCATCCGCCGGCGTCTGCCAGGCTTTGCAGGTTGGGCAGCGATAGCGGTTCCGCTCCAGAGCGACCGGGCCGCTTTGGCTCATGACGGTCCAGCAGCGTTTCCCGTGGTTCACCATCTTCCGTCCGCAGCACCAAGGCTGCCTCAGAGTGGAGGCCAATCGCGTAAAACCGGTCTCCAGCAGCGCCTGTCCCACGCGATCCTTCAATCGCTCGACACTTTCCTCGAACTCCAAGGCCTCCGCTGTCGCCACCTCCTGCTCCATCAATCCCACTTCACGACCATCCACCCGTACGATAATCTCGACTTTCATGGGGGAACCCTCCTTGGGACTGCGAGGCTCCAAGCCTCTGGCAGAATCAACACTCCCAACAGGGTAACCCCATCCCTCTAAACACCACCATCCAACGGATGCACCCCAGCCGGCGCAGCCGGGACGGAGTTGGGAATGAGAGAGTCCTGCGAGGAAGGGTTAGCCGCTCACCTCGACCTTGCCCCGTACGCTGAGGCTGGCGACAGTCTGGGTGTAGCATCGGCCAGAGGCACAGGCAGGCCAGCTATTGAACTCCGAAAACAGTGTTTCCGTGTGTCGACCTTGTGGTGTAATGGGGAAGACAACACGTTCGATCGCGGCATGGCGAGTGGTCAAACGACACGGCGGAGTCGGAGAACCTGAGCATGTCTGGAAACTCCAAACGCGAGAACCGGGAGACCCCATCCATGTCCCAGTTGACGTTCGATTGGGACCGTTCCGGGAGCCGCCGGAACGGTCGATATCGTGTGAACCGTCTGAGCAATCGGAACCGAATGACTCGGACGCTGGCGTCGATCAAGGACCACTTGAGACGCCGCATGCATCGACCTGTGGGAGAGACCGGACGCTGGTTACGCCGTGTCATGCAGGGTTGGCTGAATTATCATGCCGTACCCGGCAACTCACTGCGTCTGGACCAGTTCGCCAACGCGGTTCGGAGGCTGTGGTTCCAGTCCCTCCAGCGTCGCAGTCAGAAAGGCCGCGATCGTTGGACCTGGACCCGGTTCACCCGCCTGATCGCAAAATACCTCCCTCGCCCTCGCATCCTCCAGGAAACCCCCTGGGTCCGTTTTCACGCCCGACTCAAGGCAGGAGCCGGATGAGGTAATCCTTCACGTCCGGATCTGTGCGGGGGGCCGCCGGCAACGGCGGTCCCTACCGCGATCGAACCAACCCGTGAACAAGGTGAACCTGAGGGAGAAGTTCGACCATTTCGTCGACCACCGGAGTCCGAAGGTGGTCGGCGAACTCAACGGCCAGCAAGTGAAGCTGGTCACGTTCTAAGGCGAGTTGAGGTGGTAAATCCGCATAATGTTTAGACAAAGTGTGCCCAGTCCCGTCTCTACTCAGAGATTGCAAACCTTACTGCGTTCAGTCTGCGTACCGCAGCACGCCAGATTCCACGCAATGTCATCGGAGATCCAAGTATGTTAGTCGCGCCCATTCAATTGCGGCTTTCCACTCAATCACGCCACGCAGGCGGCAATCGCTCGTCGGCACAGTCTCACTGTCGTCATGGAAGTTCCTCGGAACAATCGACGTGGCTGCCCTCGCTGACCAGAAGTTTCTTCCCGCGATTGTGTGAGGGGGCTTGTGTCGCCGCGAAACGCGACGCCGTCATGCGTCGACGCGGAATTACCATGATCGAGCTCCTTGTGTCGATCGGCATAGTCGCCATCGTGGCTGCAATTGCACTTCCGGCAATTCAGTCCGCACGTGAGTCAGCGAGGCGAGTGCAGTGCCAAAACAACCTCCGACAGATACTCATTGCCACTCAGGCTCACCACACGGATCACGGGGCGTTACCGTCATTCTACAATGGATCGGCACTCAGCTATCCGCTGGCGGAATGGGATCTCTTTCACATGCATTCCTGGCGAGTACCGCTGTTACCGTACATCGACCAATCTGCGTTGAGAGAGCGGGTCAAGTGGGATGCTCTGGCAACCGAACCGGATAATTCGTCTGTAGCACAGGCGGTCGTGCCGACGTTTATTTGTCCGAGTGGTGGTGACGCAACAGTCGTGGGATGGGGGCTCAGGCATGGATCGATCGGTGTTCCTCCAGACAATGTTCAGGAGAGTGATCGCTACAAAGTTGTTCGCAGCGACTACGACGCGATGGCAGGCATTGAAGTGCTTCCTGATCCCTTCCCCGCGAATGCGAACGTCGGCTCGGTCGAGTTTGTCCGCTGGGGTATTTGGGGGTGGCCGGTCTTCGACAACGGATTGACGACTGGTTCACAATTACCTCTGTTCTTGACAACCGGGAATCGCGTGTATTTTGGGGATTTTTTGAATTTGGCGGTGCGGTGGTTTCGCGATGGTGAGTTACGGGAGGGGCGGTGGGGCGGAGCGGAAGAGACCTTCACTCTGTCTCGTGAGCTCCGCCCCTCCGACCCGGCGATCGCGCGCGGAGCTTCGCCGTTGCCGAGCGCTCAGTTTTGCGCGGCAGGATCAGGTTTTCGCCAACTTGTGTTTCAGTGCACGTACTTAGACGCTTAAGAATGAACTCACTTCAGCCTCCGCGAACCGCGTCTGGGCACGACATGCTCGCGCGCGAGGCTCTCGACGAACTCGGCCGTGCCACTCTCCTGGACGATCCGCTGTTCGCCGGCCGTGAGCGGCACGCGATCGGGGAGGCCTTCCTCTTCATAGACCTGGGCCAACGGCTTGACGGTCCGCGAGCCTCCGGGGAGTTTGGCCACGCAGCGTTCCCCCTTCGGCGGTCCCGAGGTTCGCTTGCCGCCGGTGGCCTTGATCCGCAGCCGGGCCAGTTTCTGCTGGGTCGAGTTCGGCTGCGCGTAGCGGTAGGGCTCGCCCGTGGTCAGCATGTGCCAGGCGATGGTCACCAGTTTGCGGGCCACGGCCACGACGGCGACGTTGTGGTTCTTCTTCCGCTTCAATCGGCGGAAGAACGCGCCCAGCGGTCCGGGATGCCGGGCCACCGACTGCGCGGCCTGCACCAGCATCCACCGCGCCTGCGTGTTCCCCCGCTTGGTGATCGGCCCGTGATAACACCGCTGGGCCGACTGCCGCGTGCTGGGGACCAGTCCCAGATAGGCCGCCGCCTGCTCGGGAGTCGGAAACCGCGACACGTCCCCCAGCGCCGCCAGCAGCGTTTCGGCCGTGGTCACGTCGACGCCGGGGAGCGTCAGCAGCAGCCGGACGCGGTCGTCGCGATAGCCCCGCTGCAGCAGTTCCTGATCGAGACGGTCGATCTGCCGCTGCACTTGCTCCAGGAGATCGAGTTCACTCTCGATGAGCAGCTTCCCTTCCGCATCGATCCGTTCCTCCCGCAGGAGGGCCAGCAGCCAGTCGCGGCCTTTGGTGCTGAACAGCGTCTCGGTCTCGGCGATGAGCCGCATGGCCAGCACACTGTGGATGCGGATCCGCAGCGCCGTCCGCTGCTGTACCAGCGAGGCGCGGCGTCCGGTGAGTTGCCGCAACTGCTGGGTCGCCGCATCGGGCTGCCACACGGCGGGGAGATAGTCGCATCTGAGCAGCTGCGCCAGCACGAGGGCGTCGACCTTGTCGGTCTTCACCTTGGCGCTGGCGATGGCCTTCGTCGCCATCGGGTTGGAGACCACGACCTCAGCCACGAGAGGCCTCAGCAGTTCGGCCACGATCCAGCAGTTGGTGGTCGCCTCCAGCCGCCAGACGGGCGGTCGGCTGCAGCGTGGTCTGGGCGAACTGCAAGAGCGACTCACGGGTGAAAGCGCGAACGTGCGGCGTCAGAGTTCCTTCCCGGCCGCGTCGATGATGCAGAAGGTGGGCTTCGGCGGCTTGTGGACGTCGAAGCCGATGGGAACGAGTAGTCATGTGAACCTGCCTTGCGTTGGAATGCACTTCCACACGATGCGGGGACCGGCCCCACGCGGCCTGCCCGGGGAGTTCGTCTGCGACGGATCGTGGACGCCCTGGTCCCCGAGACCGCACATGCATCACGCTTCCGCCCCAGACAGGGCCGAAACGGCAACTACCTCTTCGAGCTCGAAGCTCAACCGGGTGGGCCATGGGGCTCAGTTGCGACAGCGCGGGCTCTTGGCCCATACTTGTAGTCGAGCGACCCCCGAGATCGTTTCGGTCCCTGCGTTGTGTGTGATCTGCAAAGTTGATGAAACATGTGATCGATCGACGCGGTGTCATCCACGCGTGCCGATCGACTGATGGAGCAATCCCGTGCCACGCACGAAGTCCCCACTGCTCCCACGACCTCGCCCCGAACCCGGTCCGCGCACGAAACCACGCCGCCACACCGCCGTCAATCCTCCCGCACGCAACAAGGTCCAAAACCAGGTCGATCGAGAACATACCTGGTATCACAGTATCGGCCGGGAAAGTTTCGCGATGTCAGCGATGGATTGTCGAACACGATTGCAGTTGTGGAACGCTCCGGGAAACCAATCTTTTTGGTCAACGGGGAGCCCAATCCCACTCCGAGTAATCCGAATGCTGACTACCCCGGACAGGTTGGCTGGTCAGCCAGTAATACCTTTAGTTGGTCGATCAACAAAAACGGAATTGGTGTCAACGAATCGAATGTCGGCGGGATTTATTCACTCCATCCTGGCGGAGCTAACGTCGGTATCGCTGATGGTTCCGTTCGATTTCTTTCGGACTCAACAGATTTCGAGACTCTCGTACGACTCTATGGCAGATCCGATGGCGGATTGCCAGAATGAAATGAAGTCGCAGCCGCAGTTGTGAACGAACACAATCATACAACGTGTGTTTCCAATGCGAAATTCATAACTGCTTCGTTCTTTCGTTGCTCAACAGTTGGCGATCATCATGAACATCCCGAGAATCATTTGTCGCATCGTCCGGTGCGTTGTGGCTTGTTCGATGTTGATCGGTGCAACAGCAACTCGCGCTGGCGACCCGTTTGAGGGAATTGACCCGTACATCGGCGCGGCACTTGAAAGGTGGCAGGTCCCAGGTTTGGCGATCGCTGTCGTAAAAGACGGCAAGATTGTTCTGGCCCGTGGTTACGGACTCTGCGAAATCGGCACCGACAGGAATGTCACCGCTGATTCCGCCTTTGATATCGCGTCATGTGAGAAGTCATTCGTGGCCACATGTGTGGCGATGCTTGTCGAGGAAGGGAAACTGCATTGGGACGATCCCGTGATAAAGCACCTGCCAGAATTCGAGTTGGCCGATCCTTACCTGACGGAGCACGTCACATTGCGGGATCTGTTGTGTCATCGCACGGGATTGCGGCGAGCCGACCTGTTGGGCGACGGAACGGGGTTTGATACTTCGGGAAGTCTTGCGCCGCCTCAAGATATCTGGAACCGATCGCCGAATTGCGCACGAAGTTCATCTACAACAATCACATGTACACGGTGCTGTCCGAAGTCGTGGCGCGTGCTTCCGGCCAGTCGTATCAGCAATACGTCGCTGAGCACATCTTTCAGCCGCTCGACATGCTGTCGACAACGACCGCCGTCGCCGATCTTCCTCCAGATCAGGTTTCACGGCGGCACTGGCGGAGTGACGCGGGTATCGTGGCGCGGCCAGCGGGCGAAGGCACATTCTCCACAGTTCGCGATCTGACCCACTGGCTGCAGTTCCAGCTTTCTGAAGGGATGTACGGTGATCGGAGGCTGCTCCAGGCTGAGACAATTCGCGAAATGCAGGCGATGCACTTCTCTGTTCCAATCAAGGCACGCCCGCGTGACAACATCTATGCGGCTCAGTTTCTTGGCAGCGGACTTGGCTGGCAAATCCAGGACTATCGCGGCCAAAAGATCGTTTCTCACGGAGGCGCCTGGGGCGCGAAGGTCGCGATGATGCCAGAGATGGGCGTGGGAGTCGTCGTTCTGTCGAACCTGGATCTGGAGCATTTGGCGACGTTGCTCATGCACGATGTCTTTGATGCGTACCTCCTTGGACCGGAGGCAACATGGAATCCGGAAAAGTGGGAGGCCACGTGGTTCCGCATTGAGCCTCCGGGGAATGCTTTTCGCCCGCGAGACGAAGCGAGGGCCCGCCTACAAGAGCTGCGAAAAACGGACACCACACCCTCGCTGCCGCTGGACAAGTATGCTGGCACGTTTCATTCTGATCTCTACGGCCAACTTGTGGTCAATAGGGACGGCGACAAGCTCTTTGTAACACTCGGCGATTTTACGACGGAGACGTTCCATTGGGATATGGATTCATTCTACGTCCGCAGCCCAACGCGGCTGACCTATGACTGGCTGCTGACTTTTGGCGTATCGAACGACGGCGAGTCCACAGAGGTTACCCTCAAACACGTCGGTTGGGATGACGACGAGAAGGACCATGTCTTCAGCCGCACTCAGTGATCCACAACGACGAGGCCCAGGCGTATCACGAACCAGAGTCGTCAAACGTGTATCGTGCGTATCAACGCCAGCAACATGGCGAATCGATTGACGACAGCACCTGGAGGAACGATCGAATGAAACAGTCCATCGGCTACGTTGCCTTGGTGGTTCGCGACTACGACGAAGCCATCGAGTTTTACGTGAATGTGCTGGGATTTTGGCTGGTGGAAGACACGTTCATTGCGGCTCAGAATAAACGCTGGGTACTCGTTGCGCCGCCTGGCTCCACGGAGACGAAGCTCCTGCTCGCGTGTGCTGTCGGACCGGAACAGTCATCGCGGATCGGCAATCAAACCGGCGGCCGAGTTTCACTGTTCCTCCACACCGACGACTTCTGGCGGGATTATCAGGAATTCCAAAGCAAAGGCGTAATCTTCGTTCGCGATCCCACAGAAGAAAGTTACGGCCCCGTCGCCGTGTTCAAAGACTTGTACGGCAACCTGTGGGATTTGTTGCAGCTGAAGTGACTGAACATATTGCAGCCCCCTAACTTCGAAGAGTCGACCGTAATGAAGATCAGGATTCGCAGCGAAGCAGCCGACGACGTATTGGCGATCGAAGCCGTGACTGCGGCGGCATTTCGCGATGCTCCGCATACCAACCACACCGAGCACTTCATCGTGAATGCGCTGCGCGATGCGGGTCAGCTTTCCGTGTCGCTGGTCGCCGAAGAAGATGGTGACGTTATCGGGCATATCGCCGTCTCTCCGGTCTCCATTTCCGATGGCAGCAAACATTGGTATGGCCTCGGCCCCGTTTCCGTTTCGCCAGCACGACAGCGGCAGGGGATCGGCTCGCAACTTATGGAGCGGGCACTGGAAGAGATGCGTCAACTGGAGGCAGCAGGCTGTGTCGTACTGGGTGATCCCGCTTTCTACGGTCGATTTGGTTTTAAAGCGGTGAGTGAACTCATCCTGCCCGACGTGCCGCCTGAATACCTTCAGGCCATTTCCTTGGTAGATGAAACTCCGGCTGGCACTGTGTCCTACCATGAGGCATTCGACTCAAAGAGCTGAAGAATGCTCATTTCCTAAACGATGTGCTGGAATATTCGATCAGTTATAGCCCAACGTGGGAATGCAACATGTCCGGCGGACCGACGAGCGTGGGATCAGATCACCACAACTGACCGATGAGCCACAAAAAGAAGCGTGACTATTGATAACCTTTCAATAAACTTAACTCATCGATAGAAGGACGCAGGTATGGATCGGAAAAAAACAGCGCGGAAGTTTCAGAAAGAGCTGAATTCGGGAGCGATCTCCATTGTTCTGCTCGGGCTCTTGAGCGACGCAACGCGGCCTATGTACGGCTACGAAATCGCGATGCAGCTCGAATCGAGATCCGACGGGTGAGGTGGACCCCATGTGTTGGACAGTTGCGGGGGTTGTTTAGTGGTATGGGGGAGTGGCCGGGCGAGGCCCCTTCAATAGGCCTCGTCGCCGGCCACGTTCCCAGGAGGGAGGCATCCACTCACCTCCTGCTTGGCTCGCTTTCCAGTGAGTCGAAACACTTGCTGGTGTTTTTCGACGCTTCGAGGGGATCCCCTTCATCCTTTCTGATGACTAGCGCTGCGTCGGCAGCCACCTTCCTGATACACCGACAACGGCGTCCGATACCCGAGCGATTGATGGATCCGTCGTTCGCTGTAGAACTGAAAGTAACGCCGGAGTCCTTCCTCGGCTTCCCAGCCGTCCGCATAGTCTCGCAGGTAGATGTCCTCGTACTTCACCGAGCCGCCACAGACGTTCGATGAACACGTTGTCCAACGCACGCCCTCTTCCATCCATGCTGATCGCCACGCCGCACGAGATCAGACGACCGGTGAACTTCACAGACGTGAACTGACTCCCCTGGTCGCTGTTGAACACTTCCGGGCGACTCTGGGAGAGAGCGTCGTCCAACGCTTCCAGGCAGAAGCTCCCGTCGAGCGTGTTGCTCAGACGCCAACTCAACACATGTCGGCTGAACCAGTCGATGATCGCCACCAGGTACAAGAACCCCTGTCGCAGCGGGATGTAAGTGATGTCGGTACTCCACACGTGATCGGGATATCGGATCTCCACATTCCGCAGCAAATAGGGGTAAATCTTGTGTCCTGTCTGGGGCCGCGTGGTGCGACGACCGACGCAACTCGCCTCGATTCCCATCGTCCGCATCAGTCGTTGGACCCGCTTGCGATTCACCCCCAACACCCGACGTTTCCTGCTCATCGCAACCTCCATGTCCAGAACACCCAACACTCCGCCACATCCCAAAAAACAAACCCAACCAATACCACCTTATCCCACTGTCCCAAAAACGGGGTCCATCACAGCGAGGCGGCCCAGCAAGTTATTCATGAGTCACTCGTGCAGTACTATCGCCGCATGCAGTCGATTCAGTCGGCCATCAACCACCAGGAGCAACACCTCTCAGAATCGAACAACGTGCTGTTAGGCATGATGGCACGTCTATACGAGGCAGACGCCCAACTCTTGCGTTCCATTGCGCTACCTCAATTCGTGCCCTTCGGTGTGCTCGGCGCGTCACAATGATCATTCCCTCGTCGTATCCACCAAGGTCGCTTCAGGAACGGACGAGTGGCGCCGAGGTCAAAGCGAGTCATCCGTCGTGTGGGGTCCAACTCAATGAAGAATTGAACTGTAACAGAGCCATGGGGTACCAATCACTGGAGTGAAACATGAGCCCGACGAATTCGAGATTCCGAGCAAAGCGCTCCCGAAGAAGCGCATGCCGCTGTCCTGGTCGTGATGTGGTGGTGTTGTATTGGATATGGTCAGACGCCCCGGCTGCTGACTCCACGGTTTGACGCAGCCGATGCCGAGGAGCCGCCGGAACGCATGGGGCGAGTACCTCGAAATCGACGTCGAGATCGAGAACTCCATCGGCATGACGCTGACGCTGATCCCCGCCGGCCAAACGATGATGGGGGGCGATCAAACGCAGCGGGAAGTGGCGCAAATCGCATTCGGAGCCACGATCGATCAGTTCGTCAATACGTTCAATCGGGAGCATCCTCGGCATCGAGTGCAGATCACTCAACCGTTCTACGTCGGTATTCATGAAGTCACGCAGCAGCAGTGGGAGCAGATCATGGATTCGACTCCCAGCGCCGTCGCTGCGACCGGTGAATTGGCTGATCGCGTTGCGGAGATGGACACGTCTCGCTTCCCCGTGGAGCGCGTTTCATGGTACGAGGTGCTCGAGTTTTGCAATGCACTCTCTCAAAGCGAGAACCTGCCCGCGTACTACGAATTGTCGAACTTCAGGCCCAGCATCAACCCGGAGGCCCACGGGAGGATCGAGAGTGCCGACGTGACGCTCTTGGAAGGGAACGGTTATCGATTGCTCACGGAAGCGGAATGGGAGTACTGCTGTCGCGCTGGAACGCTGACGCCTTTTCATTTCGGAGACGCGAGCGATGGAACGCTGGCGAACGTACGTGGCAACTCACCCTATGGAACCCAAACCAACGGTCCCCATTTGGGGCGAACTACCGCAGTGGGGAGCTATCCACCCAATTCGCTGGGGCTGTATGACATGCATGGCAACGTCCGCGAATGGTGCGTCGATAAATACGATGGGAAACTCTATGAAACGCGTGGAAGATCTTCTGATAATCCGATCAACCTTCCGATCGACGACGACCCTTCCGACGTCTACCTGATGGTCACCCGTGGAGGAAGCTGGGGTGGGCCAGGGCGCTTCGGAACGGGGATCGTTTACAGCCGCTCGGCGAGTCGCCTACCCGAACCACCCATTCAACTGGATGCGGACCTCGGGTTTCGAGTGGCACGCACGCCATGAGTTGACTCTGACGTTCTTTTCGTGGCATACCGAATGCCCCCGGGGGAATGCGTTGAGTGCGCCACGGCCGGTCGATGGCGCGCCAGCTGCTCTTCCGATTCTGGCCCTTATTTCACCTGCTGCTCCTACCAAACACCTGGACGGGAGATACGGCTCTCGGTGGGACCCACCGGAGCGCTTTCAAACTTCACTCCACGAGTGGAGGCGGGGGCGGGATGGACATCAACTCCTCGAAATCCTGCAGGTCGCGGAGGACCGCCAGGTCGGGATCCTGTTGCATGTGGTCGAAGTCGTTCCAGCCAGCGGCGATCGATTCGCGGAGGCAGGCGAGGGCCAGGTCGATGTACTCCTGCCGGCGGGTCTGTTGGTCTCCGCTCAGAGACTCGCCTTCTGCAGCTTGAATCGCACCGGCACACACAGCGTATCCGCAGGCGGCGCTGTAGAGGTTGGTGGGGTTCTCGACGTAGAGGGAACGCAGCATCGCGGCCGTTTGCGGAATCTCGTCAAAGCGATTCGTGCAGGCGAGATGCCTGATGCGAAGAGACAACCGCCAGCGTGCGGTGGGGTGGCTGATGAATGTCTCCCAGTCGGCCAGAGTCACACGAGCTTTAGCCGCTTCGCGTTCGACCGTGCGGAGTGCGTTCGCCACGGTCTCACGTTCATGCTGCGACTGCGCGACGTTCTGGCCGTTCGCGATCATGCGGTCAAGAATGGCGATCGCAGTCGTGTAACGCTCGACCGCCGTGTCGTACTCCAGCATCGCGGCCGTCACTTGAGCGAGCTTGTAATGCGAGACCATCAGATCGCGCTGCGCCCCGCTATTGGTCGGATCGGCCGCCGCCAGACGCTCTCGAATGTCGAGTCCCTGCTGGTAGAACCCCAGCGCCGACTGCGTGTCCCCCAACTGGAGCTGCACGTCCCCCAGCTTGTAGTGCGAGAACATCAGATCCCGCTGTGCCTGGGCATCGTTCGGATCGGCCGCCGACAGACGCTCCCGGATGTCGAGTCCCTGCTGGTAGAACCCCAGCGCAGCCGCCGTCTCCCCCAACAGGAGCTGCACGTCCCCCAGCTTCTCGTACGAGATCGACAGATCCCGCTGCGCCTGGGCATTGTTCGGATCGGCCGCCGACAGACGCTCTCGAATGTCGAGTCCCTGCTGGTAGAACCCCAGCGCCGACTGCGTCTCCCCCAACTGGAGTTGCACGTTTCCCAGCCTCTCGTACGAGACCGACAGATCACGCTGCACCTGACTATTGGTCGGATCGGCCGCCGCCAGACGCTCACGGACGTCGAGTCCCTGCTGGTAGTACCCCAATGCCGACTTCTGTGTCTCCCAACTGCTGCTGCACGTTCCCCTGGTTGTCGTACGAGACCGACAAATCCCGCTGTGCCTGGGCATTGGTCGGATCGGCCGCCGCCAGACGCTCGAGAATGTCGTTGCACTGCTGGTAGAACCCCAGCGCCGACTGCGTGTCGCCCAGATTGAGGTGCACGTCCCCCAGGTTGTGGTACGAGACCGACAGATCCCGCTGCGCCTGGGCATCGGTCGGATCGGCCGCCGCCAGACGCTCGAGAATGTCGTTGCACTGCCCGTAGTACCCCAGCGCCGCCTGCGTCTCCCCCAACTTGAGCTGCACGTCCCCCAGGTTGTGGTACGAGACCGACAGATCCCGCTGCGCCTGGGCATCGGTCGGATCGGCCGCCGCCAGACGCTCACGGATGTCGAGCGACTGCTGGAAGAACCCCAGCGCCAACTGCGTGTCTCCTAATTTGAGCTGCACGTCCCCCAGCTTGTTGTACGAGACCGACAGATCACGCTGCGCCTGGCTATTTAACGGATCGGCCGCCGCCAGACGCTCGAGAATGTCGTTGCACTGCTGGTAGTACCCCAGCGCAGACTGCGTCTCGCCCAACTGCAGCTGCACGTCCCCCAGCCTCTCGTACGAGACCGACAGATCCCGCTGCGCCTGGGCATTGGTCGGATCGGCCGCCGCCAGACGCTCATCGATGTCGAGCGACTGCTGGTAGAACCCCAGCGCCGACTGCGTGTTGCCCAACTGCAACTGCACGTCCCCCAGCCTGTTGTACGAGACCGACAGATCCCGCTGCGCCTGGGCATTGGTCGGATCGGCTGTCGCCAGACGCTCCTTGATGTCGAGCGACTGCTGGTAGAACTCCAGCGCCGCCTGCGTGTCTCCTAACTGGAGCTGCACGTCCCCCAGTTTGTTGTACGAGATCGACAGATTCCGCTGTGCCTCGGCATTGTTCGGATCGACCGCCGCCAGACGCTCGAAGATGTCGAGCGACTGCTGGTAGAACCCCAGCGCAGACTGGGTGTCGCCCAACTGGATCTGCACTTCCCCCAGGTTGTTGTACGAGACCGACAGATCCCGCTGCGCCTGGGCATTGGTCGGATCGGCTGTCGCCAGACGCTCCGCGATGTCATGGGCCCGCATGTAGAACTGTTGTGCCAGTTCCACCGCACCCTGCTGTTCCCCGGATAACTCCGGCTCCGCAGCAGCCACATCGGACATGAGGTTGGTCGCCTCCTCCCCGACGCCAAATGACAAAATAACGTCCCCCATGTCCATCAGGGCCGTCAGCGTATTGCGGTCGACCGTCGCCTGCGCCACGTACTCGGTGGCCACTTGCTCCAGCTTTTCCAGCGACGTCGTCAGCAGTCGTCGACGCACTTCGCCACCACCCGGCAGATTCTCGAAGCTCGTCTGCACGTCGAAGATCACGCTGGTCAGTGTCTGCAGTGCCAGTTGGCTTTGCTGGCGGGCCGATTGTTCGTTCGTCTCGGCCAGTGTGCGGGCTTCGTGTTCGCGGGCGTTGGCGGCAGTGAGGTCTTGGTTCGCCTGATCGAGTTCGACGTTTTTGTCGGCCAGTTCGATGTTGCGGTCACCGAGTTCGTCATTGAGACCGCTGAGCTGTGTGTTCTTGGCGCCGAGGATCGTCGAGAACGTCCCCAGGCCCACGGCTGAGAGCAGCACGACGGCAGCCGTAGTGGTCGTGAGCGTGGGATGCTTCCGCACCCAGCGTTTGGCCCGTTGTGTGAGCGGTTCGGGAAACGCCTGCACCGGCTCATCAGCCAGATAGCGTTCGATGTCGTCGGCGAGATCTTGCGGAGTGACGTAGCGGTCTCGCGGCTTCAATGCCATCGCCTTCAGGCAGACGGCTTCCAGCGACTTCGGGACGTTCGCGTTGATCTCAGTCGGTCGCGGGAACGTCCCCTGCTGCACGGCCTTGCAGTAATGCCGCAACCGTTTCGGCCTGGAACGGCGCTCTCCCTGTCAGCAGGTGATAGAGCGTGGCACCCAGACTGTAGACATCGCTGGCGGGGCCGAGTTCATCCAGCTTCCCCGCCGCTTGTTCGGGAGGCATGTAGGCTGGGGTGCCGAGGGCGCTGCCGATCATGGTCGGAGTGACACCCTCACCCGAGAGGGGCCGCAGCGACTGTTCCGTTTCAGCACTTCCGACATCTTCGCGTCCTTTGACCTTCGCCAGTCCCCAGTCGACGACGAGCGTTTCGCCATACTTCCCCAGCATGATGTTGCCGGGCTTCAGGTCGCGATGCAGGACGCCGCGCGAGTGGGCGTAGCCGATCGCCTGGCAGACGTCGATGAACCGGCCGAGCAGCTTGCGGAGTTGCAGTGTTCGTTCGGAGTCGGATGCGTGGGCGTCCTGGTCGGAGTGATAGGCCGTGATCGCTTCTTGCAGGCTGTCCCCCTGGATGAACCGCATCGCATAGTAGGGCCGACCATCGGCGTACTGACCCAATCCATACACCGGCACGATGCCCGGATGTTCCAGGCCGCCAGTGATCTCGGCTTCCAACACGAACCGACCGCGACTGTCTTTGTTGCCGGCATGCTCCCCGCGAATCTCCTTCAGGGCGACATCGCGGTTCAGCTCCTCGTCTCTGGCCACAAAGACTTCCCCCAACCCGCCACGAGCGTGGGGCCGCAGGATGCGAAAGCGTGTTTCCCCGTGCGGCAGTCGGGCACCATCACCCGTCAACGCACCCTCCGATGGCACAAATGTCTGCTCGGAGTCGATCTGCGACGGGATCACGGTCTCCGCTGCTGCGCTGTCAGGAATATGCGTGAGCGTGGCCGCAATCTCGGCATCACCGAGTTGTTCCAGTTCCTGCCTCAGGGAACCGAGGCTGCTGAGCGAACCGAGCGACTGCTGTGGATCATTCCCATGCTGCTGCACATGCAGCTCCACGAGCTGCTGTAGCAGATCGGCAGCGTCGTCTGAGAGTGTTCCCTGCTTACGTAGGACATCGACCAGCGATCGCGAACGGTCCTGTCGCCAGATATTCAACCCGCTCAGCAATGCCTCTCTCGACAGACAGCCGTTCTGGAAAGCAAGAATACCGAAGAGGAGTTGACGCTCGACGCGCATGTGGGCCTCTCACATGGGGCGTGGGGAGATTCGATGGATACAGAATGAGCAGCGTACTCAATGAGTCGGCCTCTCTAAAGCCACATGATACGAGATAGCCCCATACACGGCGTCTTTCTGCGAAGGAATCTCATTCGCGAACGTGCCTCGCCCCCATCGACCGAGGGCACTACGGTGTTCAACCCAGATCCTCTCGGTGGGACCCACCGGAGCGCTTTGGCCACATGCGAATTCCGCAGTCGCCAGTCTATTCCGTTTCATCGAACGCCCTGCGACAGCAGGGGCATTCACCGTCGAAGCCTTGAGCAAGTCCCGTGAACGCCGTCGGCTGCGGAAGTGTCATGATGGCTCTGAATTCCAGGGGATCGCGATGGGCGTAGTGCCGGTAGGTCACGCCTCCGACGGAATGTCCCAGAATCTCGATCGACGACTCGGGAACGTGCTCATCGTAATAGGTGGCACACGTCTTTCGGAGATCCTTTAGCAGCCACGGCTTATCTTCTCCTGTTTCGAAATCGGTCTTGGGCCGGATGCTTGCGATGCGGCAGAGCTTCTGAAATCGATGGTTAGGGCGTGTGCCGCCTCCGTACAGTACAGATTCATTCGGCTGCAGTTCAGCCGGCATGAGGCTCTTGATATGAGCGTGGACGACACGGTTCATCGGTCGATAGAACGACTTGCCCGACTTCACGCGGCGATAGAAGTTCCACCCCCAGCGAGACCGTTCCTTCGCGCGTCCATCTGGTGACTGGCGATCCCAGGTGATGTGTCGCCAGAGAATGGGTTCGTGAAATGGCGTTGACCTCCAGACGGTGCCGGTGTCGAGACCGTAGTTGAAGAACAGGACGAGCGCACAGCGCCAGTAACGTCCGATCGGGAATGGACGCCTCCAGCCGCGAGGGCACCGCATACGATACGTGGCGAAGTAGAGAGCGTTCAGTTCTGCCTTCGTCAGGTAATGCCGACCAGCGACTGCTCGTTGGGGTCGAGCCTTGGGAAACCTTGGCAAGGTCGGAATCAGTTCCTGCTCCCAGGCCCACGACATCACCGCTCGCAGGTGCTCACCCGCCTTGTTGGCTGTGCGGCCAGGGTTGGTACCTTCATCCTGAACGGCTCGCTCATAGACCCAGTCCAAAAACTCTCGTGCTTCCTTGCGTCCCAGCGCCTCCAGCGACACCTTCCCGCCCCATGCTTTCCATTTGTTGATGGTGGAGACGTACTCGTCCCTGGTTCCCCGCGCCAGAGTCTTGGCACGCATGTAGCTTTGAATCGCAGACTCAAGGCTCGTCGGCATCGGAATGTCTCCAGCGCCGCCAGCCACTGCTCCGATGCGAGGTTCCACCAGCCGGCGGCACGATAACGCGTCGTGCCCGACCTCCCGTCTGCGATGAATCGATGAGTGAAGATCTCTTCCAGTCTACCCATTTGTGGAGGATCGCTGTCGATCCCAGAGTGCGACAGAAGGCGACCCTAAACCCAGTTCACTTTGAAACTCGGAGTTTTTCGATTTCGAGGTTCCTGGTTTGAACTGCGACACAATTCAGGTGGCACATACAACTGGAATTCAACAAATATCCGGTTCTCAAATTGAACGTGGTTTAGATGGAATTACTAGGGCACTTGGCGATCGACACTGAGGCGCGCAACTCACCAAGGAGACGTAGCTCCCGATCAGATCGTTGGTGTGTATCACTTGACGGTTTGCACGCCAGTTGCAGAACAACGTCATCCCATCTGACACTGTGCCAATGAGCACAGGTCGGGAGCAAGGCGTTTACACTCATCATGATCGTGGCGTCGCGAGGTGGTGCGTCGTATTCTGAACGTCGCCATGTCAGACGTCACACAGATCCTGCAGCAGATCGAAGCGGGCGATCCGTCTGCGGCCGAACACTTGTTGCCGCTTGTTTACGACGAACTGCGCAAACTGGCTGCAGCTCGAATGGCCAATGAGTCGCCCGATCATACCTTGCAGGCGACTGCCCTCGTCCATGAAGCTTACATTCGGCTTGTCGACTCCGAGCGTGCGCAGCACTGGGACAGCCGTGGGCACTTCTTCGCCGCCGCCGCCGAGGCGATGCGGCGGATTCTGGTGAATCGAGCCCGAGATAAGGGCCGTTTGAAGCGAGGCGGCCAGCAGAACCGGGTTGACCTCAGTTCGGTGGAACTGGCAACAGACTCCGAGCCCGAAGAACTGCTTGCCATCGATGAGTGCCTTGAAAAACTCGCTGCGGAGAATCCCGATTGTGTGAAAGTGGTAAAACTGCGGTTCTTCGCAGGTCTTTCGATTGACGAAGCAGCCTCCGCGCTTGGCATCTCTCCCAGTACTGCCAAACGTCACTGGGCGTTTGCTCGTGCGTGGTTGTTCGATGCGCTCAGCGCCGCTGATCAGACGCATCATCCTGATTCCCTGAGAAAATCCGAGAAAGCGTGACCCACCTCTCTGCTGAACGGGGCATTGAATAGTGAAGAGTGAACAAGGACCAAGTCATGACCGCCGACAAGCCGGATCTCCACGCTGTATTCAACGCAGCCATCGCGCTTACAACGGATGAGGAACGTGTTCAGTACGTGAGTCAGGCTTGTGGAGACGATCTGCAGCTCAGGGACAGGGTTCATGCTCTGCTGCAAGCTCATTCGGCGGCAGGTAACTTCTTCGGTGGGAAACCTGATTCCTTGGGAGAGACCGAAGTCCGTCCCGTCACCGAATCTCCCGCGATACGATCGGCCCTTACAAGCTGCTGCAGCAGATCGGCGAAGGCGGCATGGGCGTCGTCTACATGGCCGAGCAGACCGAGCCGGTCGAGCGTCGGGTCGCGCTCAAGATCATCAAGCCGGGGATGGACACGCGGCAGGTGATCGCCCGGTTCGAGGCCGAGCGACAGGCGCTGGCGATGATGGATCATCCGAACATCGCCAAGGTGCTCGATGCGGGGGCGACCGACAGCGGCCGACCCTACTTCGTGATGGAACTGGTGAAGGGTCTCCCTATCACGCAGTACTGCGACGAGCAGCATCTCACGCCCCGCGAACGACTGGAACTGTTTCTTCCCGTCTGCCAGGCGGTGCAGCACGCCCATCAGAAGGGCATCATCCACCGCGACCTCAAGCCCTCGAACGTGCTGGTCGCCTGAATACGACGACAAACCGGTGCCCAAGGTCATCGACTTCGGCGTGGCCAAGGCGATCAGCCAGCCGCTGACCGAGAAGACGATGTTCACGGGGCTGGGCCAGATCGTCGGCACGCTGGAGTACATGTCCCCCGAGCAGGCCGAAGTTCAATCAGCTGGATGTCGACACGCGCAGCGACATCTACTCATTGGGAGTGCTGCTGTACGAATTGTTGACGGGCGAAACGCCGTTCGACAAACAGCGGCTGCGGTCGGCGGCCTTCGACGAACTGCTGCGGATCATCCGCGAGGAAGAGCCGCCTCGGCCAAGCATTCGGCTGAGCAGCAGCCAGCACTTGCCATCGATCGCGGTGAACCGCAAGACCGAGCCTTTGAAGCTGAGCGGTCTGATTCGCGGGGAACTCGATTGGATCGTGATGAAGGCGATGGAGAAAGACCGCACTCGGCGCTACGAAACTGCGAGCAGCTTCGCGGCCGACGTCCAGCACTATCTCAATGACGAAGCCGTCGTGGCCTGTCCGCCTTCGACGGGATACCTGTTGCGCAAATTCGTCCGTCGGAACAAGAGCGCGATCACTACCGCGACGGTGATGGCACTCGCATTGCTGACCGCTGTGGGCAGTATCGGTTGGTCGATTCGCGACAGAGTGGCCCGACACCAGCAGCAAGAAATGGAGCGTGCTTCCCGACAGACGCGGCTCACCACCCAGGTGGGATTGATTCTCGAGGAAGTCGAGCGGCTGATTGATGACAAGCAGTGGGGGGAGGCGCTGGCCGCAGCCCGCCGGGCGGAAGTTATCATCGAAAGCGGCGAGGTCGAGAGGGACACGCATCAGCGCGTCGGGGCGATGCTGGCTGACGTGACGCTTGTTGCGGCGATCGAGGAGGTGCGGCTGCAAAGCAGTCAGATGGTGGGGGGAGGCTGGGACCGAGCCGGTACTGATCGCGCATATGCGCGCGAGTTCCGCGAGGCAGGTTTTGGGATTACGGACATGACTGTGGAGGCCGCGGCAGCCGAATTGCAGGCGCGCGACAGGATTCTCCCTGAACTGGCGGCTGCCCTGACCTACTGGTCTGGCGTGCGACGCTCTCTCGACAGCGAATCTGATCATCCAAGTTGGCAGCACTTGCTCTCAGTGGCGGATGCGATCGACCCAGACCCGTGGCGGCTGCGTGTGCGGAGCGAGTGGCGACGGCAGGATTCAGCCGCAGAAGCTGCACCGCTGCAGGAACTCGCGGAATCAATGGATATGACGAGTGTGCCACCCTCAACGATTGCCCTCTTGGCCGGCATGCTGACAGAGCGACTCGGTAACGAATCTGCAGTCCCGGTATGGCTGCAAGGCCAGAAACAGTTTCCGTCTGACTTCTGGATCAATTACAGATTGGGAACCTGCCTTCTCAAGATAAATCCGGACGAAGCCGAGATGTATTTGCGCGTGGCGTACGCACTCCGGCCCGAGAGCAGCGCCGTCGCGATCAACCTTGGTGAAGCATTAAGAGAGCAGGGTGATCTGGATGGGGCGATTTACTATTACCTGATGTCGATTGAGCTGGATCCAGAGGATGCGAAAGCGCACAGCAACCTCGGCGCGGCACTCCATGATCAAGGCCACCTGGATGAGGCCATTGAGCACTGCCGACAGGCGATTGCGCTGGACCCAGACAATGCGACAGCCCATAACAACCTGGGATTCGCGCTGTATGACCATGGCCAACTCGACGAAGCAATCGAACACTGCCGCACCGCGATCGCGCTGGATCCCGAGTTCGCCTCACCGCATATCAATCTTGGCTTGGCATTGGTGGTACAGGACCGCCTCGATGAGGCGATTGAACACTACCACCAGGCGATCGCGCTTGCCCCGGAAGATGCCCGCACACACTGCAATCTGGGCATCGCCCTGGAACGCCAAGGCAAACCAGATGAAGCGAGTGCCCACTTCCGCCGGGCAATCGGGTTGGATCCAGAATTCGTCTATCCACATATTGGCATGGGAATGGTGTTAGCTGCGCAAGGTGACGCGGCCGAGGCGATCACCCACTTTCGTCAGGCCGTCGCCATCGAACCCGGATCCGCCGAGGCGCACCACCAGTGGGCCCGCGTGCTGCACGCCCAAGGGCAACTCGACGAAGCGATCGAACATTACCGAACGGCAATTGCACTCGACTTAAGTCCTGCTGCCGAGAGCAATTTCGGAATCGCACTGTCCGATCAAGGCGAGTTAGACGAGGCAATCCGCCACTACCGCCGGGCGATTGAGTTGGAACCGGAACTTGTCGCGGCGTACATAAACTTGGGTGCAGCCCTGCATGCCGAGGATCGTTTTGATGAGGCGATCGACCAGTTTCATCTGGCGATCAAGTTGGATCCAGGCAATGCGACGGCGTACCACAATATGGGCATCGTATTGATGGATCTGGACCGCGCTAACGAGGCAATCGATTACTTTCGCCAAGCGATTGAGCGGGACCCGAATCGGGCGAGCGCTCACAAGAGCCTCGCAGAAGCACTTACTGAACAGGGGCAACTCGAAGAGGCAATCGGCCACTACCAGCGGGCGATTGAGTTGGAACCGCAGAACGCAGCTACGCACCTCAATCTCGGCCTGATCTTGCACATGCAGAGCAAATGGGACGCGGCGATATTGGAGTGCCGCGAAGCTCTGGAAATCAGTGAGCGTGTACTGGGGCCGCAACACCCATTCACACTGGCCTCGCGACGAGAACTACGAGCCTGTTACGGGAACTGGTCACGAGATCTGGCAACAGCTGTCGATCCCGCAGAACGAAACTACGAGAGGGCGGCCGAACTCGCTGAGGCGGCGATTCCGCTGTTCCCCGAACCGATTGATCGATCGGTTGCCGACTGGGGCCATATCGCGCAGATGCAGTATCGCACCGGCCGTTTTGCCGAGGCTCGAGAGTCGCTGGAGCAGGTGATCGCATTGCGGGAGGACGATGGCCCATCGATGGAGAGCGGGCCGCGCTGGTGGTACTACACCATGACATTGGCGCAATTGGGAGAGACCGTGCAGGCTCGCACCTACTACGACCAACTCTCACAGATCATGGTGGAGCATCCTCCGGATAATCTTGAGCTGTACGAAGTTCTTCAGTCGGAAGCCGCAGCGTTGCTGGAACTCGATCTTGAACCTGAAACAAGATTGGGATCAACCGTACCGGAGATTCCCATGGAGGAGTAAGAGACAACACGATGTGTTGAGAAGAGAACGCCCGGTGAGCCGTTAGCGCCAACCAACCTCTCACCGAGCGTCGGGAGCCATCTTCCGGGGGACACGGTCCGCGCCCTCGGGACGATGACATTGGCATTGTACAGCGGACCGCATGCATCTCGAAAGGATCATCATGCCCTGGTCTGTACGCAACCATCTCACGCGAGTCGCTGTCATGTGCACCTTGGCCGCCTCTCTCACCACTGGCATCGGTTTTGCCGGCCCAACTCAACCCCCGATCGTCACGAGTGGCGAGTTCATACTCGCTGACTTAGATAACGACGGCCTCGTTGACGAAGCCTCCATCGATTGGGTCACGTTTAGCGTTACTGCGGGGACGTCAATCAACTTCGACGCACTGATCATCGAGAGCATTTACTCTGCGAGCGGAGATATCAACGGCGATGGAGAAATCACGAGAGCCGACGGAGGCATGGTGCTATTCGACGCCGACGGGAACATCCTCGTCGTCCATGACGATGCCCCCCCAAACGTCTACGGCAACGATGGATCGATCAGCCGGTTTGACGGAAACTTCGACTACACGTTTGAGGTCGCAGGTACCTACACGCTAGCGATTTCAGCAAACGGGTATTTCCTGACTCCGGAAGACGCACTGGCCGGCTACATCGACTATCGCATTGTCGGCCCCGCTTTGCGTGGCGCGGGCGACACCGAATCCGACCACGCCGATTGGCAACTGACTCTGAATGTCGCAGACGGCTATGTCTTCAACGTCCGCGTAAACACACTCGGAACGCCCGCGACACCGAACCCCGACGTGGCGGCCGCGTGCACTTATCTGTGGCCACCGAACCACCGAATGCAAAGCGTCGGTCTGGACCTCGATGCAGCGTATGACCTCCTCGTTTTCAGCAACGATCCATCAGCCGATCCCGCTGACATCGCGCTCGACAATGACGGCGGACTGCAACTCCGTGCCGAACGTAGCGGGGACAGCATCGGCCGCGTTTATCTGGTGGTTGCACTGACACCAGAAGAGGACGGGGGTGACTTGATCGATTGCTGTGCAGTTGTCGTGCCCCACGACAAGAGCGAGGGATCGATGATGGACATCGAGACTGAAGCCGCCTTGGCTCAGTTGATCTGCCTGATCAACAACGCACCGCCTGCAGGCTACGAGTTGATTGCCCCTTGAGTTCAACCGACTTTCACGCAGACAAGAAACAATTGTCAACACACTGATTGGGAGTACCACGATGACCAAGTCATACCCTGTTCAAATTATGGCGTTGATCGTCAGTTTGAGCACCATCCTACTGTGTCCTGAAATGTCCTGGGCGAAGAAGCCTGGCCCTGATGCGGGAGGCGGCGGCACTGGTGGTGGAGTGTCTTACACCATCGTCAGGTTGGATGATGCCGGAGGAGCATTCGTGGGAGGGCCGGCGAATACTGCCAACGACATTAATGAATATGGAAACGTCGTCGGCACAGTCGTGGATGCCGCCAGCGGCAATTACGTTCCCGCGTTTTGGGGTGTGAGCGGGACAGTTTCGCAGATCGTCCCACTGGGAGGCGGGACCTTCGCGAACGGTCTAAACAACTTCAATGAGATCGCGGGCTATGGAGATGGAGACGCACTCTACTGGCCAAGTCCAGCCGACGCCCCGGTCGCGCTGACGCCACTCCATACCGGCTATCGATGCGTGGCGCAACGTATCAATGATGCTGGCGTCATCTGCGGTTACGCCGTTCAACCAGTACTGGATGACAATGGCGACGAGATCGGACTGTCTTTTGTCGCCGTCGTGTGGCGAGTTGACTGGATCGATGGTGATCTGGAGATCGCCGGTCCGGTGCCGCTGCCGACGATCGACGCACAGAGCCAGGCGTTCGACCTCAATGAGAACGATAACAACGGCTACGCCAACGTGGTCGGTAGATTCATGACGTCCAACTGGATCAACACGGCGGCCGTCGAGTGGACTGTGCAGTCACATGCCGACGGAGGCATCAGCGTCTCGCCGACTCCCGTGGCACTCGAGATGGGGGATGCCGTCGCTTACGGAAACAACAACCTGGGGATCAGCTGCGGAGACTCCGCAGACGGGCCGGAACTCCATGCGAAACTCTGGGCGGGTGGCAGTGTATTGACACTCGATCCCGATCAACGGACCGACACCAGCGCCCTCGATATCAATGACGCCGGAGTCATTGTTGGAGAAGGTGGACCACATTCGTTGTGGTTGGAAGCCCTCGTCTGGCCGAGCCCGACCGCCCGGCCGGTTGCACTTTCCCGGTTTCTGCCGAAACGTCGGGCGCCATTCGTAGGGTTGTGGAATGCAACGGCCATCAACGAGGCCGGTGTGATTACGGGTGAAGGCGGCGACGGGTCGACAACGTTTGCGTTCGTCGCGATTCCAAATTGAGAAATGGCGGGATCGCGTGTGGCGCGGCCAATCTTGGCTGGGTCGCGCGGTGAGAAGCAGCGTCGTGGCGTGGCGGCAATCATGTTCGGTTCGCTGTTCACGACAGAGACGCGAATGATGCTGCTTCTCATGCCTTCGGCACCCACCCGGCAAGCGGCTGGGCCACCGATGCAATCCATTACCTATACCCGCTTGACATGTGTCCGAATCCGCTTCGGTCCCATCGATCAAAGGCAGTTCAGGGATCGACAGTGGCTTTCGGTGGGACCCACCGAGGTCAATTGGAGCCTCGCCCGGCGAGCGGCGGAGATGGCGGAACGTGCATCTTTCCAGACGCTCCGCACACCGAGAATGAAGTCCGTATCGGAATTGTTTTCGACGCCTTACATCAGTTAAGTTGCATCTCAACCACTTTTGTTGCTCGTTCAGACTGGACGATGTGCATGTTCATTTGAGGTGGCCCATGATTACCGTTCCCCACGGTCGCTACCAACTGTGTGATGGCATCGCAAGGCGGTCGTTTCTCAGCATCGGCGGATTGGCACTGGGTGGTCTCAGCCTGCCGCAGGTCTTGAAAGCTGATGCCGCCAGACGAGGGGCGAGCCACAAGTCGGTCATCATGGTCTTTCTCACAGGTGCGGCCACCTCATCAGGACATGGTCGACCTGAAGCCGAACGCTCGCGCGAATACCGGGGAGAGTTCTCTCCAATCTCGACCAACGTCCCCGGGATCTATGTCTGCGAACACCTGCCGAACTCGCCCCAGCGAATGGATCAAATTGGCCGTTATCCGCACCTGGATCGGTTCCGAAGGTCGGCATGACGTTTCCAGTGTCTGCATGGACGCGAGACGCTGAATCAGCCTCCCAGGGGATGGCCCTGCTTCGGCTCGGCGATTTCCAACTGAGCGGTCCGGTCAACCTCGAAATCCCTCCGGCAATCGCCGCGGCCGCGCATGCCGGAGGCACCGGTTGGTCTAATCCGGGACAGGCGGGCTTCGCCGGGATGGCGCATCTCCCCTTCGCTCACTTCGTCGGGGACACAGAATCTGACTCTCAGCGGGATGACACACGCTTCACTGCGTCAACGCCGCGATCTGCTGAGCGGAGATCGACGCCGTTAGGGAGTTCTCTTTCAGCGAACGCAACGATCGACGGCATGACCGACTACTACCAACAGGCGTTCGACATTCTCCTGACATCAGGGCGTTTGGCGAGTGCTCGACTTCGAGCAGGAACCAGACTCCCGGTGCGTGATCGCTACGGCAGAGGCTCCACGAGCCTGTGGGCTACGTGATGCAGGTTGGCTTCGTACGAGGACTTTCTCGTCGCTGACGACTTGTCGAAATAGGAGCTCGCGTCGCCAACGCTGTCGTTTGGGTCGGGATTGGCTGACAACCACACGCAGCAATTTCGACAACGCTCGTGACCACCTGCCGGCCCTCGATCAGTCGCTGACGGGCGTTGCTCGATGACCTCGAGGATCGTGGACTGCTGGATGATGTCTGAGTCGTGGTTTGGGGTGAATTCGGACGCACTCCGCAAATCAACAGTCGTGGCGGCCGTGACCATTGGCCCCAGGTCATGCGCTGCGTGCTTGCAGGTAGTGGAGTGGATTGCCCCCCGGGCTGCCCACGGAGCGATCCTGCGGTGGCGGAGACCAACAGCGAGCGGGCCGAGCACATCCAATCTACGGCCGGTTCACTTGCAGAGATGTGCTTCTTCGCGACGCTGTACCACAACATGGGCTTCGACATTGATCGCACGACCATTCCCGATCGCGATGGTCGTGCCGATGTATCTGGTCGATCATGGCATGATACCAGCCGATGCCAGAAGTCGTATAGCCGTCTGCATCGCTAAGGCGCATGCGAGATCAGGGAGTGTGCTGGTGGGTATCGTCATGACGAACCGCTTTTTTGCGTCTCTCATCCCAATGCCGTTTATTCGGTCGCCTTTTCCGAGGAAATGATCTCAGCTATGACGGGGAGTCTCGACCAGTCGATCCGGCTGTGGGACGCCGCGACGGGTGAGGAATTGGCTCGACTGAGCGGACATGGCGAGGCCGTCTGTACTGTCGCCTTCCTGCCTGGCGATGAGCACATCTTGTCGGCCAGCTTCGACAAGACTTTGCGGATCTGGGACGTCGCCGAACGAACCTTGCTGACGACGATGGCAGGGCATCAGACTTATCTGACAGACATGGCAGCTTCTCCGGACGGGAGTCTGGCGATCGCCGGTTCGCACGATAAGGAGATCATGCTGTGGGATCTGGCGTCTCGACACAGTACATGTCTATAGCACACCGACCTCGTCCGTTGTGGGGCATTCTCGCCCCGTGGAGACATTGCGGCTTCGGCAGGGTACGACCTGGTCGTCCGTTTGTGGGATGTTGCCACGAGAGCCTCTCGCGGACTTAAGGGCCTCATCCGGCAGCGATTCAAAGCCTCGCCTTTTCGCCCGATGGCACTCTTTTCTCGCTGCAGGCGATGACTCGCACTCGATGGGCTCGCGGATCCCTGACGGCACATCGGACGGCGTGCTGGGAGGGCACACGAGGCGATCAAATGGTGTCGTTCGCACCGAATCAGGTGGTTGGTCTCAGGCAGACGCCGACAGCACCATTCTCCGAGTTTGGAACTTGGCGACGCATGAAGGACGTTTGCAAGTCGTCGCCCACCATCGCAACAGCATCTATGATTTTGATTGGGCAACCGACGGCCCGTGGCATCGGCCAGCTTTGATCGTACGGCGTGCATCTGGGAGATCCGGAGCGAGTCGGCATCCCAGACACCGGAGAACGGACAACCTTGATGCACCTCATCTCAGGATGACGCAACCATTTCCACTGCGGCGAGGCACAAGATTGGTGACGATCGCGATTCACAAGAATTGGTTCTGGTCCCCCTCGGGCTGGTGACACACTTCATTCTGATGCCTCCGCCGATCCACTGATCGTCGTCACCGTGGTCTCTTGCGTCACGCTCCAGAAGACCACACTGGCCAACTTCCGGGCCTGCCTCGAGTTGCGTCTGGGCTTCGAGTTCCGATGTGGAAAGACGAAGGACGGGCACTTGGTCTCCTCGTGTACGGCACGTGGACTGCACGACCGACGGGACAGGCAGGATCGGTGACCTGTCATTGGCGCAGATCCCGCGAACTGGATGCGGGCAGTTGGTTCGATCCAAAGTTTGCCGGTGAAAGAGTGCCCACTGTCGCCGAGGAACCTTGGTGATCGCTGAGTACCGCGAACATGATGTGCTGATTGCGTCGATCTGAAGGCCGTGAGAACTCGTCGCATAAGACGTCGTGCGACTGGCAGAGGAGTATGACGTTGAATCGGTTGCTGTTCATCGGCAGAACAATCACCGA
>CALOES010000042.1:0-10669 GCA_942492405.1 uncultured Planctomycetaceae bacterium
AGTACGCTGTCTTCGTGCACGGCTAATACCGCGAATTCGTTTCGGTGCGCTCGACGCCACCATGAGCGCTCAGGAGGTGGCCATCCCAGAACGAGCTTCCCTTTCCATTCGGCGTAGAAGTCCGAGCATTTCAGATCGAACCACAGAACTTCAGAACGATTCTCGTCAACAATGTTCCATCCCTTCATGCCCGTGTCCTTCAACGCAACATAGGCTGGAATCTTCCAAAACTCCTTGAAGGACAAAGGGCGCGATTCAACGATTGAATAGAGTCCGATGAAGAGCGCTTTGCCAGGTTCTGTGCCGATACACGAAACAACAAAACCAGAGCCCTTCATCGACTCGAAGACCGATTCGAGTCTACCGCCTTGTGACTGTTGGTATGCGTTGAAGTAGTCTGGTTTTTCCGCCGCCAGCCACGGCAGCACCTTTCTGAGTCCGGGTTCTTGGGGTCGATGTCGAAGAACGATCACATCTCGCGGATCGATCTCGTGTTGAGATAGGAGATCATTCAATTGCATCGTTGGCCTCGATTCGTAATGCGAAGTGATTTTGCCCCGGCGATGTTACAGAATTGAGGACAATCGTTCATTGAAGAATTGTCTCGAAAACGTCACACCACAGCCGAGTGGTGAGTTGACATGCGAACCGCGTGACGGGCGACTTCTGAAACGCGGTGGCCTGCGTCTACTCGCTCTCCAGAAAGCGATCGACCATCTCTGTTCGCAGGCGGTTGCGAAGCTGCGGCGTCATGATCGTGCTGTGGTCGAGTCCGGGATAGATTTCGACGACGGCATCGCTGCCGAGTTCTTCGAGCGACTGCTTGAGGAGAATCGTTGCGCCTTCGAGATAGAATGTGTCCTGGTCGCCCATGAAGACATGCAGCTTGCCTGCAAGTTCGGGGGCCAGTTCATCCCAGTTTCGTTCGAGTACCAAGCGAATATCGTAGGCTTCCCAGGCAATTGCGACGTCGGTGTCGATCTCGCCCGTTTTGCGGTCCCACAACAGTCGTGGTCGGCCGACTTCATCTAGCGGACTGAAGACCGCTTCGAAGCTATGGAGTTGCCCGCCGTATCCCAACACGTGTTCCATGTCGGAAAAGTCTTTGTACCAGACGAGCACGTTGTCTCCCTGCCGGGCGAGCGGTCGACGCTGGCCCGCGCTGTCGACGAACATGTTCTCCCCAGCGTTGTAGACGTCGATGCGCTGAAAGTCGCGAAAGTCGACCGGGTCGGGAGACGTACTCCATGTGCCGTTGAATTCATTCGGATACGTCACCTGCAGCCACAAGCTCGACCAGCCTCCAGAGGAATGTCCGGTGAGAAACCTCGCGCGTGGTTCCCCGATCGTGCGGAACTGTTCATCGAGAGCCGGGATGAATTCGCGAATCAATGCTTCCCCCACCGGCCCGTTGGTGAGCGAGTCGGCAAAGACATGATGTCCCATTGCGCAGCGGGCATTGAGATAGACGCGAATGAACTCGACCCCTTCGCGGTTGTTCTCGGGGATTGGGCCTTCGACCCGCCCGACCGTGTGGTCTCCGCCAAAGCCGTGGATCGAAAACATGACGGGGTACCGCCGCTCGGGCTGATCGTAATACGAAGCGGGGAGATAGACGCCCCCAACCGTCGACATCTCACGACCATGAAACTCGCTCAAGCGTGGAGAAGGGACGCGCAGCACACGAAACCATTCGTTCTCGAAGTCTGCCTCTTGCGGAACGAGTTGATCGACATTCAACCGCACCACGCCCGGCTGAGCGGGAAGCGTGACAATCGAACTGAATCCGTTCCCCGCACCCGTGCCGACATCGGGTATCCAGGGATTCAGCCGCACGACCGCCTGCGCGCGAAGATTAGCGATCGCTTCGTCCTGAAGATCGTCGGGATAGGTCAGCAGGCGTGGATCGTCCAACGTGAACGTGAATGCATCACCCTCCCAGTCCTCGACATCGAGGGAGAGAAAGGGTTCGGGAAAGAACCATCCCGGCCCCAGTCGCGGTTCCTGTCGCCTCGAAAAAAAGACATAGACCCGGCCTGTGTAGGCCTCGTCGATCAAAGTTGGATCGCACGCGATCTCGAGCTGCCACTCTTGCGCCGCGAGTGTCCCCAGAAACGTGAACGATCCCAACAGGCCAATCGCAACGTGCAGAACCAGATGACGCATGATCGTGACAAGTTCCTTCTAACAAGGTCGAGAATGATCCCTTTGAATGAAAACGGCTGCGACGCGGAATTACGAACGCCGTGTCGGCAGAGGGGAATCGAGCGTGTCGTTGTTGGGTGTCCAGTCACCGCCGTCGACGTCGATCCAGAAGGGATTCGTTAATGCCGTGGGAGGCGTCGTGCCGTAATCGGGCCCGAAGACTGGTCCCAGCGTCATCCCCTCGCCGCCGGTGACGACGATGATATGGGCGTCTTCTTCGACGGTCACGTTGAGGTGTTGCTCGAACTTCACAACACCGTCGCTGAACATGTCGGGATGTGTTTCTCGCGAGTAGTCGTGCTCAGCGGATCGTCGACCGTTCACAACGACGAACACGCGATTGACATCGAGCCAGTTCGGGCATTGCACCTTGACGTCGAATTCGATCTGACGTTCCGGAGCCTCGATCATGTCGCCCACTTCGTAGATTTCGTTGGCTCCGGGAAGCGTCGCTGTCACTTCCAGGAAAGGCCCGTTCGACATGACGAGCGTTCCGCGTTCTGAAGCATGCACGATGTCCATCACATCGATCGCGGCGGGGTCGTCAGTATCACAACGAATCCAGTTCCGCGCCCAGCCCGAGCCGTGAAAGTTGTAGTGGGCATCGGTGTTGATCACACCCGGATACCGCTTGCCGTCGTTGAGCATCTGCAGCCAGTTGAAGAGCGTGTCGTTGCGCTCTCCCCGGAAGGGCTGCAGTGTCAACGCGCTCTCCACCGGATGAACTTCGATAACATCGATGTGCGGCAGGATGCCCGCATGGCCATCGTCGTATTCGCCGTCGCCATCACGATCGTAAATCAACCAGCCAAGATCGGGATGGTTTTGTTGGATGAGCTTCTCACTACGGTTGTCCCACAAGGCGAGACGTTCGACCTGTGTTTCGATGTCGGTGTCGGTGACGGGTCCGCCCCCATCCTGGTGATGGTGAGTGTGCTCCAATGGAAATGCGTTTTGATGATTCAGCGGTAAAGGTGAACCGGTGAGTTCGATCCCGGAACAACTCGACAGGAAGGGAGCGATCCGCAGACTGTCGATGTGAGGCTGATAGGTACTGACTCGGTTGTGCTCGGTGCATGGAGCGAACTCGATGTGCTCGCAGACAAGGTTCAATACCCGGCCAAGTTGGCTCGACGTATTGTCTCCCGAGGGAGAGGCATGGCTGTGAAAATCGCTGCTGATCCAGCCGGTCGTGTCGACGCTGCGAACGAGTTCGCACGAAAAGTCGGTTGTTTCACCCGCAGTCACTTCCACTTCGGCAAAGACGGCGTCGTACTCCGGGCCGTGACTGGCAATCAACGCATACTGCCCCGGAGGCAAAGGCTGCGAGAACTGACCATTCGGCGTGTAACGCAGATTCCTTACTCCAAATACCGCGGTGTCGGGACCAAAGTTCGGAGTGGGAGTGTCGCCAACTCCTGCGATCTGAACCTTACAGGGGATCTCGCGGCCCTCTCCATCGGTGACTGCCACTTGCAGTGTTCCTGGATGATGGCCATCGACCACGATCAGTTCTTCCTGCTCGACATTGGCATCCACTTGCAAAGGATGATTCTCAAGCACGACCTGCCCGTTAAACGTGAGATCCAGCAGATAGTGTCCCGGAGCGAGTGGAACCGTGACGGCTCCCGCGTCGTCGCTATGAACGACCCCAGCGAAGTTGGAGTGATCGTCGCCTTGAGGATGAAGCGTCACAACGCCACCGACGATCGGTCGTTGATTCTCGTCACGCAAGAAGAGTTGCACGGGTGTCGCAGCGTCGCCGGCTCGCAAGGAGAACGCTTCCGCAACGTGGAGTTGCGTGGCTCCGGCTGTGAGGTATCGCGTCAATCGATAACTGTCGCCCGGCGCGACGGTGACTGTGCTTCCCCCTTCATTCGCGAGATACTTGATGTCGCTGCGTCTCGCATCGGTATTGTTGAACTGCATCGCATGTTCGCCGGCGGTCAGTCCGTAGGCCTGTCCCCAAAACTGATCGGCGATGAAGTAGAATTCTCCTTCACCGTTGGGAGACTTGACCATCTGTTCTTTTTGACCATCGCAGCGAATGTCATCTTGCAGCACCGTGTCTATGGCGGCATCGCTGACATTCCTGAAGACCGATGTCACCGAGATCCAGCGACTGCCTTGCCGCAATGTGTAGGTGGTATCGACCTGCAGTCGACCGTCGCCTCCTTCGGCATGCACTGTGACGGAAGCCGCTTCCCCTTGGAGGGGAGCCTCAGTGAGATTGCGTTCGTTGCCGTCGGCGTCGTTCACTGTCCACGAGCGATAAGGAAACGCTCGCTGTCCGGGATAGAACGCACTGAGTTGATCGCTCTGCGGCGAATTCGCTGTGAGGTCGATCAGTCCGCCGGCAACGTCACGAACCGTCATGTTCGCATTGCGCGAGGCCAGCGGCTGCGCGATGACGGCGGTCAGATACTCGTTCTGGAGAACGATGTCGCCGAAAATCGCGTCGACTTCTTTCCCCTCGGGAGCAAAGCGATCCCAGGTTGATTCGGAAAGTATCGCCGCCCGCACTCCAGGGGCGTTGTCGTCGGCAACGATCTGATCGGTTCCGATTTGGAAACGAACATGATAGAGGCCATATCCGAGCAGAAGCAGGACGCAAGCGGTCACGGTGGCGGCACGCACGAGACGGTCTCCTCGCTTGTGCGAGCACCGTCATCTCCCTGGCGGTGCCCACAAGATCGGCTGGACAGCACTCCCTTGCTGATGAGGCATCAGAAACTGAGCTCCGGAGGCCTCCGTCGGCTGAGGTTCGTGTCCATAGGGAGGAGGCTCCGAGGGGACATAGTAGTCATCTCTTGACGTGGGAGCCATCGGCTGAGACGACGGAGCCGATTGCGTCGGCTGGAACTGTCCTGGTGGGTTTTCCGTCCAACCTGTGTTCGTGTCCCAATACTGCGTCGACGATTGCTGCCAGCCATCGCCGCTCATCATGCCGCTTTGACAGGTGCTACATTGTGAAGGGCTTCCGCCGTAAACGTTGCCACCACATTCGGTACCAGTTCCGCACGAGCCGAATGTCGAACCACACGATCCACAACCGCATCCGGTGTCGCAGCCAAAACAGCCGTCGAATCCACTTTCATAGCCACCGCCGATTCCGCCCGGCATGGGACGCCCGCAGCACGGACAGGGCTGACGCATCATCCGGCCACGACGACAACCGTGGCCCCAGCGGCGACCGCCAGGTTGATCGAAGTCATAAACCGAGCCGCAACCACAACCACAGTCGTAGCCACAGTAATCGACGCAACTTCCGTATCCATAGTCATAGGAGCACAGGGGAGGCCAGCAACAGTGGCAGCCCGAGAATGAAATGAAGATGATCGCGAGGATCGGCAGGCAGCGATTTCCCATCGTGGGTCACCGTGTTGAAGGAGTGGGGAGTTCGCGCAATTCGATGCGCAAGGCGCATGACCTTACCGGTTGTATCGGTTGTTCCGATTAGGAACCTGTAGCGGAATCGATATCCCGCGATGAATTCATTCCAACAGAGCCGGCAATTACGTTGGCAACCCAGCTCACTGCGTTTCGTCCTACAATTCCATTTGACCGCACGAATTGCCGACCTAGATTTGCGTGTGCCGTGTCTCAGCCCGGGGGTAACTGGGCCAGCAGACGATGTCTGCTAACGCAGCCAACGAAGCGCGTCGGGGAAAGCTGGGAGCTTTGAGGGGACCCCGACGCGCTTTTTGTTGCGCGCACACCAATACGGCCGATCGCATCATCCGCTGGAATTGAAACGGAAGGCAATTCGGGACTGTCACTTCCCTGCTTCACATTTCGGGTGATGGCGTCGATACTCCGCCATCCCCTGGTTTTCATGGAGCAGTCGCGGTGGACGAACAAACCTCTCAAAGTCCAGCTCCATCACAGCCCGGTGACCAGCGCGTGCAGATGATCTGCCTGATGGTCATTACGGCGGTGATGATTGGAGCGGCGATGTACTGGCTGAGGCCGGTCCTTTTGCCATTCGTCCTATCATTGTTCTTCGTGTGTGGGCTTTCTCCCATTCTCGAATGGATCGAAGGGCGTCTCCATGTGGGACGGACCGTGTCGGTCACCGTGGCCTTCGGTCTGGGAGCCGTGCTGGTCATCATAGTCTGGTCCGCCTGCTGGTACTCGGTGATTGAACTCGAATCGAATTTGGGGGACTATCAAAGGCGTTTTGAACAACTTCTGGATTCAGTGGCCGAATGGATTCCTGATCCAGAAGACTCCGAGTCGATTGAACCCGCCGTCGATGTGGACTCAGCGGCTGGATCCTCTGAAGCCGAGACGCGCGTGAGTGACAAGCGCGAGAGCGTTTCAAAAGTGACACGGATCCAGGACTTCTTGAGCCTCCATTTTCGCAACTTGCTTGGGGAACTCTCCCTGTCGCTGATGGGCCTGCTCTCGACCGCGGCAACCGTGCTGATTTTTATGTTCTTTTTGCTTCTCGGAAACACCCGGCTCCAGTCTTCGGAGCACGGAATCTGGAATGCTGTCGCTCGGCGAATTCGAGGCTACATCGTCACCAAGACTGTTATCTCTGTTGTCACGGGAATCGCGTTTGGTGGCGTGCTTTGGATGTACGACATTCCACTCTCGTTTCTGTTCGGGATGCTGGCCTGTTTGCTCAACTTCATACCGAACATCGGCCCCATCCTCGCCAGCCTGCTACCACTTCCTCTGATTGTCTTGCATCCCGAATTGGGACCCGTCGCAAAGGGTTTTGCCATTGCGATCAGCTTTGCAGTTCAGTTTGTCAGTGGCAACGTCATCGAACCGATGATCATGGGAGATTCGTTCGAAATGCATCCCGTCGCGATCCTACTTTCGCTGATGTTCTGGGGAATGATCTGGGGCGTGGCCGGTATGTTTCTGGCGGTCCCGGTGACTGTCGCGATCAGTATGGTTCTCGAGAAGTTCGAGGTGACCCGGGGAGTCGCATTGTTCATCTCGGGCAGGCTCAGCGAGATTCGACAGCCAGCCGAGATGAAGCCCAGCAACGCCTGACCAGCAAACAGCCCGTTTCCAGAGAATCGCGGTGGCAAGCTGGCGAATGTCGGCAAGGAATGTGACTTGCGGCTAGTCGGATGACCGATGTGAATCCGCGATTTCTGCAGTCGTGCCGGTCTGCACGTGATTCCTCTTGCTGTACTTATCACGATGGGCTAGTGTCCCGCCCCCTTGCGATCCCGGATTCCCTCCTCAACTCATGGATCGTTTCGGCTGCGGCTTTCGTCGTGGGCCGATTTGCAGAGAAGTCATTTCCACTCACCACTCCCCTCCTCAGCACCGCGGCCGAGCTGTCGTCCTCGGAGCAGTCGTTGGCTTCACTCCAGCCGTTCGCCGATTCACAGCGTCTCCATGCCGGAACTCTTGAAGTCTATGCCGAACCGCGCGCGATGCCCTCACTCGCATGAGAGGCTCACTGGGAGACCGCGCCAACTTCTCTGGGTGATCATGTTCGCCTGCGTCTGCGCAGAACTGCTGCTCGGACACCCAAGCCGTGTCGAGGCACAACTCCCCGAGCGTGGCGTCAGTCCTAACGATGTGCATGTTCTCCCTGCCAGGCCGGGAGGCAGTCTTGGAGGGATGGCCATCGACGCGACCGACCAGTCGGTGATTCACAACGTGGCTTCGATTCGCGTTGAGGGAGAGGTCACGATTCCCGAATACGCCATTCGCAGATACTTGCGGACTCAGTCAGGGCGACCATTGTCGTACTTGCAGATTCAAGAAGACGTTGCGGCATTGCTGGCGACGAACTGGTTTCTCAGTGTCAGTCATTCGGTCAGTCAATCGGCCGAAGGCCCGGTGGTGACGTTTCATGTCGTCGAGGCACCCGCGCTCCGCAGTGTCGAGTTCGAGGGGAATGACAAGATCAGCGATCGTGAACTCGAGGCGCATACCGGGCTGATGGCCGGGCACGGCTTCGACCCGATGCTGAACCGCCGAGCGGTCGAGCGGATTCGGCAGCTCTACATGGATAAAGGCTATCGCCATGTTGAGATCGAACTTGTGAGCGGGGCCGACCCGAATGACCGTGATGTGCGCTTCCATATCACCGAGGGCCCCAAGGTCCGACTTTGGTGGATCAGCTTTCAAGGCAACGAATTCGTCAGCGACGCCATCCTCAAGACCAAGATTGCTTCCAAGTCGGTCATCCTGTGGCTGATCGGCGGCGACTACGATCCGAATTCGATTCAGGCCGACGTCCGAGCCATCACGCTTTACTACCAAGGTCTGGGGTTCATGGATGTCGAGGTCGTCGCGGAAGAAGTCGAGTCCGATGATCAGGCCTGGGTGTCGGTGGTCTTTCACGTCAACGAAGGGCAGCGCTATCGCGTTCGCAATATCGAGATCATCGGCAACGATGTGCTCAGGCTGGAACAATTGCTGGAGGAGCCAGATCTCAATCCCGGCGATTACTACAACGCCCGTCATATGCGGACCGACGTGAACACGATGAAAGAAGAGTACGGCGAGTTGGGTCGTCTCTTCGCAACGGTACAGCCTGTCCCCAGGTTTCTCGAAGAGTCGGGATACATCGACCTCGAATACCAGATTGACGAAGACCGGCCTTACTACTTTGGCCAGGTGAATGTCCACATTCGCGGCGAGTACCCTCACTCACGCGAATATGTTGTGAGGAACCAGATCAACCCGTTCGTGAAGCCCGGCTACCTCGCTCGGTCGAGTGACCTCCAGATGGCCCAGGCGCGTGTGATGGGGAGCCATTTGTGGGATCCGTCACAGCCTCCGGCATTCGATATTCAGCCTGCCGATGGCACCGACTACTTGCCGATGCAGTCCTTTGCTTTGGGACAGGATCCGGAGCCCTCTCCGACTTCGACCCAATTCCAGGACTACAGCGGACACCTGTGGCGTGAGACAGGGATGACAATCTTCGAGGATCCTCTGTCGCGTTACTCGCAAGCTCCGAGTGATCCCGTCATACAGCAGGCGATCGAATCGCGTCGAACAGCCAGTTACGGACACAGTCTCGCCCCGGTCGTGCCCGATTACTCGCAGCCAGCGAACCCCTCCCCATCACCAGCCGCGGTCATCGGACAATTCTCTCATCAATCACCGAGCGATGCCGCCCCAGTCTGCGGCAATGATGTTCATGGCTCTTCAGTCGCGCCACAGGCATTGCCTGACTACGATTATCTCATCGATCCCACGCCGATCATCAACTCTCCGGATGAAGGCGAGTTCGTTGTGCGTGGCCAGTCCCCTATTTATCGCGGACAAAGTATCGATCAGTACGGGCAGCCAATACCGCAGAATCCAATCTTCAACAACTCTCCGCAGGGCGACCCTTACGGCGACGCCATGCGTGGGGTCTATGAGCCGGCATTTGTCGACGTCAACGTCGACGTCACTGAAGGTCGTACCGGCCGCCTGATGTTCGGCGTCGGCGTGAACAGCGATGCGGGTGTTGTCGGATCGTTGATCTTTCAAGAAGACAATTTTGACATCATGCGACCGCCACGAAGCTGGGCCGACGTGATTGAAGGCCGCGCGTTTCGCGGCAACGGGCAGAGCTTCCGCATCGAGGCGGTCCCCGGCGATCAAGTGAGCCGCTACATGGTCAGTTGGACCGACCCGTTCTTCATGTACACCGACTACAGCCTCGGCGTCAGCGGCTTCTACTTCAATCGTTTCTACAATGACTGGACCGAAGACCGCCTCGGCGGCAGGGTGAGCGTCGGACGTCTGCTCGACCGTTACTGGTCGATCAATGGTTCGCTCCGCCTGGAGAATGTCGACATTCGCGGCTTCAACACACCCGCGCCGCCAGAACTGGCCGAAGTCGCAGGCGACAACTTCCTCTCAACGGGGCAGGTCACTATTTCTCACGACAGTCGTAATTCGGCCTATGTCCCCAGTCAGGGGAATCTGTTCGAGGCGTCGTACGAGCAGGCGTTTGGTGAATTCAGCTATCCCAAGTTCGAAGTGACCGGCAGCCAGTATTGGACGCTGTACGAACGCCCCGACGGTTTCGGCAAGCATACATTCAACTTGAGGGGCCAAGTCGGTTGGACCGGAAATGACACACCGATCTTTGAAAAGTTCTATGCCGGCGGCTATTCGTCGTTTCGCGGCTTCGCGTTTCGCGGAGTCACTCCTCGCGACATGGGCGTTCGTGTCGGCGGCGACTTCCAGTTTCTCGGCACAGCCGAGTACATGGTCCCCGTCACTGCCAGCGACAGCGTGCGAGCCGTCGTCTTCTCCGATTTTGGTACTGTCGACGACAGCACGACGTTCAATAACTTCCGTGCGACCGCTGGCTTTGGTGTGCGCCTGACGATTCCAGCGATGGGCCCAGCCCCGCTGGCATTCGACTTCGCGTTCCCCATCATGGATCAGCCCGAAGACAATCGCCGCATCTTCAGCTTCTATATCGGCTTGACTCGATAGGCTGGCGATCGCCGTCTCGCTCGGGTGCCGACACTCGCCA
>CALOES010000043.1:0-27937 GCA_942492405.1 uncultured Planctomycetaceae bacterium
CAGGCAATGGACCAATGTCTCATCCGCCTGCACCACGGATGAATCCAGAACCGGGCTTCGCATGCGGGCAATTATTCCGAGCTTGTCGGTTTAGACTTCGTCCGGAATCCGTCCAATGTTCGCACGACTCGCAAGCAGGCAACCGCGAATCGGAACGGGACTGGCATTTGCCTTTCGGCGATGGTACCACATGGACACGAAGTAACGATTTCCCGAAGTGTGGAGCGTCAATGTCGCAGTACACATGGGAGACTGATCGACAAGGTTTTCTCGCAATGTAAGACGCTTGCGTTTCTGTTGACCCAGACGCTTGCGTTTCGAGGGCAAACGAGTTCGATGTTTAATGTTGGTGGATTCTCATCACAGACCTGTCATGGAAAGTCGCGTCGCGCCTTTCTGCGGATGGGAGCCTCGGCGACCGCAGGACTCGGATTGGCAGGTTGGCCCGATGTCGGGCTGACGTCTGACGCCGTGCGTGCCAAGTCGGTGATCCTGTTATGGCTCTGGGGGGCACCAAGTCATCTCGATACGTTTGATCCCAAACCCGATGCGCCGCGTGAATACCGAGGACCGTTCGCGGCCATCGAGACCCGCACTCCGGGCGTTCGCTTCACGGAGCTGTTTCCTCAGATGGCATTGAGGAGCGATCAGTTCGCCCTTGTCCGCAGTATGGTGACTTTCGACGGAGGACATCCGGGAGCGGGCACTTGGGGGCTGACTGGATTCAACGACAATCCGGAACCAGTCGCGCCCAACTTCGGCTCGATCGTGGCGAAACACACGCTTCAGCGTCGCGGCCCGGCGGAACTGCCTCCGTTCTTCTACTTGGGACGCGGTATTCCAAGGGATTTGCCGACGCGGATCAAAGGATATGGCGGCGGCCGGTTGGGGCGGCAATATGACCCCTTCCTGGTCAATTGTCAGGCGGATGGGGCCGTTGCGTTACCCGCGCTGGATCTTATGGACGGACTCTCGCCACATCGTCTGGTCGATCGTCGCTCGCTGATGTCGAATCTGGACGAGTCGGTGCGTCGCTTGGAGACTGCCGGCTTCGATGCCTGGGACCGAACTTATCAGACAGCTTACGGATTGCTCACCACTCCCGAGGCACGTCGGGCGTTCGATCTCACTCAAGAGTCCGATGAACTCCGGGGGCGATATGGCTACACCTCGTTTGGACAGAGCTGTTTGCTCGCCAGAAGACTGGCGGAAGCCGAGGTGCCCTACATCCAAGTCAATTGGAGCGAGTATGTCGAGGCGATGAGTCCCGGTTGCGATTTTGGTTGGGATACGCACATATACAACTTTGAGCTGCTGCAGGATCGACACGGGCCGATACTTGACCGTTCCTTCTCGGCGCTGTTGGATGACCTACGAGACCGTGGACTATTGGAGTCGACGTTGGTTGTGGCGATGGGAGAGTTCGGACGGACGCCCAAGCTCAACCATCGCGCGGCCCGCGATCATTGGCCGCGCTGCTACTTCTCGATCTGGGCGGGTGCCGGCGTCGCCGGAGGTCGCGTTGTTGGAGAAAGCAACGCACTGGCCGAAGATCCACTCAGCACTCCCGTCACGCCGCTGTCGGCGGGTACCACGATTTGCGAACTGGCCGGCCTCGACGTTCAGGCGCGATCGGAAATGGGTGTCTTGGCAGACGGCCAAGTGTTGAGGGAGCTGTTCTGATGTTGCACGTGTTCGTCGACTGCCGCAGCGCCGCATCCATTCTCCAGGCAGCGGTCTCGTTGATGTTCATCTGCGGGACGATGGGAGACGTCGCCGCGGACGAAGTCCGACTCACACACAACGGCACCGAAAAACGCGACGTCGTGTTCGTGGATGAGAATACGCTCGTGTTCTGCGAACAGATCGGCCCCAGGCAGCTCGCCTTGATGCAACTCGATCTGACCGAAGGCACTCTCTCCAGATTGCATCCGGATTTCGACAACAACGAGTTCGAGTCGGCGTTCTCACCGAACGGAGAGCACTACGCATTCCTGCAGAACACGGGCAACCTCAACCTGCGATTGATCATTCGGCATCGTGAAACTGGACTAGAGTCGGCGTTCAGCGAGGGAGGCTTTTCTGGTATGCGCAGTCCATGCTTCACTGCCGATGGTCAACGGCTGCTGTATGCCTATCCGGAAGACGGACGGCAACACATCTGGTCTTGCGACTTGCAGTGTCAGGATCGTCAACGAATCATTGACTCGAGCGGCACGAACAACTGGCCCTGTGTGACTCCCGACGGAGACATAGTCTTTGGATCGTCTCGCGACGGAAACTTCGAAATCTACCGGGCTTCGCCCGACGGGAGCAATACGGAACGCCTGACGTATCAGCCTCTGCAGGACATTCGGCCTCGCGTGTCGTCCGACGGAGAGCAGATTGCATTCACCAGTAATCGTGACGGCAATTACGAAATCTATGTGATGGAGCTCGATGGCTCGGATGCCCGCCGCGTCACCGAGCATACGGAGCGAGACGATTACGCGGCCTGGCATCCCGACGGCCGACTGGCATACGTCTCGGAACGCAACGGTCGGTTCGACATCTATCTCATCAATGCTCGTGAGTAGCAGGTGCGTTGGCCGCAAGGCGGGCATTTCTCTCGCCACCTGATGCTGCGAGTTCTTCATTGCTGAATTGGCGAATGATCCCGTCAAATCACTTTCGCGTGACGACAGTCGTTGAGTCGAATTGACCGTAGGAAGAGTCAGAGACGAGGATCTGACGATCAGTGATTGTCTGCCCCCTGGCCCGGGGGTTGGCGTTGTGTCGCATTTCGTGCCGTGATACTTTCAGCATGGTAAGTGTCTGCTTCTTCCGAAAGACGACATGTTGCGACTCGATTCCGTCCGACGCGCTGCCGGTTACTGCGACGGTCTCTCCCGCCGATCGTTTCTGCGAGTCGGTTCACTGGGATTCGCGGGCGTTGCGTTGCCACAGTTGCTGGCTGCCCGAGCTCAGGCGTCTGGCAGCACGTCGTATGTGCAGGACCGGTCGGTGGTTCTGCTATTCTTGAGTGGCGGCCCTTCGCAGATCGAGTTCTTCGATCCCAAGTGTGATGCTCCGGTCGAGTTTCGCAGCATCACCGGAGAAGTGCAGACGGCAATTCCGGGCGTGACGTTCGGCGGTACATTTCCCCGACTGGCGACCATGACCGATGACATTGCGGTCGTGCGATCGTTTGGCTCCAAGAACACGGGGCACACCTACGAGAAAGTCGCTTCGGGAGACAACTCGCTGCAGGCGACGATGAGCGCTATCTACGGCCGAATCGCCGGCACGACTGCGGCGTCGGGACTGCCGAGCAATATTCTCGTCAAACCCGAAGCCGTTCGCGGAGAGCTGGAACTCGATCGCAATTTCGAAACCGAGGCATTGTCTTCACTCACGCAGGGCGGCAGTCTCGGCGACACGTTCGCGGCGTTCGATCCGAGCGGTGGCGGACCGATGCGAGAAAGTATGGAGCTGCGTCTCCCGACATCTCGGCTGGGGAATCGTCAGGAACTTTTGCGAGATTTGGACCGTTTGCGTTTCGAGGTTGATGAGAGTGGTGCGCTCGAAACGGTGGATGCGTATCGTCGTCAAGCCTTCGAGATCATCACCGACGGCATCGGAAAGGCGTTCGATCTCTCTCTGGAAGATCCTCAGACGTTGGCGAAGTACGACACGACCGGAATCTTTCGCGCCTCGGAACTGCAACAGTTCTTCGACATGCGGAGAGCAACAAACCTCCTCGGACATCAGATGCTGCTGGCCCGGCGGTTGTGTGAGGCCGGTTGTGGATTCGTCACTGTGTCGGACTGCGGTTGGGACATGCATGCCAATGAAAACAGCCCCAAGAACATGGCGGGCATGTGGCCGATGGGACAACAGGTCGACCACGCGGTGGCGGCGTTTATCGAAGATGTTCGCGAGCGAGGCCTGAGCGATCGCATTCTGCTGATCGTGACCGGAGAGATGGGCCGCACGCCCCGCATCAACGATGGCGGCGGGCGCGATCATTACGGCGAATTGACGCCGTTGTTGCTGGCTGGCGGCGGACTCAATATGGGGGGCATCATTGGCAGTTCCGACAGCACGGCCTCGCTCCCCGTCGGCGAAGCCTACGATCCACGTCACCTGTTCGGCACAGTGATGCATTCTCTGTTCGACGTGACGCAGATGCGACTCGACCAGAGCGTGCCGCGCGACATTCTCCGCACCATCGAAGACGCGCCCAGGATCGAACCGCTCTTCGGCTGAGAAGCCGTCCAGCGATTAACCTGCGGTCCGTTGCAAGACGTTCGTGCGTCGAGACGCCGAAAGTGTCCTCTTCCGGTGTGCAGTCTCGCAGTGTGAGTTGGAGAATCAGGCGCGCAACATGTCGTTGCCGCACGTCACCGCCGCTGAATCCGGCGGCGGGATGCTCCCACACTCACCACACCTTTCTTGGAGTCTGTCATGATTACGTCTCAACTTGCGCGCGGCCGAGCATCGCTTGTTCGTGGGCACGCCCCCATTCGGTTCTACTCACTCTTTTCGGCGATGTTGCTGGCTGTTGCCGGCGGTTCCAACGTTTCGGCGGACACGGGATCAAGTCTCAGCGATGCCCAAGCGGCTGCCGTGGTCGCAGAGCACAATCGCGTCCGCAGCGAGGCGGGTGTTCTCACCACTATGGCCTGGGACAACGGCCTGGCCAGCTACGCTCAGGATTGGGCCAACCACTTGGCGAGCATGGACAGCGGCCTCGAACATCGGGCGTTTCGTGCTGATTATCCCGTCGGCGAGAACATTGCGTTGTCCTGGGGGCGACCTTCCTATTCAGGGACCGATGCTGTTCGCCAGTGGGAAGAAGAAGAGTCGCTTTACCACGGAGAAGCGATCGATGCGACCAACTACCTGACTTTCGGGCATTATACGCAGATGATCTGGGATCGGACCCGCTGGGTCGGTTGCGGGCGGGCCGTCAGTCGATCCGGCAAGGTCTATGTCGTCTGTAACTATTACGTTGCTGGGAACGTTCGCGGTGAGCGGCCGATTACGCTGTTTACTGGCGGGGGAGGTGGCGTCTACGCACCCGAAATGACGATCGTCAACAACTCCGGACAAACTCTTCGCTACCGTTTCTACGTCCCGGCGGATGATCTGTTTCGGGCTCATTGGACGGAGACCTTTACGTTGCCTGCCGGCGAGTCGGCTACGCACCACGTCACGGTGGGGTCGACTTTGCACGCCGTCGAGGCTTTCGGGGTACCTGCCACCGAATCGGTGGTGGTGCAGCCGCATCGGACTCACCATGCGTTGCCGAATGGAACCGCATCGGCGGGACCAGGCGGCGTCACCGAATCTTTCTTCTGGATCACATGGTCCGTCGAATGATCCAGTCCGAGTACGTGAAAATGTCCCGGCCAGTGCCTTGCTGGTCGGGACTGTTTACCGCAATGGGTCTGATCGTTCGCAACCATGTTGGACCGGGGAGATTCAAAGGGATTGATCACATCGAACGCGACTTGTGCTCGGCAGGTTCGCTACCACCTAGGCGGCTTTCGCGGACACCTGAGGGGATGAGAGTTCGGTCACGGCGGTGTGATGCAGTTGCTCCAGCAGATTGCGGATGACGCGCTCAGCCCGGCGGCGTTCGATTTCGCTGCGATCAAGCACTTCCCGCCAGCGCTGCTCACGCTCGGCCAATCGACGCCGTTGAGCATTGATGTTCTGCTCTCGCAGCGTCAACGCATCAGCTTGGGCGGCCAGTTCGGCTTTCGCCAATTCGCGTTCCTGTCGGAACTCGTGCCGGCGCTCGCCGACTTGCCGTTGCTGCAATTCAAGATCTGATTGTCGCGTCAACAGTCGCTGTCGGCGATCGGCCAGTTCGTCGTCAAGTTCTGTCCGCGCCTTTTCGACCTCGGCCCGCACCGAAGCGTCGTCGGTCTCGCGAACGAGCCGGCCCCAAGTCTCGGCCACGACGACACGCAGCTCGAGAGTCTGCTGATGCATCGTCTCCAGATCCTGTCGCAGTTGATCGAGTTGCCGTCGCCGTTCTTCCAACTGTCGAGCGGTGTCTCCGAGTGACTGCTGACGCGCATCGAGCGACGCCTGTCGGGACTGAATCTCCAAGATCGCCGCCTGATGTTCGGCTTGTACCCGCTCCCGTTCTCGCTGAAGGTCAGCCTGTTTCGAGCGCGCATCCCACTCGGTTTCCGATCGAGCGGCGTCGAGCGACGCTTCACGAGAATCGAGCGTTTCGCGGAATCTCACAAGTTGGCGAAAGCGCAGCCGGTTCAATTCGGCGGTTTCGACTTGTCGGACGGTCAGCAACTGCCTCTCAATCTGACTTTGACGATGCTCGTGCTCCAATTCCTCGCGTAGCCGCCCCAAGTGGGCTTCGTGGAATTGAGTGCGTTTGCCCAGGTCGATTTCACATTGCTCGTGTTCCGCCTGGAGAGTCCGCAACTCTTCATGCGTCCGAGCACGTAGCTCTTCCAACTCGCGTCGAAGCTCTGCTTCTTCATCGGCACGCGTCTGCTGCCACTGGACCTGCTCGGCGCTCAGTGCCTGTTCGCGTTCGAGAAACTCCAACTCCAAGGCCGAGAGTGCGTCGCGATCGGCCTGCAGTTTCGCGGTTTCCTGAAGAATCTCTGTCTGGCGGGTCTCGAATTCCGACTGAGCCCTGCTCAGATGTTCGTGTTGCTCGGTGTTCGCACGGGAAAGATGTTCGAGTTCTGCACGCTGCTTCTCGAGTGCGGCTTCCTGCTCGCGGAATGACGCCTGCCGTTCCTGCTGCGAGAGTTCGAATTGTCGCTCGCGTTCCCGCAGTTCGCGTCGTTCCAGATCGAGCACCGACATCTGCGAACTGAGGGACTGCTCACGCCGATCGAGATCGGCAATGCGAGATCGCAGTTGCTGGAGGATGCGACTGGCTTGCAATAGGGCATCATCCCCATCGGCCTCAACAATATTGCCTGGGGCTTGAGGAAGTTGTATCGGCGCAGACTCACCGTCAGCGGCAAGGGCTGGTTCCGAGTGCGGGGCGTCGTTCATCGGGAATCCTTTCCCGGTTGGTTCCGGACGACGTCAGGCGGCGTCGACGTATTGGGCAAGTGCCGAGGCGATCTTTTCCTTGGACTGCACGCCCATCATCCGCTGCACTGGTTCGCCGTTATGAAAGACGATCATCGTCGGTACGGCATCGATGCGGTATTGCACGGCGAGCTTTCGGCTCTGGTCGGTATCGAGCTTGCCGATACGAACCTTTCCTTCCATCTCGGTGGCGAGAGCTTCAATCGTGGGAATGAGCATTTTGCAGGGACCGCACCAAGTAGCCCAAAAGTCGACGAGTACCGGGACGGGACTCTGCAGCACTTCGGACTCGAAATTTGATTCGTTGAATTCCAGGACGTTGCCAGCCATTTGATTCGTGTTCCTTCTCGCGACGTGTTCCGTTTTCACCCATTCTCACCCATGCGGGTGACTCAACCAAGGATTATTAGCGAACCCATTTCAGGTGTCAACGGGTGTCGCCCTTGCGAGAATGGCGCAATCAATTGAAATGAATGAAGATGCGACGCGACATCCACGTCAGAAGTGTTCGAGGATTGTCAGTTTCTGCCGGTCTGCCTAAATGCGCGTCTTGCACTCCTTGACTGATAGATATTGAAGTGATATCATTCTGAAACTATTTTGAAATCTATCTCCCAGTCCCAATCGAACGAGGTCCACGCATGATCCAGGAACGACCCTACTCTCCGATGTCGGGCTGGTTGCCCCTGTTTGTCTGCCTTGCACTCATCTTTGTGGTACCCGAATACCTGATTTACAGACAGGCGACTGCCTTTCAGCCCAATCCGTGGATCATCATTCCCGCCATCGCTTTGGGACTGGCAGGCTTCATCAGTCTGTTCGGCTTGATGGCCGTTGCTCCCAACGACTCCCGCGTCCTCTTACTCTTCGGTGAGTACAAAGGTTCGGTTACCAAGTCGGGCTTCTTTTGGGTAAACCCCTTCTTCTCGAAGAAGAAACTGTCTCTCCGTATCCGTAACTTCGAAACCGGCTCCACCCACACTCCAGAGAAGAAGAACGAAGTGGGTGCCATCGTCCAGCACAAGTCGCGTAGTTCCGGCAGACCATCCAAGGTAAATGACCGCGATGGAAACCCGATCGACATTTCCGCCGTCGTCGTCTGGAAGGTGGTGAACACTGCCGAGGCCCTCTTTGAGGTCGACGACTACGAAGATTTCGTCGCCGTGCAGAGTGAAGCCGCCCTGCGTAATCTCGCGAGCCGCCATCCCTACGACAGCGAAGACCACGAGACTTCACTCAGGGGAAATGCCGCCGAAGTGTGCGAGCAGTTGCAGAGCGACATTCAGGAACGGCTCGATAAGGCCGGCGTCGATGTGATCGAGGCCCGCATCTCGCATCTGGCGTACGCTCAGGAGATTGCCTCCGCCATGTTGCAGAGGCAGCAGGCGCAGGCCGTCATCGCGGCCCGCACCAAGATCGTCGAGGGAGCAGTGACCATGGTCGACATGGCTCTTAAGCATCTGGAGAAGGACAACATCGTGCATCTAGATGATGAACGCCGTGCCGCCATGGTGTCGAACCTGCTGGTGGTCCTCTGTAGCGGTGGGCACACACAGCCCGTGGTCAATGCCGGCACGTTGTACAACTAACGCCTGGTTCAACACAGTGGGCAAGGGAGTCACCAACTTCGTGGCAAAGCGAGACTCATTCCTGTTACGCATCGACCCCGCAGTGTTGAATGCATTGCGGAAATGGTCCGAAGATGAGTTGCGCAGCATGAACGGTCAGATTGAGTTCGTGCTGCGTAGGGCTCTCCTTCAGGCCGGGCGTTTGAAGCTTGATTCGCCCGGAGATTCGAACGCTTCCGGCGAGTCGAACATGGACCAGAATGCCTCGAATTAGGCACCAATCGTCAATTCCGTCGACACCGATGAAACGCGGTGTTTCCAACCTTGGTATCATCATCGTCGTGTAACACCTATTGAGCGCGCGTCTTCGCGTGTAACGCATCCATGATGAGTCAGGCGGCAGGCACGAAAGGGACAAAGGGTTTGCCACTTATTCAGCTTACGAATGTCGCCAAGACCTACGATTTGGGGGAAGTGCAGGTCCATGCGCTCCGGCAGGCGACGTTGTCGATCGAGCGTGGGGAGTTTGTGGCCCTTATCGGCCCTTCGGGGTCCGGAAAATCGACTCTGATGAACACGCTCGGTTGCCTCGACCGCCCCACAGGTGGCAGCTATCTGCTCGATGGCAACGAAGTGGTGTCGATGACCAAGGACGAGCGAGCCTCGCTGCGTAATCGACATCTGGGGTTCGTCTTTCAAAACTTCAATCTACTGGCCCGCACATCAGCCTTGGAGAATGTTGAGCTACCATTGCTGTATTCCAAGGGTATTTCGTCGCGAGAACGCCGTCAGCGGGCCACGGAGATGCTGACGCGAGTCGGACTCGGCGATCGGCTCCACCATCACCCCAGCCAGCTTTCCGGAGGCCAGCAACAGCGCGTGGCCATTGCCCGGGCGCTGGTGAATCGTCCCTCGATCCTGATGGGGGATGAACCGACTGGAAACCTCGACTCCAAGACCAGTCGGGAAGTGATCCGTCTTTTTCGTGATTTGAACAAGCAGGACCAGATCACGGTGATCCTGGTGACTCACGACCAGAATGTGGCCCGCAATGCCGACCGTACCATCGTGCTCCACGACGGCGAAGTAGTCTGCGACACCACAGATTTTGACCAGGCCCTACAATCGTTACAAGCAGTCGAGACGGCAGAAGCGGAGTAACACAACGGATACAATCCATGCTGCAAAGCCGGCTTAAACCGCACCGATATCATAGGCATGGCAATGCAATCGGTGGGGATATTGCGTGCAGTTGGAATCATCCTTGTGGCCGCTTTAGCCGGTTGCCAGGGCGCAAGGGAAGTGCGCGATCTGGTCCATCCCGAGCAGACGCGCATTGAGTTTCGCTCGCCGGAATCGCTTCCTCAAACCCCCTTTCCCAGCGTTTCCCCGCCGCGAACCGTCTTGAATCCCGATGGTGGCGGGCCACAGATGCTGCTACCGTTGGATGAGGCGATCCTCATCGCGCTCGAGAACTCCGAAGTCATTCGTGTGCTGGCGGGAAATACCGCGGTCTCAACGGGGCAGACAATCTACGATCCCGCGATCGCCAACACCGCGATCGATGCCGCGACCGGAAGGTTCAACCCCAATCTTTCGATCAACAACACGTTCGCAGAGGACCAGAATCCCACAGGAGTGTTCATCGGACCTCCCCCGGGCGCGGCGATCGTCGGCACCGACACGGGTCGCTACAACCTCGATGGGCAACTGTCGCAGACCAACCCGCTCGGTGGAACCGCCAGCCTGCGGGTCGGAGTGGCGCAGTCGGAGTTTGATCCTGGTCCGTCTCCACTCAATCCGAGAACGGGCCACTTCACTGAGATGAGTTATGTGCAACCGTTGCTGCAGGGAGGAGGGCTCGAAGCCAACCTCGCGCCAGTCCTCATCGCAAGGCTCGACACCGAACGGTCGTACTTCCAATTCAAAGACGGCATGCAGGATCTGGTGCGCGGGGTCGTTAACGGTTACTGGTCGCTGGTCTTTGCCCGTACCGATCGCTGGGCACGAGAGCAACAGGTCGCACAGTTGCAGTTTGCCTATGAGCGCGAGTTAGCACGGGTCGAACGCGAACTCGGCAACACGGCCGATCTGGCTCAGGCGCGGCTGGCTCTGTCGAACTTTCGGGCCACTCTTGTATCCGCGGAGGCGAATGTGCTGCAGCGCGAAGCGGCTCTACTCAACATCATGGGACTCTCTCCCACGGAAGTGGGCGAAGTGATACCGACCACGCCACCGCATGTCGATCAGGTCGAATTCAACTGGCAGGAACTGTTGTACCTCGCGGAACGATATCGTCCCGACATCATCGAACTCAAACTGATCATCGAAGCCGATGAGCAGCGCAGGTACATCGCCGAGAACAACGCGCAACCCTCGCTCGATGCCATCGCCTCGTACCGCTGGGACGGCCTGCGTGGCGTGACCCCCGCCGGTCCGGCCATCTCCACCAACGGCGGCGCGTACACCGACTGGACGCTGGGAGTAAACTTCTCGGTCCCGTTGGGGCTGCGGCAGGAACGGGCGGCTCTGCGCCGGCAGGACGAGATCATTCTCAGAGATCGCGCCAATCTCACGCAGGGGCTGCATAGCGCGACGCATCAACTTGCGCTCGATATGCGAAGTCTCGATCAGTTCTACGCTCAATACGGAGCGTTTCGGGAAGCACGCGATGCCGCTCGCGAGAACCTGATGCAGCAGAGCAGCGAATTCTTCAATGGACGGACGATCTTCCTGAATGTGCTGCAGGCGGTCGCCAGTTGGGGAGATGCCGTCAGTGCCGAAGCCGCAGGCGCTCACCCAGTACAACACCGAACTTGCCAACATCGAACGCGACTCCGGCACCATTCTGGAAACGCATGGCGTGCGGTTCGTCGAGGAACGGCTGGCCTTCGCGGGTCCGCTGTGCCGAGACCGCTTTTATCCGGCGGCCATCACCCCGACAGCCAATCAGCCGATCTATCCGGTCGGAGATGAACCCAGCGAGGACTCGTTCGATCTGACGAACCCATTCGAGGAGGTTCGCGAACAACGCCGCGAAGGGGAACAGATGCCGCCCCCGTCACCAATCAGTCCCGACTTGCCGTTCTTCCCCGATCCGTTCGAGCCTCTGCCACCCCGCCTGCCGGATCCGACGCTCGATCCGTTGCCCCTGCGACTGCCTGAGCCAATTCGCCGCCCGGAACAAGAGGCAGAGCCGTCGCCGACGACCGAGTCACCGACGGCCGAAGTCTCGGCTGTCTCGGCGGAGTACGGATCGACCTTTGCACCGCGCTTCCGCATGCGGACCGATGGTCGAGACGCGTCTACGTTTGGCGATATCCCGACCAGCGGCAACTGGTGGGAGACGATGTCGCCGATCAATGGGCAGCGTTCCTCAGTCGAGTGACGCAACGACTCGCAAGCATTCCGTCGCGCAATTCGCGACGAGATTGACGAGACAGCGAACGCTGATACTCTCAATTCGTACTTGCGAGTTTGCTTCCACTTCGCCGGAAATGGTGTTCGACATGAAAGCGCTCTATCTGTTGGCAATGTGCATCTGCCCAGGGGAAACCTACACCGAAGCGGTGAAAATCGACGGAATCGGACAAGTCGCATTGCCTTCCGGGGAGTGGGAACTGGAGATCACGCGAGTCTCTGACGACCCGATGCATGCTCACGACATCCACGTCTTCAAGAGGCTTGGAGAACGTCTCGAGCGAATGACACTTCAGCGATTCTCCGGAAATCTTGTTCATCCCATCGGGGCATACTTTGACTCCATCGGCGACAGCACATCGGAAGGCGTCCCCACGTCAATGAACGATTTCAAGAGTGCACACGGCTCGGTGTACATCCTTCGCGGCATGGAAGAACTCAGTCGCACGGAGGGCGGAATTACCTGCTTTGGGGCATCGTATGTGTACACCAGCGAGTCAAGCGATGCCCATTGGATGTCCCATGCGTTCGTCTGCGAGAACGAAGGGGAAGTCATCGTGTGTGTGCATTCTTCGCCGTTCGCGATTACGCCTGAGACCGTTCAGGCAGTGTACGATGATTCAGAATTCCGCACCGGCGAGCGATAATCTGAGCACGCAACGTCACGCAGCCCTCGCTGACGCGTCGGGTTACCTTTCATCACTCGTACCGCAGCGCGTCGATCGGATCGAGTTGGCTGGCGCGGCGGGCGGGGTAGTAGCCGAAGAAGATTCCTACGGCGCTCGCGAACAGAAGGGCCGCAATTGCCGCCTGCCAGGAAACGACAATCGGCCATTCGGCACCGCTGGTGAAGGAGTTGATTAGGTACGTGATGCCGACCGAGGCACCAACGCCGAGCGCGAAACCGATGGCTCCTCCGACACAGGAGAGCAGTACCGATTCGACCAGAAACTGACGCAGAATGTCCTTCGACTTCGCGCCGACGGCCATGCGGATGCCGATTTCGCGGGTACGCTCCGTCACCGAGACGAGCATGATATTCATGATGCCGACTCCTCCCACGAGCAGTGAAATGCCGGCAATCGCGGAGAGCATTGCCGTCATCGTTCCCGTGATGATGCCCAGGACGGCGGCAATCTCGACGGTGTTCTGCACCTGAAAGTCTTCCACTTGCCCAGGCGCAATCTGATGTCGACCCGCCAGCAGTTGTCGAATCTCTTCCGCCGCCTCGGTCATGTTACTGGAGGATCGAGCCGAAACCATGATCGCATGCACATTGTCAAACTGGGATCCATCGAGACGTTTGCGAACCGTGGTATGCGGCAGCAGCAACACATCGTCCTGATCGTCACCGACAATGTTCGCCCCCTTGGCGGCGAGCACGCCGATCACACGAAAGGGGATGTTCCGAATGCGAATTGTTTCACCCAGCGGATTCGTTGTCTGAAAGAGCTTCTCGACAACCGTCTGCCCAATCACGCAGACCTTGTCGGCCGAGATGATTTCGCGCTCAGTGAAGAAGCCTCCCGCGCGCAGCTGCCAGTTGCGGACCAGCAGATAGTCGGCTCCGACTCCGAACATCTCCTTGGGACTCCAGTTGTTGTTCCCGTGAATCACTTGTCCCCCGGTGCCGATCAACGCGGACGCCGCCAGCACATGGACGCACTCGTCGCTGATGGCGTCGGCATCGCCAGACGTGAGTGTGGGAAGGGCACCTTGCCGCACGCCACCGCGTTGTCCTGTTCCGGGCATCACGACGATCACGTTGGTCCCGAGGCCCTCGAACTGCGACTGCACCAGCGAACCGGCACTCTGGCCGACCGAGACCATCGTCGTGACGGCGGCAATGCCGATCACCACGCCGAGCACGGTGAGACCGGCTCGCATCTTGTTCTTGGCCAGCGCTCGGAGAGCGATTCGCAGAGTGACCATTAGGTTGCGGTCTCCAGTCCGATGACCAGTTCCATCCCTGCTTCCAATTCACCCGAAACGAGTTCGGTGTACTTGTAATCGCTGATTCCCGTCACGACTTCGATCGCTCGCAGAAACTCTCCGTCCTGAACCCAGACGTGCTGAGTGCGCTGATTACGGTCGGCCTCGGCGTGTTCGCTGGCAGGGGGCTGGTCGCCATTGCCGTCGTTGACGCGTTCGCGTTGCTCCGACACTCCATCCAGCAGTTCGCGGTCCTCCTCGCGAACATGCGCGCGTTCGGGGAAGAACCGCAGCGCCGCCCGGGGGATGCGCACGATGTCGGTCTTCTGCTCCACCTGGAATGTGATGTCGGCTGTCATGCCGGGGAGGAGTTTCAGGTCGGGGTTGGTGGTGGAGATGACGACGGGGTACGTGACGACGTTCTGCGTGTTCGCCGGGCTGAGTCGAATCTGCCAGATCGTCCCATGGAAGACCTCGCCCGGATAGGCGCTGACGATAAACTCGACAGGCTGCCCTTCCTCTTGAGCCTTGCGGATGAGTCCGATGTCGGTCTCGTCGACCGAGGCGAAGATGTGCATCTCTTCCCGCATGTCGGGAGCGATCTCGAACAGTTCGGGTGTCTGAAACTGTGATGTCAGCGTCTGTCCCGGATTGATCGCGCGTTTGATGATGATGCCCGCCACCGGAGCAGTGATCTCGGCGTAACTCAGATTGAGCATCGAGGTGCTGAGATTTGCCTGGGACTGCAGAATGCCGGCTTCGGCCAGAGTGAGTTCCGCTTCGAGCGCCATGCGGGCGAAGCGGTATTGATCCATTTCGCTGTCGGAGATGTAGTCCTCGTTATCGGATCGCAAGCCGACGGCGCGACGCTCATCGTTGATCGCCTGCTGCAATCGCGCCTGCGTCCGGATCACCTCGGCTTCACGAATTGCGAGGGCCGCCTCGTCGCGAGCGACGGCGGCCTCGTAGATGCGGGCGTCGATGATGGCCAGAACTTCGTCCTTTTCGACTTCGTCATTGAACTCGACGAAGAGTTCCTCGATCGGCCCCGACACGAAGGCCCCGACCTGCACCGTCAAGACTGGCTCGATCGTTCCCGTGGAGTTAACGACCAGGTTGATGTCCCCGGTGTCGACCTTGGTCGTGCGAAACTTGGGTCGATTCCGCTCGTGCCAGTAGCGCTGAATCGGCCCAGAGGCTGCAGCACCAATGCCTCCCAGGACGGCCAGGACCACGAATACTTTGAGGAATGTTCGCATCATCTCAGATTATCGAAGGGAATAGAGAAGACGAAAGGCCTGTCGATGGGTGCGGCCTCGTGTTTTGGCGGCGAAATGATGCGGCAGTCAGAGAAACACGTGCACACCATCTCCTCAATAGATGATACCCACTCATCCCGCTCGCGGTTTCAGCGAACCGAAGATGGACAAGTCGGATTGGAGATGGCAGCGGCGGCTGCCTGACATGGATTGAACCGGACGATTGAAAGTGAATCCTATGACTTTCCCTGCCCCGAAAAGCCGTTCATTCTCGCTGAGTGAATTTGTGCATCCCCCCTGGATGTGTTCACTCACCAGAAAGCGAGATTCCCATGAAGGCTCTAACACTCTTGGCCACGGCATTGATGGCGGGGTTACCCGCCCTCAGCCAGGCAGATGATGTCTCTTTTCGTCAACTTGACGATATGACTTTTAGTACCATGAATGATGCCCGCGAGCTGCGCTGGCTCATTCGCAGCGAGTTCGTCGAGTCCCCCAACGTCGGGCTGTTGCTCAACGACAGCCAGATGCTGCTCATGCAGTTGCGGGGATTCGAAGATTCGCTGTTCCGTGAATTCCCGGTTCAAGTATTGTTCAACAACCTGAATCAAGTGCGGGCATCGGCTGCTCAACTGCGGTTTCGGCTCTCCAATCCGTGTCCTACCTGCGTCCATCCGGACTTCGTCTTTTACGGCGGAGAACGGTTCGTGATTGAGCAGCCTCGACCCGAGATTGTTTTGCCAACCGACTTGGCTTTGGAGATCCTGACAGTGGTCGAAGGCAAGTTGCAGACGATGGAAGACGTGCTGCTCGGACGCGCTCTTCCTGCGGTTGAAGCAGACGGATTCAATCCCGCGATTGAAGACGTTCCCGAGGCCCCGCTGAATGACGGTGTCATTTTGGACGGCGAACTCGGCAATCCGCCGATGCTCGACGTTCCCGCCGCAGGCGTGCTGGTAGCGCCTCCGGGGCAAATTTGAATGGCGACTTCGCAAGACATCGCGATTCAAGCCCTCGTCCCATCGTGGGACGAGGGTGCCGGAGTGGTGGCTTCCAGCCTCTCCGCGACACCATCTTTCTTCTCACGTTGAGTCTACGCCGTTGGCTTCCTAAAATCGCTGGTTTGGACAGTCATTCCGGGGCACAGATCAAAACGATATGTTTGAAGCCATTTCCAGTTCCCTCACGCAGGCATTAGGGAATATCACAGGGTCGCACCTCACCGAGCGGAACGTTCGGGACGCGATGGGGAAGGTGCAGACCGCCCTGCTCGAAGCCGACGTCAACTACGACGTGGCCAAGTCCTTCTGCAACCGAGTCGTCGAGCAGGCCAGCGGCGAAAAGGTGCTCAAGTCGCTCAATCCCAGCCAGATGATCGTGGGGATCGTCTACCAGGAACTCGTCAACCTGATGGGGCCGGTCGACCATTCGATTTCGCTTCGGCGCGGCGATGTCACGATCATCATGATGTGCGGCCTGCAGGGAAGTGGAAAAACGACCACCTGCGGCAAGCTGGCCAAGATGCTCAAAGAGCAGGGGGCCAAGCCGATGCTCGTGGCCGCCGACTTGCAGCGTCCGGCGGCCATCGAGCAGCTGAAAGTCATCGGCGAGCAGGTCGGCGTCCCTGTTTACGCCGAAGATCCCGGAAAAAGCAGCCCGGTGCAGGTCTGCCAGAACGGACGCAAAGCTGCGAATCGAGAAGGTTGCGACCTCCTGATCCTCGACACGGCCGGCCGACTGCACGTCGACGAAGACCTGATGAAGGAGCTGGAGCAGATCGACAACCGGCTGATGCCTCACATGGCCTTGCTGGTCTGCGACGCCATGACGGGGCAGGACGCCGTCAATTCCGCCAAGGTCTTTAACGACCGTCTGGAGCTGGACGGCGTCATCCTCTCAAAGCTCGACGGCGACACTCGTGGCGGGGCGGCGCTGTCGGTTAAGGCCGTCACTGGGGTGCCGATCAAGTTCATCGGGGTTGGGGAACAGCTTGACAAGCTGCAGCAGTTCCACCCGGAAAGAATGGCGCAACGCATTCTGGGACAAGGAGATGTGGCAACACTCCTTGAGATCGCCCAGAAGGAGCTCGACCATGATGAAATGGAACGCCAGCAGGAGCGAATGCTGGCCGGGAAGTTCACTCTGGACGACTTCCTGAAGGCGATGCAGCAGATCGGCAAGATGGGCTCGATGAAGAATATCATGAAGATGATTCCCGGGATGGGGAACATGGCGGCGGCCATGGATTCGATGCAAGGCCTTGACCCCGACCAGGATGTGAAGCGGGTTCAGGCGATGATTCAGTCAATGACACTTGACGAACGGCGAAATCCCGAGAGAATCGACCGCTCGCGTCGCTCCCGCATCGCCAACGGGAGCGGCACCGACGCCGCCGAGGTGCATGATCTGCTCCGCCAGTTCAAGAACATGGCGGGAATGATGCAGAAGTTCGCCGGGATGGGAATGATGGAGCGGATGAAGGCCGTCCGCGAAATGACCAACTCCGAGATGGCCAATCCCGGCGGGGGGATGAAACGGGAGAAGCAGCGCAGCAAACGCGGCCCTCTCGACGAAAGACTGGCCAGAGAAAAGAAGAAACAGAAAGCCAAACAGGCCAAGTCCCAACGCAAGAAGAATCGTCGGTAACCATGTAAGTGCGGCATCTACAGTATTCACCGCTTCTCCGTTCACATATTCTCACTCACAACACGTTTCGTTACAGGAATTCAAGAGGTCTCATGGCAGTTCGCATTCGAATGAAGAAGTTGGGCCGCAAGCATCGGCCGTTTTTCCGGATCTGCGTGATGGATGGCCGCGCCCCGCGCAACGGCGAAGCCATCGAAGAACTCGGCCACTACGACCCGATGGTTCGCGACAAGGCGAAGCGCGTTACCTTGAACATGGAACGGGTACAGCACTGGATCTCCGTCGGGGCACAGCCGACCGAAAAGGTTGCCGTCCTCATCAAGAAATTCGAGAAGGGAGATTGGGGCGTCGCCAAGGCACCGCCGCCACTCACCGCACCGAAGCCTCCAAAAGTCGAGGAGCCACCCGCAGCGGAAGAAGCGGCTGCAACTGAAGAAGCCCCCGCCGCCGAAGGCGAAGCGACTGAGGCCGCCGCCGAGTGAGTCGAGCCGACTCCAAGGCGATCTGGTTTCAACGGTCCCGAAGCGATCGCGAGTGATACGGTGTGAATGACGTGCTCAGCGCGAGGCAATTCGCCGGAGCGGATGCACTATGTCTGACGAAACCCCGCGCGCTCCGCTCCGCATCAACCGCAAACTGCTGGCGTTCCTGGCAGCGACGTTTATCGTCACTGCCATCGTTTTGCTCTTCAGGAACGGCCTGTCTCACTACTGGGGAGGCACGTTCGCGAATGTCGGCGCGCTCCTCTGGGCCACCTGGCTGGTCCTTCCCAAAGACGGCAAGATTCCGGAGTGGCTCATCCCGACTCCCTGGACGGCTGCGGGGATTCTGCTGCTCTTGTTTCTATTCGTCCGCCGACCGCAGTTGATGCTCCCGATCCTCGGAGCACTCGTGATGGGGGCGATGTTTCTCAGACCCAAGCCACGTCGATAGAAAGCGTGGTCGAAGGGGACACGCCAGAAAAACAAAGGGATGCTCCATCGAGCATCCCTTACATGTCTTCATTGTCGCGCTTTCGCGAACGAGTCAGACAGCGAAGCTGCTGCCGCAACCGCAACTGCGGGTAACGTTGGGGTTCTCGAACTTGAATCCCCGCTGCTCGAGGCCGTCTTTGTAATCGATGACGGTTCCATCGAGATACAGGTCGCTCTTCTTGTCGACGACGATGGCGATGCCGTGCTGATCTTCGACGAAGTCTTTCGCCTTGTCGACGGTTTCGTTGCTGTCGAAGCCAAAGCGGTAGTTGTAGCCGCTGCAGCCTCCGCCGACGACGCCGACTCGCAGGACGGTTCCTTCAGCCATCTTCGCATCGGCCATGGCCCGCTTGATCTCGCCGGCCGCTTTTTCAGTCAGGGTCACCATGAAAGTTATCTCCTCAAAGTCACAGTTCGTGTGTGGTAATCAGAAAACAGGAGGGAACAGCTCACCGGCGGATTACCGCAATGGCCTGATTCCGATCCCAGTTTCGTTGTTCCTGGCTCCTCATTCCTCTCACAATTGTATCGGCACGTCAAGCCAGGTCCATCAAATCCGCCTGATCGGCCCCAACGATTCCCAGAGATCCTCGGATTGCAGTCAAAAGCTGCTGCCGGGAAATGGGTTTCGACAGGACATGGTCGACCCGCAGGCTCCGAGCCTCGCGGCGGATGGCGTCGTTCAGGTCGCCGCTCATCAGGATACAGGGCCGCTGCAGGTCCAACTGCTTGGCATACCGAATCACTTCGATTCCCGTCGTCTCACCGAGGTACATGTCGATCAGCACGAGGTCGACGCTTGCCTGTCTGAGCACTTCGACCGCCTCTTCGCCCGACCGCACTGCAATCGTCGGAAAATAGGGATCGAGCGTAATCTTGAGCGTCTCGATCAACGCACCGTCATCGTCCGCAACGAGTAAACGTGGTATCGGGTGAACTGCAGTCATACGCCGGTATCCCTCTGTGAATCGAGCGTGCGGACATTCTCACTGCAGGACACTGCAGGAATCAAGTGCAAAACGAGTCCAACATACCAACGAATGTCACAAAGGACGCGAGGTCCGAGTGCCTCGCCGCCAATCCTCGAAGAACCGTTGAGGGTTCTGCAAGAGGCCGACCGGCATGCCGACGGCTGATCTGGAAACGACAGCTATCCTGGGGCACCGGCAGCCGACCCTCGACTCGCTTTCGGTGGTCGTCTACGCTCCCTGTTTTCCTGGGGTTCTGTGAGTCATCGGCTGTTTTGCAGATCAGGCAGTCGAGGAGGCTCGGAGCTCGACCATCCATTATTCTCATCTCGTGATCGAAACCAACAAACTGACCAAGCGTTACGGCGAGTTAATCGCCGCCAACGAGATTACCCTCAACCTCAAGGAGGGGGATGTTTTCGGCTTCATCGGACCCAACGGTTCGGGGAAGACGACGACGATGCGAATGATCGCCACTCTCCTCAACCCCGATTATGGAGAGTGCTACGTCTGCGGAAAATCGATCTACACCCACCCCCAGGAGATTCGCAGGCTCGTCGGTTACATGCCCGATTTCTTCGGCGTGTACGATGACATGACCGTCATCGAGTACCTCGAGTTTTTCGCCTCGTGTTATCGCATCAATGGCCCCGGTCGTCGAAAGATTTGCGAAGAGAAGCTCGAACTCGTCGACATGTCTTTCAAGCGGGATGCGATGGTCAGTCAGCTTTCTCGCGGCCAGACTCAACGCATCGGCCTGGCGCGAACGTTGCTTCACGAGCCTCAGATCCTCCTCCTGGATGAACCCGCAAGCGGTCTCGATCCCCGTGCACGAATCGAGATTCGCAACTTGCTGAAACGTCTCGGAGAGATGAACAAAACCGTCATCGTCTCCAGCCACATCCTGCCGGAACTCGCCGATGTCTGTACTCGCGTGGGGATGATCGAAAAGGGCATTATGCTCGTGGACGACTACGTCGCCGACGTGATGAAGAAGGCCCGCCAGGCGATCGTGCTGCACGTTTCAGTGACGGATCGCACCGACGAGGCCGCGAAACTGATGGAGCAGATGGACGAAGTCGAGTCACTCTCGATGAAGGGAGCGACAATGCTCATCCGGCTCAAACCTGGAGTGCATGACTACACAAACCTCCCGCAACAGCTCCTCACGAATGGATTCCGACTGAAGATGTTCCGCGAAGAGGATGTCAATCTCGAGACGGCTTTCATGGAACTGACCAAAGGCAAGCAGCAATAGCGCACTTCGTGCTTCGACATATTGAGTAACGACCGAATTCGAGTGATCATGCCGGACACTGTGAACTCAACATCCGACAATGCTTCCGAAGTTGCCGACCGGTTGCAGTTTGCCCGCGACGTGAGTGCGGAAGCGAGCGAACTGATTCTGCGCTACTATCATTCCTCCAGTCTCAATGTCGATTGGAAACGAGATGCCACTCCCGTAACCGACGCCGACCGTGGGGCGGAAGAGCTGATCCGTCAGGCGATTCACCACAGGTTTCCCGGCGACGGCGTGCTGGGTGAAGAAGCCGGCGAGGAGCCTGGTTCGAGTGGCTACCGTTGGATTCTCGATCCCGTCGATGGGACGAAGTCGTTTATTCATGCCGTACCGCTGTTCGGCACATTGATCGGCATCGAACATCGGGGCGCATGTATTGCGGGAGTGTGTCGCTTCCCTGCTCTCAATGAAGTCATGTGGGGCAGCGTTGGTCAAGGTGCTTGGTGGCAACGAGGAGTTGCGGAGCCGCAGCAGGCGAAGGCAGCGACGACAGACAATATCGCGGAGGCCCTGTTGTGCTTCACTTCCATTGGGGGGTGGGAGACCGTCGGCCGCGTCGAGACGCTCGAACGACTGTCCAAGAAATGCAAACTCTCACGCGGTTGGGGGGACTGTTACGGCCACATGCTTGTCGCCACCGGACGTGCCGAAATCATGATTGACCCGCTGCTCAACCTCTGGGACGCTGCCGCCCTCTTGCCGATTGTGACCGAATCCGGTGCTCGCTTCACCGACTGGTCCGGCAACGCAACCGCCGACAGTGGCAACGGCATCTCCGCTTGCGCGCCGCTGCATGCCGTAGTGCTGGCTGAACTCTGAGATTGTCGATGGCCTTTCCAACACGTTTCTCGTTAACGAGCCGGGTACGAAATCGACTGCACGTTTGTCATTCTCCCCCGCTGATCCAGTCCCCTCAGGAATGCCCTTCGACGCTCAAATCAAACGCCAACAGCCCGGCGACACGGGTCGCCGGGCTGTTAGGTTGTCGCGTTGATCGACGCGTCTCAGTTCGTGCCAAGTCCGAACTGGTTGTAGACGCCGCCGAGGTTGTGGACTTCAACGATGAAGGTGCCGGTCCAGCGGGGCGTGAAGCCGACGACTTCAGCGTCGCTGTAGCTTTCACCGCTGGCAATCAGGTTGCCGTTCTCGTCGTAGATGAACAGGTCGAGGTCGGTATCGCCGTCACCGACGATCGCGACTTCGGCGTACTCGCCGCCGTAGAAATCGATGGTGTAAGTCTTGACGCTGTAAGCGTTGACGCGATCACCATGCGAGATCGGCAGGCCGACCGCACCGGCCTGAGCCGAAGAAGCCGCGAACGCACCAGCCAGGCAGACACAAGCCACGAGATTGCGAAGAGACATGTTGATTCCCCTTTTTGATGGATTGGGTTCGATGAACCCGTCGTGATAAAGCGTCGAGGTGACGGTCAGGAGTCGTCTCCCGAATCAACCCGTCATGTTTGTCCCTCGTTACCTGCTAGAGCGGAAAAGGGACGCAGTTTGCGCGCGGATTTTGGAGATTCGCCGAAATTGCCGCTTTGCAAGGGGAATCGAGGAGGAAACCAACCTTCGGTTCTCGGTAAGGATTCAAGCCGACAACGAAAGCAAAAAGTACCACGCGGTGGGCCAACGTGCGTTCTTTCATTCTGAATCTCTCATACTCTCCATCTCAGTGAAGCAGTCAGCACAATATGTAGCTCCCGACATCGCCAATCGTGCGGCGCTACAGCGATTACGGTGTCCGTCACCCAGATTCGTTGTCGCTTTTGTGTTTTGAATGTCATCATATCTTGCGTTCCAAACTCCCGATCAGGATCGATCGAATGGCAACAGCTTGGTCGAACATCTCGCTGCGTTCACTGGCGGGACGGAATCCCCTGCCGCGACTTAAAGCCAGCCGGCCGTCACGCGATTCGATCCACCATTCCGCCAAAGGAATCAACGCCTGCATCACATCTGGGGTCAGCAGAGATCGCACCGCCTGTTCCGCTTCAGGGGCGGGTTGCAGCGACGCCAAGCCTGAATCATCCCGAGTGTAGCCGCAATACACGACGCATCGGCGACTGAACTCGGCCACCGCCGAAACATCAGACTCAGTCATTGCATCACTCACGTCGAATTGTAAGCCGGACCATTTGCCAGTGCCGAACATCAGAAACGACCGAGGAGCGATGTCGAAATCAGGCAACACCTCCACAGGCAGAGTCACGATTGTCGATTGTGACGTTGTCTCCCCAAATTTTGTGCCAGGAGTGACGTTTGTGAGATCAAACATCTGCACTTTCAGACTGTCACGTTGGCCGCTCATTAGCTGCTTGCCTTGACGCCATTTTCGCAACATTGGGAGGTGCTCGCTGAGCCAATGCAGAATCTCAGCGTTCGCCGAATACTCCAAGCCCAATCGATAGGCCGCAGTTCGGATTCCTTCGGCGTGCCGCTGCCGCCACGTTCGCTCGAACCAACCGACGACAAGTCCGACCACGGCACCGATCACGAGACTCGATACCGGCCAAAGGCGAACGCCACGAACAACAAGCACTTCGATCAGGCGGTGCAAAGAGCGGTGAAGCAAACGTCAGAATTGCCTCGCAATGCCCCGCAACCCCTTCCACCTCGACCCCACAAGAGTCTGGTTTTGCAGGCATTTGCGACCGTTCGCGAGTTAATGCAAGAACTCCGAGTGGGCGATGAGGGACTCGAACCACACGCTGATTCCTCTGGGAATTCGCTAATCTCGGCCTCGGGCGCTGCAGAATCCAGTGCAGTCGCTGCGCCGGACGAAACAGAGCTCATCGAAGCCTGGGCTCAACTCCCCGACGAAATCCGCGACGCGATCTGCCGGCTCGCCGAGTTGGCAGCCCCCAAACGTCAACACACGGATCCTTGGAGTCTGCCTGTTCCGTCGGCGATCGATCCGTTGAGGGCCGAAGCCGACAGTACCACTTTTTTCAGAGGTTTTTCAATGTCACTCAATACGGCGTCCGATGGCGAACTCGCCCTCGGCTACATGCACAAGCACGACTTCCCGATCGACCTCGAGAGCTGGGTGGAGCTCGTTTGGGAAGGCAGTCCGCCGCCGCGCGACGAGGCGTTCTGGGCCATGGTTCCCGAGGAACTGCGTCCGCTTCCAACGGAGACAGGAACTGGTGTTCGGAATGTGGCCTTCCCGCAACCGGAGAGCACTCCTCGCCGTCCAATGATCGTTTCATTCGGCAAGCACCGTGGCGCGACAGTCGAGACCCTCGTCCTCGACGAACCGGGCTATGTCGTCTGGATGTCATCGCAGTCGGATACGACCGCGGACTTCGACAGGTTTGTTCGAGAGGCCCAGCGTCTGATCCAAGTGTTCGAGCGGAAGCCGTTCACGGCCCGCTGCGAGTGGTGCGCGTGCACCGACGTCGCGACGTGCTGTGTTCTCACCCCGAATCGAACGGTCTTGATGTGCGACGACTGTCAGCGATTCTCAGACCTTTCTGAAGCGCAGGTCATCCGCACGTACAGCAATGCGGTCGGATTCGCATACAAACAAGATCACCTGCTGAAGGTGTTGATCCGCAGACTCGCCGAGGCCAAAGGGGCTCAGGTGCCGTTCGATTCACGAAACGCGGTGGAGTTCTTCGGACGATAGGGTGAGTCAATTGTCTTCGTATTCCCAATCGTCGTCGATGTCATTCTCGCTTTTCGACTTGGTCGGCCCGCCACTGACGGATGTTCGTGAGCGTTGCATCGGCTGCGTCTTTTCGTGGGTGGTAGCGTGACTTGTTCTGTCACGATCACCCCAGGAGGCCAGAGATGCCTAGACGAAAGAGTGCCGAGAAAGAACTGCGCTGGCAGGAGATTCTCAAGCAGCAGGTCGACAGCGGTCTGTCGATTCGCCAGTTTTGTTTGACCCGATCCGTTTCGCTGCCTTCGTTCTATGCGTGGCGCAGGAGATTGCGGGAGCCGTTGGACGATGACGCAACCACGCGCAAGGCAACGGTCGCGCCACTGGACAACCGACGACTCTTCGTTCCCCTGCAAGTGCTCGATCACACGGCAAGGCTGGAGATCATTCATCCCTCTGGTTGCCGCATCCAGTTGACCGGTGAAGTGGACGTGGTGGCGCTGCGGCTGGTGATCGAAACACTCGATGCCGCAGAACACCGGGAGGGTGCGACGCGATGATCGCCTTTCAATCGCAATTCCGCGTGTTCCTTTATCGCACACCGACCGATATGCGAAAGAGCTTCCACGGTTTGATCGCATTAACTGAGTCGGCATTGAAGCAGGATCCGTTGTCAGGAAGCCTCTTCGTGTTCCTCAACAAGCGGCGCGATCGCATCAAGGTTCTTTACTGGGGGCAGACCGGCTTCTGTATCTGGTATCAGCAACTTCAGCAGGGAACGTATCAGCTTCCCGATGCCAAGGCGATCGAGCAGCAGGAGACGATCGAGGTCACGCGAGCACAGTTGTCGCTCATTCTCGACGGCATTGATCTCGGCTCGGCGCGTCAGCGGCGGCGATTTCAGTTGCCACGAGAGATGCTTACTGTCGACTCAAGCACACATCACTGAAGTACCGCTGGTGATGTTTTTGGTGACGTCTCGACACACGCTGCGACTCGGAGTTTTTCCGGGTCGCATTCTTTTCAGAAAGTTCACGAACTGGACTTGCGCCATTTCTTCGGCTGTGCATAATTCGCTCATCGTCCTTTCCCCTTTGGAATCGATCCGACCTGTCGCTGCAATCGATGCCTTCTCTCGGCCCTGAACTTCCCGACGACATCGAGAGTTGCCACGCGGTGATCGTGCAACTTCGGGCCGAGTTGCAAGCGACTGCTTCCCAAAGACACGACGCGGAGGCACACATCGCGCATCTGGAAGCCTTGCTCGCTGAGGCACAGGAGAGAATTGCCGAGCAGCAGCAGACGATCGATCGCCTGGCCGCAGACAACGCGCTTGCTGAAACGTTCGATCTTCGGATCGCGTCGCGAACGCTTTACCGATCCAGCACAGACGTTTCTGTTTGATACCACCACGCTCGAATCGCCACCGCCGGTCGACGCGACACAGCAAGCAGCCGAAGCCAAGAAGAAGCGGACCAGTCAGGGACGCCAGCGACGAGTGTTCCCTGAGTTTCTGCCACGTCACGAGCAGCGGTTTTATCTGAAAGAAGAAGAAGTCCCGGCCGACGTTTTGAATCATCCCAACGCTCGCCGATTCTTCAAGAAGATCGGCGAAACGCTGGAGATGATCCCGATGCAGTTGAAGGTCATCGAGCAGTTTCAAGAAGTGATCGCGCTCGATCAGCCCGATCAGAGCACGACCATGATTGCCGCCCAGCGGCCGGTCGCGTTGATCCAGTCCTTCGCCGGTCCGAGTTTGTGGGCGTACCTCACGGTCAGTCGCTTTGCCGATCATTTGCCTTACTATCGCCTGGAAGACATCCTGGGTCGTAGCGGCGTGAGAATCGATCGCAGCACGCAGTGGCGGTGGATGCGAGGTCTTGCGCGAGGCGTCACGCCGCTGGTGGAGTTGATGTGGAAACTGGCCCGACAATCGGCTGTCCTGGGGATGGACGAAACTCCAGTGATGGAACTGGGCGGACCGGGTCGCGCACTGAAGGGCTATCTCTGGGCCGGTGTGGGCGATGCCGATCATCCTTACGATTGTTTCTTCTATACGTCGGATCGCCGCAGCATTCGGCCGGAGTCGATGCTGGAGGGATTTCAAGGTTACCTGACGGCCGACGCCTATGTCGCGTACGAGCGCATCGGCAGACTTTGGCCGGACGTGATCAAGGCGAGTTGCTGGGTGCATGGACGGCGCAAGTTTGAAGCCTGTCATCATCTCGGCGCGACGCCTCAAACACGTTCGGCGCTAGCGTATTTCCGACAGCTGTTCGACATCGAAGACCGGTATCGATCCAGTGATGAGGCAACTCGATTGGCGGCGCGTCAGCAATTGTCGCGTCCAATCGTCCAGTCGTTTCATCACTGGCTCCAGTCGCAGCGAGATCGCGTCCTTCCCAAATCAAAATTGGCCGGCGCGATCCACGACATGCTCAATCGCTGGGAGTCGTTTACGCGATTCCTGAAATGCGGCGCAGTCCCGATGGACAACAACGCGGCCGAACGCGCGCTGAAGTATCCGATCTTGGGACGCAAGGCATGGCTCTTCGTCGGTAACGCGACGGCTGGCCAGACCGCAGCGAAGTTATTCACTCTGACCAAAAGCTGCAATCGATTGCGAGCCGATCCGTTTGCGTATCTGCAAGACGTCTATGCACGGTTGCCAACCACGCCGCCGGATGAGTTACCATCACTTCTTCCGGACCGTTGGATCAAGGAACATCCTCAACATCTTATTGAACAACGAGTGTACGAAGCCATGGACCGAGCTCAGCGTGCGCGCGAACAGCGCAGCGAGCGACGCTAGCGAGCGGCATGACGCACCATCGCTTACGGAGCAGCTTGCCAATGTCGCGTAAAGTCCAACTGGAGTTGTTGCCGCATGAGCGTGCGATCGTGCTGAAGTGGAACGACACACCTGAAGTCCAGGAACAGCTCGATGCATGCGCATCGAGCGATGATATCGAAACGATCACCATGACGTCGGTGGACATTCGCTGGCTGGCGAGCGACCTGACTCACGCGATCGTCAAGAAGGGCTGTCGCGATGCAGATGTGATCGATCTGAGCGAGCGATTAGACTACGTGCAAGACACTGGCGACGGCACGCTGGAAGCCTGGTACGAGTAGACGACCCTCCAAAAACTCCAACTCGAAAGCTCAGCCCAACGTCAAGACGCCGCGGATGCAACGC
>CALOES010000044.1:0-229177 GCA_942492405.1 uncultured Planctomycetaceae bacterium
CACAACGAGGTCACGTACGATCAGGCTTCCATTGCCGTCGGCACCCAGCCCACAAACGGCTGAGCCACTCGTGGGAATGAATTGCCATAATATCGGATTCTCAAACAGGCTGTTGACTTAGGATAGGGCTTCCAGGCCCACGCGATGGCAATAGTCGCCAAACGACTCTCCGTCACTCCTCTCGGCCTTGTACTTCGCGAGAACCGGTGACAGGCGACTGGCGATCTCTTCTTGAGGGACCATGTCTTGCCACAGAAACGCCAAACGCGTCCCCTGGGCATTGCCGCCGAGGTAGACGGTGTACTTGCCCCGGGCTTTGCCGACGAGGCCGACATCGGGGGTGTAGGGCCTCGCGCAGCCGTTGGGGCAGCCGGTCATATGGACGGCGATCCGCTCGGAACCCAAGCCGTGTTCGGCCATCGCCTGTTCGATCGAGTCCATCACTTCGGGCATGATGCGCTCTGACTCGGTCACCGCCAGTCCACAAGTTGGCAACGCCGGGCAGGAGATCGAGTACCGCCGTGCCAGCGTGAGTTCCTCCGCCAACGTCATGCCATGATCCTTGAGGATCGCCTCGATCTCACTCTTCCACGCCGGTTCGACGTCGCACATCAACACACCTTGAAGTGCCGTGAGTCGCGTGTCGACTGGGTACTTCGCCAACAGAGTGCGGAACGCCGTCTTGATACGCAAATCCCCTTCGTCCTTGATGCGACCATTCTCAATGTTGATGCCGAGAAAGAGCCGGCCGTCTCCCTGTTCGTGCCAGCCCATGTGGTCATCGACATCGGTAATGTCGGCGGGATGGCATTCAGTCAACTTCGAGCCGTAGTACTCGGCGACCTTCTCTCGAAACTGGTCAAGCCCCCAGTTCGCGATCAGATACTTCAGTCTCGCCAGCTTGCGGTCGCTGCGGTTTCCGAAGTCGCGCTGCACCTTGACGATCGCTTCCGCCACGGGAACGACTTCGTCCGGGGTTGCAAAGCAGAGCCGATAGGCGACTGCGGGGAACGTATCCTTCTTGGCGGGAGTCATTCCCATGCCGCCGCCGGTGACGACGTTGTAGCCGATGATCTTTCCATTCTCGACGACGGCAATGAATCCGGCGTCTTGCGTGTAGACATCGATGCAGTTGTCTTCGGGGAGCGCGACACCCATCTTGAATTTACGTGGCAAGTACGTCGCACCGTAGATCGGCTCGTGCTCTTGAGTGACTTCATGCACCTTCTCGCTGGTGTCGCCATCCTTCAACCAGATTTCGTAGTAGGCGCTCGTTCGCGGACGAAAGTGATTCGCCAGGCGGTCGGCCATCTCTTGCATCTGCTGACGTATCGGATTGTTCTTGAAAGGAGCGGGGCAGCACATGAAGTTTCTGCAAACATCGCCACACGCCGCCACTGTCGACAGCTTCGACGCGTTGATGCCGCGAATCGTGTCGCGCAGGCTCCCCTTGAGAACTCCGTGCAGCTGAAAGCCCTGACGATCAGTGACCCGCACGGTGCCGTTGGCGTAGCTATCACCGAGATCGAGTTCGGCCAGAAACTGCGCGGCTGTCACCTTTCCACCCGGGACACGGCTGCGAACCATGAAGCTGTACGACTTTTCGCCGCCGCCGCGCTCGTCGCGATTGTCCTGTTGATAGGTTCCGTGAAACTTGAGGAGGTTGGCGTTGTCGCCATCGAAGCACGCCTCATTGCTCGCGAGTTCTTCGCTGATCGTGCCGCGCAGAAATCGGCTGTTCTCCTTGACTCCCTCGACCTTGCTCGGTCCCTTATCCGCCATCTAACGGCTCCGTTCCAGGTGTGCTGTCGTGAATGGGGCGAACTCAGAGCTTCCCCAAGTGTCATCTTAGGATGGGGGACGGAACGACAAAAGAGAGTTTTGGAATGGTCGAGGGACAGGGTCGAGGGTCTAGAGTGGATTTGAAGGCCTTGCTACCTTGGAAGCCGAATTGCTCTACTCTACTTTTGCGGCAAACGACTCAACTTCGGCTCCCAACGCATCTCTCGTCACTTGACCCTCGACTCTAGTCCTTTCCATGCCCGATTTGTCCCTACCTCAGCATCGATCGCATCCGCGAACCTGGCATGGGAACCGGTTCGTGTACCCGGTGCTGTCGCGACGCAGCCGGGGGATTTCGATCGGGGTGAATCTCAATCCCGACAAAGTCTGCAATTTCGACTGCATCTACTGCCAGGTCGACCGTCGGAGTGAGGCGGAAACGCGGTTCGTCGCTCTCGAACAGTTGCTTCAGGAACTCGGAGACGTGCTGGATTTCGTTACGTCGGGTCAGTTATTTGAAGATGCCGAGTTCGCCGCCGTGCCAGTTGAACTGCGTCGCCTCAACGACATTGCATTCTCGGGGGATGGAGAGCCGACAACCTACCGCAACTTCGACGAAATCATCGAGCGTGTCGCGGCTCTCAAGGCTGCGAAAGGACTCGGCGCTATAAAGCTCGTGCTGATTACGAATGCGAGCATGTTCCATCGCCCCGTCGTCGAACGCGGCCTGCGATTGCTCGACGCCAACAATGGAGAGGTTTGGGCAAAACTCGAGGCGGGAACTGATGAGTACTATCAACTCGTCGAGCGCACGAAGATTCCGTTTCGGCAGGTGCTGGATAACATCACTCAGGCGGCGATCAAGAGGCCGATCGTGATTCAGAGTTTATTCATGCGAATTGAAGGGGCATCTCCAAGCAGTGAAGAGATTGATGCCTACATCGATCGCCTGCGAGAAATCAGCGATGCGGGTGGTCGTATCAAACTGATACAGGTCTACACGGTCGCCCGACGTCCGGCCGAAGATTTCGTGGCTCCGTTGTCAAAGCCAGAAGTTGATGGGATTGCGGATCGAATCACGCAAGCCACCGCGCTCAACGTCGAACGCTACTATGGTCCGCCGGAGGCCGATACTCAGCCAGAATCAAGCTGATGCATCAATTGCCACGATCTCGGCGACGAGCTGTCATCGTCGACCGGCGACCAGCAGATACAGCACTCCGATAAAGCCCAGACAGGCACCGACCTTGGCCCAGATGGGCATCGTCTCAAAGCTGAAGTCCCCAGCGGGAGCGGCAACCGGGGGTGGAACCGTCGAGGGCTGAACCTGTCCTCCTTGTCCTCCTGCTACAGCTCCTGTCGGTTGCGTCGGAGGTGTTGAAGTGTAGGTGGGAGTCGCTGCGGGACTCGTGTCCGCCACTCGCGGCTGGTACACCGGATTCGAGACCCAGACCACGCCGCAATGCGGGCAGGTTTGTCCGAGCCGTGAATCGGCGCTGATCTCGTTCCCGCACGATGTGCACTTGAAACTGCCAGTGGTTGGCTCGCTCGACGAGACTGTGGATCCGGAATTCGAGAATCCGGGCGTCGAGGAATAGACCTGTGGACTCGCAGTCGTGCCGGTGCTTGGCGGTGTGACCGTGGAGCCCGGATTGACGCCGACGGGAGGGCGATTCGGACCCGCCCCGACACCTGTCGGAGGCTGATTAGGCATCGGCTGCCCCTGCGGTTGCGTGTAGATGGCAACGACTTCGACACCATCAAGACCCGTAGCCCGCCGAATCGCGTCAGTAAAATCGTCGCTCTCCGGTTGGAACTGAAATGCTCCATCACTCGTGCGAACGACGCGCGCGTCACTGGTGTTAATGGTCAGTTCACGATTCTGCTGGGTCCTCATCACGATCTGCGACTCTGAGATCGAGACGATTCGACCACGCGTCACTCCACCCGAACTGACCCTGCATGTTCCCTCAACGGGAGGATTGAATTGGATGACCTGCTGTGAGCCCGCTTGAACTGTCGGTGCCGGCTGCCAAGCCTGAGCCTCCACCGAAGACGCCAGAACGATAGCGACCGATAAGGCAAGTGTTGTGCGAATGTGTGCTCGCTTCATGAATCACCAGCGGGCGGGAGAAAAGGTGGGATGTTTCGAGGAGGCACGCACTTAATTCGCCACTACAAAATCTAAACGAAAGATGACTGCGTGTAAACCTGCATCTTCCTCAGATCGTTTGCATGCAATGAGTTAGACTCTCACAGAACCCCACACAGGTGTCGGAGTGTCTTCTTACAGAACGTTCCAGCGGGGTGAAATGTTCCGTAAATTCCGCGCTGTCCAGAGGAATTACAGGATCTTGCAAGCGGGGCAGCGAAGCCGCTCAAGCGGCCGATTGTTCGCCCCAACCTTCGTCGGGGGCACTCTCCGCAGGGCGTTTCAGTTCGGCACGGCCTTCCGGTGAGAGTCGGTACAGGATTCCGGTCGTTCGGCCAGTCAATTGAAACTTGAGGAGGCCCAAGGCGATCAACTTGCCGTGCAACGGTCCAAGTCGACCTTCCGAAATCCCTTCGACCGCCCGCAATCGCGGGATCCAGCCGATGGATGATTCCGCGATCGACTCATCGGAATCATCCAGCCCCGGCTCGACGGTCGACTCCGGTGAAGTGGGGGCGTTGTCTTTCCGAGCGGCAGCGGCTTGCACCCTTATCTCTTCCTCGATCGCAAGGTAGGCGGCCAGGAGCCGTTGGGTGTCGGATTGGGTATCGCTGAGAAATGCGTCCTGCGTGCTCATACTCGGACTATCGGCGATTTACCCCAATTGCTGCACGGGGCGGACGGCATTCCCATCTAAACCGCGATGACCGCTCACGCGCATTCCGCCAGACACGATTGATCGAGCGATTCCCATCGAGCGGTAGTCGTGATAGATCGCGAGAATTGCGACTGATTGATGCTGGACATGCGGCTGTTACAACCGGTACACCAGGATCTTCACACAGGATTTCATCGTTCAACAGGATCTCTGCTTCATGCCCAGGCGAATTGGACTTTTCGGCGGAACCTTCGACCCCGTGCACCTTGGGCACCTTGTGCTCGCGGAACAATGCCGCGAACAGGCCAATCTCGATGCCGTCTGGTTTGTCCCCGCTCGGCAGCCGCCTCACAAAGGAGACAAGTCGATTTCCGCACCCAAGTACCGCTTGGAAATGCTCAATCTGGCGATCTCCGGAACGTCGCACTTTGCGTTGTGCACGATTGAACTCGATCGCGATGGTCCGAGTTACACCATCGAAACGCTGGAACTGCTAACAGCTAAGTACGCCGAAGACGAGTTCTCTCTGATCATCGGGGCCGACATGCTGTCTGACTTTCCGAACTGGAAGGAACCGGCGCGCATTTCGCAGTCTTGCCGTTTGATCGCCGTGAATCGTGGCCGTGATATCGAGCGAGTGAAGAGTGACGCCAGTTTGGTCGAACGCGACCTTGCCGCCAGGGTTCAGATTGTCGAAATGCCCGCAATTGAGATCTCATCGACCGATCTCCGCCAACGCGCATCGGAAGGTAAGAGCGTTCGCTTCCTCACTCCACGAGGAGTCGAAATGTACATCGCTTCCCATCGACTGTATTCGGCCGACGAATGACTGAGCCGTTGTTGTCGAAGTACTACCTCGATAACGAACGGGAATCGATGCCGAGTGGGAGTAAAGTGGAAATGGCAAGGCGGAAACCACGGTCAGACACCAAACGTGAGGGTTCTTGCTCCTTCGGGGTTCTCGGTCCGCTGGAGGTTCCGATCGGATTGGGTCTGCTCAGGCTCTCGACAGAAGAACGCCCGAGCGATTTGGACGCTATCGCCGTCATCCATTACGCGCTCAATCAGGGGATTCGGCTGCTCGATACCGCCGACTGCTATGCGCTCGGCGAGCATGACCGGAACTACGGAGAGCACCTTGCCCGCCAGGCCGTCGAGTCGTGGCGTGGACGGCGCGACGAGGTGCGTATCATCACCAAAGTCGGCCTGACGCGTGCCTCGGGCCGCTGGATTCCCAACGGCCGCCCCGAATATTTAAGAGCGGCGGTTGATCGCAGCCTGCAAGCACTGGGTGTCGACCGCCTATTCTTGTTGCAACTTCATACCCGTGATCCGGCGACCCCCTTTGAGGAGACGCTGGCGGCGCTCGCCGACATCCAACGGTCAGGAAAAATCGAACACCTGGGTCTGTGCAACGTCTCGACGGATGAAGTGCGACAAGCACTTCGCCGTTTTCAAGTCGCATCGATTCAGAATGAATTGAGCTTGCTGATGCGTAAGTCGTCCGATGATGGCAGTCTGCATGTTGCGCATGAACTTGGAATCCCGTTCCTTGCCCATCGACCATTGGGTGGACACGCCAAGGTGGGGCAACTCAAGAAACATCCAGTCTTACGGTTTTTGGGAGAACGGCATCAGGCGACGGCTAGCGAACTGGCGCAGGCCGCGTTGAGAGACTTAGACGATCACATCGTCCCGCTCGTGGGGGCCACGCGGATTGCGAGCGTCAAGTCGTCACTCCGATCGCTGGGTATCGCGCTCGATGCCAGCGACCGTGCCGCGCTGTCTGTGGCGTTTCCGTTCAACTTCGCGAAGATGGCGGCATCAAGCATTCCTGCCGTCTCAACAGGCCTAGGTATCATCACGACGACCGCCACGGGGCCAAAGACCTCATCCGAGATCGTTCTGATCATGGGCATTCAAGGGGCCGGTAAGTCGGACACCGTAACGCAGTACACCGACGCCGGCTACTCGCGTCTCAATCGCGATGAACTCGGTGGGCGACTGGAGGAGTTGATCCCGAAGCTACACCAGTATCTCGCGGCGGGCCAGAAACGCGTGGTGCTGGATAACACGTACCCGACCCGGTTGTCCCGGGCTCCGATCATCGCAGCGGCCAATTCCCATGGAATACCGGTGCGTTGCGTCCATCTCGATACTTCACTGATCGACGCCCAGATCAATGTTGCGCAACGCATGGTGGCCAAGTACGGCATGCCCCTGGGACCGGATGAAATGAAGGCGTTCCGTAAACTGGATCCGACGCTGCCTCCACCGCAGGCGATGCTCAAATGGCTCGCGGGCTTTGAACCACCCGCACTCGATGAGGGGTTTACGGCGGTCGAACGTGTCGCGTTCAAGCGGCGAATCGATCCGACGCATACGGCCAAGGGGTTGCTGCTTGATGTCGATGGCACGCTTCGGAAGACACTCAGCGGTGAAGTCTATCCGCGACATCCCGACGATGTTCGCCTTCTACCGAATCGCCGCGAGGTGCTTACGCGCTGGATCGACGACGGCTATCAGCTTTTCTTCGTGTCGAATCAAAGTGGTGTTGCAGCCGGCCGCGTCTCTCACCAGATGGTTCAGCAGGCGTTCTATCGCACAGCCACATTGCTCGACTTGCCGGTGACGGAAATCACCTACTGCCCGCATCCGCATCAGCCGGTGGGATGCTTTTGCCGCAAGCCGATGCCTGGTCTCGGCGTGTACTTGATGCAGCGTCACCAGCTCTCACGTGAACAGCTCGTGATGGTCGGTGACATGGAGTCCGATGCAAAGTTCGCTGCCGGCATCGGTGCAAGGTACATTCACGCGGACGAGTTCTTCGCGTGACCCGTAGCGGAATTCGTGAGAATTCCGATAGTGGGACAACAAACGCGTCGGAACTCCCGCGAGTTCCGCGACAGCAGTTCTCGTCAACCAGCCTGTGCCTGCGATTCGTATTGATTCAGCTTGTTGTAGAGCGTCTTGAGAGCGATGCCGAGTTCATCCGATGTCTTGGGTTTGTCGCCGTCGAACTTTTCGAGCGTCTGGAGGATGACCTCCATTTCAATCTCGCGAAGCGTAAGCGGACTGGGGAAGTTCGTCACCAGGAACGGCTTGTCTCCTTGTGAGGTGCGTTTCGAAACACTCATCGGGAGATGCTGAGGTTGGATCGTATCTCCACCCGAGAGAATGACGGCATGCTCGATCGCATTCGCCAGCTCGCGCACGTTTCCAGTCCATTCGTGCGATCTGAGCATGCTCAACGTTTCGGGGGCGAGAATCGTATCGATATCGGCCCCTTTCTTGAGATGTCTGGCGACAAGGAACTTGGCCAGCGGAGGGATGTCGTCTTTACGATCTCGCAGTGCCGGCAATCGAATTTCGAATGTGTTCACACGGAAGAATAAGTCCTCGCGGAAAGTCCCTTCGTGAACCATGTCTTCCAGATTGCGGTTCGTAGCGCACACGATGCGAACATCGACATGGAAGGCATCATTCTCGCCGACGCGACGGACTTCACCCGATTCAAGGAATCGCAGCAGTTTGACCTGCATCGCCTTGTCGAGTTCGCCCAGTTCGTCGAGAAAAAGCGTTCCACCGTCGGCGACTTCGATCAGTCCCTTGCGAGCAGACTCTGCGCCAGTGAACGCTCCCTTTTTATGTCCGAAGAGTTCACTTTCGACCAGGTGTTCCGGCAGCGCGCCGCAATTGACCGCTACGAAGGGCATCGACGCCCGCTGACTCAAGTCATGAATCCGACGAGCGACCAGTTCCTTGCCGGTCCCTGTGTCACCAAGAATCAGCACGCTCGAGTTGGTCGGGGCGATCCGTTCCACGAGTTGCTTCACTCGCAGCATCGGCGGCGTTTCGCCGATCAAATCGGAAGTCCCCTGAACGGCACGTAGTCGGCCCTCCAGAGCGACAGCCTTGTTTTCCAGAGTGGCCTTTTCGGCAACGCGGCCGAGAACATTCGCAATCTCGACGAGTCGGCACGGCTTGCGGAGAAAGTCGTAGACGCCTGACCGGATCGCCTGAATGGCGTCATCGATGCCGCCATGCCCGGTGCTGATGATAATGGCCGTGGTCGGAGCGACTTGCTGGATATGATGTATGACGTCCCAGCCGCTGATGCCGGGCATCTTGAGATCGACGATAGCCGCGTCGAACGACTGTTCCTCCAGCACTTTCAGAGCCGATTGACCGTCTTCACAGACGACGGCATCGTGCCCCATGCGGGGAAGTTCCTTCTGCATAACCTGTCGGATCGGCGCTTCGTCGTCGACGAACAGGACTCGCAGTCGTTTCGCTGGTGCCGGGTTCAATCCGTCGCTCCCTGACAGGCAAAAATCCGTCCATGTCGCACTCCGGGCTGAGCTTCATGCCGACCGGACTACGCTCATTTATTGTAGTTTTTACGGGGATTTCAGGCGAAACAAGGACTGCTCCGCTCGAAGGGGGCGGGTGATAACAGAATCGAGAAATCGAGTCTATACGTTTCCGGTCTGCTCGATGATCGGATCTTGGGTAATGGCAATCGTTAGGCGAGTGAATTCACTCAGCCGTGAAGCAATACAACTGTCCGGCGGTGCGAATGTAGATGTCTCGACCAACGACGGCGGGCGAGGCGTCGATCGGTTCATCCAGTCGATTGACGGAGAGGACTTCATAGCTGTCCGATGCCTTGATGACCGTGGTCGTTCCTTCCCGGCTGGTGAAGTAGATGCGGTCGGCGGCAGCGACGGGCGAGGCATACATGTTGTCGATGCCATCAAGTCGTTCAGGACCAAACAGCACGGCACCAGTCTCGGCATCGACGCACGTCAGCAGGTTGCCGTTCCCCTGAGTAAAGTACAACCTGCCATCGACCAGGATCGGCGACGGGACATAAGGTGTGCCGCGATCGAGACTCCAAAGAATGTTGGTCGAATCGGTGATGTCGCCCGTCGAGTCGAGTGGAATGGCAACCGCGATCGAACCGCGATATCCGCTCATGCAGATCACGATGTCGTCCTCAGGATGCTCCATGATGGGCGAGGGAATCGCATTCACGGTTTGCCCGCCACAGGCCCAGAGCAGATCGCCATTTGAAAGGTCGTAACTCCGCACGCGATTCGTTCCGCTGACGATGACCTGAGTTCGTTCTTCATGATCGACCACCAACGGCGTCGCCCACGAGGTCGGCTCATCGCGATCGAGTTGCCATTTGGTGTCGCCGCTGACGGTATCGAGAACGGAGATAAATGATTGATCCTCATGATCCCAATTGACGACCAGCGAATCGCCATGCACCACCGGAGTCGATGCCTCTCCCCAGCCGAAGCGGGTTCGCATGTCACCGAGATCGCGTTCCCACAACCGATTCCCATCGAGGTCGTAGCAGAAGAGGCCCTGCGAACCGAACGAAACATACAACTTTTCACCGTCGGTCGTCGGTGAGCCTGAGGCGTAGCTGTTCGTGTCGTGCCTGCCCGAGACCGGTGGAGCTTCAATGGCCACATCGCTCCAGAGCGTTTCGCCCGTCTCGCGATCGAGGCAGAAGACAACGTATTGAAAGTACACGCCGGGCAACGCAGTCTTTGAATCAGGGTCAACCGTTTCGGGAGCCGGTGCTTCTTGCTCCGTACGAATCGCGCTCAACACGAAAATGTGATCCCCCCAGATGATGGGCGTCGCATGCCCCTCGCCGGGAACAGCGACTTTCCATCTTGGCGCGGTCTCGGCATCCCACTCAATCGGCGGATCAGCCTCCGGCGCGACGCCGTTCGCGAGCGGCCCTCTCCAGTGAGGCCAGTACGAATTGTCGCCATCTTCTGCCTGTATCGATGTGTGGCAAACGGCAACGAGCAACACGAGTGACTGTCTGATGTGAGTTCTCATACATCGATTGTTCACTTCAAACGCGAGCAACGCAATCGAGTTCACTCGCTGAACCGGGGCAGGGAAGTACATCGATTCGCACCACTACTTTGAACCATTTGTCTCCGCCTGTTATACAGCAACCGTCCGTTTGCCTCGATCTGGAGCGCTCTGCATGATTGACCAGCCCGGTGCCTCGGGAGCATCGTCCGCCAAGACGGCGGTTCCGAATGATGATTCCTCGGGGACTGTCGTACCACCCACCACATTTGTCGACACGATCCGTCGACTCGGTCCGGGTCTCATCATCGCGGCTTCCATTGTCGGCTCGGGGGAGTTGATCGCCACCACGAAGACCGGAGCGGTCGCGGGTATCTGGCTCTTGTGGCTGATCATCGTCGGCTGTCTCATCAAGGTCTTCGTGCAGATCGAGCTGGGTCGGCACGCCATCACGCATGGGCAGACGACGCTGGCCGCCCTCAACACGCTGCCCGGCAAGGCCGGGGGCGTCAACTGGATGATCTGGTACTGGCTGGTGATGATGGCCTGCTCCGTCGCTCAGCTCGGCGGCATCGTCGGAGGCGTGGGTCAGTCGATGGCGTTGGCGATGCCCATCACGGGGGATTATCGCGCGGCGATCGAGATCCCTTCAGAGAAGGAACTGCAACGATTCGTTTTGGTTGAACAGGACATCTTGCTCGGTGAACAAGGCCAAACCGACGAACAGCAAGTTCTCAATCAACTCAATCGGGATGAGACGAATCGGTTGCTGTTGGGGCACGAAGATCTTCGGCAGCGAATTGATGACGCCGGCGAACCGGGACTTGCCGCATTGAACTCCGTTCGCGAAACAGGCAAATACACCGATCCCAGAACCTACGACGACAAGTACTGGGCCACAGCCATTGGAATCGTAACATCGGTGCTGCTCTTCGTCGGTCGCTACGGCATGATCCAGGCATTCTCCACGGCTCTAGTCGTCGGGTTCACGTTCTTGACGATCGGCAACGTTGTCTCCTTGCAAACGACACAGGAATGGAGCCTGAGCGCGACGGAACTGTGGAGAGGGTTTCAGTTTCGATTGCCCCCCGACATGCCGACGGTTCTGGGGATCGACAGCGCGTTGATGACGGCTTTGGCCACGTTTGGCATCATCGGTGTCGGGGCGACCGAGTTGGTCGCCTATCCGTACTGGTGTCTGGAGAAAGGATACGGCCGATTCACTGGACCTTGGTCGAGTGACGAAAGTTGGGCACAGCGGGCACGCGGCTGGATGAGAGTCATGCGGATCGACGCCTTCCTCTCGATGGTGATCTACACCATCGCCACCGTCGCATTCTATCTGCTGGGGGCGACCGTGTTGCATCGCAAGGGAATGGACCCTGAAGACATGCGGACCGTCAGTACTCTTGCCGAAGCGTATGTGCCGGTCTTCGGTACTTATGCGAAGTGGCTGTTCCTGCTCGGTGCCTTCGCCGTCCTCTATTCGACGTTCCTGGTGGCTTTGGCCTCGCATGCCCGCATGTACGCCGATGCCCTCAAGGTGTGGAAGTTCATGCCTCAAGATGACGAGGTAGGCTATCGCAACTGGGTGGCCGGGCTGGGGATCGCGCTCCCCTTGGTGTGCGTCGCAATCCACTGGAGCGGTGCCAGTCCGACCTATGTCGTGCTCCTTTCGGGCACGATGCAGGCCTTGATGCTCCCGATGCTCGGCGGAGCGGCCCTCTACTATCGCTACCGAGCCAGCGACCCCAGGCTCAGGCCGAGTATTGTGTGGGACATCTCGCTGGTCATCTCCGTCCTCGGCCTTTGCATCGCCGGCGGCTGGATCGCCCGGGGACAGATTCTGAAAGTGCTGTCGAATCTCGGACTGGTTTAGACCCGGTGCGGGTTTCAATCCAGTAGGTCCCACTTACCGAGCGGAACCTCTCGCGACGAACTGGGCCGTAGGCAAGCGAGAACGACAAACGGCAGGCTGCAGACGGCCCTTAAACCGAGACAAAGTGTATCAGATGGGATGAGGCGTCTATCCCACCGCATCGGTGATTGACTGCTCTAGCAAGTGCGCCATCTCCCAGCCCTGAATCTCCCGCAGTGCAAGCGCTGCGGGCGATTCTTCCTCATGAGCGTGTTTCTCACAGAGATCGACGAAAAGCATGGGATCCCACTCCTTCGCAGTGAGCGGCGTGAGTTCGGTCACTCCACATCGCGCGATCACCGTGTTCGCCGTCTCGAACAACTCTCTAAACCGAGGATGCCGTCCCACTCGCTGGAACCAGTACTTGGCATTCCCATAGTCCGGCTCCCGGCGATGCATGATCGCATGCCAGTAGTCTCCACAGCGATGCCGCCCCTTGCCTTCGATGCTCTGCGAGCACTCGTGGCTTTCGTCGAGGCAGTCGTTCATTAAGAAGAGTCCGGCCTCAATGGCTTCCGGGATGCTGGGAGTGACGATGCGACTCACCTTATGGATCGCGGCTTTCAATCGATCGTCGGCCTGCACATGTCGCGGAGCGAGTTCAGGCAGGAACTTGATTGGCTCGACATTACCGGGAGGATCGGCCTCGCGCAAAATGACATGGCACGGGCGAGTCAAGGAGAACCAGGTTTGCAGATCCGCGATGCTCAAGACATTGGGCTGAGTTTCGAAAAACTCGAGCATCGCGCGATCCAACGCTCCTGGGACACAGATGGCCCAAGCACAGATGGGAGTCCAGATTCTCGCGATGGGATCTCGCTGATGGTGTCCCAGGAGAACGACGCGACACTTGTAGTCTCCGGTTTCGACAGGCTGGTTGCGCAGCACCTCCTCCAAATCCTCATCACGAAAGGGAGCCGTCGTCAGCGCCACGCGCCCCTCCGGCCCCCGAATCACTCGCAGTTGCTCCCCCATAAGGTTCCTCTTCGGTTGATGAGCCTCGTTCGTGACCAATCCCCCTCACTCCCAACCCCTCTCCTGGCGGGAGAGGGGAGAATCCAATCTGATTCGACACCCCGCCTGAATCATAATGTTCGAGTAAACCGCGTGATATTCCCAAACGAGTCTCGCCTTGAGACCCTGTCAGGCAATCTACCATACGCGGAGTCTCGAACATGTTCGATCAGAAACTGCTCTTCAAGACGATGCTCTGGTCGCTGGGCTTGGCGGCCTTTCTGGGAGTCGTCGCCGTTTTGATCGCCGATTTTGATGTCGTTGGTCGAATCACCGCAACGGCCTTTCTGACATCTGCCGCAGCCGCCTTCTTGTGGCAGGCCGCTGCTCGACTGGAACGCAATGAGCTCTCGATTTGGACGGCTCAGATCGGATCCCTTCTCTTCTATGTGTGCGCTCTCTGCGGAATCTGGGAGATCGGTGACGCAGGCAAGATGTGGGGGACGGGCTTCATCTGCCTCGGTTGTTCCGCAGTGGCTGCCGGCGGTTGGGCTCTCCGATTGAAGGAGGGATATCGACACACGGGAATGACAACCGCCATCGTCGCCATCGTCTCCGCGGCCTGTTGGCTCTGGGCCATCTGGATCGGCACCGACGATGTCAAAATGCTGATGACGGGGTTCTCAGTCGCCGGCTGGGGGGCCGCCGCTGCGGTTTGCCTGGTCGGACTCGAACGATTGCCGCACAGGCATTGGCGCTGGATCGGCGTCACCGCCGCGACGGCTGGATTCCTGCTGACGGAATACCACATCTTGGCAGACATCTCGGGAGTATGGGGGGGAAAGGCGCTCATCGTGCTGGCCTCCATTACCATCGTCGTGATCCATGCGTTGCTCTGCTACTCGCCATCGGCGCCGAAGGAACTGACAATCCGCGTCGTGGCGGTTGCAGCCACGATCGCCACAGCGTTACTCATCGACATCATCGCGATTCAAGAAATCGAAGGCGACCTGCTCATCGTGAGACTCGTCGTGGCTGCGGCCATTGTCGCCTCGACGAGCACGATCGCGACGGCGTTCATCATTCAAAGCCACTGGCGACAATCGCGACAAAGTAGCGGAATTCGTGAGACTTCCGATGCGATGACGATGCCGCGTGAGCAAACTGATCAAGCAGCAGAGTTCAAGACGGTACGCCTCGAATGTCCGCAATGCCGTCGGACCTCAGAAATGTCTGTCGGCGCATCGAGATGTCCCGAATGCGGACTGCGGTTCAAGATCGAAGTCTACACACCCAAGGCCCCCTCGCGTCTCGACGGCTGGATGCCGGAGTAGGGGAACTCTCCCGCAGCGACGCACGAACGATAAGAGATGACGAACGAATGCTCCTCAATCAGATCCCGCTTCCCAAATCGTGCTCATGTGGGAATTGTTGATCCATCTCGAGCGCGGGCGAATCGACGCCAGGACGGCCCACGATCTTGGCCGGAACGCCTGCCACCGTCGTGTGTGGAGGGACCGCGTCGAGCACGACGCTGCCGGCCCCGATCTTGGCCCCGGTGCCGATCTCGATGTTGCCGAGAATCTTCGCCCCAGCACCGATCAAGACTCCGCGTCTGACTTTGGGGTGACGGTCGCCGAGTTGCTTGCCGGTGCCGCCGAGCGTCACTTCGTGCAGCATCGAGACATCGTCTTCAACAACCGCCGTCTCGCCGATGACGACGCTCGTCGCGTGATCGATCATGATCCCCGTGCCGATTCTCGCGGCAGGATGAATATCGACACCAAAAACTTCGGAGATGCGATTCTGTAGATGCGCCGCCAGCGCGCAGCGCTTCTGCTTCCACAGCCAGTGAGCGACGCGGTACGACTGCAGGGCGTGAAAGCCTTTGAAGTTGAGAAACGGAATCGAATACCCGTTCGAGGCAGGATCGCGATCATGAATGGCTTGCAGATCGGCACACACAGCCGCCGCGATACCGGGATCGTGATCGAAGGCTTCATCAATTAGTTCGCGAACAAGCATCACCGACAGGCTCGACGTCGAGAGCTTCCCCGCCAGATGGTAACTGAGTGCGCGCTCCAGCCGATCGTGTTTGAGGATCGTCGCGTGAAGAAAACTCGCCAGCATCGGCTCCGCCGCCGCCTCGGTCGTCACCTCACGCCGAATCTCGTTCCAGATCGTTTCGGGAGTGGTCTCGCTGCTCATGGAATCGATTGTCGCATGTCCGAGCATGCGTGACGAGCGTCGAGTTGCCTCTTCAAAACTCCCGCAGGATCGCCACCACTTCGCGCTGCAGTTCTCCACCGGTGACGTGAACCTGGCCTTCACGGTCAACGAAGACGTTCACTTCGCTGCGAACTCCAAACTCGGGGAGATAGATGCCTGGCTCGACACTGAAACACGTCGCAGGCATGACCGACCGGTCCTCGATCGTTTCGAGATGATCCATGTTCGCCCCGTTGCCATGCACTTCCTGACCGATGTTGTGGCCGGTGCGATGGATGAAAAAATCTCCGTACCCCGCCTTCTCGATCACAGCCCGGCAGGCATCGTCCACATCGGCTCCCTTCAAGGGTCGACTAGCGGCAAAGGCGGTTCGCACACAGTCGATCGCGGCATCTCTCGCGGCGGCGACAATGTTAAAAATGGTCGTGTGCTTCTCAGGAACGCTCTCTCCCACGAAGCCGGTCCTCGTGAGGTCGCTGTAGACGCTGCGAGGGCGATTGCATTTGGCCCACTGATCGATCAACACGAAATCGCCTTCGCGAATCCGCGTGTCGTCGCCATCGCCGGTTTCGTAGTGAGGCATGCCACTGTGTGCGTTTCTCGCCACGATTGGCGGCGAGTAGGTCGTGAGATCGTTGTCCGCAAAGTGCTGCATGATGCGATCGCGAACCACCGTCTCTTCGACTCCGCCGTGCGAGCGAACTTCGTCGGCGATAAACTTCCACGCAATATCGAAAGAGCGGTTCGTGTGAACCGCCGCCTCCAGATGCATCTGCCACTGCTCATCATCCCATCGCGCCTCGAAGTATTGAACCAGGTCTCCCGACGAACCGATCTCGCTGCCGAACGAGCGAATCAATTCGAGCGTCCCGGCATCGACCTTCGAGACATAAGGGTTGGCACCGTTCGGCGAATACTCCATCGCGATCCGATGCCGTCCATCAACCATCTGCCTGAGGCCGGCTTCCCATTCCTGCCACTTCAGGTAAACAGTCTTGTCGCCCGGCAAGTGGTCGAGAGCTTTGTCCTCAATGCGGTGCACAAGTCTCCGGGGTGTTCCCGATCGCGGAATCCAATAGGCGAACCGCCGCGAGCCGACGTGCTGGCCGTCGAGATCCAGAATCCTGCGGGCCAGGACATTGCTGCCACGAAAATCGTAGAGCAGCCAGCCATCGAAGCCGAACTGAGCGAGAGCGTCTTGAATTGAATCGAGTTGAAACATGATAGCATCGGATTAGGAACGTGATCGCGGTCACCAACGACACGCGGCGATTGCACATGATGGGCGTTTCGAACCGCAACTCGCAACCGAGACTCATGATGCCGGATCGACTTGAAGGGCGAACTCTCGCTTCAACCGATTCGCGATTCCGTCTCGGCCTCTGCCAGACGCGAACGACGGCGGCCCCAGGGACTGCGCTTCCAGCTCTTTTGAGCGAACTCAATCACGAACTCGAAATACGAACCAATAAACGGAGCGTGGCGATCGTCGAGCTGTGGCTTGATCTCGCCATGGAGCTGCCGCAGGTTGTACCACGGAACACGCGGAAACAGGTGGTGTTCGATGTGGTAGTTTTCGTTGCACATGAAGAACCTCGTCACCGGGTTCGTGAGAATTGAACGTGTCCCACGGACGGGGTCGTCCGGTTGCTCCAGAAATGTGTGCTGGCTCATGCCGCGAATGTTCACAAAGGTATTGATCAGCAGCATGGGGATCAGCCACGCATTCAGCAGCATGCTCCATGACAAAGGTGAGGCGATCACGGCGGTGATCAACGCCGCCAACAGCAAGACCTCCAAGAGAATCCATCGCCGTTCGGAACTGGTACCCTGGCGAAAGCCGAGAATCGGAATCATCATGATGTAGATGGGATAGCCGACAATCAGACGCAGCCAGTGCATCGAGAACACAAGCCAGGTCCAGCGGGTGTAGTTGTCATAGTGATCGGGATCGCCTTCGACACCCAGATGCTTGTGATGACGCAAATGCAATACTTTGTAGGCCGAGTAGTTCTGCAGCACTGGCAGCGCGCACGCCATCCCCAACGCGCGGTTCCACGCGTGGTTTCGCGACAAAACGCCATGCACCGCTTCGTGAGTGAACAAGCTGATTCCGTGCAGTGATGCCGCAGCAATCAGATACAGCGGGATGCAGAGCCCAATTTGCAATAGAGATGCAGGTTCAAAGGGACGCACGATGCAGAGCAGAGACGCCGTCGCTGTGTAGAGTCCCAGAAACAGGAGGCAGCGCGTGAACGATCGATGGCGCGGTGCATGCAACTGATCCAGCAACGAAGCTTCGATAACGACATCATGCGAGGAGACGAGTTCGGCGGTTGCTGGAGCAGCGGTCATATCAATCACTCCGGTGCATCAGGAACTTGACTCTCAGCCATTGCGAGCAGGTCGCGATATAGCCGATCGAATACATACGTTCCGAGTCGAAATCCCTGCTCGATGTGCATGTGTGTCGCCTCGTCGTTCCAAACGGATTCAAGCAGTGCGAAGAACTCGGCGGCATGTTGTTTGTCGATCTCCGCATGCAGTGCATAGTGCTTGAGTTCACCTCGCGCTACCCACTGGCGCGCGACGATGGCCCTTCCTATCACGGCGGAGATGTCGGCAAAGGCATACTCGACGATCCCCAGACAGGCGATGCCAGTGTAGACGTCATCGCTGCAACAGGCTGCCATGATCGATGCATTGAAGGCATGCACCTCCGGTCCCCGACTGCAGGGTCTCGGCCTTTCGGATTGGCCTCCGATCGATGCCAGAAACTCACGAAACGTGGCTTCGTGGAACGCCGAGGTGTGGAATCCGCCGTGCTCCTCGACCACGTTCGAAAGAATGCTCAGTCGCTGCTCGGGGCGCGGCAATCGCATCAGCAGGGCGGCCATCGGACGTGAGAAGTATTCAACCGCGAAGTAGAACTGCTCTTGGGTTCGGCGAAAGACTGGAAGGGTCATTTCGCCAGACTTCAGGCGTGTGAAATACGGATTGTTTAGAATCCGCGATGCCTTGAGTTGCCGGTCGGCCAGGCGGCGAATGATGTCTGCGTTGTTGCCATCGTGCATCGTTCAAATCTCCGATGTATTGATGAACCAGTTTGTCGATTCAGAAAAACCAAACCCGTAAACCGTTGCCGGTGCTTCCACCAATCCGGTCATCGACAAGGCGTCGAGGATCGGCCCTGAAACGTTCGCGGGGATCGCCACGAACAGGGCGGGGACTTCGATCTCTTGGCAAAGCGGCAATGCCGATCGAATCAACGTCGCCGCGGCGAGCGATGAAGAATACCCGAAACAACCAAGATGCGCGGAGACCATTTCCTCACCATCGTCGGCGAACAGCAGCTTGCAACTTCGTGTGTCTTCGAGAACGCCACATGCTTCTGCGTTGTCCAGCATCAAACCCTCGGGCTGCATCACGCTCCGCAGTCCAGAGTCGCCGCCGCTGGTTCGATATGCTCCTTTGGTGAGTTGAAGGTAATGAGATCTCGCATCGTCGATGGAGCAGCGGGTCACAGGCGCAGAGTCGCTCACATTTGCCGCCACGGGAAGGCGCAGAATCATCAGCTTGGTCAATTCTTCATACTGCGGAATCCCCAGTCGGCCCGTGTAGTGAGCGGGACTCCGAGAAGTGCCGTCCATGACGACGGAGAAACAGCAGTTAGCATGCTGACGCGCCCATTCAATCGCTTCGTTCAAGAGTTTCAGCAAGACGTTGCCCATCCCAGGCGAGACAACTTTCAGGTCGGAGAAGTAGGCCGCAGTGATCGGTCTTTCACCCGGTGGGAACAGTTCGCACAACGCGACACTTACGACTCCCAGAATGCGAACGTCATCGTGAGCCACAAAGCTGCGGGCGTTTCCAATCGCTCGAAAGAACCGCGTGTAGTCGTCCCCATGCGAGATGCGAAACGATCTCCCGGCACCCAGCGGGTAGCGAAACGCCGACTCGAACCGTTCGAGCTGAATGGCAAGAGGCGGATCAGGCTGCCCGCTGAGTACGTCGATCTTCACTCGTGCACCCCCACATGCAGGGCGCGATAGAAGAAGCTCCGGTCAGCCTTCAACAGTTCATCCCCCGAGGTGCGGCTCCACCGCAAGCCGCAGGAGATGTCCTGAATCGCCAGTCGAGAGTTGAGTTGGCGAACTACCACCACGCCGCCCGGTCGCAGACTACGATATGCGTTCCGCAGAACCTGTTCAGCGTCAGTCGGGGTGATCCAGTCCAGGATGTTCGACAAATGGATGAAGTCGTACCATTCGCCCGGTTGATCCCGCAGGACCGTTTCCATCGGAGCGCGCGAATATCGCGTACTCGGAAACATGGTTTGCTTTGGCAGATCGATCCACGACCAACGCGGTCCGATGAATCGTCCAAGAAAGATTTGGTGAAGAAACGGATTCTCCACTGCGGGAAACGACGCTAATGCCCAACGCGTCTGCTGCAGGAAGTGGTCAACAAACGATTGCAGGCGATTGGCTGTCGCCCCCTCGCCGAAGATGCTGACCAATCGCGACTGCTCCATGACTTCCTGAAATGCCGCCTCAAGCCGCTTCCCCAATTCCGTATTGGGAGCAACCAGTCGGGACTGCTCTGCACAATCGGAAAGCGACATCACTCTATCGATCGAGTCCGTGACATCGGCGAGATGATCCCGCATGCGCGCGAAGACCCATTCATAGCGTCCGCAGAAGTCCGGACCAAACTTCGCTACGAGTTCGGCTGGTCCGAGAGCGTCGGCCGGGCATTCGCATTCGGCCAGCCGGCACTCAATCTCGCGCCCACGCTCAATGGCGTCCATGGGCTCGTGTCCCAGCAACCGCGTTCGCTCCGCCCCGCCGGATGTCGTTTCGAGAAGTTGAAACTTGAGCCGACAGAGTGCCAGCTGAGAGGCATTGGCGTCGACGAGATGGAGTTCCTCACACGGAAGTGATGACAGGAGCGTTGCCGTTTCGCCACCCGATGCAATCATCAGCACTCTGGCAGGCCGTTCGAGTCGCCGCACAAGTTCGACATCGATTAGCGGATCTTCCCGAACTTGAGCGAAAGCGACAGGCAGTCTTCGGGTCGCCTCGACCCATTCATTCGGATGACTGAGAGGTTCTCCCGGTATCCACACGAACATGCCTGTCTAAAATGGTGCCGACGAAATGAGCGCAACCAACACAATTTGCAGGATGAGAATGTCGGCTGCGGACTTGAATGGTTCCTACGTCATGGGCGACACGAATCCGGGCGCGCAACAGGCATTTTTGATCTGCCGACGGGGATTGTGTGACGAACCACCTGCAGACACATGGCCGCGAATTGTCCTCTGGCAGGATCTGATCAACTACCGCGAGGGACTCGATGCAATTGGCACCGGCGAAAATCTCGATATAATTGGCGATTGCCAACCAGGCCGACGCGTCGGTTCATGCAATGAATTGCATTAAAGGGTTGCCAATAAATCACTTACGGAGCTGCACTTGAGTATGAATACGAAGCCGTATGATTTTGTGGGAACATTGAGCGGATCGAAAACGCTCTCGACTGACACGATTCGGGACTTATTGTCGGCCGCCACGGGGATCGGTGCCGGCGAATTTCGGAGGGCGGTCGATCAGGTGCAGCAAGAATCAGCACGGCAACCCGAACTTGCGGTTCGAGCCGGAATTGGGTTCTACCTGCTGGGTCAAAGTGAGCGGGCGATCGACACGCTTTCTGGCTGCCACGATGGCCTCGGTCGTTTTTACCTGGGTCAAGCTTATTCCAACTTGGGGAAGCATGAGGAAGCCGCCAAGGAGTTTGACGAAGCGGCCAACCTGGGATATTCCGGCATCGAATGCAAGCTTCGCAAGGCCGGCGAATTGAGAATGCTGGGACAGCATGATGAGGCCGAGCAACTTGTCCGCAGCACGGGAGCCGATGGGGCACGACTGGCGGAGTATTCTCATCAGATGGGTTGCATCCTGAGTGACCGTGGTGACCGATACGGGGCGGTCGAGTACTTTGAACGCGCGGTCGACATGGATCCTTACCATCAACGCGCATTGTTCGCCTTGGCTGTCCAGAGCAGCCAGTTCGGGAACGATGACGACGCGATTCAACTTTACGAGCGATGTCTTTCGCGGCCTCCGTTCTACGAAGGCGCATTGCTGAATCTGGGACTGCTGTACGAGGACAAGGAGAACTACCCCGCCGCTCAATACTGCTTCGAGCGAATTTTACAGCATGACCCTCTCAACGAACGCGCCAAGCTTTCGCTGAAGGATATCGAAGCGACGAGCAGCATGTACTACGACGAGGAGATCCTCAAACAGCAGCAGCGGGTCGAGCAGGTTCTTAACAAGCCGGTTACGGATTTCGAACTGTCAGTTCGATGCCGCAATTGCCTGGTTTCGCTCAACATCGTCACGATTGGCGACCTGACGCGAATTACCGAACAGGAACTGTTGTCGGCCAAGAACTTCGGCGAAACATCACTGACCGAGATTCGAGATTTGATGCAGCAACATGCATTGTCGGTCGGCCAGAATGTGCATCAGAAACAGCGCGAGCCATCGAACGAATTCCGCGATATGTCGCCACAGGAACAGGCCCTGCTCTCCACGCCGGTCGCCGAACTGCAACTTTCCGTACGTGCCCGCAAGTGCATGTCGCGTCTGGGAATCGCCACCATGGGCGAACTCGTTCAGCGTACGCCCGATGAACTTTTGGGTGCCAAGAACTTCGGCGTGACAAGTCTAAACGAGATTCGCGCCAAGTTGTCGGAAATCAATCTCAGGTTGCGAAACGATTGATCAACTGGCCTCCAAGCGAATCGACAGGCGCGGTTGTTGGCGAGTAGCATTTAACCACTTGGTGCCTGGTGAAGGGATTGGCACGAGTCGGCTTGCTGCGACAACAAGACCGCGGGAATGATGTTTCGAACTGCATTCTGCCTGCTGCGCGTCGTGCTTCCACTTTGGGTGGGAGCAGCGGTTCTCTTTGCGATCAATGGAGCCGCTGAACAGCGAGTTCCCGAGTTCGATTCGATCATGCGGGCTCGATTGGCCCTGCTTCGATTTCCCGCCTACTACGAATTCGGCTTCACTTGTGTCGGGTTGGCGATCATTTTGACAGGGATTTCGCTTCTGGGGTCCACAAATCCTCGCAAGCGACTTCTCTGCGTGATGGCCCTGCTGACTATCGTCCTTTCATTGATGCTATGGGACTTTTTTTACGTCTATTCCGCATTGCACGACATGCTCCTCCCACTGGGAGCCGCGAAACCATCGACTTGGGTCAGACTGCACGCGACGTCGATGATCACAAACCTGATTCATGTCTCGATGTGCCTCGTAGCCTCGCTCGTGTTGTGCTGGCCTCGCAAGTGCGACATTCCGATCGGGAATGTCGCAGCCGTTGCCAACGAGGCGTGAGCGCGGAATTCCGGTCGCTGGATCAAACGGTCGCGATCATTCATACTGTCGCTCGTGTCAAATTGATGTTCTCGTCGATCCAGAACTCGCTTTCAGAGGATTTCTAATGCATCGCCGTTTGATGGTTCCGGCGTTTTTCGTGGTGTGGCTGACGGTTCAAGCCGATGTTTGCCAGGCCCTCGATACGGTGAATCTGCGAAGTACCGATCGACCGGTCGGTGGCACTGTCACTGCAGTCACCAAGACGGAAGTGACGGTGGACGTCCCGGCTCGTGGCGCGCAGACAATTCCCGCCAACGACATTCTGAATATTGACTGGGACGGACAACCCGCGTTGGTGACCCGAGGACGGAGCGAGGAAAACGGCGGGCAGTACGCGGCTGCTCTGGCGACATTCCAGGAAGTGCTCGACGGGAACCCAGCCTCCGCGAATGTGCGGATCGACGTCGAGTTCTATTTGGCCCGCACGATGGCCCGTATGGCATTGGCCGACCCTGATCAGATCGATGCGGCCAAGGCGGCGCTGCAGGCGTTTGTGAACGCGCAACGCAATCACTACAGGTTTTACGACGCCCAGATGTGGCTGGGGGATGTGGCACTTGCATCAGACGATAACTCCACAGCCGACGAAGCCTTCAATAGTGTCGCGAATGCTCCGTGGATCGACTTTCAGATGGCTGGCAAGATCGGTTTGGCCCGCGTACTCATCGAGCGCAATGATCTGATCGGCGCCCGCATGGGGTTCGATGAAGTCGTCAACACCCCCACGACCGACGCAGCTTCGCAAGAACGTCGGCTGGAGGCGATGGTCGGGCAGGCGCACGTCCTGCAATTGGAAGAGAACTACGACTTGGCGATTACGATCCTCGCTCAGGTCATTGACGAGTCGACTGCGGACGATACACAAATCCAGGCCGAGGCGTATCTCCGCCAAGGGACATGCTATCAGGCGATGGGGGTCGATCCGAAGCAAGCCATTATGGCCTACCTGCATGTCGATGTGATTCCCGCTCTCGCGAAAGAGGCCGACTTTCATGCCGAGGCGTTGTATCACCTGACGCAACTGTGGCGGGAAATCGGAGATAACGCGAGGGCGACCGATTCCTCCGACCGATTGAGGGCGCTGTACCCCAATAGCGAATGGGCGACGAAGTGAATTCGGGGATCTCGCGAACTCGCTGGTTTACCGGGTACGTTGACGGGCCTATGCTATTAACAGAGGCCCACCGTGACTCCTCCGCCCCCTAGTTGTAACGCAACAAAGCGGCGGAGTGTGCTGGTTTTTGACATTCGTGCGATCTGATTGGGAGTGGACCGGAGATGGACATCACCGTCCCGGAGTTAATCGAAGAGTTCGACTTTCTCGGCAACTGGGAAGACCAGTGCCGATACCTGATCGAATTGGGTGAAGAACTCCCGGAACTACCTGCCGAGGTGATGACGGAGCCGAACCGTGTTCATGGCTGCCAGTCCCGCGTCTGGATGACCGCTGATGTCCATCGCAATGGTGGCCAGCCCAGGCTGTCCATCCAGGCGAAGAGCGATGCTAAGATCGTCGATGGGCTGATCGCCGTGTTGCTGGCGATGACGGACGAAAAAACACCGAACGAAGTCTTGCAGACCGACTACCGAGGTATGTTCAAGCGACTGGGGCTCGAGTCCCAACTCGTGCCGCAGCGACGGAACGGCCTGTATGCAATGGTCGAAAGAATTCGAGCGCTGGCACAGAACGAGTCGGAGCATCAGAACGGCCACCCCACCGCCGCGCCAGAAGTTCGTTCACCTGCGGGAGAGTTAACCGTATGCGATGCCCGACACGGGTCGCGCGCCTTTGAGGTCGCATCTGTTCGTCGCGACTTTCCCGGAATGCACAGGCAGACGGAGTCGGGGCGGGACATCATTTACCTCGACACTGCCTCATCCGCGCAAAAGCCCCAAGTCGTCATCGACAAGGAAAGCGAAGTCTACGAGACGTACTACGCGAACGCATACCGAGGCGTCTATCAGTTCGGCCGGCGCGTGAGTGACGAACTGGAAAGTGTACGAGGCAAGATCCAAAGGCTCATCGGAGCGGCCGAACCGGAAGAAGTGGCCTACACGTCGGGAACGACGATGTCGATCAACCTCGTGGCGAATGCATGGGGGCGAAAGAACCTGAACCCTGGTGACGAGATCGTCGTTTCGGAATTGGAGCATCATGCGAATCTTGTCCCTTGGCAATGGGTCGCATCGCAGACAGGGGCGGCCCTCAAGTTCCTCCCGCTCACAGATGACGGCCGTCTCGATATGTCTCGCGCGGACGAAGTTCTGGGCAATCGAACGCGACTCATTGCCGTAACTGCGATGTCGAACGTCCTGGGGACAGTACCGCCGCTCAAGGACCTGTCACGCCGCGCGAAAGCCATTGGGGCATTACTGCTGGTTGACGGGGCTCAGAGCGTGCCGCACATGCCGGTTGATGTGGTGGACGAGGGGATCGATTTTCTCGCGTTCTCGGGCCACAAACTCTACGGCCCCAGCGGAGTGGGCGTCCTATACGGCCGACGCGACCTCCTCGAAGCAATGGATCCCTTTTTGTGCGGCGGTCACATGATATCTCAGGTCACATGTGACCACTCGACATGGGCGCCGATACCCGCGAAATTCGAGGCGGGGACTCCTCCCATTGCTCAGGCGATCGCGCTCGGCACCGCAATTGATTACGTTCTGGAACTCGGCCTCTGTCCGATTCACACACACGAACAGTCGGTCCTGCGGTATGCCCACGAACGACTGGCCGCCGTGCCAGGTTTGCGGATTTATGGGCCGACGCCCGGCGAGAAAGGGGCGATTGTCAGTTTCACTATCGAAAAGACCAGTGCCGAGGACTTGGCTCAATTGCTGGGCATCCGGGGCGTTTTCGTGAGACATGGTCATCACTGCACGATGCCATTGCATGAGAGGCTGGGCGTGCCTGCAACCGTTCGCGCCAGTTTTGGCATGTACAACTCCCGAGACGATGTCGATGCCCTCGTCGCGGGACTGCTTTGGGCCTTGGAGGAATTGAAAGCCGGTTCCCGTTAGTCTACACCTTCTTGGACTTTCGCAGTTCGGGACTCGTCTGATACTTCCGCACTCTTATCTCGCAATCGCTCATGGACCCCGTTTCGGTACTCGGGTGTGTGCTGATCGGTGCCGCCGGGGCCGTGGGGATCTGGGCCGGTAGTGACGGCCTCACTGCCGGGTTTCAATACATCGAAAGCGATTTTCGCGATAAGCTGCGGAGGATACGCCTGCCGATCAAGAATCTGCGGGCTCTGTTGGTCTGCTGGTTCGGCGGCGTCGTCGGGGTCTACGTCGTCATGTGGATCGGCCTCGGACTGCCGGTGCTGGGCGTGTTGCTGGGCGTCGTGCTGGTCTGCCTCCCTTGGTATCTGTTGAGACGCGCGGCGGAACGTCGGCGACAAAAGATCGAAGACCAACTCGCCGATGCCATGGTCTCGCTGTCGAGCGCGGTGCGTGCGGGATTGTCGCTGCCTCAGTCGCTGGAGATACTGGCGCAACAATGCCCGCATCCGATCTGCCAGGAATTCCAGCAGATGTATGGTGAGTATCAGATGGGCAAGACGCTGGAAGTCTGCCTCAAAGAGGCTAAGGAGCGACTCCGTAGCGAGAATTTTGCACTGTTTGCCGCAGCCGTCGAAGCCTCACGTCAAAGCGGCGGACGCCTGAATGAAACGATCGAACGTATCGCCCATTCGGTCCGCGAACTGCAACGGCTGGAACGCAAGATTCAGTCCGAGACCGCGCAGGCCCGCAAGTCGGCCGTCTACATGGCCATGGCACCAGCGGTCATCCTGCTGATGTACTACTTCTTCTTCGACGCCGAAAACACGGCTCGGCTCTTTACGGATCCGATGGGACAACTCATTCTGGTTGTCGCCGGCACGCTGAACATCGTCGCCTATCTCTGGGCACGGAAGATTCTGAACCCGGAAATCTAGAGGCTATTCGCTGACCAATCGATCGAGTTGTGCCGCCAACTCGCCTTCCGAGGCTTCCGATTGTTCACCACTCCTCAGATCCTTGATCCGCCAGACGCCTTGCTGAAACTCGGTTTCTCCGGCGATCAGCGCCAGCGGGATACCCTTGCGGTCGGCGTACTGCAATTGTTTCCCGAGCGGACGGTTCATCGGGTAGACCTCGGCATTGACGCCTGACTTTCGCAGGACTCTGCCGATGCGGAGGTAGTCGCCGACGTACTTCTCGTCGAGAATCGTGATCAGCACACTCGCGGGAGAGGCCGATGCCTGGATCAGTCCGAGTTCTTCCATCGCGGCCAGGAGTCGATCGAGGCCCAGGCTGGCACCAACACCCGGTAACGGCTGCTTCGTAAACAATGCGGCGAGATTGTCGTACCGACCACCCGAGCAGACGCTGCCGATGCCGGGCAGGTCGCCCAGGAAAGTTTCGTAGATCGTGCCTGTGTAATAATCGAGCCCACGCGCGATCGAGACGTCGAGTGCCAGTCGCTCCTGCGGAAGCCCTGCCGTCCTGGCGGACGCGAACAACTCCCGCAGTCGGCGAACTCCTTCGGTTCCGGTCTCACTGCCTGCCACCAAGGGATCGACGGCCGACAGCACTTCCTCCGGGGATCCTGTAATGGCGGCGAATTGCAGCACTTTGTCGGCCGCATCGGAAGTCAGTCCGACTTTTTCCACGAGTTCCTGGATAACGGCTTCGCGTCCGATCTTCGGCAGCTTGTCGAGCGCCCGTAGAATGCCGGCCGACTGTTCCTGTTGACCGAGTGATTCCAGCAGTCCATTCAACAGCATGCGGTGATTAACGCGAATCGTGAATCGCTCGAAGCCGATCTTCGCCATCAGGTCGTGAATGACCAGCAACGTTTCGATGTCGGCGATATTCGAGTCGGTCCCGATCGTGTCGAAGTCGCACTGCATAAACTCTCGATAGCGTCCCTTCTGAGGCTTCTCACCGCGCCAGACCGTTCCGATGTGATACCGCTTAAAGGGCGTGCCGATGTCGTTGAGGTGCTGCGACGCAAACCTTGCGAAAGGGACCGTCAAGTCGAAACGCATGGCGACATCGCGGTTCCCCTGATCGACGAAACGAAAAAGTTGCTTATCTGATTCATCCCCTCCCTTGCCGAGCAACACTTCGCTGTATTCGAGCGCTGGTGTGTCGATGGGCGAAAACCCAAAGCTGCGATAGACCTGGCGGGCCGTCTCGATGAGCCGTTCCCGCGCCAGCATCGCGGAAGGAAGGTAGTCTCGAAACCCCTTGAGGGTTTCGGCCTTGATAAGAGGTTTGGTCATTGATGAAAAGTTGATCGTTGGACCTTGGTTATTCGAGTCAGAAACCGCAGTCTAACGACCTTCGCGCAAACTCCAATCAGCAATCCTCACCTGCGGTGACCACAACCGGTGTGATTGTCGTGTCGCTGTCGGCGATTGAATGAAAGAATCGTCGGGGGATACGGCAGCGATAGACGACTCGGCCGTCGTGATAGGTGGTTTCGTGAATTTCCGCATGCTCCTGCAAATAGGCGAACAGCTTGCCGTTGCCGACGCTCGACTCGACCTCGGCCTCGAAGTAGCCGCCGGAAAGTCGCTCGGCGACGAGGTTCGTCAGTTCCTCCAGACCTTCGCCGGTGCGAGCACTCACGGTGACAGTTGCGGCTGACTGGCTCCGCAAGACATCGATCACCGAAAAATCGGTCACGGCGTCGGCTTTGTTCAAAACGAGAATCGGATTGGCATCCTCGACGCCGACCTCTGACAACACCTCGTTGACGATCTTGACCTGCTGAGTCGCCTCGGGATTCGAGGCATCGACGACATGCAACAGCACCTCGGCATGGACAGCTTCTTCCAGCGTCGATCGAAATGAAGCCACAAGGTGGTGAGGGAGGTTGCGAATAAAACCGACCGTGTCGCTCAACAACACATCGCCCCAATGAGGAATCGTCCATTTGCGCGTGCGCGTGTCGAGCGTCGCGAAGAGCTTATCCGCGACGTAGACTCCGGCATCGGTAAGGGCGTTCATCAAGGTGCTCTTGCCGGCGTTTGTGTATCCCACGAGCGAAACCGTGGTGTGTGCCCGACGGGAACTAACCATCCGTGCTCTGCGTTTCTCGACATCCTTGATCTTGCGCTGCAAGTCGGCAATTCGGCGATCAACGAGTCGACGGTCGGTTTCGAGCTGCTTTTCACCCGGCCCCTTGCCGCTGCCGATTCCACCCTCGATGCGTTCCAAGTGGGTCCACATGCGCGTGAGCCGCGGCCGCATATAGAGTAGTTGCGCCAGCTCGACCTGCAACTTCGCCTCGTGTGAACGTGCATGCGTCGCAAAGATGTCGAGAATGACTTCGCTGCGATCGACGACTTGCTTACCCGTTTCGACTTCGACATTCTTGCCCTGGGCGGGACTTAGCAGGTTGTCGAAGACAATCAGGTCGGCATCGGTAGCCTCAGTGAGGGCCTTGAGCTCTTCCAGCTTCCCTTTCCCCATGTACGTGCCGGGGTCGGGATGCTCGCGCATCTGGATCAGCTTGCCGACAATTTCGGCACCAGCGGTTTCAGCCAGTCCCTGTATTTCATCGAGGGCACGTTCCTTGTCGACATAGGGACCAGGTTCCAGTACGCCAGCCAAGACAGCACGCTTGGCATGAACCTCGAGACTCTCGCGTTTCGGTTCGGGCAATTGAGTTTCTCGTCCTTGGGTGATAGGGCTTCGGCGAACATCATACAGCAACGTCGCTCTGCCGGTAGTTCCCCCGGAAGACACGCAAGTTGCAGGTACGGTTCACGCCTTGTGGGATTTTACGCCCTACATCCGGTGGCTCAAGTGCGAAGTCCTCATATCGCGAGGCTTTCAGAGAAGCCGTCGATAGATTGAAACGGTTCGCATCACCCGTTCCGTCGCCTTTGCGGCTTTCTCACGCCGTCGCCAGTTCGGATTCGGCTTCGTCAGCGTCTTCGGTGAGGTCGGGGCCGTCGTAGAGGCTGCCGTCGTGCAACTTGAAACTCTCGGGGGTCTCTTCGATGACGAACCGCTTGAACCAAAGCATATCCCGCACGCGGTCCTGGGGAGCGAAGAGTTTGATCGTGACACCCGATTCGAACCAGTCGAAGAGCATGCCGAAAAATCCGCTGGGGACATACTTGACGTGCTTCATCTCGATGCCGACGCTTTGCGTCCGTTCTCGTCGCACGAGAATGTGCATCGTGTCGCGAATGAGGGACAGGTCAGCTCCATCCCAAATCTCCATGTCTCCAATATCGATCACCTTGGTGCCGCGTCGTGAGGTCAACTGCAACCCGTGGGTGTTCTTTCTTTCAGCCATGTTTTGCCCGTTACGTCGAGGTTGAAGAAACGTGATCCGATAGCTCGACAAGGCAAACAATGCGCCGGAACCGAAGCGGCGGCTCTGGATTGTCAACTTTCCTTGTCTTGTAAGGGCGTCCACGTCAAAGTCTCTGACGGTTGTGTCGGAAGCAGGTTGACTGAGATCATCATCGGCATTGCAATGTTGACGAAATGCAACGTCGCGCCACTATCGAGCGTGACAAGAACTTCGAGTGATACAGCCCCACTCAATGCCCGATGCCTCAAGGATTCATGCCCTGATCCCTGCCGCCGGCCGGTCGACGCGGATGGGGCAACAGAAGTTGCTGCTACCGTGGGACGGTGAAACCGTCATCCGCCGGTTGCTGACTCATTTGCTCAACGCCGACATTCAGTCGGTTTCAATTCTGGTCCGCCAGGGCGACGACCTCTTACGGAAGCATCTCGACCTGTACAGCTCCGAGTTGCCGGCAGATCAATCTCCGCGATTGACCGCCTATTGCGCGGATCCGCCTCCGGACGAGATGCGCGACAGCGTCTCGATTTTGCTCAGTCATATCGAACACTCGGCGGCTCCCGCTCCCCAAGACGCCTGGATGCTGTTGCCTGCTGATTCGGTTGCGTTGAGTATGGGCACGCTGGAGGCTCTCATCCGAGAATGGCGGCGAATCCCGCGAGGTGTGTTGGTGCCGACGCATCATGGGAGGCGAGGGCATCCGGCATTGTTTGCCTGGGAGTTGGCGGGTTTGATCTCGCGGATTCCTCAAAACCACGGCATCAATTGGCTGCTTGGTGGCAGTTTGACGGACGTCAGAGAATGTCCCGTCGACGACGAAGCCGTTCTGGCCGACCTCAATACGCCCGAAGACTATCGGCACTGGCGACATCGCAGACATTGACGGGAGTTCGCGCTCATCGCTTCCACACACCGCAGCAGACGGGCAGCAGGGAATTCAATGCATTTTTCCTGCTGGACTTACGATGTCGCCGACGTGAATCTACAATCCACTCCATCTCAATTGATCCAGGCACGGCTTCATGAGCGCCGATTCTCCACCTCCCATCATTATCAACCGCATACTCGTCGTCGATGACGACCGAGGAGCCGCCGATGCGCTGAAAGGGGTGCTCACGCATTGGAAACATTCGGTCGAGATCGCAAAAGACGCAGGTCAGGCCTATTCGGCCTTCCGCATGCATATTCCCGATCTCGTGATTGTCGACCTCATCTTGCCTAACAATGTGAGCGGATTCGAGGTTTGTGAGTGGATGAAGCGCGAAAACGAAAATGTCCCCGTCGTCATCCTGACAGCCATCGACATGGACGACGCTCGCGATCTGGCAAGCCGTGTCGGGGCCGACGGATATCTGCTCAAGCCGTTCGATCCAGACTCGCTGAAGGCAACGCTCCAGGAAGCGGCCGAAAAGATGTGGCGCAAGACACATGGCGATGTTGAACGGTCGACGGAGAAAGTGAAGTTCAGTTGCGGCGAATGTGGCAAGAAACTCCGTGTGAGTGCCGCCCACCGCGGCCGGACCATGAATTGCCCGCAGTGCGGCCAACCGGTCATTGTTCCGAAGTTCGATTGAACTCGAAGTCGGGATTCAGGCGAAGCAAGAGTTCTCGCGTCTCACGCAACGGCAGTCCGATGACGTTGCTCGGACTTCCCTCGAACGCGTCGACAAAGAGCGTGGCGCGTCCCTGCAACCCATAGCCGCCTGCCTTGCCGATCGATTCACCGGATGCCAGATACCATTCGAGGAAGGCGTCATCCGCCGGCCCGAAACGTATCGAGGTCCGCACAACCTGCTCCATTCGACATTCCCTCGCACTGGGATCGACGATGCACACGCCCGTCAGGGCCCAATGTGTCTTGTCGAGGTAGTAGCTGCGAAACCAGTCGCGGACGACGTCTCGCCAGGTTTCGTCATTCGGAGGTTGCCCAAGCACGACCAGTTCTCCATCGGCCTCCTGACCGACGATGACCGTGTCCGCACAGAGGACGAAGTAGTCACGGTCAGGAGGCGATTCACGGCATTGTTGAAGGACATCGTCGAGCTTGTCTCGAACAATGGTGCGAACTCGGTTTTCGATGCCGCTCCAATCATGGACGTCGTCGAAGCCCAATTCCTCGTGCGACTTCGGGGGCCGTACGACGATCGCTTCGGCTGGAACAAGCAACTGCAGCAATTCCTTGCGCCGTGGAGAACGAGAGCCAAGCACGATCAATGGAGATTGCGAATCCGCATCCACTCTTAGAGATACTCCTCGGCCAATTCGCAATACATTGCCACGCGTCCTGCGACGACGTCGAGTCCGCGGTTCCAGAAATCGGGCAGGCTCAGATCAACGCCGAGCGTCGATTGCACGCAATCCTCCGTTCGCATCGAGCCTGTCGCCGCCAGAAAACTCTGATATCTCTGCGGGAACTCGTCACCAAAGTCCGGGGCCATCGAAAACAGTCCCAGCGAGAGCATGTATCCGAACGTGTAAGGGAAGTTGTAGAATGGCCAACCGGCGATGTAGAAGTGAAGCTTGGAGATCCAGAATCCCGGGTACCAGCCGTCATCACAGAAGGCATCGAGGTAGGCTTCCCGTTGCGCCTGTTCCATCAACTCCATGAAGCGTTGCGTCGAGAGTTCACCTTGGACTCGCTCCTGATGGTAGCGATCCTCAAACAGGAATCGGCAATGGATGTTCATCATGAACGCGACAGCGTCCCCCAGCATGTGATCGAGCAGTCGTAGTTGAGTCGCGGTGGAATCGACCACTGCAAGTTGCTGCTCACCCAAAACCGCTTCAGCAAAGGTCGAAGCGGTCTCCGCGAGGTTCATCGGGTAGTCCTGCAAGACGATGGGGTGATTCCGTAAGACATGCGAGTGATAGGCGTGGCCGAGTTCATGGGCCAGTGTCGACATGCTGTCGACCGAGTTGTTGAACGTCATGAAGATGCGGGTCTGCTTCACGCGCGGAAAGCCTGTGCAGAAGCCCCCTTGCCTTTTGCCAGCCCGGTTCTCGACCTCGCACCAGCCATCACGCAGCGCTACGCCAGCGAACTCGCCAAAGTCGGGACTGAACTTGTTGAACGTATCGACCACCAGTCCGCAGGCCGTGTCGTACTTCAGTTCCGGTGCCGGACCCGCACCGATCGGCAGGGGAGCCATTTGGTCGAACCATGCCATGCGTTCGACCCCCAGCAGCTTCGCCTTAGTCTCGAAGTACGGGAGCAGGATCGATTTGCGGGCGGAGATCGCATCCCACATCGTGGCGAGTGTCGACCGCTCCATGCGGTTAAGTTGCAGCGGGCGTTCGAGATGGTCGACTCCGAGTCGTCGATAGCGGCTCAGACGCGACCCGGAAATGTGATTGAGTGCACCAGCGCATGTATCGGCCATCGTTTTCCAGGCACGATCAGCCGCATGGAAGCGATTCTCGCGCACCGTGCGTTCGGGGTGATCGAAACTCACCTGTCCCGGCGACTTCTTGACGACCTCTCCCTTCTCCATTACCTCGACTCGCAACTCACCGCAAAGACGGTCGTACAGCCGGCTCCAACCTTGCAAGCCATCGACATCGAGGTCAGCCACGAGAAGTTCCTGATCTCGCGGCAGCCTGAGCTTCGCATTGCGGCGAGCTTCATTCAGAAAGAAAGCCACATTGCGCAGTTCGGGATTCGATTTGATGAATTCGGAAACTTCATCATCGGTTGCCGATTGCAGACCGAGCTCGATGTTGACAGCGATCCGCTCTCGAAGCGGCCGCAGCGAGCCGAGCACGCCTTCGAGTTGCTGAAACTCTTTGTTCTGGGCATCGCCAGCGGCATGACAGCCAATGAATGAGGCCAGTTCCTCGCTCCATTCCCAGATGTCGAGACAACCATTGACGAACGTCGCCCAGGCTTCACCCGCTCCTCGGGACTGAATGGCTGGCAGGTCATCGGACTGCTCGGCTAAGGCACCAAGTCGTCGTCGGTAGTCGTCCAGTACGGTCCGAAACTCGGGCGACGCCGGATGGGGAAGAATGATGTCGAGATCCCAGACTGTCGGATAATTCGCCATTGAACTCGTGGATTGAGGAGCAGAAAGCGGTAGTGTTCGCTAGATGATAGTTCAACGGAGTGCGATCGTCACCGACAGAGCGCACAGCCCGGTGCCGCAGTGATTCGAGGGAGATCTACGCCTCTTTGCGGACTCCGTCCGTACCACAATAACGAATCAGCACGATGGTCTCGTCGTCCGCGAGTTGTGATGACTGGCGATGCGCGCCAACAGCGGACTGCAGCGCACTCACGATGCCGTCGGTCGACTCGTTCAGATTCTCTTGAACGACACCGACAATACGATCCTGGCCAAACTCTTCACCTGCGGGAGACTTGGTCTCCGCGAGGCCATCGGTGGATAACAGCAGCAACTCGCCTGGCTGGAGTTCGCAATGTGAGAGTTCCGGATGAAAACGGCCAATGTCGACTCCCACGGGAATTGTCGCAGCACTCAGGACATCGACGGTGTGGTTGTGGCGAAATGCCAGAGCCGCATGCCCTGCTGCCGCCCAATGCACCGTCGGCATCCCCGGATCAATGCGCGCGAGGAACATTGTGACGAATCGACGGCTGTCGACATCCTGCGACACGAATCGATTCAGTCGTGAAAGAATGACCGCCGGATCGTGCGATTGCTGTGCCAACGCTCGCAAGTAGGCACGAGTATTTGCCATCAGCATCGCCGCACCGGGATCGTGGCCGCTCACATCGGCAACCGTCGTCAACCAGGAAGTCTTAGCGTCCGAGATTAAGCCTTGTTGCAGCGGCCTGGATTGCAATTCGCCATCGAAATCTCCCAGCGGAACAAAGTCGAAGAAGTCTCCACCGACGGTTTCGGCGAACCGGCACTCGCCGGAGATTTCAAACCCATGCATCCGTGGCGGCGTGCGCGGCAGCAGGCTCATCTGGATGTCGTGCGCCATATTAAGTTGCTCGCGTGCCGCGACGAGTTGAGCCTGTGCCTTCGACGCATTCGCGTAATCGAACATCAAGCCGGCCAACGGCACGCAGTACCCGACGATCTTCAGAAAGCTGGCGACGTTGGCACCGTTGTCGAACGGGTGCGTGTAGTCAAACGCCGCATAAAGCTGCGAGACAACATGCGGGATGACGCTCACCTGCAATCCCCGCGCGAACAAGCTGGGATACCGGCGATAGAGTCTCGGCAGCGTGATGCCTCCCGCCAGCAGATACATCCCCAGTGGCAATAGCGCCCAAGGCCGCTTGAGTATCGGCGTCGCCTGCACCGCCCGAGGCAAGACGGGTACCGATGCACAAATAATGATAAGGGCATAGGCGGCCAGACCGAAGAGAACAGCTGACAACGCAATGAATCGCACACCATGTTGCGGAGATTCTGGAGTTCTACGAAACGCCAAGGGAGCTGTTCCCAGCACCAGAATCGTTGCGTGAAAAAAGCGGGAGATTGTCCATGTGAAAGGTTCAAACTCGGTGGGGTCGGCAACGCTGCCAATCAGGTGCATGCCCGCCAAAGTGTGAAACACATCGATCATGCCCGCGAAACAGAGTGCGGTTCCGATGATGGGCGTCATCAAATCCTTGCGCAGCGAATAGTGGACACAGGCAAGAACGGCTGTGAGCATCGCCACGCTGGCGGCGGTCCACTCGAGCAGGCTATGGACGAAAGTCCCCTCGACAGCCCGATAGAGCATATCGGTCCGCTCTTGTGGAGTCGCGATCTGATACGCCGCGATACTGAAGTTTATGTCGCTGGCCGAAAACTGTACGCCACACAAGTTGCAGACGGCGGGCAACGCGGTGATGCCCACGACGATCCAAGTCCACCCGCGTGGAAACTTGAGAACGCTCGTGCGTTGGGCATCGATCATTTATTCGGCGGATTTGTGCGGTATCGGCAGGGTCTGATCATGCGGGATCAGCTTGGAGCGAACTCTCAGATTGAGCATTTCCACGATTAACGAGAACGCCATGGCGAAGTAGACGTAGCCCTTATTGAACTCCGCACCCGAACCCTCGGCGACCAGCAACACGCCGATCAGAATCAGAAAGCTGAGAGCCAGCATCTTGACGGTTGGATGCCGCGTGACAAAGTCGCTCACAGGGCTGGCGAATGCGAGCATCACGCCGATCGCGATCACAATGGCAGTTACCATGACCCAGATAGCCCCCGGCTTCTCCGGGTCCACCATGCCGACTGCCGTAATGACGGAATCGAGAGAGAAGACGATATCGAGTATGGCGATTTGAAAGATGACGCCAGCAAAACTGGCCTTCCCTGCTTCGTGATGCTCTTCGTGCCCTTCGAGTTTGTGGTGAATCTCCTGCACGCTCTTCCAGATGAGGAACAACCCGCCCCCCAGCAGGATCATGTCGCGCCACGAAACCTCGAGAACGTGTTCGGGATGCTCTCCCAACCACGCTTCTGGGATGTGCAAGAACTCTAAAGTGAAGACCGCTTCCTTGAGGCTCAGCACCCAACTGATCGAAAACAGCAGCAGGACGCGTGTGACCATGGCGGCCATCAGCCCCAGGCTCCGCGCTCTCGCCTGCTGTTCCTTAGGGAGACGACTGGAGAGAATCGTGATAAAAACGATGTTGTCGATCCCCAGCACGATCTCCATCGCCGCCAATGCGATCAAAGCAACGATCATTTCCGCCATGTGTTCCTCAATCGGTCTCGATAGGTAGTTTCTCTCGGCGGGCATCTTATACACTAAGATCGCAATCGTCGTCAGTAATCGAATCCACGACTCCTGACTTCTCAACTTCGCCGTTTTCAGCTTCTCTCCATGATCCTCGACGCACATCAGCACTTCTGGAAACTCGGCATGTTCGACATGGCATGGCTGGAGACGCCTGAACACGAGCCGATCCATCGCGACTACCTGCCGGAAGATCTCGTTCCACTGGTTGAGGGGACGGGAGTCGAAAAGACCGTCTTTGTGCAGACGCAGCACAACGTCGAGGAGAACCGCTGGGTGCTGGGACTCGCCGACCAGTATGACTTTATCGCCGGCGTGGTCGGCTGGGTCGATCTGGCCAGTCCCGAATGCGAACAGCAACTACTCGAGTTCGTCGAGAACCCGAAGTTCGTCGGGATCAGGCACATCACCCAGGGCGAGTCCGATGTCGACTTCATTGTTCGTCCCGAAGTCATTCGCGGACTGAAGGTATTGGAGAAGCATCAGGTTCCCTTCGACCTGCTCTTTTTCGTGGAGCATCTGCATCATGCCGTCACGCTGGCGAGAGAACTTCCCAATTTGCCGATGGTGATCGACCACATCTCCAAGCCGCACATCAAGGATCAGCGCCTCGACGACTGGGAAGAGAACTTCCGTTCTGCCGCGAGTTGCGAGAACATCTCCTGCAAGTTGTCAGGAATGGTGACCGAGGCCGACTGGGATCGCTGGCGGCCCGAACACTTGAAGCCCTACGTCGATGTCGCCCTCGATGCCTTTGGCCCCGAACGATTGATGTTCGGCAGCGACTGGCCTGTTTGTGAACTGGCAGGGACGTATCAACAGGTGTTCGACGCCCTCAACGAGGCCCTAGGGCCAATCAGTGAGACCGAGCGGTCGAACATCTTCTTCGAGACTGCCAATCGTTTCTATGGATTGGGTCTCAACTCATAGCCACCTGTTACCCATTGCGGGCACGGCGATATCGGCTGACGAATTCGCCGAAGAATTCTCGCACTCCGTTTTGGATACTATTGGGTAACTGACCGCGAGCCAATGCCGCGAGAGTTACGCTGCCAATGCGCTCGGCCTCGCGGTTCCAGACAATGCAGATCTCCTGTTTGCCTTCGGAGGTGACGTCGACCATCACGACCTGCATATGCACCATGACTTCGAGGGCTTCGACTTCATCGTCTTCCGGCAGTGCAAAGTGGTATATGACGAGCATTACCGGATTGCGAAAGTCGATGTCGCTCAGTTCGTAAATCTCCATCTGATTCGTATCGATACCGGCGCGCTCGAGTTGAGCTTCGGAGGCCCGTTCCAGGTATCGGGATATTTCTCCGCCACCGACTTGCGTCATATTCAGCGTCACGACGTCCATCTCATGAATGCGAGCCAGGAGAATCTCGCCGCGTTCGGTATCGGAATAGTCGACGGCTCCAGGAATCTCGCCTTCTTTTGACGGCATGTTCTGAGGATTGATGGCCAGCATTTGCGAGTACTGCTTGTCGAGACAGTCTCGAATGTCTAGACAAGAGATCGCAAAATTGAGATTCTGGGATCCACTCATCAGGAACGTGTTGATGGCCACCACCTCACCTCGAAACGTCACTAAGGGACCGCCACTGTTCCCCGGATTGATTGACACATCGTGCTGAACCAGCGTCCCGGAATGTTCGAGTTCTTCTCCGGAACGGATCGCGCTCACGATACCTTTCGTGACAGTAAACGAAAGACCATGCGGAGCCCCCAAGGCGGCCACATCGATCCCCTGGGCGGGCTGCCTTGTCGCGATATTGACAGGAAACAATTTGTCCGCTGGACAGTCGATCTGAAGAATCGCGATGTCACGTTCCGCGTCCAAGTGCCACGCACCTGTTACCGGAAAGCCCTCCCCCGTCTCAAAGAAGGCCGTCGCGTTCACCGCGCCGGCGATTACGTGATAGTTGGTTACGATCACGCCTTGTTTATTAACGACGAAGCCGCTGCCAATGCTGCCGCCAAATTCCGACGCGACCTCAAGCCGCACGACACCTGGCTGCACGAAGCGAATTAGTTCTGGAAGCGCCATCGGCTCGCTGGGAACTGCCGGCAGTCCGTCGCCGGCTGGGGCTGCTTCACCCCCGCCAGTTGAAGGAGTATTCGCGGCGATCACGGCTTCCGGCATCGGTTGCGTTCCCGGCATCGTCGGGTCGGTTGACGTCGGCTGTGCGCCGCCGGAGGAAGACGAACCATGTGACATCGGGCCGGCAGAGGGCGCGGTTGACATCGGAGTCGGTTGTACGGAGGACGATCCGTGAGCGCTCATGGGCGATGAAGGTGCCGTCGACTGTGGATTACCCGCCGGATTCGTCGCCGTCGTGCCGGACGTCGTTGTCGACGTGCCGGGCGTCGTTGTCGACGGAGTGTTCGTTGCAACCGCATTGCCTCCGCCACGTCCCATGAACACGAAGACCAGGACCGCAGCCAGAATGGCCAGTCCGCCGATCCCCACTGACAGCCCGATAACCATGCCGGTGTTCGAATCGGAGGAACTCACCTTCTTGGACTTCTTCTTGCCTCCAGATCGGCCACCTCCGGCGGGAACCATCATCTGTCCCTGGCAGGAAGGGCAGCGAATCGCGCGTCCGGCATGTTGAGCGCCAACGTTGACCGGGTTACCACAATGAGGGCAGGAGAGCTGAGCCATAAGACACCCGCGAAGAAGAATGGATTCGAAGCAGAGCCCGAATAAGTCGTTCAGCCACCGTTGAAGAGTTTCGTGGAAGCAATAAACGTACAGTAGGAGTCTACCGTCGCCACGCCCAACAGGCCAGCTTTGAGAGCGCCAATATGACAGAATCAATTATCCAGTCCAAACAGAGTGGCCGACGTTTGACACCCGTGCTCCGGATTGAGAACCTGCCCACGTGGACTTTCCTTCATCTCGCAGCAACTTAGCCGTTCACGGACGAGACGACTGATGGCGCATGCCTATACACCCGGCTTGAAGGCATCGGACCGCACGCGGTATCTCGCTCGCCGCATTCTGCCCATCGCCGGCGATGTGCTCGTCAACAAAGGTGACAAAGTGACGATGCACGACATCGTCGCGAGCACCTATCTCCCCGGAGACGTCTTCCCCATCAATCTTGCCAACCTCCTCGCCCTGCAGCCTGGCGATGTCCCGAAGTGCATGCTTAAGCAGGTCGGCGACAAGATCGAGATCGGCGACGTACTGGCCCGCACGCCCGGAATCTTCGGGATGTTCAAGACCGAGTACGCCGCCAAGTCGCCGGGCACGTTGGAGTCGATCTCGAATATCACCGGGCAGGTCATCTTGCGTGGCACACCGATTCCCGTGGAAGTTCAGGCATTCGTCACCGGAGAAGTCGCTGAGGTCATCGAGTCACAAGGCGTGGTGATTGAAACCGAAGCGACCTTCATTCAGGGCATCTTCGGCATCGGTGGCGAACGTTTCGGGCGAGTCCGCATTTGCAGCAAGAACCCACGCGATCCGCTGACCGCTGCCGATATTCCGGATGACGCCGAAGGCTGCCTGCTCGTCGGCGGCGCACGGATGACGGCGGAGGCGATCCAGCGGGCCATCGAACGCAAGGCGTCGGCCATCATTTCGGGCGGGATCGACGACCATGACCTCAAGACCTTGCTGGGGTACGATCTGGGAGTGGCCGTCACGGGGACCGAACATGTCGGCATCACGCTGATCATCACCGAAGGTTTCGGCGAAATCGCAATGGCGGATCGTACGTTTGAACTGCTGAATGCCCGCAACGGTGCGCAAGGAGCAGTCAACGGAGCGACGCAAATCCGAGCAGGCGTCCTTCGGCCCGAGATCATCATCCCACATGAAAAATGGAAGCTGTCACCCGATGACGCCGAGGGTGTCCACGGTGGAGGAACGCTGGAAGTCGGCACACCCGTGCGAATCATTCGCGACCCATATTTCGGTATGCTCGGCAAGGTCGCGAATCTGACCAGTCAGCCGCAGACGCTGGCGTCGGGTTCCAGGGCGCGCGTGCTGGATGTCAAATGCAGTGATGGCGAAACACGAACTGTCCCTCGTGCCAATGTGGAGATTCGAGGTGAATAACAAGATGGCGACATCAACGCGACTAAAGATGCTGCTCTTGTTGATCGCCGTCGGTCTCGGCGTCAATCATTCCTCGGCTGCCCCTCTGCCGCCGACATCAATTCAAGTGGCCGACCATCCCTGGGACGATGGCACGATTCTGAATGTGACTGTTGGTCTCTCGCCTGATGATGTCCTCATTGATGTCGAACCCGCTGAAGGTGCCCCCGACGCAGCCGACGAACCGTTGTCTCCCGTTGTCTCTTACACGATCTTCCGGTCGGTTGAGCAAGACGGGCACTACCTCGAAGTCGGCAGCTACACCGTCGAAGAGAATGATCGAGAGGATGGATCATTCGTCTTCGAGGTCGAGAAGAGCATTCGTGATCAGCCGTATTGGATTCGCGTCGTTGCCGTCGGTGCGGATGATGAAGACTCGGTGCCGATCACGTCCAATGCAGCGGTCGCGGCCACGCGGCAATTGTTTCGTGGCGACCATTTCTGGCTGCTGGTGATTATCAGTATTGTCTGTGGGTCGGTAATTGCCTTTGTGTTGCTGGCCCGTCAGGGACGAAAGCTCTATATCCGTAAGATCGCTGGTCTCGAAGCCATCGAAGAGGCCGTTGGGCGTGCGACCGAAATGGGGCGCAGTTGCCTCTTCGTGCCGGGTTTGCTCGATATCAACGACATTCAAACGATCGCAGGGCTGACATTGTTGTCCCAAGTGTCGAAATTGGTGGCTGAGTACGATGCCGACATCCGTGTTCCCACCAGCCGTGCACTCGTAATGACCGCCGCAAGGGAAACCGTGGCGGCGTCTTACCTCGAAGCCGGTCGCCCCGATGCCTATCAGGAAGACTCGATTTATTATGTAACCGACGAACAGTTCGGATATGTGGCCCACGCGACCGGACTTCTGGTTCGCGAAAAGCCTGCGGCCTGCTTTTACTTTGGGGCGTTCTTTGCCGAGTCACTCATTCTCGCGGAAACCGGCAATTCCGTCGGAGCCATTCAGGTTGCGGGAACGGCTCAACCCGCGCAGTTACCATTCTTCGTGGCGGCCTGCGACTACACCTTGATCGGCGAAGAGTTCTTTGCGGCATCGGCCTACTTGTCGGGCGACCCCGATCAGCTTGGCAGTTTGAAGGGGCAGGACGTCGGCAAGATCATCGTTGGCGGCCTGATTCTGATCGGCGTCGGACTCTTGACGCTCTACAGCGTCACCGGAATGGAAGTATTCGCGGATTGCGCGGCCTACTTGAAAGACTCCATCCTTTCATCGGGGTGACTGTGAATCCTCTCAATCGATTGACACCAGACATCGAATCATCTGCTGAATGAAACGCACGGTTCCATTACTGATCACGGCCATTGCGGGGATCATCCTCGTGGTCTCGGTTTTCATCCCGCAGATGGTGCGGCTGGGTGAAGACACTGCCGTCTGGTTCGACTTGCTCGCCGGCATCGCCTTCATCCTCGGCGGCGGCAACCTGCTCAAGGTACATCTCAAGAAGATCAGCGATCGTGCCGCGGGCTGGGGTTACTCAGCGGTCACGATCGTCGCGTTTCTACTGACGCTTTGGTTCGGGTTGTTCAAACTGGGTGTCACCCCCGAAGCCAGTACCGAGTACTACGGGCAGTCGTTCGTGCATTTTCCGTTAGAGGACATGCCGATCTACCCGGTCGATGGCGTCATTCCCGTCCGGACGGATGGGGAAGGCCTCCCCTTGTCGTCAGTTCGAAACCTCAGACAGGACGGCACGGATTCTCCTGATGAAACGTCCGCTACGGAATCGGAACCAGCGGGTGCCGCAGAACCGGCTGTCGATCCCGAACGCGATGTGAGCCGCGTCGTCTTTCAGGGCTGGATGAACAACCGCCAGAAGAACGACCTGCTGGAATTCGACACGCATCTGGAATGGCAGTGCCTGGTCGAACAACTCGACGAACTGGCGCAACCGACGCTTGCCAGGGGGCGTATCGTTTATCAAAGCGATCACGAATTGCTGGGTTTCGTCGGCTACATGAGTGACGACGACTTCGAGAACCTCTCCGAAATGCTGGAAGAGTCGGCTGGCTCGCGAGGCGCATTGCAGCGACTTCGAGCCGCTTCCCGCGTCGAGTACACCATCGCGATCCCAACGCCTCCCGAAGGCGTGGTCTTGAAACTGAATCCTCCTGATGCAGAGGGCGACGACGATTCGTCCGACGAACCGACACCCGCGGACGATCTGATTCTGACAAGCTTCGTTCAACCTTCCGGCGTCTTGCAGCGTCCCGACGAAGCCCCGGGAGTCACGGAGTTCCTCAAACTGGGCGAAGGAACACTAACGATTCTCGGCCCCATGACGCCCAGTGTTCGCGATCAACTCGCGGAAGAGTGGCCCAACTGGCCGCGACTTCGACCGATTCCTGGCGAATCAACCAACGACTTCATCGCATCTCGCGAACGGCTCTCTGAGGAGTTCATCGCGGAACTGGAAGACCGTGGCCCCGCATTGACCGACGAACAGCGCGAAGCAGTGCATAAGCATTTCTCAACGGTGAACGATGTTCAGCTCATCATCGACACCATCAACGCTGCCGGGGTTGCGAGCGATGGGACAAAGTCCGCATGCGACTTGTTGGCCGAGTTGCGGGCATGGGAACGGCAACAAGCCGAGTCAGATGACGCTGATTCCGAGAGTCAGTCCTTCGTGCTTGATCCGGTGATTCCCAAGGGAGAAGACATTGTCCTTAACGACGCGCAGGAAGATCTGATTCGGGCATTCGCTGCCGACCCGGCGATGACGTTGGAAGAGCTTGAGATGCTCCTCAAGGAGGCCGAGCCGAGTCCGACACCAATGCCCGGCGCGGCAATTGGTGTCTTGCGCGGCCAGCAGACGGTGGCCTTCTTCAAACGGCAAATGGCGTTCGCCGTGTTGAAGGCCGGCCCACTCGGCGACGGGCAAAAGACATGGTTGTTTGAAGATTACCGCATCGAGTATGCCTGGAGGCAGAAGGTCGACGAACTGTTCTACAAGGCCCATGTCGTCTTGTACCCGTGGTCAGGTTCACATGAACAGGAAGGCTCGTACTTCTGGTGGTGCTATGCCTACCTGTTCCGCCCACTCGTGGCAACGATGTTCGCAATGCTGGCGTTCTATGTAGCCTCTGCGGCATTTCGAGCGTTCCGCGCCAAGAACATCGAGGCCCTGCTGCTGCTGGGGACGGCGTTCATCATTCTGTTGGGAAGGACATTCGTCGGCGTTTGGCTTACCGGTTGGATCCCGCCGGCGCTGTCGGCGTTCAAGATCGATGAACTCACGTTGTACGTCATGCAGATTTTCACGACGGCGGGCAACCGCGCCATCATGATCGGTATTGCCCTCGGCGTCGCGTCGACGAGTCTCAAAGTGCTGCTGGGGGTCGACCGTTCATACCTCGGTTCAGGAGACGACTGACCACTCTCAACTAGTGACCATCTTTTCATGTTCGATATTCTTAACAATCTCGATCGACGCTGGGTGTTCCTGATGATGGCAATTGCCGTCGCGGTCCCCATCTTGACGGGTCTCACGTTTCCCGAGGCTCCGAGTGTGCAGGCGCGCAACGTCTTCGACGAGATCGATCAACTCGGACCTGGTTCGAGAGTGTTAATGGCCTGGGACTTCGATCCTTCCACCGAAGGCGAGTTGGAGCCGATGGCGACCGCGTTTACGCTGCATTGTTGCGAGCGCTCTCGAGTGTTGGAGGAGGCAGGGCAGGAAGGTTTGAAAATGTACTTTCTGACGCTGCTTCCCGCCGGCCCGCAGATGATCGAGCGCAGCCTCACTCAAGTAATACGTTCGGACTTCCCAGAACTCGTCTACGGGGAAGATTTCGTCAACCTCGGATTCAAGTCGGGAAACGAAGCAGTCATCAAGGTGATCGTCACCGATTTGCGCGGTCTCTACACGACCGATTCGAAGGGGACCAACATCGATCTGATCCCGATGTGTCGGGACGTGGAGAACATTCAGGAGATGGATCTGATCATCAACGTCAGCGGAGCCTACCCGGGCACCAAGGAATGGGTGCAGTACGCGATCTCTCCGTACCCGGACGATATTCGGCTGGTGGCGGGATGCACCGGGGTGCAGGCACCATTGTTCTATCCCTATATCCCCAATCAGCTTCGTGGACTGCTCGGTGCCATAAAAGGAGCGGCCGAGTACGAAGATCTGGTGGTTGTGGCCTATCTAGGTGACGATCCCGACGACAAATACCTGGAGGCCAGGCGCCGAATGGGACCACAGCTCACCGCGCACTTGCTGATGGTGATTCTGATCCTGATGGGCAACTGGGTCTTTTACATGCAGAGACGACTTCGCGTTGAATAGCAGCGCCCTTCCACTGATTGACTTCAACGGCCACTCGATGTTTTGCAGCCATCCATGAGCGACGCGTCCCCCAGCACGATTTCCGACGACAAGACGCCGGCCAAGAATCCCCAGGAACGAATGATCTGGGGTGCGATTTTCGCCGTCGCCGTCATCTGGATCATTTTTCGCACAGCCACGATGGGCATGGGGTCCGCGTACGTGCAGTACGACGGCGACCAAGTTATCGACGCCACCTATGCCGACTTCGCATCGGGAACGGCTGTCTACAGTCCGTCACGAACGATCGGCATTTGGGTCGCCGCTTTGATGACACTGGCGATCTTCTCGTTTCTCTATCGCGATAACCCGTTCTTCAAACTCGCCGAATCCATCTTTGTCGGAGTCTCGGCCGCCTACTACATGGTGATCGGATTCTGGACGGTGATCGTTCCCAACCTGCTCGGCAACGTGATCCCGTACACGATTCACAACTGGGCCATGCCAGGCATCTCGCCCGTTCGCAACGACGACTGGTACCTCTATCTCGTGCCCTTGGTGCTCGGTGTGATGCTGCTCTGGCGACTTGCCCCGTCGGGAACGTGGATCGCCCGCTGGCCGCTGGCATTCATTATCGGAACGACGGCCGGCTTACGGCTCGTCGGCTTCCTGCAGGCCGACTTTCTCAGTCAGATCAATGCCAGTATCGTGCCGGTGGTAGTGATCGATGAGTTGACGGGATTCGACTTCTGGGCCAGTGTCCGCAGTCTGCTCGTGATCCTCAGTGTCCTGGCAACGCTGGTCTACTTCTTCTTCTCGATCGAGCACAAAGGGGCGGTCGGCTACGTCTCCAGAGGCGGCGTGTGGGTGTTGATGATTACGTTCGGAGCCTCATTCGGATACACGGTGATGGGACGCATCGCCTTGCTCGCATCGCGATTTCAGTTCCTGTTCAGCGACTGGCTCTGGTTGATCGACCCGACACAACAGCGGATCGGGATGTAGCTGACGCTGCGCGCAGGTTCTGCCTCGATGTCAACTTCATCTGTCCTGATTCAAGCCCAATACACTCATGGTGGGACGCCGACGCCGACGAACCAAAGCTTCGGCAAGCCATCAGCGTTCCTGGCTCTGGGGCCGGCACGCGGTACTCGAATCACTCCGTGCCGCGCGCTGGCTGCCCGATGAACTTTGGTTTGCCAACGACCTCGAATCCGATCTCCTGATCGAGCTGCAATCGCTGGCTGAGGCCGCGGATGTCGATTTTCATGAGGTCGACGCCACACGCCTGACTCAACTCGTCGGCACAGTCGAACATCAGGGCCTGGCCGGGCGCATGCCTGGCTTTTCCTACGACTCGATCGAGGTGATTACCGAGTCGACTGACCAAGTCGCGTCACTCTGGCTTGTCCTCGACCGCATCCAGGATCCGCATAACTTTGGCGCGATCATCAGGTCGGTCGAAGTCCTCGGCGGCAGAGGAGTCGTCGTCGGATCGGTCGGCCAGGCGGAAGTCACGCCACATGTCGCCCGCAGCTCGGCGGGAGCGGTGCATCACGTGCCGATCGTTCGCGTTGATGACCTGAAATTGTTCTTGCGAGCGACTTCCTTTCAGATCGTCGTCGCTGACGCCGACGCTGCGGAGACGATCGACCAGATTGATCTGACGCGCCCCACAATGCTGTTACTTGGCAACGAAGGGGAAGGTGCGTCACCCGAGCTTATGGAACTGGCACCGCGTCGCGCATCGATCCCGCAGCAGGGGAGGATCGGCTCCCTCAATGTCGGGGTGGCGGCCGGCGTGATGCTTTACGAAGCCCTCAGGCAGCGGCTCACTGTGGAATGACGCCTTGTGGCGGAGTGCCGGCAGTCCGCTGCAACGGATTCTGCTCGGGCGCTCCGGCGGTCTGCCGTTCTATACAGGTATAATTTGACGGAGGAGTGTCGTTAAAGGGATTGCCATTCCACAAACCGACTCTAGTTAGAGCCGGTTCGGTCCTGCTGAACACATAGACTTCCTCGTTCGCCCCCGACATGATGCGTATGGCAGTCGGCAGAAACGTATCTTTGTTCAAGAGGATCTCGGCGCTGGACCATTCGCGCTGATCCTGCTCCCATCGGGGCTGAACAACCACATGGACAGCGAGAGGCGCCCCTTCCAACCGGCCATCGGGGTTGTGCATCGCCCCAATCGAGATGAAGTATCGCTGCTTCGCACGTTCCGCCTGCATGCCGAACAGAAACGGCAACGGGCTGTCGATAATGTTCTCACCCTGGAACTGCGGCGGGATCGTCATCTCGGCATAGGTGTGCGAGCTGTCGTCGATCGCGAAAACGCGCGCCCCGTTGCAGATCCACCGGGCGTTACTGTCGGCCTCGATGCGGTAGGGGGCACCATTGACGTCAAGTTTCTCGTAGTTCACGTTGTTCGGTTCGGCGGGTACGTCCATAGGGGTGAAGTCGATCCGACCGTTATCCGGAGCCGCGAACCACAGCCGTCCTCGGGAACGTCTTTCCACGCCGAACGTGCTGTCGTACGAGTATCGCTCGAATTCACCATACAACTGATTAACCTGACTGCTTTTCTGCTCCCAGAATTCCAGCAATTGTTCCACGGCAGGAGTCACGACGTACTCCTGCGGCTGTTCCGGTCGTGGAACCTGAGGTTGCGCCGGCTGCTGCTGCGCCGGTGGTTGTTGTGGAACCTGAGCCCGACCCGGTTGTCCTTGGGCCGAAACGGAATACGGAACCAACCCACAGCAGGCGGCCAGCGTCAGGATGCAGAGATGGTCGATCTCTCGGCGATGAATCATCGTCGGTGGGGTTAAGTGTGTGCGGTCGTAGAGAGTGAGGGAGTGATACTGATTCAGCAACTCTCGCGCCAGCTGGTTTCGATGGAAGACGCGGCTGTTTCCTCAACTCCTGGGGAAAGGGCATTTAATGCGGGCGGGATTCTATCGGCGCGCTCAATATGGGCCTAGATCGATTGGCACGTCGCCGAGTCTGCAGGAATGACAATTCGCCATGAACCCCCGATTCGATCAATCCAATTGTTGGAGGAGTTACAAAGCCGGGGGGATCTCCGTTGCAAGGATTGCATGGATTGGGCGAGAGTCTCTGACGCGGCCGTCCGGTGTCGAACGTAAGATCTTCAGGGGTGGAAGGAGGTTATGGCGATTGTATGAGATGGTTCGGCAACAGATGCCGATCGGATGGCACGAAAGCTGCAAAACCTGCCGTTGGTGATTGAGAGAGCACCACGGGATCCCAGTGATCCCCTCCTTTGAGAGAGGAGTACCCTTCCGGCCCCTTGAGAAAGGGCCTCATCCCGCCTTCGCTTCACATCACATTCTTCCCCCGGACGCCGACAGGATTCCCGCATCCCGTCGGCGTTCTTCCATTTTGGAAATGGCGACTTTCGCCCGCAGCGCGAGAGCACAAGCAAAAGGGACGCGAGGCTGAATCCTTCGCATCAACCAACGTTGCTGACGGAGCCGACACACGTTGCAGTCCGTGAGACCGTCTGTCGCCTTTCCTGAATCCAGGATCCCTCTTTCCTGAGTACGGGTGACGCTCTCAACGCTCTGCCAGTTGCCTGACGCTCCCTTCGCTGGTCTGCTATCTTGATCCGTACGACACTTCCTAACGCATGTTTGCGCCGAGAGTGTCGACCTGCCCCGAAATCCAGCACACCGGCCATGACCTCTTTGACCTATAAGTCTGCGGGAGTAGACCTCGAACAGTATGCCGACGCGATGAGCCGCATTCCCAAGCTCATCCAGCGGACACAGGGACCGCGCGTTCTGCCGTTGGTTGGCGGCTTCGCGGGGCTGTTCCAGTTGCAGGGGGCGGGAAACAAGTATGTCGACCCCGTCCTCGTCTCGGGAACTGATGGCGTCGGGACAAAGCTCAAGCTCGCCGCTCTGTGCGGCAAGCACGACACCGTTGGCATCGACCTCGTGGCGATGTGCGTGAACGACTGCCTCTGTCTGGGGGCCGAGCCGCTCTTCTTTCTCGACTACCTCGCCATTCCCAAGGATGACCCCCAACTGGTCGAAGACCTGGTGAAGGGCGTCAGCGACGGCTGCATCTCAGGAGGCATGGCCCTCATCGGCGGCGAAACGGCCATTCTCCCCGACCTCTATCAACCAGGCGACTTCGACCTCGCCGGGTTTTGTGTGGGTGTCGTCGAACGTTCACGTTTGATTGATGGCTCGAAGATTCAAGCAGGTGATGTGCTCGTCGGCCTTCCATCGTCGGGCATTCATTCCAACGGATACAGTCTCGTCCGCAAGATCGTCTTCGAGCATGCCGGACTGACAGTGGATGATGCTGCGTTCGATGCGTCATCAACCGTTGGTGACGTTTTGCTCACTCCGACACGCATCTACGTTTCGGCCATTCGCAAGGTCTTGGAGTCATCGAGTGGTGAGGCTGTCACAGGTCTGGCCCACATCACGGGCGGCGGACTGCAAGAGAATGTCGATCGCATTCTGCCCGAGGGACTGCATGCCGTCATCGACCGCAAGAGCTGGACTCCCCCCGCAGTCTTCACTTGGATGCAGAAATTAGGGAACGTTGACACCGAAGAAATGTTCCGCGTGTTCAACATGGGAATCGGCTTCGTTATTGCTCTGCGTGCCGACGCTCTCAATCAGGCACTGGCTCTGCTGAATGACATCGGTGAATCTCCCGTGGTCATTGGCCGCATCGAACCATCACCTGCGTCGGCCACATGAACTCCTCCCTCCGACCATTCCTCTCTGTCGATCTCGAAATCTGGTGCAAAGAGGCAGGTCTTCCCGCCTACCGCGCCGGTCAGATTCGGCGTTGGGTGTACGAACGCCGGGCGAAGACGTTCAGCGAGATGCTCGACCTTCCGCAGGCGTTGCGAAGCCAGTTGGAAGCCGAGTTCACGCTCTTTTCGTCCACGATTCTGCGGCATCAGATCGCGACCGACCGCACCGAGAAATTGCTCCTCAAGTTGCCGGATAGCGAAACGGTCGAGTGCGTCTTGATGCGCGAGACCAGCAGGAGAACACTCTGCATCAGCACGCAAGTCGGTTGCGGCATGGGATGTATTTTCTGCGCCAGTGGCTTGCTGGGCGTCAAACGCAACCTGACCACCGCCGAGATTCTTGAACAGGTGCTGTTGCTCGATCGTCTGATGAAAGATGGCGAACACATCACGAACATCGTCGTGATGGGCATGGGCGAACCATTGGCAAACTTGCAGGCGCTGCTTCCTGCACTTTTCACGCTCAGCGCCCCAGTCACCGATCCTGGTGGAGGGATGGGCCTCAGCCCCCGACGGATGACCGTCTCGACCGTCGGTCTCCCCGACCGCATTCGCGAACTGGCCGACACAGGCTTCCACTGCAACCTGGCCGTCTCGCTGCATGCACCGAATGACGAACTGCGAACTCGCATCGTCCCCGTGAACAAAAATACCGGCATCACCGAAATCATGTCGGCTGCCGACGCCTACTTCGAGGTGACTGGCCGGCGTGTCTCGTATGAATACGTCCTGCTCGCCCAACTCAATGATGAGCCCAAGCACGCTCGCGAGTTGGCGAAACTGCTACGAGGCCGGGGAGCGCACGTCAATGTGATTCCGATGAATGCCGTCTCTCCGCTCGACCTCGAAGGTTCATCAACCGAACGCACCGAGCGCTTCGTCACCGCTTTGGAACAAAGCGGAGTGAACGTCACGGTCCGTAAACGCAAGGGAGCCGACATTGATGCGGCCTGCGGGCAATTGCGTTTAAGCGAATTGAGTTGACATCGTCGCCTCTCGCTCCGCGAAAGTGCGTCGGCGGAAGAGGCCGCGTCGCCGCAGACAGAGATCTTACAGATTTTGACGTTCCCCTTGCGACCTTCTCCACTTTCGCGGAGAGCCTGTCAGTAATTGGATTCAGCATCCTTTCAGACAGGTGATTGTTGTCACGGAGATCGGCGATTGTGAGCGATCCTGTGAGGTCGATCTTTGGTTCAGTGATTCTAAGAGTAAGTCTTGGTCAAAAACTGACATGCTGGGAGTGAAAGGCAACTATCCGTCCGTACTGAAGCCGACGATGACCGCCATCCCAACGGCCACAAGGCTCGCGATCACCGGTAAGGCGACCTTCTTAATGCTGCCGACAAAGCCTGTCCCATTCGATAACGGGCCGCAGACCGCACACCACATCAAGAGTGGTGCGAGTGGCACGATGAAGTAGCACGCCGTCGGGATCGTACTTAATGTATTGAATCGGCCAACCAGCATCGCCCCGCCGAGAAGAGTGCAGAATGCCAGCGACAGCCCTTTCAGTTTCGCATCGCGGGTCCACATCATCGAGATAGTCATTCCACCTAGCGCCGCGGCACCGGCACCTGCGGTCAATGCAAAACTTGTGCTTCCGCTCAGCAGGAGGATGATCGACGTACACATCGCCGTGAACGTCAACAACCCGGGCAGTAACGGGCCACGAAAACGCTCGCAGATTCCGTCGAACAGGAGTGCAACCAAACCTAGCGCTGGTCCGAATCCGAGGATGTAAAGATGCCGAACGGGTTGCAAGGCGGGTCGCGTTGGTACCAGGAACCAAGCGGCAGCCAATCCGAAGATCGCATAGGTCAAAAGTCGTTCGAACCACGACACTCCTCGTGCGTGGACGACGGGGCCGACGATTGCTGCGGCAGCGATGAAGATGGGCAACCAGTCGTATGGAAGCTTGGGAAGCCAGTAGCCGTGATCTTCTTTCCACCAAACGAGCCAGTAGCCGACGGAAAACCCGATGCCAATCGCGAGACTGGGGGCGTAGCGAGCCGCAGCATCTTCTTTGAGGACGCGGCGCGCCACAAACCATGTTGCCAACGCAACCACGGCGGGCACAAGCCCGCCGTAGAGCATATCGATCATCGTAAACGGCATGGCTCAGCTGCCGATTAAGATCTGCAGGGCCACTTCTTTCAAAACGCCGTCCTGCCGAGCCGTCATTCCCCATTCGGTGCGATCAATCTCGAACTCCGCCATCAGCGATAAACCGTCCTCAGTGGAAACCGTTGCCGGAAACGTGACGGGCTTCGTCTCGGCCAGTAGCGTCAGATTTCCGGTAATGGTCACCGTGCCATCGTCGCCCGCTTCGATCGAAGTCGACTCGAATTTTGCTTCAGGATACTCGAGCGCATTGAAGAAGTCTGGGTTCCGCAGGTGATCGGTGAGCATCGGATTGAACGTCGTAATCTCCTGCGTCTGAATCGTCACGTCGACTGCCGTCAATACACCGTCGACAACGGTCGCGGTGCCGGCGAAATCAGTGAACTCGCATGTACGCGGATCAGGATTGTCGGGATTGGCATGCGTGCCGATGAAGACGATGTCGGTGTTGTCGGGTGTGAGGGCGATCGCGCCGACAGTCGTATCACCGCCCGAGACTGTACCAGGTTCGGACGTCACGCCACCGGCGGTTGTCGTTCCACCGCCGGTAGATGTGGTCCCGTCGCCCGACTCCGTTCCATCACCCCCACAACCCATGAGCAACACGGCCAGCACCATTACGCTGCGAAAAGCTGTATTCACAAGTGATCCCTTTTTAAATTGGGTCGCGGCGCCAGCCGCTGGACACAAAAGCACTTCAAGCCACGTCGGCAAGTTATCAGCCAGCAATCCTAACTGGACGGTTGCGGCATTCCAATCACTCGAATTTGATGGGCCGTCCGATGTTCGTCACGCCCGAAAGAACTATTCGTCGAGAGCCGCGTCGGCGATCTCCTGAAACGCCCGGCGTACATCGGAGTTGTCGCCGTTTTGAAAGTTCGCCCGCTGCACCATCAAGATGTAAATGCGACCCGCTTCGCGATCGATCCAGGCCTGGGTTCCGTAGGCACCGCCGTGTCCGCAGGTGCCTGAGGAGAGCATCGCCGTTATGCCCTGAGGCTCGCGAACGACACACCAGCCGATACCCCAGCAATTACCCGGCGTAAAGCCTGTTTCGAGGTCTCCAGAGTGGTTGCTCGTCATCAACTCGACCGTCTCGGGCCGCAGGATCCGAGTCCCGTCGAGTTCGCCACCATTCAGAATCATGCTACAAAACCGATAGTAGTCGTGGGCCGTCGAGAAGAGGCCGCCGTTGGCGAGCGGAAAGCGATCGGTGCTCGTTGGATCCTTCCCCCACAGAATTGAAACCGTCGTCGGCTCCAACTCTCCTGCTTCCGTGCGACGATACGGAGTCGCCAGTCGTGAGACCTGCTCTTCGCTCAAATAAAACGTCGTGTCGGTCATGCCGAGTGGACCGAAGAGGCGTTCGTCGAGAAACCGATCGAACGTCATCCCCGAGACAATTTCGACAATACGCCCGGCTGTGTTGATGCTCGACTGACAATACGACCAACGGCTTCCCGGCTCGAACCTTACCGGCTGAGAGACATAGAGCGGAATGGCATCGGCCAGAGTTGTGATGTCGCGCGACTGATCGGCCGAGATGTCGGCCAGCCCGGACGAGTGCGTGAGCAGATGCGTGATCGTAATCGTGACCGGCGTGCCATCCTCGAGTGTGAGATCGGCGAACTCGGGGATGTACTTCGACACCGGTTCGTCGATCGAGAGGAGCCCCTCTTCATGGAGCATCATGATCGCCGTGCCGGTGATAGGCTTCGTCATCGAAGCGATCCAAAAGATCGCATCCTCTTCCATCTCGCGCCCTGATTCGATGTCCATCAGTCCGGTCGTCGAAAAGTGGACAATTCCCTCGCGCGTGGCGACGAGGTTCACCGCCCCCGAGATTTCGTTGGCGTCGACAAACTCCTGCATTCGCTCGGCAATGCCTGGGATGACCGGCCCGTCGTCGGCAACACCCGTCGCCGCGACTGCGAGGAGAATACCGAGTGACAAACAGAGTCGAATGGAGTGCATCAGCATGGCGGGTCTGGAACAGAGTAAGTGATTCTCGCGACTAGCGGTTTCAATCGTCAGGTGACGGCTCATCCAACATCTTCCCAGAGCCGGTGCTCATTCACAACCTCCGACAGTGACGGCCATTCGGAAAGGTCGCTTCGGGACTTTTTTCGAGAATCGATGGGCATCCAGGCCATTCCGCTGCGATCTCTTTTCGAATGCACTCGACGACGCGCGGCGGCGGTGGTACTTTCGAGACCTGAGAAACCGATCCGTCAGCAACGAGGTGGCCATGGGAGCGAATGCCGATGAAGCGGTGAATGCCCTCGGCGACGCAGAGCCACCGATCAAGCTGCGAAGATCGAACCGTCGGATCGCAGCTCTCTTCTCGTGGAAAGTTCTGTTGCCGCTCTGCGTCTTGAGCGTCGGGATGATTGCGACCGCGATCGGAATTCGTGCCCATCGCCGGTACGAAGCTCTGACGTATCTGACGGACCAGGGTGTGGACTATGTCCTTGCTTCCGACAGCGAATGGATCACCCACTGGTTTGGCGAACGTGCGCTGGGACTGCGCACTGTTGAAGTGATCGACGCTTCAAGTCTCCCGGATGACGGTTGGGACAGGATTGCGGAATTGGACGAGATCACGCACTTTGAATGGTCACGCAGAATGCCGGTTCCCGATGGCGCATGGGCGGCACTGAAGCACTTGAGGCACCTGGAGACGGTGAAGTTCTCCGGGTGGGCGTTCTCGGACGACGCCCTCGTGGAGTTTTTCTCCACGCGGCCTCCGCTCGTGGAAGTTTCGCTCGAAATTGGCAGTGTGTCGAATCCGATGCTTCGCGAACTGTCGCTCATCTCCACGATCACTCGATTGGAAATCGTTTCGCACGTCACCGATCCGGTCGCCTATGGCGAATTGACGACGCTGCCCAACCTGCGGCGAGTCGTGATCGACGGCGACATCGACGGCGCGGGCATGGAGTGGCTGACACGATCACCGCGGCTGGAGTCATTGACAGTCTATAACGCAACGTTGATCGACGCCGAGATCGCCCTGCTTGCATCCGCAACGGAACTGCGGGAGGTGGAGTTCGTCTATTGCCCGCAGATCAGCCACGAAGGTTGGGAACACCTGGTGTCGTTGCCACATCTCACATCGATCACCCTGACACCCGGCAAGGTCACTCCCGAAGCCATCGAAGTCTTTCGGCGAATGCCCAGCCTGTCCGAAGTCAACGCATATGGCCCGATCCCGTTGGAGCTTCGCGCGGGATTCGAGGGACAATCGTTGAGGTTCACCATCAATGAGTCGGCCCGTCGATATTGATCGACTCATTCATTCCTCATTGAGTGGAGCCGTCTGCGTCTCGCGCATCTCGACCAGCACGCGCAGTCCTTCCCGCCAGATCGATTTGGCGATCGTCAGTTCGCCGGCGGCCTGGAGGTCATCGATTTCCTCCGGCGTCTGGCCGTCGTAGTGGAAGACCCAGCCGTCGGCGATGCCCCGGGACTCGACCAGAAACTCGCGAAACTGCTCGACGCCGCAGTTGAGCGGAAAGGTCTCTTCGATCACCACTGGCTTGCCGACATCGCACACCGTCAACGACTGCATTGCCTCTTCGGGGACATCGGTCTTGGGGTAGATATGCACGCAGAGAAAGTCGACATGCGAGGCAACTTCCTCGGGGATGAAGCCTGAGAGGTGCCCCCAGTTCGTCACCCATGGCAACATGCCGACGGTGACCATCCCCGTCGGGTCTTCTTCCCGAATAGCCGCAGTGAGGGTATCGATCCACGCGGTGACGATCTCCATCCGAGTGCGGCCGGCGGGTTCGACCGCGATCATCTGCAGAAAGTCGAGTCCGCCGAACAGGTGGCCCGAGTACCAGCTCTCACGCGTGTCGGCCGGCGAAAGGGGTTCGTTCATCAGGTCGTAGCAGAAGAGAGCGGGGCTGTCGGCACAGGTGCGGGCGACCGTTTTCCAGAAAACCGCTTGAGCGGCCCAGCGTTCTTCTTCGCTCAGTTCATCGTACCATACAGCGCGGTCGCCCGGTCGATAACTGGCAAGCCCGGTGAGATCGAGGTAGACGCCGGTTTCCTCGCCCAGTTCCATCAGTCTCCCCAGCAACTCGAATGCGCGTTCATTGGGCTCGGTGGGTGAGTTCATGAACTTGCAGAACTGCAGATGGACGCGAGCGACGTTGCCCCCCATGCCGGCGATCTCGCGAAAGTCCTCTTCGAGAATGGACCAGTCGTCCTCCCAGAAGTCTTCAATCAGCATGCCGTCGTGTCCGTAGTTCACTCCCCAGGGGACAAATGGTGTGAGCGATTCGGCGTGGACGAAGCCAGTCCCATCAGGAGAGACGGCGATGCGCTCCATTGTGTGCACATCGTCGGCCGAGAGGAGAGCTGCTGCAATGAGTTGCAACGCAATAAGACTGAGCGTGCATGGATAGTGCTTCATCAAATCTTCTCCCGTTGGTTGACAATCATACTTAAGCCACAGGCCAGCGTGGAATAGCTCAGACTTGTTCTAAAGACTCGTGTGGCCCTGATATCACTTTCTTGAAGAACGACGGTGCCAAAGCTCGTAGCCGTGAAATGCCCGGCTGACGACATCCAGAACTTCGTTATCGAAGCTCAAGCCATCGCGAGTCGACACTGCGATGATATGCGACTCGATCGGCTTAACTATAGGGCTTGTGTCGGGCGTTCCACTTGGAGCCTGCCCCCAGCACTGGCTGATGTGGTCAATCGGCATCATGTTGCCTGAGTGATGTTGCTGCTTGACATCGTTTCGAGATCTGAGCGCCCAATCGTTTCAAGGTCTGAACAACTCCCACCCGGCGCGCGACGGATATGTCGTTTGAACCGTTCACGACGTTTGTGCCGGCTCGCGACGTCCGAGATTGCGGATTCTGACGATGCAGCCGACGACGTGCGAGATCCCACGAGTGTCATGATTGACAATGATGGTCACGAAGAACGTGACAATTCGGCAACATGGACGGCTCGTTCGGGAAACATGTCGTAGAGTTTCACCAAGTTGAAGTTCGCGCACATTCTACGCAACTCACCATGACTTTTACCGTATCTCAAATCGTGCTTATCGTTGTGCTGGCTGTGTTTACGGCGACGGCAGTCGTCTGGGACACCCGCTATCGGAAGATCCCGAACAAGCTGACGATCCCCATGTTCTTCGCCGGCTGGGTCTATCAGGGTGTGTTTCACCAGTGGACGGGGTTGGCGGATGGCGCGCTCGGTTTTCTGGTGGGGTTTGGAGTGTTGTTTGCGTTGTGGTTCATCGGAGGTGGCGGCGGTGGCGACGTGAAACTCATGGGAGCACTGAGCGTCTGGCTCGGTTTTCGCATGACTCTCATGGTCCTCGTTGTCAGCACCGTACTCATCCTGTTGGGAACAGCAGGTGTTGTGATCTACAGCGTGGCGACGCGCGGAATCAAAGGGTCGCAGAAGAAGTACCTCGGAACAAAGAAGGAAACCAAGAAGGGGCATAAGCCCGGACCTGAGACTCTGCAGCAGAAGCAGGACCGGCGCATTATGACCTACGCACTGCCGGTAACCCTCGCCACCTGGCTCGTTGTGACCTGGCAGTTCGTCAAACTTCATCAACAAGAGGTCGAGCGGCACGACTCTTCCACCGTCACTGCCGTTCACTCATCCTGAAACAGTCGCAACCGACATGACCAATCGACAGACATCACAGCGAACTCGTGCAACGCACCGGAAGCGTTCCGGCGTGTTGAGCATGGAATTGCTGATGACGCTCCCGCTGCTGGCCATCCTGCTGCTAGGGCTGCTGGAATTCTGTTTGCTGTTCTATGCCCGCGGCGAAGTTGTCGAGGCCTGCCGCGCCGGCGCGCGCATTGCAACCTACAACGGCAGCACCCAGATCGAAGTTCAAGAAGAAGTGTTCGCCCAATTGAGTCCACGCATGAGGGAAGCCGCGGAAGTCGCGGCGATCATCCCCAGTGAAACTGGAGCGGAAGTCATCGTGTCGGTTCGCGTGCCCATGTCGTCAGCGGCACCCGATCTGTTGTGGCCGATCGGCTTCAGCCTCAGAGGAGAATCGATTGTCTGTTCCGCCCGGATGCTGAAGGAGTAACCGGGAATCCAATCCGTACCTAAGTCCGTCTCGACCACCCCCTGGCCGAATCACACTGGAGAAGCTGCCGTGAAACGTCTCACTCCCGCATTTTTGACAATCCTGATGTTGGGGGTTGTCGGTCTGCTCGTCTTGGGATACGTCGCCAAGCGCATGTTTGCGCAGGAGGAGGTACTCCCGGAGGAACGTGTCAACGTTCCGATGGCGCTGGCCGACTTGCCGCCGGGCACCATGATCACCGAGGCCCACCTCGGGCTCGGACCCGCTCGACGGGAAGACATGACCCGCGAAACGATTCGCAATTCGACCGCTCTGGTGGGTCGCATCGTGAGGAACCCCATTCCGGCCGCACAGCCGATCAGCACGCTCGATCTGTACCTGCCCAACGAGTTTCCTCCCATGGAGATCGCCGACGGCATGCAGGCATTGACGATTTCCCTCGGAAGCGCTTCCGATACCGTGGATGGACTGGTGCGACCGAACGAATTCGTCGATGTCCACTTCTCACCCACGAGCGTACCGGATCGTCGTTTCCCAACGGGACTCACGATGACGCTCTTCAAGGGCGTCAAGGTGCTGGCGATCAATCGGTCCGTCACGGGAGCCACCGGTGTTGGTCGGGGATCGAACTCGGTCACGCTGGAGTTGACGAACGCTCAAGCCAATATCCTGATCGAAGCCCAGAACAAAGGTGCAATCACACTGACGTACAACCCTTCCGGTTACGGTGGTGGAGGCGTCGATCTTTCCAACGAAGATCGGGCCACACTCGACGAAATCCTCGGACTCGAACCGGCCGAGCCACCGACACCTCCGCAACTGACCGAAATTTACACCGGTGGTGGTCGACGCGTGATGGCGTTTCGCGACGGCAAGCCGATCGACCTCGTACAGGATCCCGATGCCGACTGGAACAATCCTCAAGGCAATTGGGGCAATGGCCGGAATACCATCTGGGACCGTAGTGGTTGGGGAACCGGAGGTGCCGGTTACTACGGGACGTCGGCCCCTGGTGATGCTAACACTCCGGCCTTCAATGTTCCGGGCAGTGCTGCAGGCACGTTCGGCGGACAGGGAACTCCTTCCGGTGCTCAACAGCAAGGGAACCAGGGTAATCAGTTTAACCCGGGCGGTGCGGGTTCCGGTGAAGGGAACTAGGACCGCAACTTAGGCTCAGGAACACTGACGACTTCAATCCGGATTGTTCAGCGCAACATTTGCCATGAAACGATGGAATCACGCAATGAAGACCCAACAGACGCGACACTCGCTGTCGCGTCTGGGCGGCCATCGTTCCGGCTTGATGATGCCGGCGATCGCCATGGCGTTGCTTGTGATCGGGATGGCAGTGCTTCTGGTGTTCGACAAGCTCTGGATCGACAACGCTCAGCAAGAGTTGCGAACGGTATCTGAGGCGTCCGCCTTGGCCGCCGCTGGAGAACTGGCCAGCGACGACTTGCTGTCGACGATCGGCTCCGCGGAGGAGCGCGTTGCCAGGGCACGACAAGTGGCTGCGGCAATCGCTTTGAACAACCGCGCGAACGGCTCTCCCGTGACATTGAGTACCGAACCCGGAGGCGACGTTTTGATCGGGCGATACGTTTTCCAGGAACAGGCTGGGGATCTTGTCTTCATTGAAACCTCCGAGAACCCCACGCATGTCGTCGTTACTGCACGCCGTCCCCGGAGCATGAATCCCATGGCTTCGCTCTCCGATGCAATCGACGGGCGGTCTCGCGATGAGATCATGGACACAGCCACAGCCGCGATCAGCAATCACGTCACCGGCTTGCGTGCGTCGCAAGGTGCGAACGTCCCTGCCTGGCCGCTGGCGATTCTTTCCGGCGACAATGAATCCAGCCGTGTCGACACTTGGAGTCAGCAAATTGAAATGCGACTTGGCGGCGACGACTTCGCATTCGATCCCGAGACCCAACAAGTCGTCCTTGGATCAGATGGTTTTCCGGAAATCATTGTCCATTCGGCACCAATCGATCCCGACACCGAAGACCAGTTGATCGCGAATATGCATCTGATCGACGTCGGTACCGGTCTCTATCCGGCTCCTTTAGCTGCTCAGATTCAACAGGGTTGGTCGACCGAGCATCTGATGAGCTTCGGCGGCGAGTTCTCGCTTACCGGCGGACCTCTCACCCTCGATTGCGATGCCGTTGTTACTGGTGACCCGGCTTTCGCACTCTCCGAGATGATCGGCAAGGTTCGCATCTGCACGCTCTATTCGGCCTACATTCCGCGTGAGCAGGGACTGGGTCAATTGGAAGTGACGCGACTTGTCTCTGCTCGACTGATGGACATTCTCGAACTCCCCGACGGCAGGCTGGCATGCGTCTTACAACCAGGAGTCGTGGCGACAAGGACAGCAGTCACCGGGGATGTGATTCCTCTCGGCTCACCCACTTCCGACCCTCTGCAGAGTGACGGATTCACGAACCCGTACATTTACCGCCTGTTCCTCACCCGTTGAGACAGTGCGGCACATTTGATTTCAACTCACCAACCCAAGGGGAGCCTCATGGTCCTCGCGACTCACGACGTTCAAGATCGACAGCAGTTTCAGATGCTCAAGACGCGATTGCATCGACAGATCGTCGACGCCATCGATATGTCGAAGGCCGGTGAGCTCGGCGAAGACGAGTTTCGTCGCCAGTTGCAGGCCCTGTCGGTGCATGTCTGCCAACAATCGCACTTGTCGCTGACTCCCGCCGAACGCGAGATGATGGTGCAGGAACTCATGGACGAAGTCTACGGCTTCGGCCCTATCGAGGCACTGATGCAGAATGACGAGATCAGCGACGTGCTCGTCAACGGTCCTGACACCGTCTTCATCGAGCGTAACGGCGTGCTGGAACGTACCAATGTGCGGTTCGCCGACGATGCACACTTGCTGCACTTCATTCAGCGTCTCGTGGGCCGGGCAGGTCGACGTATTGACGAAGTCTCGCCGATGGTGGATGCCAAGTTGCCAGACGGTTCCCGCTTGCATGCAGTGATTCCGCCGTTGGCACTGCGAGGCCCGACGTTGTCGATTCGCCGTTTCCGTTCCAAGGTTTTGAAATTCGAAGACATGGTTCGGCTCGGCACTTTGGCACCGGAGATGGCCGACTTCCTGATCCATTGCGTGCGGTCCCGTCTCAACTTGCTCCTTTCAGGTGGTACGGGTGCCGGCAAGACGACCATCCTCAACAACCTGGGTCGGTTCATTCCGGTGACCGAGCGTGTTGTCACCATCGAAGAGACTGCCGAATTGCAATTGCAACAGGCGGATGTTGTCGGTCTGGAGACACGGTCTCCCAACGTCGAAGGGAAGGGAATGATCTCGCCTCGCGACTTGTTGCGAAACTCGCTGCGAATGCGGCCTGACCGCATCATCGTCGGCGAAGCGCGTGGCGGAGAGGTCCTCGACATGCTTCAGGCCATGAACACCGGTCACGACGGATCGATGAGTACCGTCCACGCCAACGATACCCGCGATGCGCTGCACCGCCTGGAGCTGATGGTCGCCCTCTCTGGTGCCGAGCTCCCCACGAAAATCGCTCGTCAGTACATCGCCGCCGCCATTCAGATCTTCGTGCATGTCGCTCGACTGGCGAACGGCGAACGAAAGATCGTCCGCATTTCCGAGTTGACCGGAGTCACCAACGGCGAGTTCGACCTCGAAGACATCTTCGTCTATCGCATGGCGGGCATGGACGCGGCAGGCAAGGTCCAGGGCGCGTTCTACGCCACCGGCTACGAACCTCAGTGCCTGCGTCGCATGGCGACGCGCGGCCAGGAACTCAATCCGAAAATGTTCACGGCACGCGAACTTCAGGTCGGCGGAGAATACACACCTTCCTGAACCAGAGGTCGATCGCCTCCGATTGAGAATAACGTTTACGCGACAACGAAGGCCGTTCACATGTCCACTCAATTGATTCAATCCCGACCGGAATTCTTGGGCATCCTGCGAGATCAGGAAACGTTCCACTCCGAGAAGGCCGGCGTCGGCAACGACATCAACGGCTGGTTCGACCGGCTGATGATTCAGTCGGGCTGGCGCGTTGCGCCCTCGGCGGTGCTCGCCTTGTGCGTGCTGCTGGGGATGGCGGTCGGTGGCGGCGTATTCGTGTTGCAGGAGAACCTGCTGACCGCGGCATTGGCCTTCGTGATCGGTTCGACGATTCCGGTCTTGATTGCGGTTGCCATGCGGTCGCGCCGACAACGCGAATTGAGTCATCAACTCCCCGCCATGATCGACGAACTCGGCCGAGCGGCACGTACCGGACGCAGTTTGGAGCATTGCCTCCAAATGGTGGCCAACGACACGCCGGCCCCATTGGGCGCGGAACTCAAGTTGTGCACCAGGCGCATTGAACTCGGATTGCCCATACAGGCAGCTTTGGAAGAACTTCCTGGGCGAACGGGACTGGTGGGTATCAGCGTGCTGACGACTGCCCTTTCAGTCCATCGCCAGACGGGCGGAGACTTGATCCAAGTACTCGAAAGGCTATCACGAACGATTCGCGACCGTCAGGAGTTCCAGGGTCGGCTGCAGGCACAAACGGCGGCGAGCCGCGCCACGGCAATGCTGATGGTGGTTTTGCCTCCGATCATTCTTACGTTCTTCATCTTCCGCGATCCGACCTATTTGCCCAGCCTGTTGGATTCCCCCTGGGGCAGTCGTTCACTCGTGCTGGCGATCGCCCTCCTGTTTGTCGGCATCCTGTGGGTGATGCGCATTCTGAGAACCAGCACCAGGACTTGAATCCGGGACGCGGTCACAACTGAGTTATCGAGTCAAATTGAATCACAAGCCATCGGCCATTCCGCCGATTACACGTTGTTGGAAGAAGAATCATGACTCCATTCGCACAGCAAGTCTTGGCCTGGATCATCATCCTCCTGGTGGTGGCCCTTGCGTTGATGGTAATGCGACGGCTCTGGAGGCTGTTTCGTGCAAAGACAAGCCGCTCGTCGCAACCAACTCGAATGGTGCGTCCGACCGTCGCCGAGACTCCCCCTCCGCTGGAATCGAATCTCACTGAAGTGCCGGCTCAAGAAGAGTTCAAGTCGCCTCTTCAACTAGAGAAGATTGAGTCCAAGGCCGCTCCCGTGATGATGTCGGTGGCAGCGACCCCGACGCAATCAACGCGTCTCGATCGACTCGATCTGGAAGAACTGCCGTTCTCCGACACTCGTGACTATTCATTCGGCGCGATGACTCCGCTACTCGCGAGCCTGTTGCCCGAGACCGATCAACGGCGGGTTCAAACGAAGCGAGAACTGCTCAATGCAGGCTACTTCACTCCGCACGCCTACCAGAACCTGGCCGCGACAAGGTATCTCGGAATCATTCTTCCAATCGTGTTCTTTGGAGTCTTACTGGTGACCGTCCCAGCGGCTTTGGAGCCGTTGATGATTGCCGGCTTGGTGATCGGCCCGATTCTGGGCTGGTCGATCCCTGCGATGCTGGTTCGAAGCCAGGCCGCCGAGCGCTTGCGTGAAATCGAGAACGGCATGCCCGACATGCTTGATCTCTTGAACATGTGCGTGGGCCAGGGGATGACGATCACACCTGCTCTCTCGCGCGTCGGGAAGGAGCTCGAAAACGTTTATCCCGCGCTGTCTCAGGAATTGAAGATCGTTGCCGAACAGGGGCGAGTCAATAACCTGGAGCAGGCGCTGACCAACTTCAGCGAACGCGTTGACGTGCCTCAGGTACACTCATTCACATCACTCTTGATTCAGACCGAGAGGCTTGGGACGAGCGTTTCGAGAGCACTCACCGACTATTCGGACAACATGCGGGAGTCGTTGCGTCAGCGGGCCGACCAGAAGGCCAACAGCGCGGCCTTCAAGCTCTTGTTCCCGACCGTGCTCTGCCTGATGCCGGCGGTGTTTCTGTTCCTGATGGGACCGGCCGTCGTCCAATTGTCGGACTTCTTCAACGAAGGTGGCCGCGAACTGTTGGGTGGAGGAGCCGCGCAGATCGAACAGTATCAACCACTAGAACCCAACTGAGGATTCAGCAGGGTCTATCCGTCGAATGGAGCCTGACTCGGTCAGACCTAGTCGCGGTCAGACCTAGTCGATTGAAATACTACTCTCCAGCAGCTTCGCTCGATACGGGTTCTGCGGCAGATTCCGTCGATGCGGGAGCTTGTGACGGTTCGTCATCAACGACAACCGGGGCGGCACGCTTAGTGGCGACGCGATCTCGTTCGCCGACAAACTCAATCAGGGCGCGTGGTCCCGAGTCCCCAAGGCGTGGTGTCGCCAGTCTAACGATGCGAGTATAGCCCCCCTTGCGATCCTCCATCTGCGGCGCGATCTTCTCGAATAGAATCCGCACGGCGACATCGTCGCGAAGCAGCGCAAAAGCCCGGCGACGCAACGCAACCGCCGGCGCGATCGTTCGGTTCCAGGTCTGGTACTGACTTGACTCTCGCCACGACTTCCAGGAGTCAGAACCCCGATCCGCGGTGGTCGCGAACTCGCTGGCTCGTTCCTGGTGAGACAGCGAACGTTTCGCCAGCGTAACCAACTTTTCGACGAACGGCCTGAGTTCTTTCGCCTTGGCGACCGTGGTCACGATGCGGCCTGGGGCCTTCGCCTCACCTTCCCCACCTTCGGACTCGACTGTGCGTAACAGGCTGGCAGCCATGTTGCGAAACATCGCCTGACGATGCGAGTCGGTCCGTCCTAGATGTCGTCCTCGTAGTCGATGTCTCATCTCAGTCCACCAGTACCGCGTGACCCCGTTTCGGGGATGTTTAAAGTCGAACTCGGTATCGCGACGATCGCGATCCGTTGAAATCAGTTCATTCGTGAACTCTTCGGAACTCGCATCCCGAGCCTAAGCCCAATGGTTGCCAGCCGTTCCTTCACTTCCAGCAACGTCGTTTCGCCGAAATTCCGCACTTGAAGCAGGTCGTCTTCGGCACGTGTCACCAAATCTCGCACCGAATCGATCCCTTCGGCTTCGAGGCAGTTCGTCGCTCGGACCGACAGATTGAGTTCCGCCAGGCTGCGGTTCAACTTGTCTTCCAGTTCCAGATCGATCGGAGAATACCCCGTTGCCTCGAGCATTCCCTTGAGCCCTGCTTCCGGAGGAAGTTCCGGACCTGGCTCGCGGTAGTTGATGAACGGGTTGAGGTGCTTGCGAAGAATTTTCGCCGCCTCAACCAGCGACATCTCCGGACTGACGGTGCCGTTCGTCCAGATTTCCAGGATCAGCTTGTCGTAGTTGGTGCGCTGGCCGACACGGGTGTCTTCGACCTTGTAACGCACCCGTACCACGGGGGAGAACGCCGCGTCCAGGGGAATCGATCCCGATTCCACCATCTTGTCGTACTGCTCGCTCGCAGGGACATAGCCGCGACCATTTTCGACCGTCAGTTCGATGCTGAGCGGCACATCGTCGGTCATTGTTGCGATGATGAGATCCTTGTTGATGACCTCACACTGATCGTCGGTAATCACATCCCCACCAGTCACCACGCCACGCTGGGATCGTTCGATCCGCATCGTCTTGCTGGTGCTGCTGTGGTTCTTGACCACTAGGCTCTTGAGATTGAGACAGATGTCGGTGACATCTTCCACAACGCCGGGAATCGTTGAGAACTCGTGCTGAATTCCCGCGATCTTGGCACGTGTGATGGCACTTCCCTCGAGGCTCGAAAGAAGGATCCGACGCAGGCTGTTGGCGATGGAATGGCCGAATCCGCGTTCAAACGGTTCGGCAATAAATGTGCCGTGGTTCGGCTCCGAATGATCGACAACCGGAACGACTCGGCTCGGCAGCTCCAGGTTCCGCCAGCGAATTCGCATCATGGACGTTGATCCCCCTCAATTTGGAAAATGAAATGAGTCGAATTGCGATTCGACAGTTGGCAACTTCAGGTCATGCCGGCATTCGCCGGTTCGGCAGGAACCTTGCCCCCCAAGGACATTCCCAGCCGTCATCTCTCGTGTTGTACGACTTTCGCGTGCTTCAATTCGAGAGCTTCCTCGAACATCAAGCGATTCATCACACCCGGCGACGTTTCGGAGGCCGGCAACCGTTGTGCGGCAACGGCGTTACGTCCTCGATGCTCTTGATACTGACTCCCGAAATCTGCAGTCCCGTGATGGCGCTTTCCCGTCCGGACCCTGGTCCCTTGACGCGAATCTCCATCTCCTTGACGCCACTCTTCTTGGCCCGCTCGGCACAGGTTTCCGCTGCCCGCTGGGCGGCGAAAGGAGTGCTCTTTCGAGAACCCTTAAAGCCCGATGTCCCTGCGGTTGCCCAGCAGAGAACATCTCCGTTGGCGTCTGTGATCGTGATAATCGTATTATTAAACGTCGCCTGAATATGGGCGATCGCCTTGGTCACGTTGCGTCGCACTTTCTTGCGAGACGACGCACCCGTTTTCTGCACCTTGGCCACAAAAGTCCTCCGTCCAGTTCCTCAAATTCGGCAACCCGTGCGGGCCGCCGCGTCAATGTCGCGCGTCCTTCACACCCTTTTTACCCGCCACGGTCTTCTTAATTCCCTTCCGGGTTCGGGCGTTGGTCCGAGTGCGCTGTCCGCGAACGGGTAAACTCTTGCGATGGCGAACCCCTCGATAGCTGTGGATATTTCGCAATCGAGCGAGGTGATCTTGTGTTTGGCGGCGCAGTTGACCCTCGACGACGTATTCGTTGTCCAGCATGCTGTTCAGCCGCTGAATGTCATCGTCGCTCAAGTCTCGGGCACGCCGCTGGATATTCAGTCCCAGTCGGCGACAAACCTCGAGGGAACGTTGCAACCCGACTCCCTGCAGATACTGCAGTGAGATGTATGTTGGCTTCTCATTGGGAATGTCCACACCCAATACGCGAGGCATAATGACTCCGGTCTTTTAACCCTGACGTTGCTTATGTTTGGGATTCGTCGCGCAAATCACAAAAATCTTGCCGCGCCGGCGCACGATTTTACAACTTTCACAAATCCGTTTGACACTCGCCCGGACTTTCATCTCCAACTCCTAAGACAATTTGTGCTGCAATCCCATCGGGAGCAAGTACTTACGGCTCGTTGCCTGGAAGTATGCCACCTGAGGGAAACCGGGAGTTTATGTCCTGCTCATCAAATCCTCAAGTGTTCCCGTTTCGGTTTTCGCGCCGGGGTGCTTGTATGGCATTTGCCGACATCCGTTGCATCGTAAGTGTTGTCTCTACTGCCGGGAGCCGATAGCATTCGCCGCACCTGAAGAAACAGGATTTCAACAACGGTTCCCCCTGGGTGCAATTCTCATGTCGACTGTCGATCGAATCACGCTGAAGCCTCGTATGGAACGAGGGAGTTCTCAATGCCGCCGGCTGCGGACGCAGGGCCAAGTCCCCTGCAATGTTTATGGACACAAGCAGGATCCGGTGATGCTGGTGGCGTCGATTGATGCTCTGCGACCGGTGACTCAGGGGCATCGTATTGTGATGCTTGAGGTCGATGGTTCCAGCGAGCAGGCTCTGGTCAAGGATCTGCAGTTCGACGCCTTCGGCGAGGAGTTGTTGCACGTCGACTTCGTGCGGATCGATGCCACCGAGAGAATGACCGTCAAGGTTCCGATTCACTTGAAGGGGACCGCGCCCGGTGCAGTGGCCGGCGGTATCGTCGAGCAACCCTTGCGGGAACTCGAAATCGAGTGTGTCGCCAGCGATCTACCCGAGTATATCGACGTCAAGATCGGGCATATGGATTTGAACGCCGTTATCCATGTCTCCGACTTGGTCGACCTCCCACCTGGAATCACGGTGCTCTCGCATCCTGAAACCATCGTTGTGCATATCGGCACTGCGAAAGAGGTGGAAGAAGAAACACCGACCGAAGGGGATGGCGCACAGCCCGAAGTCGTCGGAAAGGAAGAGGACGGGGACGACGAGTAGTCGGCGTTCCGCCGACTTGCTGTCAGCCGCGATCCGTCGATGTGCAACGTACTGCGACCCATTTGGGATCCGTATTGGCGGTGGGTGATGCTGCACTGCTAGGCGCGGATTCTCGTTCGCGACCTCAACATTATCATTCACCTGGAGCACGTCATGGAACTGCCAAAAAACGTCGAACGCCGCCAGTTTCTGCAATCCATTGCCGCAATGGGGGCTGCGGGAGTCGTTGGATTTTCCATTAACGATGCCAAAGCCGATGATGAGCATGCCCACGCGCATTCACTCGTTGCACCAGGCGACGTCGTCCTGTTCCAAGGGGATTCCATCACTGATGCCGGCCGCAGCCGCGACACGGCAAGCACGCCCAATGTGCAGTCCACGATGGGTAATGGTTATGCCTGGATGGCGGCTGCCGGCCTGCTCACGAACCCGCATCTTGAGGGATTGCAGGTTTACAATCGTGGTATCAGCGGCAACAAAGTCTTTCAGCTTGCAGACCGTTGGGATGCGGACTGCCTGGAATTGAAGCCCAACGTCCTCAGCGTTCTCATCGGCGTCAACGACATCTGGCATGCCCTCAACGGGAACTACGACGGCACGCGAGAAAAGTACGAAGCCGACTATCGAGCCTTGCTGACTCGCACGCTCGAGACATTGCCCGATGTGAAACTCGTGATCTGCGAGCCCTTCGTGCTGCGATGCGGAGCCGTGAACGACTCGTGGTTCCCCGAATTCGATGGCTATCGCGAGTCGGCCCGCACGATCGCCGACGAGTTTCACGCGGTGTTCGTTCCGTTCCAGTCGATATTCGACGCCGCGGTGGACTACGCGCCTGCCGACCATTGGGCCGGAGACGGTGTTCATCCCTCTCCCTTTGGTGCGTCACTCATGGCTCAGCATTGGCTGATGGCAGTGGGGCACGCCGGCTCGGCTTGAGATGCGACGACTCTCAGGGGAGTTCGCTCAGTCCCACGAATGTCGGCTCAGTCAGTCGCAATCCGGTCGCTGAATGTGGGAAGTGAATCTCGCAGAAGAAGTCGGGAGTCAGCCATTGGCCGCCGAACGGGCACGCGACCAGCGGTCGTGGCGAGAGATGTGATGGAAACGCCGAGCGGAGTTCTGTCACGATTTCGGAAGGGACATCATCGATGGAGAGCCGGGCGATATAGCGCCATTCTCCGGCGACGCGAGCCGCCAGCAAGAGAGACCGAGGTTCGCTCGCCGAGTTGACAGTGTAGCCCACGATGGCGCAAGTCACGACTTCACCCGGAGGGAGCTGTTCGATGCAGCGCGTGGCGGTCGTCGAGGGTGTGGCGTCAGACGACTGCTGAGTCAATGACTCGGACGACTGTTCACCCGGCGATGAGTCAGCAGCGGCTGCGGGTGCGTCACTGGATTCCGATTCACTGCTTTCGCCCGCGGTAGTCGACTCGTTGGTTGTTGAGGCAGGTTCATCATTGGAGGAATCCGCATCACTCGTCGTCTCATCATCGACGGATGGATAGGCGGCTGCCATATTCGATTCACTAGTTGTCCCGGAATCGGAATTCGCATCTTCCGAAACTTGCGAGGAGTCAGCGAACTGACCGATGGCACCTTGCAGGTCTTGCGGTGAGTTGCCTCCTCCCTGCGATGGATCGTTGGCTGCCTCGTTCAGCGTTCCCAGCATCGACTGCATGGCTTCCGGGTCATCATCGGCAGGCATGGCGGCCGCACCTTTGACGACAACGCCAGCCACGTCGGCAGCACTCGGAAGGTCGAGAGGTTCGTCGCGAGCGACAAATTGGTGGATCGACATGTAGTCGAGCCCTCCGATGACGAGTACGGACACAAGAACGCCCGTCATGCCCCAGACCATGCTGCATACGAGAAACGACGATTCCGGCAACCCGCGAAGTGTTTCGCGCCAGATGGTCGTGGGCTTCATGATCATGTCGAACGTTCCCAGGCTATGGGTGCCCGACAACGTGCGAAAGTACGCTCGAACATGCGTTACCAGCATCAGCATGCCGCAGAAGGCCAGCACCGAGATCGATACGAGAGTGCGCGCCCAATGCTCACCGATGGAAACACTGAAAACGAAAGAGCCGACGATCATTGTCAGTTCGACCGCGAACAATAGCCAGCACCAGCCAGGTATCAGTTGCCAGATGTCCAGTTCGCCGGCTTCGACTTCCTGGTTGGCAGGCCCGTCTCCCTCGAATCCCGCTTTGGGGAAGTAGCCGCAATCTCCGCACCACGTTCCAGAATGGAAGTCGGGGGCGTGACACTTGGGACACTTCGACGAGGGTGCATCGGCGACGGCAGCGGGCGTTGCGCCGTCCAACAGCGCCAGCAAGCGCGACTGAGCGTTCGAAATCTGCTGTTCGCGAGAAGGGGAGCTCGTAATCATGGCCCTGTGTGATGTCGAAGGTCGGAGGGAACAACCATTTCCAACCTAGGTCGAGTTGCGAACTCAATTCGCGGCTGACCGAGTCTGTCGCGGTGTTCTGCGCGGAAAACGCCCCGCACATGCGGCGTGACTGATTCTCTCGGAGCGACCGATAAGCGACGGATATGCCATCCCCCAACAAAAAAGTCACGCCGAGATTAATCGGCGTGACTCCTAGATTCATAACTGCGAAGCGAATCGCGACGCTGTCGTCATTCAACGGTAATCGCCGACGTGACTTCTGTCTTGGGGGGAACTGGCTCCACTGGGGCTTCGTCATTGCGCTCTTCCGCTCGAACGACCGCGGCTGCGACAACCTGCTGAGCGCTCAGCAATTGAGCTTGTGTGAAGAACTGGGCTTCGGAACCACCAAAGAGAGGATACGTCAAAGCAGCCAACTCAGCCCACGACATGCCATCATCGAGATGCCATGCTGCCGCTTGAGCTGCGGCGGGATCGAGTTGTCCCGAGCCGACGAGGCGGATGAATTCCTGCAGTTTTTTGTCTTGGGTGTATTGATCAACGGGGATAATCGTGTAGTTCGAGCGAGGGTGCGGATCGTTCTTGCCATGATCGAGGCAAACCGAGGTGTATGCGTAGCGAAGCGTCTCTTCTGGAGGAATGGAGAAAAATCCACCTTGTCCGCCGCCACCTTGTCCACCGCCAAATCCACCTTGCTGTCCACCTGCTCCGCCGCCGCCGACGGATTGATTCTGTCCACCTTGTCCACCTCCTTGTCCACCGCCGAATCCACCGCCCCCTTGACCACCGCCGCCAAAACCACCACCGATGCCTTGTGGAGCGACCTGGACACCAACAAATGCGTCAGGCAACTGCACGGTCAAGGGTTGATCCGTGGTGTTCCGAATTAAGATGTTGCCGCCGAACTCGTCACGAGCGACAAGCTGGACTTCAAACACTCCTTCGGCCATCCCTTCAAACAACGGAACCTGGCGGGCGTCGTGGTCGGCTGGGAAGAAGGGACGCGCCCGCCCTCCTGCCGATGCGGTCAACGTCAAAAGGCACAAGGTCACGGCCAGCAACCTGGCGGAGAGACGGATCACAGGCATGTGCATGACACTTTCCTTCGTTTGAGCTCAAAGACCGGAATGCCCTCTTGTTCAACCCAGGGCAGTCGCATGTAGTGTGGGGGAATCGGCTTTCTATCCTATCGTCCCTGAGGAACCCGTTTCAACGAAAACATTGGGGTCAACAGACAATAGATTCAACACTCGGCTTGTGCTTTCGGCGTAGTTGTTACAGTGACAACAGCACGAAAACACCGCCTGTAACGGATGTTCCGATCGAACCGACATCCCCCGTCCTGTGTCGGCCTGCGGAACCGTCCAGGTTGAGTTACGCGAACGGAAACAGGATTCAACAATGAATCGCCGACAATTGCTGAAAATGGGCCTCCCCGAATACGCCATTCATGAGGCGATCCAGGGAATTCAGTCTGCCACCCAGGAAGGGGGCGTCACCGGCAAAGCCGCCCGGCAGATGCTGGCCGACGTCGTCGAAAACCCGGCAGGGCATACCGAGCATGCCAATTTCGGCCTCTTGGCGAAGTTGCTGGTTGAAGTTCCGATCGAAGCCGCCCGCGAACCGATCCACTACAAGACCTGGGGAGCCGATGGAATCGACGAGGGTTCGCACCATCAGATGCGTGAAGCCTGCCGGCTTCCCAATGCCGTCGGTGCCGCATTGATGCCCGATGCCCATATTGGATACGGCCTCCCCATTGGAGGTGTGCTGGCGTTGGAGAACGCTGTTTGCCCCTACGCTGTCGGAGTCGATATCGCGTGCCGCATGAAGTTGTCGGTTCTCGACATGCCTGCCGAGATGCTCGACCAGGATCGCAATTTTGAACGTTTCCGTTCCGCGATCGAGAACGGCACCGTGTTCGGCGTCGGTCGTGCGCATCCCAAGAAACAGTATCACGAAGTGCTCGACAAGGACTGGACAATCACACGCATCACGCGCGAGTCGAAGGACAAGGCCGTCAATCAGCTCGGCACGTCGGGATCGGGAAATCACTTCGTCGAGTTTGGAACGTTGACACTTGAACAACCTGATTTAGGTCTCGAGCCGGGGAACTATGTCGCCCTGTTGAGTCACAGCGGCAGCCGAGGCCCGGGGGCTGCGGTTTGTTCGACCTACAGTGCCATCGCCCGTTCGAAACTGCCGAAGCGCTACGAAGAGTTCGATCGACTGGCTTGGCTCGACCTCGACACCGAAGCGGGTGAAGAGTATTGGGCCGCAATGAATCTGATGGGGGAATTTGCCGCCGCCAACCATGCCTGCATCCATCGTCTGGTGACGACGATCCTCGGTGTCAACGTGATCGCGGGCGTGGAGAACCATCACAACTTCGCGTGGAAGGAAACCCACGGCGGTAAAGAAGTCATTGTGCATCGCAAGGGAGCCACTCCCGCCGGCCCCGGTGAGTTGGGTGTCATCCCCGGTTCGATGGCAACGCCGGGCTTCGTCGTTCGCGGCAAGGGGAACGTCGAGTCACTGCACTCGGCCTCACACGGCGCGGGGCGCGTCATGTCGCGCACTCAAGCCCGCGACAAGTTTCGCTTCAAGGCCGTGAAGAACGACCTCGACAAGAAGGGAGTGAAGGTTCTCTCCGCCGGCAGCGACGAAGTCCCCGGCGTCTACAAGGACATTCATCAAGTGATGAAAGCCCAAAGCGACCTCGTCGATATCGTCGCGCGCTTCGATCCGCGCATCGTCAAGATGTGCGACGACGGCAGCAGAGCCGAAGACTGAAGCAAGAAGTTTGAAGAGAACGTCAATCAACGGTACTTGCTTCACCCTCCATCTCAACTCGCAAGAATCTGCTGCTCGAGCGTTTCCACGAGATCCTCGACCAGCCAGGAGTTGCCGGCGAGCTTGATGCATCCCTGATTCGCAATCAGAGACTTCACCTTGTCGTTGGAGGTGATAATCGTGCTGTGGTTGCGGTTACCGAAGTGCGAACCGATTTCCGAATAGGCCGCACCTGTCAGTCTTCGCGCGAGATAAATCGCAAGATGCCGGGCGTGACAGACCGCCTGTTTGCGGTCGCCCGAACGGAGTGATTGTGGCGTCACTCGAAACACGCCGCACACCGCGTGTTCGATATCGCTGATTTGCACGATCCGCTGGCAATCTCCCTCAAACCTTGCCAGCACTTTGCGGGCGGCACGCAGGTTCAATGTGTCGCGCGACACCAACGCCAGGGCGTAGAGTGAATTGACCGCACCTTGAAGTTCTCGGGCGTTGCGGTGAAATCGTTCCGCGATGTAGTCCTGGATTTCCTCGTTCAGCGAAAAACTCGCGCGTTGAGTGAACTGCGTGACCAGAGCCTTGCGCGTCGCCAGATCGGGAGGTTCAATCCGGCAGACCATGCCTCCCATCAGCCTGCTGATTAAGTCGTCTCCCATTCCCTCTAGCAAACGAGGATGCCGGTCGGCAGTAAACACCATCTGGCATCCTTCGTCACTCAGCTTCTTGATCGTATTGAGGAACTCTTCCCGACTGGCCGGCTTGCTTGAGAGAAACTCGATGTCGTCGACGAGCAGAACGTCGACCTTGCGGAACCGCTGGCGAAACGATGGCAAGCTGTGCGACTTCATCGCCTCGGTGAAATAGTTCAGAAAGTTTTCCGCGGTGACCATCAGCGACTGCAATGCCGGGAATCGCGTACGAATGCCTTTGACGATCGCCTCCAGCAGATGAGACTTTCCGATGCCGACTCCCCCATGCAGGACGAGGGGATTGAGAACGGCTCCCGGTCGCTCGGCTACCTGACGCGCTGCCGTGAAGGCGAGTTGATTCCCTTCACCAACGACGAAGTCGAAGAAGTCTGAGTGTCGCTTCCGCGTTGCCGGAGCGATCGGTGACACCGACTCGGTCGAATGGTAAACCGCAGCCACCTTGGAATCGGAAGAAGGCTGTTCGCCACTCGCAATATCCGCCGACTCAGGAGCTATTGATTCGGCGGCGCGAAATACGACCTCGGAATCGGGACCGACGACTTCGCCGGCGATTTCATTCAGCAGCAACGAGTGCCTCGATTGCAGCCACTGCAAGACGAGCGGGTTGCCGACATGCACCACCAACTGGTGACCCTCTACCTGGAATCGAGCCTTTCCCTTGAGGCGGCGCTGATAGTTCTGCGCGCCCAACATGCCGACCAATTTGTGTTCAATGTGTGCATCCAAATTCTCTTGTCCGCCGGGCGGCATCGTGCAACCCTTTCCTGGTGTTTGAGCCCATGTGATCCGCACTCGCAGTCGAGGGAAGGCGCATACCTTCATCCTCGATGGAGCGACGAAATCTTGCGGGCGTGGACGACTTATTGCCTGATCATCAGGCGTCAAGGCGCGACACTTCCCATTTCGCGAAGCCGTCCCAGCTTAGCACTTCGTGGCACTCGAGCATTCCTTTGCCACTCGCGAATCTGTCAGGGGGAAGTTACGTGCAGGAAATGTTTTTTTAGGAGAGCCGACGCTTCCGTCGACACCACCGTCTCACTCAACGAGGCCGATCGTACACACCGAATTCCGTGAGTCAATCGTAAAGGGATGATGAATTTCGAAGACGAGGCGCGCGTCATCGCGGAACCAGTCGGCAACACGATTTGCGGCCACGAAAATCTTTCTCTCCCACTTTGAGTTGTGAACAATCTGTCGATTTCGGAATGCGATCGATGGGGATTGATCATAGCGATTGCACGCACTCGACAGTATGTTGAACGGGCAGCAAGACTTGAATCGATCGTGGCTCGCACGCCAAAATCCCCAGGCACACAGGCGGAAGTTTTTCCGCGTGATTTCCATCAGAATCAAACGGATGCGCTTCGACGTACTGACATTGTTCCCGGATATTTTTTCGGGCTATCTCCAGCAGAGTCTCCTCAAGAAGGGGATTGATGCGGGGCTGTTGTCGGTACACCTCTGGAACTTTCGCGACTGGGCCGGAGACCGACACAAATCGGTCGACGACACTCCGTACGGCGGTGGTCCCGGGATGCTCATTCGCTGTGAGCCTGTCTTCGATTGTGTCGATTATGTGCAGCAGCAAGGAGATGCGCCAGGGACGCTCATCATGCTGAGTCCCCAGGGGCGTAAACTGGATCAACAGCTTGTTTCCGACTTGTCGACACATCGCCGGCTGCTGTTGCTTTGCGGACGATATGAGGGTTTTGATGAGCGCATTCTTGAAGGACTTCAGCCGCTTGAAGTCTCGGCGGGGGACTTTATCTGCAATGGCGGCGAAGTCCCTGCCATGCTGCTGATCGATGCGGTTCTCCGCCTCGTCCCCGGCGTCCTCGGTGACGAAACGAGCGCCCGCTACGACTCGTTCGCGGAATCGGGAATGCTGGAGTATCCACAATACACCCGCCCTCGCGAGTTTCGCGGCATGAGCGTCCCCGACATCCTCCTCAGCGGCAACCATCCCGAGATTGCCAAATGGCGCGAGGAGCAGAGCCGACTGAGGACGCAGCGGAAGCGCAGCGATCTCCTGTAGTTCGGCTTTAAGTCACTCCGTCAGCGTCCCCTTCGACGACGGTACCCCTTGCTGTCTGGGGTCAATCGTGACAGCTTGCCGCAGAGCGCGGGCTGCGGACTTAAACATTGCTTCCGAGATGTGATGGCTGTTGAAGCCGTGGTGCATCACGAAGTGCAAGTTCATCAGTCCGTTCGCGGCGACGGCCTGCCAGAAGACGTCGACGAGTTGTGTGTCGAACTCGCCGATTTTCTCGGTCGGGAAGGTGACTCGACTCTCGTACCAGTAGCGACCTCCGAGGTCGATGCCGCAGGTTACGAACGTCTCTTCCATCGGCAGCGAGATGCTGCCGTAGCGTGTGAGACCCGCCTTATCGCCCAGGCACTTGAGCAGCACCTGTCCGAGGCAGATGCCGACATCTTCGACGGTATGATGATCATCGACGTGCGTATCGCCGACGGCATTCACCGACAGGTCGTACTGTCCATGCTTGGCGAAGAGGGTGAGCATGTGATCGAGAAAGCCGACGCCGGTATTGATTTCGATCTGCCCACTGCCGTCGAGCGACAGCGAAAGGGTGATGTCGGTTTCCTTGGTCTTACGTTCAATCGCGGCAGTGCGGGACATTGTTGGTTGAGAGATGAGAGTTGAGAGATGAGAAGCAAGTGACCAATGACAAGCGACGAACTTAGCCCTTCAATCTTTGGCCGTATTGTTCTTCATAGTAACTGCGATAGGCTCCTGAACGTACCCAGAAGACAGTTGAAGAATCTTAAACAAATCCTCGATTGAAGACTTGCCGGCGTTTGTGAAAATCCGGTTTGGGGGTGGAGGGATTTGTAGGTGCGTATGCGATTCATTCAGCGTGATTTCGGTACCAGTCGATCGTTTCCTGCAGGCCCTGTTCAAAGGAGACACTCGGTTGCCAGCCGAGTTCGCGTTCGGCTTTGGCGCAGTCGATGGCATAACGCAAGTCGTGCCCCGGGCGGTCAGCCACGTATCGAATCAAGGTCTCGGGTTTGCCCAGGAGTTTGAGCAGCATGGTCGTGAGGGCAATGTTCGTCATCTCGCAGCGACCGCCGAAGTTGTACACCTCACCGACTTTGCCATTTCGCAGGGCGGCATCGATCCCTCGGCAGTGATCGAGAACGTGAATCCAGTCACGAACGTTTTCCCCCTTGCCGTAGACAGGCAACTGCTTGTCTTCCATCGCATTTGAGATGAACAGCGGAATCAGCTTCTCGGGGAACTGATACGGACCATAGTTGTTCGAGCACCGCGTGATGATGGCCGGGAACTCAAATGTGTGACAGTACGCTCTCACCAGCAAGTCGGCACTTGTCTTCGACGCGGCATAGGGGCTGTTCGGAGCCAGCGGTGTCTCTTCGGTGAAGAACCCTTCCTTCCCCAGGCTGCCATAGACTTCGTCGGTCGAGACTTGCAAGTACCTCGGGATGTTGTTTGCCCGGCAGGCGTCCATCAACACTTGAGTGCCGACGATGTTCGTCTGGATGAAGGGTGCCGAGTCGAGGATGCTGCGATCGACGTGACTCTCGGCGGCGAAGTTGATCACCGCATCAAATGTCTGCTCAGTCAGGAGCTGGTCCAGGCACTCGCGGTCGCCGATGTCACCTTTGCAAAAAACATAGCGAGGGTTGGCGTTGAAGTCGGAGAGGTTTTCCGGGTTGCCGGCATACGTCAGTTTGTCGAGATTGACGACCGTCAATTCGGGATAAGTTTCGAGCATCAAACGGACGAAGTTCGACCCGATGAAGCCGCAACCTCCGGTGACCAGAATGCGTTGAAAGCTGGATTCGCTCATGAACAATGAAAATGCTGCGGACTGCCGATCAATGATTTGAAGTGTCCCAAATCAATGAGTTGTCTGATTCGGGACATTGTAGGCGGCGGGTGTCACATTCTCACTGCTGGTTGCCGGATGCAAAAACTCCTCGGATGGAATCTGCACGGGCGTCTGGAGCATGCGAGCCGCCACCCAAGGATACTCCACGAAAGGGTGGTCGTCGGTAATCACTAGAGTGGATGCATCCCACGAAAGTCGAGGACGATCGACCATGGCCAGCAAAGATTCCACGACTCCACGCGTCGCAGCCGATTCATAGACACGAATCTCGTCAAACAACGGTCCGGAACGGCCCATTTCACGCAGCAGATGTCGTCGGCTGACATCGATCGGCTGGTCGGAGGCGATAATCATCCAGCCGTCGCAGAAGCTCTCACAATACGGAAAGACCGCTTGCGCAGTCTGTCGTACCGCCTGAGATTGTGCGTGGTTCTCCAGATCGTAAGTGTAGGCACAGAAGATGCCGCCAGGTTTGAGCCGACTGCGCACCAGTTCGAAGTATTCCTGAGACAGGAGCAACCCACTGCCGGCCTGCATCAAGTAAAGAGGCTGCTGAGTGATGAGGTCGTACTGCTTCGTGTTGAGAGCCATGCCGGTTCGGCCATCCTGCCACATGATGTGGATGCGCTCGGCGTCGTGTACGTGATACGTCTCCTCGGAATGATCAGCGATGAGCTTGTTCAGAGTGGAGTTGATGTCGTAGACATCGATTGATTCGATCTCATCGACTTCGCTCAACGAATGGGTCGTGGATCCGCACCCGAGACCGATGACGAGCACATCTCTGAGTTCCGGCCCCGAATAACACAAGACAGGTATGGCCGCCATTAACCAGTTGTTATCACCGACGTGCTGGTTCTCGTTTCGCAACATCGAGTGCTCCAGTCCGTCCCAGATCATGACGCCGTCCTGGCGGATTTCCACGACACCGTCACGACCCTGGTAGGTGAGAATCCCGTTGCTTCGCTGAGTCGGTCCAGAGGTCATCCCCAGAGTTGTGATCGCAATCATCGCTGCGAAGACTCCCACAACGCCGCCCTTCAGCATCCATCGTGACCTTCCGAATGATGCGACGGCAAATTGATCAGACAGCAGCACACCCATCATGCCCAGGGCGACAATCCAGCAGTTGAGGCTTTGGTCGATCTCGTAACCGATCAGCGTGAAAGCCAGCACTCCCACGCAGGCACCGAGTGTGTTCCAGGCGCAGAAACGACCGACGTCGCGTCCCCATTGATGAGCCGACCTCTCGATCAGCAGGGCATACAATGCTCCGAAGCAAAGGCACGGGAGGAAGTAGACGGCTCCCAGGATGTAGTTTACTGCCGCGGGAATCTCACCCCAGCGATGGTACTCATACAGATAGGGGACGCTGGCAATTGCCAGCGTACCCAACGCAGCCCAACTGGCGACATGTTGAGGGCGCTTCGATGCCATCCAGACGCCGAGTGACCATCCCAACAGGTAGAGGCACAGCGTGGTCGCAAACGTCGACGGCAACGGCCACCACAAGAGGGCAGCGAGTCGAAACAAGATCATCTCATAACCCAGCGCCAGAAACCCCAAGGCGCACCCCAGCCAAATATCGTGTGTGAACCGTTGAGTCCCGGCATGCACAGGCTCAGTTGCGATGCTGTCATTCGATGACAGTTGTCGGCTCGGCACTGTGAACTGCCAGAGTACCAGGCATCCGGCTGCAAGGTTGCCGGCTGCCGCAATGATCAACGACATCCGCAATCCCTGAAACGGGATGAGGTAGAAACCGCTTCCGAGCGAACCGACCACGGCACCGAGCGTATTGACAAAAAGCAATCGACCGACCAGCCGTGGATCCTTGGCTTTGAATTCCCTCTGGCAGACCTCCGACGCTAGAGGCAGTGTGATTCCCATCAGAAAACAAGGGATGCCCAGCAACGCGATCGCCAAGAGTGCATAGCAGACACGAATCGGCACACCCAGCGACAACGCCGAGCGCTGCATCATGAAGATCGTCTCGCTGAGATCGAGCGACAGCACCCAGGCCACGACGATGTTCACCACGAACAACAACACCTCGATCACAGCCAGCATGCGACCTGGAGACCGCAACGCGAGTGCGCGCCGTCCCATCCACCAGGAGCCGAGACCGAGTCCGGCCAGGAAGACGACCACCACGATCATGGCCGACAACGATTCACTTCCACCCAGCCAGATCTTGAGCGATCGTTGCCAGGTGACCTGATTGATAATCCCGGCGGCACCCGACAGAAACAGAGCGGGCCAAATCAGACCACTCGCTCGCCACCCAAGCAGTGGCGATCCATCACGCGAATGTGACGCAGCAGGTTGTTGAGACATCCGTGTCTTCAGTCCAGTGAAACCAGCAATCCATGCCAAGAAACGAAGTGTACGACAGAGTTTATGTCGCGGTCCAGATGAATGAATCCAGGCGTCTTTTCAGCAGTTCTTGCGCAAGCCGATTCACGAGCGGGTTCTCACGATCGTGGACTAGACGCAAACGCTGGCCCCTAAGCCCCCCAGTTGAAATGGGGGGCGAGGAGTCACAACCTCGCCTCTCATTTCTCGCCTCTCAGAACTGTTCGCGCAACTTGAACGATGCCGAAGGTCGATCTCATCGGCAATGGGACGTCGTGATGATTCCCGAAGGGACGACAGAGTTTGTATCTTGCGAGTGTCGAAGGGCCGCGAATTCGGCATGGCCATTCAAACATCAATCATTCCACGCCACCGATGCAGTACCAACCCGTTATCGGACTCGAAGTTCACGTGCAACTCCTTACCGAGTCGAAGGTGTTTTGCGGTTGTCCGAACCGCTTCAATCCCGATCAGCCGAACACACAGGTCTGTCCCGTCTGTCTCGGCTTGCCCGGCGCGCTGCCGGTGATGAATGCCAAGGCCTTCGACTTCAGCTTGACGACGGCGACGGCCCTCAACTGCCAGATCGCGTCGTTTACCAAGTGGGATCGCAAACAGTACTTCTACCCCGACTTGCCGAAGGGTTATCAGATCAGTCAGTACGATCTCCCTTTCAGTGAGCATGGCTGGCTCGACATACCAACAGATGCAGGCGAGCCCCATCGCGTCCGCATTCTGCGCATTCATCTTGAAGAAGACGCCGGCAAGAATGTGCATGATGAGTCTGCCCGCAAGGCCGACAGCAAAGTTGACCTGAACCGTGCCGGCACTCCATTGATGGAGATCGTCACGCAACCCGATATTCGTACGGCGGTCCAGGCTCGTGGGTTCCTCGAAGAACTCCATCTCATACTCACCTACCTCGAAGTCTCCGACTGCAACATGCAGGAAGGGAGTTTGAGGTGCGATGCGAATGTTAATCTGCATGTGACGCTCGATGATGGCACCGTCGTCGCCACGCCAATTGTCGAGGTGAAGAACCTCAACACGTTTCGCGGTATTGAACAGGCGGTCGAATTTGAGATCGAGCGTCAGCAGGAAGAGTTTGAGAAGACGGGTCGCAAGTTGGGCGATCCCGGCGTTTCGAAATCAACGCGCGGCTGGGATGCCAAACGTGGACGAACCTTCGACCAGCGCGGCAAGGAAGAGGCATCGGACTATCGCTACTTTCCCGACCCCGATCTGGTGCCCGTCACCGTTAGTGACGAACGCAAGCAACAACTGCGTGATGCCCTGATCGAACTCCCCGCATCGCGACGAGATCGATTCCAGTCGGCGTGGGGATTGTCGGGCTACGACGCGAACGCTCTTGTGGCACATGGACGTCGCACGGCTGACTATTTCGAAGCCGTCACGCAGCTTGCGGGCGAAGCGAAGCAAGCGGCGAACTGGGTGTTGCAGGACGTGGCACGGGAACTCAACGAACGGAAGATCGGCATCAGCGAGTTTCCGTTGTCACCTCAATTGTTGGGAACACTATTAGCTGAGGTGGTCCAGGAGCGAATCACCGTCAAGAGCGCACGCGATGTCTTCACTCTGCTGCTCGAAGAGTCAGACAATGACAGAATCCCTGCTGAGTCACGAGTTCAAGAGGTCATTGCCGAACGCGGCCTGTCGGTGGTTCGTGACACATCTGTCCTTGATACCGCCATCGAAGCTGCATTGTCCGAAAGTCCCAAGGCGATCGAAGATCTTAAGGCCGGCAAGCAGCAAGCCATCGGACCGTTGATTGGCAAAGTCATGAAGCAGGTCCAGGGAGCCGACGCGAAGCAGGTGCGAGCGATGATTCTCGCCAGAGTGGCGAAAGAGGCATGAGGCCGAAGACGGGAGGCTGGAGACGTTGAAACCAAGTTGAGTGCTACATGCGAGACCACAAGAAACTCAGGGCATTCGAATTTGCAGATGGACTGATCTTAAAGGTGTACCGTTGTACGCAGGGTTTTCCCCGTGAGGAGCAATTTGGCTTGACGGCTCAAATCCGTCGTGCCGCAGTACCGATTGCCAGCAACATTGTCGAAGGCTGCGCCCGGCCAGCGATCGGCGAATACCGTCGGTTCCTGCATATCGCCTACGGCTCTGCCAGAGAGGTCGAGTATCAGATTTCCCTGGCCTTTCGGCTAGGGTTCATCTCGGACGGGGTACATCAAGAACTCGCCAGTCACTCTGAGGAAACGTCAAAGGTTCTTAGCGGCCTCATCCTCTCGCTTAAGACTAAAGAATGAGGTCGCGAACCTTCTTATCCTCCAGCCTCCCGTCTCCGGCCTAAAGCCTAAAACAGCGACGGCGTGCTCACCGTCGATTGCAAGAAGACTTCGGGATCACGCATGTATCTGCTAAGGGTGAAAGGCATATCGGTCCGACCATCCTGCCGCTGACGGGCAACCGTTACCTCGACCAGGAACAGGTCGGGGATCGGTCCATCGCTGACGCTTAAGCTCCAGACATACATGTCGGTATCTTCGAATGGCGACTCTTGCACCGACTGCATTTCCACCGAACCCGCCAGCACTTCGTTCAACAGCGACTTCGCCCGCAGGACGATCTCGTTCTGCTGTTGCCCCTGGTTCGCAGCTTGCGTTCCAGTCCGCATGATCTGGCTGATGATCGTGAACGCTGCCAGAAAAATCGCCAGCGCAATCAGCACTTCAAGGAGCGTGATGCCTTCCCGATTCGTTTGGGTTGCGTTCGATCGAGGACGGATCGCTTTCATAAGCCCCCCCTCGTCGAAACACGTTCCATTTTGCCCGTTGAGACAACCCCAGTCAGAGCCCTCACGGAGAAAGTGATACTGCGATCATCCTCATCCACCAGAGCCCATTGAACATCGGTCGCGCTGCCGTCGGGATAAAACACGATGGGACTCGACCAGGTGGTTTCCCCCAGTTCGGTCGCGTTGGGAAACGGCGTCAGCCATTCCTCGGAGATGCGCGTCGTGGGCAAGTCCTGAGTCAATCCGGATGGGGAGACGTTCACCGAGCCGAACGAGCAGTACTCAGAGATTTCTCCGCTCAGCACGGGGGTCGCCTGGACGGCCGTCTCCGCTGCAGCCTCGGGAGGCTGGTCGTACGGCAGGATGATGTAAAGCCTGCCGTTCGGCTGGTATCGCACCTGATACGCCTGCCCCGAATCGATCGCCCACATGCGAGCACGAGAAATGTCTTGCCACACCTGAAGTCGATTCTGGTCGATTTCCTGCTCGGCAATAAAACCGCGCAGCACAGGCCAGGTGATGCCGATCAAGACGGCAAGCACCGCAAGCACGATGACGATCTCGAGGAGCGTAAACCCACACCGACCGCACGGCTCCACAGTCCATACAGCGTCGGCGAATCATGTGCTGACGCTGCTTCTGGATCATCATGCTCGATATCGACAATCAGACACCCTCTTGGACCCAATTCGTGATGTCGTCGCTCTCTTCATCCTCCAGTTCGCCCAGCGACCAGATTGCGGGACTGCCATCCAGGGTTTTTGTCGTTGGATACTCGTAGTTCAACAGTCGTCCCCAGGGGTCGAGGGGTTCTTCCGTCAGCAGGACTTCCTGCGGTTGGCCATTCTCATCGACATTCGACATCAGCAGTTCCACAACATCCTTGGATTCCATCTCCGGGAACCGACCATTGTGACGCAGTGCGTAGAATTCCAGCGCCTTCTCGAACCCCTGGATGCTGGCTCGGGCCGCATCCTTGTTGGCTTCCCGCTGTTGTCCCAGCAGGCGAGGAACCACGATGGCGGCGATCACGCCCAGAATCGCGAGCACCAGTAAGACTTCCAACAGCGTAAAACCCTCGCGCCGCTCCCGGCGAATTCGTTGTCGTCGCATGAGACCTTCCAACCTCTTCAACTGTGATCCATTTGGGGTGCCGGGCGAGACCGATTCACGCGACAGGCACGAGACACAATTCCATTTGATGCGCAAATTGCGTCTTCTGCAAGAGGTAACCCCGCTGGCAGCCAGAGGTTTCGAGGGATCGGGAAAGTTGCCGTTTTCCCAGACCTGGCTAACGCAGTGAACAAGCGTCGCGATTCGCCCCAGAATTCGCGACAAAAGTCTGGTGTTGACATTCCGTACCATATTGAAAATAAACAAGTTGCGCTGCATATCCGATCTGGTGCCGAGCAACGAGGACTCTTCAATGTTCGGATTGACCATTTTCGACGATCACCCGTACACTTGCGGGTCGTGAATCGAGCGTCTGTTGGGCGTGGTTTAATCCCATTAAGCCTTTTGAGGCAATTGGTTACGATCGATTCGCATCAAGAAACACAGATACCGACGGTCGGAAAAATGCCATGATGGCTCCACCGTTCGAGATTCACGAGCACTTGCATGGAGGCAAGAGATGCCAGGCGCTTTGCGTTCGGTGATCCCCTTTGGGGAGGTTGAGCAACTCCGTGACGCACGATTCGTCATCGGCACCGAGGCGGCCGCTCTCGAAGACGTCGCCAAACGACTCGACTCCCGATTCTGTGCCGCCGTCGATGCCATTCTGGAATGTCCCACCCGCGTTATCGTGACAGGTATGGGCAAGGCCGGACTGATCGGCCAGAAGGTGGCGGCCACCTTTTCGTCGACGGGTACCAAGTCGCACTTTCTGCATCCCGCCGAAGCGGTACATGGCGACGTTGGCTGTCTCGAGGCAACCGATCTGCTCTTGGCCTTCTCAAACAGTGGCGAGACTGAGGAACTCTTACGACTGCTCCCCATCGTGCGGGGCCTGGACGTGTCGACCATCGCAGTGACGTCGCTGACCACGTCGACATTGGGAACGCATGCCGACATCACAATCGAACTCGGTCGGCTGCGCGAAGCAGACGCCTGGGGACTTGCGCCAAGTACAACGACGACGGCGATGCTGGCGGTTGGGGACGCATTGGCTCTCGTCGTCAGCCGACGACGGGGATTTACGCCCGATCAATTTGCAATCTTCCACCCCGCAGGAAGTCTGGGGCTGCAGTTGAAGACGGTCGACGAGGTAATGCGTCCGCTCGACCAGGTGCGAGTTGCATCGGAATCTTCAACGGTGCGAGAAGTGCTCACGAGCCGACTTCATCCCGGTCGCCGCAGCGGAGCAGTGCTTGTCATGAACGCCCAGGGCGAACTGGCGGGCATCTTCACCGACAGCGACCTGGCACGGCTGCTGGAGCAACGAAAGGATGATTCGCTCGACCATCCGATCGGCAGAGTGATGACTCGCAAGCCGACAACGGCACTCTCCGGCAAGTTGCTCATCGACGTTGTCCGACTCTTGACGGACCGCAAGATCAGCGAAGTCCCCGTGATTGACAGCGACAACCACCCGATCGGGCTGATCGACATCACCGACGTGATCGGCCTGATGCCCTCCGTGGTCGACCAATGATGCGATGCCGCGACTGACGCTCACCATCTTCGTGACCGCGGCCCTTTGCGGGGCTTACTTGCTGTACGCCCGGTTCGTGCAGCCAATCACGCGTGTCGACGAAAGACCGCCAGAACGTGTCACGGATTCGAGCGTTGAGACTTCACTTCCGCGATCGGACGCCGCCCTCACACATTTTCACAACGAAGAGGTGCGTGACCGCGAGTGGCTTCAGCATCCACGCATGACGTTTCAACAAGCGGAAGAAGCGTTCTTAGCCTTCGATCACGCTGAGCCGATTCCTGATCATGGGAATCGCGTGCGGCTCACGCCATGCGCGCTCGTCTGGTATGTGCCTGGATCGACCTCGCCGGATCCCTACACAATCGTCTGCGACTCAGCTCGGATCGAGTTCGCGAACGACTTTTATGAGTCGGCAATGGATTTTGGAGAGCAGTCTCCTGGACGAATCATCGCGGGAGCACTCGAAGGCAAGGTCGATATTACCGGACCCGACGGATTGGTTATTCACGGGCGAGACTTTGTGTTTTCCGAGGAAGCTGAAAGCCTCTACAGCGACCACCCGGTAGAGTTCGCGTATGGCCCCCTGCCCGGAGAGCACGACCGTATCGAGGGTTCCGCCGAGAAGATCCAGGTCAGCCTAAAGCCCGCTTCGTCCCCGGTGTTGGGAGACGACATGCCGCGGATCAGCGGTATCAACTGGGTTCAACTCCGTAGCAATGTTCGTTTTCACATCGACACACTTGATGAAGACAACCATCCGCTACGGATTGATGGTGCGTGTGAAGGCAGTTTCATCTATGAATTCGACCAGCAGGTGGCGACGCTCGACAACAATGTTCGCATTCAGCGGCCCACCGGCATCGTTAACGGCAGGCAACTGAATGACGTCATTCATTGCGATCAACTGCAGATTGCCTTCGACGCGGCCGGCGCGCCCACGCACTCCACCCCCGAATCGCTCGCTTCATGGCGTCAGCCGGATTCCGCGGGAAGCGTGGTGACGCGGAGGCCAACAATTCCTGGCGGCAGGCCGGCCTCGGATTCGTCGGAGTCTCTTCAAGAGTCACTCGACTTCCTTGAAATGAAATGGATGAGGGCCGAGGGAAACCCTGTCCGAATGAGTTCCGATGAAGCCGGGCTCATCGCGATCGCACGCACGGTTTTCTACGACGCACTTGCATTCTCCCTTGAGTTGGGAGGTGATGCCAACGGCATGGTGCAGGCCCAGATGGACGACCATCGACTCTGGGGACATCACCTTCGGCTGTTTCACGACGATCAATACCGACTGGTCACTGCCGACAGCATTGGCTTCGGCGGGTTTCAGCAAGTGGATCTGACGACGGGGATACCAGCATTCGAAGCGACTTGGAATGAACAGGCCAGCCTTGGGAGCGATCCTGACAGTGAACTAAGACTGCTATCGTTCTCCGGACAAGGTCGATTTTTGCAACCCGGCAGAGCGGAGCTTACCGCGAACGACATCCGTCTTTGGATCAAGCCCGAAGCATTCGACAGGCTGGAGTCGAACATGGATGCAAGGCGAGGCGCGGGAGAGATGAGGGATTCTCAGACCGCCGCTGATCGTTCGTTGCCAATCATCAGAGCACTGGCTCGCGACGATGTCATCCTTATGACGCCTCAAGCGAATATCCACTCCGGAGAGGTGGAAGCCCACTTCTCGGAGGCGTCGTTGCACAACGTGCAGCCGACTCAGACTTCGAGTTCGTTGCCTGGGTCTCCCGAGAACTCACAACGAAGGGAGGAGGCCGCCCCTGTCTGGGACATCTATGCAGAACGAATCGTGACATATATTCAGCATGATCCCGTACTGAATGAGACATTGGTCGGCTCGATCGAGGGAACCGGAGGAATTCGCGTCCACCGGGCGGCCTCGGGAAGAATACCAGTGGCTGCTCCGAACATCGGCAGCTCTCCCGTGCAGTTCGCGGGACGGAGATTTCAGATGCTCGATTCCGGAGGCATGCATCAGACACTGCACATGTACGGCCACCCGGCGCGCTTCGAGTGTGGAGACATCACGATTGAAGGAGACGATATCGCGCTCGATCGGGCCGGCAATCAGGCGACGATCCGCGGTCCAGGAAGTTTGACATTTCCCGTCACACAAGGACTCATGGGTGAACCGGTGATCGGCGGCGAAGTGGTCGATGTGCAATGGCGAGAACGCATGATCTTCGACGGCGAGACCGCAGAATTTCTGACGGGCGTGAAAGTCTCTCTGGCCGACAGCATGATTCTCTGTGAGCGCATCACGGCCGACATCAATCGCCGCATCGACTTCACTGCAGAGAATCCACCGACTGACGACTTGGCGTTGTCGCACATCAAATGCCACGACCGCATGCAACTTGAGGTCGTCGACTGGCAGATGCCTCCTGGAGGCGGCAATCCCGTTATTTTCGGTATTCGTAAAGGGGAGCTTGCCGAGTTCGAAGCCGACCTCGACACCGGCGAGTTTTCAGCCATGGGACCAGGCGACGTGCATGATTGGAGCCGCGGCGCGACCCGCAGGGTGCTAATTGCTCCGGGTTCCGTGCAGGCCAATCAGCCCACGAGTCAGAATGAGACGCTCCCCTGGGACTATGCGCATTTGCGGTTCACGGGAACGTTAACGGGCAATTTGTATGATCAAGTGGGACAACTGAACGATCGCGTCGAAGTGACTTACGCCCCCGTCGAGCATGCGTTGTCGACATTTCAGCGAAACGATCTCTCAGGCCGCTCCGCCAGCGCACGCGACGCGGTCTGGCTCAAGTGCGATCGCATGCAGATTCGGCTTGCAGATGGTGAAGGGGACCATGCCTTCGTTCAAGTGGCGGCCACGGGGCACGCAGAGCTTGAAGGCCAACTCTTCCGCGCGATGGCCGACGAAGTGACTTACGACGAGCAATCGGGGATGTTCAGCATGCGCGGTCTCGGACACAAGGCCGCCATCTACTATTGGGAAACGGTCGACGCTCAAGAAAGTAGCGACTTCACAGCGCAGTCGATCGAGTTCATCCCGCGCCGCAATCATCTGACACTTGATGGTTCCCCCGGCATTCGCGGCGTCCAGTCAAGCGGTGTGCCAATTCCCCGCTGACGCGGCCATGGCTGTGAATCGGCCGGTACCCGGACTTTTCGCGGCGTTGATAGCACGTTGCAGCGGTTACTGTCATCATCCCCAGCTTCCCGATGACGCTTTGATACTCCATGTCGCCACATACCTTCCGACTCGTGCTCATCGTCTCGTGTGCCCATGCGATGGTGCACATGTTTGAGCATGCCTTGCCTGCTGTCGAGCAGATGATTGGCGAGGAGTTTCACGTCGGCAAAGAATACACCGGGGCACTGGGGACTGTGTGGCGCTTGCCATTCGGTATACTCGCGATGCTGGCCGGTTGGCTCGCCGACCGCTACGGGGCCAAGGCTCTGCTGATCGTCTATCTGTTGGGATGTACTGCCGCTGCGGTCTTATCGGCATGGTCGCCGACGTTGCCGACCCTCTTCTGCTGCATGTTCGCGATGGGGTGTTTCGCGAGCATCTATCATCCCGCAGGGCTGTCACTCATTTCACACGAGACGACCGCCGCGAACCGCGGCAAGGCCTTGGGCTGGCACGGCATTTTCGGGTCGCTCGGAATCGCGGCTGCTCCCTTTCTGGCGACGCTCGTCTTCTCGACGGGACGAGTCACTTGGCGAGGTTACTACCTGTGGCTCACATTGCCGGCGATGTTGATCGTCATATTGATGACACGGCTCAAGGTGACGTCTGATCCAATCGTTCATCCCACGGTTTCATCGTCGAAGACTGATGAGATAGTTCCTCCTGTGAATACGTCTATTCCCTGGAGAACGTTTCTGGTTCTCGTATCGGCGGGAGCAATGTCAGGTCTTGTCTACTCAGCCTTCATGCATTTTCTACCGCGATATCTGAATGACACCGGACTGCGTCCCGAGGAGTGGTCGCAGGAGAGTTTTCGCTGCGCGCTCACCACAATTGCGATGGTGTGTGCGGCCGTCGGTCAGGGAGTCGCCGGTCGCATCGCACAGCCTCACAAACTCAAGTCACAACTCGTGACAATTCTGCTGGCGAATGCCCCGTTCCTGTTATGGATGGCGTTCGCCGACGGAGTGTGGCGGTTTGTGGCAGCGTGTGGATTGGCGTTCGTGCATTTCATGCATCAGCCGATCTACAATAGTATCATCGCCTACCTCATTCCGCGCAGCAGGCGGAGCACGGGGTACGGCTTCAGCAACATGATGTGCTTCGGCATCGGTGCATTGGGACCTTGGGTCGCCGGAGTACTACCGTCGGAACGTCTGGTCTATGCGAGTCTCTCCGGAGTTGCATTGATCGCCGCAATGATCGCGATCTCGATGCCCCGACTGAATGTTGATGAGGCGTAACTCGGAATTGGGCCGACAGGTGATTCACCGTGAATCGCGTCGCGGTGTCATTGACAGTCTGCTGTCTGCGGAGGGGGAGGCAGATCTTCCCAAGAACATGGCAAGAGACAAAAACCCGATCAAATTCACCGCTCCACTGGCATCCGACGCAACAACCCGACAGAATAAGTGGAGTTCATGCCAAGTCGAGGAGCACTGATGAATCCGTTTGAAAAGTTCCGCAGTCAGATCACCCGCAGGCACTTCTTTTCGCAAGGCTCGCATGCCGTCGGATGGGCGGCTTTGGCCGGACTGATGCAGCAGAGCGGCGTCGCATTCGGCGATGGGGCGGCCGGTGCCGAGCCGGCCTTCTCAGGGGCAATACCGCCGCATTTCGCCCCCAAGGCCAAGCAGGTGATTTATCTGCACATGGTCGGCGGACCCTCACAAATGGACTTGTACGACTACAAGCCCACGATGAATGAGTGGTACGACAAGGACTTGCCCGAATCAATTCGCATGGGGCAACGACTGACAACCATGACCAGCGGTCAGGCACGGTTTCCCATTGCGCCGTCGATGTACGAGTTCGCGCAGCATGGTGAGTGCGGGATGTGGACCAGCCAACTCCTCCCCTGGACTTCGAAGATGGTGGACGACTTGTGCTTCATCCGCAGCATGCACACCGAAGCCATCAATCACGAACCTGCCATTTGCCTGATGCAGACCGGCAACCAGGTGACGGGTCGACCCTGTCTCGGTTCGTGGGCTTCGTATGGTCTTGGTTCGATGAATGAGAACCTGCCTGCGTTCGTGGTCCTCATCGCGCGTCCCTCGAACACCGAACAGGTGCAGGCCATCTCGGGACGCTTGTGGTCCTCGGGCTTCCTGCCGGGTTCGCATGCCGGCGTTTCATTTCGAACGAGTGGCGACCCCATCTTGTACATCAACAATCCGCCGGGAGTACCCTCCGAAGTTCGTCGCACCACGCTTGATGGACTGAACGAACTCAATCAGATTAACTATGGAACTTTAGGTGATCCCGAAACACAAACTCGTATCGAGCAGTTCGAACTCGCATTCCGCATGCAGTCGAGCGTTCCCGATCTGGTCGACCTGACGACCGAATCGCAGAACACGTTCGATCTCTACGGCGAGAAGGCCAAGGAGTCGGGCACATTCGCGAACACGGTGCTGCTGGCGAGACGCATGGTCGAACGCGGCGTGCGGTTCGTGCAGATCTATCACAACAACTGGGACACGCACGGCAACGTCGCGGGCCGGCTGCCCGACCAATGCATGGATGTCGATCAAGCCTGTTATGGCTTGATTCAAGACCTCAAACAACGCGGCATGTTTGAAGACACGCTCATCATCTGGGGAGGCGAGTTCGGGCGAACCATTTACTCGCAGGGCGGGCTGTCGCACGAAAACTACGGCCGCGACCACCACCCCCGTTGCTTCACAATGTGGATGGCCGGCGGCGGCACCAAGGGAGGCACCATTTACGGCGAGACCGACGACTTCTCGTACAACATCGTCAAGGATCCGGTCCACATTCGCGACTTCCACGCCACCGTGCTGCATTTGCTTGGGTATGACCACGAACAATTCAGCTTCAAGTTCCGGGGCCTCGATACCCGTTTGACAGGCGTGGAAGAGGCATATGTCATTCAGGAATTGCTGGCGTAGTCAACTGGGAGGGCGAGGCTCCTGCCGAGCCGAAGCGAGAGATGACGTTGTATTCCCACGCTTCAAGCAACTCGCAGATTCGCGCAATCAGATTCTGGTTGATAGGCGTTGCCGCGCTATACGGGGCGGCGTGCTTTTCCCCGGCGATATCGTTTGAAGATTGGGGGATCACATATGGCTATCAGTGTCTCATAATGTGGCTGCATCCTTCCTGGTTGGCGAATGTCTTCTTCCTGATAGGTATTGGAGTAGCAGTTTCCGGGAGACACAAAGAATCGATCCCCTTTGCATTGATCTCTTTGATCTTGGCGGTGCCGTTGATCTCAATGGGGTCTGGCGGTTCGGGTGATCGTCTGCTCGTCGGAGCATGGCTCTGGTTAGCTGCGTTCGTCGCGTTTCTCGTCGGAGCGATCGTGTTTCGTTCAGCGTCGATTGATCAGACGGACGATCACCTAGCTGGCGCGATTCATTCGTAATCGAACATGCCATACTACCGAATTCGATACGCGGTTCTGACAGGTGCAATCTGCGCTCTTTGGAGCATCGCTCAAGTTGCGTCTGCGAGTGACTCTTCGCCATCATGGCAGAAACTCCAGCTCACCGACCGTTACTACTGCGACGGCGTCACCACGGGTGACATCAACCAGGACGGTCATGTCGACATCGTCGCCGGGCCGTTCTGGTATGCGGGGCCGACGTTTGAAGTGGGGCATGAATTCTATCCCGCCGTGCCGTTGCCGCCGGAAGAGTCTCCGTCGAACAGCATGTTCAGCTTTGTCCACGACTTCTCGAAGGATGGTCTGCCAGACATTCTCGTGCTGGGTCGTGTGCACCTGCACTCTGCATACTGGTACGAGAATCCGGGGGGCGAACGAGCAACGCAGGATTTGTGGGAAAAGCATTTCGTCTTCGAGCGCGTTCGTGGCGAATCGCCGACACTCGTTGATCTCGATGAGAACGGGCTGCCTCAGATCGTCTGCCATTGGGAGAACCGCTGGGGCTGGATTGAACCCATCGCCGACGCCCCCTACGCACCTTGGAAGTTTCATCCGATGGGGCCGGAACGGGAATGGAATGAGTTCTATCACGGCACTGGCGTCGGCGATGTGAATGGCGACGGGCGTCTTGACCTCATCATTAACGACGGCTGGTTTGAGCAACCATCAACCGACAACAGCACAGATTCGGAGGATTGGCAGTTCCACGAACATCGATTCGCCGACAATCGCGGCGGGGCGCAAATGTTCGTCGATGATATCGATGCCGACGGCGACGCTGATGTCATCACCGCCCTCGATGCTCACGGCTGGGGACTTGCCTGGTTCGAGCGAAGAAATGACGACGATGGTGCGGAATTCGAACTGCATCGCATGATGGGCGACCGGGATGAAGAGTCGGAATTCGGAGTCGCGTTCAGTCAGCCGCACGCGTTGGAGTATGCCGATATCGACGGCGACGGACACCGCGACATCATCGTCGGCAAACGGATGTGGGCGCACGGCCCCGATGGAGATGTTGAACCGATGGCGGCTCCCGTCGTCTACTGGTTCCAGTGGTCACAAGATGACGTGGGACAGGTGAGGTTCATCCCACATCAAATTGACGACCATTCCGGCGTCGGCGTGCAGGTCTGGGTGGACGATGTGAACGGAGACGATCGTCTGGATGTGCTGACTGCTTCCAAAATTGGGACGTTCGTGTTCTTAAATCTTCACTCAACGGCCCAGTAGTCACCATTCCAGCCCCGATAGTAGGCTGGAAATCCGTCATTGACGCGATTCCGTCACCCGGTGTCCAATACGCGAGATTGTATGGATTCCACACGCTCAAGGACGAGCGATGACGACTCTCACCATTCCACGAAACTACCCCTGGCTGCTGACTGCGGCCGTGGCGGGGATCTTCGTGCTGGGACTGCTGGCGATCGCCCGCGGGGATCAATTGGCGAACGGCCATCTCGCCGATCAGCAACTTGTCTGGTTGGTGTTGTCATTGCCGATCGTGATCGGGACAGTCGCCATCCCTTATCGGAAGTGGCGGTTCTTCGCCTATCCGTTGTTTGCCATCACATTGCTTCTCTTGATCGCAGTGTTCTTCTTTCCACCTCGCAATGGCGCGCGGCGCTGGATTCCTCTGGGCGTGGCCGACCTGCAGCCGTCTGAGTTCATGAAGCTGGCGTTCGTGCTGGCCATGGCGAGATACCTGGAGTTTCGCGGCAGCCAACGGCGCTGGTGGGGACTCTTGGCACCATTCTTGATGGCACTCGCCCCCATGTTGCTGATCCTGAAGGAACCCGACTTGGGAACCGCACTGGTCTTTCTGCCGATGTTGGGAGCGATGTTGTTTGCCGCAGGCGCACGGCCGCGACATCTGGTCGCCGTGTCGCTGATGGGAATCCTCTCCCTACCGGTCGTCTGGGCAACGATGAGTACCGAACAGCAGTCCCGCATTACGGCACTATTCTCTCAAGAGGATGGTGGGGATCCTCCGAGCGGAGATGGCTATCACTTGCACTACAGCAAGCTTGTGCTCGCGTCGGGCGGAGTCTGGGGAAGCGATTTCGCCGGCAGCCTGTACTCGGAGCGGCAACTCAATCGCCTGTTCGCCAGCCGGACCGACTTCGTGTTCTGTCTTGTGGGCGAGCGGTACGGCGTCTGGGGAACAGCTGGAGTCCTTGCATTGTGGATTGTCTTACTCGGGGCAGGACTGAAAGTAGCACTCAAGACGCGCGACCCGTACGGGCGTCTCGTAGCGGTCGGCATCGTGGCTCTATTCGGAACACAGGTGCTCATCAACACCGGGATGACGTGCGGCGTGATGCCGATCACGGGGCTCACACTTCCCTTCATGAGTTATGGCGGTTCGAGTCTGTTGTCATCACTCATCGCACTCGGACTGTTGATCAATATCTCCTGCCGCCCCGGATACCTGCTGGCGAACGAGCCGTTTCAGTTCGCTGCGAAGGCGTGAGACTTCTTCGGAGAGTTCGACGGTGCGACCGGGAGCTTCCCCGCGCCAGAATGGGATCGTCGGAGGCGCGCCTTGCGCATCCGTAACGATGAGGTCGTTCCCCTTGAGCGTGCGAATCCGCCACGAGGTATTCCCCAGCAGGAAAATGTCCCCGCCCGAGCTTTCAACCGCGAAGTCTTCATCCACGTTGCCGACGACCGTCATTTCGGGTTCGGCGATCACCCGCACCGAGTCGATCTCTGCAATGGCTCCGGAGTTGTTGACGACCGTCAGCCGCGCTCCCTGCCTGGCTCTGATCTTGCGATTGACTTGATCGTGATGGAGCAGAGTCCGCGCGCGACCTGAAGTTTGAGTGACTCCCTCGCTGAGGAACTTCACGACTTCATCAAACTGGTCTCGCCGCAGATCGCGATACGGATAGGCCCGGCGGCAAAGTTCGAATAATTCATCGGTGCCCCATTCTTGAGCCGCAGCCTCAGAAACAATGTGCTGGGCCAGAATATCGAGAGGAGCCTCGGGAATCGGAATGATATCGAGCCGCCCGGCCTTCACCGCTCGCACCAGGGCCATGCACTCAAGCAGCTCATCTCGTGTCAGGGCGAACAGGATTCCCTTAGGCGTCAGTCCCAGGGCATGGCCCGAACGGCCGACACGTTGCAGGAAGGTGGCGATCGAACGTGGCGACCCGATCTGCACGACGAGGTCGATGTAGCCCACGTCGATACCCAACTCGAGCGAGGCTGTGGCGACGACGGCCTTAAGTTGCCCCTCTTTCAAGCGTTGTTCGATATCGAAGCGAATGTCCTTGGCCAGCGAGCCGTGATGCGCACCGACGGCGTCGTCCCCCAGCATCTGCGTCAATTGGAACGTGAGTCGCTCTGACAATCGGCGCGTATTGACGAAGATCAGAGTGCTGCGATGAAGTTTGATCTGCTCCACCAGTTTCTCGTTAACCTCCTCCCACTGTTCGTGGGAACAAACGGCAGAGAGTTCGCTGGAGGGTGTTTCAATGATCAGTTCGAGATCCCGTTGATGCCCGACATCGACAATGGCACAGGGGACTTCGTCGGCTTCATGACTCGTTGACGACGCCGACGCACCATTGATTGCAGATGACTCCGTCGGTAACTTGCCTTGCGAGTCTGAACGCCCTGCGTTTCCGCCCACTAGAAAGCGAGCGATTCGGCTGATCGGTCGTTGGGTCGCAGAGATGCCGATCCGCTGCAACGAACCTTCGACCATTTCCTCCAGACGTTCAACGCTCAGTGACAGATGCGATCCACGCTTGTCGCGAACCAAAGCGTGAATCTCATCGACGATAATCGTGTCGACAGTTCGCAATGCTTTACGTCCATTCTCGGCAGTGAGCATTAAGAACAGTGACTCAGGAGTCGTCACGAAAATGTGCGGCGGCTTGCGTGTGAGTGCCGTCCGCTGATGGCTCGGCGTGTCGCCGGTCCTCAGGCCCACGCGTATTGGAGCGAGGTTCAATCCCTGACGCGTCGATTCCTCCAGGATTTCTCGAAGTGGTTCATCGAGATTGCGGTGCATGTCGTTCGACAAGGCCCTCAACGGTGAGACATAGACGACTCGCATCGTCGGGGCGAGGCGATCGGCGACAGCTTCGCGAAACAGGCGATCGATGACGGCCAGAAACGCCGTCAGTGTCTTACCGCTGCCTGTGGGAGCCGCGATGAGGACATGCCCCCCCTCAGCAATCACAGGCCATCCCAAGTCTTGTGGCGCGGTCGGATTCTCGAATCGCGAACGAAACCAGTTCTGAATCACGGGATGAAAGAGTTGGAGCGACATCCCTGTCAGTATATCGTCGCGGCCAACGGGAACGACCCAATGACGATGACGCCGTTGCGAACTGACGCCGAGCATGATTCACTACCGCCATGTGGACCTACAACCATCTGCAATGGGATACCCCGGAACGCCGCCAGTACGGCCTGGTGATCGTGCTTCCGGGCATCGACGGCCTGAGCTGGTGCAACCGCAGCATCGTTCGCGGGCTGGCCGATGCGGGCGTGCCTTGCGCGATCGAGATTCACGACTGGACCTTCGGCCATTTGTGGGCCATCCGAAATCTGAGAGACTCCAGACGCCATCTGGCGCATGCGGACATCCTTTGCAACAAGATCGTTGACCAGCAGACGGCTCATCCTGGCGCGCCGATCTACATGATTGGTCACTCGGCTGGCGGCGCGATGACGCTGCTCACGCTGGAACGATTGGCACCTGAAGTGCGAATCGAAGCAGGCATTCTTTTGGCTCCGGCTGTCTCTCCAGGCTACGATGTGGTTTCAGCACTGAGACAGACGAAGCGTGGCCTCTGGAACTTTCACGCCTGGGGAGACATTGGGTTTCTTGGCGCATTGACGCTGCTGTTTGGAACAGTCGACGGCCGCCATTCGATCTCCGCGGGGTTGTGCGGATTTCGATCGCCGCCAACGAAACCTGCGGGAGAGGGCGCTCCAGCGCTGCATCAGATTCCTTACCAGTTTGCGATGTTGAAGCATCGGAACCTGGCGGGTCATTTCGGCTGCGTCAACCACGTGTTTGTGCAACACTGGGTCGCGCCGATCCTGACGTCGACTACCGCCTCAGCGAGTCTTGTCAGCGCTAAGGCAGACGCATAGTGTGCCCATCCATGCTCGATCGACACATCAGTCCCAGAAGTAGAGTTCGCCCCCCACTGTCAACCCGTGCGTAAACATCGACTGTCGGTCCTTCTGGTAGCTGATATCAGGCGGGTTGGTCAGACCAGCGTCGTTGTAGAGAATCATGTTCAACGGACGTGTCACGTCTGACAAGAAAAGGAGATTGTACCCGGCGAACAGCGTGAAGCGTTCGCCGAGGTGTACTTTTCCGTAGGCCTGCAGTTCAAATCCAGCGGAGAAGTCGGTCGATTCCTCGCCTGTCAGGCGGGGCGCTTCCAACGGACTGTAGATCTGCTCGGTGTAGACCGAATCGTCGTGCCGATTGATGCCCATCAACAGCCGAGGTTCAATTCCCAACGTGAGGAATTCGTGATGGGACTCCATCCGGAGTCCGCATGTCGCCATCACAAAGTTGTTGTGGCCCTTCGCCTGAATCAGGTGATTCGTTCCTGATGCGAAGTCTTGCCCACGAATGAAAAAGTCTTCGTGGAACTGCACGAACTTGAGGCCCATCGTCGGATGGACTTCGATCGGAACATTTGCCTGGTAAGGACCAGCGACGAACACTGCATCGGCCCCGAACATCTGCGATTCGAGACGAGCATGGTAACTCGTGTCATACAGGATCATATCGGTGTCTGACGGGATGCCGTTGTCCAGCAACGTCGTGGCTGGATAGATCAGAATCAGATTGATCGGGTCGAATCGCGGCGAAAACCGCATATCCTGAGACGCCGGTTGAAGCACGAACGAACTCAGTTCAAAAGTTCCAGCACGCGTAGGAAAGCCGATGGTTCCGCGAATCCCGTTGATCTCATCCAGGTCAAAGCCACTGGTGTCGGGTACGAACGAGAAGTTATTGGGACGTACACCTGTAACACGATCGACCGAGGCGAAGGGAGGATTCCCTCTGGGATCTTCCGTTGCCATCTGCGCTCCCAGCAAATGGTTGCCGGGTGCTTCGATCTTCCAGTTGAGGTACTCGAACCGAATCCAACTTTGAGCCATCACATCACTAAACGCCATATTGTGCGCGGGATCGCCGGCGTAATGCGTGTGTTGTGGAACGAGTTCATCATAGATGGGTGCCGGAGGATAGTAGGGCTGGCCTCCCATCCAAGGATCGCCAGCAGGGGCCATCCTGGGAGACCCCTGATGCCATCCCGCGGGAGCCACGGGTGGCGCGCCCCCATTGACCCACGGAGCCTGTGCGAACGTGGTTGCAGGCCACGCGCTCAGACAAATGCACCAGATTGCTATGAACCGCCTTGGCATGCTCTCCATCCCTGCCCGTGCGGCTGCTGAAGTCCCGACGAGAGTCCGTCTTTACCCAGGCAACCTAAACAACGCACCCCGACTCTGAGAAAGTGGGGCATACACACAGTCTTTCTTCCATATCGGTCTTTCGGATTGTGCCGGTGAGTTAAAATGTTCCGATTTGGCAAACATTGACGGCTCGCCTCGCGACTGACTTCTCTCATCCCGATCGCTACGCTGTTCAAATCCTGTCCACAATCAACACGCAGATTCGTCCCGATGAGAAGCGTTGGAAGTCTTACCGATCAGCCACAAGCCGATCGATTCGCCGCCTATCTTGATTCCCAGGACATCAAATCGCACGTCGAGGAAGAACAAGGAGAATACGTCGTCTGGGTGTCGGACGAGGACAAGGTCGACCTGGCAAAGACTCAATTCTCGGAGTTCGTGAAGGCTCCGGACGACCCGCGTTACACCGACGCGATTCGCAAGAGCAGCGGCTACAAGCGACGAAAGCTCGAGGACGATCTGGCACGGAGAAAGGCCCAGATTCGCACGCGGCGGATGCCTCGGCAGCCGGGGATTCCGCTGACGATCGGCTTGATCGCCGTCAGTGTCTGGGTGACCGCAATGACACGGTTCGGGAGCAGTGACATCCCATTCACCAGACTCGTGATGATGAGCGACAGCAAAGCGATGCAACAGCGGTTGAGGAACGATCCCATGCCGACCGTCGACGATTTTCAGGGTTGGAACGCCATCCCGGAAATTCGAAGCGGTGAGTTTTGGCGGATCTTTACCCCCATGTTCCTGCACCTGGGTGTGCTGCACATCCTCTTCAACATGATGTGGCTATTTCGGCTGGGTGGAATCATCGAGTATTTGAAAGGGACATGGTATTTCCTCATTCTCGTACTGTTTCTCAATCTCGTCGCGAACTTTTCGCAGTTGTTTTTCAGCGGTCCATTCTTCGGAGGTATGTCAGGAGTGGGCTTTGGCCTGTTCGGCTACATCTGGGTACGATCGCGTCTGGTTCCCGAAGACGGATTCGAGATGTCGTCGAGCTACATCTTCTTATTCGTGGCGTGGGGGCTGATCTGCGCATCAGGGGCTGCCGGACCAATCGCAAACGCGGCCCACTTCGGTGGACTTGCGGCAGGTGCCTTCGTTGGCGCGCTTCCCGTGTTGTCGTTACGAAATCCCGACTGATTACCGCGACTGCAGGCAGGATTGGCAAGAATCGCAACATGGGATGTCCACGCAAGCTGGCGAAACATTGACGGCGAACCCACCACGACGTGCTTCCACTGCGCTCTTCCAGTGATCGAAAGCACTGGTATCACCCGATGCCTAATAGAAGCAACTGCATGGGTGACATTGCGCTCACCTCCCTTGGAATTCCACCAGACGTTTCCGTGACGACGAATTCGCCATCCGAGACGCCCCTGACAAACGCCACCCCCTCCCGATCATCGACCGGGCGCGGATGGTTGATCTGTTTACTCGCCCTGGTGGCCGGCATCGGCGTCGATCGATTGATTCATCGCCGTTCGATTCCGGAGTTCCCGGCCTACCTGCAGTCCCGCGTTTGCACAGTCACCGCCGATTGCGACGCCACTGTCGTTGGCATCGATGTCGCAGAGGGGGATCATGTTTCGGCCGGCACGCCGCTGATTTCCCTCAAAGACCGCTCGTTGGAGCGTCGAATCACCGAACAGCGACAGACGCTCGCGTTGCTGGAGAGCGAACTGCAACAGGCGATGGCCCGGGCGGAATTGGAATTGCTCGTGCGGCTGCGCGAGATTGATGAAGAAGTCATGCAGGCTGACCTGCAGGCGTCGAATTTCCTCCGCGAACAATTTGCCTGCGAACTCGAACATTCGATGCTGGCGGACGTCATTTCCGACGGCTCGATGGCAGCCATCTGGAATGATTCCGACCCGGTCTTTCGCTCGACAGTGCTCGGCGATCGAGTCCCGGAGAGTGAACAGGTTCAAACGGTCCTGCGGATGGAACTGATGGCTAACTCCGCCGAAGTGTTGGCGGCTCAAGTGGAAATGTGCGATCATCGGCGAGACAGTCTGGAGCATTTGAAGGCTGATTTGCCTTCCATGGTGCAGCGTTCCGTGGGAGTGCAAACAATCGAAACTCGCATCAGCGAAGTGCGCTCGCAACTCGAAGACCTTGAGACCGAGAGTGTGCGATTGTCGGCGCAAGCAACGGCGTTCGGCATCGTGGGACTATTCCGCGTCGGTGAGGGGGCTGTTGTCACACCGGGCACACCTCTGGTCGACATCCTCGACGACGAGCGGCGATTCCTGGTCGCCCATGTGTCGTCGCGATACATCTCGGAATTCACCAAGGGCGATGTCGTCGATCTCGTTTTTCCCGGCGGCCAACGTCTCCAGGGTGTCGTCGAACGCATCGCGCCCCAAGCTCAGATTGAGACGCTCGACCCACGTACCAGCGACGACTCGATCGTGCTCGTGGACATCGCACCATCAGGACGCGTATGGCCCACCGTGCCCATCGGCTCGCAGGTTAAGGTGCTCGTGCAAGAGTAGCGATCACGCGCACAACGACCACTGCCGTCACGCTGCCTATTCCAGATCCTTGTAGAGAGGCAAGTGGCGGTAATAGACCTCGAGCGTCATCACCGCCAGGCACGTCATGTAATGCCGACCGGCCGCCGCACCGTGCGGGTCGGCGGGCAACCAGCTTCCACGTTGATGGCCGTCAAACGATTGGGTCTGAATGAGGTGGTCTCGCATGACAGCATTCCATTGTTCCCATTCCTCACCGCCCCAGTGATGAATGACCTGGGTCGCATAATAGTTGTAATACATGAAGTTGATGTCGGGGCGTGTCGCGCTCAGGAACGCAACTCCTCGCTGCAAAGCCGGTCGCTCCCGCCGCCAGCCCATGTACATCCGACACAGCAGACCGACTGCCGTGGTCGAAGCTTTCTGTTGCGGTTGGTCGTACCCATAATACGCTCCGTCGTCGAGTGATACCGAGTCGAGGAATTCTTCCGCGAGGGCGAACGTCTGGTTCGGAACATTGAGCCCGGCCAACTTGGCGCTTTGCAACGCCATAATCTGCCAACCGACGACCGAAGTGTCTCCATCGACGCCGGGTTGATATCTCCAGCCTCCCTGGGGCTTGGTTTGCGCGGCGATGATGAAATTGACTGCTGCCTGGCCGGCCTCTCGCAATTCGCGATTGGCGACCAGTAAGTCTGCCTTGGTAATCGTCGTCCCGTCGGGCAGTTCAATTGCCGCGCTGGCGCTGGTGCGTTGAATCACCACCGAGTTCATTGCCAACGCTTCGCACAGGGCAATGGTGGCGATGCCATGCTGATACATCCCATGGATCTCGGTCGTTCCACGCAAGTCCGCCTGCCCATCCACGATGGAGACCTGCGACATCAGATAGGCAACGCCTTTCGTCACCTGGGGACTGTAACTTCCTTCCGAGAACGTGTGACCGGCGCCGAGATATGTCAATAATGCCAGCCCCGTAGCGCCCACTCGCCCTTGGTCGTCGAGAGTTCCCGGGTTCTGGCAATCGCAGCCGTCGACGTGCGTGTGATTGAACGACCAACTCCCGTCGGGAAGTTGATGCCTCGCCAGCCAGCTCAATCCTTCAGCCACGGCCCTTTCGCTGGCGGCGTTTCCGCCATATTGGGCCGCCAGAGCGCGACGTCCCGCTCGACTCCGACCCGCCAGGTCGCCCGCGACGCTAATGTTCAGGCCGACCGTCATCGTCAGATCGAGATTGGCTGCGGGATCCATATCGCTCACGTCGATCTCGACAACTTCCTCCGACTCCACATTCGAGGGTGCTACCGATGGCATTGTCGTCGGCTCGAGCTGCATTTCAGTGAGTTCGGTATCAAACTCCAACTGCTCGGTCTGTTCCCCTTCGGATTCGATCGCCGACTCAAGTTCGATGTCTGGTTCGTGCTGAGCCGACTTGAAAATGATCAATCCCAGCAGGAGCAGCACGGCGACATGCAAGACCATGCTCACGCCGTAGTCGAGGCTGCTCCGCTGGATCGCGTGCCGATGGTCTTGCAGATAGAACATTATGCGGCGAAACGGCCGTTTCCATCCGGGAAGCTCTTCGATGAGCGTCTCGCGTTCCAGCCGAAGAGCCTCTTCCTCGGCTTCGTGTGTCTCAATCACAATCCCGATGCGTGAACGGTTCGGGTTACCGTTGGCGGCTGCCGACTGTCCCCCTTGGGTCCGCCCATTGCCGTTCGCTCCCGCCGGCGGCGTGATTCGACGGCGTTGCTCAACCAGCAAGTCCTTGTATCCGTCGACCTCTGCCTGAGGGACATCGGCTATCGGAATCTCGAACGTCTCCTGACCGTTCGAAATGATCGTCATCCCGCGTTCTTCAGGAATGTAAAAGCCATCCTGCTTGGCGGAGGTGAGATCCGAAACGGGAATCTCAAAGTACTCGCCGCCATTGGAGACAATGATCGTGGACATGAGACAGCAAAAACTGCAGAGATGTGAGTTCGGCCCTCCCGATGACAATAGCGTAAACATGAGTCACGGGAAATGCGACGGCATTCGGTGGAAAGCGTGTACTCCAGGCGATTCAACTCGCACGGAGCGTGTTGATAAACGGCTTTCATTTCAGTTCGCGGTCGATCACGTTCGCCGCCGTGCACATTCGCGAACGCCGGGGTACAATCCCGCCCACGAGTTGCCCGCGGTTTCGGGTGACACAGAGGATCACTCCAGCGAATCAACAACAGAGGAGCAACGATGCTGCAACGACACGGTCTGAACACACTCTTGGCCTGCAGTCTGCTGGCCATCTTCAGTTCGGCGGCGATGGCCGAGATCAAGCTGCCATCGATCATTGGCGACAACATGGTGTTACAGCGGGAACGTGAAGTCCCGATCTGGGGTTGGGATGACCCCGGCTCCACGGTAACTGTTTCAATAGCTGGCGCGAGCGTTTCGGCCCAGGCGGATGACGAAGGCCGCTGGCTGGTCCATCTCCCATCCATGGATGCCGGCGGGCCGCATGAATTGACCGTGGCCGGCACCAGCACGCGATCGATCGAGAACGTGCTCGTTGGTGAAGTCTGGCTCTGTTCCGGTCAGTCGAACATGGAATGGACGGTCAACGCTTCAGACAACTTCGAAGAGGAACGTACCGCAGCCGACTACCCTGAGATTCGTCACATCAAGATTCCCCATGTTCCCGCCGCAGAGCCACAGATCGATGTTGCCGCCGGTGGTTGGCAGTTGACGACGCCGGAAACCGTGGGAGGCTTCACCGCTGTCGGATATTTCTTCGGCCGTCATCTGCATCAGGAGTTGGATGTTCCGATCGGACTGATCGGCTCGAACTGGGGCGGCACGCGGATCGAACCTTGGACGCCGCCGGAAGGCTTTCAGCACATCCCGGCGCTGGCCGACATTGCCAACAACCTCGATAACTTCCCGGTCAAGAACGATGATGGTTCGATCAATCATCAAACTCCGCTGGCATTGTACAACGGCATGATCTCGCCGCTGCTGCCATACGAGATTCGTGGAGCAATCTGGTATCAAGGCGAGTCGAACAACGGCGAAGGGATGCTCTATTTCGAAAAGATGAAGGCCCTGATCGACGGGTGGCGCACCGTGTGGAACAACCCCGAGATGCCCTTCTACTTTGTGCAACTTGCCCCCTATCACTACGGCGACGGCCCAGGGAGTCTGCCCGGCATCTGGGAAGCCCAGACCGCGACGCTCGAAGTACCGCATACGGGCATGGCAGTGACGGTCGACATCAGCAACATTGCCGACATTCACCCTCGTAACAAGCAGGATGTCGGTTATCGCCTGGCTCTCTGGGCCTTGGCGCAAACCTACGGTCAGGAAGACCTGGTCTACTCCGGCCCGCTCTACGATTCGATGGAGATTGAGGGTGATACGATTCGTATCCATTTCGATCATGTCGGATCGGGACTCACCTCCCGCGACGGCGAGCCCCTTTCACGCTTCCAGATCGCCGGGGCTGATGGTGCGTTTGTCGACGCCGAAGCCGACATCGATGGCGAAACAGTTGTTGTACGTGCGAGCGGCGTCACTGCACCGACTGCAGTTCGATTTGGCTGGCATCAAGAGGCCGAGCCAAACCTCTCGAACAAGGAAGGTCTACCGGCTTCGCCGTTCCGGACTGACGAGCAGTAATGCCGAAGTGAAATCGCCGTTGGTGGTCTCCATTTCAACACGCGCATAAGAATGGCGGCTGCGACTCATTGAGGTCGCAGCCGCCTTCTTTCATTATCATTTCGATTGAGGTGCTGACATCGAGCACCATCGTCCCAGTTTGCTCCCGAAACTCACCTCACTCCGCCAACTGATTGAGCCTCAAGACGTAGACCGTCTTATTGCCGTTGTGCGTGATGAGATGCCGACCATCGTCGGCCCACTCGACCCAATCGACCGGCCCCGGTGCCTGCCATTCATAGGCGGATTCCAATGTTGGGACCGCCAGGATGCCGATCCCTTTTGAGCTACCGTATGCCAGGTGTCGTCCGTCTGGACTGAATGCGAACCATCGGGCTTCGTTGGTGCGCGAGTAGTGTTCGGCTGAAGTGATCGCGGCAATCTCAATTGGCTCGTCTCCGGAAACATCCGTCAGCACAATCGACGCCATGTGAAATGGATTGTGGGCCAGCAGGCGACCATCGGGCGAGAGTGCCATCGTGTAGTGAGACATCCCCGCATCCGGTGTCAGCGGGAGCGTGCAGGTGATTGTCGGATCGGTCTTCAGGTTTTTGACGAAAAAGACCTCGCCCGTTCCTTCGGCGAGTGCGCGAGCCACACCGAGTACTTCGCCGTTGCCGAAATAATCAAGAGGGACTTTAATACTGATCAGCGTGCCCTCTGTCGTCGGCAACGCGAGCGACCACAGTTGGGTCACTGGCTCGACCGTCACGTCCCATCCTGAAAGCTCGTTGGGTGATTCAATTGGGAGTGTCACAAACGACTCTCCGTCTGGTGAAACGAGTCCGGCGACGGAAGTGGGTCCAAATTGTTCGCCAGTCACTTGCCAGGCATCACCATCGAAGTGATAGAGGCGCGGTTGAACTTGAGCTCCATTACCGGTGCCAACGATTCGATTCTGCGAGATCGGGAGGAGCATTCCTCTGGAAACCGCATCAAACGCCGAGTCGACATGCGGGAACGGTATTGGTTCGACGCCGGTGAGATCCAGAATCTGATTCTCCATGTGGTATCGCTTGTGGCTGTAGTGCTGCACCAGCAGGTGTTTGCCACCATCGCACAGAAACGGCCGCTGGTCATATGCTGGAGGGCCGACCGCGGTCGACGGATCAAGTGGCGACAACTCGACGGGCGTCTCAGCAGAAAAATCCCAGAATCGGACAAATCCTTCACTGTTGGCGATGACGGCCAGATTGCCGTCCGCCGAGAATTCCAACGAGCAATTGGACGACGATCCCGTTTGATCCAATGAGGCAACGTCTTCCAGAGAATCTCGTTGGAACAAGTGGATTTCCGTGTATCGACTGGCAATCCACCGTCCATCAGGAGAGAACTGGATGCTGCCAAAAGGGTCAAGGATGCCCGACCGTCCCACCACGGGTGCCTCAGACGACCCGTCGATGTCCCACAATTCCAGACGATCCATGTTGCCGACCGCAACCAGTTGACCATCCGAGGACAAACCAAGCACGCGGTCCTCCGGCTCTAACTGCAATGCCAACAGTTCATCATCGACAAAGTGTTGATTCTCAACTCGGCATTGTCTCCATTCGCCTTCAGCAGTGCGATACATAACATCGTCAATTTGCGTCGCCGCAAAGCTGGTTTCACCGCTGCCACCTGCAAAGCCACCTGCAAACGTGAATTGGTCCACGGGTGCCGGATCGAGGTTTTCGAGGTCGAAACTCTGTCCCACTCCGTTTTCTCCGATATGGACAAGCGTTCGACCTTCTTCACAAAGAAAGACATATCCTCGCTCGCAGGGGAATCGCTCGGCACCATCAGCCAGTGGAACGCGTTCAGCCGTCGAACCCGAGATGTCCCACACTTGACCCCACCCGTCAATCAGTTGGTCGCCATGCGGCGCGAAGACCAGCGAATGCATCGCCAGGTAATTCGTTTGAAACTGAAGCCTCGGCGTTTGACTGGCGACATCCCAGACGATCACATCACCTGGATCCGCACAAGTCGCCGCCTGCGAACCATCGCGACTGATTGCCACCGACGTGCCATGGTTCCAATGCCGCCTTGCGTGGCTGCCGATGACGGCGACGAGTTCTTCCGGCTGCCAGTCGAAGCGCTCGGCTTCGGGGATCATCGCCCGATCGAGATTGTCGAGCGGCGACTCGCCGATGGGAATGTTCGGCGGCGACCACTCCAGAGGCACATCCCCCGGCACCGTTGCGATAAGAGTATTATTCCGTCTCACACGGCGCGTCATCCAGATGTCGAAATCCCCATTACCCTGGCTGCCGGGGCGGCGTGAATCGAACATCATGATCGTATTGTCACCGCTGAGGCACGGCGACCAGACTCCGCGTTGCTCGTTGGGTTGCAGGCGCATGGGAGCCGACCATTCGTCGGCCGTTGATGCCCGTGTGCAGATCCACATCGGTCCCGCAGGCGACCCGCCGGCGCGGTTCGAGTTGTAAAGCATCGAGAGCCCGTCGCTCGCCAGCGTTGCCCAACCCTGAAACGCCGGGCTGTTGATTTGCGGCCCCAGGTTACGCGGTGGCGACCAGGGGGCGTCGCGCGATGATCGTGATGTTTCCCACAGTTCAGAGTGACCGCCCTTACCCGAAATGAAAACGATACTGAGACCATCACTCGAGATCGCAGGCCCGAATTCGTAACTCGTGGAGTTGACGGGCTCGCCGAGGTTGACGGGTGTCGACCAAGGTTCCGACAGGCTGGGACGCGTCACCATCCAGATATCATCGTATCCGACGCCGCCGGGACGATCGGATTCAAAGACCATGATTAGCCCGTCGGCAGACAACGAGGCATTGTCGTCGGCGAAGGTGGAGTTGATCGACTCTCCCAGATTGATCGGCGCTTCCCACTCATCATCGATCGACCGACGCCGGCTGATCCAGAGATCCGGACCTCCAAGTCCATCCTCACGATTGGAGTGAAACACCAGCGACAGGCCATTAGCCGACAATGCCGGCCCTCCTTCGTTGGCAGGTGTATTGACCAGCGGCCCCAGGTTGACCGGCTCGGTCCATTCCCAGTCGGAGGACGTGAGGATGTCGACAGACGAGCCGGGAGGGAATGAGTTTGGATGGTCGACCGTGATCGGAGGATTGGTCGTTGAAACGTCGTCGGTCGTGATCTCGATCCGTGAATCTTCCGGTACACGTATCTCGGTTCTGCTGCCGTCGCGATTGATGATCGTGATGATGATTCCCGTCAGCAGCGCGATGCCGCCGATCGCACTCGCGCCAACCAGCCACTTGCGATTGGACGGGACGCGATCCACTGGCACGCTCGATGGCAGGGGCTGTGGTGTCGCCGTAACTTCAGTCCTGGTTGCAGCCGATGGATATTGCAGTTCGGCGAGTTTTTCTTCCAGCACACTCGCGACTTCTTTTGCGGTCTGGTAGCGATCTGCCGGCTGCTTCGCCAGCAGTTTGTTGATGATCTCGCACAGCCAGTCCGGGATGTCGGCGTTCACTTCGCGAATCGGGCGCGGCGATTCGTCCACCACTCGGCGGATGACGGCGATCGCGTTGTCGCCGCGAAACGGTGGACGCCCGGTACACATCGCGTACATCACGCTGCCGAGACTGAACAGGTCGCTGCGATGATCGACCCCTTCTCCCATCGCCTGTTCCGGAGACATGTACTGCGGCGTGCCGGCCACTTCGCCGGTACGGGTGACGCTGAGGTCGTCCACGGCGCGGGCCAGACCGAAGTCTGTGATCTTCACCCGCTCGACGCCGTTCTCCAGCAGAATGTTCGCCGGCTTGATGTCGCGGTGCATCAACCCTTGTTTGTGGGCAGCAGCGAGGCCGTGCGCAATCTGCGAGCTGATCCGCAGGATCTCCTTCACGCCCATCATCCCGACGGCATCGAGTTTGTCTCTCAGAGTGCGACCGTCGACGAGTTCCATCACCAGATAGGGAACGTTGTCGTTTTCAACTGCGTGAATCGTGACGATGTGCGGACTGACGACCGCTGCTGCCGCCTTGGCCTCTCGCTCAAACCGCTGCTTGGCTGTGGGATTGGCTGCCAGTTCCGGAGCAAGCACCTTGATGGCGACGGTGCGCTCCAGCCGCGTGTCGTGGGCCTTGAGCACGACACCCATTCCGCCACGGCCGATCACCGATTGCACTTCGTACTTCCCGATCGTCCCCAGGCAGCCGGGCTTGTCGGAGGGATGCAGAAAGTCGAGAGGAATGTCGTCGGTGGTGTCGTAGAGCGCGGTGCGGGTGTAATCGTTCGCAACTCCGCCATCTTCGTGCGTGTCGCCCGCTGCAACTGCCGTGACATCCAGTTCCGATGGGGAACGTTCGAGAAAACTGCCGGCATCATCGTGGCGCGCTAGCAATGCAACGATTCGATCTCGCAACGCGGTATCGTTTCCACAAGCTGAATCCAGGTAGGCGGTTCGCGCATCGGGGGTCTCTTTGTCGAGAGCGGTTAGAAAGATGCTTTGCTCGTCCATCATCACGGCTCCAGGTGCCAGATCGAAAATGCTTTGCGATAGCAGTGCGAAAAGCGATTTCCTACCCCGCCATAAATCTGACGATTCTTCACGGATTTGTCACTTCGGCTGCCTACGGAGTGGTTCCCTACAAGGGAGAACATTCCTGCAGCAGCCACGCACGCGGGCGTAGGCCCAGTTTCGCTCGGCGGTGCGGAGCGGAATCTCCAGCGAATCGGCGGCCTGTTGCATCGTCAGCCCGCCGAAGTACCGCAGTGTGACAAGCTGCGCGATTTCGGGACGTTGCTCGGACAGACGACTGAGAGCTTCATCCAATGCCAGCAGGTCGGGATGGCGTGACGGCACTGCCGGTTGAACTTCGTCAATCGACTTCCGACTGAACTCACCCCCCTGCTTCAGCGATCGCCGGCGACGGGCCGACTCCACGAGAATCCGTCGCATCGCTTCGGCCGCCGCCGCAAAGAAGTGACCGCGATGATTCCACTTCGGCTGCTCCTCCTGATCGACAAGTCTCAGGTAGGCTTCATGGACGAGTGCCGTCGCCTGCAATGTATGTTCAGGTGCCTCCTGCGCCATGCGTGCCGCCGCGAGTCGGCGCAGCTCATCATACACCAGTGGCAACAACTGCTCCGCCGCTGATGGATCGCCCGATTCGATCTGTTTGAGGATCTGCGTGACGTCGTGCATACCCACGCAGAGTAAACCGCGAGTCGATGGCGGTCCACAGTCGCGGCCTCAACCCTGGTATTCATCAAGGCGACTGCAGCAAATCACGCAGCGTCGTGAGGTACTGGAATTCAAAGTCCTCGGCAGGCTCGATCGCGGTGTCTTCGTGCCATTCGTTCCAGGAATTGATCATCACCATGCGCAGCTCCTGATCGGAATTGTCGAATGCCATTTCCAGTTGCTTCGCGAACAGTTCGTGGCTGCGTGGGATGACAGGGTGCCGTGCTTCAGGTCGGACCGCAGTGTCGTCGAATCCAGGAATCACGCTGGGAACAAATCGGACTCCCGACGTTTCACAGGCCGAACTCCATGTGTCGTACTTCCCCGGCAACTCGAGCAGGAACCAATCGGCGACATCTGGCGACGAGGTGTGCATATTGTAGGGCGTGACTCCGTCGAACAGACCGAGGCGTTCTGCCGTCGGCTCGTGCCAGTAGACCTCATCTCCAATGAGAAATAACTCCTCATCACACGTATCACGGACGACCTGACGAACCTGGTCCAACGTCGTCACCGCGTCACCTGTCATGATGCGTGTCAGGTACACGAACACGACGGGGCGGCCGTCGATGTGCAGGTAGTTGGGGTGCCTAAAGTACGACTCAGCAAGTAGACGGAAGTCGCTTCTCAGTCGATCGCGATTTCGCTGTGAACCAATATCGATTTGGCCGTCATGCAATTCGAGACGCCCAGTCGACTCGTACATGATGGCGAAGTTCATGTCCCTCGCGAGATCGGCCGAAAGGTATTGGTTCGTGAGCACGTCGGCTTCAAACGACCGCGGTCCCCACCAACTGATGGCGAAGAAATCGATGCCATGTCCACTCGCCCAGTCGATATGGCGATTGATGACCTGCTCGTCGGCGGAGCCGTACTCCCCAAGAAATGGCACGCGTGGGACTCCCTCGTTCCAGTGCCTGCCGTCTGCCGCATACCAGGGATAGTAGTACGCACCGATTAGCCAATCATCGTCTTCAGCGATATTGTCGAACTCGCGCACGTAGTCTGTTTCATTGGGTTGACTCGTGACAGCGAGATGTGGTTCATCCCCGGGCAATTCGCCTCCCATTACGTGGAGGCCCGGCGGAAGAAGTGTCAGTAGAATTGCGAACAGGCGTGGCATCGCATGAGGTTACGCTAGCAAAACGGCGTTGAACACCGTTTCCCACAGCGAATCGGTCTGTCAAACGGAATGATGGTCGCGAGCTTGAGAGCCGTACCTTGAACGTCTGTCGCGATGCATGGTACAGCGCGATCAAAAAATGCTCGTGGAGGCGTCCGCGATCTTAAGGTCCATGCGTACGCCATCGGCGCGAATGTCGGCCGATGCACTGCCGATCGTGAACTTGAAGTTCTCGATCCGTTCTGCGTCGATTCTGCTGTTCACGTAGTCAATGAACTCATCGAGAAAGACACCATCGGCGTCGTAGAACTCTGCTTCGAGTTTGATGCGTTCCCATCTCACCTCACCCGAGTTCTCAATGGTGCCGATAATCGTATATACCTCGTCGGTGACCTTTGTCTCGGCGATCTGTATCTGAAGATCCTGGCGATAATCGTGCTGGGATCTGTCGAGGCGCGCGATGCTCCACCACATGAATGCTAAGAGCGGGATCATCGTCAGCAAACCCCATAGCCACTGCTTTTTGCCCCACGAAAACGTGAGGTTGCTCATTTCGGCGCCGCAGTTAGAACACTTTGCGCTGGCTTGCATATCGGGGACTCCTCAGCGGATCTCATCCACCAATTCATATCCGAATGGCCACCGGCAGGGAAGTGGAATCGCATCGACGTGGGTAAGTCCAGTGCTTTGACGACGGCACCGTTCGCAACTCCGCTACCACAACTCGTCGATGGTCGAATTCAGCACGTTGAAGATCCGGCCTGCTTCGAGATGAGCGGGAGGAAAGGCGGCGACACGCACCCAAACTTGATGACCGTCACGCACCCCTTCAATGGCGATGTGGGGGCCGACATCGTCTCCTTCGCCAAACTCGATCGGCTGCCAGCCCAACGCAGTCACATCGTCGAAGTGTGCCTCGACCCCCACGAGATCAAACTGATAAGCCGATGCGAATCGCTCGCCATCGTATTCTCCACCGACGACTTCGGAGGCCGAGACGAAGAGCGTCACTTCCCAGCAATCGTCAACATGCGCGTAATGGCAGCCGATGGGCGCCAACGGATCCACGGGCAGGATCCGCAGTGCGATGTCGTTGACCATTGCAGCCAGCCAATCCGGAGGGGTCGCCATTCCGATAACCTACACTTCCTACAACACGTCTAATCGATTCATTCGTTACAATTACCATGTGCAACTTGCATTCCTACGGAAGATCAAAGCGGCTGTTCGACTTAAGGCATGTCGTTCCAACGAGTATCACCTCATGCCAGCCTTGCGTTGATCGCGAGTGTTTTCGAACGTTATCGACTGTGTCAGAGAAGATGAACATCGCCGTCAAGAATCATAAACACTCATCGTGAACGGATTGCTCGCCATCAATAAGCCGCCGGGCATGACGTCGCGCGAGGCGGTGGACCTTGTCAGTCTCTCGATCGAGCGGCTCGGAACCCGACAGAGACATCGCCGCAAGATCGGACACGCGGGAACGCTCGATCCTCTGGCATCGGGAGTCTTGCTGATTTGCATCGGTTCGGCCACGCGACTGATCCCGTTTCTTCACGTACATTCCAAAGCCTACCAGGCCGAATTCCGGTTCGGTGAAAGAAGCAACACCGACGACCTCGAAGGAGAGATCACCAAATGTGATGGGCCGCTTCCGCAGTCCACGAGTGAAATCGAGGCGTTGTTACCGGAATTCACAGGCCGGCTTCTGCAGCGTCCGCCAGTCTATTCCGCGGTCAAGGTGTCCGGCCGACGGGCGTATCAACTCGCCCGAGAGGACGCAGATGTCGAGTTGATTCCTCGTCCCGTCGACATCTATCGCTTCGCATTGATGGCCTACACGCCTCCACTGGCACGATTTGAGATCGAATGCGGTTCGGGAACGTACATACGCTCGCTGGCCCGCGATCTTGGTGAACGCACTGGTTCGGGCGCGCTGATGAGCGCGCTTACTCGCACGTCGATAGGCCCTTTTCGGATCGAGGATGCTCTCGAAGTCGCCGACGGTGTCCGGCTGCCCTTGGAGTCGATCGCGGAGCACTTGCAGCCGATGTCAGCCGGTGTTTCCTATTTGCCGACGATGCTGGTGAGTGAGGGCGAGGCCGTGTTGGTTCGACGCGGCATCAGGCTGCCGTGGACCTTGGTTCGGCCCAGACCGTTGCTGCCACCGACCACTCAAGTCCCCGCATCGTCTGACGTCGTAGACCTTGGGGGCGAAAGGATCGCGATTGTGCAGGATGGGGACGATTTGGTCGCGATTGCCGAAGTCTTGACCGATTATGTCCAGCCGAGGACGGTCTTTGCCGTGTGACTTGAATCCTGAGCGCCCGGGAGCCGACAATTCGGCGAGCGTCCAACTCGCGCGTCTCACACTTCAAAGCCTCTCACGCATTTCATCCGACCATGACTCATCCCCCATTCCTTCGCTCCCTCGCCTTCATCATCTGTTCGATGACCGCGACACCCGTCACTTGGGCTGATGATGCCGCCGACGTCGACGTGGCTCCAACTGTGCGAGTCCTATTTTTGGGTGATGAAGGGCATCACACACCGCGATTGAGGTTTGCGGAACTGCAACCTGTGCTTGCCGAGCGACGTATGCAACTCGACTACACTGGTGAGGTGACCGACCTGCATCCCGACGTGCTGGCCGACTACGACGGGTTGATGGTCTATGCCAACATTGATGAGATTTCTTCCGATCAGGAACAGGCTTTGCTCGACTTCGTGGCATCGGGACATGGCTTCATTCCACTCCATTGCGCGAGCTACTGCTTTCGCAACTCTCAGGCTTACGTCGCACTCGTCGGTGCCCAATTCGACAGTCACACCACAGGAGAGTTTCGCACTCATCTGGCGAATACCGATCATCCTCTGATGCAAGGCTTTCAAGGCTTTGAAAGTTGGGATGAGACTTACGTTCATCGACAGCACAATCCCGATCGGACAGTTCTCGAATACCGAGTTGACTTCGAACGCCGAGAGCCTTGGACCTGGGTGCGGAATCATGGCGAGGGTCGCGTCTTCTATACCGCCTGGGGACACGATGATCGAACCTTTAAGCACCCCGGCTTTCACAATCTGATTGAGCGAGGCATTCGCTGGGCGTGCGATGCAAACATGTCGGTCATCCCACCGTATGCAGACAGCGGCAGTTTCCCCGTTCCTCAGTTGACGACAATACCGGAGGACGCCGCCCCATTCGCCTTCGAACCGGCGGAGGTTCCGTTCTATCCCGCAGGTGAGAGTTGGGGAACGATCGGAGAACCGATTCGGCAGATACAGAGTCCGATGACTCCTGCCGATTCGATGACTCACATGGTCACTCCGACTCAGTTCCATGTCGAGCTCTTTGCCTCCGATCCCGACATCTTCAAGCCGATCTGCATGACCTGGGATGAACGTGGTCGACTCTGGATCGCCGAAACGGTCGATTATCCCAACGACTTGCAGCGATCAGGGGAAGGGAATGATCAGATCCGCATCTGCGAGGACACCGACGATGATGGAGTCGCCGACAAGTTCACGGTGTTTGCCGATAAGCTCAGTATCCCCACGAGTATCTCGCATGCTTACGGCGGATTGATTGTGCATCAAGCTCCAGTGACGATGTTCCTTAAGGACACCGATGGAGACGATGTGGCCGACGTGCGCAAAGTCTTGATCGATGGCTGGAATACCAACGACACGCACGCCGGGCCGAGCAATTTGCGCTATGGACACGACAACTGGTACTACGGAATCGTCGGCTATGCCGGCTTTGAAGGGACAGTCGGCGGTGAGGAACTCAGGTTCTCACAAGGCTTTTATCGCCTCAAGCTTGCCCTGGGTGACGATGGACTCCCTGAAGTCACTCATCTCGAGTTCTTGCGGTCGACCGACAACAACTCGTGGGGTGTCGGACTAAGTGAGGAAGGACTGCTCTTCGGCTCAACCGCCAATCGCGATCCCAGCGTCTATATGCCGATTGCGAATCGATACTACGAGCAGGTACGAGGCTGGTCCGCTTCCCGGCTGGAGTGCATCGCCGATTCGTTTCTGTTCGATCCGATCACCGACAAGATACGACAAGTCGATCAGCACGGGGGTTATACCTCGGGTGCCGGTCATGCCTTGTACACCGCGAGAACCTATCCACGCGAATACTGGAACCGCGTTGCCTTCGTCTGCGGTCCCACCGGGCACCTGGTCGGAAGTTTCGTCTTGAACCAGGAGGGAAGCGATTTCCACTCGTACAGCCCGTTCAATCTTCTTGCCAGCGACGACGAGTGGACCGCGCCGATCATGGCGGAGGTCGGCCCCGATGGAAATGTCTGGGTCATCGACTGGTACAACTACATCGTCCAACACAACCCGACACCTGCCGGCTATGAAACGGGTCGCGGAAATGCATACGTCATCCCGCTGCGAGACAAGACGCACGGACGGATCTATCGCATCGTTCACGGTGGGGGGAGCTATTCGCAGGCTCGGGATCTGAACGCGCTCGATAGTGCGGACCTGGCGGAAATGCTGCGCAGCGGCAACATGCTCTGGCGATTGCACGCTCAACGAATACTGATCGAACGCGGCGATTTGTCGATTCAGGCCGACCTGATCGATCTGTTCGGCGATGGGGGAATTGATGCAACAGGCTTTGCACCCGGCCCCGCACACGTCGTGTGGACGCTTGCGGGCCTCGGTGCCTTCGAAGGTGACGTCGATCCCGAAGCGATGAGTCTCCTGCAGCGCGCCATGAGCCATCCATCACTCACTGTCCGCCGGGCGGCAGCGACCGTCTGGCCGCGTGGAACGGAGTCGGTTGCAGGGTTGTTCAGCGGCGGTGATGGCATCTCCAGTCACGAGGATGCGCTCGTCAGATTGCAAATGTTGTTGACAGCCTCAGAGATGCCGGCCTCTGAAGATGCCGCCGCATCGCTCGTGCCGTTGTTCCATGATGATGTCACCCTTGAAGACCGCTGGCTGCCCGATGCATTGACGTCGGCTGCCGCCACTCACGACGTGTTCGTCCTCGCCGCGCTCGCGAATGGAGAGCCGTTGCCCGAACGATCACAAGAGATTGTTCGTATCGTGGCGGAGCATCTGGCTCGCCGGAATCCGGGGGACGCCCTGCAACCCGTGCTGGTCGCAATGGCTGAGGCCGACTCGACGTTGCTCGATCCCTTTATCGCCGGATTGGCGCGCGGTTGGCCCGATAACCGTGAATTGGAGCTGAGCGAGGAGGCTGAGAAGTCGCTGATCGCGATTGTGGTACGCCTATCGCCTGCCGGAAAGGGGCAGGTCGTGCAGTTGGCGAGAGCTTGGGGTTCCGAGGCGTTTGAAGAGCATGCCGCGGAGATTGCAGCGTCGCTGCTGCAACTCATTCGCAACGACGACGCCGACGATGACGATCGCGCTGCTGCGGCCAGACAACTCATGGAGTTTCAAGGGGATGATGTGCAGACGGTCCAGCGGCTGCTGGGAACCATTACCGCGCAGTCGTCACCAGAATTGACAGCCGCCATTATCGACAGCCTGCGGAACAGTTCGTCGTCGGATACCGCCGCTGAACTGCTGGAGGCTTTCGCAAGTTTCACCCCGACGGCAAAGGCTGCCGCGTTGCGAACATTGCTCGCTCGCCCGGACTTCACCCGTGAATTGCTCGGAGCGATCGAAGAGGGGGAGATTGCCGTCAACGATCTCGCGCTCGATCAACGGCAGGCGTTGCTTGCACACCCGGACCAGAGTCTGCGAGACCTGGCGACCGACTTGCTGGCCAGGTCGGGCAACTTGCCCAACCCCGATCGGCAGGCGGTCATCGAAGAACTGGCGTCGGTCTGCGACGAAACCGGCGACGTGATGGCGGGACGTGCCATCTTCACGAAGCATTGCGGCATCTGCCACACGCACAGCGGCGAAGGGAAACAGATCGGCCCCGACCTGACTGGCATGGCGGTGCATCCGAAGGAAGAGTTACTCAATCACATTCTCGATCCAAGCCGCAGCGTCGAAGGTAACTTCCGCCTCTACACGATCGCCACCATTGACGGTCAGATCATCTCCGGAATGCTCGCCTCCGAAACGCGCACGACCCTGGAACTCTTCGACTCACAAGGTAAGGCGGTTGTTGTGCTTCGCGAAGATATTGATGAACTCATCAGTTCCAACCGTTCGCTGATGCCCGAGGGTTTCGAGAAGAACGTCACTCGCCAGGAGATCGTCGACCTGTTGGAGTTCCTCACCGCGAAGGGGAAGTACGTGCCGCTTCCGCTGGGTCAAGTGGCGACCGCCATCAGCACGCGCGGGATGTTCGAAACCGGAGACGATGGTCCCGATCGTCTGATCTTTGAAGACTGGTCGGTCAAGACGTTTCGCGACGTCCCCTTCTTGTTAGTCGATCCACGCGACGGAACAACGCCCAACGTCGTACTCCTGAATGGTCCACGCGGCCACTTGCCGCCGACGATGCCTGCAAGCGTTGAAATGCCCTGCAATACGTCGGCAGTTGCGATTCATCTCCTTAGCGGCGTCAGCGGCTGGGGATTCCCATATGAGCAGCAGGAGAGCGTCTCGATGATCGTCCGCCTGCATTACGCCGACGGCGGCGTCGAGGACCATGAACTGATTAACGGCATTCATTTCGCGGACTACATACGACGGGTCGATGTTCCGGAATCCGAGTTCGCGTTCGCTCTCGGAAATCAGCAGATTCGCTATCTGAGCATTGTTCCGGAGCGGCAGGACGTGATCGAACGAATCGAACTCCTTAAAGGAGACGACCCGACCGCTCCGATTGTTATGGCGATAACAGTACAGACCGTGGAGTAACCGAACCATGGATTGAGAGAACGACAGGAGCCGCCGATCGTTAGTCGGTAAGCTTTATTCGATCGGCACTCTTGGGTTATGCTCAGTAGAGTCATGCAGCAAGGCGGCGACGTCGCCGTCAGGTCTTCAATGCCGCCCGAAGCGGATTCTCGTGCCTGATACCATTCCACCGAAGTCTGCCATACTCCTGGTCATTCATGGAGCGAACCAAGGAGGCCGCTATCAGTTGCCTCCGCAACCGGAGTTGCAACTCGGTCGGGGTCTCGGCGTCGACATTCGCATTCTCGATACCGAAGTCTCGCGGCTGCACGCCGTCATCAATTTTAAGGATGGAAAGTGGCTCGTCAGTGATGCGGCGAGCTCGAACGGTACGTTCCTGAACGGAAAGCCGGTGGATCATCCCACTCCAATGCGTGATGGCGACCAGGTGCAACTGGGAAGAACGGTACTGCTGTTTCGATCTGGCGAGCAACCTGAAGACGCTTCGCATCGTGTCGATATGGTGGCCACCGACGCGCAGCACGAGCGATCGGAGATCGTGAGCGAGATGAATTGGGATGCGGGGCGCGACATTATGCGTCGTGCGTCGACCGATATTCACCGCGAAGACCCCTACCTGCGACTCTTGTATCAGGTGACTGAAGAAGCGGTGCATCCGACGTTGTCGCTTAATCAGCGATTGCAGCGGATTCTCGATCTCGCGGTTGACAGTATGCGGGCCCATCGTGGTTGCATGTTCGTCACTGATCCGAAGACCGACCGCATTCTTCCGCGCGTCGTCAGCCATCGCGGGGGGACCGACGTCGGAGGACGAGTGCCGGTGTCGCGCACCATCGTCGAATACGTCGTGACGCACGGACAAGCTGTACGTACCTCGGATGCTCTTCACGATTCTCGCTTCGAGGCGGGACAAAGCATTGTGCGATCGGGGATTCGCGAGGCGTTGTGCGTTCCAATGAAGGGCCGTTACGAACTGATGGGCGTCATCTATCTCGACACGACATCGCAAACCAGCCCTGCCGAGAAAGTGCCGGGACTTTTTTCGGACGAGCAACTCGCTCTTCTGAGCGCCGTCGGACGCCAGTCGGCATTGGCGGTGGAGAACGACCGATATCAACAGGCTCTCGTGACCGCCGAACGACTTGCCGCTGTCGGTCAGACGATTTCGACACTGAGTCACCATGTGAAGAATATCCTGCAGGGGATTCGAGGCGGCAGCTATTTGATTGACGCCGGGCTGGAACAGGATGACCAGAAACTCGTGCGCAAGGGTTGGAAGATTGTCGAACGCAACCAGGACCGCATCTACAATCTCGTCGTCGACATGCTGGCCTTCGGCAAAGAGCGGACGCCCGATTACCAGGTCACGCAAGTGAACGACGTGGTTTCCGAAGTCCTGGAACTGGCACAAGCTCGAGCCGAAGACTCCGAGGTAACGCTCGTACCCGAACTGTCATCTGATGTTCCGGCGGCGATGTTTGATTCCGAGGGGATCCATCGCTGCGTGCTGAACCTCATCCTGAATGGCATCGACGCCCTGCATGATGCCGAGGAAGGGCGGATTACCGTCCGTACATCCCGCGACGACGAGAACAACATGATTCTGGTCGAGGTCGCCGACAATGGGCCCGGCATCCCCGAAGAGGAATTGCCGCAATTGTTCCAGCTTTTTCATTCGTCGAAAGGCTCTCGCGGCACCGGACTCGGTTTGGCCGTCAGCCGCAAGATCATCGAAGAACATGGCGGCACCCTCGACGTCGCCAGCACTCCGGGCCACGGCGCGACATTCACGATCAGGCTGCCCGTTATCGAAGACGATGCCGCGTCGATCGCCGAAATGGACGCCCGCCCAGATTTGTAGAAGATCAACCCGCCACGGTCCAAGGAGAATCAATGAACGAGATGCCCCAAGTCGGCAAGACGGCTCCCTCATTTACTTTGCCAGCCTTTCCTGAAGGAAAAGTCAGCCTCAGCAAATACAAAGGGAAGCAGGCTGTCGTGCTTTACTTCTATCCGAGGGACAACACTCCAGGTTGCACTACCGAAGCGTGCGACTTTCGCGATCGCTGGGACCAGATCAAGAAGTCGGGAACCGTTGTCCTCGGCGTCAGCACCGATTCAATTGCTTCACACGAGAAGTTCGCCACGAAGTTTGAACTGCCATTCATTCTGCTCTCCGACGCCGATCACGCAGTGGCTGAGAAGTATGGCGTGTGGGTCGAGAAGAAGAACTACGGCAAGACCTACATGGGACTGCAGCGGGCGACGTTTCTGATCAACAAGCAAGGCAAGATCGCCGCCGTCTGGCCTAAGGTCAAAGTGGCCGGCCACGTGGATGAAGTGGCCCAGGCGATTGCAGAACTCTGAATTCGAGCAACCGAGGAAACTCAGTCTGCTTCTCGCTCCACCTCAAGTGTGACCGTTTCCTGATGGTGAATCTCCACGCTACGAGTGATGGTTCGGCCTCCCTCCGAAATCGATACGTCGTAGCGACCCGGGGCCAGGTACAACACGCCGTTGCCATCTTCGACGTATACGCCGGTCGATCGCACCTCTGTTGGCGTCCGCATCGCGCGAATATGCTCTGGGAGATCGTCATACTGGGGAGTGGCACGCAGCAGGAAGTTGGTAATCGGCTCGCCATCCGCTGAAGTGAGTGAAACCTGCACGCGTGCGGCCTGAACCTCTTCGACCTCCAGCGTCGACGCTTTCCCTTCGATATCGACCCATCGGTGCTCCCAGACATGGACGTGTGGTTGGTGACGATCAGTAAACTCATCTTCTGAAAGTGGGCGCGACAAAATGAGTTGTGCGAGACCTTCGGGCAGCTGCGTGAACGTGATACCCGCATCCATCATCGAATTCCAGGACTTTGTGTCCTCGAACGTCATCGACGCATCGAGTGGTACGTAGAGTAGTGCCGTACCCAGTGATTCCCCGCCAATTTGCAATTCACTCGTCATCGGCGGAATCACGATTTCAATCTGCGACTCCTCGCCGGCTTCGACATCGACTTGCATTGCCAATTGACGTTGTGAGAACGAAAAGAATCCCTGGTTGAATCCGCCGTTGGTGGAATCTATCGCCGCTATGTGAGACAGCTCGACTTGCAGCGTTTGCTTTCCTGGATCAAGTCTGATCTCGAACAGTCCGTCGCCATCGACGGGTTCGCCCCCCAGATGCGGTGCACGACCATAGCTGCCGCCTATCGCTTGAACGCGGGCTCCTATGGCTGGTCCGCCGTCCATTAACAAGACTCGGCCGACAACCAAGCCGGACCCTTCATCAATCGTCAAGGCCCGTAGAATCCCCAATTCGACAGTCTCGCCGGCGATAATCTCGCCGTGAAGTCGCGTGCGGGCATACCCGTCGGTGTGAACCGAAACTTGAATGCGGCCGGCCGGAATATCTCTCAGGCTGGCGCGCCCATTGCGGACGGGAATCGAACCCCAGCCGTGACTGCTGTCGATCCACAGGTTGCCGCCCCGCCAGGGAGTGACGCCATCCGATGTCACGACTTGAATCGTGGCATCGCCAAACAGCAATTCCGGGAGATCGAAGTCACACGTTGCCGGCACATCTGCGTCCGAAGCGATGGTAACCGTCTCGTTCCAATTCCAATGATTTGCATGATCGATCGTCACTTCGATCTTGTAGTCGCCGGGTGAGAGCCGGTCCCACGACAGACTTCCCCCGGTAGACGGAAGATGTTCCTCAAAGAGCCACTGCTCCCGGTTACCCGCCGTGGCGAGACGGACGTTGACGGTCATCGTCGCAGACTCCGGGAGAGTGTTCGTTGGAGTCACGGTGACTGCCAGCGATTTGGAATCCGGAAACGTGAATTCCACGTTTGATTCCCCAGGAGCGATCTCGTCAAAGGGGGCTATCCAGGCTCGACGAGGCAAATGGTGTTCACCGGGACTGAGCACGACGACCACTCCATGATTTGATCTGCCAGCGACTTGAGGCCAGTCGATTGCGAACCTTCCAGTGACATCAATCGTCGACTCGATCGGATAACCATCGGATGGAGAGCGATAGACATAGAGATCACAATTCGTGGCAAGTTCACCATTCTCGAAACGAGCGATCCCCGTAATCTGTTGTTCGGACTCGGGCATCAGCGTGTATCGAACGATCGGGCGGCCTTCGATTTCGATCAACTCCGGTTCTTCCGCATCAACCCAGCCGCGCTTCCAGATTTGAAATTGGGGAGCTTCGGCGAGTTCCTCAATCGAAGTTACAAAGCCTGAGGCTTCGAACTTGCCTTCGAGGTTGGTCCAGTACGTGCGATCGAACGACGTGCTGACTCGCGCTCCGACGATGGGATTGCCATCGACGTCGGTCACGATGCCCGGCAAGAGAAAGCCGTCTCGCATTTGCAAGGGATCGAGTTCGACGATGCCTTCATTCGACGTAGTCGGGATTTCGACGAATCGATTGGGATGATCGGGATGAGTAATAATCAATCGATAGCGGGCGACGCTGCGATCGAGCCCTTCGATACCGAAGCGACCTCTGCCGTCGGTGACGACACGATCAATGCGATGCCAGTAGACTCCGTCGACGCCAAATCCTTCATGCTGCGACTCGACATGGATCTCAGCATCGGGAATGGGATCTCCCTCGGTGTCTTCAACAACGCCTCTCATCGAAAAGTGAAGCGTCGGATCGGGGACGGTGCCGAGGACTTTCAACTTGAGCTCGTCTGCCTGAACCCAGGTCTCTTCGCCCGATTGACGATATGAGGCGCGTGAATCGGGCGTGGACTCAACCGGGATCACTCGCAGGCGAGTTCTCAGCAAGTACTCACCGGGATAGACGAAGCGGAACGTCTGGACATTTCCACCGGGCATCATGCTTAAGACGATCATTCGCTCGCGGCTCTCGCCCGGCAATAGCGTGATGACGTCGCGAGACGTCAAGGCGTCGACAGGCGGGCAGAGTCTCTGCCTGGGAGGAGGTGTCACACCTCCATCGGGCCGCGCGAGTTCAAACTTTAGCAAATCGTCGTAAGGATAGTCGCCCCAGACGACTGCGACAGGCATCGTGCTGATGTTGGTGACGATGGCATTCAACCAGACGCCGCGCTCGCACTCGAAGGATTCCTGCTCTGGAACGATCTGAAATCGAATGATCTCGGGCCCAGGCTCGTCGTCGAAAGCCTGTACCCAAATGATGGGTACGAATGAGAATATGGAGAGCAGCAGAAGATTCTTCACAGCGGAGGCAGGCATGATTCGCATCTAAGATCGAGAGGAGTCGGACGTCAAACGCTGCAGGGATGATGGAGACCCGACGGATGTCGCGGCGTGAACGTTCCAGAATTTCCCAGGACAGTCGAGAACCCCGCGGGAACAGGTTATCATTTCCAAAGCAGATGGAATCCCCAATTCACGAGGACGAACCCATGAATGTTGCGTTCACAACTGGCGTCTGGTCAACCTGGGAACCTACCGACGCCGAACCCTGGAATCTGCGAAGGGTTGTCCATCTTCATCGCCGTGCTGGATTCGCAGGGACTTGGGAGGAGTTGCAGCGCGACCTGCAAGAAGGGCCCGATGCCTCAATCGACCGCTTTCTTCGTGGCAAGGTCTATGAGCCGGAGCCCATCTCCGAACGTACTGAATTGATACTGAATGTCCTGCGTCGATCCAGCCGGCAGTCGTCTTCACTTCGCAGGTTGTCGGCGTTCTGGTTTCGACGGATGCTGTCCACCGGCGATCCGTTGACCGAGCGACTGGCGCTCATGTGGCACAATCACTTTGCCACGAGCCGCACCAAGGTCTTCGACCCGGAGATGATGCAACAGCAGAACGATCTCTTTCTGGCGTATGCACAGGCTCCGTTTTCGTACATGCTGAAAAACGTGGTGCGCGATCCCGCGATGCTGATCTGGCTTGATGCCGACACCAATATTGCATCGGCACCTAACGAGAATCTGGCCCGCGAGGTGATGGAACTCTTTACGATGGGGGTCGGCAACTACACCGAGGAAGACATCGTCGAAGCGGCCCGAGCCTTGACGGGCTGGAGTTACGCAGGACGTCACTTCGCCTTCAATGAGTACGACCACGACACCGGCGAAAAGTCGATTCTCGGTCAGACGGGAGCATTCGATGGAAACGACCTGCTCGACATCTTGCTCGGGCAGCCTGCCACCGCCGAACGGCTCGCCTGGCGACTGACCAGAATCTTTTTTGGTGAGCAAGGGGTCGATGCCGACGCGACGGCGTTGCTCGTCGAGGGCCTTAGCGACAACAATCTCAGTATCCGCTGGGGTGTCAGCACGATCTTACGTTCCAAAGCCTTCTTCGCTTCGGGAAATATCGGAACGCGCATTCTTGGTCCAGCGGAATTGATCATGGGAGCCGTGCGGGCGTTCGGCGTCGACAGGCAATCTCCAAGTACAACGGCCTTGGCGGAATGGTCCGCGAAACTGGGGCAGGACTTGTTCGCGCCTCCAAACGTGTTTGGTTGGGATGAAGGCAAGTCGTGGATTACATCGCGCACGATGGTCGGACGCACGAACTTTGCCTCGGACCTGATCGAAGGCGTCATCTCCAGTCCTGATGCTCCGGTCGACATCATCGGCCAGGCTGAGCAGGCGGGATTCTCGGCAACCGTTGAGGGCGTCGGAGAATTCCTCTCACGACTCCTTTGGGGAGGACACCAGGGGGCAGAGCAGATGGAGTTCTCGCCGGCGACTGGCCCTGTCAGTCCCGAAGGTGCCGCTGCGATGGCGAAACTCATGCTGGCTTCACCGCGCGGTCAACTCGCGTAGACTCGCAACGGCGATTGGCGCAAAGAAAACGGAGCCGCGATCATCGCGGCTCCGTTCATTTTCATGCATCTCAGTCGCACTTCAATTAGAACGTGAAGATGGCGTCAACTCCGATGATCGCACCTTCATCCAGCGGCAGGCCAGCGGGATTGGAACCATGCTTCATATCGCTGAAGCCGTTGCCTGCAGGCGACCACTGGTATCGAACTTCGGGTCGCACAACCAAGTTTGCGCACGGCTTGTAGTTGAAGCCGAGAGTTGTCTCGTAGTAGGAGATGCCGTTGGCTTTCCACCATTCAGCGCGACCACCGAAGCCGACGCGATCACTCATCCAATAGATTAAGTACTGATTGATGCCAATCGTGTGGTAGGTCGATCCGCCGTCAGCAATGGCGTCAACATTCGTAGTGACCAAGTCCGATTGGGCGATATAGTTGAGTTTGTCTGTGATCGCGTAATTGAGAACGACGCTGTGAGTATATCCGTCTCCCAGCCATCCCAAGTTACCAGCTGTAAGGATGTAGGTCGCATTCAGTTCGTCAAAGATCTGAACGCTTGCTCCACCGAGGAAGCTGTTGCCGCCGCCGAACTGATTGAAGCCGGTGTCCCAGCCCAAGGTCCATCCCCCATACAGCGTGACGTCGTCGCTGGCGGCATAGCTCGCCAACACACCGGTGTGAGTGAACGCTTCACTGAAGTTCATCGTGAATGCGTGGCTGTAGAAGAAGTTGCCGGGAGCACCGACCACTTCGTAGCCAAGCAACGTGTAGAAGTGACCGGCCTTAACCGACACATCGCCCATGGCGATTTCGCCGTACAGCTGTGGCAAGGCCCAGCCGTACTCGCCGTGGTCCCAACCGTTCTGGAAGTCGTATGTGCCGGGATCGTTTCCGAATGCCTGAGTGTTGGCGGCATCGGTACCGTACATCAAGTCCATGCGGAAGCCGTAGTCCATGCCTTCGCTGCCGTCCGCGACCTTCTCGACGTACAGCCATTGCTGTTGCGCCTGGAAGTGGTCCTGATAGGTGTTGAAGACACCATCGCTGCGGTTGGTGTAGCCCCATTGGGACCAACCACCGATCGTGACGGGATCGTCTTCGTCGGTGATGGTGAAGGGGTCGCCCAGATCACCGAAGAGGAAATCCTGAGCCGATGCGACCGAGGGCACGATCGCCAACAGAAGCATCAGCCCTGCTCCGTAATACTTAAACATCGTTCGACTCCTTCGTGGGATGCGATTGGACATCCGTCCCTATGGTATTTCGGTGCAATTTGAGAGCGCGCGACCGATTGTCACATGGGTCAATCGACTGACCTGGATGGACTCCATCAGCGGGAACGATTCCGCCACGACAACCGCTGAGAACTGCAACATCACTACATTCGTTACGGTCGCGCCTCGGCCGATCGATGCGTTGTCGATGGCATTCATCACTTAACACAAGGGGTACTAATGCCTTGCGTCAGATTCGGTTACACTCCAACTCGCGTCGAACTGGCAATCCCACGCGTCATCCGTAAACTCCGTCATTTAAGCCTGCCAGCCAACCCCGTTGCAGTCGGTATAACCCGCAAACTCGAAGCATCATGCCCAAGGACTTTCTCAAGGATCTCAAGCCGAAATACGACGTTATCGTCATCGGTTCCGGCCTGGCGGGGCTGACGGGTGCCAACGTGCTGGCTAAGCAAGGCTACTCGGTGCTGCTGCTGGAACACCATTATCAGCTCGGCGGTATGGCAACATGGTTCAAGAGAAAAGGGGGGCACATCTTCGACATCTCGCTACATGGGTTTCCCATTGGGATGATCAAGAGCTGCCGTAAATATTGGACTCCCGAGATCGCCGAGAGCATCGTGCAACTCAAGGGCATTCGATTTGAAAACCCGCAGTTCTCCCTGAGGACGAGCTTCGATCGTGAAGACTTCACGCGGCTGATCACTCAGCGGTTCGGCGTCAACCAGGATGTGGTGGATGAGTTTTTTACCACCGCTCGCAAAATGAACTTCTTCGACGAGCAATCGCTGACGACGCGCGAGATGTTCGAGCGATTCTTCCCTGGCAGGACCGACGTGCAGCGATTATTGATGGAGCCGATCACTTACGCCAACGGATCGACGTTGGAAGACCCAGCGATTACTTACGGAATCGTCTTCAGCAACTTCATGAGCAAGGGAGTCTACACCTTCCGGGGAGGGACCGATGCACTCGTCACCAAGATGCGGGAGGAACTCGAACGCAACGGTGTCGATATCCGCATTCGCTCGCTGGTCGAAAAGATCGAGATTGGTCCCGATCGAAAGGTTCGTGGCGTTCACGTCAACGGACGATTCGTCGAGTGCAGGGCTGTGTTGTCGAATGCGAATGTTAAGAGCACGATTCTCAAACTCGTGGGACGCGAACACTTTGACAGCGAGTACGTCGACGAGGCCCAGGCAGTGCGCCTTAACAACTCAAGCTGCCAGGTCTACATCGCCTTGAAGCCGGGCGTCGGTTTCGACGACTGCGGCGACCTCTTGTTTCACTCCGAACACGAAGGCTTCGACATCGAGGCGATGCTGTCGAAGCAGGTGAGCAGCCGGACGTTCTCGTTCTACTATCCGCAGACTCGGCCGGGATCGGACAGATGGCTGATCGTTTCCTCCACGAATGCTCGCTTCAGCGATTGGGCCGAGTTGCCCGAGGAGCAATATCAGGCCGACAAACAGGAATTGTGCGATACCACTCTCGATTGTTTGGATCAGTATATCCCCGGCATTCGCGAAAAAGCTGACTGGGTCGAGGCCTCGACGCCGCGCACGTTTCAGCACTACACGCGGCATCTTGAAGGGGCGAGTTTCGGAACGAAGTTCGAGGGGCTCAAGGTTAGTCAGACGCTCCCGCAGCAGATCTCCGGTTTGTACCACGCAGGGTCGGTCGGCATCATCATGTCGGGCTGGCTCGGCGCGGTGAATTATGGAGTGATTGTCGCCAACGAGATCGATAAATCGCTCACCCCTTCTGCCGCTGCGATTTAACGATCCCTTGTCGACAACTCGCCCTGACAAATGTACCATCGTTGATGGATGTGCCGTCGTCTGCAAGAGAGATGCAGAGGTCGAATTCGAGGGGAAACTGATGCTGAGCTTCTACAACAGCGATCGCAATGGACGCCGCGAATTCCTGCGTGTCGGCGGTCTGGCGCTCGGCGGGATGACGCTCGCTGGCCTTAACCGCATTCAACGTGCCCACGCGGGACACGATCCCCTCGGCGGGGTTCTCAAGAACAAGTCGGTCGTTTTTCTGTTCATGCATGGCGGACCAAGCCAGACGGAAACGTTCGATCCCAACATGGGTGCTCCCTCGGAGATCGCGAGTGCTACCGGCGAAGTGCAAACTTCCATTCCCGGAGTGACTTTCGGTGGCACGTTTCCCAAGCTGGCTCAGTTGGCCGATCGACTGACTGTCGTGAGGTCGTTTCGCACTGGTGATGGCAATCACGACATTAAGCCAATCGTGGGGAGTGCAACTGGAGATGCAAATCTCGGTTCGATCTACTCGTACGTGGCGGGGCAGAATCAACCGATCACCGGGATGCCGACCAACGTCGCGCTCTATCCGCAGGCCGTCGACGATTCCACTCGCCCCACCACATTCAACTTCGGCAACTTCGAGGCGACCGGTTCGCTCGGTGCCAGTTGCGCGCCGTTCGCTCCCTCGGCAGGGAGCACGATGCGTGAGAACATGGAACTGACGATCCCGATGGACCGCCTTGATGACCGACGGCTTTTGCTGTTGGGGCTCGACCGGATGCAGCGTTCACTCGAGGCCGAGCAGATTTGGGACTCAATGAATGGTCTCCGGCGACAGTCGTTCGACACCATTCTCGGCGGAGCGGCTGAGGCGTTTGATCTGTCGCAGGAGGACGCAACGACGATCGCCCGCTACGACACGTCGACGCTCGTGCGGCCCGATCAGATCAGCAGGCAATGGAACAACTACGACAATTACGTCGACAACTCGAAGTCATTGGGCAAGTTGTTGCTGATGTCCCGAAGGTTGGTGGAACGAGGTTGCCGGTTCGTCACGATCACGACGAACTTTGTGTGGGACATGCACTCTGACAGTAACAACGCCGGTGTCGAAGAAGGAATGCGGTATATGGGACTGCCGCTCGACCATGCCGTCTCGACATTCATCACTGACCTCGAAGAGCGAGGCATGCTCGACGATGTGCTGCTCGTCTGCTGCGGCGAGATGGGTCGAACGCCTCGAATCAACGAACGTGGCGGACGAGACCATTGGGGCGGCCTGGCCCCGCTCATACTCGCCGGCGGAGGCATCACGAAAGGACAGGTGATTGGCCAGTCGGCACGCGACAACTCGGAACCATTGTCCGAACCAGTGACGATCCCTCACCTGGTTGCCAGTGTGCTGCAGACTCTGTTCGACGTTGGAGAACTCCGGCTGCTGCAAGGTCTGCCGCGAAACGTTCTTGAAGTCGCCTCCCATGCTCCTATCCCCGGGCTATGGGGATAGGAGCGAGTGGCAGCGTTATCGAGGCGTCGTCGCCGGAGTCGAACCCGTCACCGGACGTGATCCCTGCTGGGCCGGTGCGGCGCTCGTGGCTTCGCGCGGCTTGTGGTTTCCGGTCGTGTCGGGAAGATCCAGTGTGAAAACTCGCGGCTCGGGTTCGGTTGTCTCTGCTTCAACAACCTCGGTGGTTTGCGGTTCCTCTTGAGCCATCTCGTCGCTCGGATCGTTCGCCGCGGGAATCGGTGTCGGCTCCTCATTGCCTCGGTTCGGAGTGATGAAGCTCAGACCCGGCCGTATGGCAGTCGGATTCTGCTCAACCGTAGTCTCGTCCTGAGTGGCTGCTGGTGCGTCTTGCGAGTCGTCGGTCGTAGACGATTCGATCGGCAGGCTCTCGTCGGTTGCAGGTTCATTAGTGACCAGTAGCGGAATCCGCAGCGTCGGAGTCTGCTCCTCGGTTACCGGGACGGGAGGCACATTCACGACTGGCGAAGGTTGCTCCGGTTGTAGCTCCGGCGATTCAGGCATCAGGATGAGCGGTGGCGTCGAACGCTGCACAACTTCGGGCCGAGGCTCGGATGTCGTTTCGGGAAGGGGGGCAGGTTCTTCAGGATCGATGTCGCTGACAATCAACGGCAATCGGTCTCCTTCCGTTTCGACTTCAGTAGGCTGTTGCGGAGTGTTCGTGACAGGTTGCTCTTCGATCACTTCGCGGCGTTGCGGCAATTCAGCAACAGTGGTGTTCTGCGGCAACGACAACGGGGCGGGCTCTTGCGACTCGACGCTCTGCTCGGGAACATCCGCCAACTCCTGAGTTTCCGGCGATTGCTGACGGCTGCGTAGTTGTTCCATTCTCTGCTGATAAAGCACGAGCGAGTGACAGGCGTGGTACATGCCACCCAATTCGGTATCGTCGTTGACGCTGTTGATAAGGTCGGTCGCGATGCGGGCGGCTCCGCGGCGAACCCACTCTTCTTCCAGCCGGCTGGTCGGAAGGGCCATCATCAGCCATTCGAACATATGGCCCGACGTGCGGATGCGTTCATCGAGGTCAGTTGCCGCTCCTCGAGACTTGAAGTATTTGCTGGAGAACGAGCCGTCGCCGTTCTGCATCGTCTGAGCCATCGAAATGAACCGTTGAACCTTCTGGTCGGCTTCCAGCCAGGCACCCCGCAGCTCTCCATGCTGCACGAGGTAGGCGTTACGAGCGTAAGCCAGAGCGAACAGGCCATGACATCCGCCGCACGGTGCCGTGTATGGGGCGTCGTCGATCTGGATCCGCAGCATGCGTTCGATGCTCCAGGCCTCACCCTCGTTGTTAGTCCATTGGGAGAGTTGGTCGGTGTAATGTGTGAGGAACCAGAGTGTCCAGGTAATTTCTTCGCGGGCATTGGCGGTTGACTGCGCGGTGTTGACCATGTCCTGCATGGTGACGGTCCCGCCGTCGGCGACGCGGATTTCATGGTCGAGCGGCAGATTCGACATCGAGAGGAGCGCGAGGAACTGGTTGATGTGCCCTTCAAAGGCGTAAGGTACGTCGTTGTAGGGGCGCGCCCGCCCGCCAGTGCTGGTCCGTTGGAACCAGCAGTCCCCCATGAATACCGGCCCAGAAGTGATGTAGTCAGTCGCACGGATGTACTGGTTGCCCCGCCTCAAGACGTAGTTTTCACGGAGAGCCAGCACGCCGTGCATGATCTGCCACGGCGTGTACGGAGGCTCTTGTTGCACGTCGAGATATCGCCTCGAAGTGAGTTCGATCGCCTGAGCCACCATCTGATCCAAGGTGGATTGCCCGTTCGATGACTGAGCCGACTGCTGAATCATCGTGCGTGGAAGCCGCGGCGCGCCTTGTACGTCGAGCGGAGTAGGAACCAGAGCCGGTCCCGAACGCGTTGGCTCTTCGGGAGCCGCTTGTCGGCTACGCGGACGCGAGCCTCCCAACATGCGTTGCAAGAACTGATTTCCAGCCGCCGGAAGTGACAGCCAGGCACCCGTTGCAAGAAGCAGGGCGAAAATCAGAGCAAAGATTCGGCGGCTGGACCGAGAGTAAACGACGGACATGAGCGATGGACTCCGGTAAGGCGATTCCCAGGGCTTTTCACTATTCGGAAGCCGGTCCGTCCAAGCTGCAAGACAAGCAGTTCCCTCCCTTATGGAAAAGAGAGAATGAACGTCGACATGCCTACGACGTGATGATTCCATCAATTCGACGCAGAATACGCATGCTTTGCAGGCTTCCCGGATTACCAATCGGCAGTGTTTGTACCTGCTCCTGAGTCACATGTTGCAGAAGTTGAGTTGACGTTGCGGATCAGTACGGGCTTGATCCCCTGATCTGAATTAAACGGTAGAAGCGGTCGCAACAGGCAAAGATTTCCTCGTCCAGATGTGCGTTCAACACAATCATGTGACCTAATCTCCCTTCCCGGTCGTTCTCCCATGTAGACGAACATGAGACTGCGTGAATGCCTGAAAGGGAGGTGTGCGATGACATTCCACCTGCGAAATGTGAACAATTCGAGTCTCCCGAGCGATCTTGAGCCGGGAACGAAACTGGCGACGAACGACATCTCTTCCAGAATGCGGTCTGGGATTGTCTGGACGGGAGGTGGATTGCTGACGCTGGCAGGAACGATTCTGCTGGCCGCTGAATCACTGATCGCGCCCGGCGGATGGTCGCTCCCCGTCTGGCTGTGGCCCGTCCCATTGATCTTGGGAGTGGTGGCCATCGGTTTCGGATTCGGCGTCATGGTTGATGAATCGGCCAAGCAGCAGCAGGATGACATCGAAGCGCACGATGCGTTCGCGGAGATGCACTTGGAGGACGACGCAAATCTCGCGGATTCCAACGACGATTGGGAATGATCTGTCCCGATTGCCGGACACGTGAATACAATTCGAAGGTCCGGCAAGCGTCCCCAAGCAACGGTGACGGAACCTTTATGACTCGCAGCATCGATCGAGATCTGAAACGCTTCGACGAAATCATTCGCGGACGCATCCGCAAGGATCTCAAGCGGTACATCAATCAGGGAGAGATGCTGGGACGCAAGGGGCGGGAAACCGTGTCGATCCCGGTCTCGAACATCGACATCCCGCACTTCCGGCATGGCAAGCGCGGGTCGGGTGGAGCGAGCCAGGGCGAAGGTGAGGTCGGACAACCAATCGGGCGCGGCAAGGACGATGGCGAAGGGCAAGGGCAGGCCGGAAGCGAACCGGGAGCCCACATCCGCGAAGTCGAGGTCTCTCTCGACGAGCTGGCGGAAATGCTCGGCGACGAATTGGAACTGCCAAATATCGTTCCCAAGGGGAAAGATGTTCTCAAGTCCAAGAAGGACAAGTACACGACGATCAGTCGTGTCGGCCCCGATTCGCTGCGGCATTTTAAGCGAACTTACAAAGAAGCTCTCAAGCGACAGATCGCGAGCGGCCAGTACAACCCGTCGAACCCGATGATCATCCCGACAGCGGAAGACGAGCGCTACCGCAGTTGGAAGACGGTCGAGCAGCCCGAGGCAAATGCAGCGGTTCTGTACATCATGGATGTCTCCGGATCGATGACGGACGACCAGAAAGAGATAGTGCGCATCGAGTCGTTCTGGATCGACACTTGGCTGCGCAGCCAGTACGTGGGTTTCGAGCGTCGCTACATCGTGCATGACGCCATTGCTCATGAAGTCGATGAAGACACTTTTTACCGAGTGCGCGAATCGGGTGGGACGCGAATCTCATCGGCGTACAAGAAGGCGAAGTCGATTCTCGATCGCGACTTCCCCCCTAGCGACTGGAATATCTACGTCTTTCAGTTCTCCGACGGCGACAACTGGGGAGAAGACAACCGCGACTGCCTGACGTTCCTGAAGGAACACCTTCTCTCGGTCGCCAACCTCTTTTGTTACGGGCAGGTCGAAAGCCCATATGGCTCGGGAGATTTCATCAAGGAACTGCGGCGGCTCATCAAGGAAAACGAGAACCTGATCCTCAGCGAAATCAGCAGCAAAGAGGCGATCTACGACTCAATCCGCACATTCCTGGGCAAGGGGAAGTGAGGTTCGTTCGGCATGAAGCGAGAGCGAGCGAGCAGGCTCAGTAGTTCACCGAGAACTCGCTCGAATTCAGCAGAGCCCAGAGGACGTCGCCCATCGTGTTCGCCTGGGCCAATTGGATCGGCTCGCCCTGCACGGTTTGCTGACGTACTGATTGCTGCACAAGCCGGCGACTGTGATCAAGTTCCGTATCGGTCGGCCGACGCGACAGTGTCGAGAGCCACAGCCTCTCTAAACGTGCATCGGTCGATTCCTCGGTCATCACCTCGAACAGCAGACTGCCGGGCTCGAATTCGATGGCCGAGCGCACCATGTCTCCGTTCATGAGCACAAGTGCCTGTGAGTAACTGTCCTCAAATGTCGAAAACTCGGAGTTGTCGTCGGTTTCGGCCGACTGATAGAAGGCCTGAGACCATGCCCGGCGTTGTGCCTCGACATCACTCCAGTCGGACGAGCCCGATTCTCCCGCCGACGTGGCAACGACCAGGGAGTCGAACAATTGTTCGGGAGTAAACGATCTCAAGTACATGCGGCTGAAGAGCGGCGGTTCGCCCACGGCAGGATCATCGATGCCATTCGATTCGGAGAATCGACTCGACAACTGATACGGCCGGCTGAGGCAAATCCAGCGCTCCAGCTCGCGGACATCGTAATCGGAAGCGACAAATGCTGCCGCCAGTTCGTTAAGCAGATCGGAATGAATCGACGACGTATGTGGCCCGAGATCATCAACCGGGTTCACGAGTGCGTATCCGAAAAAATGTGCCCACGTGCGATTGACGAACGCGGCAGCAAGCTGATGCTGGTCGTCGGTCAGCATCAGTCGCATCAATTCCTCGCGGCGATTGGTTTCCTCCCCATCATCGATAAGAGTCTCGTCCAAACCAGGGTACGCCGCCTGTCTGACACCACGCATGTCGTCGTAGTACGTCGGGCCGGAAACAGGCTCGTCCTGAAGTTCCCAGCCTACAGTGACCATTGTGCCGGTTTGCGAATCGTACGCCTGCGAGGGAACCACATCGGTCTGCTGAAAACATGCGTTAAGCTGCCAGAACCGCTGCTGATCCCAGCCCTGTTCAGGATGCTTGTGGCATTGGGCGCACAACATCTGCTGTCCAAGAAACAACCGGCATGCGACGGCGGTGGCGGGGACCGCTTCGTTATTCAAATGCGCGAGCAGAAAATTCGAGGCAAGGTTTTCATCCCCTCGGCCCTCGGCGGTTAACATCTCGGAAACCGTGTCGCGCCAGGGACGGTTGGCATGAAATTGCTCCCTGAGAAACTTCGCCAAACCATCTCGGTCGGCCTGCGGCCTTGGTCGGCGTCCAATCAACAGATTCGTCCAGACGGTCGAAAGGTGCCGAGTGTGTCCCGCGCTTACTAGCAATTCATCGATCATTCGACTGCGTTTGTCGGTCGAATGGTCATCAACAAACGCAGTCACGACGTCGGCTGGTGGAATGTGCCCCACAAGATCCAGGTAACTCCGCCTAAGCCATTCGGCATCGTCCGCGACCGCGGATTGCTCGACTTCATAGTCTTCCCAGATTACAGCCATGTGATTGTCGATCGATTCGACAACTTGCTTCGTGACCGGAGGATCTGCCGCGGTAACCACGACAACGTTGGGATCAGGTGAGGCGACATTCTCAACAACCGCTGGGGCCGGAGTGTTCTCGTGGCCGGTCCGCGAGTCTTCCGGCAATGCGATCGAGGGAATCGAACGATTGTCGTCGTCGGCGATCAGCGTGGAGTCGCTTCCGTCGCCGGGATCTCCGGCGACCGGCAGATTGTTGTGCGCGGGATCGCCGCCTCCCATCGGAGGTGCAAACTGAAACGCCACCGTTGCGGCCAGCACGACGACGGCAGCCGCGATCGCAGTCACAACGAGTCTGTTGTTCACGGCTTCGTCGTTGCGAGACGCTACTGTTGCCGGAATCGCCTCTGCTGGAGATGCACTTGCCGCAGGTTCGCTGGCGTCGTCGAACGGTAGTCCCGCGCCCGCGGCGTCCCAAGCGAGCATTCCGTGCAGCGTGATGTAATCGAGATAGAGTTGCCGGGCCTGCGGATCGGCAATGACCAATTGCTCGAACTGCCGCGAAGACTGTTCGTCGAGACGATCCTCGAGCAACAGTTCGCACCAGTTCAGCAGTTGATGTTGATCACGACCGTTCATGACTGGGTTCGGGTGGGCTCCTGGGGTTTCAAGCCTGGCTCATTGCCATTCGCCTGCGAATGCACTCTTGAAGAAAACGACGGATGCGACCCAATGATTGGTAGACCGAGTTTTCAGGTCTGCCGATCTCTTTCGCCACGCTTCGACCGCTTTCACCCGGCCGATAACGTTTGTGGATCAACTCCAAATCTTCCGCGGAAAGTTGTTCGAGACACGCCTCCAGCGCGAGTTGCCGATCCTCGGTTTGATCGATCTGACGACTTGCGTCGAGAGCAACCCCTTCCACGAAATCCTGGCTGAAGGTGAGTTTGTCCCGCTGGCGTCGCTGCCGAAACCGCAGGATTTCAAAGTTGGCGATCGTCGCGGCCCAAGCAAAGAAGTTCGTATTCTCTTCAAACTGCGAACATTTCGACCAGACGACGAGATTCGTTTCCTGCAGAATCTCGTCGGCATCGCCGGCAGACGCGACCTGAGCCAGGATAAACAGGTACAACTTCCGCTGAGCGCGCGTGAAGAGTTCGATGAACTTGTCGCTCGGAGGGACGTTCGATTTCGCCACGGTTGCCGGTTTGTGCTGAGAGGTCGTCACCGCGATACCTGAATTATGAAACCCCACATCCTCCCGTGACCTTTGGGGCGACCAGACCCCCAAAGGCAGGGAGAAGAATCCTCTCGTCTCAACCAATCAACGACTGGATCGGGATACCGCCGTTGGCGATTCGCATCGGACGGCCGCGCTCGGAGCGATGCACGGTGTCGAGCGGAATTCGCAACGCGTGGGCAACGGTCGCCCATAGGTCACCCGGGACGTAACTCTCGGAAACGATTCCAACGCCATCGGCGTCGGTCTCGCCGACGGCAACGCCGCCATTGAGTCCGCCGCCTCCGACCAGCACCGACCAGCTACTCGCCCAGTGGTCGCGACCGACATTCTGGTTGATGCGCGGCGTACGTCCGAATTCACCCATACAGACGATGACGGTGTCATCCAGCATTCCGCGTTCACGCAAATCTTGCGTCAGGGCGGCAATACCCGTGTCGAGCATCGGCAGGTTCGTGTCACGCAAGGTTTGGAACACGTTCTGATGCAAGTCCCATCCACCAGGGAAGCGGACTTCGATGAAGGGGACGCCTTCTCCGACCAGCCGACGTGCCATAATCAGGCTGTCGCCGAAAGCATTCATGCCATAGGCCTCGCGAACTTCGGGAGATTCTTCCATCACGCGGAAGGCCGCCATCTGTTCGGAGGTCATCAGGTTGACCGCCTTCTCATAAACTTCGCGATGTGCCTGGCCGAGATCGCCTCGATCGGAGCGGATGAAACCGTCTTCGATCACCGACAGCATGTCGAGCCGCTGACTCAAACGTGCCGGATCCATGCCCATGTTGGCATTTTGAATGTTGCCGCGGGAATCGACGACGAACGGTGCATTCGACATGCCGAGGAAGCCGGGACTCATCCCGCCGCCACCGATCGACACAAACGATGGAATCTCCAATTCGGTCCGTTGAGGGCCGAGTTCGTAGCTGACGACTGAACCAAAGCCCGGATGCACTACCGTCGGGTTGGGGACATAGGTCGTGTGCATGTAGTAATCGCCCCGCATGTGGTCGGCTTCCCGTGTGCTCATCGAGCGCACGACAGAGAGCTTGTCCATCTGCATGGCGATCTGTGGCAGATGCTCGCTGATCTGCAGGTCGCCGGCGGTATCAATCGGCACAAACTCGCCGCCATTTTTTGATCCAGGCTTGAGATCCCACATGTCGATCGTCGGGGCACCACCACCCAGCCAGATCAGAATGCAAGCCTTGCGATTGCCCTGAACTTGAGTGGCATTCGCCTGCAGTTGGCTCAGAAACTGAGTGGCACCGAGCGTCATTGCGCTGCCAGTGGCCATGTGGCTCAGAAAGTGACGGCGAGACATTCCTAAGGGTGCGGTCGACATGACGTGTCCTTTTTTTGTTTAAGTTGAAGCCAGAAAAATAGATTCGCGAAATGCCGACGCGATCCGCGTCGGCGTCAATTCCCAACCCAAATCAGTGATTCAATACGAACTCGTTCGAGTTCAACAAGGCCCAATAGAGATCCTGATATGCCGCAAGTGGGTCCGCCACGTTCCGCATACCTTGCGAGAACTGATTGGCTTCGTTCCTGGTAGGCATACGTCCCAAAGCCGAGACAAACAACGCCTGAATGCGAGCACTGTCGTTGCGGTAACGGGCATCCGACAACACCGTGTACAGATATCCCCCGCGATCCGCGCTGATCGCCCGCTCGACAAGCTCCCCATTCATCATCAACAGGGCTTGAGGAATGCTGCCGCTGAACAACGTTGGTTCGTCGGTTTCGTTTCCGCCGAAGATTCGCAGATACTCCCGCATCCACATCGCCCGTTGATCTTCAGCCTGTTCATAACCGGCCTGTCCACTCTGGTGGGCATTCGTCGCGACGATCAGCGAATCGTACAACTGTTCCGCTTGCATCGTTTTAACGTACATATGGCTGAAAAGAGGCACTTCGCCCGCAGCTGGATTATCGATCTGGTTGTTTGCGTTGTATTGGCTTGTCAAATGATAAGCATCGATCTGACAGATCGTGCGAATCAACTCTTTGATATTGTAGTCGCTGGCGACGAATTCCTCCGTCAGGCGTTCAAGAACTTCAGGATGGCTCGGCACGTTATGCGGCCCCATGTCGTCGATTGGACGCGTAAAGCCGTAACCAAAGAAGTGCCCCCATGTTCGATTCACCATGGCTCGGGCAAGTTGATGGTCGACATCTTGATGGCAAACCAGTTCCGCAAACTCGGCGCGGCGATCGCTGTTGAAGCTGGAATCGACCGTTTCCGTGAAGTAGGTCGGATACGCAACCTGCATCACTCCCTGGCGAGTCTCGTAGTAGACAGGGCCTTCAAAATCCATCCACACGAGTTCCGAGTAATCGTCCTCGTCCTGACCGGTGGTCGGATCGTAGCGGTCGACGTCGTTCCGGCGAACTTGCCGCATAAAGCTGTTGAATTCCCAGAACTGGTTCTGCTTCCACTCATTAAAGGGGTGGTTATGACACTGCGTGCATTGCACCTGCATTCCGAGAAACACGCGGGCGGTGCGGGCCGTCACTTCAACGTGATATTCAGGATTGTTCGGGTTCCCCTGCAACTGCCCCAGCAAGTAGTTCACCGCGCCATTTTCTTCAAAATGGCCTTCGGCGGTTAGCATGTCGTAGACCACTTCGTTCCACGGACGATCGCGAGCAAAGGCTTCCCGGAGAAACTTCTCGAATGCCACCCGGTTGGTGCGGTCAGGGGTATTGCGCCCCAACAGCACGTTCGTCCAGATCGCGGTGAAGTTCCTAACGTAACCTGGGTCTTCGAGCAACTGCGTGATCAACTTGAGCCGTTTATCGGGCTCTTCGTTGGTGATAAAGCTCTCGACAACGTCGGCGGGTGGGATGTGCCCCACGATGTCGAGATAAACTCGACGCAACCATTCGGCGTCATCCGCCCGGTCACTCGGCGTGACTTCGTTATCTTCCCAGCCAATCCGAATCTGCTCGTTGACGAAATCGACCACCGAGCCAGTATCGGCTACAGCGACATCGTCAGCACGCAAGACAGGTATTGCGAACAAGCCGACGATCGCTGCCAGTCCCAAAACCCAATTGCCCGTTCTCATTCACTTCTCCCTGATATTTTTGAGGAGGCGGAACAGATTCGCCTGTTTCATTACCGCAAGAATTGCCCAGAATGTTCGCCGTATTCCCCCAAGAATCGCGATTTCGGGTCAAATCCTTGATAAGTGTCTGCTTGGAATACCTTTGCGTCAACTCTCATCTTCCGCCTATTCGCATATTCTCGAATCCTCCTGGACGGACTTGCTTTTCACGGAATAAATCGACAGTTTGCCGTATCTCCTGATGTGGCCAGGACTCGAACACATTGATTGGGTGCAGGTACCCTGCGAGTTTCAAATGCCATGCAGCAATGACTTTACATTCGAAGGGACGTAAGATGAAGAAGGCTTTGGCTCTTATGTTGGCGGTTTGTCTCGTTTCGTTCACCGTTGGCTGCGGCGGCGGGGAAGAAGAACCTAGCGGCGGTACCACGGGAACCGGCAGCAGTGGCGCTGCAACCTCCGAGTGATTCACAGTCGGTCGTGTTTAGGCACGGCTCTGAGATTGACGAAAGCCCACCGAAGACAGTTTCTTCGGTGGGCTTTTTATTGGCAGCGGGCACTGCGTGACGCCAGCACGTCAGGTTGGATAGCCCCAAGACTCGAAGCTGCGCGACCATTCCCGGGTGAGGCGTTCGCGCACCGCCGCCTCAATGTCGACATGCTTGTTCTTTCGGTATCCGGCCTGAGTGTCGAGGTGGCTCACCAGCCGGGGGCGGGCGTACTTGAAATCGGGCAATCCCAGCGACGCGTAGGCCCGCTCGATGTTCGCAACGGGGTCGGCAACGAGTTCTTCATACGAGACTTCATGGAACTGACCGGCGGGGATCGTCTGTACTTGATCGAAGAACGCATCGTACAAGATGCGATACCAGTTAATAACCATTTCCGGGATGCGCTCTTCGGGATAATTCCCCAGCCCCCACATGGGAATCACCTCCGCAGCCATGTGGCACATTGACTTGTAGACGTCGTAAGGATGCCTGCGAATGTGCAGGAACTTCGCATCGGGGAACGCTTCGAGGATCATCCGAATCCTCGCCGTGTGATTCGGGGACTTCAGAACGATCTGCCGATTGGTCTTGTAGGCAATCTTCTTGACGTAATGGTGGAGGGCGAGTTTCCAGGCTTCGCGGTCGGCGTCTGTGGCATGTTCAAAAGACAGATACCGGTCATAAACGTCCGAGCGATGTGGAAAGACCCACGAGAGCATGTTCGAACGCCCTGTCATTATTCCCAGCGCCATTTCGTCCTCATGAGGCTCCGACAGATTCTGATTCATGTTGTCCATGAAGCGTTTCGTCGGCGTGGCGAGTTGCAGGATCGGCTTCCACCACGCCTCACCCAAAAGAAATGAGTGAGGGTACATCGTCTGAAAAATGTTAGGGCAACCGAAGCGGTCGTCGGTGCTGAGCAGCGTGTGCAAAAACGTGGTGCCGCTTCTCCAACTCCCCAGGACAATCACAGGGGCAGGCATCTCGTGTTGCTTGATCGCCCGATTGTGAATCGCATCTTCAAGAAGCTTCAGCACGCTGGTGACGGGAGCACTCCCTGTTACAACCGCCGCCCGTCCCCAGTGCTTCGGGCTCACTCGAAACCGGTTGGCCCACATATGGCCGTACCAACTCGACACGGTCACTCCCGCGAGAAACCCCGGTCCAAAAGTCCGGGTCAAAAAACTGCGTACATCGGCCATGTGGAGAGTCTGGCTGCTGAGAAGGCATCGAAGACCACAAAGTATGGCCCTGCAATACCCCTTTCACAACCGACGTTTCCCGAAGAGATCGGAGTGACGAGGTCGCATTCCGCAGCATTGACGCATACGCAAGAACAATCAGCCACTAATCCACCACGACAAGTTGTTCTTCGGTCGCTAATTCGGCGCTTGTCACAACGACCCGATTGCGTCCCTGGCGTTTCGCCTGATACATGGCCGCGTCCGCAGTCGCCACGATCTGCTCGGCGACTCCATCGGCATGGGCCAGCGGCCCCATCAATGTCGCACCCACACTCGCGGTGACCGCAACGTGCTGGCCATCCAACACAAAGACATGCTCCTCGATCGCTCGCCGAGCACGTTCGGCAACAACGTTCAGGGCGTGTTCATCCGGCTCGCAGACGACAACGGCGAACTCCTCGCCGCCATATCTGGCCGCGAAGTCATGCCCCCGTACGCTCGTACCAATACTCTGCGCAACACCGCGCAGCACCTTGTCGCCCGCGAGGTGGCCGTAGGTGTCGTTGATCTGTTTGAAATGATCGACATCGATGAACAACAGGCCGACATACCCGTTCTGCGTTGCTGCCGTATCAATTAGAGTGGCAAGTTGCCGGTCCAGAAACTCGCGGGTGAAGACACCTGTGAGAGGATCAATCTGAACTCGCTCCATCACTTCCTGTAGACGTTGTTTCAGGCAGTGATTCTCTCGCATCAGTTCAACGCGGTCCGACTGGGACGAGTCGGGATCCTCCAAGGATGTGGCGAGTGACGCGATCTGTTGCATCGCTTCGCTCAGCATTTCGTTGGCCGTCGACATGTCGGCCGTGTCAATGTTAAACAAGTCCGAGATCTCGGCCAACTGTTCGTGTACTTGATCCGTCAGTTTGTCAGCCGTCATCTGAGAATCGGGACAATAGGACAGTGCCTCCTCCAGCATCATATGAATGATGCCTTTCTGTGGCTGGCAGAAATACTCACCGACCAGACTGGAGATGTGCAAAGCCAATTCCAGCGTAAGCGTTGGAGAGGGATTCCCCAGCGCATGAAACTTGTGATGGGCCGCGGCGGCAAAGGCAACCTGCTGCGGAAACTGCCATTCGGAGAGCATGCCCGCAGTCAGATCCGGATGAGAGATCTCGAAAGCCTGCTTTTCGAGTTCAGTGAGTTGCACGTCATCGTTGCGGGACGTCTCGATCAGCGCGGCATATTCGTCGCCGTGATTCTGCAACAGATAGAGGCGACCCAGATCCTGCAAAAGTCCCGCTGTAAAGAACTGGCTCTCGTTCCCCGGGCTGTATTGCCGGGCAAGTAGCTCGGCGGTGATGGCCTGCACAACCGACTCCAGCCAGTATTCCTTGTAGTACTTGGCCAGGCTCTTCTCTCCGAAAACGGCGTCCGAGAGGCTGAAAGTCAATGCCAGAGTCGTGACGGTGCGTTTTCCCAATAGCACCACGGCGCGATCGACATCGCTGATGGGGCGTCCGATGCCGTATCGCGACGAATTCGCGGCACGGATGACCTTTCCGGTCAAGCTGGGATCGTTCCGGATCGCTGCACCAATCTCTTTGACGCTGACAGCGGGATTCGATGTCACCGACAGCAACTGGACAGCCACTGTCGGAAGCGATGGCAGTGGTTTCTTGGACCGGGTCATTGATATGCGATCTCGAGCAGGACTGGATTGCGGGTATGTTGCAACTTTGCAACCCCTTTACGCAGACGGCAGCTTCTTATCCAAGGACCGCGCTCAAATGCGGATTATGCAGCTTGGCTCGGTTCAAAGTTGCGAGTCGTGCGGATTGTTCCGCCTGGGGTCACTGATCGTGATCGACCAGATCGAGACACACGAGTGCGTCTTCACAGCGCAGGTAGAGCCTGCCGCGGGAGAGAACTGGGGCGGTCCAACTGGGGTAGTGCATGCGGGGGGCCTGGCAGCGGGAGATTTCCTTCCACGCCGACGTGTCGGCTTCGACCAGTGCGAGTGTGCCGCGCTCGCCGAGGACGATGAACTTGCCGTCCGCAAGGATGGCCGAACCGCGTCCGTAGAAGGGCCACGCGGTGAGCGTTTCGCTCGTCGTGACATCGTAGATCTCGCCTGTCGGCCGCTGTCGAAGGTTGTCTTCGTTCTCCCATCCGGAAGTCCGCCAGTTGACGTCGCCGGTCGCGGCATCGATGCAGGTGAGCGCCCCTTCGTTCTCGTGGCGACCACTGAAACCGAGATAGCAGCCGTCAAGATAGTGAGATGTCGACCAATGCGTGAGCAAGTTGCGACTGTCCTGCCAGACGACTTCGTCGATGCCGCCATCGGTGCCGATCTTGAGGCATGCGGAACCGACGAGGTAAGCGGCCGAGATCATCACCGTGTCGTCAACGACGACCGGACATGCAGCATTCACGGATTCGTATGTTCGCGACATAAACCAGAAGTGAAACAGTTCGCTCCCATCGACGGGATCGACCGACACGAGTCCCTGTCGCATCAGGCAGAGGATGTGACGCCTGCCATGAATGGTGGCCGCGATGGGTGACGAATAACTGACGACCATTTCGTCGCCAGTCCATTCGTAGTTCGGTTCGGATGTCCAACCGGTTGCGACGCCGTCCCAGGTATGCTGTCCAACACTTTCCCAGAGGGTGTCCCCCGTCTCTGCCGAGAACGCCACGACTCCCGAGTTGGGTTGGCCGCCGACGAGCACGATCAGTCTGTCCCCTTCAAGAATCGGCGTGGCACCAACGCCAAAGAAGCCGACGGGAACGTTAAAGTCGGTCAGGAGATCCCGCTGCCAGATCACATCGCCTGTTTCGAGCGAGACGCAGGTGAACTTCCCTTCAGCCCCGAGGGTGTAGCAGCGGTCGGCGGTCAAAATCGGTGAACAACGCGGACCATTGTTGTATCCGTAGGGGTCGACGAAGCTCGTGGGGTAGGATTGAGTCCACAGCGAGTCGCCGGTGTTGGCATCGAAGCACTCGATGATTTCGTTGTTCGCCAGTCGATGATGCAGTACGAGACGATCCCCCAACACCGACGGGGCACTGTAGCCAGTGCCGACGTCGGTTTCCCAGACGAGAGGGGGGCCGTCGGCGGGCCAGACATCGAGCAGTCCGGTTTCGCGCGAAACGCCGTCATGCGTCAGACCGAGAAAACAGGGCCAGTCTTCGCCGTTCGCGGTCGCAGTGTCGGCAGGGGTCGCGTCATCCGCCCGATTGATTCGCAGCAGAGTTATCGAAGAGAGTGCGGCAATCAACGTGATGGTTGTGACGAAACTTTGGCGTGACACGGCGGCTCCTGGTTGAACAGATGGCAGCCACAGTGCATCTCAGTCGACGATGAGGTGTTCCGCGTCAGGCCGATGTGTTCGGAAAGTGATAGCGGCCTGGGTCGGAGTTTGCGTAGGGATGTCGACGCAGCACGGTGGATTCGTCGATCAGTTTGGCAGCACGCCGAGACGACGACAAGTCTTTCAGTCCTCCTGCGAGGTCTCTGCGCGCCCACAAGAGCCATGCCAACGTTGCGAGCATGCCCAGTCCTTGAATGACTTCCATTTCGATTCCTCCGTGAACAAGTGTGTGTCGTAACGAATCCGGTTCGCCAAGGGATCTCTCCTGATCTTGCCTGTCACCGACTTCGTTTGAAATGGGTGGCAGGCGCGCCGAATGAAACTTGCCTTCGCATCCTCGCGTCGGCATCAGTCAATTTCATGTGCGAACCTCATGCCATTCACGATAAGTAAAGCTGGGCAAAGTTCAGCGATAGAAGACGGATTGCCGCATGCAGACTGGGTTGATGTAAGTCACTGTTGGACACATGCATGCACCCCGTCGTTCGCGCGGCGCATCACAACCGGCAGAATCTGCCGTTGTCATTTCTGCAGGCAATGGCTGCAAGTTGGACAAACTGGCAGTTCGGCAGTTCGCAATCGTTGCCCACGGACAATGCCGACTCATGCGGAGATTCCTTACATCTTGCCCCACGATTGTCTGCTTCGCGGGACCGCTCGCGATTGGCGTCTGGCCGCGTCGGCACTGCATCGATCCCCTCACCATAGCCGAACTCAGAGAATGAGTGCGGTGACACGATCAAAGTCCTGGAATGGAGTGCAGCAAGATGGAAATGACAAACGACCAAGTCGCCCTGCTGGCTGGATTGGGCGCAATCGCGGCAAGTGTGATGCTGATGACCCTCAGCTACTACCTCGGGCAGTCGGCCCGTAATCGTGTCGCCGAAGAGAACCGGCGGGTTGCCGTGCGCGCGGAGTCGGCCCCTATCACTTCAACGCGTCGATCGAAGGCTGCCTGAACCACGGTAGTTGACTCGGGTGGGGGCACTCTGAGACGATGCACTCTCAAAATCTGGCGAATGTTCCCGCCATACACCCTTTGGTTGCAGTGAGCCATGAGAGGAAGCAGCATGCTTGGGCTTCGTAAACTGTCGATGTTCGCCCTGTTGATTGGCACAGGATACCTGTGCGGGATGGCTCATATACTCGTCAGCACTGCAGGCGCACAGCCGGGGGCCGACATCTCTGACGCGGCCGGCGATAAGGTAAGGGCCGCAAACACAGCATTACGCTCGGCCTTGCAGTCTTTGGAATCCGAAGGGGCCTACAATTCGGTCATGCTGGTGCCGAACAGCTACCTGATTCTCTCCGGAGGCGGGGACGCGCAAGCCGACCTTGATTCTGGCAACGGCGTCGATCCCGAAACTTTTGCCGCCCTGTACGCCGCCATGAGCATCACGGGCGAAGACGGCCTGATTGACCCGCTGATCAAAGAGTCGTTGTCGATGTCCAACGGCCAAGTGACCTACAACGGCGAAGTGGTGATGCTGTACTCCCGTGAGCGGCTGCGTCAGTACTTCGCGGAACGATTGCGATACAGCGAAACGCAACTTTAATCCCGTTTGTGACGGTGACAACGGGAATTCGGCGGACGCCAATGGCTGGGTGGCCGAAGGCGGTCATCAAATTCCAAGAGTGATTGACCGTTTTACTCGGCAAATTTCCGCGAATATGCTGGAACGAGGCTTCGGGAGTCTGGTAGACTCAAGCGGCGGATGAATCACTTCTCGCGTCCCCTTCCTGACATATCCGATTCAGTCCATTCCAATTGGGTGATTCGTCGGATCGAGTTGGGATTCGAATCGTCCCGATCGTGGGAAGATTCCGACGTCGAAAGTGAGATTCCGTGTTTAACAACCCGTTCGAGTTCTCGGACGGCTATCGATTCTTGATTCGTCAGGAGTGAGCGTGATGAAGTGCCAACCCGGTGCGACAATCGGACGACTCGCCACAATCGGCGCGATTGTATTGACCTGCAGTGCGAGCCTCCAGGCGGACTCTGTCGATGTGCGCGAGTTCGTAGCACCCGACGGTTTCAGTTACTACGCCGTTTCGTTACAGGCCGATGACTTGGCCGACGGTGTCGTGGCAGACAAAGTCGTCATTCTGGTCGACACCTCTGCCAGCCAGATCGGCGAGCATCGCACGCACTCGCTCGAGGTACTCAATAACACCTTGGCGGGTATCTCTCCCGAACAACTGGTCTGCGTGTGTGCGATCGATCTCGAAGTCGTTTCGCTCACCGAAGGCTTCGTGTCGGCCTCGACCGCTCAATCCGAAGCTCTTCCGAAACTGACGAGCCGATTTCCCGCCGGTGCCACCAATATCGTTGCGGGTATCGAGGACGTTCTGAATCGAGTCGCCGCCAACGAGCACGCCGCCGTGTTGTACGTCGGCGACGGAATGAGTACTGCCCATCTCGTTCAAACCGACGAGATGCGATCTCTCGTTGCGGAGTTGGCTGCACGCAAGATCCCGTTCAGCAGCTACGCCGTCGGTTCGAATCAGGACCACGTTTTGCTCGGAGTTCTGGCTCAACACACTGGAGGCCTGGCTCTCGTCGATGATTGGCGACGCAACACGCCGACGAACGAAGTCGGTGCTCAACTGGCCTCGGCACTTTCGCAAGCGGTCGTTTACCCAAATGCAATGAGTACCGAATGGCAACGAGGTGAAGTCCTCCCCATGTCGGCACTCCCACTCCGGGCCGACCGCGAAACCGTCTATCTTGCTCGTGGCCGTGATCTTGCAGGCTCGACGATCAGCATCGACGATCGTTCGTGGACGCTGCCGGCGGTATCGCAGACCCAGGGAACAACGTTTGTCGGCCATCTGTGGTTGCAGGCAGCGCAAGATCAGGGACTGAGTGACTGGGCGGCTGGCGATGAAATGCTTTTGGCGGCTCAAACCTCCTTTGAAGGAGGCGTCGCCCAATTGGAAGACCAAGCGGTCGCGGCTCTTGAGGCGGGTTACCTCGTCCAGGCCGAGCAGATCGCCTTCGAGATTCGTAACATCGATCCCGAAAACGTGCGTGCTGCCGGCGTGATCGACGCCGCCGAAACCGCGGTCCAGACCGTGGCGGTCTTAGATGACGCCGCAACCGCACCGGGAACGATCGTTGCCGACGATGCAGCGAACGCCGAAGTGGTTTCCGATCCATTTGCTGACAATTCTCCCGACCTCGATCCGATCGGGACCGAGAATGCTCGTCGGCAGGCACGAACCGATAAATTGCGTTCGGAGTTGCAACAAGCGATCGACGAAGCCCGCGAAACATTGGACACCGATCCGCCGCGTGCTCGCACGATCATCGAGGAAGCCCGGGCGGCCATCAAAGCTGCGACCGATATCGATCCCGAAGACCAGCAAGAGCTGATGCGACTGTCCGCTTCAGCCGCCGCTGAAATCGAGACGCAGATCGAGATCGTCGAGATCCGCTTGCAACAGCAAAGTATCGCCGCGGCCGAGGCTGCCGCTCAGCAAAGGTTGCTCGACTTCACTCGACGTGAAGATCAAGAGATGGAAATGCGTGTCGACCGTATCCGAGCTTTGATGGATGAAGGTCGCCGCGGTCGCCCCGAAGCGTATGAAGAAGCCGAGGCGATCGCTTTGCAGGTGGTCAACATGCGGCCCGGTAACGCCATTGGGGCTGCGGTCTTATTCGACGCCGAAGCAGCTGGACAGCTCGACAAGTCTTTCCGTTTGCGATCGTTGAGATACGACCAGTTCCTGGCGGCGTTGTATCAAGCCGAACTGGCTCATGTGCCATTCCCCGACGAACCGCCGATTGTTTATCCGTCAGTGGCTCGCTGGCGCTGGATCACTCAAAACCGGGCGCATTGGAAAGATGTCGATCTGCATCACGACAGCCCCAACGAAGAGCGTATCTATGCGGCTCTCGATCAGATTACTCGCGTCGAGTTTCAAGCGATGCCTCTGAGCCAGGCGATGGATTACATCGCTCAAACACACAACATCCCGATTCGCCTCCAGGAAGCCGCCCTCCAGGATGAAGGTGTGACCGCCGACGACGAAATCACCTTCACCATCTCGGGGATCACGCTGCGTTCGGCCCTCAAGATCATGCTGGAGGACGTCAACGGAGCTCAGCTGACCTACATCATCGAAGACGAGATCATGAAGATCACGACCGCGACCGAGGCCGGCGACTTGATGACCGTCCGCATCTATCCCGTCGGCGACTTCGCGACACCGACTGATTTGCGAAACGGTGCGCAAAGCATCGGCGGCGGTGGCGGTATCGGCGGCGGCGGCGGAATCGGCGGCGGCGGCGGCGGCTTCGGTGGTGGCCAAGGCGGCGGTGGCGGCGGATTTGGCGGCGGCGGTGGCGGCTTCGGAGGCGGCCAAGGTGGTGGTGGCGGTGGTGGATTCTTCTCCATCCCCGACCCAGTACTCGAAACAGCCATCGAAGGTGGCAAAAAAAAAGCCGACTGACCCATCAGAAGTGTGAGTTTGGGTTGCCCACGACAAATGGGGGAACTCAATTCGATCAACATACACGGAGCCCTGTCGCTTTGCAGGGCTCCGTTTTACTTTGTCAGGCCGAGACTCTGCCGCAAACGGCCGAAGTCGAACCGGCTGCTTCCGTGGAATCGCAGCCGCTGGAATTCGACGCGGCCCCCTTTCCCGATGCCGATTCGGGTGAGCCCTTTGCCATCTGGTCAGCCTACTTCGCGGCGAACGCTCCCGATCCGGCGGACGTGCGTCAACTCATCCGCAAGTTCAACAACGAAGCTCGTCACGATCACATCATCGCGGTCATTCAGTCGGCTTTGATCAATGGTCAGGCTCAGCCCTGGATGTACGAAGTCCTCGCACTCTCCATGGAGACCGAGGGATATCCCGATAACGAAGTGCAACGAGTCGTCATGTCGCTGGTCGACTTTTCCGGTGCCGACTTCGAAACGATGATGCTTTCGGCCGCCTATCTCGTTCGCTTCGGTCGCGAAGTGGCGGCACTGCAATTGTATCAGCAGGCTTCGCGCCTGATGCCCGAGCGGCCCGAACCATATATTTTGGGTCTCCGTCTTGCCCGCGAGCAACACTTGCCTGAAGACGTTCGCTGGGCGGCGTCCGGCGTCCTCAGGAATTGCTGGACGCGCGATCATGCCGAGCATCATCAACGCGCCGAAGACGCAGCGCTAGTTGCCGAACGCTGGCTGCGGGAGGCTGGCGAGTCCGAACAGGCCGACGCACTTGTTCAATCTGTTACCGATGCCCAACGTCGAGATCTCATCGTGAGACTCGAATGGAGCGGCAACTCGGATCTCGATCTCATGGTCGAAGAACCACTGGGCAGCATTTGTTCGTTTACCGATCGCGATTCGGCGGGAGGAGGCGTGTTGATCCACGATGGATACGGCCCGCGTCCGGAGAACTGTTACGAAAGCTACGTGTGCGCACTCGGCATGCCGGGAGACTATCGTCTGAGAGTTCGCCATGCTTGGGGCAACGTCGTGGGACGTCGTGCACTACTGACGATCACACAGCACGCAGGGACTGAGCAAGCGGAGACGACGCGGCATGTCGTTATCCTCGATGGGGGCGAGTCTGAGTTGACTTGGCACCTGGCCGATGGCCGCCGGACGATGCCGCGAATGGTCGCCTCTGCCGACCTGCTGCAATCGTTCGAGTTGCCGGTACAACGCAGGCCGGCATCGATTCGGGGGAGTGATCCCAAGGTCGATCTCGTGTCGGCGGAGTTCGCCGCCGATCATCTGCCGGGCCTTGCTGGAGATGTGGATCCCGGCATGCCTGCGGGCGCGGGCGTCATTGGTTATCAGTCGGTGATTCAGCTTATTCCGCAAGGGGCATCCCTCCGTGCAGCGGCAACTGTCTCCGCCGATCGTCGCTATGTGCGAATCGGCGTGGTACCCCTCTTCAGTTCGATTACCGATGTCTTTACGTTCACGTTCATTGGTGGCGCTCCCGGCCAGATCGGTGGCGGACAGGTCTTCGGCGGCATCGGAGCGGGAGGAGCCAATGCCCCCTGACGTTAAATTCGAACCCACACGTGCTGCTGAGCGTCTTGCACGTCTCGCTCGGTATGGTTGAAACGACGGAAATATCGAACGACTTAGTTGATTGCAGCCCCCGTCGGCTGCACGTAGAATTCGTCGCCTTGTTGGGCGAAGTCTCACGAAATCGACCGGCAGGCCCACAGCCCAAGTGGCGGAATTGGCAGACGCGCTAGGTTCAGGACCTAGTGGGATAATATCCCGTGGAGGTTCGAGTCCTCTCTTGGGCATTGATGACGAAGGACTTACGGCGACACGTCGTGAGTCCTCTTTCATGCGCCCCACGCGATGGGGGGCAAATTGTGGGGCAGGCGTTGCACTTGCATTGCACCTGTGTCGGTTGACGTCCATGCAACAATGACACGGGAGGCAGCAAGATGGCTTGGATTGAAAAACGTGGGTCTACTTATCAAATCGCATTACGGCATGATGGCCGAAGGCGACGGCGGTCACTACACACTGACGACGAGCGGGAGGCCGTGAATCTCCTCAACCGTGTCGAGCGCCGGTTACGTCTCGTGGAACAGGGCGACGTCGTGCTGCCCGATGACGGCGACCTGCTGACCTATGCACTGTCCGATGGGCGGCAGGCGGAGCAACCGAAGCGTATCGAGTCGATCAGTCTCCGGGAAATACATCAGCGCTACTTGGACGATCTTCCACTGGGTTCGCTGGAGGCGTCGTCGCTGAAGACAGTCGCCACTCACGTAAAACATGTGGGCCGCATCCTCGGTGAATCCTTCGATATCCCACGACTCACGCATGCTGATATCCAGCGGTACATCAACCTCCGGTCAAACGAGAAGGGGCGGCGCGGCAAACTGGTGAGCCCCGTCACGATCCGGAAGGAACTGACCACGCTGGGTGGCATCTGGAACTGGGCCGCCAGTCGTAAGATTGTCGCGGGAACTTTTCCGAACGCACGTTTGAGATTTCCGAAGACCGACGAGAGGCCGCCGTTTCAGACGATGCAGGAAATCGAACACCGCATCCAAACTGGAAACGTCTCGGACGACGAGGCACGCGATCTGTGGGACTGCCTGTACTTGCACCGTAGCGACATCGCCACGCTCCTCGAAAACGTCAGCCAGACTGCCCGGCCGGCATGGCTGTACTTGATGGTGCTGGTTGCCGCCCATACCGGGGCACGTCGCGGCGAAATCCTCAGGATCAGAGTCACCGACATCGACATGTCCGGGGACACATTGATGATCCGCGAGTGCAAGAGAAAACGTGGACAACGGACATTGCGAAGCGTTCCGCTTTCGACGTCGTTGAAGAAGGCGTTGAAGAGCTGGTCGGCCGGATCAACGTATCTGTTCGAGCAGGATGGCGACTCGATTTCGGTCCACGAGGCGAGTGACCATCTGAAGCGGACACTTGCTGGAAGTTGCTGGAAGAACGTGAAAGGATGGCATGTCTTCCGGCATTCGTTCATTTCCAATCTGGCGTCCCAGGGGATCGATCAACGGATGATTGATGCTTGGGTAGGGCACCTAGCGGAAGAAATGCGAAAACGCTTCGACTCCTGTTTCCCGCCAAACACCCGAGTTTACGCCAGAATATCAGAGATCACTCGTCCGTGGTCGATATCGAGGCGTTTACGACCGGGGACTTCTAAACGACGGTTGTCGAGGCCCAACAGATGCAGCACGGTGGCGTGGAGGTCCGTGATATAGTGCGCATCTCCCAGGGCGTGGTATCCAAGTTCATCGGTTTCACCATGGACGTAGCCTGCCTTAAGACCCGCTCCAGCCATCCAGATCGTGAAGCCGTTGGGATGATGGTCGCGACCGGTCGTGCCGCCAGAGCGTTCTTCCAGGCCGGGGGTTCGGCCGAACTCTGTGCCGAAGACGACGACCACATCCTCCAGCAGCCCTCTCTGCTTCAAGTCCTGAATCAACCCTGCCACCGGCAGATCGACAGAGGCACACAGTCGCGTGTGGTTGTCTTTAAGTTGCTGATGCGAATCCCATGATCCATAGGGTGACGGGAAGACCTGGACGAACCGCACTCCGCGCTCCACGAGCCGTCGGGCGGCCAGCAGATGCTGGCCAGCAACTTTGGTGGCTTCATTGTCGAGTCCGTATAGCCGGGTTGTTGCTTCTGTCTCCTGCGACAGTTCGACCGCCTCGGGGACCGCAGCCTGCATCCGAAACGCCAACTCATAAGCCCGAATGCGCGCGCGGAGTTGCTGGTCTTCCGGATACTCGACGGCCGTTATTTCGTTCAACCGACGGATCGCCTCAAACTCGTGACGCTGCTGCTCCAGCGTCTGGCCTGCGTGCCGATTGGCGAACGGCAGCGGATTGGCAGGGTCGAGGGCGAGCGGGACACCTGCATACTGCGGGCCGAGGTAATAGGAATCGATTGACTCGCGCGTGTCGGTCCGCGTGGGCCCGCCGAGAACAACGAACTTCGGCAAGTTCTCATTCAGAGCTCCCAGGCCATAATGTGCCCACGCACCGATGCTCGGCTGGGTCTCGTCGAGCCGGTGCCGTCCCGTGTGGAACTGATTCTCCGCCGCATGGTCATTGTCGGTGGTCCACATGTTTCGTACGAAGCAGAGATCATCCACGCACTTTGCGAGGTGCGGCCACCAGTCTGTCATTTCGATGCCGCTCTCGCCGTGGTTCTGCCAGCCGACTTGCATGGGATAGATGGTGGGATACACCGCCCGAACGTCGATCTCTTCGGAGGGCACAGATCGGAAACGCATCCGATGCAGCGGAGAGTCAACTGGATTTTCGAACGGGGTTTTGTCGAACGTCATCCCGGCATAGTCATTGAGAGCGGGTTTTGGATCAAAAGTCTCCATATGGCTGTACCCGCCGGAGAGAAAGATCCAGATCACCGACTTCGCCCTGGGCGCAAAATGCGGGGGCGACACGATGGCCCCACCAGACAAGTCACTCGCGCGGGCAATTCCTTCATCCGCCAACATCGCACCGAGTGCCATTCCTGTTACGCCCATGCCGACATCGGCAAGAAACGTGCGTCGTGTTCGCTGTTGCTGGTCGATCCAAGCCATTTAGCACCTTGTTCGTGTCGAATCATTGAACTGGATAACAGGCTCTCGCGTAGGAAGTCGCGTTCCTACCACAACGCAGATCTGCACTTGTAACCACATTCGAACGTACCCGTCGATCGCGGCATCTTCACCTCACCGTTAAAAAGTCGTTGTGGTTGAGCAGCACCCGGACAAGGCTCTGACGTGACTGAATCACAGCGTCGGTGGCGTCGATATCAGCAGCCAGTTGGCGTTGTTGCTCCAGGATCTCAAGACAGGCTTGGTATTCGTTCTCTGTAGGAGGGCGGGAAAGGACCAGCTCGAACATTGAAGTGATGAATCGTTCTGTCTCGCCTTCGGCACTGGTTTCAGCCGATTGGGACGATTGCCATGCCTGGACGATTGCCACGCTGGCTTCATGGACCAACGCACTGTTCGTCAGGGCCAGGGCCTGTTGCGGAATGACACTGCTGACTCGACGATAGCAATCCAGCGGATCGGGAGCATCAAAGAGTTCACCAATCGGACTTTTGCCGCCTGCTTCGGGATACGTGGCGTAATACAAACTGCGGCGGAAGGTGGTGAGAGCCTCGGTATTCTCAAGCTCGACGCCGCCCATTGTCAGATCGAGACGGCCTGCCACGAAAAGCAGACTATCCCGCACGACTTCGGCCTCCATTCTCCAGGAATTCATCCGCCACAAATATATGTTCTCGGGATCAACGGCTGCATTTCGCTGGGCATCGCCAATGGACGAAACACGTTGGTACGCCTGACTGGTGACGATGAGCCGGTGCAAGTGCTTCATGTTCCAGCCGGATTCCATGAACTCGACTGCAAGCCGATCGAGCAATGCCGGATGCGTAGGCTGACTGCCGTTGCGGCCAAAGTCGTACATGCTGGAAACCAGCGGAGCCTGGAAGTGCCTCGTCCAGATGTGGTTGACGGCAACCCGTGCTGTGAGCGGGTTATCGCGGCGGGTGATCCACTCTGCCAAAGCCCGACGCCGACCAGTACTTTGTTGAGGGAACTGGGGCGAGAGCGGCGTATAGATCTCGGCACGTTGTTCATCTTCCAGTGCAACGCGGGCTTGATCGCACGATCCGCGCGCCGCTTCCAGCTCCGAAGCGGCATCTGCAATCGCGGCGGCTCGATTGGCATCCTCGGCCGACAGGGCTTCGGCCTCGGCGAAGGCAACCTCTCGCATCATTACCTCAAGTTCAGCGCGTTTAAGGGCCGCTTCGCGCTCTGTACGGCTGGCAGTTCGAATCATGTCCGCGACATCGACATTCTGGATCTCGCCGTATCTTGCCCGATCGGCTGCGATGCGGGCTTCAACGCTGGCGAGTTCGACGCTGGCGGCAATCACCTGCATCTCCAATGCTCGTCGTCGCAGTAAAGGGGCGTCAAATTGTCGGCGGGCAGCTTCCAGCTTTGTAGCCGCATCGCGTAGTTCCAAGTTGCTCGCCGTGCGCGAGACGACAGATGTCGCAGGTGCGACGCTATAACTCGATTCGACCCAGCCATCGATACCGACGACATCGGCGTTGTCGACGTACTTCGGAGGTTCGAAATCAAATGACAAGAACTGTTCGGACGGATTGCCTTCCGTAGCGGGCACTGTGAGTTGCACTTCATCGATCGCGGCCACGGTGCCGCTGCGAGCGTCGAAGAGAATAACTTGGTTCTGATCTTGGATCGGGTTCCACCCACCCAATGCGATGGGCAAGCTGTCAATCAACAACAAATCGTCGGCCAATGACCGAACCGACAACAAACACCGGTCCGCGGCAGGTTGCAGGACGACCTGGACATGGAATCTCGTCTGCCCGCCAGTAACGTTGTAGCTTCCTGCCTGGAACTCACTCACCGAGCCTGGCTGGTAGGACTTGATGATCCCATTTTCAAATGCAACATACCCAGCAGTCGCACCTTGTGTGATGTCCTTGATGAACTGGAAGTTCACATGGGAGTCCTGCAGGATGAGAAGCTGAAACTCGAATTCAACTCCATCGGGGAGCGATTGCAATGAACTCATACCGTTCTGCAGAACTCGCCTGCCTGCCGTGGCATCAAGCAACAACGACTGTTGACCCACCAGCGCTCCTGGCCGTCCGGCCTGTGCTGCCTGTTCCACGAGTTGAGTGTACGTCGCTTCGGCTTCCACGAGTGCAGCCGGCTTGGCGACTTCCGCCAGTTGGGCCTCGGCAGCCAGTGCTGTCTCGGCGGTAGCGACCGCAGCACGGGCATCCGCCAACAGCGTTTCTTGAATCTCCGGCCGCAGACCTGGATACCAGGCGCGCGGTGGTAATGTGACTGGATCGACTCGCAACGTCTCTGGTTGCAGGAACGCCGGCACTCCAGGCGGGACCGAACCGCGGTCCGTCAAACGATTACGTTCGTCGCCACCCGTATAGAACCAAGTCGGGGCATCCGGCACCTTGTCGAAAACTCGAACCGCACCCAACCGCACCACCGTGCGAGAGCCGGCATAGGTGTAGTCTTCAAACGGACCTGGATCAGCCTCTCCCGGCACGCGGTCCTGCCGAATGTACATCGGCTCAAAGAAGGCTCGCAGTTGGAAGTAGTCGGTCTGGAGGATGGGGTCGTATTTATGATCGTGACAGTGCGCGCAATGAAATGTCAGGCCCAGGAATGCCTTTCCGGTATGCTCGACCGTACTCCGCATCCAGTCGTTGGCATTCAATGAATAGTAATTACGGATCAAGTATCCGGTGGCAACGCTGGCGTCATAGTCCTCCGGGCAGATCTCATCGGCAGCCAGCATCTCCTGCACCATCCGGTCGTAGCTCTTCCCGTCGTTAAGCGACTGAACGATCCAATCCCGCCACCGAAACATCTGCGAGGCACTGTTCCGCACATCATTGACATATCGTCGGCCATACCAATCGCTGTACCGCCAGATATCCATCCAATGCCTTCCCCATCGTTCGCCATGTCGCTGATCGTTGAGCAGCCGGTCGACGACCCGTTCATAGGCATCCGCAGACTCGTCCTCAACAAAAGCTCGCAGTTCGTCCGGCGTGGGGGGCAGCCCGATCAGGTCGAGGTAAACTCGCCGCAACAGTATCGCTTTCGATGCCGCTGGACGTGCCGTCAGTCCCCGGCGAGCCAGCTCCTCATTCAGAAACGCATCAATCGGATGGCTTGTCAGGTTACCATCAACCGTTGGTAATTCGGCCCGTTGCGGTGGCTGAAATGCCCAGTGTTCACTTGGGTCAGTCTCGGGTTGTTCATCCTCCGGCGACAACGCTCCAAGCCTGATCCAATCCCGTAGCGCCTCGATTTCAGAGGCCGTAAGGGGTTCGCCCTCGGGTGGCATTCGCACAGACAAGTCTGTGGCAGAGACTCGTTGCAAAATCAAACTGGAATCCGGCTGAACAATCGAGACGGCAGCCCCACTCTCCCCGCCTTGGCGAATTAGATCGCCCGTATCCAGACGCAGCCCGGCCTCCTGTTTCAAGGCGCCATGGCAGGCATAACACCTCGAATTCAGCAACGGTTGGATATCACGCGTGTAGTCAATGCCGTCGGCATCCGCTTGCGCGAAATAACTCATCGCGGCGATGCACATCGCTATCGCGAGAACGGTCCGACCAGAAGAACCACCCATCAGGAACCTCGTTTCATTGGCAACACCACTCGAAGATCGAATTCCCATTGTCCAGCAGATTCACTGGACGATTCCGGTCGAAGACTTCCATGATGTGCGGAGCCCGAGTCGCTCACAAGGCATAAAGTTCTCGTCGACATCGACCCCCACTACTTCAACGCCTCTCGTATACATACAACTCTACCGGATTGACTCACTGAATTCATCAGGCAGGCCCCGCTTGAGCCAATAACATCTGCCGCCCTGCACAAAAAACGTTGCATGTGATTGAACCTCGATTTCTCGGTGCCCGCGTCGAGTCACACTGTTCAATCATGCATCGTCAGAATGTGTGAGCCCAGCCTGTCAAATCTCCCATTGGGCGGCCGAACGACGAGTTCCCGCGACTCCATGGTTCCAAGCTCCGGCAATGTGATTCCGTGCCGCAGTCAAACTGGACCAAGTCCATGCTGATGGGGGGCAAACGTCGGCAATGCCGCGAGCGACGGCTTCGTACTGGCAACACCACGCGGTGACGCCGACAGGCTGGTCAGCACGACCTGCTCTGCCTTGGGATAACTGACAGTAAACGCTCCCTCGCGGAGAATGTTCTGATAGGTTCCATGACTGGGCGTGCAGACAAACCCGAAAAAATTCTCCCACGACAGCGGCGTCACCATGTGCTTGGGAGCCAGATCGTAAGTGCCATTAACTTCTTTGCTGCCGATCACGACAAGAGGGGCGACCATAAAGAACCGATCCCAGATGGGGTGCCCAGTATCGAGTCTGACTAGATCAGGCTGCGATTCCGATTTCGAGGACTGAGAGTGGTGCATGTTTGCTCCAGATTCTCGTGACGAATGAAGTCACACTGCGGGGAACCTCAGAGTGTGCATGACGCGTACCAGACGCAGTGGTGATCGAATTCTACGTGCGATTCAAGGGATTTCGCCTGCCTTTGAGTTCGTGATGTCGCAGAACTAAGTCCAGCGCGAATGTTTCAACGACAATCTGCGCGAATCCGCACGTGCCCACTAACTTCGTGTCCTACAATGTGGAGTGTGATGTTCGACATTGCGCATGCATCGAAAATGGCCAAGGGGCAGAAACGAGCGAATGCCAGGAGCCCGTGTCTCCGTGAACTCCACGGGCACCGAATTCGTGGAGTATCGTAGCCCCCTGTCCGAGACCTCTTGCCAGTCGCTTGCATAGTCGTCGCCGCGCCCGTCAGGTCGGCAACAGTTTCTTTGTTGGAGACCATCCCCAACTCGGTGGGATACTCATGTCTGGGATTGATCTCCAGATGGTGGAAGGTATTCTCAATATCACTTGTGACGACCAGAATCAGAGAATCTTTGTCCACGGGCCCCAGATCCTCTCGGTGGGACCCACCGACGCAGTTTCGAGCATTCGTCGGCAGCCTCGGGAAGCGGTTGGATGTCGTGACCGTTACAGAGTGAACGTGACCCCGAATGGTATCCACCGCTCGATATAGTCGGACAAGTCAGGGCGTGTGAGACTGCTCCTCTTCACGTTCCGTCTCCTGCGGGATTTCGACACCCGCCGCTCGCATCACTTCTTCGATCGCAGCGATGGTCTTCGGTGACGGGCGGAAGTTGCCGGGGCGGTGGCCGCGGGCGATCATCAGCGGCGTCCAGTCGAACTTGTTCTCGCGATTCCAGACGCTGATGTCCGCGCCATGATCAACCAGGAATTGCACTAACTCTGGACGTTCTTGGTAAGCGGCACCGTGCATCGCGGTTTCGCCGGTGTCGGCGACTGCATTGATGTCGGCGCCAAGTTCGAGAATTAGACGGACAGCTTCAATCGCCTCTTCCTCGGTACCGGGAAGTTCGTCGCCGCTCCCGAGCGCTCCGACACCGGCTGCTGCCAGTAGGGGCGTGCAGTTGTCATCGTTGGTAATTCGCCAATCGGCCTCTGAATCCAGCAGCAACTGGATAAGCCGGAGATCTGAATTGCGCACCGCCAGCATCAATGCCGTCGACCCGGCTTTGGTAAACTGGGCTCCTCCGCCCGCATAGCGGTCGCCGGCCCCCGATTCTCCGTGATCATACTGAGCGTCGATGTCGGCTCCAAACTCGAGCAACTGCGTTACGAATGCGAGGCTGTCCAGGTTTCCGGATCCCACAGGAGCCGGATTGCTGTCACCACGGAGCGGTCTGCGGGCCCATGTGACCGCGTGCAGCGCTGTATACCCTGCTGGAGACGCATTGGGATCGGTACCGGATTCCAGCAGTGCCAGGGCCGTTTCGAAATGTCCGTTCTCGACCGCAAGAATCAACGGGGTCGAACGTTGTCGCCGGTCTCCTCTCCGCGGCCTAAGTTCGCCGTTGACGTCTGCCCCGGCCGCCAGCAAGACCTGCACCACGCCGGTGCGGCCTTCCCGGATTGCGAAGAATAGTGGAGTGAATCCAGAGTTAAGAGGTGTCAAAAAATCGGCCCCGGCGTCGATCAACGCTTGCACCACCTCGGCATGCCCTTCGGCCGCGGCCCACATGACTGCGGTCTGCTGTTCCCGTTCCGTGGCGTTGACGTCCGCTCCTGCTGCAATCAGCGCCTGCACGGGTTCAAGTCTCCCGGTGCGGGCAGCCGTCATCAGTACCGTTTCACCACCTTGCAATTCCGCATTCGGATTCGCACCGGCGTCCAACAGCAGCTTGACGATCTCGCCGTTGCCGTTTGTACAAGCTAATGAAAGCGGAGGAACACCATACCGATTCTCAGAGTTCACTTCGGCACCGTGGTCGACGAGGAACTCTACCGTTGACAGATCGTCGTAGTAGGCGGCCCAATGCAGGGCCGTCATGCCATCAACTTGGACGGCGTTGACATCGGCGCCGCCGTCCAGCAAATCACGCATCGTGTCCTCGTCGTGCTGCTCGGCGGCATCGGCCAGCGGCGCATTGACCTCTGCGGAGTGGATGTCGGCTGCTGACATCGACACCAAAACCACAATGCTACATAGCTGAATCATCGATCGCGGTGGCGTCGGCCACGCATTCGAATGCTCCACCCGATGTTGTTGACGTGACGCCATGTTCTTTCCCGAGAACTCCTTGCCGATCGCGTTTTCCTCACACATTCAGCGGCGCGAAGAGTTCGTCCACGGTGCCGTTGCTGTCGGCGAACGAATCCAGTCTCACTCCCACTTTGTCCAATAGTGTCAGATGTAAGTTGGCTAATGGAGTCGGTCGTTCATAACGAATGTGGCGACCGCCGCGCATGTTCCCGGCTGCCCCTCCAGCTACGAGAATCGGCAGATCGAGGTGGTCGTGGACGTTCGGGTCTCCCATGCCGCTGCCGTACAGGTAGAGGACGTGGTCCAGCAACGTGCCGTCTCCTTCGGGCGTGGCCTGCAGTGACTCGAGGAAGCTGGCGAACAGCGAGACGTGAAACTGATTGATCTTTGCCACTTGGGCGATCTTCTCCGGGTCGTTGCCGTGGTGCGTGAGCGGGTGATGTCCCTCGGAGATTCCGATCTCGGGATAAGAACGGTTGCTGGTCTCGCGTGCGAGTTGGAATGTGATCACGCGCGTGATATCACCTTGCAGCGCCAGCCGTTGCAGGTCGAACATCAACCGTGCGTGGTCGCCGTAGGCTGCAGGAACGCCCTCAGGCCGGTCAAGATCGGGTAGCGGATTCTCGCGAGAGTTTTCTTCGGCCTGCTCGATTCTGCGCTCGACCTCTCTCACCGCATCCAAGTACTCCCGGACGCGGTTGCGATCACCGGGACCCAGCGTTCGTTCCAGTTGGTTGATTTCTTCCGTGATCGAGTCGAGCAGGCTTGCGCGCCGCTCTATTGCCGCTTGCCGTTCGGCAGCGCCTCTCCCTTCTCCAAACAGCGTTTCAAAAACGATTCGGGGGTGGGCCTCGGACGGAAGGGGCGTGGTCGGCGACGACCACGAGAGATTGTTCTGATAGACACAGGCGTAACCGTTGTCGCACTGACCGACCACAGACAAGAGGTCCATGGCCAGTTCCAACGAGGGAAGCTGCGTCTGTTGCCCGATCTGTTGAGCGGCAATCTGGTCAACGGTTGTGCCGAGATAATAGTCCGTACTTTCCGTCCGTTTTGCGGTCGCCGCGCTCAGGAAGGCTGCGTTGGATGTCGCATGCGTGCCGGGATAGGCGTTTCTGAGTTCCAGATTGCTGATGGCCGAAACTTGCTGACGCACGTTCGCCAATGGGCTGAGTGTGGGACTGAGTCCTTCCAGCGTGTCACCGGACAGCGTCCAACTGGTGTGATCGCATCCCATCGGAATGTACACGAACCCGAGACGCCGCAGCCTCGTCGGGCTGGCAGGTGTCTCGGCGAGCGCCGTCATCGACGGGACCATCGCATCCAACAGTGGGAGGGCGATGGAACTCCCCATCCCACGCAAGAACGTCCTTCGCGGTAACGCTTTCCTCGTGAGCATCATGGTGTCGTCCTCATTAGAAAGGGTCCGCTGTTCACAATACCCTTAATCAACGACGAGAACTGGTAATCCTCCGCTGCTGCGTCGCGCAGGATCTTGCGGACGGCGGGGGCGTCACCCGGTTCGACTCCTCGACCGAGGGCATAGGTCAACAACTTCTCAACCAGTGTACCAACAAAGATTTCGGGCCGCGCCAGCAATCCCTGCTCCAGACCCTCCACACCGACAAATTCCGTCCCGTCCGGAAGCCCGCCAGAGGCGTCCACCGGCTTTCCGGCCTCGACGTCGCGCCACCGACCGACTGCGTCGAAGTTCTCCAGCGAGAATCCGACGGGATCGATTAGATTGTGGCAACTCGCACAGGCCGCGTGGGCGCGGTGGACCGCCATTCGCTCCCGGACCGGAAGATCAGCAGCGACGGTATTGTCCTCAAGGGGCGGCACGTTGTCCGGCGGCGGTGGTGGAGGAGAACCCAACAGGTTCTCCAGGATCCACGATCCTCGAATGACGGGTGATGTCCGTGTGGCGTACGAGGTCACCATCAGGATACTGCCCTGTCGCAACAGGCCGCCACGATGCTCATTTCCCTGGAGCGGCACACGTCGAAAACGGCTGCCGTACACGTGTGGAATGTCATAGTGCTTCGCCAGACGTTCGTTCAAAAACGTATAATCAGCATCAATGAGGTCGAGCACGCTGCGGTCTTCGCGGACGATGCTCTCGAAGAACAACTCTGTCTCCCGGCGAAATGACTGACGCAGATTGTCGTCGAAGTCTGGAAACAATCGCGCATCTGGCGTCATCGACTCCAGGTTTCGCAGGTAGAGCCATTGACTGGCGAAATTCGTGATGAGCGCCTGTGATCTTTCATCACGCAGCATTCTCTCGACCTGGGCGTCTAGCACGTCGGGTCGGCTCAGTTCGCCTCGTTCCGAGAGATCGAGCAGTTCATCGTCCGGCAGGCTGCTCCAAAGAAAGAACGACAAACGCGATGCGAGTTCGAACTCGCTGATGGTGTAGGCAGTCTGTGGGGGCAGCCCGGGCGGATCGGGTTCAATACGGAACAGGAAGTGAGGACTGACCAGGATTGCACTTACTGCGGCCTGAATCCCGTCGTCAAATTCACCGCCGGCAGTGCGGGCCGAACGATAGAACTCCAGCGGTTGGCGAAGATCGTTGTCCGTGACGGCACGCCGATACGCGCGACGCAGTACATCGCGGAGAAGCCGGCTCGCACATTGTTCCTCATCATCAGCGGCTGCCGGCTCGTGCGTAAAAATGCGTTCCCGGCTAGGCGTGTCGCCGGGACCGGTAGATTCATAGGGTCCCGTGATGGAGACTTCATAGATCGCCGGCGAGAGGCGGGGATGGCGGTAGAAATTGAAGTGCGCGTCGTACGGCTGGCGCTGTGATTCAAGCAGTGACGATGTCTGCTGCAGGAATGTAACGCCCGTCGCGTGCGGACCAGCCGTCACTGGGAGGCGAACCCGTAAGTGTGCGTCTGCCGACGCATGCTCCGCATTGGATCTCGGTACCTCCAGCGTGAACAATTCGATGCGTTCTCGGTCCAGCAGGACTTCCAGTTCGTGTTCCCGATGGAGTCCCTCCACGTGTTCATCGCGGTCCCGCATCAGGCGGACCTGGATCTCGTAGTGGCCATCCCGTGGAAACGTATAGTCGATGAGCACGCCACCTCGCGTGCCAAACGGCAACCCCCCGTCGTGTTCCTCCTGAGTGATGTCGGGGCGTAGCCGAACCACGTGGCTCACCGGTGACGACATCGGACTCCCTACGGCCAGCCGGCTGATAGTTTCCGCAGAGGAAATATATCTGTTAAGCAATGTGGGAGAGAGGTCGCCGACCGTCACATTGTCGAAACCATGGCTCAACTCATCGGCGGGCAACATCCACGTGACGTCAATCTCGAGCGCCAGCAGGTCACGAATCGCGTTGCCGTATTCAGTACGTGTCAGCCGCCGAAATGTGTCTGTGCGTCCTGGATTAGGATTGGCTTCGGCTGCGCGGTCGAGTCGTTTTTCGAGTTCGGCGATTACCGCGTCGTAATCTTCTTCCTCCGGCCGTGGCATGTCGAGCGGGGGCATCTGCCGGCGATGCAGTTGCCGCAATACTCGTTCCCAGACATCCGCAGACGCTGCCAAGCGCGATGGATTGAGGCCTTCCAGAGAAAGATTGGCCGTTTGCAATGTATTGTCGTGGCAGTCGAGACAGTGGGACTCGACGAACTGTCTAATCACGCCCACTTGAAGGTCGTCGCCCGCGCTGGCGCGGCGGACTTGCGACAAGAGCACCACGGCAACCAACAACGTCAGGACATGCTTACTCATTGGCATCGAACGGAAATGAGACATCAAGAATCCAAGTACCGTGCGCCTGCTGACTACAACGCTTTTCTATGATCCGACTGGGAATGCGCAAAGTTCAGCATAGCACATACGAATGGAGAAAAGGTCAAACCAATGACTCCGGCCGTTCAGGTTGTTTCCTCGCTGCATCAAATGGCCAGAGAGCGGAAGTGCTGTCTCCCGTCCAATCGACAAATTCCTTCGGTGGGATCCACCGGAGCAGCTTCGCTGTCTTGGGGGTCATCGTACTTCGCCGGACTCGGATGTTCTTGCTAATACAGAATCACAAACGATCCGTCAGGCCCGGGGAATGCTGCGGCGAAACTCCAGACGGGGATGCCGGGGGATGAGCCAGCGACTGGCACGGGGCGACCGTTTGAATCGACCAGTTGCCAGGCGAGGCTGCCTCCACGGTTCCAGCCGGTCCCTTCAGTCCAGACAATCAGCACTTGCCCGGTTCCGTTGCCGGTCAGCATGGGATGCTTCCGCTGATTCGCGCTCCCTGGCACAGCCACCGCATGGTCGCGTCCGCGCCCCCCTTCGGTGACATCGGCGAAATAGACCTGCCCATCAGTCTCCCATGCGGCCCAGGTCTGATCATTGAGATGGACGAATGCTTCGCTGCTCATCGGGCATGCGGCGATCTCCCACGGATGCAGTTTGCGACTCTCGAACTCTTCACCGGAGTCGTTCGACCTCAACAGATAGATATCACGTTGGGAGATGATGGCAGCGGATCGATAGAGAAACATCACCTCCCCTGCGGGAGTCACGGTCCCCCGCATGCCGCAACATCCACAGGCGCCGACTTGCAGACCATCGATCGCCTGCTCGGTTGAATAGGTCTCGCCATTGTCGTCGGAACGAACCATCCACACGCGACGAGCCGACTCGCCTTGCGAACCTTCACCGGCATGCCAGGCAACATAGACATGACCTTCGGTATCGGCGGCAATGCAGGCGCCGCCGTCGAGTCCGTAGGCATGATCGATCAGATTTCGCTGTGGCTCAAAGGCATCGCCGGCAGCATTGATGCGGGTGTACAAGAGCGGCGTCTCTCCCTCTGGTCCTCGCGGTTGAGACTGGCTCGAACCATTCCAGGCGACATGGATTCGTTGATCGGCTCCGACGGCAATCTGCGCGCCACGAATGGTGCCTGTCGCGATGGCACTGGCAGGTACGCTGTTGACCTGAATGGCAGTCGAGAACTGGGAATCATTGATGCCGCGCCGACAGTAATAGAGATCGCCATTAGCCGGTTCCCCTTTGAAGTAGACCAGATGCACGACCCCTTCGTCGTCGACCGTCACTTGCGGCTGAATGCCACCATCGGGGACACGCTCCAAACGAATCAGCGGTTCCTCCCCAGCAATGGCCATGGGCGACATCCAGAACACGAGCAACGCAGACACTGCCAACGCTCCGATCGAGCGACTGCTGAAGCGAGTCATCATGTGAACTTCCTGAAGATGCCGTTGAGGGTTCAGAATCAGGTCAGTATGCCGTTTCACTCCTTTGAATCAATCACATTTGAAGGCGGGGTTGATCACCGGACCGCACAGATGGATTCCGGCCTGTGTGTCATCACCCGCACGGTTCCTACAACCCGAACCCTTCCAACTGCCCGATTCTGCTGGTCGTGCAGTTCGGCTCAATCAGGCCGGTTGCGAGGTCGATAGCCGAGTTGGGAACCGTGCCGATCAAACTACGGTGGATCGCGACGCAGCAGGGATGCGCAGCGGACTCCGCCTGCAAGGATGCCGACGATGTCAGTTTGGCCGGCTTCAATAGTGATCACGGCCAGTCTTCTGGCTGTCAGTTGCGGAGGCTGTCGCACTCCGTCTGCTTCGACGCAGTCGCGCGCGGAAATCGCACCTTCGGTCGGTAGTCCGGTCGAGTGCCCTGAATTCAGTGAGTACCTGGACGCTGAGTCGGATGCCTTCCAGGATGAGCCAAAGGGCATCGTGCAGATCGCCGGTCAAGCCGCTGAGAACGATCCGGTTGCGTTTGCGTTCGTTGATGATGTCAACGCCACTGATTTGTCGGACGAGTTCGCACCCGCCTGGAACGTGGACATCACGGAACCCGCACCTGTTCCGCACGCCGTTGTCTTTGACGAACTGCCGACGCTGGAGGCGAATGCCATTCGTAGGAATCCCGAACTCCAACGACTGCAGCGCGAGACTGCCGCCGCGTGGGCCAAGGTGCGTTACATCGACGACCTGCCGGACCCGACGATCGGGTTCAACGTCTTTGGTGATCCCATCGAGACAGCGGCGGGGTCGCAGCGCGCGAATATGACCGTGATGCAGATGATTCCCTGGTTGGGAAGGCTCGATGCACAGGCCCAGCAGTCGGCTTTCGAAGCCATGGCCATGCGGCAGATGTACGAGGCCGAAAGACTCAAGGTCATCGGCGACTTGCGGGCCAATTGGGCCAAGCACTATCTGCTGGCACGGCAGTTGGAGATCATTGACGCGAATCGCCAACTGCTGACACTGCTGCTCGAACCCGTGAACGCCAGGATCGGTCAAAACCTTGGCTCCATTGGTGACGTGACATTGATCACTGTCGAACTCGGGAAGCTGGAGGAGCAACGTCTGATGACGCAGCAGCAACTGGATTCGACGATTGCCGAGATCAATCGGCTGACCAATCGCCCCGCCGAGACTCAAGTCTCCGTGCCAGTCAGCATGCCCATCGAACTGCCGGATTGGTCGCATGCCATGTTGCGGCGTTCTGCCTGGGAACGACAGCCGGCGATCGAGGCAACGCGGCTGCGAACCCAAGCGACCGAGTGGGGTATCGAAGTGGCACGACTCAGGCAGCGCCCCGATTTCTCCGTGAGTGCCTCTTGGGCCATCATCGACAACAATCGTCCCCCATCCATGGTGGTCGACGTGGGACAGGATGCATGGTCACTCGGTGCACAAGTCAGCATTCCGTTGTGGCATGAGAAATATGCCGCCATGCAGGACGAGGCGACAGCGCGACACTTTGCGGCGCATGCATCGGTGGCAGATCTCGAACGACGGTACGACGCCCTCTTACTCGATCTGCTGGTCCAAACCCGTGCCGCCCATGAAACGGTGATGCTGTACGAAGCATCGATCATTCCGCAAGCGGAGCAGACACTGGAGGCCGATCAGCGCGCGTTTGCCAATGGAACGGTTGACCTGGAACGACTGATTCTCGATGTCCGCAACTTACTCACGCTGCAAATCGCCCAACATCGATCGATTGCAGAGCTGTCGATCGCAATTGCACGCATTCAACAGGCGGTAGGTAGCGACCGATTCGCAAAGCTTGCGACGAACGGAAGCATGAGTGGCTCCGTGTTTACTTCGATGTGGCTGGAGTCGACCTCGAAGCCAAACCATTCCATTCCCAGCGAGATTGCTTTCGACTCACATCTTTTTGGTAGTCGAGTGGCTGGTATATTCTCCCTCAGTCAACCTAATGTCCCGAAGTCCGCAGTGCGGACCAAGGTAATCGTGGGATTGGATTATGTTCAGAAACCAATTTCCCAGCATTTTGGACAACTTGGGAGCCGACGGCATGGCGGTTGCTGTGTCTGCGGTGTGGCATCCCCTAGATCGAGAAGGACGTCTGGCGCACGACGCGTGGGGTGAAAATCCAGTCACACTTCATGAAAGGTCTTGAAATGAACGTGCGCAATCCAGTTTCACTCTGTGCGCTCCTGATCGTTGCAACTTCTTCAACAGTGCTGGCACACGACGGTCACGACCACAGCGCGCTCAGTGAATCCACCTATCCGCCTGCTCCTTTCCGATCGACTCCGATCATCGACCCTCCCCAGGAAATTTCCATTTCGAATGCACCGCCCTCTGGTTGTTGTACAGGAGGTTGCTGTGGCCCAAGTGGACGCCCACTGAATACCGTGGCACCATTGAATACACTAACTCCAGTATTGCCAGGTGCGGACATCGGCAGTATTGAGATCGTGACGGCGGAAACGAGCGAACTTGAACGGTTGGCCGCAGGCCTTCTGACAGCCTTGCGATTCGAAATGCAGGGCACGCGTGATTACAACTATCTCCTGGCGGATGCCGACTACGTCCTGCGAACGAGTCAACGACTGCGACAGGGGGAAGCCGCACACGCTGCCCGAATTGTTGCTTGATGACGCGTAATCGATGATCGGACTGTTGCAACGCATGGCCGCCGCGGTCTCCTATCAGCCTCAGGCTTCGTTCAGCGAGCAGGCGGTTCAGGACGTTGGTCGCGAACTTGTCGCATGGGCGATGGAAACTCAAAACCGATCCGCCGGAACCACCATCGCGCCATCGTCGGGTAGCGACGCAGTTCCCCCGGCACCACCACAGATTCCTGTCCAGGAACTGAACGCAGCCCCCCTACCCGAAGAAATGCAGGGCATTTCGCTGTTGCCAGAGAACGAGCAGGCGATCGCACTACAACAGCGCACCTGCCCGGTCAATGGCGAACCGTTGGGATCCATGGGGAAGCCCGTCCGGGTCGATGTCAGTGCGCGGTCGATTTATGTGTGTTGTGAAGGATGCGTAAACGCCGTACACAGGAATCCGGATCGGTATCTGCCGTAGGGGCGGTGGTCGCATTGAGAGCATTCGCGGCACGCGGAGTCGAAAGACTTCACGTGCCTTCTTTGAAGGGTCTCGTCGTTGCCAAATACAGCAACCGTTCGCCATCGAAACGATAACACACGTCATCGCATCGAGAACAGGAGTCGGTCTGGGACTTAGAGTTTTGCCTCGGCACAAGCGTATTTGCGTCGTCGGGCGGGATGTCTTGGATCGACGGCGAATCACGCCGATCATTGCCACCACGATCGTACTCAAATCACCGCGACTTTGCGCCGTGTTATTGTCATTGTCCTGCTGGTGTCAAACGTCGGATGCCGCCGATGCCGCCCGACCCCCAATTCAATCTCCACCTACGACCGCAGGAAGTCGCCTGAGTTCCAGATAGGTCGACGAAGCCACAGTTTCCGAGCCGGTCAATTGGTGTTGACGTGGACAGAGTCTGAGTGAGATGCTACGGGCGTAAACTCGGTTGGTGATTTCATGATTCGACCTGGAAGAAAACTGCTTGCGATTTTGTTGATGGTGTCGACGGTCTTTTCGGGCACCCTCCCACCAATCCGCGCATGCGAATCACCAGGTTGCAAGTTGGGGGTGGATCGCCCGTGTTGTTGCTGTGCCGCGAGGAATGAGTCCTCCCGGGCCTGCTGCTCCAAGTCACCTCATCAGACACGAGTCTGTCGCTGCTCCATCGATAGAGAGCGTCCAGTCGTTCCGATCGAACGACGAAATTCCGACGAACGACTTGATAGTCGGTTCGTGGATTGTTCCTCGGTGTGGGTATTGACCGCCATCGATCGAGCTGAGCCCGCATGGCATAGGGAAGCCTCGCTCGCGAGCTTCTCAATGCCCACGCTGCGGCACCTGGCCATGCTTTGCCGCTGGCTGACGTAATAGTGTTGACCAGGGCTAATGCGCGCACATTCTAGCGCATTGGCTTTGATCGACGCGCTGTGACGTCCGCGACAGGTTGGGATCAGCGGCTTTGCGCGTCATGCGTGATGAGTATTGCTCGACGGACTTTCATTCTCCGAGGTCTTCATGCACGAACCAATTCAGTCGAAACCACAGCTACCATCTGCGCCACATTCTACTAGCACTTCGCAACCTGAATCGAACTCGCCAGCCCAGGCTGCTGGACAGCAGGCCGCTGCACGGCGCGAGACTCGGCGTTGGTGGATGAAACTGTGTGCCCAGCCGTTGATATTCCTCGCGTGCGGCGCCGTGCTGTTGACTGGCCTCGGAGCCGCTCAACGGATGGGTTGGATCTCAAGCGGCGGTATTTCTGCCGGTGGACATGATCATGGCCAAGCCAGCGGGGAACATGTCACCTATATCTGTCCCATGATGTGCACACCTCCACAATCAGAGCCTGGCCGGTGTCCGGTGTGCGCGATGGAGCTTGTCCCCTCTTCCATGAGCAATGGACCGACGGACTCACGTTCGGTCCACCTCGATCCGGCGGCCCGACGAGTGGCAAATATTCAAACGGTGGCGGTCAAGTCCGTTTGTATGATGCACACTATTCGCTCCGTGGGTCAGCTCAGCTACAACGAGGGGACGCTCAAGACGATTTCAGCCTATGTCGATGGGCGAATCGAACGCTTGTATGCCGATTACACGGGCGTCGTCGTGACTGAGGGAGACCATCTGGCGCTGGTATACAGCCCCGATCTCTATTCTGCGCAAACCGAGTACTTGGAGGCGCGACGATCACTAACGGCCATCCACATGGATGCCCTACCGGTTATCCGTGAGACGCAGCGCAGATTGGTCAACAACTCCCGCCAGCGGCTAATTGAACTGGGCGTGACCGGACCGCAGGTGGAGCAATTGGAGCAGACGGATGCAGCCGACAGCCGGATGCACCTCTGCGCGCCAATCAGCGGGACGGTCATCGAAAAGCATGCTGTCGAAGGTCAATACGTCCAACAGGGAGAGGCAATCTATGAGCTTGCGGACTTGTCAACCGTGTGGTTGGTGTTGGAGTTGTTTCCCGAGGACGCCGCGACAATTCGCTACGGTCAAAGAGTCGATATCGAAGTGCAGTCATTCCCTGGACGAGTAATCGCGGGACGCGTGGCGTTTATCAATCCCAATGTCGATCCTCAGTCACGCACCGTCGGCGTACGTGTCGTCATGCAGAACGACGCTGGAATTCTACGGATTGGTGACTACGCCAAGGCGACCATCCAAGTTCCCGTCGGTAGCGAAGACAGATTCGTGTATGACCCGGAACTGGCCAACCTGTGGGTCAGTCCCAGACATCCGCATATTGTTTCGACAACAGCGGGCCACTGTCCGATTTGCGGCATCGATCTAGTGCCGGCAGTGGCGCTGGGATTCACCGATCAGCCAATTCCTGGCAACGAAGCACTCGTCGTGCCTCGCAACGCCGTACTCATGGCGGGCAACAACAGTGTGGTGTACGTCGAGACGGAACCGGGCCGTTTTGAGATCCGTCGCGTGGTTCTCGGCCCACGATGCGGAGACGACGTCGTCATTCGTCGCGGCGTCGAGAAGGGAGAGCATGTGGCCACACGCGGTAATTTCCTCATCGATTCCCAAATGCAACTCGCCGGCAATCCTTCATTGATTGATCCCACCAAGGCAGAGATGAGGCTAGATACAGAGATGTCGGCAGCGACAATCGCAGCACTCTCCGATCTCTCGCACATGGATCGCCAACTCGCCGAAGCACAGCGAATTTGTCCGGTCACAAGAATACAGCTTGGCTCGATGGGCACTCCACTCAAGGTCGACGTTGACGGATTGCCAGTGTTTATCTGCTGCCAGGGATGCGAGGCGCGCCTGCTTGAAGATCCTCAGACTTATCTTGTCAATCTACAGGTCGATCCGCCGTTTGATCCAGAGTCTGTGGACGACAATGCCGAGATCCATCGCTCCCTCTCCGCGCTTTCGCCAGCGGACCGTGCGCTCGCGGAGCGGCAGCGGATCTGCCCTGTGGCGGACTATCTCCTAGGCGCGATGGGGACGCCAATCAAAGTAGATGTCAACGGCACGCCAGTCTTTATCTGTTGCGAAGGTTGCCGAGATTCGCTGTTGGCGGATCCCGAGACATACCTCGCCAAACTGACCGCGCCGATCGACACTCATTCCCCGGCAGCTGACCACCCAGCGGATCGCCCGCCGACGGTCGATTTCGAAATCATCGAAATCGAAGATCACCCAAGTGAAGGCGTCCCTCCAAGGGAGGATGCCAGCGGGCTTCCGTCGACGTCGAATCGAAGCACCGAAAGCAGCGGGGAGACCGTGCGATGATCCGAAGGATTCTGGATTTCTGTCTCCGTGAGCGGTTGCTGGTATGTCTCGCCTCAATAGGTCTAGTCGCCTACGGCTGGTATTCGACACAGAAGGTGCCGCTCGACGCGATCCCGAATGTCGGTGAAAACCAAGTGATTGTGTTGACCGAATGGCCGGGACGCTCACCGAAGGATATGGAAGACCAGATTACGTATCCGTTGTCGGTCGCCTTGCAGGCGGTGCCCGGTGCTAAGAGCGTGCGCGGCAAGAGCATGTTTGGATTCAGCTTCGTGCAGGTCACGTTCAACGACGATGTCGATTTCTACTGGGCGCGATCGCGCGTGGCGGAGCAACTCACCACGGTTTCCGGATCGTTGCCCGAAGGTGTGACGCCCAAGCTCGGGCCGGACGCCACCGCGCTCGGCCAAGTCTATTACTACGTGCTCGAACCACCTCCCGAGATGGATCTCGCGGAGCTGCGGTCCCGACAGGACTACTTTATCAAGTACGCTCTGCAGTCGGTGGACGGTGTCGCCCAAGTGGCGTCCATCGGCGGTTACATCAAGCAGTACCAGATCGATGTGGATCCCGACAAACTCCGCTATCACAGTATCTCGCTCGATCAAGTCATCGAAGCCGTTGCAGCTTCGAATATCGATGTGGGCGCGAAGACGGTTGAGACGAGCGGCATGGAGTTCATTGTCCGCGGTATTGGGTTCATCGGGTCGGGCAAGACGGAATCGGAGACGATAGAACAGATCAACAATACTGTTGTAATCACACGCAACGGCATCCCAATCCGAGTCGGTGACCTATCAGATGTCCAGATGGGGCCTGCGTTTCGACGTGGCGCGCTTGACTTCAACGGACAAGAGGCCGTTGGCGGCGTGGTGGTGATGCGCTACGGAGAGAACCCGCGCGAAGTGATCGAGCGCGTGACGGCCAAGATCGCAGCGATCGAACCGGAATTGGGAGGGATCAAGGTTCACGGAATCTACAACCGCACGCGGCTGATCGATGAAACGATTGCCACGTTGACCGAGGCACTTGGTCAGGAAACGTTGATCACAATCGTGGTCGTCATCCTGTTCTTGTTGCACGTGCGCGCCAGCCTGATTATCGCGATCACGCTGCCCATGGCAGTGCTGATGGCGTTTGCTGCAATGAAACTATTTGGAGTGGATGCCAACATCATGTCCCTGGCCGGGATCGCCATTGCCATCGGCACCATGGTCGATATGGGCATCATTGTGCTCGAGAACATTTACGAAGCTCTTGCTGAACTGGAGCAAGAGCCGAGAATTGGAAATCCCAGGTTACACGAGAGACGGCGACACGAAGTGATTCGCAGGGCCGCCACCGAAGTCGTCCCGGCAGTGATGACGGCAGTCAGTACGACGATAGTGAGCTTCTTGCCCGTGTTCTTTCTGACGGGTCGTGACTACAAGTTGTTCGCGCCACTGGCCTGGACCAAGACCTTCGCGCTGGCTGCCAGTCTCATTGTCGCCATCACAGTGGTGCCAATGTTGAGCCGCGTCTTCCTGCGCAGCGCGCGGATGCCGCGCTGGGTCAGTTGGCCGACCGGTCTGGCGCTGTCGGTCCTGTTGGCGGGAATGTCCTGGTTTGTGTGGCGCGATCAGATCAGCAAATGGACGCCGTTGAGTCCTGTCTGGGCGACCGGATTGGCCGCAGCGATTGGATTCTTCGCGGGTTGGTGGATGATGCGCGAAAGAGTTCGTTCGACGGAAGACAATCCGGTGAGTCGCCTTACCAGGTATTTGTACGCTGGCCGGCTGCGGCTGGCGCTGAACCACAAGCTGCTGATGCTCTCGTTTCCGTTGGTGATTTTCGTCCTCGGACTGGGAGCATGGATCGGCTTGCCCACAGTGCTGAGGCCCGTTGAGCGAGTCGCGGCGGCATTCGGCGCGGACCTCAACGAAATCCCTGGCTACATCCAGGCAAAACATCTCTTCACCGGGCTCAAGTCGGATGACTGGATCGCCCTGGATGAAGGGAGCTGGTTTTACATGCCGAGCCTCTATCCAGCGGCCAGTTTCAATCAAGTGGTGGAAGTGCTGCAGTCACAGGATGTGCTCATCAGTCAGATCCCAGAAGTGGAAAATGTGCTGGGTAAGATCGGTCGCATCGATTCCGCGCTCGACCCGGCTCCAGCCGCGATGGTGGAGACGTACGTCATGCTCAAACCACGGGATCAATGGCGTGCGGGCATGACCGAAAGAATGATCTGGGATGAAATCAACGCCGTTGCCACGCTGCCTGGCGTCACGCCCGCGTCTCCGCTGCAGCCCATCGAAGGGCGCGTGGTGATGTTGCAGGCCGGGATCAAGGCCTCGATGGCCGTCCGCATTTACGGCGACTCATTGGATGGGCTGGCGGAGGCTGCGGTTGCCGTCGCAGAACAGTTGAGGCAAAACCCACTGGTGAATTCCGGCACCGTGAATCCCGATATCGTGATGGGCAAGCCGTACTACGAGTTCGAAGTCGACCGTGAAGAAGCATCTCGGTACGGCATGACGACTATGATGGTGAACCAAGTCGTCTCGGCCGGTCTAGGTGGCGTCGACGTGACAACGACGGTCGAAGGACGCGAGCGTTATCCGATCCAGATTCGCTTCACGCGTGACGTGCGCGAACGGATCGGCGAATTAGGCCAGATCCCCGTGGTGACGAATACGGACGAAGTCGTTCCCCTGGAGCGGCTAGCCGATATTGCCACGACGTGGGGACCGGGCATGATCAACAGCGAGGATTCGCGGCTAGTAGCTCACGTCATGTTCACTCCGTCAGGCGCCGCTGGCGATCTGGAGACGGTGTCCGCCGTCATGGAATCGCTGCGCATGGCGCGAGAAACAGGGACACTCCAACTTCCCGCAGGTAACTTCGAGCTACAAGCTGTTGGTTCGTTCCAGAATCAGATCGAGGCAAACCTGCGGTTGATGTGGATTCTGCCCGCTGTCTTCTTGATCAATCTGCTGCTGCATTATCTTCATTTTCGTAATCTGCCGATCTCGCTCGTGGTCTTTTCGGGCATCCCAATCGCCTGTGCGGGGGGCATGATTACAATCGCACTCATGGGTATTGAACTCAATACCGCAGTATGGGTCGGCTTCATTGCATTGGCGGGACTGGCAGCGGATGACGGCATCGTCATGGCCAGTTACATCCATGAGCGTTTGAAGCGCCGATACATCGACAACGTCCAGGATTTGCGCAACGAGATCTACGAAGCGGGACTGAAGCGAATTCGCCCGTGTGTGATGACGACGATTACCACCTTGGTCGCACTCGTACCAGTACTCGCCTCCACGGGTCGTGGCGGCGACGTGGCGCGAGCCATGGCTTTGCCGGTGTTTGGAGGCATGCTGATCGAACCATTCACAACATTTGTGGTGCCGACGGTGTACTGCGCTATTTGGAATTCAAACTGCGCGCGGGCCTGCGCGATGATTTGCTGGAGATGTCTTTGGAGGAATCCACGAGCGCAGGTCTCTCGGTGGAGCCGGCTACCGCGTAACGGACACGCTACGGCCGATGCTGACATCGCACACAACGTCTTAACGGGTGACGCCTTACACCTCGGTCTGCAAATCCAGTAGAGCTGGAAGAATTCGCCAATGCCATTGGCTTTCGTGATCGGAGCTGCGGTTGCCGCGAGCGGCGACGAGTCTTCCGGCGTTGAATTGCAGCGACGCGATCCGTTGCGGATCGCTCTGCCGCACCAATGCGTTCAGAGCTTGGCGGCGATTCTGTTGCGCCAGAGTCCGCGGCCAGGATCGCGTCAGCGATTGGTCAATTGTCAACGGGTAGAGACGGTGCACGATCTGTTTGAGAGAAACTCATCGCGACGACTGTGACATCATCTTGCTGTCGTTCTTCGGCACGAAAACTCTTTAGCGTGTCCTCTAACTGCGTCACGATGATTTCGACGTCGAATGCCGAGGATTGCCGCAGAATGTTCCGAACGCGATCGCGTCCAAACATCGAGTGATTAGCATCAAATGTTTCAGTCACGCCATCTGTGACAAGAATCAAGCGAGACCCCTCCTGGAGTTGTATCGTCACTTCGGTCCACAGGGCGTCCTCGGATACTCCCAGGATCAGACCGGTTGAGTTCAGTTCCTCGATTTGTGTATCGATATGTTGCAGGAAGGCGGTCTCGTGCCCTGCGCTGGCAAATACCAAGCTTTGGGAAGCAGCTCCATACCGAGCCAATGCCATGGTGACGAAGTTTCCATTGGGGCTAATCGCAATCAGCCTTCGATTGATAAAACCGAGTACGTCTGCCGGGCTGTTGTCGCCCTGAACTGCCTCGATTAAGAGTGACTTGACGATGGCGGCGGTCATGGCGGCCGGGATTCCGTGTCCTGCTACATCAGCAATACAGATGAGCCAGTTGCCATCACCGAGGGGAAGAATGTCGTAGTAATCGCCGCCGACATCATCGGCTGGCTGGAAGAGACTCCTGTGTGTGACACCAGGAATCTCGATAACCTGAGGCAGCAAGTCGCGCTGGATTGACCGTGCCTTGGCCATCTGAGCCTTGCGTTCGCGGTCGTTCCGAGCCAGCATCCGACTCATTGAATTGATTTCGGTCGCCAGGTAGTTCAATTCATCGCTGTGAAACAACTTTGTCTGGATACCAAGTTCACCACGGCCAATCATCCGCACGATCGCTACCAGCCGCCTGAGGGGCCTGGTCACGAAATGGCCAACGACGAGGTTCACCACCACGGCGGCGACCACGGCCATCCCGAAGAGCCTCAAGCTGCGGTGTACCGTCTCGCCTCGCACGGTACTGCGGATATCGGCCAGAGATTCCACGACGTAAACGGTGGTATCATCCCGCTTGGACATCCCAACGACGATCTTCGCATCCTCAAAATTAGAAGCCTGTTGAGATACCAACGCAGCCTTGATTGCTGTCAACAACTGCGGAGACGGGCGATCGTGATTCATTGCCTGAATTGTATCGCCGTTCCATTCGACGACGATATGGTGTCCTGGAGACTGTACCTCATTTGTTTTCGCGCATACGGCGTCCACGTAATCCTGGATCGGGTCTCGTTCGTGACGAGTTATCTCACTCACTGAAATCAGGAGTGTGGCGGATTCTTCCTGCAGGGCGGCCTGCCGCTGTGAAACGCGACGTGCCATTTCCCGATGATAGTCCCAGGCCAAGCCGACTGCGACCAGGAGGAACAGCACCATGTGTACCGACACGAGCAGCTGAGAGCGAATGGTCGTCGGTACGATCCATTTGAATGATGATGGATAGTGGGGAGTGTGCATCAGGCAGAACGTGCTTCAACTGACACGGTGCTGTGGCTGGTGGGCAGTGGGTGCCGTCCACTTTGGCAAGGACGTTCGTGTATCACACAAGGTTGGGAATCAAAAGGTGCTATCCGCTGACAACGATTGGGTTTCGTCCAGGTGTGCTTCCGTTACTACAGGATTACGTTTTGTCCATCTTCCGCTACAACGACGCTCCACCCAAATCTAGTTTCAATCGTCTGCTGCAACGACTTCGCGACGTCCGATTCTCCATGCACGAGATATGTCTGACGGGGTGGAACAATGAACCCCCGCAGCCACCGCAGGATTTCGTTCTTGTCCGCGTGACCCGACAAACCACTCACAACCTCGACGGTGGCGCGTACTGGTACATCGCGTCCATGCATTCGAACAATCTTCGCGCCGTCCTGAAGAGACCGTCCACGTGTGCCGATCGCTTGAAATCCCGCCAGGATGACAGTCGTGCGTTCGTCAGACAGACGACGACTGAGGTGATGCACGATGCGCCCGGCCGTCACCATTCCGCTCGACGCAATGATGATTGCAGGACCGTCGATGTCGTTGAGGGCCTTCGACTCCTGAACAGACCGAACGAGGTGAAACGGTTTGCAACACAACGGACACTTCTGTTCATCCATCAGGAGCTTCATGTCAATCGCATGGTCCTCAGGGTGCTTACAGAAGATTTCAGTGGCGTTGAGTGCCATCGGGCTGTCGATGTAGACCGGGAGACGCGGTATGCGACTTGATTCTTCCAACTCGTGAATCCGCCAGATCAGTTCCTGAGTCCGTCCCACCGCAAATGCCGGCACGAGAATCATTCCACCCCGCTCAACACCGTCGTTAATGATACGAGCCAGGTTGTCGGACGCATCTTCTGCCGGATGCACGCGGTTTCTGTAAGTCGATTCAAGGAGCAACACTTCGGCATTGGACACCAGCTATGGATCGCGAATCATGGGACGTCCCCAACGACCTAGATCGCCGGAAAAGACGATCGTCACGGGCTCGCGTTGGTCGATCGTCAATTGAACTGTTGCCGAGCCGAGAATGTGCCCAGCGCGACGGTAGATCACTCCAAGACCTGCTGTTGCACAAAATGACTCGCCGTACAACTTCGGTTCCAACTGCCGCAAAGCTTTCTCGACATCGCGCTGGGTGTACAGCGGTTCGGCTGGGTGGTGTCTTGAGTATCCCTTGCGATTGGCGTAAGCCGCCTGTTCTTCTTGGATGTGTGCTGCGTCCGGAAGAACGATTTTCAGGAGCGATCGAGTCGCAGGAGTGCAGTAGACCGGACCGTGGAACCCTCGGCGGAACCAGTAGCGTAAGATACCCCGTGTGATCAATGTAGAGCGTGACTGAGCACCACAGCATCGATCTCTGATGGATTGAATGGCGGAGCCTCCCAGTTGCGCAACCGCAATTCCTTCTTTCCCTGAAACAGCCCGCAATCGAGCAACACTCGTCGACCACACGCCGAGATCAGGTGTTTCGATCCAGTGACGGTCCCGGCAGCTCCGAAGAATTGCAACGTAGCTGTCGCGTGATCAACAGTCATTGGAGTCCCTCCAGCAGCGTGTGCGTTTCACGAGCCAGCATCAAATCCTCGCGTGCTGCGATAGAGAGAATCCGGACGTGAATTTCAGGATCTGAAATCACGGAATCCGATTGTGATGTGTTATTGAGCTCTTGGGACAGCCCCACCCCGAGATACTCCAGCCATTCACAGGCCGCCTGTAGAATCTCAACCGAGTACTCCCCGATCCCAACAGTAAACACGAGTGCGTCCCGCCATACGAGCGACCGCCTGCCGGACTCGGTAGACGTATATGTCGAAGACCAGTTGCGCCCGGTCATTTCCGGATTGGGCCGCGTTCTGCACCTGGCCACAAGCCCAGGCCCTCGATGACCCGGACCGGTGACATACAACATGTTCGAGCCAAGCCGCTTGATGACTCGATTCAAGTGATTCAACCCGGGAGTCGTCCCCCAATTCCCGAGTAGCCGCGGTTTAATGCGTTTGGGCTGCAGCGGCACTTTCAGCAATGGATTATCGAGCAGGTGAATCTGGCCGACCGACAGGTAGTTCGCCGCACGCCAATAGGCGTCCATATGATGCAGCAGATCGTCCGAGAGTGGGACATCCATCAGGTCTCCGCCTGTTGTCGTGATGTCATCGGCACGCATGAATCCCCTGAACTCTGAGACTCATCGATTCTGGGACTCGTCAGCCCCTGAAGTGTTGGCGAGAATTTCGGCCTCGGCCTCCAACCAGAACTCGACCCCGTCACCGCAAGGGCAACCTGCCGCTTCCCATCTGAAGTATGCCGCGTCGCGAATACTTTCACAGCAAGCCTGCTTGTTAACGAGTTGCTCCTGGTCTGGGTAGGTCGCCGTCGTCTGTTGTTGTGATGACGATTCAGGTTTTGTACGAGCCATGTTTGGTCTCCACTTTTGGGGAAACACGTCGCGATTACGAGGTCTTTCGGAAACAGCAGGTCAATTCTGCCGGTCAATCTGGGAAACCGGACATTTTGATGCACCGTGAAGTTGATTTCTTCGCCCGAATTGCCCGAATTCTCAGGCACCACTGCGAAGCGCCCGATTCGTGCCCCGACGAAGTGCCGACCCCGTCCACCTCGGTTCGCCGCGTGTGCGGAATCGCACAGCTGTATGCGACGGGTCCAGAGCAATGTTAAGAATTCACGAGGAAGGCTATTCTTGTGCTAACAGAGTCGTCGCCGGAGTCAGACGTTCGGTGCAGGAAATGTGTTCGATGCGTCAACAATACGCGGACTGGCAAGCGGTGATCTGCATTTTCGTTTCGACCTTTCGCGTCGAACTTATCGCAAGAGCGTCAAATGATCCTTCGCAAAAACCGCAAGTCAAGGGTGACTCAGACAGACAGACAGACAGACAGAGGCCACCGCTAGCAGCAATCGCAGTGGCTCAACCTGTTGTCGATGAACTGGTCGAAGCCTGCCGTACTGGCAACCGCAGCGCCCAACGCCCGCTTTTCGAACGATACTGCTCACAGGGGATCGCAGCCGCCGTGGCGACTCGTACATGTCGAGCGGCCGAATTGCAACAACAATCATCGGACCAGGACGACGATTGACCTCGGTGCGACTGGAATTGTCTTCACGTCGATCGGAACGGGTCTGCCCGTTGAGCAGATATCGTTGGGCGATGGTGCCGCTGTGTCGATGACCTGCCGCCACTCGATGGACATTGAATTGAAGACGCCAAATTCCACCGTGTCCTCCGACGCGTTGATCAGGACATTCAGGTCACAATCATGCACCGACTGTCCGCTTAACTGGAACGCCAGCGTTTGCGACGAAGAACCAAGATCCACAGATCCCTGGGGGCCAAACCACTCGACGTCGTCTCGCCAAAAACGGCTACGCGAGAGCGAGGGATGCGCCTTGCGAAATGCGATCATCTCTTTGACGAAACGGAAGACATCCTGGTGCGTATTGAGCCGTTGCCAGTCGAGCCAAGACGTCTCGTTATCTTGGTTGTAGGGATTGTTGTTTCCGCCCTGGGTCTGCAGGAATTCATCCCCCATCCGGAACATGGGTGTTCCGTTCGACAACCATCAGCAAGCCTACAAAGGTTCTTCACCTGCTGCTTTCGCAGCAGCATCACGTTCGCTGTGATGCTGCCGTCACCCTCAGTCCCACAATTGTCGCTGAAGTCATTAGCTCCGTCGGCGTTTTGAAGGCCATTGGCTTCGTTATGTTTTCTGCTGTAAGCTACAAGATCATAGAGTGTGAACCCATCGTGCGACGTGATGTAGTTGACGCTCTGGCACGGGCGACAAGCGTTCTGGCGGTCATCCGGAAACAGGTCGCTGCTGCCATAGAGTCTGGTCATGAGTTCGCCAACCAGCCCCTTGTCGCCGCGGACGAATCGCTGCAGGGCCTCTCGATAACGTGCGTTCCATTGCATCCAGAGCGTTCCCGGAAACGGCCGACCAAGTAAGAACGTGCCACCCGCATCCCATGGTTCCGCAATCAAGCGAGCATCCGCCAATGCCGGGTCACTGGCAATTTCGGCAATGATCGGTGGGTTATCGAGATTTACTGAGCCATTCTCGCTCCGCGTGAAAATGGAGGCCAAGTCAAATCGAAACCCATCCACATGCATTTCGGTGGCCCAATACCGCAGGCTGTCGACAATCAGCCACCGCACTGCGTGACTGGCGGTGCGAAGCGTGTTTCCACAACCGCTGAAGTTGGCGTAGGGGGCAAGCGGGTTGTCTGACGTTATGTAGTATGTAGAGTTGTCAATGCCCTTAAAGCTGTACATTGGGCCCGTTGCGTCGCCTTCGCAGGTGTGATTGAAAACCACATCAAGGATCACCTCGATCCCTGCGGCATGGAGGGTCTGGATCATGCGGCGAAACTCGCTCCTCTGCGCACAGTGATCCGGAGAGACCGAATACGCGTGATGCGGAGCGAAGAAGTTCAGCGGCATGTAACCCCAGTAGTCGTCTGCTTGCGGATCGAACTGCAGAATCGGCATGAGTTCAACAGCCGTAATGCCTAGATCCAATAAGTATGGAATCTTGTCAATGACTCCCTGAAACGTGCCGCGGTGGCTCTCGGGAACGCCGGAGTTCGCATTGCGCGTAAAGCCGCGAATGTGCATCTCATAGATTATCAGGTCCGATTCGTGTCGAACGGGCGGATCGTCCCCCCATTGGAAGCTGCACTGACACTCGTCCAACAACGCAAGTGGTGCTCGCCCGATGTTGGAACCGGGCTTGCGGGCTGCGTCGCGATTGAAATCAGGAGGAAAGTAAACCGACCGTGCGAACGGGTCTAGCAGTAACTTCTCTCGGTCAATCGCATTCCCGTCGCTGCCGACCGCTGGCTCCCACCCACCGATGCGGTAGGCGTAGAACTTTGCGTCCTTTATCCAAGCACAAGGAATCCGACAGTGCCAAATCGGACCGGACTTGTTCTTGAGATACTCAAAACGAAACACGAACAAAGGTTCACCGAACCGAGAGTCGGCAAAAAACAGAAGTTCGACCTGTTTGGCAGAACTCGAGTACAAAGCAAAGTTGAAACTCTGTTCCTCCGGAATCCACCACACGCCAAATGGAAACGGCAACCCTTCGGCAGAACTCCATGATCGAGACAACGGCCGCAATCGCGACGGTGGTAATGGCGTTAGACAATGCCGACACTCGTAGGGAGTAGTGGTTTCCTGAGACATCAAACGCGTCCTGTTAACGGACCTAAGGTGCGAGCGGTGCAGCGCGATTCAATGTTCGCTTTAGGCAGGGAGGTGTGATTAGCGTGGTGACGATCACGACAACAATCAGTGCAGAATAGACGGTCCCACCGAACACACCCAATCCGCGCCCCATGCTGATAAAGATCAAGCCGACTTCTCCACGCGGAACCATGCCCACGCCGACGGACAGACGGTCCATGTCGCGTCCCGCGAAGAAGCCGGACACCAGCTTGCCAGTGATTGCGGCGGCAGTAAATGCCGAAGCCAGCATCAGTGTCCTCGCATCCCTGAAGTAGGCGAGGTTGACCTGCATTCCAGTTAGCAGGAAGAAGACTGGTGCCAGTACGCGTTCCGGCGCTGCGACTTGTTGTTTGATCGTTGTCGCCGAGTCGCCCGCTATCGAAAACTGCCGATCGCTGATGATCAGACCGGCCAAAAACGCACCCACAATCGCTGCAAGCCCCACCGACTGGGCGATACATGCAAGTCCGAATGCGACAGCGAGTGGACAGAGAAGGCGACTATGCATCGAGTCCAGCTTGTGGAAGAGACGGGCCAGCCAACTGACCAGTCGTTCGCCACAGGTCAGGACTGCGGCGAGAAAGATCGCGGACATGATGACAGTCCTCGCAATTCCTTGGACGCTCAATGCGTCTGTCGAGGCGACACCTATCGCGACCGTCAGCAGGATCAGTCCCAAAATATCATCGATGACCGCTGCTCCAAGAATGACGTTAGCTTCGCGGCGGTGAAGTTGATTGAGATCCTCAAACACGCGCGCCGTGATCCCCACGCTGGTTGCCGACAATGTCGCTGCGAGGAAGAGATGCCCGGGTGCCGACATTTCTGGGTGCAACCACCAGCAGACGGCCAATCCCAACGCAAAAGGCGCAACGACTCCGACGACGGCAACAGAGACACATCGTCGCCAGATGCGAGCCATCTTGTGAATGTCGGATTCGAGGCCCGCTAAAAACAGGAGCAACAACACGCCCAACTGCGCCAGCGCAGAAAACACGATGACGGCTGTAAGTATTTCAAGACTGTCCGGACTAGACAAAACATCCGTCAGCGGGGGGGGAAGGTGGGGCGTTTGGTGATGATGGATGCTAGCCAGAATCGCGTCATCAGCTTCGCCACTCATCCAACGATGGTGCATCACGTTCTTGGCGTCGTCCAGGTGCATGATGACTACAAACACCGGATGGCCAAGAGAGTAGGCAGCATTTCCCACAAGGACGCCTAGTAGCAGTTCCCACAGCACCGACGGCTGCCCAGACAGATCGGCAAGCCGTCGTGCCAGCATCGAAGCTACAAGGATCAGGACGAAAAGCTGCAGCACATAGTAGAATTCAATTGTCAGGTCACTGTCCCTGGGTCATGGTCAATGATGTTGGTACCAGCCGGTGCCGAGGATGTCGTTCCACGAAGTTGTTTGATGGCACTGAAAACATTGATCGACGCGCGCGTGCGGTTTGCCGGCGACACGGGCCGAGATCATCTTGAAGTGCATCATGTAATGACTGGGCGGTGCCTGGTGGCATTGCGCACAGTCCATGGAATTGGGGGACGGGTGTCGGAATTCGGGAATCGTCCACGTGTCCGTGGCGTGGCATTGGGCGCAGTCTTGGCCAAAGAGTTGGAAATGTCGGTCGTCGTTTTCGTGGCAGGTGGCACAGCGTAGAGTGGCTTCGCTGGCGGTGATGCGGGAGCGCGGCGAAGGTGCATTCGGAATCCAGTGAGTGAGTCGGTCTGCCAATGCTGCCTGTTCGGTGTCAGATTCCTCGCCGCGCAGTTGGCGCAGTCCGATGTGAATCAAGGCCAAGTGGTCCATATCCGTCGCGCGGCTTCCTCGGCCCTGATGTTCCAAATGGCATTCATTGCAGCTACTGACACTGGCATGAAACGATGTCGGTTGCCGTTGCAAAAGGGACTCGTTGTTGGCGTGACAGACAATGCAGTTGCTGGCTTTGACTCCCTCGACGGCCGTGTGGCAAGCGGCACAGTTGTGCTCTAGGAACGAATGCGGTTGGGAAAGTGCACCGGGACTGGCCATACGTTGCCAAGCCGTGGCACTCAACACGCCGGAGGGCTGCTCGCCGGCATGACTCCCCAGGAAGTAAAACGCGCCAAACAACGCCACGAATAGCGACAACGCGATGAACAGGGCACGCCACATTCTCATGAGAACCACCTCAAACCAAAATGGATCCCCGCCCAGATGTGCAGCCCGAGTAGCAAGTAGAGCAGCACGGAGAGAACGATATGCACTTTCAGAGCCCGGCTGAACCAGCGTTTGAAGAATTCGTGCGTGCGGATCGCGTACTCCAGGTCCGCCACGGATTCGGCGAGCCGAATGACTTCAGCGGCTGGGCCGCCGGCGGCGGAGAGATCGATCCCCAGCGAGGCCAGGCCGGCCGTGAGGAGACGCGATTTCGGTAGGGCTTTGGCTTCCTCCGGGGAGTTTTCAAGCACACCCCACGCACTGTCGAGATCGCCCCGCGCAGTTAGCAGCAGGAGTAGTTTGTCTTTGATCTCATGCGAGACGTAGGTGAGCAGATAGCGCAGGACGAACCCACTCACGACGACCAGCAGCATGACTCCCGTCAGCGAGATTCCCAGCCAGCTCTCGAACTTGTGGCCGGTGTGAATAATCGCGAGCAACGGGCCCAAGATGCCGAAGTAAACGTGCAGGGTCATCAACGCCTGCAACGAAACGTGCGCGGTGATTCGGTCGCGGAGAGCGGGAATGCGCTTGGCGATTGGATAGGCGAGCGGGATCAGCATGAGCACGGCGCCCGTGATCCCGAACGCTGCGCCGATTCCGCTCCCGGCAAAGCGCGGCGAGCTGTGGACGAGAAAGCCGAGCCAGCCCAGCAGCAGGACGCTGAGGCCACCGGTGACGACGAGGCGTTCATTTTCTTTCATGGCTATGCCTCCACCGTGACTTCGCCCGTGGGCTTTGCCTGGCAGGCCAGAATGATGTTGTTGGCTTTGTCGTCATCATCGAGTGAGTCCTGCACCTCCTGTTCGACCTCGCCGGTAATCATCTTCACCTTGCAGACGCCGCAGGTGCCAACGCGGCAGGAGAACTCGATCCCGATGCCAAGCTCTTCCGAGAGTTCCAGGATGGTCTGGCTGGGATGGATGTTGGCCGACTTGTTGTTCTTGGAAAACGTAACCTGCGGGCCAGTCGCGAGAGCCGTGGGTTTGGTGGTGGTCCCCGCGGCGGCCGGGCTGGGCTTGACTGCGCCGAAGGCTTCGGTCTTGACTTGCTCCGCAGGAACTTCCAATTCGGCGAGCATGGCCTTGGTCGCCTCCATCATCCCCGGCGGCCCGCAAATGTGGATTCGCCGCGAGGCAAGATCGGGAACCGTCTGGGTAAGCAGTTCCTTGGTGATGCGTCCGCGCAGTCCAGTCCAGTCGGTCCCGTCCGGTTTCGACACCGTGACGGCGACATGCAACTTCGGGTTCGCACGCTCAAGTGCGGGAATCTCGTTGGCAAAGATGTAATCCGACGGAGCGTGAATCGAGAAGATAAAGAAGATCTCTCCGTCCCAGGACTGTTCGGTGAGATACCGCGTGATGCTGACCATCGGCGTGACGCCTACGCCGGCTGAGATCAGGACGATGCTGTCCGCCTCGGTTCCGGTAAAGGTAAACTTCCCGACCGGGCCGCCCGCTTCGACCAGGTCACCCACCTTGAGCAGGTCAACGATGTGACGGGAGACCGCGCCGCGTGGCTCACGCCGCACGGTCAGCTCGACGTATTCGCGATGCGTCGGGGAGGACGAGATGGAGTAGGAGCGGATCATTCTCGCGCCGCCAATCGAGAAGGCGACGTTGAGGAACTGACCGGGCACAAAGGTGAACGGGAGCGAGCGTTCACCGGACGCAGGGAGCAGGCGAATCGTTTTGACGTTGGGCGTTTCCCGCACGACGCTCCCGACCCGCAGGTATCCGCTCCATTTCGCATCCACAGGCGGCGCTGCAGCAGGCTCCGAATCGGCAGGTGGGGCGGCTTCATCGACTTCCGAGGCTTTGGGGTCTTTTGCGGGCGGCGAGTCCTTTTGGGTCGTCTGTTTGCTCATGTTGAGGTTCCCTTCGCGTCTGCCGCAGGCTTGTCGGCAGCGGCGGCAGGCGGTAGTGGCGCGGCTCCGGCAAGCGCCGGTGCTGATCCGGGAGGCGGTGCGCCCTTGCTGGCCTCGATGCGCCCGAAGAGCGCTGCGCGCGGCGCATCTTGGCGAAATACAAGGCGACCATCGCCATCGCGAACAGGACGAGCAATACCATCGAGAAAAGATGAAGCGGCGAGGCACCGAGGAGCGCCCGTGGTTCGTCGCTCGGCATGGGTTGCGCGAGGTTCATCTCGCGCCTGAACCACTGCAACGCGACGTTGCGGGGTGCCTGGCCCTCGGCGATGGCGCGACGCGCGGCCACACCGCTTTCGAATTGAGACAGCCCTTCGCGCATATTCGCGGTGGCGGACTGCATCAACGCAAAATCGTCATTGGCTGCGGCTGTCGACAACGCGTCGAGCCCTTCCGCAAGTAGGCGCGTGCCCTGAATCATCCGTTGATGGGCTTCGCGTTCGAAATCCGCTAGTTGTTCCGTTGACAGCTCGGGCAGATCCATCAATCGCGGATACATCTCCTTGGGCGCTGGCGCGCCCATCCGCTCCATCATGGAATCCATCATCCCGCCCATGCCGCCGCCACTCCCTCCGTCTTCGCCCGCTCCGGGCGCGCCACCTCCCGCTTGTTCCGGGTGATGCTGACGATGCTCCTCCGGCGATACTTGAGCGGCACCGGTGGTGGCGCTAAACACAACGACGCTCATTCCGGCAACCACCATCGCACGATGTGCCTGTGTGAGAAGTGAGCTGTCTCGTAACTTGTTCATCAACAGTGTCATGCCGTAACAGCCTCGTTGGAGAAATAACGGCTGGTTCCCTGCGACTCCATGGCTTCACTGATCCGATTCAAGGCGTGAGCATAGGCCGCCGTTCGCATGTCGATGCCTTTGGCGATCGACAGATCGTAAACTGTGCCAAACTCCCTCGACATGATCGTGTGCAGTCGACGATGCACTTCAGCCTTATCCCAATAGAGAGCCGCGCGATTCTGGGCCCATTCGAAATAGCTAACTGTCACACCTCCCGCATTGGCAAGTATGTCGGGCATCACGAGGATGCTGTTGGCATTCAGGATCTCGTCGGCGGCGGCGGTGACGGGTCCGTTGGCAACTTCCACAATGACAGAGGCCTTGATTCGTTCGGCATTACCCTGATGTATCTGGCCCTCCATCGCTGCGGGAATCAACACGTCAACGTCCAACTCCAGTAGCGCAGCATTTGTGATGGGTTCGCCTGTCGATGCGTCTTCAGAACTACAGTTGCAATTGTCGCTCCCGCACATCGGACAATGACAGACTGAGTGTTCGCTGTAGACACCTCCGACCGGGCAGCCTGCGTTCTTCCGCTCGATGGCTTTGGGGATGTCGATGCCCGTTTCGCGAAAGATTCCGCCACGCGAATCGCTAATCGCGACGATTCGATAGCCGTCCGCATGAAGCAACCTTGACACGTGTTGTCCCGCGTTGCCGAATCCCTGCACTGCCACGCGAATCGCGGTCGGTTCCCAGCCCTTGCGTGTCTGCAGCTCCTTGATGCAATAGTAGGCGCCACGTCCGGTCGCGTCGTCACGACCGAGGCTGCCGCCAAGAGGAATGGGCTTACCGGTGACGACCGAAGGTGTACGTTGACGACGAATCTTCGAATACTCGTCCATCATCCAGCCCATGATCATCGCATTGGTATAGACGTCAGGGGCCGGAATGTCCGTATTCGGGCCGATGAAGTCGGCGACCTGCCCGATGAAGCTGCGGCTCAGCCGTTCCAGCTCCATTCGCGACAGCACTTTTGGATTGACGGTTACTGCGCCCTTTGCCCCGCCAAAGGGAATCCCCACCACGGCGCACTTGCACGTCATCCAGAACGCCAATGCCTTGACTTCATCGGGATAAACATCTGGATGGAATCGGATGCCGCCTTTCGTGGGACCACGCGTGTCGTCGTACCGCACGCGATAACCGCAGAAGACCTGCAGTGAGCCATCATCCATTCGCACTGGGACGGAAACTTCCAAGACGGACTTTGGAGTTTTCAATCGCAACAATGCATCGGTATCAATATTCGCCAACTTTGCAGCGCTGTCGAGGCGCTTGAGGGCGTCTGCAAAGACCTCGTTGTCGCTTCTGTTCAACATCGAGCGCTCCTACGAAACTGACGCTTCAAGAATTCCAGTGATTCAAGATCCGCCGACCCGAGCAATGAATACAACTGGACGACACGTGTGTCCGCCAACTCCGAAAACGAGAAGTTGGCTACGACGCAGTCGGAACGGTCCTATTGGCACTTCTTTCGCCGCTGATTGCGAAGTCGGGTTGAGTCTGTGCTTTCGGTAAAATCCTCAGAGGTTGCCGATCGCACGTCGGCACCAGCTTCGTCGTGGAGGCATTGGCACACTTCCTGTCGATGGAACGGAACTTCCGGCGGAGATTGAACTCCCAAAGTTACACTGTTTCCGCACACATCCAGCACAATCAACTCGATATTCCGGTCAATCACAATTTTTTCACCATGCTTGCGGTTTAGTACCAGCATCATCTTCCTCCTGAGTTCAATGCTCATCTTCCTGGCCACTGTTCCGGCAAATAACTTCCACGGCATTGTGAATCTTCAGTGAGCCAACAACGATGCGAACCCTCTCCTGGGCCAGCTGCTTGCGATAGTACGACGATACTCGACCACGCAACACCAAGGCCCCATCGTGCAGCTCGCACGACAGGGATTGCAGTTCGCAATGGCAACTTCCCACGAGACTCTCCTGTGCTGCTACCGCGATATCGCCATTGTTCATCATCGCATTCGGGCTGCGGCCAAGCGTTGATTCGCTTGACCTGATCATGACGGGAAGGTCTATCGTGTTCACCTCACGGTATCTCCAAGTAAGCGCCCAAGAATGATCTACTCCTCATGGATTGCACTTGGAGTCGCGTGGTCCGGCGGCATCGTGCCGACCAGTGCATGGCGTTGTTCATCATTCAGAATTTCCGCCGCATCACCAACCGCGCGAATAAACGCGATGCGTTGGTCACCACGCAACTTCTCGATTTCTCGGATCTTGGCGTCAATTTCGGCTTCCTCTGGCGTGTCCGAACTGGTTAGAACCCACAATTGCTGTTCCGCTTCGTCGATCTGCCGGTCGAACGTCGAGTTGGCCAGAAGTGTTCTTTCCTTGATCTGATTGAGCATCGCCTGCTGTTCGGTCGTCAGCGTGATGTGTTGGGGATGATCCAAGAATAGACCCGTTTCACCGACGTGGTAGATGTGCGAGGCACCGGGGAATCCCGGCAAAGCGGACGGCATCGACATGGTCGACATCCCTCTCATCGACGCAGCGCCAGACGAGGGGTTGCGCCCCATCATGCCCATACCCATGCCCATTGTGCTTGTTCCACCCATCCCGGACATGCTCTGACCGGACTGTGTGGAGCTCCTGCCATCCATTCCTGACATCGAGTCCATACCGCCCATTCCCATTCCGCCCATTCCCGAGGACGAGGCTGCCAGATCGTTCTGCATCAAGATTGCTTCCAGCTCTTCGACCCTCTCCTGCAGTTCGTGCAATTGATGGACTAGCGACGTTTCACTATGTGTCCCTTGTCCAGAGTCGGGGTTTGAATTCTCTTGCTGATCCAAGCTGCGCTGCTGAGCGGCTCCGCACGATGCCATTAACAGGATGGCCAATAGTGCCAAAGAAAACGACGGCAGGATCCTGGATGTTGATTGACGTCGAGCTAAGATGGTCATAGTGTTTCCTTGGGATATCGAAGTGGAAGTGTTTTGTGTTCGGTGAACTCAAGGCCCGCTGCCGGCAGGGCATGAACTGCCGGCTGCCTTGGCGTCGCGACGCATTGAGACCTCTCGCAACGGCTGCGAGCGCCGAAGAATGGACTCGCTCGAAGATATCTGAATCGTCGAATCCCTTGATTGGGAATGGATTGGAAACTTGGTTTTGTCATACTGAACTCGGTTCGAGTAAGGTCGCTCAGCTCCGTATCCGTTACCTCACCGCAAAAGCGGTGGGATCTCTGTCGAAGTCTTCGGCGCACAGCAGCGAACAGAACACATGTCGGCGGCCATTGCGCGTTCGCCGTGCGGCCGCTGTCCGTGGTGCTACCCACATCCCACAAACGACGTCTTGTTGACTCCCTTCGACTGGCGTCGCACTAGGAAGCTCGGTTCCACGGCAAAACACTGACGGATGGCGAAAGTGCTCGCTGCGATAGACTTCTAGCAACTGATCGATCAGACGCTCCGGATCGTCTTCGTACACCACCCGCGCCCCCGTCTGCTTGTCACACGCGGCCAGGATCTCTTCAACGAGACTCGTGATACCGCCGGTCCCCGTGAGGACGCCGATCAGCTTGCCTTCGTCGTATGCGATCGCCAGTTCTCCCAATGTGCCAGTGCTGCCGCCGACGATTACCACAATGTCGCTGCTGCGGATATTTACCGCTTCGCGTCCCATCAGTCCGCTGCCTGTAAAGATCAGCACGTCATGGGCCAGTGTGGGGGACTCGTACTTGAAGGCGTGCTCATCGAGGCTGAGGGCCGGGGAAATGCCAATGACCGTTCCTCCGCGGCTTTTTGCGCCTCTTGCTGCAGCCATCGGTAGCCCCGGGCAGGCTCCGGTGATCGTAATGCAACCCGCTTCAGCAACGCAGGCGCCTTTAACAGTTCGGACCTCTCCAAATAGTCAGCGGGGATCTCCAAACTGGCTCCACCCATTATTCCGATCTTAAGGGGCATCGCTGATTGAGTCATGGGCTCTCACTTGTGCTGCATCCCGACCAGTAGGCTCTGAGGACGTATTGACTCACCATCCGTTGGGTATTGAAGTACGTACCGTTGAGGGCGATGGCGGCAGTCTCAATGCCCGAGCACGGGTTGTCTCGTTACCCGATACTCGCGGCTCACAGTCTTTCGATGCATTTGCCGACGAGATTCTTCACGTTCGCTGTCAGAATTCGTGGTAGACCGCAAATCGAAGCGTAAGTCGGTCACTGGACGAGCCTAGACGGCTCGTCCCATCTGGCGGCGTAAAGGACTATACTGCCGCAGGTTGGCTCGATAGTCGTGATGTCAGCAGGCGATCGTCGCGGCCGATCCTTCGCCGCGACGACGAAAAAGGTGCCGAAATTTTTCAAGATGGCCCACGGCAGCAAATGGATTCCGAATCGTCCGTGATTATCGTGAAGAAACTCGTGTTCAATGACATCTAACGACTTGTCATCAATGCAACATCCCACGTCCCCAGTGGCAATCGACCTGGCCTTGGTCGAAGGTTGCTGCGCTGGTGATCGAGTTGCACAGAGACGACTGTACGACACATGTCAGGGGCAAGTTTTCCGGCTGATGGTTCGCATAGCGGGGCCGCGTAACGCCGAAGATCTGACCCAACAGGTCTTTATGCAAGCCTTCCGTAAGATGACTCAGTTCGCAGGAGATTCGCGATTCGAAACTTGGCTGTATCGCTTGGCATTGAACGAGGCCTTGCAGTTCTTGAGGAGGGAACGTCGCTGGAGATTCCAGCCCTTGACGACTGATCCAATGAGCCAGAATCGTCCAGAACAAGATGGTTGTGAGGGCAGGGATCTCCTCGAGCAGGCCCTGCAGAGAATCGAGCCGGAACAGCGTTCACTCTTTGTCTTGCGTGAGGTAGAGAAGTTGTCGTACCGCGAGATTGCCGAAGCCATGAACATCCCCGAAGGGACGGTTGGGTCGCGCTTGAATCGCGCGAGGCGCGAGCTGCAGCAGCACCTGACTGATCTGGGCTGGGAGACATGACATGAATTGCACCGACGCCATAGAGTTGCTGTCCGCATACTACGATGGCGAATTGGACGAAGTCCTGCGTGCGAGTGTTACCGACCACCTTGGTCAGTGCGCAGACTGTCAGCAGGTGCTGGGGGGATTCGAACAGCTTTCTCAGCTCGCCGGTGCACTCACGGATCCTACTCCGTCGGAACAGCTCTGGGAGCGAATTGAGACACAACTCAACCAGGAATGTGAGCCACTTCTTTTAGCAGACCAGCGGGCTGGTTCGGGCCGAGAACGGTTGTACGCATCGCCGCGTTGGCTCGCTTTGGCGTCGATCGTATTGGTGGCTGCGACGATCGGTCTGTTTGTCTCTCGGTCGCCCGCCCCCCATGAACCGCATGTTCAATTCATCACCGACTTTGGGCAATACCTCCATGAATTTCAGCATGACCCTGACGTCGCCCAGAGCTTCCTGATGTCGAAATACGATCACCAGCCCATCGACCCTGAAGAGGCCAGCAGCAGTGTCGGCTATCGACCGGTGGTCGCTATTGGACTACCTCCGGGCTATACAATCGCCGCCACCCACGTGATGACGATGCCCTGCTGCAAGTGCGTGCAATGCCTGTGCCGCCGCGCCGACGGGAGCTCCTTGGCGATTTTCGAGCACGACGACGAACCGGAGTGGTTCGACGATCGGCCTGCGACCAGGATCATGTGTCAGTCAACACAATGCCTATTGGTTGAGACGGGTGACTCGATTGCAGCAAGCTGGCGCCAGGGGGAGCGGCACATCACATTGGTCGGCGCGCGCGACCAGCCTGAGGTGGATGAATTGATCGTTTGGTTCGGCGAGCAGGTGAGATCTCGAAACTAACATGCTAGCGAGAGTTGATCTGTTTCAACGGCCCTATTGCGACCCAAGTGAATCAACCTGGTGAGTTCCGCTGTCGGTATGTCCGGCGCGTAACACCAGGGATTCAGTGTCTGTCAACGTTTCTCACATTACTTTAAGTCCAAGGAGCAAGCGATGCGAATTGTTGTCACTGCCACTTTTCTCTGGTCCGTTTGGGTGTTGCTTCCCGGATGTCGTGGTCCAGTCACCGAAACTTCTGAATCAACCACGGGGGTGAGCGGCAATTCACAGGCAGCCGTGCGACCGGTCAATCTGAACTGCCCGATCATGGGTGGCCAGGTCACACCTGAAGGCGGCACGGTGACGTGGAATGGTCAAATCATCGGCTTCTGCTGTGAGGAGTGCAGCGAGAAATGGGCGGCACTTTCCGACGAGGAGAAAGCGGCCGCTTTGGCGGACGCAGGGAGTGGTCCTGAAGACAACGGCCACGAACATGGCGCGGGCGATGGTAATGAACATGACTACCATGCCACTTGAGAACTGAACTGCGAGCGGCTGGCCGCGGCGGATGATGGCACGGTTCCCACCTGTCACTCCGTTTCGCGTTCAGTCCGCTCCTTTGTTGACGATGGCGACGATTCACTGGGGAGTTACGATGGATTCAAGAAACGAAAGTATTGATCGAGCCCCGCCGGTTCCAACTCGCCGCAAGGCAGCATGGTGGCTGGCAAAGTGCCTGCCAGCCGTCTTTGTCCTGATTGTGGGACTCTCGCTGATCTTAGGGTTGGGATTCGCACAGCGAATTGGTTGGATCTCGACAGGGGGTGGAGGCCCTGTTGCTGCAGCCGAAGCGGGCGACCAAATCTATACGTGTCCCATGCATCCGCAGATTCGCCAGCCGGCTCCGGGCCGCTGTCCGATTTGCGGCATGCAGCTTGTGCCTGCACAAAGTGGTGGCGAGAAACTGGATGAGTTGTCGGTACATATTGAACCTGCCCAGCGACGACTCGCTCAGATCGAGACAACGGAAGTTCAACGCGCCCCGATCGTTTACGAAATTCGTTCGATCGGTGCCGTGGCGATTGATGAAAGCCGCATGGCGACCATCTCCTCGTACATCGCCGGACGGATCGAGCGGCTTTTTGCGGATTACACGGGTGTCGAAGTGGTGGAGGGAGATCACCTGGCGGTCGTGTACAGCCCGGAACTGTATGCCCGACAGGTGGACTATGTCGCGGCGCGGCGAGCGATTGCAGAACTCGGCGAGGATGCCCTGCCGATCATTCGCGACACTCAGCGGAAGCTCGTTGATAATGCCCGTCAACGACTCGTTGAACTCGGGATGACGGAACAACAGATTTCGGACCTGGAAGTCTCCGGGGAAGCGCAATCACGACTCACGATCTATGCGATCTTTGGTGAACGTCACGATTCCCCTGGCGAGGAAGCAGATATTCAAGTCGGCACGGTGATCGAGAAACTTGCCGTCGAGGGTGACTATCTCGATCCCGGAGAACCGATCTACCGCGTCGCCGATCTCTCGACCGTCTGGCTGATCCTGGAGTTGTTTCCAGAAGATGCATCTCAAATTCGCTTTGGACAGCGTGTTTCGGCAGTTATGCAATCATTACCGGGAGAAGAGTTCACGGGGCGCGTGGCGTTTATCGATCCGACTGTTAATCGTGAACGGCGGAGTGTCGGCGTACGCGTCGAGTTCCTCAATGAGGGAGGACAATTGCGTCCCGGCGATTACGCCACGGCCAAGATTGAGGTGCCGATCGGACAGCAGGGCGACGTCTACGATTCCGAACTGGCCGGAAAGTGGATCAGTCCCATGCATCCGCAAATCGTCGCCGATGAGCCGGGGCAATGCCCCATCTGCGGCATGGATCTGGTCCCAACATCACGGTACGGCTATTCCGATCACCCCGTGCCGCAACCCGAGTCGCTGTTTGTGCCACGCTCTGCCGTGTTGATGGCGGGTGATTTCAGCGTGGTGTATGTCGAGACCGATCCGGGGAGGTTCGAGATCCGAGCCGTGACCTTGGGCCCCATCCTGAGAGACCGCGTCGTCATCCTCGACGGCCTCGAAGTTGATGAGCGGGTGGCTACCGCAGGCAACTTTCTGATCGATTCGCAAATGCAATTGGCCGGCAATCCAAGTCTGATCGATCCCACGCGGGCCATCGCAGCGCAGGCGATTCGCAACGAGCCGCTGGAGTTTGAACAGGTTGAGGTCTCCACCATTGGTGGCGAATCCGGTCAACGGCTCGAAGAACTGTATGCGATCTACTCCGCGATCCAGGCCGCCCTGGCTGCCGACGAACTGCCCGGGGAGACGAATTCGCAGGCACTGCACCGATTGGCAAGCGAGTTGGAAATAAACGACGAACTTCCAGAAGCCGCCCATCAGCAACTCGCCATCATTCGCGCAAAGAGCGAACATTTGCACCACCTGGACCTCGCCGCGGCTCGCCTGGTGGCCTTCCGCCCGATCAGCCACGCCGTCGTGACTCTCGCGACAATCGTACGAGGCGAGGGGGCCGAACGACCGCTGACACACATGTTCTGCCCGATGGTCGACGGAGGCGAAGGAGACTGGCTGCAGTTCGGTGGAGGACTCAGTCAATCCGATCTGCACAATCCCTACTTCGGCAGCGAGATGCCGAACTGCGGCAACATCGTCCATCAGTTCCCACTCGTGGGTTCGGTGACCAGCCCCGCTGGTGACAATGACGACGCGACAATGCCGGATGATCTGCAACCCTGACCGGACGAGGATGCCATGCTGAACTCCCTGATCAGGTTTTGTGTTCGCGAGCGGCTGATCGTGCTCATTCTGCTGTCGGTCGTAGTCATCTACGGCGTCTGGTGCACTCGTACCGTTCCCATCGACGCGATTCCGAACGTGGGCGAGAATCAGGTGATCGTCTTCACGGCTTGGCCGGGTCGCTCGCCGAAAGACGTCGAGGGCCAGATCACCTATCCCCTTTCGGTAAGGCTGCTGACCGTCCCGCAAGCGGAGAGCGTGCGCGGACGGAGCATGTTCGGCTACAGCTTCGTGCAGGTCACGTTCTCCGATGACACCGATTTCTATTGGGCGCGTTCCCGTGTCGCAGAGCAAATCGGGACGGTGGCAGCCGTGTTGCCCGACGGAGTGATCCCGACGCTCGGACCCGATGCGACGGGACTGGGACAAATCTACTACTACGTATTGGATGGTCCGCCCGGCATGACGCTGGCGGAACTCCGCAGTCTGCAGGACTTCGTCGTGCGTTACGAGCTGCAGTCGGTCGAAGGCGTGAGCGAAGTGGCCAGCGTCGGGGGGTATGTGAGGCAATACCAGATCGAAGTCGATCCCGATGCGTTGCGCTTCCACAATATCTCGCTCGACATGCTGATTCGCGCCGTGCGGGAATCCAATATCGACGTGGGTGCCAAGACCGTCGAATCGAACGGCATGGAATACATCATTCGCGGCCGGGGATTCATTGGTGCGGATCAAGATGTCAGTCAGGCGGTGGTCGACATTGAGAACACCGTGGTGGTCACTCGAGAGGGCGTCCCCGTCCGCATCCGCGACTTGGGTGAAATCCAGCTCGGCCCCGATTTTCGCCGCGGGGCGATCGACCTCAATGGTTCGGAAGCCGTTGGCGGCGTGGTCGTCATGCGCTTCGGCGAGAACCCGCGAACCGTGATCGAGCGTCTCGAACAGCGGATCGCACAACTCGAGCCGAGCCTGCACGGAGTCAAGATCCAGGCGATATACAATCGCACCGGCCTGATTAATGAGACGATTGGAACGTTGACTACGGCGTTGACGCAAGAACTTTTAATCACGGCAGTGGTCATTCTGATTTTTCTGCTGCACATTCGAGCCAGCTTCGTCGTGGCTGTTACGTTACCGATCGCTGTGCTGATCGCATTCATTGGCATGCGTCTGTTTGGCATCGATGCGAACATCATGTCCTTGGCCGGGATCGCCATTGCCATCGGCACCATGGTCGACATGGGGATCATCGTCTCCGAAACCATCTATGATCACCTGGCGGAGTGGGAAAAGCAGGGGTCTCCGGGTGGCTCGGAACGACGCATCAAAGTCATTAACGAAGCGGCCGCCGAAGTCGCACCCGCTGTTGTGACCGCCGTGATGACGACGGTCGTGAGCTTCCTGCCCGTGTTCATGCTGACAGGACGCGACTACAAGCTCTTCGCCCCTCTCGCCTGGACGAAGACGTTTTCGCTTTTGGGGGCGCTGATCGTCGCGGTGACATTGGTTCCACTACTAAGCCGTCTGCTGCTGTCATCGCAACAGATCAAGCGCACGCCGCGCGTTGCCATCGCCATCGTCTTCGCAGGCCTCCTGGCTGCGACCTGCTATTGGATTTGGGGTCCACGTGCTGCACAGTTTCTGTCGCTGCCTCTACTCGCGGTGACAGGCCTCAGCGGAGTAATGGGATTGGGACTCGGCTACTGGGTGCTGGGTGAGCGTCTCAAGCCGATCGATGTGAATCCGGTCAGCCGATTCATTCTCTGGATGTACGCGCCAACCTTGCGGTTGTTTCTGAGACGTAAAGGCTTGTTCCTGTCGTTGCCGGCGCTTGTCATTGTTCTAGGACTAGGAGCGTGGCGGGGACTTCCGCAAGTGCTCAATCACTTTGAAGGCTTCACTCACCGCTTGGGCGCCGATCTGAACGAGATGCCCGGTTATGTCGAGTTCAAGCACACGTTCAGCGGCCTGGAATCGGACGACTGGATTGCTTTGGACGAAGGCAGCTGGTTTTACATGCCGACGCTCTATCCTGCCGTGAGTTTCTCGCAGGCGATGGAAGTGCTGCAGACTCAGGATGCGATGATCAAGCAGATCCCCGAAGTCGAAAACGTGCTGGGCAAGATCGGCCGGATTGAATCAGCGCTCGACCCGGCTCCCGCGGCCATGATCGAGACCTATGTCATGCTCAAGCCGGAGAGCGAATGGCGGGAGGGCATCACGATGGACGCAATCTGGAGTGAAATCAATGCCGTCGCCACGCTCCCCGGAGTCACTCCCGCCTCACCCCTGCAACCGATCGAGGGCCGCGTGGTGATGCTGCAAAGCGGGATCAAAGCGCCGATGGCAATTCGCATCTATGGCGACAGCCTGGAGGGACTCGCCGACGCCTCTCTCCAAGTCGCGGAACAACTGCGGCAGATTCCGTATGTGAATGCAGCGACGGTCAATCCCGATATCGTTCTCGGCAAGCCCTATGTCGAGTTTACAGTCGATCGCGAGGCAGCCGCCCGTTACGGAATGTCGACCATGATGGTCAACCAGATCATCGAGACCGCGCTGGGAGGCATGAACCTGACGACCACCGTGGAGGGGCGCGAGCGCTACCCGATCCGCGTTCGGTACCAGCGAGACCTCCGCGAGCGCATCGATGAACTCGCCAGACTGCCCGTCGTGACACATACCGGTGAAGTCGTTCCGTTGGAACTGCTCACGAAAATGCAGACGACTTGGGGGCCCGGGGCCATCAACAGCGAGGATGCCCGGCTTGTGGCGCACGTTTCGTTCTCCCCCTCGGGCATATCGGGAGACCTGGAGACGGTCGAGGCAGTCGAGCAAGCGTTGCTCACGGCACAAGCGAACAAGGAACTCGACCTGCCCCCTGGCTATGCGTTGCAGGCCGTCGGATCGTTCCAGAATCAGATCGAGGCGAACAACCGACTGCTGTGGGTCGTGCCGCTCGTGATCTTCACGAATCTGTTCATCATCTATCTTCAGTTTCGGCATCTGCCCATCACGTTGGCCGTCTTCGCCGGCATTCCGGTGGCGTTTGCCGGGGGTATGATTCTGCTTGCCATCAATCATATCGAAATCAACACGGCGGTGTGGGTCGGATTCATCGCACTCTTTGGCATCGCGGTCGACGACGGTGTCGTGATGGCGACCTATCTCGATCAGGTCTTTACGCGCAGACGCCTGGCATCCATCGACGACATTCGCAATGCCGCCGTGGAAGCGGGCATGAAGCGCATCCGCCCGTGTCTGATGACGACGTTTACCACGGTGATTGCACTCCTGCCGGTCCTCACATCCACGGGACGCGGCGCCGACGTTGCCAAAGCGATGGCCTGGCCCGTGTTCGGAGGCATGCTCGTCGAGTTGCTGACTCTGTTCGTCGTCCCCGTCGTCTACTGCGGCTACAAGGAACTCAAAATGAACCTCGGCCTGAGTGACCGACACTGGGAAGGGGAGAGTCCTCCAACGCCAGAAATGCCAAGTTGATGCGGATTCCCTGGCACGATCACAGACACCGAATCCAAAGGGAACGCGGAAATGTCAATTGATCCGATTTGTGGCATGACCGTCGATGAAGCCACCGCTCGCAGCGCGAAGCGAGAAGGACAGACGTACTATTTCTGCAGCGAACACTGCCACAAGAAGTTTCTCGCGGCTGATGAAAGGGCCGAGAAGGAACAGTTCGTCCAGCTCGGTCATCACCCTCATCACCACGAGGAGAGCGGTGGTGCGCCGACCGAACGCAAGTTGGGCAAGCCGTATTTCTGTCCGATGTGCGAAGGGGTCGAAAGCGACAAGCCCGGCGACTGCCCGAAGTGCGGCATGTCGCTCGAACGGGCAACTCCCAAGCGTTCGCAGGCCCAGGCGATCTACACCTGCCCGATGCATCCGGAGATCGAACAGGACCACCCAGGAACCTGCCCGAAATGTGGGATGGAGTTGGAGCCAAAATACTCTACCGGTGAAGACGACGCAGACGATTCAGAACTGCAAAGCATGACGCGGCGACTATGGATAGCCGTTGCGTTGAGTGTCCCTGTACTTTTGCTGGCCATGCTCCCGATGGTCAATGTCCCCGTTGATGTCTGGTTGGGGCACACGGCACACGCCTGGCTGCAATTGTTGTTGAGTACACCTGTCGTGTTGTGGGCCGGTTGGCCATTCTTCGTGCGTGGCTGGCAATCGCTAATCAGCTGGAATCTCAACATGTTCACATTGATCTCGATCGGCACTGGTGCCGCCTACCTCTACAGTGTGCTCGCCGTGCTGTTCCCGACGCTGATCCCGGAAGACTTCAGGCATCAGGGAAGGACCGAAGTCTATTTCGAAGCGGCGGCCGTCATCATCACGCTGGTTCTGGTGGGACAAGTGCTGGAACTGCGTGCACGACGCCGCACGGGTAGTGCCATCCGCGAGCTGCTGTCGCTCGCCCCACCGACGGCCCGCATCGTTCGCAATGGGGACGAGCAGGAAGTTTCCCTGGATGAGGTGCAGGCAGGAGACTTCCTGCGAGTTCGCCCCGGCGAGAAAATACCGGTGGACGGCACAGTAGCCGATGGCAAGAGTTCGGTGGATGAGTCGATGATCACGGGTGAGCCGCTGGCAATCCAGAAAGAGCCCGGAGATTCGGTGACTGGGGGAACGGTGAACCAGACCGGTTCGTTCCTGATGGAGGCCGAACGGGTTGGCGATGAGACCGTGTTGTCTCAGATCGTGAACATGGTGGCGAACGCTCAGCGGAGTCGGGCACCCATTCAGAAGGTCGCCGACACCGTCGCCGGGTATTTCGTGCCTGCCGTGGTCTTGATTGCCGTCATCACATTTCTGGTGTGGGCCATCGCCCAACCCGAGCAGCCCGCATTGACCTGGGCGTTGATGAACGCCGTCGCCGTCTTGATTATCGCTTGCCCCTGCGCGCTGGGACTGGCGACTCCGATGTCGGTCATGGTGGGTGTCGGCCGAGGCGCAACCGAAGGCGTACTCATCAAGGATGCCGAGGTACTGGAGACACTGGAGCAGATCGACACACTCGTGGTGGACAAGACTGGCACATTGACAGAGGGTCGACCGAAATTGACTGAGTGCATTCCCACAGAATCGTTTTCAGAGAACGACCTGCTTCGCCTCGCGGCCGCTATCGAACGCAACAGCGAGCATCCGCTGGCCCACGCCATCGTCGCGGGAGCCAGGGAACGAAATATCGAGCTGCTTGATGTTACAGACTTCGATTCTGTCACCGGAGGTGGCGTTCACGGCACCGTTGAAGGCAAGAGTGTGATGGTTGGCAAAAAGGAACTCCTGCAAAGGCGGCATGTCGAACAAATGGAAGCTCTCGAAGACCGTGCGTCAGAACTGCAAGGGCAGGGCCGCACCGTGATGTACGTGGCCGTTGATCAGCAGTTCGCGGGAATGATCGCAGTATCGGACCCCATCAAGGAGTCCACTCCGGAAGCTGTCCGCACTCTGCATGCACTCGGGCTGCGAATCATCATGCTCACGGGCGACAATGAACGAACTGCCAAGACGGTTGCCGAGACTTTGGGCATCGACGAGTTTCATGCAGGTGTTTCTCCTGAAGACAAGCACCAGAGAATTCTGAAACTCAAGGCCGAGGGGCGCCAGGTGGCCATGGCAGGAGATGGAATCAACGACGCGCCTGCTTTAGCGGAGGCCGATATCGGAATCGCGATGGGAACGGGGACCGATGTCGCGATTGAATCCGCAGGTGTCACGCTCGTCAAAGGCGACCTGCGTGGCATTGTGAAGGCGCTGAAACTCGGACGCCTGACGATGCAGAACATCCGTCAGAATCTGTTTTTCGCGTTGGTCTACAACGCCCTCGGCGTGCCCATCGCGGCCGGTGTCCTGTACCCCATCTCCCAACACCTGCTGCTCAACCCGATGATCGCGGCTGCCGCCATGAGTTTCAGTTCCGTGTTCGTCATCGGGAACGCCCTACGTCTTAGATTGGCCAAGCTGACGTGATTCGTGGGCTGTTCTTGTCGAAGCAATCATTTCGATTGGTACGGCTTGGTAAGCAGTAACAATTTCGGTGCAGCGAAGGCTTCACGTGCGCTCAATCCGCAGCATGTACGGCCTTTTTGCACTGTGATTGTTGTACCGACCAATGCGTTCGAGACCGGCGCGATCGTGCGGAATCTGGCGATGGCAGCAAACTGCACGGCATCCGTGAGACGATTTGGGAGTGAGAACTGTTGTACTCACTATACCTGCTACGCCAGCCAGAATTGCCGGAATCGGCACCATCCCAAGGAGTGTCGGCCGACCCATAATCTCATTGGAGTGGGTGGGTACGGTTCCTGGCACTGCGAGGAAATCATGCGAACGCATCTATCGCTTCCAACGATCTGCATACTCTCCATTCTCGCGCTTGGGGAGGGCTGTTCGTCACGAGAAGGCTATGTCCAGAATGACTACGCACCCGTTGCCGTATCTGACGATCTGGCAGACATCAGAAGAGTGTCGTCGCCGGTTCCCACTGCCCCAATGGAGCCCCCCGACGAACAACTGATCGACCAGGAGTCGTCGACTGTTGATATTCAATTGGTGTCACAACCGGTACCGATGTCGGAGGACGAGACTGCTCCGCAGATCGCGCCATTGCCTCGGAACACTGGAGTCACGATTGAGGAACTGGAACGGATCGCTTTGGACAACAATCCCGCGATTCGCCAACTGTCGGCAATTGCCTACAGAGCAGCGGGTGTTCGCGATCAAGTGGGTGCGTATCCGAATCCTACCATCGGATACTCGGCCCAGCAGATCGCCGACGCCGGCACAGATCAGCACAGCGTCTATGTCGATCAGGAAATCGTCATGGGCGACAAACTCTGGCTGAATGAACAAGTGTTGAATGCCGCAACGCGCGCGCAGCTTCAAGAACTCGCAGTCCAGCGATTCCGTGTCGCGACGGACGTTCGCATTCGATTCTACGAAGCTCTGGGGGCACAACGCCGCGTCGAGTTGGCTAGGGAGTTCGAGACAGTCGCGGCTCGCGGTGTCGATGTGGCGATCCAGCGACGGGCAGCGCTGGAAGGAAGCCAAGCTGAAATACTGCAGGCGGAAATCCTCCTCAATCAAGTGGAATTGATACGACAGCAAGCCGAGGTTGCCCTGTCGGCGTCCTGGTCGGATCTCGCGGCGATTGCCGGAGTTCCCCATTGGACAAATCCGGGGTTGGTTGGAGAACTGGAAACCGGAACTGAAAACCAAGATTGGGAAACCCGCTACGCAATGCTGCTCAGTGCCAGCCCCGAATTGTCAGCGGCACGCTCTCGCGTATCTGCAGCGCGAGCAAATCTGGAAAGGCAGGAAGCTCAACCCATCCCCAATCTGCTCGTCAATCTGGGGGCTGGCGTCGACAACGGTACCGATCAAGGGATGCTCAACTTGCAAGTCGGTGCACCGATTCCGGTGTTCAACGCCAACGAAGGCAACATTCGTGCGGCATATGGCGACTACTGCAGTGCAACGCACGATGTGCGCCGTATCGAAATGTCTCTGCGATCCCGACTGGCAAGAACGTCGCAAGAATATGATTCGGCGCTTGCGGCCGTGCGAAAGTACGAGAACGAAATCCTATCGAGAGCTCAGCAGTCGCTGGATTTGACCGAGCAGGCCTATGCTGCCGGAGAAGTCAACTTCTTGCAGGTGCTGGTGATTCAAAGAACGGCATTCGACACCAACCTTTCGTATATCGAAAATCTCACCGAACTCGCCAGGGCGAGGGCGAATGTCGATGGGCTGCTGCTGACTGGGGGGTTGGATCAACCGGCAGAGTTCGGCTGGAGTGATGAGTTACGTGGCCAGACATTCAGCGGCCAGTAACCGACCTTCGATTCGGCAGAAGAAAGCTCTACCAAAGCAAACCGCCCCGATCCTCGCGAAGAGAACCGGGGCGTGTGGTTTTGCTGAATGGGAAGTCAGCATTGGTTACCAGTGGTAATCGAAGTGACCGGTCTGGTGGCGGTCGTAGTGGCCGGGTTGCACATGGAAGTGATTACCATGAGGCACGATCTGTGCCGGGTGGTAATCGTAATGGCTCGTGTTGTGCCAATGGGCGTGAGGTTGCGGTTGGACGAAGCCATATCCAGACGAAGCGTGTGACTGGTTAAAGCTTTGTCCGTAGTAACCATGATTGGCGGAGGCACTTCCCGCGAACAGAGTCAAAACCGCCACGGCTGCACAAGCTGTGATGAGAGATTCTTCACACTCCTCGGCGTCTTTTTTGTCCGAAGTGTGCTGCCGACGATTCATCAAGCCCCAGATCGGTCTGTTGGTGATTTGGGACTTTACGTAGGATTTGACCTTGCCGCTGAGATCGGCGTGGACGAATGACTGCATCGGGCTCATTTCGCGGTTGTGGACGACCCGATAATAAGCAAAGTCCGACTATCCGATACGCTGAAGGAATTGAGACATTCGACATGTGGACCCGGGTTTCCAGCATCATTGCACTGTCGCCGATGCTGCTGCACAGCTTCTTCGGCTGCTGCTGGCACCACGTCCATTCTTGCTCGAACCGTGCTGAGGCGACCTGTACGGAAGTGATTTCGTTTCATGATTCGCCATCGGTGTCGCCGTGTCTCGCTGGCCACGGTGGGCATCAGCACGCAGATCAATGTTCCGATCCACATCAGCCTGGGCCGTGTGATTCAGATCATGAATCGCCATGCCATGAGGGACATTGCGTCTATTTGACAAATTCATCCCCCGAAGTGCCAAGCGGCAGTGCCGAAAGCGGCTGCTGGGGGCTGGTCACGGTCTTGTCGCCACGAAGCGCCCATGGGACGACCAGTGTTTCTTTGCTTGGTCACGGGGATTCCATCGAGCCGGGTCCGACCCTTGCGCCAGCGGTGCGCCAATCGCTGCTGCAGCTCTGGTTGATCTAAAACTCGCTTGCTTCCGACCTCTGCCGACTCACTGTGGTCGCGCTTGTTTGCCCGAGGTCTGCCACACGCCGCTGCACGGACATGATCCACAAGGCTGCTTCGTGCATTGGCATCGGAATTGCATGAATCGAACAATCCGTCTCGACAATGAACGTCATCCTGCCTTTCTGAAAGGAATCGCCATGAAGTCTCATAACACTTTTCAAGTTTGTCTGCTGACGATTTGTCTGGCCCTGACATCGTCCGCTTGCGCACAAACACCCACTGAGACACCGAGCCCGTTGGAAACCACGCTGAATAGTTCGTCCGAAGCTGGCAAGTACACGTTCATCGTGTTCTTCCGTGAGGACTCCGCTGCTGCCCGGACGATGTATCAGGCGGCGACGAATGGTGCCGCGTCACGTTCCTCCCAGGCCATCGCGACGGCGGTGCATGTGGATGATCCCAAGGAGCAAGCCCTCGTCGAACTCTTTGGGATCGGTCGTGCCCCGATGCCGATGACGGTCGTAATCGCCCCCAATGGCGCGGTGACCGGCTTGTTCCCCCGCACGATTACCGATGCACAACTCACGTCGTCGATCGTAACACCGACGATGATGCAGTGCATGCGCGGGCTGCAGGATCAGAAGCTCGTGTTCGTCTGCCTGACGCGGACCGAAGAGTGCGAAGTTCCTCGCGGCGTCCAGGCGATTCAGCAGGATCCCCACTTCAGTGAACGCGTGGAGTTGATCGCATTGCGACTGGATGTCCCCGACGAAGCACGCCTGTACCAGCAACTGCAAGTCAATTCTCAGCAGGTCAATGGTCCGCATGCGGTGTTGATCGCGCCACCGGGAGTGTTAGTCGGACACTTTGATTCGCGAACGACCGCCGACCAGATCGGGGCGGCGATACATGCGGCGGGGCGATGCTGCAACGACCCCAATTGCCGCCACAACCATTCCGCGCCTGCGGCCGGCCCTTCGCCGTCCCCGCGATAAGTCGTTCGCCATCATACAAGGAGGTATAAATATGACGCTCAGATCCATTATTTGGCATGAACTACGATCCCGGCCTTGGTCGGTGCTCTTCAACAGTCTGGCAATTCTCTTGGGTGTGGCGGCTCTCGTCGCCATCCGGCACGTCACCGTCCACTCCGAGCAGGAGGTGTCACGGCAGTTAGCCGATTTGGGAGCCAACATTCTGATTCTTCCCAAGGACGCCTCGTTGCAGGATTATTACGCAGCCGATCAGAACGGCGAGACGTTGCCTGAAGAGTATGTTTCGGAGATCTACCTCGCTGGCCTGACCGGCGTCGAACAGATTTCACCACGACTCAACGTCGATGCCAAAATCGGCAATGTGGATGTCACATTGACGGGGATTCTGCCACAGTCCGAACTTGCAGCCCAGTCGGCCTGGCAGACGACAATGCTGTTCACGGCACCGCAAAAGCACGAGGGCTGTCAACGCGCGAACTTTGGCCCCTCGACCGATCTCGACTCGCCGGAATCGCTGGTAAAGAACCGATCGATTCACAACCTCAGCAGCCACGAACTGGTGCTTGGAGCCGATGTTGCGGAACGATCGGCCTACGCGGCTGGCGATCACGTCGAGATTCTGGGTGAAGAGTTCACCGTGCTTGGCATGTTGCCTTCCACAGGGACCGTCGACGATTCTCGAGTCTTCACGCATCTGCACACGGTTCAACGACTGACAGGCAGCGGGCCGGTCTGCAATGCCATCGAGGTGATCGGCTGTTGCAAAGACGCCGCAGGCGACCTCGTTCCCGAACTGCGTGAACTGTTGCCAGAGGCTAAGGTTGTCACGATTTCGCAAGTCGTCAACACGCAAGTCGGCGTGAACCAGTTGATGGCGAACACGTCGTGGTTCGTGTTGGGCGTGGTGATCGTTGTCGGAGGCGCAAGTCTGGCGACAGCAATGGCTGCCAACGTCCGCGAACGCCGACGAGAGATCGGGACGCTGATGGCACTTGGTGCCACGCCCCGGTATGTGCAGAGTCTGTTTCTCGGCAAGGCGCTTGTCTTGGGGTTGTGCGCGGGAACGATTGGCTGCCTGCTCGGCCTAGCGACCGCCATCATCGCCGGCCCCACTTGGGCGGGAGTGACGGTCTCGGTGTTGCCTGCAACGGCAGTGCTGTCCGTCATTGTGGCCACGTTGGTCGCGGTCGCCGCCGCATGGTGGCCCTCGCGGCAGGCGGCGCGTCTTGATCCATGCACCTGCTTCCAGGAGACCTAATCATGATTCGTTTAGAGAATGTGTTGAAGCAGTATTCACGGCGAGGACAAACGGTCAACGCCTTGGAATGCGATGACTTGGTGATCCAGGATGGCGAGTACGTCGCCATCGTCGGACCGAGTGGTAGCGGGAAGACGACATGTCTGTCGCTCTTGGGAGGGATGCTGTCTCCCACGCGCGGTCAGATCTGGCTGAATGACATTTCGATCTACGATCAACCCGTTTCGAGTCGCTCCGCCCTACGAAGCGAGTGGATGGGGTTTGTCTTTCAGACGTTCAATCTCGTGCCTTACCTCACCGCTTTGCAGAATGTGCAAGTGCCATTGGCCTTGCTCGGACGACCGGCGGCTGAGCAATTGCAACGGGCGACAGCCATGCTGGACCGTTTTGGATTAGCCGAGCGAATCCACCATCGCCCAGCGGAACTGAGTGTCGGTCAGCAACAGCGCGTGGCATTGGCACGCACGTTGGTGAATGATCCTCGAATCATTCTGGCGGATGAGCCGACCGGAAACCTCGATCCGGAGAGCCGTGAGCTGGTCCTGAATGCCTTCGATGCCGTTCACGAGGAAGGTCGGTCGGTCGTGATGGTGACACACGATCCGATAGCCGCCTCGCGAGCCTCGCGCCAACTTGTCCTGCAAGATGGCCAATTGGCAGAGAGCAACTCGCGATTGATCCACAGAGACGAGCGACAGTCAGCGTAGGTACTCGCGTGCCTGCATTTGCATCGGCCGGTCCACACTTTGTGGACTGGCCGATTGACTCTTTGAATTGAAGGAAATGCCGCATTCCATTGTGTAGTCCACCTTGACGGCGTCGATCAGGCGAGTCATTCTAGCCTCATGGCAGAGTGCAGCGTTCGTTGACCACAGGTCTCGATTCACGTGTATCGAAAATTCATTGCATTGTTGACACTGATTCCCTTCGCGGCGCACATGCTGCTCGGGTGTTGCTGGCATCACGCGCACGCCAGTTGTGCCTGCCAGGCCGTTGAGTGTGCTGAAACCGAGAATGCGGATGTCGGGCATGCCTGTTGCCATGGGCATCATTCGCACCCCGTCGCAGCAAATAGTGATGACGATGCTCATCATGATCCCGGTCATCGAGACGACAATGCCCCTGGAGAGCATCGCGGCTGCCAGGAGGGGCATTGCGTCTTTGATGTTGTGAAGATCGTTGAATTGTCGGAATTGTTCATGGTTTCCACCAACAGTCCGATCAGAGAGTCGTTCACGCTCGATGCTCCTTGCGTGGGACTCGACCTTTTCGATCCGCTGACGTCATTGAGACCAGGACCGAGAGCCCTCGCGCGCTGCGCGTTGCTGCAATCGTGGCTGATCTAAGCAGCCTGTCCTGTTGCGTTGTGCAATTTGGAACCTGATACCGCGCTCGGTACAGCGATTCGTCGGCTCCACTGCTGCACGTCATGGCGTTGCGCCTGACGATGCCCGAACTCAGTGTTTCGCCGATTCATTCTTTCGAGTAAGTGCATTGCCATGAAGACTAAGATTTCTTTGTCCACGTTGCCTTGGAAATGGATTCGGCTGGCGGCACTGGGGTTGCTGGTCGTTGTCGCAGCCGCGACATGGACACGATGGTGGCCGGCACTATCGAACTGGGTGGACACGTCACTGGCCCGGACCACAACCACGGCTGAGTCCGAGCCTGTGGAAGACGAATCAGCGCATGCCAGCCATGCAGGTCAAGACGACGAGAATTTATTGGCCCTCTCGGTCCAGGCTCGCCGCAATCTCGGTCTGACCGCTGAGTACTTGCAGCCGATTCAGCCCACGACTTACCGGCGAACAATCACCGTGCCGGGCGTCGTTGAATCTCGTCCGGGTCGCACCCAAGTGTCCGTCTCGGCTCCATTGACCGGGGTCATTACGCATGTGCATGCCGTTACTTCGGAGACGGTCACCCCCGGCACGCTGTTGTTTGAGATTCGTCTTACGCACGAAGATCTGGTTCAGGCGCAAACGAGCTTTCTGACGACGTTGGGAGAACTCGAAGTCGAGGAAGCGGAAATCGTCCGACTCACTCCCGGCGCGGACACGGGGGCGATTTCAGGAAGTCGGCTGCTGGAGCGGCAGTATGCCAAAGACAGGCTGGAGGCGTTGTTGCAAGCCCAACGAGAGGCGCTTCGGCTGCATGGCCTGTCGGAAGAACACGTGGACGGCATTGCCGAGAATCGCAGGCTATTGCGTGACCTGCAGATCGTTGCCCCCAGTATTGACGAGCACGACCACGACGACGAGCTGCTACTGAGCTCGGAACCCATTCAGCAAGCGTCGTTCGACGACGAAACGGCTCCTGAGTCCTCTGGCGTCCTGCTCATGGTCGAACATCTGAATGTCAAGAAAGGGCAGTCTGTCGTTGCGGGTGAGTCGCTGTGCGATCTTGCGGACTACAGCCAGTTGTTCATCGAGGGACAGGCCTTCGAGCAGGATCTGGCTGCGATCAGTCATGCATTCGAGAATGACTGGACAGTCACCGCGATCTTCGATGACGAAGCTGGAGAACAGGTTATCGAAGGGATTGAGCTTTCGCACCTTGCGTCCGAGATTGACCGCGATTCCCGCACGATGTCGTTCTACATGAACCTCCCAAACGACGTCATCCACGATGAAGTGAACACAGAGGATCAGCGATTCGTCTCCTGGAGATTCCGCCCTGGACAGCGACTCGAATTGCTGGTCCCGGTTCAGGAACTGGAAGATCAGTTTGTGGTCCCGGTCGATGCGATCGCCCGTGAAGGCGCGGATTCGTTCGTCTTTCAGCAAAACGGAAGTCAATTTGAACGGCGGCCGGTCACGATTCTGTTTCGCGATCAGCGTACTGTCGTGATCGCCAATGATGGATCGTTGTTTCCCGGAGATGTCATCGCTTTGCGATCTGCGCACCAAATGCAAATGGCTATCAGAAACCGGTCGGGCGGAGCTGTCGACCCTCATGCCGGCCATAGCCATTGACATTGGTGACAAGACACAACAACCGAGGGTGAAGCGATGCTGAATGCGATTATTCGATTTGCGCTGCGGCAGCGGCTGCTGGTGATCTGCCTCGCTATGTTTCTGGTGGGCTACGGAACCTGGCAAGCCACCCAGATGACGATTGACGTCTTTCCGGATCTCAACCGACCCCGCGTCACGATTATGACGGAGGCCCCCGGCCTGGCACCGGAAGAGGTCGAAACACTGATCACCTTCCCGCTGGAGACAGCACTGAACGGAGCGAATGGTGTCCAGGAAGTGCGCAGTTCTTCGGGCGTGGGGATATCTGTTGTTTACGTCGAGTTCGAATACGGAACCGACATCTACACCGACCGTCAGATCGTCAACGAACGACTGCAGGTTGTGCAGGATCGGTTGCCTCAGGGCGTCAGCCCGCAGTTGGCACCGGTTTCTTCGATTATGGGCCAGGTGCTGATGCTCGGTATGTGGAGCGAGGACGGCGCGACGGACGTGATGTCACTTCGTACAAGCGCCGACTGGATTGTGCGGCAAAGGCTGTTGACGATCGAGGGCGTGTCGCAGGTCTTTACGATGGGTGGCCAGCGAAAACAGTTCCAGGTGCTGGTCGACCCCGAGGCGCTGATCCGCTTCGGTGTCACACTCAATGATGTACATCAGGCAGTCCACGCCAGCAACGAAAACGCCACGGGTGGCTACCTCGACCAACAAGGTCCAAATGAGTTTCTGGTCAGGGCCTTGGGACGAGTGCAAACCATCGAAGATCTTCAGAAGGTCGTCGTCGGCGTGCAAGGTGAACGTGCGATCGCGCTCGGTCAAGTCGCCGAGATCATCGAAGGCGCACAGGTCAAACGTGGGGACAGTTCCACGTTCATTCGCATGGAAGACCTGGCTGCAACCGACACTGAATCGGATCCAGAGGGCCGCTGGAACGGTGGGCCGGCCGTCGTACTCACCATCAACAAGCAGCCGGGCGCTGATACACGGCGAGTCACTGACGATGTGTTGCAGGCGGTGGAAGAACTGAAGCTCTCGTTGTCGGACGATATTCATATCGAGCCAATGTATGAGCAAAAGGCGTTTATCGATCGGGCCATCGAGAACGTGGTTCACGCCCTTCGCGATGGCGCTTTGCTGGTCGTGATTATTCTGTTCTTGTTTCTGATGAATGTCCGCACGACGTTCATCACCCTCACAGCCATACCGCTCTCGATCGTAATGACGGCCATCGTCTTCTCCGCCTTTGGATTGACCGTCAACACGATGACGCTCGGCGGCATCGCGGTCGCCATTGGCGAATTGGTGGACGACGCGATCGTCGATGTCGAGAACATCTTTCGCCGGCTGAGGCAAAACCGCCACGCGAAACAGCCGTTGAATCCCTTACTCGTTGTGTTTCGAGCCAGCACGGAAGTCCGCAATTCGATCGTGTTTGGCACGATGATCGTCATTCTCGTCTTCCTGCCGCTGTTTGCCTTGGGCGGAATGGAAGGTCGGCTGTTCACGCCGTTGGGACTGGCCTACATCGTCTCGATTCTGTCATCGCTGGTGGTGTCGCTGACAGTGACTCCGGTGTTGTCCTACTGGCTGCTGTCCTCCGCGAAGTTCATGGAAGAAGAGAAGGAGGGGTTCTTTCTCAGGGGGCTCAAGTGGGTTGGTGAAAAGGTGATCCGCTTCAGTTTGAAGTTTCCTGTGCTGAATCTCGTTGTCACGCTGGTCGCCGTCGCGATCTCTGCACTTTTCGTGTCGCGGCTGGAGCGGGACTTTCTCCCCCCGTTCAATGAAGGCGCGGTGCAACTCAACGTCGTCCTCCCGCCGGGAACATCCTTGGCGACATCCAACGAGATCAATTACTCCGTCGAGGATCAACTGCGTGAGATTGAGGATATCGAACGGATTGTTCGACGTACCGGCCGCGCCGAACTCGATGAGCACGCAGAAGGCGTCAACATGAGTGAGTACATCATCGAGATGGACCAGCACTCGTCGCGATCCCGCGAAGAGCAATTGAAAGCGATTCGCGATGCAATGGACGAGGTGCCTGGCATCGTGACCGCCACTGAACAGCCGATCGCACACCTCATTTCCCACATGTTGTCCGGCATCAAGGCTCAGATCGGCATCAAGATCTACGGCGAGAACCTCGATGTGCTGCGTCGCCTCGCGGAACAGGTTGAAGCCGAAATTCGCGAGATCCCCGGCGTGACCGACCTGATGATCGAACCGCAGGTCATCATCCCGCAACTACGCATCGAACTCGATCGTGACAAATTGCTGCTGCATCGATTGAGCGTGGAGCAAGTCAACGACTTGATTCAGACCGCCATGAATGGAGACATCGCTTCCGAAGTGCTGATCGAGCAGCGCACGTTTGACCTGCTCGTTCGCTTGAATGAACGCTACCGCGAGGACATCGAGGTACTCCGGAGGCTTTCGATTGAACTTCCCGGTGGTGGCCGGATCCCATTGTCCAGCGTCGCGAAGATTTACGAATCGGGAGGCCCCAACGCGATCAATCGAGAGAATGTCAGGCGCCGCATCGTCATCCAGTGCAATGTTGCGGACCGTGGAGTCGTGGACGTTGTCGAAGACATCAAGCGACAATTGCAGCCGCTCGTCGAGACGTTGCCCGAGAACTATTTCGTTGAGTACGGAGGGCAGTTCGAGAGCCAACAGTCGGCGAGTCGCATCATCTCCGCACTGTTTGCCGTGTCCATGATCGGCGTTTTCCTCGTGCTCTATACGATGTTTCGCTCGATCAACTTGTCGTTGCAGGTCATGGCGGCTCTGCCAATGGCTTTCATTGGAGCGGTGATTGCACTGGTGATTACGGGCCAAACGCTGACGATCGCCGCGATGGTGGGCTTCATCTCACTGGCCGGCATCGCTTCCCGGAACGGGATATTGCTCCTCAACCACTATCTGCATCTGGTGCAATACGAGGGGGAGGAGTTCACACAGTCCATGATTGTGCGGGCGGGCCTGGAACGGTTGGCACCTGTGCTGATGACGGCCCTCACTTCCGGGATCGGACTGGTTCCGCTGGTGATTGCCGCTGGTGAGCCCGGCAAGGAGATCCTGTATCCCGTGGCGACCGTCATCCTTGGCGGATTGATTAGCTCCACGCTGCTGGACTTTTTTGTGCACCCCGCACTGTTCTGGTTATTTGGCATCAAAGACGCACAACGCGTCGTGAATGCGTCGCATGAGGAGATTCCGCTGGAGGAAGCCACGCGTGAAGAGACTCAGGAAGCCTCACGACTCGCTGAAGAGTCGGCTTCACTATCGTCGTAGACATCACTTAACCAAGGAGTTGTTCGATGAAGACGAATGATATTCGGTGTTTGTTATGGACCTCGATGTGCTACTTGTTGGCCATGAGCACGACGTCGGTGATTCACGCGGACGATCATGAGCACGAACATGATCACGACCACGAACACGCGGCAGAGGTCATCGCCATCCATCTACCCGGGGGGAAGGAGTTACCCTTTACGGATCTGGAGTTGGCGCAGCAACATCTGCGTGCGGTCGAGGCGTTGGGCTGCGAGGCGAGCCTTGCAACGGAAGGCGAAGTCACCACCGTGACCTACCGCTGCGACGAGTGGAAGACGATCACCGTCGCGAATCACGAACTTGCCGAACAATGGTTGGCTTGGCTGAAAGCAGCGGGCTTCGACAGTTCGCACGGCCACGTCGATCCAGTCATGCTGGTGGGGCCCGAAATCGTCGACTTTCGACTCACCGAGTGGAAGACCGTGCATGTCGACGCCGCCGACGTCGAACGTATTGTCGCGTCATTGGAGCAAATCGGGTGCGAAGTGCAGCAATCTGAAGATGGCGACCATATCGATATCACGTTTCGTTCTCCCATCTGGAGAGAGGTTCATCTCCCCAATCATCCGGCGGCGGAACAATGGATCGCCTTCTTCGAGACGTATGGGTTTGAGGTGCGACACGAAGACGAATGATCGATGCCACTCGATCCAGAATACGTACCTTAAGCCTCGCGCTTGGCGTACGCGCTAAGTTTCAACCAGTTCACAACGTTCCCCATTCCACATCACTAAGGAAATATCAATGAACATGACTGCGGTGAATCGAGTTTTCGTGTCCCTGCTGCTGTTGACCGCCGGTTGCGCGGGCGATTCAACCAGTTCCAGCGGTGGAGCAGCTTCGTCAACCAGTTCCAGTGGCGAAACTGGTCACTCGACCAGTTCCAGCGGTGGAGCAGTCAGCACTCCTCCCCCCCCGACCGTCGACATCCATGCCCATCCCTCACATGGACCGCATGGTGGCGAACTCATCGAGTTGGGCAACGAGGAATACCACGCCGAACTGATCCACGACGACGCCTCGGTGACGATCTTTATCCTGAATGGAGCGGCAACTGCCGTGGTGCCGATTGAGGCGACCGAAATTCGAGTGAACCTCAAGCACGATGGTACGCCCGAGCAGTTCGCCCTCACCGCGTCACCCGATGACGACGACCCCGCAGGTCGATCATCGCGATTCGTCTCATCAGATGCGGAACTGGCCGGGCACCTCGACGAAGAGGCCGCAGAGCCACAACTGGTGCTTACGATCGATGGTGTTTCGTATCGTGGCAACCTGGAGCACAGTCATGATCATGGCCATAGCCACGATTGAAGACTGCGTCAGAACCGACTTGTGAATTGGTTCCGTTTCGCATGCCGACCGTTCCCGCCGGCCGAGTGGGACGTCGATCGGAGTTCCGCTGATGAAGTCAGATCCCGTCCGGCAGGCGGGATCTGCTTGCGCGCGCTGCCATTCGATGAGGACGCCGGGGAAACATCCCTCAGCATGATCGCGGTTGGCACCGTCTGCAAAATGACTGAGCAGAGTTTACAACTGCGGAGTTCATCCAGGATGCAATCCCACGGCTGAGGCCAGCTCAGACAAGGCCGATTGCTTCGGAAGTCGGCGGCTGTGGCAAGTGCTGCCGGTGGAATTGCCAATTTGGTCCTGTATCCGGCCGCTCGATTCGTTACCGACGGACAAGCCGGCCGACTCTGCGGGACTTCGTCGTGTTCTTCGAACTGCTCGCGTGGTTTGGCACGAAAGACGCATAGTCGTCATCGACCTCCCGCACGGAGGTTCATTCTGACTGACGAGACGCTCCCGTCTCGTTGGATTCTCAAACGCCACATGCACAGGAGTTTTCGATGAAAACGCACACGATACCACGGCTGATTCTGGGACTGTCTTATGTATTCGCGTTGAGCACGAGCTACGGACAACAGGCGCACAACCACTCCCACGATCATGGTGAAGCGCATGATCATAGCCACGACCACAGTCACTCCACAGAAACGCTGGCCTATCGCTTGATGGACTGGAAGGAAATGCCCTTCAGCAATTCTCAAGTGGCACAGCAGCATCTCGACGCAGTGCAGTCGCTGGGATGCGAAGCGCGCATGGAAAACAATGCGGGAACCGTCGTCGTGTCTTACCAGTGTCCAGAGTGGAAGTCGATGGAAATTGCCAGTCATGTACTTGCCGAACAATGGATGGCCTGGTTGATGGCATCCGGCTTCGATTGTTCACACGGCCATGTCGACGCCGCGATGCTCAACGGCCCCGAAGTGGTCGAGTTTCGTCTGACCGAATGGCAAACCCTGCATGCGGGCCTCGACGAAGTCCAGCCGTTCGTCGCCTCGCTGTCGAAGGTAGGTTGCGAAGTGCAGCAGACCGATCACGGCGACCATGTCGATATCAGGTTTCGTTCACCGGTCTGGCGCGACATCCATCTCGTCGATCATCAGACAGCCGAAGGATGGATCGCGTTCTTCGAGTCGCAACAGTTCGAGGTGATACACGAGCACGAGTAGGGGGCGACCAGCAACGCAAAACGCCCCGGCCCTCATGTTGAGAGCCGGGGCGGTGATTGAAGTCGATGCTGCTCACGAAGTCAGCGTCGGCTGACTACCAGTGGTAATGACCAGTCTGGTGGAAGTCGTAGTGACCAGGCTGCACATGGAAGTGGTTTCCATGAGGGACGATCGTGGTCGGGTGGTAATCGTAATGGCTGGTGTTGTGCCACTGAGCTTGGGGCTGGACGTATCCCTGATTCCCGAAATTGTATGATCCGTAATTCTGATGACACCCTTGTCCACCGCCGTAGTAACCATGGTTGGCCGAAGCACTACCAGCGAACAGGGCCATAACCGCGACGACTGCACAAGCTGTGATGAGATTCTTCATTGTGTTCTCCTCAAATCGAGTTGAAGTTGTGTTATGGTCGGATAAGGACAAGTGTGTCAGTGACCACACTCCACTCGGCGTGAGCCAAACCCGAAGGGGGACACGAGAATCGGCAATCGTTTTCAAGATTTGCCAACAAACGATCGCAACTTGCTCACGTCACACCACTTGTGACAACTCTCATAATGGCGAATTCTTTGGGGCTAGCGACCCGGATTCGCCCCCCGCGATAGCGATCCGTCGTGCAACACTGCGGAAGTCGGCTGTCACCAAGACATAGAAAACCCCCCAGTCACAGAGCGACTGGGGGGCGGGATTGAGTCAAACGGTCAAAGTCTCGGGGAAACTATGGAACTGGCAGAGTGGGAGGCGGAGTCGAAATGGGAGCTCCGACACCCTGGGGCGGTGCTGTGCCCGGACCGCCGGGGGGGGCATTAAATGTTGCTCCAGGCTGAGGAGCGATGCCACCGGGAGGCGGGGGCGCTTGCTCGTTGCCACCCGCTCCTGGCGGAGGTGCTTGTTCATCAGGCCCGGGTGTCGGGTGGACACCCACATCGTTCATCAAATGATGCAGCGTCGACTCGATCAGATCTATCTTCGACATGATCTCAAGTTGGCCGATCTGACGATGTTGATGCCGAGTCCAGCCGCGAACATCGTCTTGAACATGGTGGAAGAGTAGATCCAGTCCACCGAGAGTGTTGACGATTGCCTGGCGATCCTGCTGGTGTTCGGCCGCATGAATGAACTTCGCCGCCTGCAGAATCTGGTAGGCCTCGGTATATGTCTCGGCGTACCCGGCGTTGTGTGAATAGTTGTAATGCAGGTCGAGACAGAATTCGTTTGTCAGTCGTTCTAGACGGCTGGCGAGATCATCGACGTGAGAAAAGCCGCCAAATTCCACTTGGACCGGCTGTGTATTCAGTGCCCGTACGTTCGATGTCTGCGGATGATAGTAGTACCCCCCATCTCGGTAGTAGTAGGTGTCGTGGTGGTTACCGGAATGCGGGACGATGTAGCTCGAATCCGAATGGAGCACATCATGGTGGTACTGGCCGATAATGTGGCCGTGGCTGTCACGCACAATGTGATCATGATGATCAATGTGATAGCCCGGCGTGTAATGGTGGTGCTGGTGCTGAGCGCTCGCTGTCGCACAAGTCAACAGGCTGCAAGCCAGCACGGCGATGGAGAAATGCAACATTCTCATGGGAAAGGCTCCTGAAAAGGGACAAAACTGACATCCATGCGCCTCGTACAACACGGCACGTCTCCGACGTCGGCGTTCTCAATCTCACATGATGCGAATAGCGAAGCGTGGAGATTCCAGTCGCGTCAACAAAGCCATGCATCGCTGCACTCAGAGTCGACAAGTATCGACGACGAAAGCAATGCAACTGGTTTCAAAGTCTCCGCACTGGAGAAAAACTCAACTCCTCTCTGCTCTTCCCGACGTTGTCTATCTTGCCAATTCCCGATAACCATCGCAAGAAGGGATGCAATCAGGTTGATGTGCTCTGAACCACAAACCGTCTTCAGCGTATTCGCGTCACCCAAAGCGAGCGCCGACTGCTCAAAGGGACACAAAAAATCGACAAACTGGACAGAATGCGATAACGATTGTCGAGCAGAACCCCTTGAGTACCAGCGGGGTGTCCTGAAACCCTCCCAACCTGCTTCGGTGAATGTCACCGACCACTCCAGTTCACGAGCCAAACGCACGTCGGCATTCCAAATGCCCTGCAGCGCAATCGCACCGACGGTGGAATAGGCGGCTTGTTCGACTTGTTCGAACGTCACACTTGGTCGGAGTAATGGGTACGCGGTATGCTCAGTCAAGCGCATCTGTAGTCCTTCCAATAGTCGAGGAGAACGACATGCGAAGTGAGCCGCTTCTTTTGGGATGTTTGTTGACGTGTGCGTGTGTGAATGGAGTCTCGGCGGACGAACCGTCGGTTGAAGTGGGTTTAGAAAATACCACCGAGATGCGAACGGCTGCCGAGACCAATACGCAGTTTACGTTCGGACTCCTGTAGTCGACGGATTGCCGCGGATCACGATGAGAACCTGATCCTGTCGGGCTACTCAGTGATGTCGGCATTTCTGATGCTGGCCGAGGGGGCCGTCGGTCAGGCGGCGAATGAGATCGGTGAGACGTTTCATCTTCCGGAAAACACGTGGAGCGGCGTCGAGCAGCGGCCCTGGCGGTTTGGAGAGTTCGCGGCAAAGTTGCAAGAGTCGCGGAGTCGGCCATGACTCCTGCGACCGCTGAACTCTCCGAAGAGAGTATTACACAACTTATCGAACTCGAAGAGCAGCACAAACGGCTGATCGAAGAACTCCGAACGAAATCCATGGAAGGAGAACTTCCGTTCGAACTGTTCGATCAGGAAGCGGAACTCGTCACGAGAATCAACGAGCTACGGGGGGCGCTTGCACCGTATACACTTCGATTCGCGAATGCCGTCTGGTGCGATACCAGTTTGCCGCTGAGCGCCGACTATCTGCGGGCTGTTGATCGCAACTGGGGGGCACTCGCCTTTCCCTGCGACTTTGTGAATCAACCCGATCACGAGCGTGTGATCATCAACCGTTGGGCCAGCGACCAGACCAACGGCCTGATCCCCGATGTCCTGCCTGAAGGCTCGGTCCATCGAGACACACGGCTGATTCTGACAAACGCCGTCTACTTCAAGGGTAACTGGGAAGACCCGTTCATTCCCGCAGCGACGATTGAACGTCCATTCTTCCTCGCATCAGGTGAAGAAGTCGCCGCGATGATGATGCGAGATCACGAACGCCCCTGCAATTATGTCGAACTGACTCCCGATGGCGTGATCAACGAGTTCCTACAAACAGAGGATCGAAGGTGGCAGCTTCCCGACAATCCCGATGGCTTCAAACTCCTCGAACTCCCCTACGGGGGTGACGCGATGTCGATGATCGTGCTGCTTCCCAATCGAAATGATGGCCTGGCCGCGATCGAAGCCGCTCTCACGCACGAGGCCTTCAGTGATTGGAAGAGTAAGATGTCTCCGCACGAAGTGAATGTGCTTCTCCCGCGGTTCACGACGCGCAGCACAATGGACCTGAAGAGACCGATGCAGGATCTGGGACTGAATGTGATCTTTCGCCGCGGGCGGACTAACGGGCCTCAGCGATCATCCCCAGGCGGAGGGGCTGTTCGTTGATGATGTCGTCTAGCAGGCATACGTTTCTGTCAACGAAGAAGGGACCGAGGCGGGCGGCAGTCTCTGGAATCGGGTTCGCATTGGCGATGTTAGGAGCTCCCATGCCGATCTACACATTCGTGGCAAACCATCCCCTTTCTTTACTTCATTCAGCACCGCGAAACAGGTGCGATCGTCTTCATGGGCCGAATGACAGCGCCCTAAGTTCCCGGCTCGGCAGTTTCCTACGCGGTCCATCCCGCCGGGTCATGAAGTTCCGCCGACCTCAACCTCCCAAACAATTCACGCAACGCAGCCGCACCAGCGTCGCACACCTCGACAGCTTGAATCTCCGTTGCAGAATTCGGATGCTGGCTGCTCATCCTGACGAGCAACCGGAAAGACCATAAACTTCATCCTTACGCCCTGGCACATCGCCTTCGCCCTCCCCGTTAGGAACCGCCAACCATACGTCTCTGCCGAGACAACCAGAGACAAGCCTAACTCAACTGCTTGCTGCCGTGTTGCTTTAGCGAATCCGAGTCCCTTCCGTTCGAAGCACATTCGACCGCGAAAGTCACGAAACGATTAACAGCTCAATGTCTTTGAAGCTGTTAATGCACTCGGTCACCATTTCGGGCGATGGAAACGAGCATAACAGCCACGCGACTTTTCCGACTGGGCAAAGCAAGCGGACGAGGCTCCAACAACCCTCCTTGAACTCATTCAAGCGAGCTCTTCCAGAGCGACGCGCTCCCAGCTGCCAGCGGTGTATCAAAAGGGATGGGCACTCTGATGCGCCTCGTCAACACCCAGAACTTACCGCCATGCGTCGCCAAATGCGCGTCTGTCGAGAACTCGGACAGAAAAGTTCGGCATGTCGTGACAAATAGCAGTGCTCAACCCCGCAGACCTTGCTCGTCTGAACGACGCAACCGAGTCGACCTAGAGTCAGTAGTCTGCGACGACCCAACCCATGACAAACGTATCGCTTTGCGGTAGGCGGACTTTTTTTCACCTTGCGACTGCGTGCTAGGGGCCGTTGACCAGAACCTCCGCGAGAAGAATGCGAGCGCGTAGCGGAACCTGGTCCAGCAGTTGGTGAGCCTGGTTCATGTGTGTCCGTCTCGCTCAATGAGATCCCGGCTGGAGAGACCGGGTGAACAAATCCAGGCCTGAGCGGCACACTCGTCCGCTCGGGAGCGAATAGAACGAGTGAGCATTGAGGTACCGCCAAACGAAGGTCACGAAGTGCGGCGGGAGGGACGGCGGGAAGTCATAGCGTCTTGATAGTACCGGAGAAGCTGGCGAACGGCCCCCCGGCCGGAGCCAGTGGAGGGAAGCGAGACGTCGAATCATGGAACCGTTCTTGAGAAACACGACGAATGCCTCGAAATTCGACAATCGTGTCCACGAAACAGGAGCGGATAGCAGAGTTGGCGAAACAATCGCCGCAGATGGCGTTCCTTCGCTGGCCTACCTGATCGACATCGACTGGCTGAAGGAAGCGTACCCGACGGGTGGTGCTGTGGGCGTGGACGGAGTGACCGCGGAAGAATATGAACAGGATCTGGAGGGCAACCTGCAGCGCCTGCTCGACGCCGCGCGAAGTCCGTTATGTACCGCGCTCCCCCGTGCGGGCGCGTGCACATCCCGAAGGGCGGCTCGACCAATGAGACTCGCCCGATCGGAATTCCCACGCTGGAGGACAAGGTTCTCCAGAGGGCGGTCGTCATGGTGCTGGAGCTGATTTACGAGCAGGACTTTCTGGACTGTTCATATGGCTTCCGCCCCGGACGATCGGCGCACCAGGCGTTGAATTCGTTCCGAGACCAGTTGATGAACTGTCGGGGTGGTTGGGTTCTTGAAGTGGACATCCGGAAGTTCTTCGACAATCGGCACCGCACTCTGTAATTTGCTTCGCTGACCCGAACCACCGTCCGGCTGGTGAATGGATCCTGATTCGTTCCGACCGATCCTTCGATCCAGAACCCTGTGACCGGAAACATGAACAATGAACTTTTTGGAGACGCATGACATCGCAATTGACAATTGCGCGTAACATGCGTAAGTCATTTCCAGGCAAATACTTATGGAATGCCCCCTCCGCCAGGTGCTTTGGATTCCGGTCATCGGTCAGTTGTCCATCACCTTTTTGAGACAAACGGAGTGTCCGTTGATTCATTCTCGCCGTCTTCTCACCCTCGTCTTCGACGTCGATTTGATACAGATATTCTCCGATCAATTTGCCCAGCGTCTCCGCGATCTCGTACGGGCCAGAGAGTGGCGGTCCGGAGTCCCGACGCGAACGGATGACTGTGTGTTTGTGGTTGGCTTCTGTCATGGATGTCCAATTGAGTAGATCGTGAAATGGAAAAGAGGCGCGCGGAGATGCACGCCTCACGTCATCAACGCCGAAGTGGCTATCCGCCACCTCGACCAGTCCAGCGGGGTGCCGACTCCGGTATTTCAAACAATCGAACGTACGGGGATTCCAGTCCCTGGTTCTGCAGTTCTCGATGCAGTGCCAACGACCGCTTCACTGCCATATAGTTAATTCCTAGCCGATGCCCGATTTCCCGCAGCGTCAAATTCGGGTCCAGGGTTTTCTGCGTCACGCAGTCATCCAGGTACTTGATCTCGACAGGTGGATCGAACAAGTCGATTTCATGCTCGATGTCCTCTGTGGTGTCGGCACCGACAGGAATTCGCAGAGTCAGTAACACGCGAGGCCGAACGTAACCGGTGTCAATCCTCTGGACAGGTACGATTTCGAATCGAACCAGGAGCCGTCGCATGACGTCGCCCAACCCATATGACGAGCTGGCCATCCCCATCACTGCCTCTTCGAGGTGATTGGCGACATCGTCGCGCGTACGGTAAACCGTACCGGCGTTCGAAGATGACTCGATCGCTGTGATGTTGGCCTGGAGGATGTCTTGCTGTTTCTCAAGCCCATGGCGAAGTTTCTGCAGGGAGTCGCGGCTGATCCGCCAGTGTCAGCCACAGCATCGTTGCGACATTTGCAATTTGGCGGTTGACATCGGCGAGTTCGTCGGCGAGGAATTGGCACGCTGGTTCTCGGACCGTTGCTTTCGCTCGTAATCCCCCCAGGCGGGAATCGATCATCGCTTCGCGAAAGGCCGATGATCGTGAGAGCTGCTGCAAGACCCATGGCAGAATTGATTGTCTCGCTTGAGCGACGCTGACTTGGACGATGATTCCAGCACTCGGTCGTCGTGACGGAGCGGGCTCGGCTACACCGCATGCGTCCCCGCTCGCACCCATACATCAATTCCCCGCAGATCCCACAACGCGCGTGCTGAAACGGAAATCTGGCTTGCGATCGTGGAACCCAGTAGCGGGAATTGTCCCTGCCCCCGTCGTCCCTGCTGACGAGCACCGCGACGTGCGAGTACTTGCTGCAGGGACCTCGAACTTCTCGTCGGTCATATGGGCGAGAGTCGGCGCCGTGCTTCGTCTCAGGCCCCTTGGGATTCGGTTCACTGCGATGCTTGCCGGTCGCAAAGATCTGGCGGTGTACTTTTTGGCGGTGGCGGCGCACGCCAATCAGGATCGGATCTGTCAGTAGATTCCGCAGCACTTGAATCGACCAGCCCTGTGTGACATACGGGCCGCACGGGATCTCCGCATCGATGAGCCAGACGACTATCGAACGCAGTGGATCCCCCCGCAAGACCCGGTCCGCAGCCTCATTGATCACCGGAGTTGCCTCGGTGAGTTTCATAATTATCAAGCCATCACTGGTGCCGAATTCTCGCGATTCAGCTACCTTGTTTGCCGAGCTTCCGATAGCCACAGCGGACCTTTTCAACCATGGCGGCGTTGTCAAATGAGTGATCCGGCGAACGACGCCCTCGACGACGTGTATCGGGGATAAACATGCCGTGACGCACTGCTGCTAACAGCGCTGCGGATTCCCAACTTGCGTCGGCCGTATCGACATTATCTCCGGGGGCGATCACGCGCGTGTCATGATCGATGCAGAACTGCACGAACTTCAGCAACTCGGCGGGGTTGCGATATGCCCGAGAGAGATCTTCCAAGAGGACGAGATCTCGAGTTCGTGTCGCGATTGCTGATTTGGCGGCGTCGATCGCCGTCCGATTGACCAACTGACCGCTGCCTTGCTCACCAAATTCCTCGATGTCGACATCGCCGTCGTATAGCTGCGCAAGAATGCGGCGGTCGTAGGCGAAGCTCGCCTCAATCGCCTCTTCCTTCTGCAGTTTTGTGGAAATGCGGCCAATGAAGACGGCTCGCAGCGGACCATTTGAATCCTTGCGAGTTAATGGAAAACTGCTGTTCATGATGGATACCTTTCGTACGATGCGGCAACAACGAAGCTGGACAACGACGCGCGGCATTCCTTGCCGCGCTGAAACGCGTTGGCCGATCAGTCGCCGCCCATGATTGTGTGATCGGGGGATGCGCACCGCAGGCGCACGGTGCGCAATCTGAGACAGACGCGAAAAGACGCGCGATACCAGGGGCTGAGGCCGCACCCGCGGCGCACGCGATGAATGGGGTGTCTGGAAACACCAGCTACGCGCGCGCCGGAACAAACTCGCACTGGTTGAGACGGTACTCCGACGTCGTCCACGATGACGTCAGCAGGCCGCTAGATGGGCGCGGCCGCCCTGCCAGCTGAGGTCTGTCCGATCCCAACGCGCCGGGTGCAGAGCGGAGGGGTTGGGAAGCTCTTCGACGGCCGGCGAGGAAACCTGCAGCAGGCGCCTTACCGGTGTGAGACTCTCCCCTGCCGGAGGCAGGGCATCAAGCCTGGCATCCGCTAACAACTCTCGCTGCTCGAACCGCCCCAGGGAAAATCTCAGCTGCGGGGAGCTGCAGCGTATGAACTCCGTTCTTGACCTTGAGCAGGTCAAGGAGACCATGCGGCAACAGGTTGCCGAGAGCGCGGCGGGCATCCACGAGCGGAGATCCCCCGGAGATCCGGCCACTCGTCAACGCCTTGTCCCGTTTGCACGGCCACCTCGGCCATTTCGACGAGCAGCCCTGTAGGCGCTCGTGCCGGCCCCAATCGATGTTGAGTCGCTGACGTTCCCAATAGGGTTTGCGGCGGCCGGCGGCCATCGATCACCACGAGCCGTTTTTATCCGCACCAACTCCGCGATCTGTTCGTCGACGTCGACATCGGCCCGATACATGTCGGCGAGCGTCGTCAACGCAGCGGCGGCCACCGCCGCCGGTGTCCGGGCATCGTCGCGATTCTCGATCTGATCGCGGAAGGCTGCGGCATTCGTGCGCGTCGACTCCGCGTCACCCAGGAAATCGAGACGCGCGTCTGGCCGATAAGCGGCATCCATCTGCACCAGGCTGACGGCGGCCTCTCTGTACTTGAATTCGCTGGCATGGTCGGTCAGCGCATGCAACCGATTCACCGCGGAATCGCCTGGTGGTGACGCGGCTTGCCAGGCCGCGCGGCGCGCCTCCGCGTCCGCCGACTTTGAAATCGCTGACTGGCCGAAGACCCAGGCCCGTCGCAAACTCCTTCGCCAATGCTTGATGCGGAGAAACATGCAAATCACGATGACGTCCCCGGGCTGACGTAACGCGGCGTTCACGTACGGCGAGAATTCGTCGACGGGCCTGATCGAAATACCATCCCCGAAATAGGCCTCGCGATCATTGAGGTTCAGTTCGGCGACCGGCCCGAAGTAGTCCTGCTCGCTGACGAGATCCTGCCAGGGACGGCGGCGATTGTCTCCAATTGCGATAACCATGACGTGGCCAGTTCATCGGGAGTTTCCGCCACCAGATCCCGCAACAGGTCGGCCAGCTGCGTGGCCGAGTGCACCAACGCCTGATCGAGTTCCTCAATCAGGCGTCGAGCGTCCGTGTCGCAGCCAGGCAGCAGGTTGTCGAGTGACCAGCGGGCCAACTGCCGGAATTCGGCCCGCTGCAAGAGTTCGTCCACGACAGGACAGACGTCCCGGTCGATCCAGTGCGAATGTTGTTGTGCTTGTGGAGCGCCACCTGTCGCGGAGTCGTGCGTCCATTGATGCAGCGCGTGTTCCAGTCGGTCATACATGTTCGAGGTCCCGTCCGTACAGAGGCGCGGACGGCGGAGCGCCTGCGCGCAGCGCCGGATGACGCCGATTACCAAGAAACCTTCGTGGCCATTCCAGAATGCGCACGGCACCGCGTGCCGCACCCCTCCGTAGGCTGGAGGTCGGCCTGCGAAACGTCTCGCGACGCGTGTCTCGATTTGACTGAGCATTGTGTACACTGATGGTTGTCCCAATTGTCTAAAATCCATGGTCCCAGCGATATGGCGAACGTCATCGCCAACACCGCATTACCGAATTCCCCCACGGCATCGATCCGCCGCAGAAGGTCCGGCTCTATCAACGTCGCGATCATTATGTGTTGCAGGCGTGGGATCCGTCCCAGCGACGTACGATTTCCGATCGTGTCGACGGCGATCTGTTGGACGCGTTGACCAGCGCCCGACAGATCGACGAACGACTCATCAATTATCGCAGAAGCGGGATCGCGCGCGGAAGATCAAATCATCGCGAACCGTCGCGCGGTATCTGGCCGAGCTCACGCAGCGGGCCAATGCCAGGCGTGACCAGCCCGAAGACCGTGGCACGATACGCGAAAGGTGCTCTCGACCACTATCTCGACTATGTGCGTTCGATTGGCCAGCTGGAATCAGGAGACATTCATCAGGTCAACCGTGAGTTTCAACTCGGGCTCGCTGCCTACTTGACGTCGGTCACCGCCAGTCCCAACGGACACGCCCATGCCCGGCAGCGGCCATTGACCCGCGGCGACTATGTCCTCGACGTCGTCCGCGGTATGTACCGTTGGGCGACCGACCCGCAACGCGGCAACCTGTTGGGTGACGGTTTCCTCGACCCATCCGTCGGCCATTGCCCCGCGCAGAACGCGATCCCATGGAGGATCCCGCGATCACGCTGGAGATCGCGGCAAAATTCCTGACTGCCTGCGACGAGTGGCAACGGCCCGTCTTCGCCGCCATCCTCCTGTGGACTGAGGCCGTCGGAACTGGGCTGGATCTTTGGACAGAACTGCACCGGCGGATTCGTCTCGATCAAATGCCGGAGCTCGGCTACCAGACGAAGGGGCGGCGCGACAAGCGAGTCCCCATCCTGTCCGCTGTGGAGGGCCTGTGGTTCCCACAACATTCCGCCACCGGGCAGGGTCTGTTGTTTCGGCGACGGCAGTCAGTCGGCACTTTCTCCGACACGTCGAGCTACCTGGATGTTGTCGAGACGTATCGCGATATGATCAGCAAGGTCATGAGCGCGGCGGAAAGGCAACGCATTCGGAAATGTCTGCAGCGTGAGTTGGGAGGCGTCGACTACGATACGCTGGAGCGGGAGTTCGGTGCGATGGTCGAAGCGACTCGGCTGGCCGCGAACGGCCACGCTCAAAGGTTTTCGACACCTGTTTGCTACGGCACTCGAGAATGCCGGAATGCCGGAGTTCTACCGCCAGGTACTTGATGGGCGCACTTCGACCGGTCGCTCCCCGATCACGACCTACACGCACCTCAATCAGTTGCGCCAGCAGTACGAGCGTGCCGTTACCGCCGAGCTTTCCGAAGTGCTGGCGGTATTGCGGAGCCACGCTGCAACATCCCGGTAGCCAACGACTCCGCCTCGACGAGGCAACCATCAACCTGTCTCTGAGGATTCGTGTCTTGCTGCACAAGAGCCCTCGGCTGTTGATGACGGCTACCCGACCTGCAAGCTGGCAAACCTGCCGTGCCGCGGCGACCGCATTCTCCGATGATCCGGCCACTGCGAGTAAATTCTTCGCGGCCTGCAGCAGTTCGAGGTTGAGGGCACGGGTTCTGGGAATCACGCCAGCTCCAGCTGCCGGAAGCTTGCGGCGAACCTTGCGTCGCTTCCTGCCAATGCCCAACTGGCGACGCATGTTCGAGAAGGAAACCTTCGCGGACGCCTCATTGAACCGGACCTTCGGGTTCTCCTTGCAGGATCCCCACGTCAATGACCGCATTCGCACCGAGTGTCGGTTGCTTCGTCAAGACATCGCCTTTACCGCTGCCGCCAGAACAAAACTGTCAGCCGGATTCTTCCTCGCCAAGATGCTGATCCCAGATGTGATGGGAGTTTCCAAACCTCAAAAAGAACACCCATTCAAAGAGAGTACCGATTCCTCGCCAGAAACTAAACGTAAGCAATGACCCAGTTAGTTACGAACCGTCGCCAGTCACACAACGATGGACTGTCGCGCTCGAATCCATTCCTCCGCAACTTTCCATGCCGGACTCAATCCGAGTGCGTGCGTCGCACTGTTGCCGCTTCGTCTCGGGACGTGTGTGCGTGTAGACAGCAGTCATGGCTAACCCACCTCCCGAATGTCCGGCGGCGACATGTCCCATGAGTCTGCGCCGCGCACCAGTGGATCGACATTGGCATCCTGCAGGCAAGTGGCAAACAGATGTCGCAACATCTTCCCGGACATGTCATCTCGGTGAGGCCGATACAGCGGCAGACGCGGATGAACTCGATGCGGACGCGCTCGGTCTTGACCATGCCAGCATCACGCCACACCTGCCGGCAGATTCGCAGACGCTCCCGCACGTGAGAGCGATGTGGACCGTTCGATTTCGATCAACCCCTGTGCGGCCTGATGATCTCTTGTTCCAGGGGCATGGGGATCAACCCCGTCCAGCAAGGGGCGAACTCCAGTGAAGAAGCGTCGTCTCTGGAAGACGGGACCGGTGGTGCGGTTTCCCACGCACCAGCGGGAGGACATCGACCAAGGGAGCGACGAGTGGGATTTCACGCGCAGTACAGGTCTTCACCTGCCAGCCGAGTGCCGGCTTGTTCGCAATCCGCAGCAGGCTCGCCTCCCAGTCGATGTCATCCGGGAGCAGCAGGTGCGTCAACTCCCCCCGGTCGTCGCCCCGTGAACATCAGGGTCAGAAAGACCGGGACCTGCCAGTCATCACAACTCTCCAGGAATGCGCGTTCCTGGGGAGGTGTAAGCAACACAATCGGCCGCGCGGTCTCGCTGGTGGAACGCGGCAGCCACCAAGACGAGAACGGGTTCTCAACGTACGGTGGTAGGTGCCGGCACTTGATGGCATAGGCAAACAATGATCGACAGCATTCCAGGATGTACTGTACTCCCTTGTCCAGCAATGGACGTTTTGCCGTATGGGGGTGGCCATTCGGTGAAACGCGAACCGACCGCAGATACTTGGCGAACTGTTCGGTATGCTCGACGCCGAACTTGCCCGTCGAAGTCGGTACGCGGTGGGAGTTGATGAACGCCACAAGATGTTCCGTGGCCGACGCGCGATAGCGGCGGATCGTCTGCACGGAGGAGCGTGCGACATGCTCATGATGCTCCAACCAGCGTTCTTGCAGATCGGTGATCGCGATCGACTGGAAGCTGAGGGCCACTCGAGCGCATGCGATGCTCAACTGCGCGTCGATTTCCTGCGCGGCGTGCTGCTCGGCTTCTTCGCGATCAGGGCCGATCCGGGGACGACGGCGTCGGCCCTCTTCAAAGAAAGTCGTAGATACCAGACATCGCCCCGGAGATCGCCGTGGACTTTGCCCACCCGAAACGTCGTCTTGCGGGCTCGCCGTGATGTCTTTGATCGGCGTTGCTAAGCGCCTGAGGATGAGCCATGAGAAGTTGTCATCTGGAGACCTTTGTCAGAGTAGGTTCGTGCACACAAAACGCCACAAACAACGCCACAAATGGGCGTTCCCTGACAAGGCCAGAAAACATAAAGGCCTGCAGT
>CALOES010000045.1:0-558597 GCA_942492405.1 uncultured Planctomycetaceae bacterium
GGGACTTGAACCCCTGACCTTCTGGCTGCCAGCCAGACGCTCTCCCAACTGAGCTAATCCCCCGTGTTTTTAGGGTCTCGGATCCTATCGGCGTGAAAGGGGCGCGTCAATGTTTGGAGTGAGCCTTTCCTTAAGCCTCAGGCCCAAGCCTCCTCTCACTGCACGAACTTCTGATACAGACCTGCGTAGACACCCCCCTGGGTCAGCAGGTTCTCGTGTTTTCCGCGTTCGACGATCTTTCCGTGGTCGAGTACCAGGATCAGGTCGGCTCGGCGGATCGTGCTCAGGCGGTGGGCGACCACGAAACTGGTGCGGTTCTCGATCAATACTTCGAGGGCCGATTGCAGCCGGGCTTCGGTACGGCTGTCGATGCTGCTGGTCGCTTCATCGAGAATGAGGACGCTGGGATTGGCGAGCAAGGCTCTCGCAAAACAAACGAGTTGTCTCTGTCCGGCAGAAAGGTTGCCACCCCGCTCTCCGACAGGAGTGGCGAGTCCGTTGGGGAGGTTATCGAGCAGGTCTTCGCAGTCGAGCTGGACGAGGACGTCGTGAATCTCGGCCTCCGTGGCATCGGGCTTCCCCACGCGAATGTTGTCGGCCACGCTGCCATAGAAGAGGAAGTTCTGTTGCAGCACGATCCCCATGTGACGGTGCAGGTCATCGCCATTGATTGTGGCCAGGTCTCGTCCATCAATCAGGATCCGACCCTGTTGTGGCAGGTAGAATTTTGAGACGAGATTAATGATCGATGTCTTGCCGCTCCCCGTCTGTCCGACAAGGGCGACTGTCTGACCAGGATCGACACCAAACGATATGTCGTGCAGCACCGGTCGCGCGGGATCGTAGCCGAACGTCACATGCTCGAACGCCACTTGCCCCTGCATCGCTCCCAATGGCGCGGCGTCGATGGGGTCTTCCCATTCCGGAGGAGTGTCGAGCAGCCCGAACAGTCGCTCGGCTCCCGCCATGGCTGTCATCGATTGATTGAACTGATTTCCCAACACCGAAATCGGCGAGAAGAACAGATTCGCCATAAAGAAGAAGCCCACAAGGTCACCCACATCCGTGACGGCATCGGGCTGCAACGCACGATAGCCGCCAATCAATAAGAGCAGTGCGATGAAGACCTGACTGTTGAGATCGAGCAGCGGAATGAAGAGTCCATGCGTCCGCAACACTTCGGTGTTGTAGCGGGAATGGTCTTCGGCCAGCTCTTCGAAGATGCGGGAGTTCTCTTCTTGCCGAACGAAGGCCTGAGTGACACGAATGCCCACCACCGATTCCGCCAGTGTTGCCGTGACCCGGCTGAAGGACTCTCGCATATTACGCAACGCCTTGCTGAGGCGAATACGAAAGTAACGGTTGATGTACCAGAGAATCGGAGCGAGACCCAGCACCAGCAGAAACAGTGTCGCGTCGTACCAGAGCATGGCGGCGGCGGCCACGAACATTTGCCCGACCTGCACCAGGCTGACGAACAACACTTCCTGCACGCCGACGCGAACATCCTCGATGTCGGAGGTCATGCGACTGATGACGCGGCCCACTTTGTTGTTGTGAAACCAGCGCATCCGTAGCGACTGAATGTGCCGAAACAACGCCACTCGAAGATCGGCGACGACGGCTTCACCCAGTTCAAGAGCGAGTCGTTGCCGATAGTGCATCACGATTTGAGTGCTGATCGCGAGGATCGCGAAGGCGACGGCGCCCCACATCACGCCGGTGGCATCCTTCGCGGAAACCGGACCTTTGATGACCGTGGCGACGATCCAGGTCAATGCGGGTAACTGAACGGAGCGAATCACGACCATCACCAGCAACCAGTTCCGCATGGCCGCGTAGGGGCGCGTGTAACTCAGCAATCGCATGATGAGTCGAAAGTCGAGCGGCCTTTGACGGACTTCTTCCTTCTCAACATGCGTGGTGATCGATCCCGACAGGGCGGTTACTTGCGACATGGCTCGGCCCTCCTGTCGCCAGCGACGTTCGCATTTCCATTGGCACCATTCCCCGGCGGCAGTTCGGTGACCTGCAACTCTGCAAGATGGCGATAGTATTCCGAGATTTGCAGCAACTCGGCATGAGTGCCGACGGCGGTGATTCGGCCTTGTTGCAGGACCACAATGCGATCGGTGTCCCGCAATGTCGAAACACGGTTGGAGACGACGAGCGTGGTGCGTCCGCGTTTGGCCGATTCGAGTGCGGCCTGTATCTCGTGTTCGGTTTCGGGATCGACAGAGGCCGTCGCGTCATCGAGCAAGAGGATCGCGGGGTCAGTCAACAACGCACGCGCCAAAGCCAGTCGTTGCCGTTGACCGCCCGAAAGGTTTGCGCCGTATTCACCCACGACGGTGTCGTATCCCGAACTCATTTCGCGAATGAACTCATCCGCCGATGCCACCTCGGCGGCTCGATGTACCATCTCCCGATCGGCCCTTGGAGATCCGAATGCGATATTCGCGGCAATGGTATTACTGAAGAGGAAACTCTCCTGAAACACAATTCCCATGTTGCGACGCAGGTCTTCGAGATCGAGCTGCCGCACATCGACGCCATCAATCAGCAACGCCCCATCGGTCACGTCATAGAACCGCATCACCAGACTGAGCAGCGTGCTTTTGCCCGCCCCTGTCTCCCCCGTGATGCCCAGCGTTTCGCCGGGAGCGATGTTGAGTGAAATGCCATTCACGACCGGAGAAGCTGGGTTGTAGCCGAACGTGACGTTCTGAAACTCGACCGCCCCTCGGGCGCGTTCGAGCGACTGGGCATTGGGCGCGTTGCTGATTTCTTCCTTGGCATCAAGGACTTCGAAAACTCGCCCCGCGCTGACGAGGCTCGATTGAATCGTGTTCATCACATTGGTGATATGGCCGATCTGGTTGGCGAACTCATGCATCAGATTCGCGAAAACGAACATACCTGCCCCGAGGGCCAGTTCGCCGCGAATGACGAGCCAGCCTCCGTAAGCGATGAGAATCAACATGTTGCACTGCGTCATCAGTCCGAGGACCGGCTGCACGGTGCTCACTGTCCAGAAGATCCAGCGTTTCTGATCCCGCATGCGGTCGGCGGCTTGGCTGAACTTCGCAATCTCTTCCGGTTCGCGGGCGAAGCCCTTCACCACATGCACGCCTTGAGAGTTTTCGACGACGATGCGAATCATGTCGTCCCCCAGTTCGCTGGCGACACGATACGCAGGCTGCACTCGGCGGGAGAACCAGACACTGAGGACGATCAACAGCGGAGTCGTCACGAGGCATGCCAGCGTCAACATCACATGCACCCGCAACATGTAGACGAGATAGACACCCAACGTGAGCAGCACCGTCAATAGTTTGATCATCACACCATCGACGAAATTGCGAACGGCATTCGCATCTCCGGCGGCACGGTTGATGATCGAACTGCTCTCACCGGCGTCATAAAAACGAAAGCTGAGGCGTTGCAGCTTTTCATACACGCCCGATCGCATGCGCACGAGAATCCGCTGCGTCAAAGCCGCCGATGCGATAGCGGCTGCGAACTTTAGACCGGCTGCGACGATGGCCAACGTCAAGATGCCGCCGGCCGCCGCCATCACGACGGTGAATGGCGTCCACGATGCCGGAGGCTCCCAACCGAGCGGCCAGCGCGGAACAGCGCTGCTGGGATCGACCACATGCCGGATGTAGTCGATGGCGACCCCCGTGAGACCCAGACCGGACAAGGTCAGTCCCACGAGCAGAATATGCAGAGCCACCATCGCCAGGGCGGCGGCTTTGTATTCGAAACTCAGTCCGACCAGTCGCCACAGCAGGTACTTCGTCGACAATCCATGTTGAGCAGTTCCGTTCTGGCCAGTCATGTACCCCATTGTAGAGGGAAGCCGGACCAAGCTCGATAGACGGAAAGAGGCTGTAGGATTCGGGAAACTATCTGCTCTTTTCCCGTAACAAAACACCACACTCCGCTCTCGCGAAGTGTGGTGTGAAGTTTTGTAGAGATCGACTTTTCAATCAGTTCGTGTCCAGGTGGAAGGCGTTCCAGACGCAGCCGAGGTTGTGGACTTCAACGCGGTAGGTGCCGTTGCAACGGGGCTGGAAGTGGAGGTGTTCGAAATCGGAGTAGCTGAGGCCCGACGCGACCAGATGGCCGTGGGCGTCGTAGACATAGATATCGAGGTCGGTGTCGCCATCACCGTGGATGGTGATTTCGGCACAATGACGGGTGCAGAAACGAAACTGAAAGACTTCGACGCTGTGAGCCTGCACGACTCCGTGGATATGGGCGGGGCCGTTCAAGTTACCGGCGTTGGCCGTTCCACAAACCGCGACGAGACCGAGCAAACACAAGCCAGTGAAAAGGTTACGAGTTGACATCTTGTTTTCTCCCTGAGGAATGGTGTGGTGTGTGAGAGGCCAAAGGTGGCAAACGTCAGTTGTTTGTCCCGGCCTCTGTACCTCCCAGCGGGAGACGTCGCGATCGGGGGACACCGGATTCAGATAAAAAAGAAAATGAGCCGCGATCGATGAGAAAAGGGCCGCATTTCGGGGCGATTTCAGCTGGCCATCAACAGGCCGTTCACTCGGCGATGTGCCCGAACTCGCGCAGTGCCAGGACCAATTCGCGGGCGATGGGGCCTGCGGATCGGCCGCCAGAGCCGCCGTGCTCCAGCATCACCACAAAGGCGACTTGCGGAGCGTCTGCGGGGGCGTAGCCGGCGAACCAGGCGTGGTCGGGCAGGCCTCCGCCGACTTCCGCAGTGCCGGTCTTACCGGCGATCGGCAAGTCGTCGATCCTGGCGAGTTGCCCGGTGCCGTAGGGACTGGAGACGACTTCCTCCATGCCTTCGCGAATGACGCCGAGCGTTGATTCCGACAGGCCGTCGATGCGCTGCGGTTCATCATGAGAGGTCGTGGCCGCAGCCAGTTGGATGTCTGAAGAACTTGAATCCGACTCAAAAGAATCAATTCGCTCAACGAGCCGAGGAGTCACAAGCCAACCTCCGTTCGCGACGGCAGCCACCATCCGTGTGGCCTGAAGTGGCGACACAGTGAGTGACGCCTGTCCGATCGCCACCTGCAACGTTGTGCCGGGGTACCAGCGATCATCGTTGTCATTCGGTCTGTTGGACGTTTGCCAGACGTAACCGGGGGGTGTGGGAAGATTGCCTACCGGCTCTCCGTTGAGATCGAGGCCGGTGGACGCACCGAACCCGAAACGACGCGCCCAATCGACAATCGGCTCCGGTCCCATCTGCCGGGCGGCAGCAAAGAAGAAGACGTTGCACGAACGGCAGAGGGCATCGGTGACGTCAAGATCGCCATGCCGTCCGCCGAATCGTCGGTAGAGATAGCAGCGATGACTGTCGGGGTCGTCGAGGTAACCTTGGCAGTGAATGAGCGTATCGGGTTCGATAATCCCTGATTCCAACGCGGCAACAGCCGTAAGGATCTTGAACACCGAACCAGGAGGAGCCGTCATCTGCGTGGCGCGCGAGAAGAAGGGCCGGCGTGGGTCTTCGTTCAACGCTTGCCATGTTTCGGTGTCGGGATGGATCAACTGATTGAGGTCGTACGTCGGTGCCGATGCGGCTGCGAGCACGTTGCCGGTGCGCACATCGATCGCGACGATGCAGCCACCGGTCGGCGTCGTCGCCTCTTCGGGAAGCTCTTCAGTCGCTGAAGATTCGCTCGAACTTGCAGGCGTCAACGCAGCCGCCAGCAGGGCTTCAGCACGTTCCTGCAATGAGGCATCGATAGACAACACGACGTCGACGCCGTGAACGGCATCAGCAATCATTTCTTCGTGGATTACGTCCCCGTCGGCATTGCGGACGATCCTTCGCACGCCGGGGTGTCCTCTCAGAATGCGATCGTAGCTGGCTTCAATTCCGATACGGCCGACGCGATCGCCGAGGCCGGGGGAATCAGGATTTTCGGTCGTTGCGTCGTGGACTTCATCGATAGCGGCTTCGTCGTCGACGGTCCACGGCGTGCGAATCCCAATGATGTGTGAGGCCAGCGAGTGCTCGGGGTACTCTCGCGTCGTCGACGTACGAATTCGCGTGCCGGGAAACCGTGAGGGTTGAGACTCGATCAAACTGATGAGTTCGAGCGAGACATCTTCCAACAAAACGTGGTGCTGCAGTTCTTCGAGCACAACAAGAGGATCGCTCGAACCGCCGCGGTCGGGTGGTGTCGTGAGTTCACGAACGATCCCGTTCCAACCACGCTCCCACCAGTTGCCGCCCGCGACGCCGTCGGCCTCGTCGTACGCAGCGATTGAATTTCGCTGTTGTCGCTCCGCGACCGATCGATGAATGCGTTCCACACGTTCTTGAACCTGCCGGCGGAGCCGTTGAAACGCTTCGTCATCGATGTCCGCGTTGTCTGCGAGCTGCCGCCACATGTCATCGCGGATTTCGACGATTCGCTGACGCGCCTCGTCGGTTGATAGTTCGTTGCGAGACTGCCCGACAAGTTCGCGCGCCTGACGATTGAGCCAGCGGGGATTCGGGGGATCTTCCAGCCAGCGGTATTCGAGTTCCAGGTCGTATTGGAGCGCGTCAAACGCGAGGACTCGGCCGTCGGTCGTCAGAATGCGGCCATCGCGACTGGGGATCGTCTCGAACGTCTCGAACGTGTTCGCTTCATCCACCAGAAAGCGGTCGGGAATCATCACCTGCAGATAATACAGCCGCCCCATGATGCCGCACGCGGCCAGCACGAAGACGCCCATCAGCACGCGCAGCCTGAGTCGGGGGGAGCCGTCGAACCCGATGAAAGGGGACTCCTCCCGCGCCGCGACTGTCGAGAAGGGTTGGTTTCTCATGCCTCTGACAATGAACCCGGAGCGACGGTCGCTCTCACAAACTGCCGCGACAACTGCATCGACCACCGCAGCGTGAGTGCCGTCAACACTGCCGACGCCGATGGACCCAAGACGATTGCTGCAAGTTGACGGGGTGGCGGCAATTGACCCGTCGGCAGACCCCGCCAAAGTTCCGTCGCCAGCAGGATGGAGGCGAGCACGACCGCCGCGAGTAGTGCCAGCATGGAACCACTTTGACAATCGTTCCCCTCGCGCCAGTCGGTCGCCGCGAGAGTCAGCGTGCTGATCAACAACAGATTGATGCCCGGCTGCCCCGACTGGAGATCAAGGAGCAGGCCGATGATGCCGCCCCACAGAATGGCGGTCGCACCCGACCGTTGCCACAGAACAAAGATCAGAGCCAGGTGCAGCCAGTTGGGCCAGAAAATCCCCGTTGTCGTCCGTGTCACTCCAGACAACTCAACCGCCCAGGCGATGTAGAGGAACAATCCGAGCAGCACTTGCGTCAGGGGTCAGGGGTCAGGGGTCAGGGGTCAGGGGTCAGACAGTTGTTCGGTGCGGAGTGATTGATGAATGATGGAAACACTTGTGAGTTCATCGAGCGATGTGGCCGGCTCAACTTCAATCTGCCATTCGAGACTCCCTTCCTGGAGTTCGGCACGTGTGACGCGGCCACACAACAGCATGGCGGTGAAATGAGGATCATCGGGCGGAGTAACAACCAGGTCGCCGACGACGACCGGCAACGTTGCATCGACGTACGTCATGCGGCATCCGCCCGACCCGTTTCCTGAAAGGACTCCTCTTGCTCCCAGCAGGCTCTGGTCACCCGCAGTTCGCAACAGTTGGACCGACAACCGAAACTCGGGATCGGTCACTGGTTGAATCGTGCTCGTCCAATGTCCCACTTCGACGATGCGGCCGATCAGTCGTCGGCCATCCAGGACAACGGCGTCGTGTTTAACTCCCGCGCCGGCACCACGATCGAGATGCAGTGCCTCGGCATCGAGGACCAGTTCGTCGATGGCGATCCCTTCACGCGCTCCGACGGAAAGCAAGGGATGCAACTCCCCTGTCGAACGACCGATCTGGCCGATCCAGTTGGCGGGAATGAGCTGTTCGGCCAGCAACGGCGCGGGTTGATGCACCAGAAACGACGCCAATTCCACCTCAGATGCCTGTAGCCAACGATCTTCGGCGCGCTGGCGATCCTGCTCCGCGCGCGCTAACTGAATCTGCAACAGCTCACATTGCTGTTGCCAGCGCCGAGCATCGTCGTGGGCTGTTGAGAGATCGAATGAGCCATCGTGATCGCCCGCTGCTGCCAGTCCATTCACAGCGAGTGCCTGGTCAGGGAATGATCCTTCCACGCCAGTTGCCAATCGCGCACGAAGTGGGTCGACCCACCGCTGATCCGCCAGGCGGACAAGAGTCATTGCTGGAGCCGCCGCATCGATCGATGCCGAACGCAGTTTGCCGAACCATTCGGGCTTGCCGACCATCAACACGATCCCTGCCGCCCACACGATGCCGAGCGCCAAGGCGGTCGATCCGACCGGGCGTTTTGCGGCTGCGGGATGGTCGTTGGCAGACATACGAGGAGTCAGGAATTAAGAACTGGGAAACGAAGTTCGTCACTCTTGTTCAAGACGCGATTTCCATTCATCGAGATGTTCCAGGCAAATGGCGGTGCCGCGGGCGACGATCGAACGTGGATCGTTCGCCACGCGAACGGGAATGCCGAGTTGTTCCTGCAACAACAGGTCGAGTCCACGCAGAAGCGCACCACCGCCACACAGCACGATCCCCGTTTCCGAGAGGTCGCCCACGAGTTCGGGACTGGTGCGCTCGATCGTCGCGGTCACTGTTTCGAGCACCGAGTTCAATGGTCCTTCCAGTGCCTGTCGGACCTCGTCGCTGGCCACCATGGCCTTTCTTGGTACTCCGCTGGCGGTGTCGAGGCCGCGGACTTCGGTTGTCAGTTCTTCGTACAAGGGATACGCGCAGCCGACTTCGTGTTTGATCCGCTCTGCTGTCGGGAGGCCGATCTTCAGTGAGTATCGTTTGCGAAAGTGATCGACGATCGCGGCATCCATCTCGTCTCCCGCAACACGACTCGACTCCTTCGAGACGATTTCTCCCATGCTGAAGATGGCAGTCTCGGTCGTCCCTCCTCCGATGTCGCAGACCATCGTCGCCAACGGTTCCGAGAGTGGGAGACCGGCACCGATGCCCGCCGCCTTCGATTCCGCGATGAGGTAGACGCGTCCCGCTCCCGCGCGCTCGGCACTGTTGAAGACCGCCCGGCGTTCAACAGGCGTGATGCCTCCCGGCACAGCGATCACCGTCGTGGGGCGCGAGCGTGTATGCCGTTCCCTTCGCGCCTTATGCAGGAAGTACTTCAGCATGGCTTCGCAGAGTTCGAAATCGGTGATGACTCCGTTCCGCAGCGGCTTGACGGCCGTGATCGACTCGGGAGTGCGGCCGAGCATCTGTTTGGCGAGCCGGCCGACGGCGGTTCCCTTACCAAGGATTTCACGTGAGCCCTTCCTGAGCGCCACGACTGATGGCTCGTCGACGACGATACCTTCCCCCTCGACGGCCACGATCGTGTTGGCCGTACCGAGATCGATCCCCATGTGAGGGGAGAGCCAGCGCCTTAAGCGATGCAGCATCCTTGCAGTGGGTGAAAGCTGACGGAGGTTCCCAACCTCCTTGCAATTTGAGGCGGGTTTTTACCTCAAATCCCTTTCAGAACGCAAGATGCGTCGCGGCGAGGGGGCCAAAGGCCCTGATTCAGGGGCCGGGAAGTGGATTCTTCGCATTGAATGCGTGAGACAAAACGTTTTCACACTTCAGGCTTCCCGATTCAGACCGGCCCCAGTTCCTGCTCCAGGACGGGGAGAAACTCGAGAACACGCTGTGAATCGGTATCTCCCGGCCGGAGGATCGACTTCAATTCGCGCAGCAATTGCAGGGCTTGCTCATTCCGCCCTTCCTCGAGCAGGGAGGTTGCGTAATTTCCCAGCAACGCCGACCTCAGGACGTAGTCGGAGTCTTCGTTCACGCGATTATGGGCGAGTTGATACTGTTCGAGGGCTGACTTGTTGTCGCCGTCGCGCGAGTAGGCGTTTCCCAAGTTGACGTGTAACTCGGCAATTTCCTCATCGCTTCCGTCCATCTGCACAATGACGAGTCCCTGCTGTAACAGGCCGATCGCCTGCTCGTAGTTCCCCTGGCTGCTTTCCAGGCCGCCATAGTTGAGCAGCAGCGTGGCGAGTTCTTCCTGTCGATCGTGGGCCTCGAACAGTTTCTTGGATTCTTCGTAGCGGATCCGCGCGAGTTGAGAGTCATCCGCCGCCTTATGCACATTGCCCATGCGCATAAGCGTCATCCCCAGCAGGCGCGCCAGATGTGAGCGAAACTCGAGAATCTGTTCTGAATCGGGGAGCGACATCATCTGGTCATACAGCCCTTGATAAATGTCGGCCGAACGCTGATAGCTCGCAAGCGCCTCGTCATGTTTACCGAGCCGGTATTGAGCCAGTCCCAGTTGGCCATAGGCAAACGGCACATCGCCCGGGTCGTTGCCTGCCAACTCGACCATGCGGTAGGCAAGATGCTCGGCGATCGCGTAATGGCCCGCGGCGATCAGTTCATTCGTCGCCCGCAGAAGCAAGCTGTCCTCTTCATCCTCGTCTCCGGAGGCGCGGGCCTTTCGCAACAATGCTTCGAGTTCGCCAAAGCCGGCAGGCAACGGGATGGGAGCCCACTCGCCGGGCGGTAGTTCGATGGGCAACGGATCTGCAATCGGAGGATCATCCGTATCGGTGCGCACCGCCAATGATTCGCCGTTGTCGGCGCTCGATTCGGTTGCGTCTTCCGAATCAGCGACGTCTCCGCTACGGACGTTGGATTCACCGAGATCTTGGCGCAGTCCGCGCATCTCTTCGATCAGGAGTGCGAGTTCAGAAGCCTCGACGGGAGGAGGGGGCTCCGGGGTAGCTACAACCGGCTCGAGATCTTTGATGCTGCTTTCGGGGATCGCAGCGGGTCGATTGAGATTGATGACCACGATCGCGACGACCAAGGCCAGCAATCCGACTCCGACAAGCGCACCGGTCAATACAGGGATGGACCTCTTGTTTGTGCCCCAACCGCGCAGGTCGCGCGCCAGGTCGTGGGCCGTTGTATAGCGCTCGGCGACAGGCTTATGCAAACATTTGAGTATGATTCGCTCCAATTCCTCGGGGATCGTTTCGTCGATCATCCTTGGAGGGCGAGGTTCTTTCTGGATGATCTCCGCGAAGACGGCGTCCATGTCGCTTCCCGAGAACGGGCGACGGCCAGTCAACAATTCGTAAAGCATCACACCGACCGACCAGATGTCAGTGCGTCCGTCGAGATGATGCGCATCGCCGCGAGTCTGCTCGGGAGACATATACGCCGGCGTTCCCGAAACCTCGCCGGCCATTCGCTGTTGAGCCGACTCGGCGACGGCCAGCCCGAAGTCGGCGACCCAAGCCTTCCCGTCGCGATCGATCAGGATGTTCGACGGCTTGATATCTCGATGAACGAACCCCTGTTTGTGAGCATAGTGCAATGCGTCGGCGACTTCGGCCAACATGTCGGACGCTTCGCGGGGCGGTAGTCGCATGTCGCGTATGCGTTCTTTCAGCGTTTGGCCGTCAACAAACTTAAAGACGACGTAACAGTTGCCGTCATCCGTCTGCCCGGCATCATGCACGGCAATGATTCGCGGATGCTCGAGTTTGGCCAGAGTGCGGGCCTCTCTCAGAAACGCGTCGCGTCCTTCGCTCGTTTGAAACAACTGAGAATGGGGAACCTTGATTGCGACCTGACGATCGAGTTGATCGTCGTAACCCAAGTAGACGCTCCCCATGCCTCCTCGACCAAGCGGTCGAATCACGCGATAGCGGCCGAAAGCTGTTGGCGAAGCGGAGTCATTGGTGACATTCTGGTCGGCGTCGTCCGTTTCCGGAACGACCGTGTCTGCAAACTCCCCCTTACGTACGGCGCTGAACGTCGAAGGACGCTCGTCAGCATCGATTTGGCCGTGACGCTGGAGATCGCCGTTTGGATTCGATTCTGGACCAGGCATCGGATTCCATTTGCTGATTCGTGTGCGGACACCACGTCAGATGAAAATCTTAACGCAAGCAGCGAGGCTGAACCACAGGGGAGTGCGGCCTTTCAGATTTCCACGTTGACCAACGGCTTGAACTGCCCCGCGTCGAACTCGGCAATCACCGACTCGTACGGGGTATGATGCCCCATCACCGATCGCGGCAATGTCGCCTTCGTCAGGGACCGAAAGAACATGAACTGCGAGTCGCCGATCCGCACTCGGCTGCCGAATGCTTCGCTGCTGTCGAGTTTCTTGCCTTCTTCGGCGACCGAAAGCAGACTCCAGTCGACGGGCCATTTGCGACGTGCCGCCGACCACTCCAGCATGATCGCGGACGTCAGCCCCGCCTGCGAAGTCTCGGCCGACATTTGAAGTGCCTCTCCAACAATTTCCGCGCGACCGGCGGAGGCATGGGCCACGTACTGCGGCAGACTGACCGGAAGGACTCGCACCCGCGTTCGATTGTGATCCACGGCGAACTCGCGCGTCAGACTGTCGCGCTGCGACTGCCAGCCTTCCAGCAACGGCAATTGTGAGTGATAGTTGATCGGCCCACCTTCCGCCCGAATCGAGTCGGTTAGATAGAGAAACGAATCGGTCCGCGACAGGAAGAACTGACGAATGAGACTGACCTGTCCCTTCACATCCCGGCCGAGTTCGAGATAGTCGCCATCTTTGTCGGAGTTCCAGCACATCAGTTTCCACTCTTCCGTGAAGGAGATGGGCTGGCCCGAAACGGAGAGATCGATCGTCCAGGGACCGCGAAGCATCGAGTGACCGGCTGCCTGGAAATCGATCCGGCACGTATCGCTCGCATAGCCGACGGTGCAAATGTTGCTCGGCGAGCCCCATCGGCTGCGCATGACTCCCAAACTGGCCCAACCCGAATGGCTGGCGGGCCTGCCACTGGGGGCGGGAATGTTGGTTCCCGAAGCCGTCAACGTTTGCATTGCCGGCGAACTGGGCTTTGTCCCCAGTTCGGTGAGACCCCAAACGACGGCCTCGCGGTACTCTTGCAGTTCGTTCAATGCAACGGCTTGCTTCAGCAGTTTGCGCAATCGATCGCGAAAGGGCTTTCGCAAGAGTCGACGTTCTCCCCACCAGGCATCGAGCCACAGGAGACGCAGGGCCGACAACACGCCCGCGCTCATTCTCGGCCACCAGTCGGCGTGGGGCGTGCCGTCGTTATCGGTCGCGGCGTCGAGAACCTGTTCGGCCCTGTCGGCTCCCCGTTGAGCGACTTGGGTCGCTCCCACGATGTGACGGAAGATCAACCCGCTGATGACCGACAACTCGGCTGCCTGCAGTTCCCGCGTGCAATCCGCAGGCGAAGGGTCGCGATCGGTGTCGATCGACAATTCGTTGAGCGTGCGCCGCGACGACTGCAACAACGCCAGCCAAAGTGAGATCAGCACATCATCACTCAGTCCCGATGATGTGGCCATCAAACTCCAGGCGGCCGTCAATGTGTCGTCGAGATCGCCGGCAGCGAGCCAGGGGGCGGTCACTTCTTGCGACAGCTTTGACAGTTTGGCAGAAGGATGTCGCTTCCAAGCGGGTGCTTCCGCCGTTGCGAGCTTTCGCCAGCGCTTCGACGCTGGTAAAGCGTCATCATCCCGCGACGGCATCAGGCTCGCGGGATGCGGCATCGCACCGCTGGCCACGACGGTGATGTGTCGCTTGCGGATTGGCCGAAGCGTCTTGGCGATCTCGTCGGCCAATCCACTCAAGTCTCCCTGCGTGGCACGTTTGATCAGTTTCTTGGGGGCCGACTCGTCCCAGGCGATCGACTGCCAGACGGCTGGTGTGAAATCGTCGGAGGCCGTGAACGTTCCATTCGACGGCGCGGTCTCCCGTGCGTGTCCGTTCTGCGAAGCGTTGTGACCATTGAGGAAGTCGAGAGCGACAGCCGAGTCGGACATTTTGCGTGGCATGGTGATGTAAGTCGCCTTTCGCTCCGCGAAAGTTGCGGTGGAGCAAAGTCTCCGTGCCGCACTCGCAGGAACGCATTCAGATCACACGGCGGCTGGAAGCCGCCGTTACGGACAGCGGAGCATGCTGCTTTATTCCTGTTCGGAATTCAACAGTTCGACCTCTGTGAATTCCGACAGCAAGTCAACAACTTGTGGAATGTCGGTGATCCGCAAGACGTTCAGGAGTTCCGGACAGTCGGGATCCATGTGCGTGGCGGGGAGGTCGGTGAGGACGAATTTGTCCACGATCGGGTCGTCGGGATGTTGCGCCAGATCGATCAAGCTGGCATACAGACACCAAACGGCAGCTTCACCTGTACCGTGGAGCGAGAAAGGGTCTGTAGTCACCCCAATCTCTCGCCTTGAATTCCGACTCGCACAATGTTTGCAGTGTTCGATACACATCCCAGGTTCGCATCCCATCCAGAGTTTGGCCGACGAGCATGAACCGTCTGCGGATGTGAGTTCGCTCTCGTTCATCGTCGAGTCCATTCCGTCTCGCCAATTCCGCGCGGCATCAAGAAGCACGTACCTCTTATCTGACTCAGATAACCGGTCTTCAACGAGCGCCTTCCAGCCTGCTTCATCTGGATCTGTCGGCATCGCATCGTTCAATTCCTGAACGCCAAACGCGAATGCCGCCTGAAGATCGTCTCCCAGTCCTCTTGCGTCAAGAACATGTATTTCGAAGTCGGCTAGATGTATCGTGTCATCAAGGCGCGTGATACTGATACCATTCGTTCGTCACCGGGTTGTGATGCGAATGTTGAACGCAACACCTGGACATTGTCTTCGTGACACTCGCCATTCCAATTCGCGTTGCGATCATTCCTTCAGACGTCCACCTGTTGGCCAGCCGCGAAATGTCACCTCCATCAATTCGTTGACTGTCTGCTGAAGTCGTTCTTCTGGCGACGCTCGGATAAGTGCGATGGATCGAACATCGGCACGAAGTAATTGTGCACCGTCGTCACCCGTTCATCATCTGGCAACTGATCGAACACCCGCAGTTCCGGGGGTGTGAACAACGGCGTGGCGGCTCGTTCGATGAGGACGTTCGATCCACGCAGGTGGCGGTTCATCCACTCGAACGCGGCCACCTGTAACGGCTGCGTGTCGCTGTGCGGTCCTTCGGTGATGTTCAGGCCGAGATTCTCCTCGGCGTCATACAATTCATAGATGTGTCGCACTTTCGTGTAGACATCGTAGACGCCATCGAGCGGAAAGATGCCGTCTTTGTCGCTGTTCGAAATGAGCAACGGTCGCGGGGCGACGAGGGCGGCCACCATCGGGAAGTCCCAGCCGTAGGTGTTGATCATGTACATGCAGTCGCAGTGACCTTCGACGCAGCCGTCGATCACATGGTTGCGCAGACTCGTGATTCCCGCCACGGGGACGGCACATTGAATACGTTCGTCGATGGCCGCGATCCACCAGCTATACGCTCCGCCCCCAGAACGTCCGGTGACGCCGAACTTGCGCGGGTCGACTTCCGGTCGCGTTTCGAGATAGTCCAAGGCCCGCATGCAGTTCCAGGCTTCGACGCCGGCAGGCGTGTAGCCGCGTGAGTACCACCACCACATCCCTTCGCTGTAGTTGCCGTGATGAAGTCCCTGAATCTCGCCAAGTTGAATTGTATCGATCGTTAGACAGACATAGCCGTGCCGGGCGAACCACTCACCGTGATGCTGGTAATGCACCTTGTTGCCATAATCGACACCGTCGATGTTCACGCCTCCGTGTCCACAGACATACAGAATCGTCGGTCTCGGCCCCTCGACCCCCTTGGGGATGTAGAGATTCCCCGTGACGTACAACCCCGGCAGCGACTGAAAGTGAATGTTCTCGACCGTCATCTCAGGATGGTCGATGCGCCCCGTGATAACGGGATGCAGTTCCGTCCGCTCCGGCAACGGATCGAGGCCGAGCATATGCATCAGTTGCTGATGGTACTCCTCCCGGCGGCTGGTCCAGTCTTCGAGCGTTTCGATGTCGGCGAATGTCGACGCTTCAATCCGCGAGACTTCGCGCTCGAAGTAGTCAGCCAGCAGGGCGTCGCCGCGAGAGGTGTCGACCACGACGGCAGGGGACTCGTCGTCAGCCCATATCCCGTGAACCATAAGGACGACGATGGCGAACGACAGGACTCGGGTGACGTGCTTCATGGCCGGAAATTGGTTGTGGATGTGAGGTATCCAAAACATCGTAGCGGAAGTCGTGAGACTTCCGAGGTGGGGACAGTCGAACTCTATACCGATTGCAAGTAGTGCCGAGTCGGAACTCTCACGAGTTCCGCTACGTATTCTCATGAACCTGGTGTCGGATCGGCAATCGGCACGGGTCCGGAAACCGCGGGATCGGGTGGAAACAATGGATCGACAACCGCAGCGCCGACGGCATCGCCCCAGACGTTGGTAGCCGTGCGGAAACGGTCGAGCAGCCAGTCAACAGGGATGATGACGGCCTGATACTTGATCGGCAGCCCGACGGCGTTGAGCACGATCAGCATGGTGAAGAGTCCCGCTTCGGGAATGCCCGCCGCTCCGATCGCGGCGAGAGTGGCCGTCAGGGCGACCACAATCTGCTGACCGATCGATAAGGGTTCCGCAATTAGCCCTGCCGTCACCAGGAACTGCGCGATAAAGAGTGCCGCGACGGCTTCGTAGAGGGCGGTTCCATCCATGTTAATCGTGGCCCCCAGAGGCACCACGAAGTCTGCCGACTTGCGAGAGACATCTCCACGATCGGTGACGCATTCCAGTGTGACGGGCAACGTGGCCGACGAACTGGCGGTGGAGAACGCCGTCAACATCGATTGCGACATGGCCCACATGAACTTGTAGGGGTTTCGCCGTGTCCGAATCCACAAGATGAGGGGGAGTGTGCCAAACATGTGAATCGCCAGCCCCGTCAGCACGGTGACTGAGTACCAGGAGATGAGCTGCATCGTCTGGATGAATGTCTCATTGAGCATCTCGCGACCAAAGCGGCCGGCGACAAGGCAGAAGATGCCCAATGGGGCCGACTTCATCAGCAACAGAACAAACGCCATAATGGCATGATTCGCCTGTGTGATGATCGTCGTGATCGTGTCGACCCGCTCTCCCAGCGTTGTCAGCATCCCCGCGAAGACGATCGACACCACGATCAACGGCAGCAGATCTCCGTCGGCCATTGACTTGAAGAGATTGTCGGTAAAGAGCATGAACACCAGATTCTTGAGGATGATTCCAACACCCCCTTCTTCGATACCGGCTCCTTTCTCTTCGAGTTCGGCTTCTTTCTCCGAAGCCATCGCCTCGGCCTGTTCGGCGTCGACCGTGCCGACACCGGGCTGAATGAGATTGACCAGAATCAATCCCAGGATCACCGCCAGCATGGTCGTCGAGAGAAAGTACACGCAGGCTCCGACACCAGGCCGACCGAGCTTTCGGACGTCTCCCATTCCCAGGACACCCGACATCACCGAAACGATGACGAGGGGCACGACCATCATCTTCAAAAGGATCAGGAAGATGTCGCCGCCATACCCGATGACTTGAAAGACCTCGGACAGTGTTTCGTGCCGAGCTTCATACGCCTCGCTCCCCTTCTCCAGTCCCAGCAGTCCGAACCGGGGGATGAGAATCGAGATTCCGATCGCCGCCACGATGGCGATGACGATCCACAGCGTCAGCGAATTGGAACTATGGTCGGATTTTGCAGCCGGCGGGGACGCTTGACTCATCGTGAGGCTCCAGGTCGGCAAGAGGACGGCGAACGTCCCTCATTGAAACAGGCGAACCTTCACAGAACAAGGGAGTCACTCATAGAAACCCGAAGCGTGAGCGAGGGGGTCGTGACCAACACGCGTTCGCGGAATGAATGCGTGGCTTGCGGTTTAAGCCAGGCGGATGTCGCTCTCCGCAAGCAGAGGTGATTGCTGATGAACGCCAGACGTCACGACCCCCTCGCTCACGCTTCGGGTTACTATTTTCTACAATGCGGCTCGTCCGCCGAAGAGAGAATCACAAATCAAGAAAAATGACCCGCCGACTGCTTGTTACCGCCGCCCTCCCTTATGCCAATGGCCATATTCACATTGGCCATCTGGTGGAGTACATCCAGACCGATATCTGGGTGCGGTTTCAGAAGCTGCGCGGGAATCAGTGCCTCTACATCTGTGCCGACGACACGCACGGCACGGCGATCATGATTCGGGCCCGCCAGGAAGGTCGTTCGGAAGAAGCCGTCATTGCTGACATGCGCGAGGCCCACATTCGGGACTTTGCCGCCTTCGACATCGAGTTCGACAACTACGGCTCGACCCACAGCGACGAGAATCGCGAACTGTGTGCTCAGATCTGGTCGAAGGTCACCGCAGCGGGACTCGTCATCGAGAAACCTGTCGAGCAACTCTACGACCCGAAGGCCGAGACCTATCTCGCCGACCGCTTCGTGAAGGGAACCTGCCCCAAGTGCAAGGCCCCCGGGCAGAATGGCGCGTACTGCGAAGTCTGCCTCTCCAATTACAGTCCGACGGAACTGATTGATCCTTATAGCACGCTGACTGACGCGACACCCGAACTCAGGCAGGCACCTCACCGGTTCATTCAACTCGAAAAGCTGCACGACTTCCTGGAGGAATGGACTCAGTCGGGACTGCATCTGCAGTCAGAGATCGCCAACTATTTGAAGGGACACTTTCTGGGTGTTGAAGGAGACGCAGACAACCCGCGCAAGGAACTGCGGGACTGGGATGTCACGCGACCGCCCGAATACTTCGGATTCGAGATTCCCGACTTTCCGAACAACTACTGGTACGTGTGGTTCGATGCCCCCATCGGCTACATCGCCAGCACCTGGCAGTGGTGCAAGGCGCATGGTGGGTCGCTCGATGACTGGTGGAAGAGCGATGCAACAGAAGTGCATCACTTCATCGGGAAGGATATTACCTACTTCCACACGCTCTTCTGGCCGGGGATTCTCAAGACGGCTGGTTTCAGTCTGCCGAGTCGGGTCCACATTCACGGCTTCCTCACCGTCGGCGGCAAGAAGATGTCGAAGTCGGAAGGAACATTCGTGATGGGTTCAACCTACGCGAAGCATCTTGATCCGTCGTACCTCCGATACTACTTCGCCTCGAAGCTCAGCCAGAAGGTCGATGATCTCGATCTCGACCTGGAGGACTTGCGCAAGAAAGTCGACAGCGACCTTGTGGGCAAAGTCGTCAACATCGCCAGCCGATGTGCGAAGTTTGTCAGCGGCCAGACACTCAGCGACACGTATCCCGATGATGGCGGCTTGTTTGAGCAGGGAGCCGCCGTGGCCGACAGGATCGCCGACTTGTACGAAGCGTGCGACTACAACGCCGCCATGCGGGAAGTGATGGTGCTGGCCGACCGCGCCAATCAATACATCGAGGCCAAGGAGCCCTGGAAACTGAAGAAGGATGAAGCCCGTCACGACGAGATGCGGGACGTCTGCTCGGTCGGGTTGAATCTGTTCCGTCAGATTGTCGTTTATCTCTCTCCGGTGCTGCCGCGATTGTCTCGGCAGACGGGAGAACTGCTCAGTGTGCCGATTCAGAGTTGGGACGATGCCCGCTCACCCCTCACCGGGACGCAGGTGCAGAAGTTTCTACATATGCTGCAACGTGTCGATCCACAGAAAGTCGAAGCGATGATGGAAGATTCGAAAGAGAGTCTTGGGTCTAGTGATGAGAGCCCAGCAACAGGAGAGAGTGCAACGCCGCAGTTCCAGGATGGGACGGAGGCGTTGGAGAAGGAGCCGCTGGTCACCGAGCATTGCACGATTGATGACTTTGTGAAGGTCGACATGCGGGTGGCGCGGGTCATCGCGGCTCAACACGTCGAAGGGGCCGACAAGCTGCTGCAATTGACACTCTCGCTCGGTGGCGAAGAACGGCGGAATGTCTTTGCGGGGATCAAGAGCTGTTATCAGCCTGAAGAACTCATCGGCCGGCTCGTCGTCTGCTGTGCGAATCTTGCCCCTCGCAAGATGCGGTTCGGAGTCAGCGAAGGGATGGTCCTGGCGTGTGGACCGGGGGGGAAGGAGATCTTCATCCTCAATCCCGACGAAGGGGCAAAGCCGGGAATGCGAGTGCATTGAGAGTGGCGAGGCGGATATACTAATCCACGTGGTCTAGGGTCGAGGGACTAGTGTCTAGGGAGCTAAGAGGATGAGTGTTGCTTCTCCAACTCGCTACACAGCAGACGATCTACTTGTCATGCCGGACGGCAAGAATTACGAACTCGTCGATGGTCAGCTCGCTGAGCTACAGATGGGCATGGAATCGAGTTGGGTTGCAAGGTGAAGTGCACGTTCGTTTCCTGGGAACTCGTTCGCAAGATAGTGGCCTGCGGCTGGGCGTTTCGGGAGGGACGGGATTTCGCTGCTTCTCCGATGATCCCGAAATGGTTCGCAAGCCCGATGCTTCGTTCGTCCTCAAGACTCGCTTTCCAGATGGGATTCCCGAGCAAGGGTTTCTCACAACGGTCCCCGATCTGGTTGTTGAGGTCATCTCGCCCCACGATAATGCGTATGAAGTCAATCTAAAGGTCGAGGACTGGCGAACTGCGGGAGTCTCTCTGCTGTGGATCATCTGGCCGGTAACTCAGACGATCGACGTCTATCAACACGACAGCGTCCATCAACTGACCATCGACGACGAACTCACGGCCGATCCCTTTCATTCCGGGGTTCCGCTGCGTGGTCAGCGACATTTTTCCCCAATCGCTGAACCAACTTCCCTCGACCCTCCGTCCCTAGACCCTCGTCCCTCCGATGCCTGACACCGACCAACCACGCGGACGCATCCTCATCGCGGATGACAATGAGCGGAATCGAGAACTTCTCGAGGCCTTTCTCGATGGAGATGGTCACGAGATTATCATGGCACATGATGGGGCCAGCACGGTGCAGGTCGCGACCGAGCAGCAGCCCGACCTGATTCTGCTCGACATCATGATGCCCAAACTCAGTGGGTACGAAGTCTGTCAGAAGTTGAAGAAAGACGAACGCACCAAAGTGATCCCCATCATCATGGTGACCGCTTTGAAGGATCCCGGCGACATCGAGAAGGCCGTGAACGCCGGCGCGGATGACTTTCTCTCCAAGCCCGTTCACCGTTTGGAACTGAAGGCGCGAGTTCGTTCGTTGCTCAAAGTGCGTCACCTCACCGCCGAACGCGATCGCCTGCTGGCCTATCTGCAGGAGTTCGAGAGTTCGGTCGGTGCCGACCGACGCGACCCTCAGTAGCACGCATCGTCAAACTCTGCGGGCCAGGATCACAGTCGCCTTGCCGGATACGCGCGCATAGATCAGAACTCCCTTGCCTGCACCATCGAGTGTGAGCTTGCGGCGCACCTGATCGACGTTGATCGACAGATGCCGGCATTTGATCTCGACTTCGTGCCAGTCCTGCCGACGTACTGCTTCTCGCATTTTCCGTTCGTTATTGGGGACCGTCTCCAGCACCTCGAAAGCCGACACAAATGGGGAGTCGCAGTTCACGTCGGCGGTCAGGTACTCCTCGGCATCATCCAGACGAGACAAGCCTTGCTGCGTTGCGAACCGGTCGAGAAGTCCGGCACGGACCACAGCGGGATCGGGGTCGAACACGAACTGGCGAACCTCGGAGAGTTCCGCGGCATCGCTCCACGGATCGCCGGCAAGTGTGATCCCCTCTGGCAGTCGCGTGGCTCGCATCGGCTCATTCCCTTTCAGGTTTCCAAACCAGACGGTGGCTTCGCGGCATTCTCCCTGCCAACTGACGAGTTCGATCTCGCAGCCAGGGAACTTCCCTCCAAAGTTCGATGCCGGCGAAAGCTTGATCGCCCCGCCTAGCTGGCGTTCGATCAAATGTTGCAAGAACGGCAAACCCGGCTGGCAGGCTTCGAGTTTGCGGGTGCGCTTGCCCGCCGGACGTCGGTCAGGGTCGATATGGACGAGTGCATTGGGGGGAAGCTCGATCGCTTCGATATCTTCACAACGCGACTCAACGATGTGTGAGGGTTGATAGGCCGCTGAGTTCCATTCCGTCCGCAGACATTGCGCCGGATTCTTGTCGACGGCAACGACCGCAGCGACTTGAGCCAACGCAAGGCTGTCTCCTCCGATGCCGCAGCAGAGGTCAAACATTGGTGAGGCTTCACCACCGATGCCGTCCAGAAAGCGCCGCGCCTTGTGAATGGCTACTGGTTCCGAAGTCGCCTGCTCCAATCCAGTCGCATCGAACCACATCTCATCGGCTCGCGAAAACTTCGCGCGGGCCTTGATGCGCAGTCCTGAGAGTTGGATCGACGCTCGGACGAGATCCGCGGGCCAACTCTTCCGTAGCCTTTCCTGCAGAGCAAATTCGTTCTCGTGTGACGTTGCGATCTCCACCAGCAACTCGGCTGAATCTCTCAATCGATGGAGCAGCGCGCATTCCTCATCCGGCAGTGGGGCCGAGAGGTTCACGAGTCGGATGCCTTCGACGACGATTGCCGCGAGACTTCCAGAAACACCATGCGGAGTTCATGCAGCGTCGCGGTCAGCAGACGCGACTCTTCGGGAGTCAGGTTGCCTGCCGTCTTCTGCTCCAGCACTCCCAAGACATCAATGAAATGTCGGGCGATCTCGAGTTGGGGACCGGACGACGGATCGTTGGGATCGGCGAATGCCCCCAGTCCGACCATCGCCTGCGTGGAAAAGATGTTGACGATGGAATGAAACGTCGGCGGAGGCAACGGCCCCATTTCACGTTTGTCTCCAGTCGCCTCGTCGGGCGGATTGGCGGAGGCGTCGTCTGCCGCCTTCTTGCTCTGGTACTCCGCTTCGATCTGTTCGTTTTCGCGGCGCACCTGGTCCTTCCAACTCTCATCCGAAGTGATATCGATCTCGGGCTTGGTCGTCGGTTCGTCGTCTTCGGGAGTTTTGGCCATCGCGGGAAATCCTTAATGAGGGTGCTTTCAAAATAACATTCCGCGCCGCACGTTCAACCGGAGCGGAGGCTGGAACACGGAAGAGGGAGATTGGGGAGGACGGTTTCTGCTCCCTCACCACCAAATCACTGCAGCTTGCCACGCGCGGCGATCGGCCAGACGACTTCGACCACGTCGCCGCGAATGCCGTGCAGCACATCGTGTAAGGGCGTCGTCAGGTCGGCGTAACCCGGCACGATTCGCACCTTGTCGCCGATGTGCAGATGTTGAGACTGCGGCCCCAACTCCAGTGTGAGATGCTCGGCGCTCAAGCTCTGGACGACGGCGTCGGGAAGAGATCGTCCGCTCGCAGTCATAGGGACTTGAGGAGCGCAATGTTCGGGATTCACCGTCTTGCGACCTGCATCAAGAACCGCGCGTTCCAGTTTGGGACGGCTGACCACCGTCGAGAGTACGAACAATGCAGACTCCAATCCCTGAGTCGCGCATTCCTGTTGGTAGAAGGGATCGCCGAAGATTCCTCCACCCGCCTGGATCTCGGTCACCTCAGGACAATCGGCAGTGAGCTGAAACGAGCCCGTCCCGCCGGCGCTGACAATCTCAACGTGAACCCCTTCGCGTTCCATGAGGTCGCGGCATTCACCTAAGATTGCCATCGCGTTTTGTATCGCTTTCCTCTTTTCATCGGGGTCTGGGATCCGGAGCAAGTGCCCTTCATACCCCATCAGCCCGCACAGCCTGACTCCTGGCAAGTCGCGAATGCCACGAACAAGATCGCGCAGATCGGAGCCGGGACGGATCCCTGTCCGCTCCAGACCGATATTGACCTCGACGATCATCCTGCACTCCAGCCCCGCCGCCGACATTGCCTGACTGAGCGATTCTGCCTGAACGAAGTGATCGACCGTGGCAATGACGTCGCTCCGGCGTCGCAGTTCGACCAGCCGCGACAACTTTGCGCTCCCGACGACGAGATGAGCGATCAAGATGTCGTTAATTCCCGCCGCCCCAAAGACTTCTGCCTCAGAGACCTTGGCACAGGTGACTCCCAATGCGCCGGCATCCATCTGCAGGCGGGCGATCTCGGCGATTTTGTGGCACTTCACATGAGGCCGCCAGTGCTTGCCGCGGTCCTTCATCCAGTCGGCCATCAGCCGCAGGTTCGACTCCATCACCGCCAAATCGACGCAATAGGCGGGCGTATCGAGTTCCGCGAAGGGGAGGCCGATCGAGGCGGAACAGGGATTCTTTTCGGTGAGCACGTTCATGGCGACGATCGTAAGTTCCGCCTCGAATCGTGCAAGGCTCGTGCAGTATCGGTTCAAATGCCCGCAATTGCGCGCAAAATCGGGGTTGAACCGCGTCTAACCTCATAGGTGTGGGTTTTGCCATTCCCAGAGGGGCGGTTATTCGCGAACCGACTCCCGAATTTGGTATGCTTTCCGATCGTTAGGACGAACGTAATTGCGAGCCGATTCCATGATAAACTGTCCCGCCTGCAGCACATCGATCGACGAGAAACTGCTCCCCTCGCACGAACGCACCTGTCCCCACTGCGGTGAGGACTTGAAGGATACGGCGATCGGCGGGATGAACTCTCCGACCGAGAACACGAAGTTGATAGCAACGCCCCAGCTTCGGGGAATCACGATCATCCGGCAGATCGGCGAAGGGGGTATGGGCTGTGTCTGGGAAGCCGAGCAGCGGTCACTCGGCCGGAAGGTGGCGGTCAAGGCGTTGTCGCCGAGTCTGGCGTCGAATCCGCACTTCATGTCGCGTTTTCGTCAGGAAGCTCGAGTCCTCGGCAAGCTGTCGCATCCTTCAATCGTAGCGGTCTACGACCTGATCGAAGAAGGCCACGACTGCTGCATCATCATGGAATACATCGAAGGCCCGCGCGGCGGCGAGCCTGTCGATATCAAGTCTCTGATGCACACCGAGGGCCTGCAGGTCGCGGGAGTCAAGCAACTCATCACTCAAGTTCTCCGGGCTTTGCATGTCGCCCATGGACGGGGGATCATTCACCGCGACGTCAAGCCGAGTAACATCATGGTCGATGCGAACTTTCAGGCGAAAGTCGTCGACTTCGGCATCGCGGCTCTGCAGGCAACGTCGGACGAACGCAGGCTGACGGTGGCGGGCGGCACGATGGGGACGCTCGATTACATGGCCCCGGAACAGCTCAGCGATGCCAAGTCGGTCGACGCACGGGCCGACATCTACTCTTCCGGCGTGGTCCTCTACGAAATGTTGACCGGCAAACTTCCGCGCGGAGCCTTTTCGCCTCCATCTGTTGTGGTCAGCGGGTTGTCGGAGGCTTGGGACACGGTGGTGATGAAGGCCCTCGCTCCCGAACGCAAGGACCGCTTTGCGTCCGCCGACGAGATGGCCGACGCCATCGCCACCATTCGCGTCGACGAGTCGGAAACGACGATTGTCCCCGCGACGCCGCGCAAGCCGAAGAGTTCGGTGTCGATTCCGGATCGCGCGTGCAGCCAGTGCCACACCGCTGTGGCTTCCGACGACCAGTTTTGTCCCAGTTGCGGCAAGGCGCTGTTGCGGAACTGCCCCAGTTGTGACCAGAGCCTCGACGCCGGCGCTAAGTTCTGCAAGTTGTGCGGCGTTGATGTCCATCGGTGGGAGCGGCATCAGGAGCACTACGCCGCGGGTTACGAGGCCGTCCAACAGGCGAAGATCAGCACGACTCCCGTCGAGGAACGCTTCGAGTACGCCGAGCAGGCGGCTCTGCACCTCACCAAGGGACTCAAGCAGCGGCCCGACGATCTCGAGACCCAGAAACTGCTGGCCACTGCGGTCGATCTGGCCACGAAGTGCGGAAATCAAGCAGGTCAAGCGGCCATCGATCGCCAGGAAATCTCGACCTCGCTCGAATACTTCGAGGCCGTCCTCGAAATCAATCCCGGCGACAAACAGGCGCAGTCGCAGTTATCGCGGCTCATGCTGCAGCGCGACAAGCTGGCCGAAAAGGCCGAGGAACTACTGCAACAAGGGCATCTTCAGAAGGCGGCGATCGGACTCGACAAGGCATTGAGACTGTTTCCAAAGGACCAGCGACTGGCGCGGCTGCTGGATCAGAGTCAAATCTCGAAGGTCGCGATGGTCGACTTGACCAAGCAGGTCAAGTCACTTGAAGTCGAGAAACGGTTGTATGAACTCAACGATCTGCTGCAGGCCGCGAGGAGGCAGCCAGGCGGATTACCGTTGTCGCTGTCGGATTACGCTTCGAAACTGCATGCCCAGCTTCGCGAAGTGGAAGCAACACTGAAGAACTCTCAAACACAGTTCAACCAGGGGGATTTCGAGAACGCCAAGGTGTCGGTGGCGCGCGTGCTCGAGTTTGTCGTCGACAACCCCAATGCCAATCAGCTCTGGGAATCGATCTCCGACGAAGAACGTCGATCGCGTCGATCAAAGATTCTCTGGCGATTCATCTTCACGGTGCTTATCGGAGGCACGATCGTCGGCGCGGGGATCTACCTCTTCAATTACCTGCAGGAGAACGGTGACATCGGCGGTGAGGTTAATGTCACTGAGGACGACGACGACGATGATAAAGAAGGCCCCGACGAAGAAACTCCACAGTCACTGATGTCCGACGGCACTCCGACTGGCACTGCGGTCGCAACAACCAATCCCACTTTAGACCCCTTTGCCGACCCGTTCGCGCCGGGAGGTTCTTCCAGCGATCTCGAAATGCCTCCCGCGGAGTACACGCCGGAAACCGTCGGAGACGCACAAGACGCAGGGCGTACCACGAGCTACGTCTCGCCGACCGGCACGTCGCTCAACGGCTGGGCGTCCAAGAACGACCGCTTCTAAACACGTCATCGCTTGTCGCGACTGCCGGCTGTGCAGTCCGAGCCTGTCGAGAGTTCGCGAATGTTTTTCTGTCACATTCGCCGACGGCTTTCGCTAAGCGTGGTTAAGAGTTGGTCTGACCACGGACACGACGTCTCCATTTCCAAGTCGCGCACGTTTGCGCGCACTGGGAAAGATGCGCCTTGCCGTGGATGAGGAGTTCGTCATCGATTCTTGTTCGTTTCCGTACTCACAGCCGCAGTCCAGGCTTTGAATTCGGCGAGCAGATTCGCGTGGAAATCGCAATCACGATTGCATACCACTCCTCATCGGACCAACATGTCACGAAACCAATTACCCGCATTCACGGGAGAGCACTATGTCCACGGAACGTGCGCAGTGGAAATCACGATTCGGATTCATCCTCGCCGCCGCCGGTTCGGCGATCGGATTAGGGAACATCTGGAAGTTTCCTTACATCACTGGCGAGAACGGCGGCGGGCTGTTCGTGCTGATTTACCTGGCCTGCATCGCGCTGGTGGGAATCCCCATCATGATGGCCGAAATTATGATCGGCCGCGCCGCACAGAAGCAGCCGGCGGGCGCGTTTGAATCGCTTCAGGGTCGCAAGACCGCATGGAGCAGCATCGGCTGGCTGGGTGTTGCGTCGGGGTTCGTCATCCTTTCCTACTATGTGGTGATTGCCGGCTGGGCGATGGACTACACACTCAAGTCAGTTGTGAACTTTACCGACGGCATTCACGACACGGCCGAACAGCAGGCGGAACAATTTGTCGTCGCTTCCGACATCGCCACACTTCGCGAAACGATTGTCGAAGACCGCATGGCACACGAGTTTCGTGAAGCCGAAACGAGCATGCGGTCGCAGCTTCCAAGATCTGTCTGGAGTGCGTTCGAACGTTTCCAGGCGACACTTGAAGAGGCAGATGATCCGACCGAAGCCGAACGCAGGTTGCTGCTCGATGAAGAACTGAGTGAACAAGTCGGGCTAGCGCGGGAGGTTCAGGCCGAACTCGATCAACAACGCTCCGCCATGCGAACGACCATCGCTCAGGAAGTCGAGCAACTGTCCGAAGACGATGTCATCCTTCAAGCGGAAGAACTGCAACGTCGATTGTTGATCTTCGAAGCAGTGAGTGAGAAATTCGGAAAGGTGGCGACAGACGGCTGGCTCTCGTTCTTCTGGGCGGCCATGTTCATGTTGATGACAATCCTCATTGTTTCCACGGGAATCTCGGGAGGGATCGAACGCGCGTGCAAAATCCTGATGCCCACGCTGTTCTTCATGATTGTCTTCATGGTGGTCTATGCCGCATTCTTTCAGACGAGGGGCTTTCTGCAGGGGGTGACGTTCGTCTTTCAACCCGATCCCTCGGAACTCAAGGCCAGCGGAGTTTTGGAAGCCTTGGGACATGCGTTCTTCACACTGTCGCTCGGCATGGGAGCGATGATTACCTACGGTTCGTACCAGAATAAGAAGGAAGGGCTGCTGGGCGAGTCGATCACGATTGCGATTCTTGATACCGGAATCGCACTGCTGGCCTGCCTGATGATCTTTCCGATCATCTTCAGCTACGGACAGCAACCTGATGCAGGACCTGGACTGGTCTTCAAGAGCATGCCGTTGGCATTTGCGGAGATCGGCGCTGGGGGAATGGTCTTGGGAATCGTCTTCTTCGGATTGCTGGTCTTTGCCGCGCTGACATCGGCGATTTCGCTGCTAGAAGTGATTGCGTCGTACTTCATCGATCAGCGAGGTTGGAGTCGGGCGAAGGCCTCGTGGTCAATGGGGCTCGTTGTGCTTCTCTGTTCGATACCCGTTTGCTTTGCAAAAGATGTTCGATTCCCGATGCACTGGACCGACAGTTATCCCGACAACTACTTCAATACGATGGATCTACTCGCCTCGAATTGGATGTTGACGATTGGAGGCCTGTTGATTTCCCTCTACGCCGGTTGGGTGATGCCGCGGCGGTTGCAGGAGGCCGAGGTGCAGGACATGCCGCCGTTGTTCTTTCAGGGATGGCTGCTGCTGGTGCGATTCGTCGCGCCCGCTCTGGTCCTGGTCGTGATCGCGCAGAAAGTGGGCATCCTCGATGCCGACGAACTGTTCTTCACGTTGTTCAAGAAGTGATTGTGGTCCTGTCGTCGCTCAGCAAGCATCGTCGCGCCTCAGCGCGACGATGCTTGCCTTCGTTTTGCGTGACCAAGGTGGCCGACACCCTTACCAGAAAAACCACCAACGGTTGCGTTGGAGTTGCGACAGCGGTGCGAAGGCGTCGACGTACATCGAATCGGGCGTGATTGAAAATGCAAAACCTGCCAGCTCGACGGGCATTGTTGCGTCGGCGCTTTCGGTCGGCTCCTCGAGAGTGCCAACCTGCTGTGGCGTGGTTGTACTGAAGGCACTGAGATCGACATGCAACTCGAACTGGCTCCGCCGATCGGCATCGCCCGGGCGCGCCAATTGAAGTGATTCGCCGCCCGCCCCTTCCAGATTACTCACGGCCTGTTCCAGCAGTTCAGTGCGAGAGCCGACCAGGACGACGACGTGACCGTCGGTCTGAACGATGCGCATCCGGTTCCAGTCGGGTCCGAGCCACGACGTTAACTGCAACGCAAATGGCTGCTCGGCATCGTCGGTGATTGCAGCCGAGATCACGTCGATCGGTCGGTTGTCGCCAAGTTGATCGCCGCCGATCACGTAGCTCAAGTCGAGGTCGAGTTTCTCGAACAGGTCGGATCCGAAGAAGTGCCGAGACTCGATCGAGTTGAAAGTCTCCAGACGATCGAGGATCGCCTGTGCCCGAGTACGCAATTCCAACGAGTTGGCCTGCAACCCTTCCCGCACGAACGGCACGACGCGCGGACCGATGAGCATCAGCCGGTTGGAGGCATCGCGGCGGACGCGATACACCCGGTCGCCCAACTGTTGCACAAGTTGACGGATCTCCTCGTCGGTCACGGGGTCGACGTCGCCTGCAACCGCAAGCTCATCCGCGTTCGCGAGTCTGAGAAGTTGCTGCATTTCGTCGAGGAACGCCCCGGGATCTTCGGCATCGAAAATCATGACGACTCCGAAGCGACCATCCGCTTCGTGGTCGCTGTTCTGATAGACCGCCACGCGCGCCCCCTGCGTATGGTTCCCCGCTTCCTCGAAGACGGCCAGAAACTGCTCGACGAGCAGCGACTTCGGCAAGCCGTTCGATGTGTTCCAGCTATTGGCGGCGATGTCGGCGATGTGCTTTGCAAAAGCGTGCTGCTCGGCCCCTTCGAGCGTGCTGGCGAACGCCACGACGACGTCCCCAGGCGGAAGGCCCACCAATGTGGTCGACCGATTCTCGCCGGCCAATCGCGTCAGGAGTCTTGCGGTGTCACTGTCGGCTGCATGATCGCAAAGCAGAGAGAGTCCGAATCCCGTGCCGACGGGAGCTTCGGAGACAGCCGGGTCGTATACGACGTTCCCCGTGAAGGTCAGCCACGCAACGCTTTGCACGAGTTGTTGAAACTGCTCTGCGGTTTGCCTCTGTTCCTCTTCAACGCTGTCATCCACGGCCATTGCGGGCAGGGCGTCTTCCCAGAAATCCTCGAGCAACGGCCCGCGCCTGCCGATGGCCACGAAGTCCGCGGCATCGAGGCGCTGAACGACATCGGCATCAAGCTCACTCGCAAGCGCAGGCTGTTCGAGGATTTCGCCCATCACGTCGCCCGGAAAGGAGAAGTAAAGGCGATGGTCCCGAAATGCCATCGGCAGAGTGAAGTTGGGTGCGCTCAATCGCCCGGAGAACGTGGCTTCATCCAACAATCCATCGGGCGCTCCCATTCTCGTGCGGGCCGTCGCGGGATCCTGCACCGAAATCACAGCCCCCAATCGTTCAAGGGGGAAGTTCTGGGGATCAAAGGGCGTCATGCCAAAAATCGACATCGGTCCCGCGTAGTCGACGACGCCTGCGCCAAAAAGCCGATCGCATTCTTCACGGAAGTCGCTGGGCCTGTAGCCGGATTGAATCGCCTCGTTCAGTTCATAAGAACGGCTGATGGCTTCTTCGCAGCGGTTGACGCCGAACACCAGATCGATGGCTGCCGGCGTCACGTCGACCACCGTCGGCATCTCGGTTCGTGGTTCACTCGAAGCCTCTCCCGCATCGTCATCAGCCATAGCCACTCGCGTCGCGGCCAACGTAAGAACCAGCAGACTGGTCCAGCGAAACAATTTCATCATGCCACCTGGGTGAAAGTTCATGGGTAAACCAGCGTGTTTTCAGGAACCGACCTCGCGTCGTATCTCGATGCCCGAACACGCACTTTCGTCGACTGATCCGTCACTCAACCCTGGCTGGCGAGACGCCGATCGCGATACAACACGAATTCTCAATCTCGTTTGGGAGATCTCTGCAAAGCGACGGCTGTCGCGGTCGCGTACGAACGACAATGTGAAATGGTAATCAAGACTTCATCAATCCCCAGATCCCGAGCGACCGCAGCCGCTCCGCCGGTGAGCACGATGTAAGGCTGCCCGCTGCGATGTGTCTTAATCTCGATATCAGCCCAGCCGACCCCTTTGGTGAAGCCGGTGCCGAGCGTCTTCATCACGGCTTCCTTCGCGGCCCAACGGCCGGCGTAGTGCTGGACGGCCTCTTTCCGGCGTTGGCAGTAAAGAATCTCCTGCTCGGTGTACACGCGCTGCAGAAAGTGCTCTCCGTGCCGTTCGATCATCTGACCGATCCGCACCGTTTCGATAATGTCTGTTCCAAGTCCAACGATCATGAGCAGGCGGGAGGCTTTAGACTTCAGGCAAGAAGAGAACGTTTTGAGAAGAGGGCACAGGTGCCGGTACTCGCGGCCATATTATCCCGACACCCGCCGAAGCATTGAGCATATGACAATGTTCACGACCTGTCGCCTGTAGCGATCTGCCGCAAGGACTGTTGCGACTCTCCCGTTAGGCACAATCGGAACTTTGTCACCTCGGTTGACGTTCCATGCGTGATTCGACCCTGCACACGGCCGGTACGCTTGACCCACGGTCCCCGTGACCTATCGGTTTTACAGCCGATACTCCGTTTGAAGATCGCAGGTGCCCCCAATGCGCAGAATTGCCCCCGTTCCAAGCCGTTTCCACCGCCAGGGTGCCGTCCTGGTGCTGGCCTCCGTCTTGCTGATTGTCGTGTTCGGTTTTCTGGCCTTCACGGTCGATGTCGGATACATGTCGTTCGAGAAGGCAAGACTGCAGAACGCGGCCGACGCCGCCGCGCTCGGATCGGCGGTGGAACTCCCGAATGGGGAAGCGGCCGTGCAGTTGAGCGCCCAGCAGATCGCGGCGGACAACGAATCGGGAGAGGGAACCGTTACGCTGGCGAATAGCGATATCGAACTGGGTGTTTTCGACTTCGAGTTGAAGGTCTTCGTACCTGGCACGACAAACCCGAATGCTGTGCGCGTCACGACTCGGTTGACCGATCAACCCTTTTTCTTTGCACCGATTCTGGGACACGAAGAGTTCGACATGTCGGCTCAGGCCATCGGCATGCTCAACCCTCGCGATATCGTGTTCGTCGTTGACACATCGGGTTCGATGAATGACGACACCGAGCCCTGCTGGGCAACGAGCACGATCAATGGTGAGTATGGGCCATCGGGTTATCCGAATGTCGCGTCCTACCTGATGCAGGATGTCTACAACGACTTCGGTTACGGAACCTTCCCCGGTACGACGGAACACTTCGGCGAGCCGCTCGGTGCGCCGGCGAATTACTATGCCTACGCGGAAATGACGAAGGATGGCGGCCTGCTGGCAGACGCCTCGATTCCCTCGCAGTACCGAATTTCATCCTCTGACAGCGAGTCGACTCGCAAGCTCAAAGCCTACTCGTGGATGATTGACCTCCAAATTGCGGTCATCATGCCGAACGTGCAGCCGGCACCTAGTTCCAGTGCGAACTACGACTACTGGGAGAAGTATCTCGACTACCTCAATCGGCAAGTGAGTGTCGGGTACAACGACGACGACGACGCTCCGTCGAGTGGTGGCAGTTCCGGAGGAAGCAGTGGTGGTGGCGGTTCTTCTGGACCTTCGCCGCCGACCGGTATGCTCGAAGCATTCGATGCGTCCCCACTGGCTCTTCGCGAGGGGCCGGTCGATCTTGGCCAGTTTGCCTCGCTCGGACCAATCACCACGTCTTCCGCACATGCGGTGACGGCACTCTACGGAGACTATTCGCCCGGCATTCCGCGACGCGGTTCGAACTCTCAGATTTCCGTCCCCACCAGCAAGGACAGCGACGAAGTCGACGACTTCAACAACCCCAATCGAACGACGTTTCCCTCGGCTTCGTCGAGCCTGCCGAGGGCGTGGCGGTACACGATTGGCTATATCACCTACGTTCAATTCATGATGGACTGGGGCCGCGACCGGACGCCCGTCGGATCGAGTTGGTCGGCTGCCAGCCCCGGGGCGACGCCGAAGACACCGTTGTCACTTCAGAGTCCCTACTGCCCAATGCATGCGGAATCAACTGCCGGTGGAACGTTTCAATTCCCGCCGCGCGAGCAACCGATGCATGCCACGCGTCGAGCACTGATCGCCGCCATCCAAGTCTGCAAGGAGCGCAACGAACTGCTCGCGGGCAACGGCGATCGGGTTGCTGTCATTAGTTTCGACGCGCTCGATTACTACCATTCGCCACAACTCGTTCGCCCATTAACCAGCGACTTCGACGACGCCATGCAGTCATGCACGACATTGCAGGCGGTTTCCGACGTTGGTTCGTCGACGGCGATCGAAGCAGGGCTGCTGCTGGCAAGGCAGCACCTGCTCCCTCCGGATGAAGGGGGTCAAGGGCGACCCACTGCCGACAAAGTGATCATTCTATTGACGGACGGAGTGCCCAACGCCTGGATATCGTCGTCATCAGACATCAATCAACATATCGCGAACAATCCCAATGCAGACTTTTACGGCAGCGATTTCGTCTGGCTCAACTCGGCACTGATGCAGGCCGACCTCGTTCAAGGTGAAAACGATGTCTTGCACTCGGTCGGCGTCGGCCTGGGAGCCGACTACGACTTTCTGGACCGCATGTCCCGCTTCTCGGGAACCGATGTCGGCGGACACAGTCAACAAGGATCGGGAAACCCTGCCGAGTACGAACAGGTAATGACCGACATCTTCTTGAATATCATCAAGAACCCCGGCTCCCGCCTGGTCGAGTAGCCATCGAAGGCTCCACGTCTGTGTGTTGACATGAGACTCAGTGCGGCAGCCCCAAATGTAACACGCCAGGCACGCCAGGATCGTCGCCACCGTGCTCGGCCCACGGGAATACCAGCCGCCGCGAGGATGGCCGGGTTCAAGACAACGATGTAGGCCATCGTGACGAACGTCGTCACGCCGCCAATGACTTCGGCGCGCAACGACCACTGGCGTTCACCGAGGTGGAACCAGCGTTCGAGGAAGTGATTCATGGAGTGAATGATGCAAAACACAGAGGTTGCCCGCCAAAGTCGGTTCAGCCAGCGATGACGAACCTCTGTAGGGAATGGCCTCAGTGCCATTCCGTCGGCGGGATACCGCGTTCGGAACGTTTCGCATTCTCGTGAGTGACAGCGCTGCCCGGACGGCTCGATTCACCAGTGATTCATCCTTGTGATCTGCCAAGATCCTGCTATTTGTGAGGAGTCGATACGCGGGGTGTTACGGGAGAGAAAGCAATGCGACTGTTGGATTGGGTGATACTGCTGATCATCGCCGGTGTTTGCGGCGGAGTCGGCCAATCGATCGCCGGCAACAAGAAGTCTGGTTGCCTCGGTTCGATCGCCCTGGGCTTTATCGGAGCTCTGCTGGGGATGTGGATCTCGCGGACGCTTAAGCTCCCCGAGTTCTTCACGATACAAGTTGGCAACGGAGCGGGCTTCCCGATCATCTGGTCAATCATCGGAGCCTCGCTGTTCGTCGCCGTCCTGGGGTTCCTCAATCGCGGCAAGCGGGATGTGTGAGGTTCGTCGATCGATGATCATCAGGTGGTCCAGACTTTCTTGTCTGGGCGATTGGCATTCTTCGGTCCCAAGTTAATGACCTGAGAGACAACACATAAAAACGGGCTGGCCAGCCCACCTGAGTTCTTTACGCCGCGACGAAGTGGCTTGTAGGCTCGTGTCTGCAGAGACGTCGTTTGTGTGCACACCCGCCGGGAGCTACCGCCGCTCCAAAGCTGGCCTGGGCCTCTGCAACGCACGCCGATCGGCAACATCGCATTGACGCTGCCGACCGATCGTCATCACCCGCGAACTCAGACTTTCTACTCTACCGTTCGCGGTTGCGCGACCCTGATGCAGATCGCGGGAATCTCACCAGAACCATCCCGGATGCTGTGAGCATCCGGGATGGTTTGAACAGGCACCCGGCGTTGTCGTCAAGATGATCCCCAATCAAAACACTGCGGGCGAATGACCAGGCTTCCTGTGTCTTTGCCACCCAGCCAACAAATCGCTGGGCCACCCGCAAAGAACGACTTCCCCATTTCCTGCCACCCGACAAGCAGCGTGACTTTGCGTTTGGGAATCAGCGGTTCCCACAACCAGGAAATCGGTCGAGATTCCTGATCGGACATCCGAGCAAGTTGCGCGTGGCCATTCGGGTCGTCCTGGCCTTCGACATGTCCATCCCATCGCATTGCTAAGCTCCTGCCAATTTGACGGGCCAGAGTCCAAGAGTACAAGAGTACGAGGAGACACACACCTCGTGATACGCTTGCGATACTCTTGCCCATACGCTTGCGATACTCTTGACGGCCCGCGCGGACGAAGAGACGAAGAGACGAAGATTCGTCCGTGTACACGTTCCGTCTACCCTAAGGTGCGCGGTTGCGCGGATGGCTCATGGGTGGCCCGGCCAGTCTTGACCGGGTCGCCCGCGACTAGAAGCGTCATCATGTGGCCGCAATCCCGTTCGGTACGCTTGTCATGACGTAAACGCGTACGATGCGGCTTCCTGTGCCTTCGGCACCCATCCAACAAGCGACTGGGCCACCCGCGATAGACGGACCACTAAACTTGCTCATCCGTCCCCGCCAACGTGATTCGTGAGTTCCGTTGTCTGCTGTCGCATGAGCCCGTCCTCCATTTCATAGATTGTGTCGAACACATCGAGCGCGCGGTGGTCATGCGTAACGACAATGACACCGGCTCCCTGCTCGTGGGCGACTTTGGCAAACAGTTCCATGACCTGACGGCCTCGATGGCCGTCAAGTGCTGCTGTTGGTTCATCGGCGAGGATGACGCTGGGTTGGTTGGCCAGTGCGCGCGCGACGGCGATGCGCTGTTGCTGGCCGCCGGAAAGCATGGACGGAAAGTTGTCCGCTCGATCGGCCACACCCAGATACTCCATGAGTTCGAGTGCTCGACGCCGAGCAAACGCCTTGGATTCGCCGTTCAGTTGCATCGCGATCTGAACATTTTCGACAGCGGAAAGGAAGGGGATGAGATTCGACTTCTGAAAGATGAACCCGATGTGTTGGCGACGGAAAGATCGGAGATTGGCGTGCGCCGTTTCGCCATCCAGCACGAGTCGATCGCGAATCATAATGCGACCTGACGTCGGCGGGTTGATGAGACCGACGGCGGTCAGAAACGTGGACTTGCCAGAGCCGCTGGGGCCAAGCAATGCGACGACTTCGCCTTGCTTGACGTGCATGGTGGCATCGCGCATCGCGACCACTTCGGTGTTGCCGCTGCCGTAGATTTTGGTCAGCGAGTCGGCTTCGATCGCATTTGGTTTGGAATCGGTCGCTGTCATGTGAGTGCCTCATTTGGTGAGACCCTCATCGCCTTCCAGATTCCGAGCAGACTGGAAAACACCGAGATTGCGAGGACAATTCCGCCCAGTTGCATCAAGTCGGAATCGGCGAGGATCACGCGACGCGGAAACAACGGAAACAGTTTTTGCCCGCCGAGCCACGCGATGCCAAATCCGACACCGCCAAGGATCAACGCCTGTTGCAGAATCATTCCCAGGATCACCGTGTTCGGCGCACCGATCAGTTTCAGGAGTGCGATCGAGTGGATCTTGTCGAGCGTCAGTGTGTAGAGAATCAGAGCCATGATGATGGCCGCGATGACGGTCAGTAGAACGCGAAACAGCCCAATCTGTTGGCGCACTTTCTCCACCGATCCCTTGAGTAGCAGTTCCCGTTGTCCATCGCTCGTAAATACTGAAACATCGCCCCACCCGGAGATTGTCTCGACAACTGTGTCGATGTCGGCACCGGGCGAGAGTGTGACCATCACGGCGCTGATCTGGGGTCGGGCAATTGCCGGAATTTGCTGTGAAGGCTGCCATGCGTTTTCGAGCATTGTCGGCTGTTGAATCGCCAGATCGAAGTCGCGGCCACGGGCTTCACGCGATGCGCGTTCCAAACGGACGGCTTCGCCCGGCACATCAAACTGAATTGCTTGCGCATCAGTGACCGTTACAAAAGCGAGTCCGTCGCCACTGGAACTGATCATGTTGCTGGTCGTTCCGACGACGGTGTAAGTCTCCTTGCCGAGTACGATCTGCTCGCCGACGGCCAGTCCCAAAGTCTTGTCGGTAATCATTTCGTAATGGGCCTGAGCGAGTGGCCGCCCTGCGTTGAGTGGAACCCAGTCGCCTTTGTCCGTGGGCCAACTCAGTCCCAGCACGGCAATCCGCAGCGGTTTGTCGTTGCGCTGCCGCTGAATGGTGTGGTAGACAAACTCACGTGACGATTCGACACCGGGAACCGCTGCCGCGCGGAACAACAGGTTCGGTGATACGCGAGATTGTTCTGCGAATGGGCCGCGCGTGTTTCGCTGGACGATCCACAAGTCGGCTCCCACCCTGTCGATGAGCAGCGTGGCGTCTTCAACGACTCCCCGATAGATGCCGCCCATGCCCATCACCACCATCAGCAGCATGCCAATGCCGACGGCGGTCAGTGCAAATCGGCCAACGTTGTGGCGGATGTCTTTGCTGGCGAGGTTCATGGGATCAGCACCTGTTGGCCTTCTCGCAATGCCGTTTGCTCATCGACGGATGCGACGACCACGTCACCGGCCTGTAAACCCTCGCGCACTTCCACAGACTCGCGACTGCGCAGACCCAGCGTGATCGTGCGCCAGCTCGTTCGGCCATCCTGGTTGATGAAGACGCCGCTCTCGCCGTCTTTGTTGACGACAAGTCTCGCGGGAATCGTCAGCACGTCGTGCACCTCATCGGTCTTGATGAAGACCTCGGCTCGCTGGCCAACTGCCCAGTTCTTGGGGAACTCCAGCACTCGGACATCAACGATGAACTCGCGCGTCTCCCGATCTGCCTCACGACCGAGACGCACGACTGCGCCTGGAAACGAAAGGTCAGTTTGTGAACGAAAGACAACACTTGCCGTCAGACCGGTTTCGAGGCGGGACATTTCCGTTTCATCGACCCAGGCGCTGATCCAGAGTTCTTCGGTGGAGATCAATGTCAGGATCGAGCTTCCCGGAACCACAACTTCACCCGGCTCGCGACGGCGATTCACAATCAGACCGTCAAACGGCGCGTGAATCTCCGTATCCTTCAACCGAGCGCGATGGTACTCCAGCGTTTTCTCGGCGGCGACCAGTACCTTTTGGCCTTCGGTAATCGCGGCTTCCGCCCGCGCAATGTCTGCTACGGCCACCGCCAGTGCCTCAGTCGCCTTGTCGAGATCGCCTTGCGTACCAGCGTTCTGATTGACGAGCTGTTCAATCCGACGGTGGCTCGATTGCGCTTGCGCAAAGACTGCTGTGGTTCTCTCTTTGTCAATTTCGAGTCTTTCGACGGCCGCCTCGGCCGCTTCGACGTTGGCCTGGGCGATCGCCACCTGCTGTCCAAGCTCGTCATCGTCAAGTCGAACCAGCAGATCCCCAGCCACGACTCGATCACCCTGATCGACGAGCATCTCGGTGATGCGCCCGGAGATTTTCGGACTGATCGTTGTCTCGACACGAGCCTCCAGAGTGCCGGTTCCCATCACCTCGGCAGTGATTGAACCGTGTTCGACCATATGAGGGACCACCGCGACCGGCGCGAACCTGACCCAATAGACAACGCCGGCAACAGCCGCAATCACGAACAGTGTCTTGTAGCGGCGCCACAGCCATTTACGAGTCGTACGCCACGCATCGCTCATTTCTTGTACTCATATTCCAATAGAGGCGGGTGAAGCTATGAGAGGCAGGTCGCGTCGGCTTTGTGGTGTGCTTTGGATTCGTGGTAAACGTGAGATGTTTTGTTTCCCGTTTCCACACAAGGAGCACCACGATGTTGTTTGCCGGCTGCGACCTGCACAAGCAGACTATCACCATTTGCGTCGTGAACCAAATACGAACCGTCATTCTTCGCAAGACATTGGCCTGTGCCGACGAGGAGGCGGCGGGGTGGCACTGTTGCTCTTTCAAATGTGTGCCACTGGCTTGCCAGTGTGAGTGGTGAGTTGACCCGGCCACAAATCATCGACCTCCCGGCAAGAACTGTGTCGCACGGCTTGCTTGCCGATCGTGTTCGTTTATCGGCATGATGGCTTCAACCGGAGACGCACATGGCGCATCGCAAACGTATTCGGCACACTCCTGCCGATCGGGTTTCTCGACTGACGGCAACTGATCTCGCCAACTCGTCCCCCCGCTGATAGCCTCGACCAATGTCTCGACCGCCATCATTTCCGGTAAGGCCAACACTCCGATGGAGAGCCCACTCCCCACCCGCACGGGCAAAGCCCGTGGCACCCATTTCAGAACACTGCCGCCTGTGGCACCCGGCGGGATGTGTGAGTTGCCGACACCCATTTAGCCCCCGGTCAATGACCGGGGGAATGTGGCCTGCGATGCGGAATAACGCGGAGTTCCATTCGACCGTTAATGCATAGTATCGCTGATACGTCAACCTGCTGAACCACGCGAACATCACATGCGGCGTCGATTCCCCCCGGTCATTGACCGGGGGCTAAGAGGTTTGAACGCAGCGACGAAGTGGCGAGCCAAGAGCCGCGATCCTGAAAGCTCAACATGAACAGATCGCCCACTCACCACTCGACTGGGGTCGCTGAGCTGCAGAAATGTTGAGAGACCAATCGGTGTCCTACACCTGCACCGAGAATGGCAATTCAGATATTGTCCGATTTCTTCAGGTTGCATTTTCTACAGAGCAACTGCACGTTGTTGTCCGAATTGCTTCCGCCCTTCGAGAACGGAACAATGTGATCGAATTCCAGGTATTCTGTGGCACTGCAATCCGCGCATCTCCCACCATAGCGTTGCCAAACTCGTTGGCGCACTTCTCGTGAGATATGTCTGTCGGGAGCGCGCTTCGCTCGATTCACGATCGTCTGATTCGCACGCCCGACGGCAACGCTCAAAATGGCACTTGCCAGACGAGTCTGGTCGCCAAATCTGAAACTCCCTGTGGCAGATTGGCTGGCGACCAGTTCAATTGCCCGATCGTCGCGATCGACCTTCAGAATCTGACGCAGGTTCAATGAAATCGGTCGTGTCTCGGAAATGAAGATCAGGCGATGATCAGAAATCACCACTGTCCCATGATGTCTGTCGATGCGCGGTCCCGACTTCAAGTTCTTGATCTGTTCGAACACAGCCGGTCCGTAGAAGTGCGCCAATTCCCCGCTGCGAAGCTCGACAAGTGACTTCACATTGTAGGTAGGCAGTTCCCCCTGACTTATCTTCCAGAGTAATTCGAGATCCTTCAGGCTCTCGTTGACATAGGTCTGATAGTTCTGATCCAGTCCGAAGACCCGCACCCATTGACGTATCTCAGATGCAGTGCGTGAATCGATCATCTCACAGTCCTTGGCATCTACCAGGCTGTGCTCGATGAATCGCTTTGCATGTGGCTTGATCATTTCGACGGCTTCGTGCCGCTTGAAACCAAGACGTTCCGCGTTGGTAAGGAATTCTTCCCACTTCGGTCCAAGTGGTCTCCCTTCATTCACGCCGTCCTGAAAGATGCTGGTCAGAAATGAGTCCCCTTTTCTCGCAAACAGCCGTTTGACCATCGACCGCACGTCAGTCTGCAGCCAGTCGGCGACATGTTTCAGTCGTAACGCCTCGATTTCATCGATGTGACCGTCTGCGATCGCAGCGGAGACCATCTGTAGAAACACATCGGCACCCAGTTCGTCATGTACCCGGTCTCGATGCTTCGACGAAATGCGAAGTGCCGAAGACATCCACTTGAGCGTCAACTCCTCTTTCTCGGTCAGCTCGAAATCTGACCATGCCTTTCGCAAATACTCGTCATAGACCGCTTCGCAAGCGTCCTCAATGTCCTTGGGATCTGCTTCGTTTGCACCAAGGTCGCGGACTGCGACATCTAACGCGAATTCTCGTTTGCGTCGAGCGAGTTCGCGACCCAACAGCAATTTGAGTTTGTCGACTCGCTTGTCTCTCTCTGGATCAACGAAAGTTTGCCAGGCTTGCTTGAACCAGCGAGTGATCGGCTTTGCCATTGGGCCCTCATGGATCGCGTATCAAGAAACACTCATCTCGGCATCGAGTGCGATTGAGTATCCCACCAAAGCTTGAGTGAATTCAACCTTTGAACCGCTCCTTCAACCGTGCCAGTTCCTGCATCGCCTGTAGCGGCGTGAGGTGGTCGAGGTCGAGGCCTTTGAGTTCATCGACCAGGGGATGATGCTCGGGGCCGAAGAGGGAGCGCTGCCTGATCCCTGGCTCGCGCTTAGGACGCGCGGGGATCTTCGGCTTCCCTTCTTCGTCGTGATGGTCTTCTTCCAACTGACGCAGAATGACATCGGCCCGCAGGATCACATCGCTCGGCACGCCGGCGAGGCGGGCGACATGGATGCCGTAACTGCGGTCGGCGGCACCGGGGACGATCGAATGCAGGAAGATGACATCACCATCCTGCTCGTGGACGGCGACGTTCCAGTTCCCGCATCGGGGCAACGTCTTGGGGAGTTCGGTCAACTCGTGATAGTGCGTGGCGAACAATGTTCGGCAGCCGACATCGTCATGCAGAAATTCGGTGATGGCCCAGGCGAGCGAGATGCCGTCGTAGGTGCTGGTACCTCGACCGATCTCATCGAGAATGACGAGACTCGACTTGGTGGCGGCATTCAAGATGCGGGCCGTCTCGGTCATCTCGACCATGAATGTCGACTGCCCCTTGCCAAGTTCATCACTGGCCCCGACCCGCGCGAAGACGCGATCGGCAATGCCAATGACAGCAGATGATGCAGGAACAAACGAGCCGATCTGCCCCATCACCGTGATGAGAGCCGCCTGCCGAATGTAGGTACTTTTACCGGCCATGTTGGGACCGGTGATGAGGGCGATCAGCGGTTGAGAGAGGAGAGAGGAGAGATGAGAGAGGAGAGCGGCGCTATCATCGTCTTTCTCTCGACTCTCATCACTCAACTCTCGTCCGACTCCTGCCTCCTCCTCTCGTCTCTCATCTCTCGTCTCTCTTCCTCCCCCCAATGCGATGTCATTCGGCACGAACTGTCCGCTGGGTTGCAGTTCTTCCAGCACGGGGTGCCGGCCGGCTTTGATGTCGAGAACGGGGTCGCTCGTCAGCGTCGGTCGGCAGTAGCGACGGCGGACGGCGGTGGTGGCCAGCGATGTCAGCACATCGATCTCGGCCAGCACCTCGGCTGTCTGTTGCAGTCGCGTGGTCTCTTGCGAGACGCGATCCCGCAAGGCCGTGTAGAGTTCCTGTTCGAGGGCCGTTGCCTGTTCCTCGGCTCGCAGCACTTTGTCTTCGTACTCCTTAAGTTCAGGAGTGACGTAGCGTTCGAGGTTCTTCAGTGTCTGTTTGCGAATGTAGTCGCTCGGCACCTTCGACTGGTTGGCGGCGGTCACTTCGAGGTAGTAACCGAAGACTTTGTTGAAGCCGACCTTGAGCGACGTGATCCCGGTGCGTTCGCTCTCGCGGGCCTGATACTCGGCGATCCATTTCTTGCCGCCGCGAGCGAGGTCGCGGAGTTCATCGAGCCGGCTGTTGTAACCTTCACGAAAGATGCCACCATCGGTGACGGCCAAGGGAGGCTCATCCACCACAGCGGTCTCGATCTCCTGACGCACTTCGGGACAGAGTTCCAGACGCTGCTCCAATGTGGCCAGCAAGTCGGAGGTGCGGGCCGCGAGTTTGGCCTTCAGCTTCGGCAACAGCGCCAGCGTGCGAGCCAACGCCACGAGGTCTCTCGGCGATGCCCGCAGTGTTGCGACCCGCGATGCCAGTCGCGAAAGGTCGTAGGCTTGTGTGAGTTGGTCTTCGATGTCGCGACACAACGGCGTGTTGCGTGTCAGTTCCTCGACGGCATCGAGCCGACGATTGATCGCGGCAATATCCGTCAGCGGAGCCGACAGCCAATCGGCCAGCAGTCGCGCCCCCATCGGGGTCGCGGTGCGATCGAGGACCGACAAGAGCGACCCTTCGCGTTTGCCATCGCGTTGGGTCCGCATCAGTTCGAGGCTGCGGCGGGTCGTTTCGTCAATCAGCATCGTGCTGCCGCGACGGTACGGTTCCAATCGCGTGATATGCCCCAGTGCCGACCGTTGCGTCTCCTGCACGTAATTCAGCAATGCCCCTGCGGCCACGACGGCGGGAGTGCCGTCATCGTTGATGTCGAACCCTTCGAGCGATTGAGTCTGAAAGTGCTTGAGTAGCGTCTGCAGCGCCTGAGACGTGGTGAAGTCCCAGGCAGGTCGTTCGGTGAGGATCATCTCCGGGATGACCGACAATGGAGTTCGCGGACGCCGTGATGGTTTGGCGACGCTTTCAGTCCCTTCACCCGAATCTTCCGCGCCTGCCGGAGGTGCTGTATCGATCAAGTCCGCCAGTAGCGGATGATTGAGCGTGTCCTCACTCAACAAACACTCAGCAGGTCGCAGCCGGGCGAGTTCATCCAAGAGCATCGAGCGCCCCGGGACGCGCGACACCGCCGTCTGAGCATTGGGCGATGGCACCGGCACTTCGATGTCGTAACACTGAAACCGACCTGTCGAGAGTTCCAGCCATGCGAGGCCGACGCCGGTCTTTGTCGGGCAGACGGCGGCGAGATAGTTGCTCTCGCGAGGGTCGAGCAGCGATTCCTCGGTGAGGGTGCCGGGCGTAACGATCCGCGTCACTTCCCTGCGGACCATTCCCTTGGCGGTCTTGGGGTCTTCGACCTGATCGCAGATCGCCGCCTTGTAACCTGCGGCGATCAGCTTTCGCAGGTAACCGTCGAGAGCGTGATACGGAAACCCCGCCATCGGCACCGGGTTCGTTGAACCCTTGTCGCGGCTGGTGAGCGTCAGCCCCAGCACCTTGGCGGCTGTCTCGGCATCCTCATGAAACAACTCGTAGAAGTCCCCCATGCGAAACAGGAGGATCGACCCCGGCGTTTCGCGCTTCACCTCCATGTACCGCTGCATCATGGGGGTCAGCTTGGTCTCGCTCGAGCCGGCCATGTGCGGGAATCACGCTGAGAAAGAGGGTGCAGAGAGGAGGATTCACGGAATTCGTAACCTATCAAGTCGCCGAGACGATGGCGATGATCCGCACATTCTGACGAGAGTCGCCGGACGAAACCCCGCGAACCTCGCCGGCACTTGAATGGTCATATTTTGGGGATGCCATCGTGACCGTCACAACAGATGCGGCCCCGGCGGCAGCGAACCACCGCATTATCCACCCCGAGCGCCAGACCCGAACTTGCAAGAAATTGGAGCGAGAGACTAGACTTCCCTCCGCGTGAAGCCGACGGCGACTCGTATCGCCCAAAAACCACTCGTGCCACCGCCCATCACTGTGGTCCACGACGGCAGAAACGATGAATTAATCCCCTGTAGCTCAATGGTAGAGCGAGCGGCTGTTAACCGCTAGGTTCGAGGTTCGAGTCCTCGCGGGGGAGCCTTTTTTGTACGCCGCGAAACGCGGCGACCCACTGGTAAACGAAAACGCCGAGAGGAAACCCTCTCGGCGTTTTCGCGTAAACCTGGTTGTCACAAAGGGATTTGCGGCCTTCGGCCGCGTCCCGCTCAACTCACCCCGGCGCTCTCTGCAGAACGCCGGTTGCCTTCGCGGTCCCTGTTCTCAACCGCGAATCCGGCAACCGTGGCGAGAAACTCTCGAACGCTCTCTGAATATTGAACGCGGCGTTTAACAATAGCGAATGTCGTTTAAGAGCATCCGACTGCCATCCACAGACATGTCCTGTGCGGGCGCGGCAACGGCAGGTCAACTCCTGAATCGTCACTTTCTCGGTTACAATTGGGAGATGGCACAATACCCTTGGAAGCGTTTTTGGTGCTCACGAGACCAGTCGTTTGTGGTCGACGACGATGGATACGTGTTCGATCCAGATAGTGAGCACGGTCACATTGTCAATCCGAGTCTCTCCGCCCTGAAAGACTTGATCAAGTATCCGTGTCTAGTGCTCTTGGGGGAACCAGGCATGGGCAAGTCGACGGAATTCGATCTTGAATTCGATCGTGTCAAGTCGACGTGCGCAACTCCAGAAGTCGCCGTCCGGATTGATTTGAAGGAATATCAGACCGATCATCGTTTGATCGATGACGCATTCAAGTGCGAACACGTCCGGGAGTGGATTGATGCCGATCACAATTTGTGGCTCTTTTTCGACAGTCTTGATGAAGGTCGCCTCGAAATCCGCAACATCGCCCAGATCCTCCGTTCTCAGCTTCAGAAATTGCGCGAATCGGCGGAACGGCTGCATGTGAGAATCGCGTGTCGGACTGCGGAATGGCCAGCGTCTCTGGAGGATGGGTTGAGGTCCATTTGGGGAGAAGACCAAGTTGGCGTTTTCCAACTTGTGCCACTGCGGAAGCACGACATCCATGAGGCTGCCAAAGTTGAGGGAGTCGACCCAACGACGTTCATTGCAGAGGTAGCTGACAACCGCATCGAATCGCTTGCGATGAACCCAATCACGCTTCGTTTTTTGCTTCACAGTTTTCAACACTCGAATAGTTTCCCGACATCGCGTTTTCAGCTATTTGAGGAAGGGTGCCAGCGCCTTTGTGAGGAGTCGAGCCAAAGCCGACGTGAGGCGGGGCATGTCGGGCAGGTATCGTCAACGCAGCGCCTCGAGATAGCCACCCGAATCGCCGGCATCTCAATCTTCAGTGGCCGCCCATTGATCGAAGCCGCAATTCAGATCGAGGCGCATGATGGGGACGTAATCACGCTTGCGGAAATGGCTGGCAGAACGGAGCGAGTCAATGGTGAAGAATTCACGGTGTCGGAGGGGAGTATACGCGAGGTTCTAGCGACGACGCTGTTCACCGGATTCGGAAGTGGCAGGCTTGGGTTCAGCCACCGGACTTATGCAGAGTTCCTCGCGGCGAGGTACGTTTGTCAACGCGGACTGGACGACACTCAAGTCTCAGGTCTGATCTTTCACGATGAAGCCGCGCAGAAGGTTGTTCCGCAACTTGCAGAGACAGCGGCCTGGATCGCAGGCAATAACGAACAAGTATTCGAGCGAATCATATGTGATGACCCACAAGTTGTTCTTCGCAGCGATGTTGCGACGGTCGAGATGAAATCGGAACTCGTTGCCCACCTGGTCGACGGCATGCGGAGTGGCGAGATTGATGATTCGGATCGGGGACTGCGCAACCACTATGTAAAACTTGCGCACGACGAACTGGCGAAACAACTCGAGCCGATCATCCAGGACAAGTCGTTGAATGTGGTCACACGCCGATTTGCCATCGATGTTGCGGAAGCATGCGCCGAAAGGAGGTTGCTGCCTGTATTGGTCGACGTCGCGCTCGACGAAGCCGATTTAGCTCACATCCGTTCTCAGGCCTCGTACGCAATCCTTCGAATCGGCGACGAAGAATATTGTCGAAGTCTTATACCGCTGGCACTGGGCCAGGGGGGCTCTGATCCTGATGACGAACTTCGTGGATGTGCATTGAGAGTCGTGTGGCCCCGCGGGTTTATCAATGCAGCGCAGCTGTTTGCCAGTCTAATTCAGCCTAAGCAAAGAAACCTTCTCGGAGCATATCGATTCTTTCTCAAGCAAGAACTGATTCCAAGTTTGAAAGTGGAAGAACTTGCTGAGGGACTTCGGTGGGCATCTCAAATCGCACCAGTCCACGGCAGAACGGATGAATTTGCGAAACTGATTGAGGGAATTGTACGGCGCTCAATCGATCATCTTCACGAACAAGGCGTGTTTGACGCATTCTCCGACTACGTCACCTCTCGGGTTCTGTCTGGTCGCGAATTTGAGTTGAACGACAGCATTTTCTCTACGATGCCCGCCGACGTTCGACGTCGGCTCATGGCAGCGATCATCCCAAAATGCACAGCGTTGGAGGGGGCTTATGCCGTATTGGGAGTGCACCTTGGATTAGTGCAAACCGGCGACGTGGCGTGGTTGCTAAACCAAGCATCTGCAGCAGGCTCAGAAGATGCCAAGCGAATGTGGGCGGGAATTGCTCGAATACGATTCATCTACAGCGACAAATCAGAGCAGCGGGCCGTTCTTGCATATCGGGAAACTGATTCTGTCATTGCTCAAGTGTTTTCCGACCTATTCGATGCCGTTTCCATCGATTCCGATCGGGCACAAGAAATGAGACGCGCGTATGAGCAGTCGATGGAGCTCGAGCGACTGCATAACGAACGGCTTCAGCCGCAATTAATCGATCCACCGCCAGCAGAACAGATCTCTGATTGCCTCGATCAGATTGAAACGGGCAACGTCGGTGCGTGGCGAACTCTGGTTGGGCTGCTGGAGTTGAAGGAACACGACGAAATCGATCTGCCCAGTTTGAGCGACAACATAACCGAGTTCCCCGGTTGGGTGTCCGCAAGTGAACCAACAAGACAGCGGATTCTGTCGGCCGCCCGAGCATTTGTGGAAGAGTTCGAACCAGGGCAAGGACGAGTTGATATGGCGAGGTTTTGCATCGCCGACCTCGCCGTTTCGAGCAATCTGCTGCTCGCATTGTTGGATGACCTTCTGCGTCAGATGTACCAGAAATGGGCTTCCTTGGTCCCTTGCTTTGAGCTTTCCGGAAGCGAGTTAACGAAGTGGAGACGACGACAGTGACTCGTCAGTGTTTTCGAGTTAATGAGGTCGCTTTGAAGTGCGAGAACACGAGCAACGTTGGAGGCGCGTACGGCGTTCTTCGACTTGTCGATCAGTGTTGGGACTCTCGCATCGCCGACAACCTCCTCGAAAAAGCACGAGACGAATCGCTCACTCCAAAGCTAAGAGCCGACCTACTCGAAGAGTTGGTGATCCACGGCCAAAAGGAAGCGACAGATTATGCACGGTCACTCTTAACGAGGCGTGACACTGACCCTGGTCGCCAACTTGCGCGACAAGTCGCCGTAGTCCTTTGGCTGACTACTGATGGTTGGGCGATGGATGTTGTGTTGCCCGAGTTTTTGATGGACAAGGCGTTCTTCCGCGATGTTGTGGCCGATGTGATCCGTCCCGTTCGTTGGGCGCGCGTACAACCGACGCCGCCCACTGAGAGCCAAGTGGCCGAGCTCTTCATACTACTATGCCGAGAGTTTCCGCAGAACGAGGAGGAGGAGGAGGACGACGAGAAGGAGCAGGGGACGTCAGTCTGGAGGGGTTCGGGAGGTGTCACGGACCTTCGCAACAATCTCCTTTCCATCCTACGCGACGCGGGCACTTCGTCAGCATGTGCCGCAATCGAGCGGATCAAGGTTGAACTACCTGAATTGGCGTATCTGGATTGGGTACTTCGAGCAGCGCGACGAAGGCGATTGGAGGCGACGTGGAAGCCCTTAACGATCAAGCAGCTTCGCGAGCTTATTGAGCGCCCTCATTCAAGACTCGTTCGAAACGGACGAGAATTGCAACAGGTGATTCTCGAATCGTTCTCAAGGATCCAGGACCGCCTACACGACGAATTGCCCGCCGTCAGAGATCTCTGGGACTACAATCGTGAATCAATAACTTGGGAACCAGTCGATGAGGACGACTTGTCGAACTATCTGGCCCGCCAACTGAAAATGGAATTGGAACAGAGCGGAATCGTGGCACTTCGGGAGGTACAGATCCGCCCTACTACGGCAACGGAGGGGCAGCGAACCGATATCTATGTTGCTGCGGTTGTCGTGGATATTGATTTACAGAAGATTGAACAATGTCGAGTCATTATTGAGGTCAAAGGATGTTGGCACCCCGACGTTCAGACGGCGATGCAGACTCAATTGAAGGATCGATACTTGCACGACAACGCGTGCTCACACGGAGTCTACGTCGTTGGATGGTTCATGTGCGTGCTGGAACAAAGCTGATATCGCTGGATCGACCCCAAAATGGGTTTTGCGAAAGCAGAGCTACTTCGCCGATAAAGGTTGACGATGATGCGTATCGAGGCATGCGTGATAATCAACCTTCAACGCGTCTTCCACTCAACAGTTGCCTCTTCCATTCCAGCTCGATCGTCAAAGCTCGAACTTCACGTTCCGTAATCGGATCCCGCCCGCGTTGAACCGGCTGCAAAAACAGCAGTGCCTCCTGTATGTCCGGTGCCAGCATCAGTAGGTCCATGATCTGCGTCACGCGAGCCCGACTCACCATCGCCAACCGGGCGAGGTCGGCCTGATCTTTGACGACGCCGTCGCGGATCAATTGCTCGAACCGAATCGCCAGCGCCATCAGCCGCGAGATGCGCGGGATGTGCCCCTCGGAAACGTTTGGCGATTCCGGCTGGTCGCCTTCACGCACCTCTTAGTGCCCCGTGCGGCCCGTGGCGACGTGGAACTTCCGCCGCACCTTCAGCGTGTCCTGGCTCATGCGTTGTTCCCTTCGTTGTGATGGTCAGTCAGCGCTCGGATACCGCTGGGATGAAAGTGAAGTTCGATCTCGCCCGATTGCCCGTCGTATTCGACTTGCTCAACGAGTATGGATCTTGGTTCAGAATAGCATGAAGGTTCGACTCACCCGGACTCAATCCGTACCTACCGCGTGGAAGAACGCCGCCAACAGTCCGCCCGCCGCGACCGCGACCGCCTGCGACGCCGCCTCAGCCGACTCGACCGCCCAGAAGCAACGTAGCCAAAACCGACCACGCCATATGGTGCCGATGTGCGCTTACCCTTCCAGTGACCCCACCCTCGTTCCACACCACGGGGATCCGTCGCGGTATTGACCACACTTTCTTTCGCGTGTCCGGAATTCGCGAAGTGCTTTCAGGCCATTCAGTTGCGGTTGGCGACTGCTGATCGCGTGACCCCGATCAGAGCAGGTCGATCGCCAGCCCCTTGAGTTGAACGAGCGTCAGCCACACGGTCTGTGAATACGCCGTGTCATGGCGCTCGATGGTTTTCTTCAGGCCGACGATGCGGGCACCGCTGACGCGAATGGCCTCCACATTGGCATTCGCCCATTCCAGTTCTGTGGGTGGGAGATGGTTCGAGTTCATTGGTTGCCTCCAGAAAGGAAACATGACGTGTCTCTGACTGTGACGATGCGACCGTTGTGAAGAATGAGATCCGAGTGCTGAGTGGAGACAACAGACGTTGTCGCAAGTCGTGAGACTCCCCCAACTCCCAAGAGTCAAGTGCCGACAACCCCAGTATCGGGTTGTGATTGACTTACACGAACCAGGCCCTGCTGGTTGGGAATGACTGCGAATCAAGCGCATCAGACCGAGATGAGGCGAGTCAGACGGGTCGTTGTGCTCTATGAAAGCCCGACCATTTTCGGTTCCCGCTCGCAGGACACCGTGCGTGAGGTGGAGTTGAATTCCCCGCAAGAGTTGGTGCAATTGTCCTCTATTTTCGTACCCTTACCAAGCAAGTGGTTGACTCCCACCCGTGAGAATTCGCGACCCATCTGTGGGAATGACTCGATCAGCGGACGGGTTCTTTGACAAGCGGAACTCTCCGCCGCTAGACTCCGCGCACCTTACGAAATCGTTATGTGGAACAGCGGGGGTGTCATGAGAGATTCCCGCGATACGAAGGCAGAAATCACAGACGCCTCGTCCGCGATTGAGGTGATGAGCCGGGTCTTTGCAGCAGTCGCTGTGATGGTGCTTCCGGGCATTGCTGGTCAGTGGTTGGACAATAAGTGGGGAACGGGCTACTTGGCCTTGGTGGGATTTCTGTTCGGTGTCCCCTTCGGAATCTACTACCTCTTGGAAACATCTGGTGCTCTCCGTAAAAAAGGAGGCACATCGACTGAGCAACGCACTTCTTTAGATTCGCCGACCAGAGACAATGCCAGCGACCAGCCCCCCCAACAGCGACCTCCGGCCTAGTTCGCCGGTCGCTGCGCTCTGTCGTGGCGGAGTCGTGCTGCTTGTCGTATTGGGTTTGGCGGCTGTCTTGCTTGGTCTTTTTGTGTGGCAGCAGCAGGTGCCATACGGAATCGCGTCTGTCGCGCTCGCCTTTGGGATTTGCTTTGTTGCCGGCCTTGCCGCTTACGCACTTGCTGTCTACACCGTGGGAACTCCACAGGCTATGCCGGGCATGATGGGCGGGATGCTCTTTCGCACCGGTTTGCCAATCGTGGCGGGCATTCTCGGAATCACGGCCAGTTCACAATTGAAGGCCGCCGGATTCATGGGGCATTGCCTTGTTCTGTTTCTGGTGGGCCTGGTGTGTGAAGTGATACTCAATCTACGTTTGATACAGTCCGCCGACCGCCTTCGGGCTACAAGGCAGTCCACTGGTGAAACTGGAAATCACATCGCGACCGTACTCTGATGGCCGATCCCCTCTTGCACATCAAGGACAGTTATTTCTTTGAGGTGCCGCGCGCGCTCTGGCCCGCCAACTACGAGTCGATGGACGAAGTTCCCGCCTGGGTGTTGAAAGAGCATCCGCACGCGACGGTGGAGCAGGTGAATGAAGCCTTCACGGGGAAGATTCTCATCCCTCAGCCGTTCGGAACGATCAAGAATCTGTTCGAGCCTGCCAGTGGGTTCTGCATCTCCAAGTTCATGATCCTGGAGCTGGTCGGGGCCATTCTGGTCTTCTGGCTGTTCTACAGTTTCTCGAAGCGAGTCCGCGGCGACGGAGCACCGAAGAGTCGCGGCTGGAACCTGGTGGAAACACTCGTGGTATTTGTGCGGGAAGGGATCGTGAAGAATGCGATTCCGCATGGCTCGGAAAAGTACTTTCCTCTGCTGGCGACGTTCTTCTTCTTCATTCTAATGCTCAACATCATCGGCCTGCTTCCTTGGTTGGGGGCTCCGACGGGTGCTATCAGCCTCACAATAACACTGGGGGCCATCGTTTTTGCGGCAGGGTTGATCTATGGCAGTCAAAGCCTCGGTCCTGTCGGTTACTGGAAAAACTATGTCCCCGTTCTGAAGCTCCCTTGGTACATGTATCCGATGCAGATCGTCCTGACGGTCGGCATTACGGGCCTGGAGATTTTCGGGGCGGTCATCAAGCATACGATTCTTGGCTTGCGTTTGATGATCAATATCGCGGCCGGCCACTTGGTGCTGGTTTCGATTATGGGCGTCATTGCCATCGCGGCGGCCGGAACACACTCGCAATGGCTAACGGCCGCGACCATCACGACACTCGGGCTGACGTTGCTCAGTGTGTTGGAACTCGCCTTCGCGTTCATTCAGGCCTTCGTTTTCACGCTGCTGGCTTCGTTGTTTATCAACGCCGCGACCCATTCACACCATGGCGATGATCACGAGCATGACGATGATCACAGTCATGGTGCGGCCCATGAGCATTCAGCGGAAGCCGTTGTCACCGCACATGCACATTGAGTTTTATGCCGCGATTCAAAGCCTGAACTAAGTTGAACCGACATTCGAATTCGTGATCGGCACAGTGCCGAAAAAAAGTGATACCAGACTTTCAACCCGTCCTGTTGACTTGAGGAGACTGAAAACGTGAAGCGTTACATGCAATTGGTACTGTTCGGCACAATGTTGCTGTTGTTTGCGACCCCTGCGATGGCAGCAAGCGGTGCCACTCTGGGAGTGATCGAGTTCTCTGGGGCCTTTGGCGCCGGCATGGTCGCCATTGGTGCCGCCTTCGGCATCGGAAAGCTGTCGGCTGCTGCTTTCGAAAGCATGGCTCGTCAGCCTGAAACTGCCGGCACCATCTTCACGACGACGCTTGTGACGGCGGCTCTGATCGAAGGCTTTACGTTCTTCGCCCTGTATATCTGCATGCAACAGAATCCGTTCACCAGCCCCTGATACATGCGGGTGCACTGCCTGGCTTTGACGGTTCATTTTCAGTTGATGAATGCCATGCGATACCGGAGTCGATTGACAACGCTGTTCCCGCTACTGCTCATTGCAGGTTGCGCTTGTGGTTTGGGCTTCTCGGCTGCAAGTGCCGACGATGCCACCCACGACCACGCAACCACCGGTGGTGACGACGCAGGGGTTACGTCTCACGATGACCACGGTCCCCATATTGGGGAGGATGTGTCGGAAAAGACGAAGGATATCGTCATGGACTTCCGCAAAGACCTCGCGATCTTCACGCTGATTATCTTCCTGCTCCTGTTCACAGGACTCAAGTTCCTGGCGTGGCCCAAGATCACGGCGGCACTCGACCAGCGGGCGGCGGTGATTCAGCAGGGCTTCGCGGATGCCGAGTCGGCCCGTCAGCAGGCGATGGTGCTTCTTAAGGAGCATCAGGGGCGCATGGAAGCCATCGAGGATGATGTGAAGGCGATTATCGCCGAAGCCCGTCGGGATGCCGAACGGACCAAGGCTGACATCGTCGCTTCGGCCGAGTCGGAGGCGGAAACGATCAAGGATCGGGCGCTGCACGACATCAGCCGGGCGAAGGATCAGGCGTTAAATGAACTGTTTCAGCAGATGGCTCAGCAAGTCGCCAGCGCCACGGAGCATGTGCTCGGCAAGGGAGTTTCTCTCGCCGACCAGCAGGCGCTGATTGACGAAGCCTTGCGGGAGTTCGCATCTCAAGGTGCGTAACCCGATCAGTAATGACAGGCGACTGACTCGAATCGAATATGGCCAACGACGACATCAAGACACGACCTGCAAGCGTGCTGGAAGACCCCAGTGCGAAAGCGGTGGCACGAGTGTATGCCGAGGCGTACCTCGATGCTGCAAGGTCGGTCGGCGTGGCCAATCCACTCGACGAGTTCACGTCGTTTCACGACGAGGTGCTGGCGCCGAATCCTGGTTTTGCCCAATTGCTGTCATCGCAGTTTACCACTCGGGACGACAAGGAAGGGATCATCGAGCGAGTCGTCAGGCCCCGGGCTTCGGAATTGTTCACGCATTTCCTCCTGGTGCTCACGCGCAACGATCGCATGGATCTGTTGCCGCTGATTCTGAGTGAATGCTGGGCGGAACAGGAACGGCGTGCCGGTCAGCAGCGAGTGGAAGTCAAAAGCGCGGTCGAGCTCTCCGAGCAGCAGATCGGCGTGATTCGCGAACGCCTGAAATCAGTATTAAACATCGAACCGATCGTGGTTCCCCGGATCGACTCCAGCTTGATGGGCGGCCTGGTGATTCGCGTCGGAGACACCATTTACGACGGTTCACTTAAGACCCGACTGCGGATGCTCGCGCACCGACTGCGGGAAAGGTACCTCCATGAAATTCAAAGCGGACGAGATCGCTTCAGTTCTTCAGAAGGAAATTGAAGACTTTCAGGGGCAGATTCAAACAGCTGAAGTCGGTCGCGTGATCGAAGTCGGCGACGGAATCGCCCGTGTCGTGGGCCTGTCGTCGGCGATGGCCGGCGAGATGGTCGAGTTCCCCTCCGGGACGCGCGGTCTCTGCTTCAACCTCGAAGAGAACTCCGTGGGTGTAATCATCCTCGGAAGTTACCTCGATATTCAAGAAGGGGACGAGGTCAAAACGACCGGCGCCTTGCTGTCGGTTCCCGTCGGCGAGGCACTGATCGGTCGTGTCGTCGACCCGCTCGGCAACCCGCTCGACGGCAAAGGCCCGATCATCACCAGCGACAGCCGGCCGGTCGAGTTTATGGCCCCAGGTGTGGCCGAACGTCAGCCGGTCAAGCAGCCATTGCAGACGGGCATCAAGGCCATCGACGCCATGACGCCGATCGGCCGCGGCCAGCGGGAACTGATTATTGGCGACCGCAAGACGGGCAAGACCGCTGTCGCTCTCGACACGATCATTAATCAGAAGGGTGGCGACGTGATCTGCGTCTACGTCGCCTGCGGTCAGCGATCCTCAAACGTGGCGGCCGTCGTCGAAGCCCTCACCGCGGCGGGGGCGATGGATTACACGATCGTCGTCTCAGCGTCGGCGGCAGACCCCGCACCGTTGCAGTACATCGCCCCCTATGCGGGAGCGGCGATGGCCGAGCACTTCATGTATCAGGGGAAGCACACCCTGTGCGTGTACGACGACTTGACGAAACAAGCCCAGTCTTATCGACAGTTGTCGCTCTTGATGCGTCGTCCTCCTGGACGTGAAGCGTATCCCGGCGACGTGTTCTACTGCCACAGCCGACTGCTGGAACGTGCTTCGAAGCTGAGCGATGAACTCGGTGGTGGATCGATGACGGCTTTGCCCATCATTGAAACGCTTGAAGGAGAAGTGTCGGCCTACATTCCGACGAACGTGATTTCGATCACCGACGGACAGATTTATCTGGAGCCCGACCTGTTCTTCGCCGGCGTGCGGCCTGCCATTAACGTTGGTATTTCGGTCTCTCGCGTGGGAGGTAACGCTCAAACGAAGGCGATGAAAAAGATCGCCGGTTCGTTGCGGCTCGACTTGGCGGCCTTCCGCGAGTTGGAAGCCTTTGCCCAGCTTGGTACCGAACTCGACGCGGCGACTCAACGGCAGCTCGATCGTGGTTATCGCATGGTCGAACTCCTCAAGCAGCCTCAGTACCAGCCGCTGCATGTCGTCGATCAGGTTCTTTCGATCTATGCGGGCACCAAGGGGTACTTCGACAAGGTTCCCCGGGATCAAGTCGCCCGGGCGGAGAAGGAACTCCACCAGTTCATCCGTGAAGAGAAGAGTGAGATTCGTGATGCCCTGCTCGCGAAGCCCGAAATTACCGATGCTCTCGAAGAGCAAATGAAGTTGGCCTTCAGCGAGTTCCGCACCCGATTCGAGCACGGCGGTGCTGTCACCGTTTAATAGAACCATAGCCGGAGTGAAAAATCAGGAATCCGGTATGTGATTGAGCGCCGTACTCCTGACCCCTGACTTTTGTGACTTCTGAATCCTGATCAATGGCCAAAACTCGCGTATTGGTGAAACGCCGCAAGGCGGTCCGCAATATCAAAAAGATTACGCGGACGATGGAATTGATCGCGACCGCGCGATTCAAGAAGGCGATGGACCGCGCCACCGAGGCAGCCGCCTACACGAAGAAGATCAACGAGATCGTCGCCGACCTGTCACAGGCCAATCTGAAGTTCTCTCACCCGCTGCTGCAAAAGCCTGCGGAAGAAACCAACGTCGCGCTGCTGGTCCTGACTTCGAACCGCGGCCTCTGCGGTGGTTACAACTCCGGCATTCTGCGACAGGCGATCGGTCGGCTCAGGGAGTTTCAGGCCGAGGGAAAGAACGTTCAGCTTGAAGTCTCGGGTAAGCGGGGCCTGGCATTCATGAAGTTCGAGCGCCGCAAGGTCGATCAGACTTATACGACCTTTGAAGACAAGCCCGGCTTCGATGCTGTTCAGGAAATTGCGGGCCGATTTGTCCACGAGTTTATCGCCGGCCGTCTGCATCGGCTCGATGTGGCCTATCAGAAGTTCGAGTCGTCGGCACGGCAGAAACCCGTGGTGGAGACTCTCCTTCCAATCGGTGACCTGGCTGGAGCGACAAAGTCCGAGACGTCAGGAGCATCGATCGACTATGAATTCCTACCCAGCCCGCAGGAGATTCTCGACGAGATCGTGCCTGCGGCCTTTAAGGCGAGATTCTTCAAGTGTTTTCTCGATTCGGCCGTCGGCGAACAGATCGCCCGCATGGTGGCCATGAAGTCGGCCACCGAAAACGCGGACGAAATGATTCGCAACATCAGCCAGCAATACAACCGGGCACGTCAAACACAGATTACGTCAGAACTCGCCGAGATCATCGGCGGAGCCGCAGCATTGGAGTAGCCAAGCACTCATGAGCACGACAACAACTAATATCGGTCACGTCACTCAAATCATCGGTTCGACATTCGACGTCGAGTTCGCCGAGGATTCACTGCCTGACATCTATAACGCGATCAAGGTCGATCGCGAGTTCAAGGGAGTCCACGTCAAACTGACGGGCGAGGTCCAGCAGCACCTGGGAGGCAACCGAGTCCGTTGCGTGGCTCTGGGAGCGACGGACGGCATGGTTCGCGGCATGGAAGTCGAAGATACGGGAGGCCCAGTGACAGTTCCCGTAGGTAAAGAGACGTTGGGCCGCGTCTTCAACCTGCTTGGCGACCCGATTGACGGGCGTGGACCGGTCCAGGTCGGCGAGCGTTGGCCGATCCACCGCGACCCACCGAAGCTGGATGAACTTTCCTCCAAGACCGAGGTGTTCGAAACAGGCATCAAGGTCGTCGATCTGCTGACTCCCTTCGTCCGCGGTGGTAAGGCGGGACTGTTCGGAGGTGCCGGACTCGGCAAGACGGTCATTTTGACCGAACTCATCGCTCGTATCGCACGCGAGCACGGCGGTTACTCGGTCTTCGCGGGCGTCGGCGAGCGAACTCGCGAAGGGAATGACCTCTGGCTCGAAATGCAGGAAGCCGAGATCGGCGATACGGGTCGATCGGTTATTGAACAGACCTGCATGGTCTTCGGCCAGATGAACGAACCGCCCGGCGCGCGTCTCCGAGTTGCCTTGACCGGCCTGACGATGGCCGAGTGGTTCCGCGATGCGACCGGTGCCGACACGTTGCTGTTCATCGACAACATCTTCCGCTTTTCACAAGCTGGTTCTGAAGTGTCGGCCCTGCTGGGGCGTATGCCCTCCGCCGTGGGTTATCAGCCCACGCTCGGTACGGAACTCGGTCAGCTTCAGGAGCGCATCACTTCGACCAAGAAAGGGGCCATCACCTCGGTACAGGCCGTGTATGTTCCTGCCGACGACCCCACCGACCCCGCACCGGCGGCTGCCTTCAGCCACCTCGATGCGTTCATTTATCTCGAACGCCGAATCGCCGAGAAGGGCATTTATCCGGCCATCGATCCGCTGAACTCCTCCAGCCGCGTGCTCGATCCTCAAGTGGTGGGAGAGCGTCACTACGCCGTCGCGCGTCAGGTGCAGCAAATCCTGCAAAGGTATCGCGAACTGCAGGACATTATCGCCATTCTCGGCGTCGAGGAGTTGAGCGAGGAAGACAAAAACGTCGTGCACCGTGCTCGTCGTATCGAACGGTTCCTGTCGCAACCCTTCTTTGTGGCGGAGGCCTTTACCGGCAAGTCGGGTAAGTTCACTTCACTCGAAGAGACGATCCAGAGCTTCGAGGAACTCTGTGCCGGCAAGTGGGACCACCTTCCAGAAAGTGCCTTCATGTACGTGGGGGGCATTCAGGAAGCCGCCGAACAAGCGAAGAGGATGGCAGAAGAGTAGGATCAGTCGCGTTCAACAACGGTGGTCCTCGGCCAGACGATCTGGTTGAATAAAGTGCGCAATTTCTCGCCGCGTCGAGGATTGACTGACGCATGAAATGCAATTCGACCGTGCAAGTGTTCGCGAAAGTGAACATTGCGGTCGTGATTCTGTGAGTTCGCCCCAAAGCGAATGCAGTTGAAGAGAATCGCTTTGAGCGTTTGAAAGCTCCCGCGGCTAGAGTTGATCTTGTCGTTCACGACCAGTCCGAGCGACGTCTGCCGCCGACCTCGCCGCATAGTACGCGTCTTGCGACGTCGTATGAAATATCCCTCATCAATCAGAATCAATAGTAGAATCGGTTGAAACTGATTGAGCACGTTGGCATACCGTCGATCTCCCGAGAATAACAGGTCATCGGCGTATCGGCTGTAGTTCGCGCCGAAGCTTGCCGCGAGACCCGTCAAGCGTGCATCGAGTCGGTATGCCACGAGATTGCTAAGAGCTGGCGATGTCGGTGCCCCCTGCGGTAGATGCGGTAACTCATAGAGTCTTGTCAGGCGTTCCCAGTCGGATCGATGAAGTTCCGGCACTTGGTTCAAGACGCGCCGTGGAGCGACGTTCGTGGACAACTTCGCCAGGCATTCCGCGACGTCGCATGGGTATCCTAAGTGGCGATAGAACCTTCGGACCTTGCCGATGCCAATTGACGGAAAGAAATCTTTGAGGTCGATACGAAACAGCACGTCTTGCCCAACGTGCATGGTCAGCGCCTCACGAATGGATCTCCCCTTCAAGAATGCTGTGGCGGCTGGATGCGCAGGGACACGATCTAAGATCAGCTGCAGGATCCGGCTTTGTACCTCCTTCAGTCGTTCCTTGGGGGCTTCGATCAAGCGGAAAGAACCGTAGCGCTTCGGCAGCCATCGATAGTGATAGTGCTCATAACGGTACCTGACGCCTTCGGCAGGGCGACGAACTTCGCAGAATGCAGCCAGCGTAGAGGCAGGAACACTTAGACAATTTGCGAGAGCCGCTCGACTCGCGACTCTCGGTAAATCGAGATGCTTGAGCAAGGGATGCGGTCTGAATCCGTCACCTGAGGGCAACGGAGACAACTTCGGCTGAGATTTCAACCGACCAAGTGTCGCCGCCAACCGCCGATCGGATTTCAGGAATGCTTGTAGTTGTGATATCGAAGGGATGGGATGGTGCCCGAACGTTGTGAACAGTCGTGACACGAGATCCGCTGGCCAGTTCGCACGGCGGTTTTTCGGCGGCAACGAATCCAGGATGCATTCCAGTACCGACTGCGGATGCCAGAAAGTCCGCAAGATGGCCGCCACCAACTGGTGATGAAAGGATTGCAACTGCTCATCATCGAACGACATCATCTGCCCGCAACGAAAAGAGGGCGACTCCACCTGATCAGGCCTGGCGCGAGGTCACGTCCGCATCGGCGGACAAATCCTCGTGCAACGCAATGTGTGGCAACATCGATCCCCGAGGTTGCCTCGGGAGAGGTGAGCCTGCGACGAATCGCAATCACCAAACGTGGAGCCGCCCCGCAGGCAACGCTATCACGGTAGAGTGGGAGCGTCAATAAACTGCAATCCGTCGTTGCGACAACCACATCGACTTTGAAGTTTCTGTCGTTGATTGCCGTGAAGAAATGCCGTTCACTCCCACTCGATTGTGCTTGGTGGTTTCGAGCTGACGTCGTACACCACGCGGTTGACACCGCGGACCGTGTTGATGATGCGTGTCGAGATGCGCTGCAGCAGCTCATACGGCAGCCGCGACCAGTCGGCCGTCATGAAGTTGTCGGTGTTGACGGCACGGATGGCGATTACATCTTCGTAAGTGCGGGCGTCGCCCATCACTCCGACGGTCTGCAAGGGCAACAGCACCGCGAAGGCCTGCTGCACTTCACGGTAGAGGCCCGACTTGCGCAGCTCTTCGATCAGAATCGTGTCGGCTTCGCGGAGCGTCTTCAGTCTCGGTTCGCTCACGGCGCCCAGGCAGCGGACCGCCAGTCCCGGACCGGGGAAGGGGTGCCGCCAGATCAGTTCTTCGGGCAGTCCCAACTCGAGCCCCATTCTGCGAACTTCATCCTTGAAGAGATCCCGCAATGGCTCGATGAGCTCGAATCCTAATTCTTTCGGCAAACCGCCAACGTTGTGGTGGTACTTGATCGTGGCTGCCGGCCCGTCGACATTGGCTCCCGACTCGATCACGTCGGGATAGAGCGTCCCTTGGGCGAGGAAATGAGCGTCGGGAATCGATTCGGCCTCTTTGCGAAAGACTTCGATAAAGACGCGGCCGATCGCCTTGCGCTTCTCCTGCGGATCGGTCACTCCTGCGAGGGCGTTCAAGAATCGGTCTTTGGCGTCGACGACGTGCAGGTCGGTTTGAAAGTGTCCGCTGAACTCCCGCTCCACCTGCTCGGCTTCACCTGCCCGCAACAGACCGTTATCGACGAAAATGCACGAGAGCTGCGAACCAATGGCTTGAAACAACAAGGCAGCCGTGACTGACGAATCGACGCCTCCCGACAGGCCGCAGATCACGCGTTTATTGCCGACGCGTTCGCGAATGAGTTCCACTTCCCGTTCGATGAGTGACGCAATCCTCCAGGTTCCCTTGCATCCGCAGATGTTGTGGACGAAGTTCGCCAGCAGTCGTTCGCCGAAGTCGGTGTGCGTCACTTCGGGGTGAAATTGCAAACCGTAGAACGGCAGCGTGTGATGCCGAATCGCCGCATGGGGGCAGGTGTCGGTCGTGGCGAGAGTGCGGAAGTGCGCTTCGACGTGCTGAACCTGGTCGCCGTGGCTCATCCAGACAGTCGAGTCGTGAGGGACGTTCTCGACGAAGGGGTCGTCTCCTTCACGGTGGCAGAGCGTATGCCCGAATTCCCGCGAGGGGCCGGGGATCACCTGGCATTCAAACGCACGACAGAGTTCCCCCATCCCGTAGCAGATGCCGAGGATCGGGATACCGAGTTCGAAAATTCGGGGATCGGGATGCGGTGCACCCTCGGCGTACACACTCGACGGGCCGCCGGAAAGGATCAATCCCTTGGGGCTCAGTTCTTGAATGCGTTCGACCGACAAGTCGTGGCGGACCAGTTGGCAGAAGACCTGCTGATCTCGAACCCGTCGGGCGATGAGTTGGGCGGTTTGAGAACCGAAATCGAGGACCAGAATGCGTTCTTCCGAGTCACTGGCAACTTCGATGATTGGGGGCTTCTGTTCCAACTGTGGTTCTGGTTTGAGAGTCGTGGTTGATCTCTCGGCAGGTCGCCGAAAGTGCCAAACCGCAGACTCTATTTGCGAGGGCGGGGTTAATCAATTTCGGAAGGCCCGAAAACCCTGCGATCGCGAGGGATCGGGCGACTTGGTGAAATTGCTCACATAGCTGCTTGACTTGGCGAACATGCGTGGGTAGATTCGGCTCATGAGTGGGGAATTCACCCATTCATGTTAAATATCAGTAGTTTTAGTGGGTTTTTCGCCCAATTCGGCGATTGGACGAGGGCGGCCGTTAGCATGTCGACCGGGTCGGACTTCCTCAGCGGCGAATTGAAGCGGTCGCTGGATGACAGGTTCCGGTTGACCCTGCCGAACGAGTTTGCGGAGGCGGTTTCCGACGAATCGGGCGACACGATCATTGCGAAGGAGCAGTTTGGCTGCCTGAGCCTGTGGCGGGCCGCCGAGTGGCAGAAGCGGATTGATGACGGCGTCAGTCTCATTCGTCAGAAGATCGATGCAGGACGCATGGAACAACGATGGAAGGATGTCCAAAGGCTCGGCCGTCTCCTCTCGACGCGCTTTCGCACGTTGCGCCTCGCCAATCGTGCGCGACTGCTGATCCCGGAGGGGTTTCGCGAGTTTCTGGGCGTGGAAAAAGGTGGCGACGTAATGGTGGTGGGAGCCGTGATCTGCGTCGAGGTTTGGAACCCCGATGCCTGGCTCGACCAATTGAAGGAAGACATGCCTCGCTTCGGCCCCTTGTTTGAACAACTGGCCGACTGAACCGACAGACACATCAGGAGGAAGCAAATCTCGGAACAGCACGCCCGGAAGCCTGTTGAAGGAGCGACCTCTCACTCAACATTCCCCGTCGAGCCTCACTCCTCGGCGTACCAAGGATGGGTTGTCGGCAAGGATGCCAATTCTTCCAGAGGCCCCGGGCGTGCCTTTTCTTCTTGATCAGTGGCCTGAACCGTGCTTTCGCGGCCTAGAAACGGCTCGCATTGTGGTGAGTCGACTCGTCACACACACGTCGCGAATTGAATGCGTGCAAAACCCGCAGGTGACTTCCACTCTTCAAAGGTGACGCCCGTCATCCATGACATGTGGTCTCATCTTTCGTTCGCATGCGTCTCGCGAAAGTTGGTGATCAGTCGCGCTGCCCGGTCACGAGTGAAGAACGACCAGCCCCATTGCAGCAGGACCAGCAATCGATTGCGAAACTGTGTGATCTCCATCAGGTGAATGAACACCCAGATCGTCCAAGCGCGAAAGCCCGAGATCTTACGCCCCTTGATGAGGGCCACCGCCGAGTATCGGCCGATGACGGCCAGGCTCCCCCGGTCGTTGTACCGAAATGGCTGCGACTCACGGCCACGGATGCGATTCTGAATCAGCTTCGCGACATATTGACCTTGTTGCATCGCGACCGGTGCCAAGCCGGGCAACGGCTTGCCGTCCTGATGCAAAAAGCACGCGAGATCCCCAATCACAAACAGTTCGGGATGCCCTTCAATCGACAGGTCAGGCAAGACCTGCACACGGCCCGCGCGATCGAGAGTGCAGTTCGTCGCATCCGCCAACTTGCGTCCCAAGGGAGAGGCCGCCACGCCTGCGGCCCAGATGACCGTGTGAGTGGGAATGTGTTCGGCCTTGCCATCGCAATCGACTTCCACCGATTCAGTATCAATCTGCGTTACCTTGGTTTTGGCGCGGATGACGACCTGTAGTTTTTCGAGCGACTCGCGGGCCTTGAGTGCCAGGTCTTCGGGATAGACGTTCAACGGATGTGCGGCCGCCTCGACCAGAATGATGTGGGCATCACTTGGAATGATGTGGCGAAAGTCGCGTTTCAGCGTGTGATGCGCGATCTCCGAAATTGCCCCCGCCATTTCGACGCCGGTCGGTCCGCCACCCACGATCACAAACGTCAACCACGCTTTGATCTGTTCGGGATCGGTAATGCGCTCGGCCGCCTCGAAGGCGAACAGAATGCGTTTGCGAATCTCGGTCGCGTCTTCGATCGTCTTCAGGCCTGGTGCCACCGCCTCCCAGTCATCCCGGCCGAAGTAACTGTGTTGAGCACCAGCGGCGATGATGAGCGAGTCATAAGCGAGCGAACGCTCCCCCATCTTCACGGTGCGCTGTTTGGCGTCGATCGCCGTCACTTCTTCCATCAAGACTTGGCAATTCCGCTGTTTGCGAAGAATGCCACGCAGCGGAGAGGCGATGTTCGCGGGCGAAAGTTCTCCCGTCGCCACTTGATAGAGTAACGGTTGAAAGAGGTGATAGTTGCGTCGATCGACCAGCACGATCTCAACGTCGGCTCGGCGCAATGCTCTCGCGGCCGCCAGGCCGCCGAACCCTCCACCGATGATCACCACGCGATGCTTACCTGCCAATGGTTTCTTTCGACGGATGCTTGCAGATGCTTCGACGCTGATGCGAGTGTCTCATTGCGGCGCGGCTCCAGCAACCGGCATATCACCGCGCGCCACCGAACTACTCGGTCGGCGCGGGGACTGGCAGTTCGCTGTGAACCCGGCGGATTGCTTCTTTTGATGAGTCGCGAACGTGATAATCCTCTTCCTCCAACATGCGTTCGAGAAGTGGCAATGCGTCTTCAGCCGGCGGACCGATGCGGCCAATGAAATCAGCCGCCGCCGTGCGGATGCCGTTCCCCTGGCCGACGTTCGGACCGTTTTCGAGGACGTCCGTCAACACGGGGAGTCCATGCTCGACGTCCCCTCCGCGGCACAGGGCGTAGGCCGCGCTCATTCGCACGCCGATGCGTTCGTGCTCGAGAAGCGAATTGAGCAACAACAGCAAGTCGTTGGGCAGATCACCCAAGTCACCCAGGCCACTGGCACACCAATAGACGACGGCAGGATCGTGATGCTGCAGGCCCGTCGCGAGCGCGGGCTTGGCCGCTTGACCGAACGAAGGGAGCGTCAGTGCGGCCCGCCGCCGAACAACCGCATTGTCCGACGATAACTCTGTTGACCACTGGGCCAGCGTACGACCGGCGATTTCGCGAGGCGCATCATCCGCATGAATTCGGATGATACCTGAGCCGATGAATGCCAACAAGAGAGGCAGGCTAAAGCGCGATCGAAGAGTATTTCTCATGGATCCGATGTCTAAGGTGTCGCCGACAAAGAGGAGCCAACCGAGATTGTAAGCAGTCACACCGTAGGTTGCATCACTTGGCAGTGACCTTGCGACCGGAGCAACCGGGCCGGGCGACGGGGTGCCTCGCGACTTCCCTGCTGGTTGAGATTGGGCGATTCGAGTTATAGGATCAAGTTGATGCGTTACCTCGTCATTTTCCTCGTCGCTTTCGATTTCGCAGGTTTACTGCCTGCGGACGAGATCAGCTTCACGCGCGACATTCGACCGATCTTGAGTGACACCTGCTACCACTGCCATGGGCCCGATGCGAATACACGCGAGGCGGACCTGCGTCTTGATACCCGGGAAGGGCTATTCCGTCAGCAAAGTGGCATTGCCGTCGTCGCGCCGAGTGATCTGAATGCGAGCGAACTGATCCGACGCATCACAAGCGATGGCGATGACCGCATGCCGCCGGCCGAATCGCAACGTCAACTGTCCTTGGAGGAGATCGAACTGCTGAAGCGTTGGGTCGAGTCGGGGGCGAACTGGGAAGGTCATTGGTCGTTTCAGCCAATCATGCAGCCATTGGTGCCTGAGGGAGAGAACGCCATCGACCACTTCGTGCGGCTGCGATTGGAGCAGGAGGGACTGCAACCTTCGCCGGAGGCCGCTCGAGAGCGACTGTTGCGTCGAGTGACGTTCGACCTGACAGGTCTGCCTCCCACACTCGAAGAACTCGATGCGTTTTTAACTGACGATGCTTCGGATGCATACGAGAAGGTTGTCGACCGACTCCTTGCTTCGCCGCACTATGGTGAGCGCATGGCCTGGGACTGGCTCGACGCCGCGCGGTACGCCGACAGCAATGGCTTTCAGGGGGACAACGATCGGACCATGTGGCCCTGGCGGGACTGGGTGGTGCAAGCCTTCAACAGCAACATGCCCTACGACCGGTTCACGGTGTGGCAGTTGGCGGGTGATCTGTTGCTGGAGGCAAACAACGAGCAGCTCCTGGCGACTGGCTTCAACCGCAATCACATGATCAATGGGGAGGGAGGCCGCATCGCCGAAGAGAACCGCATCGAGTACATCTTTGATCAAGTGGAAACAATGGGAACGGTCTGGATGGGACTGACGCTACAGTGCTGTCGCTGCCACGATCACAAGTTCGATCCACTCTCTCGCCGCGAGTACTATCAGCTCTTTGCGTTTTTCAATCAGACTCCAGTGGACGGCAGCGGCGGCAATCCACAGTCTCCTCCCAATCTGATCGTCGGCACGCCCGAACAGGAGGCAGAACGCGAGCGGCTGAACCAGCAGACCGACTCGGCCCGTGAAAGAGTTGAACAGGCGGAAGCGGCTTTGCTCGAAGACTTGCCAGGTGATGCTTTGAGCGACGAGGAGCGAAGTCGCATCCAGGAAATCCTTGCAACTCCCGTATCACAGCGAAACGACGAGCAGTTTTCGGCGCTGGAAGCGTTTGCCGATGCGCATGCTGCCGACTACGCGCAACTTGTCCGCGAGTTTCGTGCGAAGCGAACGGAACGAGACAACCAACTGAAAAGCCTGCCGCGCGTGATGGTCATGCAGGAGATGGAGACGCCGCGATCGACCTTCATGCTGACCAGAGGTCTCTACAATCAACCGGACGAAGAAGTCTCGGCCGATACGCCGTCGGCTCTTCCGGCGTTGCCACAGGAGTCGACAAGGGATCGTCTGGCACTGGCGAACTGGCTGATTGATCCCTCTCATCCGTTGACAGCCCGTGTCACGGTCAATCGCTACTGGCAACTCTTCTTCGGCGTCAGTCTGGTCAAAACCACGGAGAATTTCGGTGCTCAGGGTGAACGGCCATCGCATCCAGAACTGCTCGACTGGCTGGCGGCGGAGTTCGTTGAAAGCGGTTGGGATGTGAAACATCTGGTGCGCACGATCGTCACCAGCGCCACTTATCGCCAATCGTCGGCTGCGACGCCTGAGACGATTGCGAACGATCCGGAGAATCGACTGCTGGCTCGCGGTCCCCGCAGCCGAATGCCGTCGTGGATGCTGCGCGATCATGCCCTCGCAGCCAGCGGCCTGCTGATTCACGAATCGGGTGGTCCGCCGGTCTATCCTTATCAGCCGGAGGGTGTGTGGGCTGAAGCGACCTTTGGCAACAAGTCGTATCAGCAAGGGACGGGAGACGATCTTTATCGTCGTAGCCTGTACACGTTCTGGCGGCGGATCGTCGGCCCCACCATGTTCTTCGACGAGTCGCCCAGACAGACCTGTTCCGTCCGGACAACTCTCACTAACACGCCACTGCATGCCCTGACGACGCTGAATGACGTGACCTATCTCGAAGCCGCCCGCGTACTGGCAGAGCGAGTGATGCAGGTTTCCGACCAAGAGGCGACACGAGTCGAAACCGCATTCCGACTCGCGACGTCGCGCAGACCGACCGAACAGGAGAGCCAGATTCTGCTCTCCCGACTTGCTGCGTTGAGAATGCAATATGCCGCCGATCCCGACCAGGCGACTCAACTGCTGGAGGTGGGCGATTCCGAGCGAGATGCAGCGCTCGATGCGATCGAACACGCGGCATTCACTGGCCTGTGTTCGTTGATCTTGAATCTGGATGAATCGTTATCGAAGTGAAGTACCCCCAATCAATTATGGATTCCGTCACTCAGCGGCGCGCTCTGCAGACACGTCGCCAACTCTTCGGCCGCAGCGCTGTCGGCGTCGGAGCGGCAGCCTATGCTTCGCTCCTGCAGCGCGAGGCGGCTGCGGATGATGCCGGCGACGAAGTGCAACACGCACGCGAAGTGCTCGGCCTGCCGCATCACGCTCCTCGCGCGAAGCGGGTGATTTACATGTTCATGAATGGCGGGCCGACGCATACCGACTTGTTTGACTACAAGCCGCTGCAACAGGAGATGCATGGGCAGCCGATGCCGACGTCGTATTTCGAGGGGAAGCGCTTCAGCACGATGACGGGCGATCCCACGGGCAAGGTGGTCCTCGCTCCAGTCGAGCCATTTCGACAGTACGGAGCGAGTGGAGCCTGGGTGAGCGACTTCATGCCTCACACCGCTCAAGTGGTCGATGACATCTGCTTCATCAAGAGCATGCACACCGAACAGGTGAATCATGCGCCGGCCGTCACGTTCTTCCTGACGGGTGGCGAGATGGCGGGCCGACCGTCGATGGGAGCGTGGCTCAGTTACGGCCTGGGGAGCGGTGCCGACGACTTGCCTGCATTCACGGTGATGACATCGGTCAGCCGAGGTACCTCTTGCGGTCAGATCTTCTATGACTATTACTGGGGCAGCGGTTTTCTGCCGTCGCAGTTTCAGGGAGTGAAGTTTCGAGCCGACGGAGACCCCGTGCTGTACCTGTCGAGTCCGGCCGGTGTGACGCGCGACATACGTCGCGGCATCCTCGACGATCTCGCAACACTCAATGAACTGCAGTACCAGGAGTTTGGTGACCCGGAGATTCGCACGCGCATCGCTCAGTACGAGATGGCCTATCAGATGCAGATGAGCGTGCCCGAGCTCACCGACTTTTCTGATGAGCCGCAGCATGTGCTCGACATGTACGGACCGGCGGTCACCCAGAAAGGGACGTTTGCCCACAACTGCCTGATGGCCCGACGACTGGCCGAGCGCGGCGTGCAATTCATTCAACTGATGCATGCCGGCTGGGACCAGCATGGCAGCGTGACGACTGAACTCTACAACCAGACTCGTGACACCGACCAGCCATCGGCCGCCTTACTAACGGACCTCAAGCAGCGAGGCATGCTGGAAGACACGCTCCTCATCTGGGGAGGCGAGTTCGGCCGTACTCCCTTCTTACAGGGCAACATCGATGACCGACCGAAGTGGGGCCGTGACCATCATCCATATGCATTCTCACTCTGGATGGCAGGCGGAGGCATCAAGCCTGGGATTACTTATGGTGCCTCCGACGATCTCGGGATGAATGTGGCCGAAGACCCCGTCCATGTGCATGATTTTCAGGCGACGCTGCTGCATCTGCTCGGCATCGACCACGAACGGCTGACGTTCATGCATCAAGGACGCCGGTTCCGACTGACCGACGTCCATGGCCAAGTCGTTCACGGGATCATTGGTTAGTTGGTATTCGATGGAATTCGGGCTGCGAGACTCCGGAGGAAGCCGAGGTATTACGCCGGAGTGCGCCCATGTGCACACCACTGCCTCGGCAGTGGGCGGATTTGGCCCCACGAGCCGCACGCAGACTTTCTCTTCTCAATTCCGAAACCTGTATGCATGGATGTCCTGCGTGCATGATGCACTTCGTTGCCATGGCGAATTCTCTTGGCACCTGAATTGCGAGACGCACAGCCGTGCTCGGCTGAAACGTATCGAATCACCTTCGGAGTGCTCAGTGTCGTCAAGTTGTCGCGCCATGACATGGCCATTTCTTCTCCTGTTCGTTGCGGTGGCGACGGGATGCGGAGGAGCGCAGGATGAACTCGAATTCAATGCGAGCGAGAGTGCCACGCAACTCGATCCGAAACTACAAATTCACATCGAACGCGAGTTGCTGAAGGAGGTCGGCACGTTCGCCGAGCCGGTCATGCTCGGCGACGATCGCGTGACGACCGCATGGCTGCTGAAGGGGCAAGCCGTCTATCAGGAAAGGTGCGTGCAATGCCACGGCGTTACCGGAGAAGGCGACGGGCCGACGGCTTTGTCGATGTATCCGCGGCCGCGCGACTACAGCATGGGGATCTTCAAGTTTACTTCGACGACATATGGCTCGAAGCCGATGCGTGACGATTTGATCCACACGGTCACGAACGGCATCCGTGGGACGTCGATGCCCGACTTTAAGCTGATTCCTCCCGACGAGATCGAGGCTGTTGTCGATTACGTGATCTACCTCTCACGCCGCGGCGAACTCGAAGACAAGCTGACCTATTTGCTGGGGGATGCGTTTGATGGCGTCGATCCTGATGAGATTACCGACCAGATGATCAGCGAGATCATTGAGGACGAGAATCCGGTCGAAATCGTCGCCGGCAGTTGGGGTCGGGCGGCGGAATCACAGGTGTTGCCGATGACGCCCGAACCGGTCTTTACGCCGGAACACGTGGCGCGGGGCCGCATGGCGTTTCTCGACGGAGGCACATCGTGCTTCAACTGCCATGGCACCGACGGCCGAGGTCAGACTCGAGAAAACCTCCGCGGCGAACGGCTTGATACTTGGGGCAACATCACGCGAGCGGCCGACCTTACGTCGGGAATGCTGCACGGCGGCCGACGGCCGATTGATATCTACCGCCGTATCTTTGCCGGCATCAACGGGACGCCGATGCCTGCCTACGCCAACAACTTTCGCGACAACCCCGACAAGATCTGGGATCTCGTCGCTTACGTAATGTACCTCTCCGACCGTCGACGCGTCGGCGAGGCATCGGCACCCGGCCCCATGGCACCGTATGGAAAGCAGTTCGACTACGACGCCTGGGAAGCGTCGATGGGAACGGCAGCCGAGTAGCTTCGACCACAATCTGTATCCAGGCATCATTTATGGACATCGAAGCGAAGAAACGCGAGCTGGATGAGCTCAAGCAGCACGTCTCGAAGCTCGAAGCGGAAATCGAGCAGACTTCGAGCGACTGGCCGCCGAAGGACTTCTACAGCATGTACTACGCCACCACGGGCTTCATGCTCGGGGCTTTCGGCGCTGTGACCAGCCTGCTGGTGAACGCCATCTTTGCACCCCTGGCGGGCAAGTCACCGTTTGAACTCATCAAGGTCTACCTGACGTTTCCCATGGGAGCCAAGGCATTGGAACTCAGCGCCGAGGGGAATGGCTGGTTGATTCTTTCGCTCGGCGTGTGTCTCTACATCGGCACCGGCATGCTCCTCGGCGTACCGTTCTATCTGCAACTCGTGCGTATTTGTGGCAAGGAATCAACTCTGCTGAAGAGATTGGTTGCCGCCGTACTGATCTCGCTGCAGCTCTGGGTGATTGCTTTCTATTGCGTCTTATCGTGGGTACAGCCTCTGCTTTTGGATGGAAACTGGATCACCGATCCGGCCATTCTGCCTCCCTGGGTGGCGGCTGGTACTCACATTGTATTTGGCCTGACGCTGGCGCTCCTCTATCCGCTGGGGCAGTTCACGCCTTACACGCCTCCCTCGCCACTGTCTTCGACCTGAGTGATCAATGACGGATTCCGAATCTGGTGACATGCACTTGCCTCACGCCGATGCCGGCGGCCATGCCACCGCGATTCCGCGGCATGCGGAACTCGTGGATGAGCTGATCGTCCGCTGGTATTTTCTGGCGGCGCTGGCCTATTTCTTTATCTCACTCTCGGGTGGATTTCTGATGGCGTTTCAGTTGATTCGCCACAACCCGTTGAGTGGAATTGAAATCTTCTCTCCCGGCCGCTGGCGCATGATGCACACCAACGCCATCGCATATGGTTTTATCGCGAACGCTTTCCTGGGTGTGCTGCACTGGGTGGTGCCGCGTTTGACGCTGCGACCGGTACTCGACAAACGATTGTCCTGGCTCATCTTTGCCGCCTGGCAGGGGGTCGTCCTCTCCACTGCGGTCGGCTTGCTGATCGGTCAGGCACAAGCCTTGGAGTGGGGTGAAACGCCGGTCTGGATCGACCCCCTGGCACAGCTCGGCCTGCTGTTGGTGGCCGTCAACTTCATGGCGCCGATCATCAGGCACAAAGGGCCGCTGTATGTCACTCTGTGGTACTTCATCGCAGCCTTCATCTGGACGTTCCTGACCTACGCGATGGGAAACTTCGTGCCGCAGTACTTTGTGTGCGGTACGAGCGCTGGTGCCGTCGGTGGTCTGTTTATCCACGACCTGGTGGGACTGTTCGTTACCCCGCTCGGTTGGGGGATGATGTACTACTTTGTCCCCATTCTGCTGAAGAAGCCGATCTGGAGTCACGGCCTGTCGCTGGTCGGCTTCTGGGGACTGGCGTTCTTCTATCCGCTGCAGGGGATTCACCACTTTCTTTATACGCCGATCCCCATGTTCCTGCAGTATGGAGCCATCATCTCCACGATTGCCGTGGAACTGGTGGTGACGACGGTAATCATCAACTTCTTCGGCACCTTGAAGGGGAGCAGCCGTCAGTTCTGGGAGAATCTTCCCATCCGCTGGTTCTACACCGGAATGATCTTCTACTTCCTGACGTGCTTCCAATGTGCCTTGCAGGTGACGTTGACCTTTCAGCAACTGATTCACTTCAGCGACTGGGTCGTGGGACATGCTCACCTGGTGATGTTCGGCGTCTTCAGTATGTGGCAGCTCGGCGTGATGACGTACCTCTTCCCCAGGCTCTTCAAGACCGACTGGTACAGCCGCGAACTGGCCGAGTGGCATTACTGGTTGTCGGCGGTCGGCATGCTAGTGATGGCCGGCGACCTGATTATGGGCGGGCTATTCCAAGGGTGGTCGTGGATGGGCCTGCAACCGTGGGAACATTCCATCGAAGTCTCACAGCCCTTCTGGATCACGCGAGTTGTTGCCGGGCTAGCGATACTTGCCGGCCAATTGTGCTTCGTCTGGAACATCTACAAGACCTGGCAGGCGTCACCGATTCGACTGGGAACAACGCACACCGCCACGGTTTGAGGCCATCACTTTCCACTTACTGAACGTGCACTGCAATGTTTGAATCCAAATCGGGCATCTTCTTTATCGCCGGCATTTTCTTCTTCGCGTTCGCGTTCCTGTCGAATGCGATTGTTCCAGCGCTCATGTACAAGGACATGCCGGAACTGACTGTCGAAGAACTGGTGAACGCGAACGTGCGATATCAGTTCGAGGATCTTGCCCAGCGTTATCCCGAACAGTTTGTGAAGTACATCGGAGAGCCTCCCGTCGATCCTGAGCAGGCCGACGATTGGTACAACGCCCGTTGTGCCGAGGCGATGGAATTGGGCCGAAACATCTATGTCGGCGAAGGTTGTTGGCATTGTCACAGTCAGTTCGTGCGACCAGTCTCGAACGAGAGCCTGCGTTGGGGACCAGTCTCGACTTCCGAGGAGTATCAGAACGAACTGCAGCGCCCCGTCTTGTTCGGCACGCGCCGTGTCGGTCCAGACCTGTGCCGCGAGGGTGGCCGAAGGTCGAGTGACTGGCATGCCGTTCACCTCTTCAAGCCGACCGACCTTTCGCCCGGTTCGCCAATGCCCGAATACCCCTGGTTCTTTGACGGTTCCGCCGATACCCCCAATGCCCGCGGACTGGCACTGTTGACGTACATCCAATGGCTCGGCTCCTGGCACGAGACCTATCCCTACTACGAAAGCTACGAGTCGACAACGCTGGAAGAGACGCAATTGGCGCCGCTCTCGACGACATCGACAGCCACTCCCATGGAGGCCGCACAATGACTCTTGAACGCGTTGAACACCGTTCCTCGCGCGGCATCGCGATCACCACGATCGTGCTGGGCATTATCATCCTCGTCCCCAGTCTGGCGGGCTTCGTGAATAAGCTCCGCGAGTTCGTGCATGCAACCGGCAATGACGCCGACGGTGCTTATGTACTGACACCGATCGTGAATTATCTGCTCGCCAGCGTCGGATTCTTCTGTTTGTTAATCGGTTCCACGGCTCGAGGCATGTTTCACGACATCGAGGCTCCCAAGCACACAATGCTTGATCGTGAACACGAACTCGATGCGGACGAGCCGATCTACACTCCAAAATGGGCTGGAGGGCCGGACCCGACTCTGGCGCAGACGCACTAAACATCCTCACTCACCGCAACATCCACCATGTCAGTCCCTCAGACATCAGCCGAAGAAGAACATCGGCACCATACCTACACCAGCAATGTGATCCCGTGGTATGTGCGGTTGATCTGGGCTCTGTTCTGGGTCTTCGCGATCAGCTACGCGATCAAGTACCTGCTCCCCGCGCTGCAGCAGGAAATGACGCCGAAGTAGAGCTTCGGCAAGACGGCTGACATGGCAACCGATCCTCAAGCCTGCGATTATTGCGGACTGCCCGTGCCGGCACCCTGGTGGGGTGCGGCGGAGGCCAGCGACGCAGGACCGGCCTATTGCTGCTTCGGCTGCCGATTCGCCCATGCGGTGACTCAAGAGAGCGGGGAGACCGGCGCCGCGCGCTGGACGCTCACGCGACTCGGCATCGCGATCTTCTTCACAATGAACACGATGGTGTTTACGATCGCACTCTGGGCGTATGGGAGTGGCGCGCACGATCCCACCGCGAGTGTGTTTGCAGAGCTGTTTCGCTTCATTTGCCTGCTGGCCTCGTTGCCGGTGCTGTTTCTGCTTGGCGTCCCTCTCGCAGAGAATGCACTCAAAGAACTGCGACAGGGGAGACTGTCGACCGACCTGTTGCTGATGGTCGGCGTTGTCGCCGCGTACACCTATTCCATCATCAGTGTTTGGCGCGGATCGGGAGAGATCTACTTCGAAGTCGGTTGCATGGTCCTCGTCTTCGTAACGCTTGGCCGTTGGCTTGAGGCAACCGGCAAACTCAAATCGACGGAGTCGCTCGATCGGCTTGCGCGCCTGCTACCGCCAGAAGTGACGTTGCTGGAATCATCAGGGTCACAACGTGCGTTGCCATTGAACGCGGTGCAGGTCGGACAGCGGCTGAGAATCCTGGCGGGCGAGCGCGTGCCGACCGATGGTGTTCTGCGGTCCATGCGTTCCACGATCGATGAACAACTCATCACAGGCGAAAGTTGGCCGGTGGAGAAGGTGCGCGGCGATTCTCTGACTGGCGGAACACTCAATCTCGATGGCGATATCGAACTCGAAGTCACCGCTGCGCCTCATGAGGGAACTTTGGCTCGGTTGGTCGCCGCCGTTCGCGAGGCCCGAAGTCGTAAGGGGAATTACCAGCGACTGGCCGATCGCATCGTGGGCTGGTTCTTTCCCATCGTGATTCTGCTGGCGGCGGCGACTTTGGTGCTGCACAGCCTTCTCAATGGCTTCGCCAGCGGCCTGCTCGCCGCATTGTCGGTCGTATTGATTGCCTGTCCCTGCGCCCTCGGCATTGCCACTCCCATGGCGGTATGGGCCGCAATCGGGTCGGCTGCCCGGCGCGGCATTGTGATCCAGAACGGTGAAACTCTCGAACGCCTCGCCGGTGTGCGAGCCGTTTGTTTCGACAAGACCGGCACGCTCACCACTGGCCAGCCGCAACTCGGACGCATTGTTGTGGCCGATGAAGATAATCGCGAAGAAGTCGCTCTGCGTGTGGCGTCACTGGCGCGATCATCACATCACCCTTTCAGCCAAGCGATTGCGCATGAGTTCGGCGATGTGGGTGAACGCGCGCCGTGGGACAGCATCACGAGTATCGCCGGCCAAGGCATTCGCGGAATGTTTGCAGGAGAGTCGCAACCAACGCTGCTTGGCAACCTTCGGTTGTGTAAAGTTTTGGACTTCACTGTGCCGGAGGATCTTGCCCCCGAGATTCATGCCGCGATGCTTGGCGGTTCGCCGATTAGCCTGATCGGCTGGGATGGGCGCGTTCGAGGACTCTTCATATTCGAGGAAGAACTTCGATCACACGCTCACGAGACCATACACCACCTTGAGAATGCGGGTCTGCATGTCGAAGTGCTGACGGGAGACCACGCTCATCGCGGTCGTCGCCTGGAGCAAGAGCTGGACGTGAAAGTCCGAGCAGAGCTGTCACCGATCGAGAAGCACAAAGCGATCGCCGACCTGCGAGAATCGCACGGCAGCGTTGCGATGGTGGGTGACGGCATTAACGATGCCTCCGCCGTCGCCGCTGCGGACGTTGGAATCGCGCTCGGTTGCGGGGCCGATGTCACCCGCGAGTCGGCCGATGTGTGTGTCATCTCGGATGAACTGCACCAGCTCCCCTGGCTGTTCGAGTTGTCGCGTCGCACTTTGTCCACGGTGCGTGGCAATCTCGCGTGGGCCTTCGGGTACAACAGTCTTGGCATCGTGCTGGCAATGCTGGGTTGGCTGCACCCTTCAATTGCCGCCATGCTGATGGTGGGGAGCAGCTTGATCGTGATCACACGATCGCTTCGTCTGGCTGACGGGCGTGAAGAGCAGCCGCTGCCTCGACCCATCAACGTGCCATCCGCAACCCCAACTCCCGTGCCGCAGGAGGTCGCAACATGACGGCATGGGCACTCGTCTTTGTTTCCGGCCTGCTGGGCTCATCCCATTGCGTCGGAATGTGCGGCGGCTTCGCACTGATGCTCGGGATGCGGTCGGAATCGCGATGGAGGAATCTGGGTACGCAAGGGCTGTATACGCTCGGACGAGTCTTTACCTACACCGTACTGGGTGCGGTTGCGGCCTATGGGGGAACGCGCATTGCCGATCGATGGGGAGAGTGGATCAACGTTCCTGCGTTGATGTGCGTGGTGGCCGGACTGTTGTTGATCGTTCAAGGTCTCTTGGCGGCCGGTGTCCGCTGGCCGTTTCATCGGAAGAATTCACATGCCAACACACCCTGCTTGATGGCGACTGGCTTTCGCACCATGCTCAACTCGCCCGGCTGGCAAGGGGTATTCATCGCCGGACTGCTGACGGGGCTGCTCCCTTGCGGACTGGTGTACGCATTCTTGTCACTGGCTGCCAGCACGGGTGATGTGGTGCAGGGAATGCTGCTGATGACGGCCTTCGGGCTGGGGACGGCGCCACTCATGGTCGCCACCGGCTGGGGAGGCTCGGTGATGTCGCTCGTCGCCCGAAAGCGGTTACTGACGTTCGCTGCCTGGTGCGTGATCGCCACCGGCTGTCTCACACTTTATCGAGGCAGCCGTTTTATTGACTGGGGGAACGGCGGCGAACAGCCGACTTGTCCGATGTGCAGCCCCACGACGGCGGCAACGTCGGCGATTGAAAGTGAGTGAGAGAGATGTCGACATCCACCCCGGAATCATCTGAAGTCGTCGAGACTCGGCAAGTCGCGTCCCCTCGCAAAGTGGGGATGACTCGCACACTCGTCAACTTCTGGCTCGACCTGTGCCTGTTAATTGTGTTCGTCACGCTGACGTGGGTGAGCGCTGTGCTGCAGTTCGTCTTTCCCGCGCGCGTCGATGCCACCGGCTGGACGCTCTGGGGAGGGGACGTTGTGGCATGGCGGAACTTTCAGTTCGGCGTGCTCTCACTGCTGGCGGCTGGAATCATCCTGCATGTGATGCTCCACTGGTCGTGGGTTTGCGGCGTGCTCAATAAGCAACTCTTGAAGCGGAAAGCCATTCGCGAGGACGGCAGCGACACCTTGGTCGGCGTCGGCCTGATCGCCGTAGTGCTGCACATTCTGGCAATCGGCGTGTTGCTGGCGTCGTGGTCGATCGCGCGTCCTGGTTCTTAGAGCGATGTGCGAGTACGGCTCCATCCCAATGTGTAGCGCTATCAAAACGAACATGGCGAACGATGGAACACCACCATTCGCCATGTCGTCACAACACGAAACCCCTCACAACTATCCCTTGATCGCAATCCTCTTCTTCTGCGCCTCAACTGCTTTCGGCAGCTTGACCGTCAAGACGCCATTCTTCAGTTGGGCGTCGATCTTCTCTTCGTTGACTGCGCACGGCAGCCACACCGAGCGGGAGAAGCTGCCGCTACGGCGTTCGACTCGATGGTATTTCTTATCGTTTCCATTCTCCTTCTTCTCTTCGACGTGCTCGCCGCTCACCACGAGATAGTTGTCACGCACCTCGATCTCGACCTCCTCGGGTTTGAAGCCGGGCAAATCGGTCGTGACTTCGATTTCGGTGTCGGTTTCGGCCACGTCGAGCCTGGGGACCATACCTTCTCGAGCAGCAGGCAGTGCAGCCCCTTCGCCGAAGAAGTTCTGCAGCAAGTGGTCCATCTCATCGCGAAGAGCCGTCAGCGGTTGCTCTTCAAACCATCTTCCCGGTGTGGCCTCCTTTCGTTTCATGAGCGAGAACATGATGATACCTCCATTAACCGGACGTCCGACATCCACACTTCATGACCGTCCGACGGGTCGGACAATCAATCAGACGGCTACAATACTATCGGCAAATTGCATGCCAGTTGCATGCGCCAAGGCTTGTGAAAACGTCAACGAAACACATGGCCATGAGACGAGTTACAAACGTGCAGCGGCCAGTTCCAATAGGCCGCGTAACTCGGTGACGTGCACGCGCGCAATGTGTCGCGCAAGGGCATCGACGCACACTTGCCATGGGTTCAACACGACACGGTGAGTTGCGGATTCCCGCGATTGCACGCACGATGCAACACCAACGCCTTCATCAATCAGATCATGGAACTCGACTTTCACAAGGATCCAGCCGTTCTCTCATTGATCGTCGATGCGATGGCCGACGGACTGTTTACCGTCGATGCCGCCGGGCGGTTTGTCAGTTGGAATCATGGGGCGGAAGAGATTACGGGGTATCCCCAGTCAGAAGTGATCGGCCAGCCGTGCCACATCCTCGAGGGCCCTAACTGCAAAGGGTTCGGCACTCTGGCCGACTTGTTGTCCACCGCCTCTCCGCAAGGACAATGCATTTGCGATCAGGAATGCAAGATCGTCGCGAAAGCTGGACGCGAACTGTACATCCATGGCAACGTGAGGATCTTGTTTGACGAGTCAGGGTGCACCATCGGGGCCGTTGGTTCGTTCTCTGATGTCACTTCCCTCGTGATGGCCAACGAGCGCATCGCTGTCCTGGAAGAGAAGAGCCGCGAGAACGCTCAATTCGAGAAACTCGTCGGCAACAGCCCTGCGATGGAAGCAGTCTTCCGTCGACTGCGGCTTGCGGCGGAAAGTGACGTGAGCGTCTTCTTGAGTGGCGAATCAGGCACCGGAAAAGAACTGGCCGCGAGAGCGATTCATGCGCAGAGCAGTCGGTCAGGTGAGCGGTTCGTCGCCGTGAACTGCTCCGCGATCCCCGAGAATCTGCTTGAAAGCGAATTGTTCGGCCACGTGAAAGGGGCCTTCACGGGAGCCGTCAAGGACAAGGTTGGCATGTTTCAGTCCGCCGACGGAGGAACATTGTTCCTCGACGAAATCGGCGACATCTCGCCGCTGCTGCAACTGAAACTGCTGCGCGTGTTGCAGGAGCGCGAGATACAGCGGGTCGGTGATGAGACACCCCACAAGGTGAATGTCCGGCTGATCACGGCGACCAACAAGGATTTGCGACAGCTTGTTGCCGATGGAGAGTTTCGTGAGGATTTCTACTATCGAATTCATGTGTTTGAGATCGTGCTTCCACCGCTCCGGGAACGACGAGAAGATATCCCGCTGTTGGTGGACCATTTCATCGACGAACTCTCACTGACATTTGGGAAGTCAGTTACGGGAATCGCTCGAGACGCGCAGCAATGCCTGATACTGGCCCCCTGGCCCGGCAACGTGCGAGAGTTGCGAAATGCGATCGAGCACGCGTTCGTTACCGTGCGCGATGAGAAGATCACGTTGCTCGACCTGCCTCCCGAGGTCAGACAACCCACCAAGCCGGCTGCTCGCGGAACCCCCCAAGCGAAATCAACGCCATCGCAGCAAGCTCCTCAGCGCACCCTGAATGCCGAGCAGTTAGCGGAACGCGAGCGGATCGTGGCCGCCCTCGAACAGACCGGGGGAAACAAGACCGAGGCCGCGAAACTGCTCAAAGTCAGCCGGGTCACGTTGTGGAAGAAGGTTCGCAAGTATGGGATCGGGCAAGGTTAGCGCGCTAACATGTGCGTTAACGGTAGCCTGAGTGCTAACGGTTAGCACTTACGATTAGCATGTCCCCACTTGCACAGATTCAATGTTCTCAAGATGTTGTACTTCAATGAGTTGAGTCAAATTTGCGCATGAGTGTTCCCTGATTGGTACGCTCGTTGCATATGTGCTTGAAGTCCAAACAATGTCGGAAGGAGGACTTCACCATGTTTCTCAAACAGTACTATCTTGGCTGTCTCGCTCATGCGTCCTACATGATCGCCGATGAAGCGACTGGTGTCGCAGCCGTCGTCGATCCTCAGAGGGATATCGCTCAGTATCTTCAGGAGGCAGCCGAGCACGGCTGGCAGATCAAGCACGTCTTGTTGACGCATTTTCACGCCGACTTCCTCGCCGGTCATATTGAACTCCGCGATCAGACGGGTGCCAAGATCTACTTGGGCCGAAACGCACAGGCCGAGTACGAGTTCCAACCTCTCGGCGATGGCGACGCCATCGAGTTCGGCAGCGTTGGTATCAAGGCCATGGAGACCCCAGGGCATACGCCCGAAGGAATCTCGCTGCTCGTCTATGATAAGGCAATCAGTGACACCCATCCGCACGCAGTGCTCACCGGAGACACACTCTTCATTGGAGACGTCGGCCGGCCCGACTTGCTCGCCTCGATCGGCGTCACTGCCAATGAACTGGCCGAGATGCTGTATGACTCGATTCATAACAAGTTGATGAAATTGCCGGACGATACGCTCGTCTATCCGGCGCATGGTGCCGGCTCCCTGTGCGGCAAGAATCTCAGTGATGAGACCGTCTCCACTATCGGCGAACAGAAGAAATACAACTACGCCCTGAAGCCGATGAGCAAACAGGAGTTCATCAAACTGGTGGAAGTGGATCAGCCCGATGCTCCGGAGTACTTCGTGTACGATGCCATCAAGAACCGTCAGGAACGTGAGAATCTCGAAGAGACGATGCGGAAGTCACTGCGGGCACTTTCGCTCGAAGACGTTTTGCGGTTGCAGAACCAGGGAGCGCAGATCGTCGATGTCCGCGAAGGGGTCGAGTTTGATGGCGGCCACCTGAAAGGGGCCGTTAACGTTGGACTGCAAGGCAAGTACGCCACGTGGGCGGGCACGGTGCTCGACCACGAGCGACCGATCGTCGTCATCGCCGATGAACAAGGAGAGGAAGAAGCGGTGATGCGTCTGGGACGGATCGGGTTTGACAACGTCACCGGCTATTTGAAGTCTGGCATGGCGGCTCTCGATCATTCGCCCGAACTGGTGCAAGTCGTCGAACGCGTGACCGCGCCGGCGTTGAGTGAATTGCTTGCTGAAGAGGATGCTCCCCTGGTACTCGATGTCCGGAGCGAGAAGGAACGCGAGTCGAGTGGAGTGATCGCAGGGAGCATGAACATCCCGCTCAATCATCTGGAAGAACGGATCGACGAAGTTCCCGAGTATCAGCCGGTGGTGGTCCATTGTGCCGGTGGATATCGGTCGGCCATTGCAAGCAGTCTGTTGCAGAAGCATGGGCGCAACAACGTTCGCGACCTGGTGGGTGGGTACGCCGCCTGGCATGCGTCGGGTCTGCCGACTGTTCAGATCGAAACAGCATCGTAACAGCCCTCGAATCTCAGAATCAGGATCAGACTCACACATTATTCCAAAACTTAAGGCGAACGGCCGGTTCTTCCGGGTGATCGATCGAACCTCTGGCCCGTGGTTCGACACGAGACGAGGTCAATCCTCCCGTTCGCTTCCATTCAACTCGGCAACGCCAGTAACGTTTCCTCAGGAGAGTCACCATGACTACGAAAGCCGTTTCGACGATCAGCCCTCGTGAACTTGCCAACCGCAAGGAGCGCGGAGAGGCGATCAATCTCATTGATGTCCGCACTCCCGTCGAATACCAGGAAGTGCATGTCCCGTTTGCCCGCAACGTGCCGCTCGATCGGCTTGATCCGACCGAGGTGCTCGCGGGGCACAAGCAGGATGAGCCGCTGTACGTGATCTGCCGTTCGGGAAGCCGCGCCTCAAAGGCTTGCGAGGCGATTTCGATTGCGGGCTACGAGAACGTCGTCAATGTGGAAGGTGGTACGCAGGCCTGGGATGCCGCTGGACTCCCGGTGAAGCGCGGGAAAGCCGCGATGTCACTTGAGCGTCAAGTTCGCATTGCTGCCGGACTGCTCGTGCTCGTCGGCACATTGCTGGGATATTTCGTCAGCGAATACTTCCTCGGGCTCTCGGCATTCGTCGGAGCCGGCCTCGTGTTTGCGGGTGTCACCGACACCTGCGGCATGGGCATGATACTCGCCCGCATGCCCTGGAATCAGGTGAAGTCCCCCGCAGCCTCGGAGCAGTGCGCGACCGACGTTCAATCGCGAGGCGGCTGCTGCGGGTAATTCCGGCCGCCTGACCAATCCACGAAACACACCCGATTGGGTTCGCGCTCGAGGTGCGCGCGAATCACATCACCTGAAGGAGAAACAAGCATGTCGATCCCAGAAGTCAACTCGTCGAACTTCCAGCAGGAAGTGTTGCAGTCATCGCTACCGGTGCTCGTCGATTTCTATTCCTCGATGTGTCCGCCTTGCCGGGCGCTGTCGCCTCAACTTGATGTCATGGCGCGCGAGTTCGCCGGTTGCGTAAAGTTCGTAAAGGTGAACGTCAACCACGATCCCGGTCTGGCGATTCGTTACGGCGTCGCGGCGGTCCCGACATTAATCGGGTTCGATCGCGGCCGTGCCGTCGACAAGGTTGTGGGTGGCAATCCGGAGGTTGTCCGCCAGCAGCTCAACGCTCTGTGCGTGGCGTAATGCTATGAACTCAGTCCCATTCTCACTCCCATGATCGTCTTCATCGGCGCATTACTGATCGGCATCACTCTCGGCCTCTTAGGTTCCGGCGGTTCGATTCTTACAGTGCCGGTGCTGGTGTATGTCCTGGGACACGAGGACAAAGTGGCGATCGCCGAGTCGCTGGCCATCGTCGGTGCGATCGCCCTGGCGGGCATCTTCCCTTACGCACGGGCAAAGCTTGTTGACTGGCGCAGCGTGGTCTACTTCGGCATCCCCGGAATGGCTGGCACATACGGGGGAGCGTGGCTGGCACAATTCCTCTCCGGCGCGGCCCAACTCGTGTTATTCGCCGTCGTGATGCTGTTGGCCGCAGGACTGATGTTTCGAAACTCTCAATCGGCAGCGAACAGCGAGGACGAATCGACTGATCCGGATGCACATGATCTGCCGTCCCCACACCGACGACATCCGATGTGGCAGGTTGCCTTGGAGGGAGTCGCGGTCGGCGTGTTGACTGGACTGGTCGGGGTGGGTGGAGGATTTCTCATCGTGCCGGCGCTAGTCATTCTCGGTGGCTTGCCGATGCGAACTGCCGTCGGCACAAGTCTGGCCATCATTGCCCTCAAGTCATTCGCCGGATTTTACAAGTACCTTGGAGTGCTGGACGCTCTCGAACTGCACGTCGACTGGACAACGATGGGTCTGTTTGTCGCGATCGGCATCCTCGGCACCGTCGTCGGCAAGTCGCTCAGTGCCAAAATCGATCAGGACACTCTCCGCAAGGTTTTCGCCGTGTTCCTGGTCGCGATCGGCGTCGTGCTCCTTGGCAAGGAAGCTCCGAAAATGTTCGAAACGACGCCAACTCCACAGCACTCGACCGCCGCTGCGGAAGCGCCTGCTTCAATGCAAACCAACAGTCCATTAGCATTACCCCAGGACGACCTGGATAGTGCCAGGTGATAGATCACTCTTTCATCGCACAATTCCGCACGCGGAATCCGAATCGCGAAGGGCGTTCGATTCGTCAAAACGACGACACGGACTCAATGGCACGCAGGTTGCAGCACTAAGTCGGTCTGAAGAAGCCGCTTGACACTCGGCGGGGCCAGCTTTACTGGAATGCCACGATTATTGATTGCGGAAGTGTCGAGAGCGTACTCAGTTCAATAACGAGTCAACCAAAGGAGGAACCCACATGGCCGACTGGATCTCAGAACTCTTGGGCGCGGACGCGGAACCACTGCTATCCTATACCTGCCGCGGAATCGATCGCAGCCGGTTGACGCTGCCTGGAGGAGACGTCGTCGATCGTGTCTATTCCCAGAGCGACCGCAATCCTCGTGTGCTCCGGAGCCTGGAGAGTCTGTTCAGCCATGGTCGTTTGGCGGGAACCGGTTACGTCTCGATCTTGCCGGTCGATCAGGGGATCGAACACTCGGCCGGAGCGTCGTTTGCCGTCAATCCCGACTACTTCGATCCCGAGAACATCGTCAAGCTCGCAATCGATGGGGGCTGTAACGCCGTCGCCTCAACGGTGGGTGTGCTGGGAGCGGTCGCACGCAAATATGCTCACAAGATTCCGTTTCTGGTGAAGATCAATCACAACGAACTGCTCACGTATCCCGACGCCTATGACCAGACGATGTTCGCCTCGGTCGATCGGGCTTACGACATGGGAGCCGTCGCGGTCGGAGCCACGATTTACTTCGGCTCGGACGAATCTCGCCGGCAGATCGTCGAAGTCGCCGAAGCTTTCGAAGCAGCCCACGAACTCGGGATGGCGTGCGTCCTCTGGTGCTACCTGAGAAACCCCGCCTTCAAGAAAGACAAGGACTACCATGTGAGCGCCGACCTCACGGGTCAGGCCAACCACTTGGGATCCACGCTGCAGGCCGACATTATCAAGCAAAAGCTACCGGAGAATAATGGTGGCTACACAGCAGTGAATTTCGGCAAGACCTCGAAGCTCGTGTACGAGAAACTGACCAGCGATCATCCGATCGATCTTTGCCGGTATCAGGTTGCCAACTGCTACATGGGCAAAGCGGGGTTGATCAACTCAGGCGGCGCGTCTTCGGGTGATTCGGATCTCGCGCAGGCGGTGCGGACCGCGATCATCAACAAGCGCGCGGGAGGCATGGGGTTAATCAGCGGCCGCAAGGCGTTCCAACGGCCGAAAGCAGAGGGAATTGCGCTGCTGCACCGCATTCAGGATGTGTATCTTGATGAATCCGTCACCGTCGCCTGACTGCAAAACTTCCACGCAGGAGCAACGTCATGAACGATGCAACCGGGCCGACATCGCCGACGGTCGGCGAGCCAACGGCCTCTTCCGCCGTCAAGTACAGGCTGGCGGTTGCGATGGAAAGTGTCGATCAGGAACAGGCGTTGCCGGTTCTGAAGGAAGTACTTGGGTTCAATGCAATTGATGGTCGCAACCGGCTTCGACACATCCCCGCGGTGTGGCCGGGAGAGTTTGACCAGTTGGTAGCCCAGACGGCGGCCGCGAAGTTGCAATCGCTGGGAATTGAAACGGCCGCCGTGCCGGTCGACACAATTCCCGACCTTCGGCTGGCGCGGACACTGCACCGCGTCGCTTGTGTGGAGAATGGTCTCGTTGTCATCTCGCTTTCTGGAGAAACGGAGCAGACGATCCCCTGGAGCCATGTGGGCCTGCTGAGCATTGCGGACATTGTCGACGTTCACGGCAGGACGGAAGGTCGCTTGCCCGACGGCGTCTTTCGGCATGATCCTGGAATTGCCGACTTGAAGTCGCGCCCCGAAGATCATGGGCTTGAGTTATGGATCCTCTGTGATCCTCCGTTTGAAGCCTTTCGCATCGTGGCCGACATGATGAACTACGAATACCTCAAGGAGAGACGAACCAGCAGTTCGGCCGACAACTTCCAGAACCTGATTTGCGATATTCTGCAATACAGCGGCAGCGCTTTTCTTACTCCCTCGACGCGGGACTACCTCAACAGTCCCACCCGCGCCTTGCACCGACGGCATGCCTCTGCGGAACACCGCGACGCCGTGCTGGCCTATTGGTGCGTCCGACATGTGGTCGGTTCTGCCGACGGCTGATGGCTCGTTAGTTGGGACAGCCCGACGAAACCGGGAGAATTCCACGATTCGAGGCCGCAAGCCGATGTGCTAATCGGCTCACCGGCCGCCAGGGCGTGCGTATTCGCTCATCAGTGTGGCGATGAGTCGACGGTTGTGATGTCAATTCGTTGATGGCATATGAGTTGCCCGAGATCCCTATCACTACAGGGGTTTACTCCCACCGGAATTCGATCGGATGAACGACAACAGACGAACAATGCATGAAAACATCGGGACGGTGACTGCCATACGCGGCAGTGTCGTCGATGCGTGTTTCGAGACGGCCCTACCTGCTCTTGGTGCTCGTCTCGTCGCCGGTGACGCGGTTCCCTTGGAGGTTCTCAGCCAACTTGATCAACAGACCGTGCGCGGAATCTCGCTCGTCCCGACGCGTGGATTGTCGCGCGGAAGCCGCGTGGTCGACACCGGAGAAACGCTGACCGTGCCTGTCGGTCGAGCCACGCTGGGCCGCATGTTCGACGTGTTCGGCAACGTCATCGATCATGGAGAGCCACTGGAAGAAACCGAACATTGGCCACTGCGGCGCGATCCCCCGAATTTCACCGAGCGCGTCACCCGTACCGAGGTGTTTCTCACTGGGATCAAAGTGATCGACCTCTTGGCACCTTTGGAGCGTGGAGGCAAGGCCGGGCTATTCGGCGGGGCGGGTGTCGGCAAGACCGTGCTCATTACCGAACTGATCCATAACGTCGTCGGCCAACACGAAGGAGTCAGCCTGTTCTGTGGCATTGGCGAACGCTGCCGGGAAGCGGAAGAACTGTATCGCGAAATGCGGGAAGCCGGCGTACTCGATCAGACCGTGATGATCTTCGGCCAGATGAACGAGCCTCCCGGAGCGCGATTCAAGGTCGGACATGCGGCGCTGACAATGGCCGAGTACTTTCGTGATGTCGAGAAGCGAGACGTCCTGTTGCTGATTGATAACATCTTCCGGTTCATTCAGGCAGGTACCGAGGTTTCGGGACTCATGGGCCACCTCCCGTCGCGCGTCGGGTATCAGCCGACGCTGGCAACGGAACTGTCTGAACTCGAAGAACGGATTTGCACGACCGCACATGGGGCGATCACATCTGTTCAAGCCGTCTACGTGCCCGCTGATGACTTCACCGATCCTTCCGCGGTTCACACGTTCTCCCACTTGTCGGCTTCAATCGTCCTGTCGCGAAAACGGGCCGCCGAGGGGCTCTATCCGGCAGTCGACCCTTTGCAATCGACGGCCAAGATGCTCGCTCGGCATGTTGTCGGCGACAGGCACTACCAAGTGGCTCAGGATGTGAGGCGCACGCTGGCACAATACGAGGAACTCAAGGACATCATCGCGATGCTCGGACTGGAAGAACTGTCTCGAGAGGATCGAGCGATTGTGAATCGCGCGCGTCGCCTCGAAAGGTTTTTGACTCAGCCCTTCTATACCACCGGACAGTTCACGGGCTACGAAGGCCGAGTTGTCTCGATCGAGGAGACGCTCGTCGGATGCGAGCGGATTCTGGCAGACGAGTTTCGCGAGATCCCCGAGCAGCGCCTTTACATGATCGGTGCCATCGACGACGTCAAGGAGAGCTGAACATGCCAGCGACAATGCGTCTGCGGATCGTGTCACCGAGCGGCTTCAGCTTGACGGATGAAGTCGTCAAGGTCACGGCCGAAGCACAAGACGGCTGCTTCTGTCTCTTGCCGGCCCATCGCGATCTGGCGACATCACTCGTGCCTGGTCTGCTTGAATTCGAATCGTCAACGAATCGGATTCGCTTCGTGGCCGTCGATGAAGGCCTGCTGGTCAAGACAGACGCCGAGGTTTACGTCTGCACGCTGCATGCGGTCGTGGGAGATGACCTGTCGACGCTTCAACAGATTGTCGAACACGAGTTTGCGGAACTTGATGATCGCGAACGCGCGACACGTTCGGCCGTCGCGCGACTCGAAGCCGATTTCGCGCACCGTTTCCTATCCCTTCGGGAGCAAGACCATGCCTGATCCCGCGCACAGGTCGCCCGCCTCGAAACCGATGACGGACATCGTCTCTGCCAAACAGCAGCGCAAACTTGCGGCCCGACACGACCCGCCGCGTACGATCTGGTTCGGACTCGGAATGTTCGGGCTGGTGGGTTGGTCGATCGCCGTGCCCACCCTGATCGGCGTGGCGGCCGGAGTCTGGATCGATCGTAAATGGCCGGGGCGACAGTCGTGGACAATGATGCTCATGCTGACCGGCCTGGCTGTCGGTTGTTATCACGCGTGGCGCTGGGTCTATCGTGAAGGGGAACTGCGACCAGAGTCCAAAATTGATCGCAAACCTGCCGCGGACGCATCGGCACCTAAAGAGGTGCAGGAGAAGAGACCATGAATCATCTCGAACCAACTGCGAGAATCGTCATCAGCTTCATCGGCGGCGGCATGCTCGGCTACATCTTTTTTGCAGGGCTGTGGCTGACTGTCCGCAACTTCGCTGAGACTTCGGCCGCGACACTCTTCCTGAGTTTCCTCGGGCGAATGAGTCTGTTGTTGGTCGGGATGTACTGGCTGGCGGCAGGCGACTGGCGTGCCGTGATGGCCTGTCTTGCCGGCATCCTGGTGGTCCGGCATGCGATGTTCTGGCAGGTTTCAAGAACATTTCCGACCAAGGCAGGGTGAGGAGGAAACGGCATGAACATCTCGCCCGATCAGATCGAACTGTTTCGCTGGGGATCACTGGTGCTCAATGCCACGATCGTCGCGACATGGATCGCGATGGCCGTGCTGACCGTCGGAGCGTGGTGGATGACACGCAGGCTTTCCGTCGATTCCCATGTCTCTCGCGGGCAGCACATGCTCGAAGTCATCGTACTGGGGATGCAGCAGCAGATTCGCGAAATCAGTCGGCAGGATCCCGGCAGTTACCTCCCGTTCGTTGGCACGTTGTTCTTGTACGTCGCGATGGCCAATTTACTGGCCCTCGTGCCAGGCTATGTTCCTCCGACGGCGTCGTTGTCCACGACGGCCGCCTTGGCGACATGTGTATTCGTCGCGGTGCCTGTCTTTGGCATCGGAAGTCAGGGAGTGATGTCGTACCTGCGCCAGTACACGCAGCCCTCGGTCTTCATGCTGCCGTTCAACATCATCGGGGAACTGTCACGAACGCTGGCACTCGCTGTCCGCCTGTACGGAAACATGATGAGCGGCACGGTCATTGCAGCCATTCTTCTCGGATTTGTCCCCTTGTTCGTCCCGATCATCATGCAGTTGTTCGGACTGCTGACGGGCATGATCCAAGCGTACATTTTTGCGATCCTTGCCATGGTCTATATCGCGTCGGCGACACAGGCTCATGACGAAGGAACTTCACAGGCCACTCATACTGGAGACTAGCATATGGATTCCTCCACATGGATTGCGGTCGCCTCCATCGTCTCGGCGGGATTGACGATTTCGATCGGCTCAATCGGTCCCGCTTTGGGTGAAGGACGCGCTCTCGCTCAGGCGTTGTCGGCCATCGCTCAGCAACCCGACGAAAAGTCGACCATCACTCGCACACTGTTCGTCGGGATGGCGATGGTCGAATCGACGGCCATTTACTGTTTTGTGGTGTCAATGATTCTGATCTTCGCCAATCCGTTCTGGAACCAGCCGCCGACGCCCTAGTCAAAGGCCCCTTCGATGCAGATTGACTGGTTCACATTCGTCTGCCAGATCGTCAACTTTCTGGTGCTCGTCTGGCTCCTGAAGAAGCTGCTCTACCGGCCCATCTTGAATGCGGTTGAGGAGCGGGAGCGGGGCATTACGCAGCGGCTGGAGTCGGCCGCCGACCGCGAGGCAGCCGCCGAACAGGCGAAGCAGGCGTTTGAGAACCAACAGGCCGAGCTGGCGCACTTGAAGGACTCGCTCATGGCGGAAGCCGCGGCTGATGTTGAGACCTGGAAGAAAGATCAACAGGCACGTGTTCGCAAGGAAGTGGCCGAAATGCAGGACCAATGGCACGAGGCCGTCAGCCGCGAACAACAGCAGTTCCTCGGCGAGCTAAGGCAGCGAACAGCCCGGCAGGTCCAGGACATCGTCCGACATGTGCTGCGGGAACTGGCCGACATTGATTTGGAACAGCAATCCGTACAACGTTTTCTGTCGCAACTTGACGAACTGCTCGCCAAAGAGCCGGACGTTGCGAATGCAGGAGGGACGGGATTGCCGTTGGTGGTACGCACGGCATTTCCACTGGCCGACGAAGATCGAGAGGCCTTGTCCAAGAACGTTGCCGCGCGACTCGGTAAACATACGCTGCGATTCGAGGTTGACCCCGACCTCATTTGCGGCATCGAACTTGTTGCCGGCGATCGCAAGCTCGAATGGAACGTCGATCATTACCTCGTTGCGCTGGAGCGTTCGATCGCCACAGCGCTCGATCAGCGGATGCTCGCACAGTCAACTCGTTGAGCAGGAGCAGGATTATCACACATGTCAGATCAGCCGTTGATCAACGCACTCAACGACACATTCACCACTCTCAGCGAGGTTCTGCCCGACGCGCGCGCGCGGCTGCAGGCAGTGGAGGTGGGAAAGGTGATCAGCGTGGGAAAGGGGACGGCACGCGTCTCGGGACTGCGCGATGCTCAGGCCGATGAACTGCTCGAGTTCCCACACCATGTGATGGGCATGGCGTTCAACCTCGATCCCGAAGAGATCGGCGTGATCTTGCTCGATCACGGCGACAAGCTGAGTGCCGGGGACGAGGTTCGTCGAAGTGGTCGTGTCCTCGACGTTCCCGTGGGCGAAGAGTTGCTGGGCCGGGTTATCGATCCGTTGGGACGTCCACTGGACGGAATGGGTCCGTTGGGAGCTTCCCTCCGCTGGCCTTGCGAGCGCGACGCCCCCGGCATCATGCAGCGGTCGCCGGTCACCGTACCATTGCAGACCGGCATCAAGGTTGTGGATGCGCTCATCCCGATCGGGCGCGGCCAGCGTGAGTTGATCCTCGGAGACCGACAAACGGGCAAGACCGCCGTCGCACTCGATACCATTCTCAATCAGACGGAGGTTGTCTGCATTTACTGCGCGATCGCGCAACAGGCATCATCAGTGGCGCGAGTCATCGACGAACTGAGATCGCGGCAGCGCATGGCGAATTGCATCGTTGTGGCCGCGCAAGGAAACGATCCTCCTGGGATTCAGTTCATTGCTCCGTACGCCGCCACGAGCATCGGCGAGTACCTGATGTCCGAAGGCCGAGATGTGCTGATCGTCTACGACGATCTGACGGCCCACGCTCGCGCCTATCGCGAACTGTCGCTGCTTCTGCGCCGCCCTCCGGGACGCGAAGCGTTTCCCGGTGACATCTTCTACGTCCATTCACGCCTGCTGGAACGCTCGACGCACCTGCGGGAAGAATTGGGGGGAGGCTCGTTAACGGCCCTCCCCATTGCCGAGACCGAAGCCCAAAACGTCGCCGCGTACATTCCCACCAATCTCATTTCGATCACCGACGGGCAGATCATGCTCAGCCCGCAACTGTTTCATAAGGGGAACCTCCCCGCGGTCGATGTTGGTCGGTCGGTCTCGCGTGTGGGGGGCAAGACGCAACTCCCCGCTTATCGCGCGGTTTCGTCCGATCTCAAGTTGTCGTACGCCCAATTCGAAGAACTGGAAGCCTTCTCGCGGTTCAGCAGTCGACTCGATGAGGAAACGCGACAGCGACTCGTACGCGGACGATTGGTCCGCGAAGTCTTCAAGCAGAATCAGGGTGATGGCCTCTCGGTGCCTGAGCAGATCGTGATCCTGCTGGCCGCCACCAGTGGGGCATGGGATTCCATCCCTCTGGGGCGTGTTGCGGAAGCGGCGACCGACGCACGCGGCGACCTTAAGGCCGAATGCCTCGACATCTGCGACGAGATCGAGCAGGGCCACCGACTGCAGGACGAGCAACAGGATCGTCTCATCAAGCTGGCGCAGCGCATCGCCACGAGGTACGTCGATGCAAACCGTTGAAACACTAAATCGCAAGATTGCAACGGCCAAGGATCTGGCCGGAGTGGTCAGGACGATGAAGATCCTGGCCGCCGTCAACATTCGTCAGTATGAGTCGGCAGAGGAATCGCTGAACGCGTACATCCAGACGATCCGCAAGGCGGCCGAGATGGCCGTCTGGAATGATCCATCGCTGCACGGTACGCGAGCCGACCATACGCCGCAGCGGACGGGGTTGATCGTGTTCGGCTCCGACCAGGGCATGTGCGGCGGGTTCAACGATGCCGTGGCGCAGGCTGTCGAAGAATTCATGAGTAACACGAAACGAGAGAAGTCGATTCTCGGAGTCTCCTTGATCGTGCTGGGGCGCCGACTCGCGGGACGACTGGAAGACAGCGGCTACAAAGTGGACGACTCGATCGAACTGCCAGGTGCCGCCTCGGCCATCACGCTGATGCTGCAGGAATTGCTTCCCAGAATCGATCACTGGCGACAAGAGCACCGTCTCGACACCGTTGTCGTCTTTCACAATCGTCGATCGGCGCGAACTCCGTACTCACCACAACACAAAGTGCTGCTGCCCATCGCGCCTTCGCAACTTGTACTCGAACGACCGGCCCGCTGGCCGGGGAGATCGTTGCCGCTGGTCAGTTTGCCGACGCACATCTTATGGCCCTGGATTGCCCGGCAATACCTGTTTGTATCGCTGTTTCAGGCATGTGCGGAGTCTCAAGCCAGCGAAAACGCCGCTCGTATCGCCGCCATGCAGGCCGCTGAAACGCATATCGAGGATTTGCAGGAAGATCTGCATCACGAATACCAGCAACAGCGCCAAACCTCCATTACCGCCGAAATCCTTGACGTCGTCACAGGCTTCGAGGCGCTTTCGAATTGAACGCTTGCAGTGGATCGTTCAGCGAACCCGAACCCGTCTCTTGAGTTTCCAGCGGTTACTCCGATTCAAGTGCCGCATCGATCGCGGCTTGCATCGACTCCGAATTGTACCAGCCGAGTTTGCTCAGGAGGCGGCCTTCGGTATCGATCAATAAACCGCTGTTGGGGCCGGCTCCCAGCGTGCGAATGAGTTGATCATCGATATCGGCAACATACAGCGGGATCCCTTCACTGAACTGTGTCGCAAAGGTTTTCGCGAGACGATCTCGCTCGGCTTGTGATGCCGGCTGTGGATGACTGCCGAAGCCGGAGGGGATCGGATCGCGAGCGACCGTTGCCGTCTCTGAAACGGCAGCCTCGTCTTCCGCAGGATGAGCTTCACGTACATACAAGATGACAAAGCCCACGCGATCATCCTGTGTTACACGCAGTTCACTGATTGTCGGACACGAGTCGACAGCGATGGGACAAGTGATCGATGCCGTGACAAGCACCAGAGGCTTGTCGCTCCACAGAGTTGCCAGCTCGACTGCGTTTCCTTCCAGATCGAAGACCTGATGATCGGGAATCTGCTCTCCGACTTGCACTCCCTGTGAATTGACGCGGCGGTCCATCATTTCGCCGCGGCCGGCACCTCGGCGACCACGATTTTGCGCCATCTGTTCCACTTCAGCACGATTCAAGTAGCCGTCGTCATCGAGGTCAGAACGTTCGAACATCTCGCTGGGGCCGGGGAACTCGAATTCCGAGATCTTGCCGTCGCCGTTTGCGTCTCGTTGCCAGAGCCGAGCGACCATCGCCGCCGCTCGTGGATCCTCCGGTGCGGTCGCCGTAGAATCGTCCTCAGGCGGGGGCGAGGTTGGGGCGTCCGTCTGCGCGAAGGCACACTGAATCGTGATCAAGCAGCACAGCAATGGGGCTGATCGCAAAAGTTCTCTCATCGTATTCTCCGAATGGGTGGATTGACTCACACGAGATTGTTTCACTCCGCGTAACCGCGTTCTGAATCGAACCCCGCCAAAGTGGCAAGGTATCGCGAATAGCTTGCTCACGTGTCCGTCACCGCAAAACTGCTGTCGATTCTCTGGATAGTCGTGACGCCCATGTTCCTGTGACGTCGGTGAAATGACCGGAATTCGCCTAAGAAGTCGCGAAATGGTCACGTAGGATGGGTAAGAGTGTGATTCGCTGCAGTTTGCTGATTTCATAGAGATCGAAGAATCCCGTTGATACCCCCTCACATCAGGAGAGATGCCATGTCGGTGCGAAAGTTGCGGCTGCCGATGACGATGTTCGCCGTGCTCGTTTTGAGTACCGGCGCCGTCTGGGCGTTGGGGTTTGAATTGGGCGAGACAAAGGAAGAACTGCAACTCGACTACGACGTCTCGGTCGTGGATCACGGCACCGGTCGTGTCACGGTCACACTGACTCTTGCCGACGAAGGAAGGCTGGCTCCACTGTCTGGCGTTTACTTGAACATTCCCAACGACGAAACCGACGACGGTTCCGGCCCGGTGGATCTTTCCGTGGCATTGGACACTCGAGAAGAAGATGGGAAAGAAGTGGTGCGCGTCCATATCCTCCGAGAACTGGCCGAGAGGGGAGAGATTCAACTCCAGACCTACCATCTCGATGGCAAGCAGGAACCGCTGACGTGGTACTATCACGTCATCCCGTTCGCCGACTACCTGGATGACGAAGAACCGACAGAGGATTGAACCGGCATCGCGGAGATTCAATCACACTTAACTGACAGTTCCGCGCTTCTTCGAAGGTTAACCATGAAGCGACTCGCCCCTTTGTGTGCTGCCATCGCGTTATGCACCGTCTGTTCGACCGCTTATCCGCTCTGGGATTGGCTCTTTGTACCTTCTGGAGAATGGCCGGAAAGTTGGCCTGAGGAACTGGAGCCGTTGAGAGAGCAGTCGCGCACGCTCACCGGGAGCCTGGCCGATCTCACATTCTATGAAATCCCATTCACGACCCAGGAGGAATTCGAGGCCGCCTGGCCCCACATCTTGAAGATCAAATCCGAGGGAGTGCCGATCACATTGTTTCGCGGTCCTCACGAGTATCTTGGCACGCTGAACGCCGGAGTGAGGATTTGGGATCCTTCCTACGAAGATCGAGGCATCTGGTTGGTGGTCGATGGCGACATCGTCGATCTGAATCGCATCCCTCTGCCTGCTGGCACAACGATTATCGATCGGCGGTTCGAGGACTAACGGATCAATCTGGTTCTGGTTCCGTATTCGTTTTGGGTGGTCTCGGACCGACGAACTGGTAGTAGGTGCAGGTCAACTGCGCGTTGAACAGTTTTCGCCGGCGCATTGCCTTCCGTTGCCAGAGACGCTCGAGAAAGGGATGAGTCGTCAACACGTATGTTGACCAGGTTTCCCAGTCGGCGATCGCGTTGCCGAAGCCGCGATAAAGAGACTCGACGTCGACTCCCTCGTCCAGACGCTCGCCGTAGGGGGGATTCGTGATGATGCACCCATATTTCCGCGATGTCTTCAGTTCGGTGGCGTCCAATTGCTGAACGTGGATGTCCTTGTCGACGCCGGCCAGTTCCGCATGTTGTCGCACTAGCCCCAGCGCCCGGCGATCAATGTCGGAGGCAATGAAAGGTCGCTCGAAGCCCGGAGGAAGGATCAAGTCCTTGGCCTCCTTGCGGGCCTCCGTCCATGCCGTTGCAGGGATGCGCGGCCAGCGTTCGGCGGCAAACTCTCGATGGAGTCCGGGGGCCATGTTGCGACCGATCATCGCGGCTTCGATGGCGATCGTCCCTGAACCGCAGAAGGGGTCATGAAAGGGCCTATCTCGATTCCAGTACGAAAGTAGCACCAGTCCGGCCGCCAGCGTTTCTCGCAAGGGGGCGAGGCCGATTCCTTTGCGGTAGCCGCGTTTGTTGAGTCCCGACCCAGATGTGTCGACCGACAGCGTCACTTCGTCCTTATGGATCGCAACCTCGACGGGGCAGGGGGCTCCATCTTCCGGCAGCATCGTTACGCCGTGGGCCTTGCGGAGCCGTTCGACGATCGACTTCTTGACGATCCGCTGGCAGTCAGGAATGCTGTGCAATTGCGACTTCACGCTCTTGCCAGTGACGTTGAAGAGATCGTTGGGGCCGATCCATTCTTCCCAAGGAGCCTCAAACGTCTGATCGAAGAGTTCGCCAAAGTCATACGCCATGAACCGCGCGACACGAATGCGCACGCGGTCGGCCGACCGCAGAAAGAGATTGAGGCGAGGGATGGCGTTCGGTTCCGCGGAGAACTCGATCTTCCCATCGGTCACCGTGGTCGGCCCATACCCCAACGCTTGAACTTCGCGCGCCACGACCGCTTCGAGTCCGAAGGCCGTGTTGAGGATAATGGGGATGGTGGACATGATCGGAGCCGTCTGGCGGATCAAAGCGCAATCCGCGCTCCGAGCACTTTGAGGAATTCCGCCAGCCATGCAGGGTGAGCGGGCCACGCAGGGGCAGTGACGAGGTTGCCATCCACGATGGCTGCGGTGACATCGGTCGCAACGAATTCGCCTCCAGCCAACGTCACCTCCGGTCCGCAAGCAGGGTAGGCGGTACACTTGCGGCCTTTCAGCACGCCGGCAGCCGCGAGAATCTGCAGGCCGTGACAGATGGCGGCGATCGGTTTGTCTGCGTCAGCAAAGTGCCGCACGATCTCGATGACCTTGGGGTCAAGTCGCAGGTATTCGGGGGCACGGCCTCCGGGAATCACCAGCCCTGCATAAGCACCAGGATCGACTTCGGCAAACGCATGATTCAGCGTGAAGTTGTGTCCTCGTTTTTCGCTATAGGTCTGGTCTCCCTCGAAGTCGTGGACGCTGGTGCGGACGACATCACCGGCTTTCTTCCCTGGGCAAACGGCATGCACCGTATACCCCACCATCTGCAGGGCCTGAAACGGCACCATGATTTCGTAGTCCTCGACGTAGTCGCCGGCAAGGAGAAGTAGTTTACTGCACATGACATCGTCTCCATTTGCGGATCTTGGGCGGTCGTCGAAGCGCGGTCTTCAGGCAGGCCTCACTCAAAACTTCGCACGTACGGCAGCGTGTCGGCGGTGGCACGAATGCCGGGTTTGTTTTCCAGCAGTTGGCCCAGAAAATCCCATTGGCCGCTGACAAGGGCGTCGCGCGCACTGGCCGGCATCTCGCACGGAATCGTTTCGTCGCCACAAGTGACCTGCAGGTTGACGAGGTTCACCGACAGCTCCGATTGCGGGTTCTCGGTGATGTGCGTCGACAATTGAGCCAGCCCCACTCGACTGGCGGTGACAGCCGCGACTCCCAGCGCGATGCAGTTGCCGAAGAAGATCTCGGCATACGACTCGGCCACGATGGCGTGAATGCCCCAGCGCATCAGCGACTGTGGGGCATGTTCGCGACTGGAACCGCAACCGAAGTTGCGACCGGCAACCAGAATCGAGGCTCCCTGGAAGCGTGCATCATCGAAAGGATGCTTGGCGTTTTGCTTGCGATCGTCCTCGAAGGCGTGTTCACCGAGGCCGTCGAACGTGACGCACCTGAGATAACGCGCCGGGATGATGCGGTCGGTGTCGATATCATCCAACAACAGCGGGATGCCGCGGCCAGTGACAGTTGTTACTGCAGACATATGAATCTTGATGTTAAGGGAACGCTTAGAGTTGGAGAGTCATTCGGCTTCCGCGGGTGGGCCGGGGCCTTCGATGACTTCGACGATACCATCCTCGCTCGCCGTATCGGGAAGGTCATAGAGTCCGACACGAATCGAGTATGTTCGAAAGACACCTTTCCATTCGTAGATTTGGACCCGATGGGACGTTCGTGGATTCTGGAGGTCGCTCAATACACCATTACGCATGGTTGCATTGCCCACAACAAGAGGGCCGAGATCCCTTTGCCTGAGTTCTCCGTCTTCGTTGTCAACCTCTCGCACACGGTCGCGCCAGGCGTCGGCGGTCTGCTGAGCTTCTGACTTGGCTTGAAAATCCTGGTACGCCAAGATGACCAGAAAAATGAGCGTTCCCAGCACGAAGACCCGCACCGCCCACTTGATGGCCTGCTGATTCTGAGATGGTTCGGTTTTCTTCTTGCCCATAGCGTCCCACTCCGGAAGGAATTCGATGACGCCCCAGAGTATCCTCGCCGAAGGATTCAGTGACAAGCAACAAGTGAAAGTCAGGTGGCAACGAACAGGAATCAAGGCGTTCTGAGCTCGCCGGCTTGGAACATCATGGTGAATTTCAAATGATGCGTGTCGGTTGATGCGTGCCGCTTCAATCGGCGACGCAAACTCTTCCAATCCCGTTTACACTCGTGGTCGTGCCTCCACTCCCTATACAGCTTCCGATTGCTCAAAACTGGAGTTGTCACTCGTGCGGCGGGTGCTGCAAGCAGCACGGAATTGCCATCACAGAAACAGAACGGTTGCGGATCGAGCAACAGAACTGGACCGAGGCCGATGGCATCCCCGACGGTCAGCCGTTGTTCGTGAAGGAAGGGGGTCTAGTTTCTCGCAAGTGGTATCGGCTTTCGCATCAGCCCGACGGCTCGTGTGTCTTTCTCGACCCAAACGGCTTGTGTCGTATTCACGGCAAGTTTGGTGAAGCCGCCAAGCCGCTGGCGTGTCGCATCTATCCGTATGCGTTCCATCCCGCGGGGCGGACGATCAGCGTGGGACTGCGATTCAGTTGTCCCTCGGTCGTGTCAAACCTCGGCCGTCCCATCGCCGAACAGCGCGATGAACTCCGACAACTTGTCAAACTGGTCGTTCCCGAGGGGGCACTCGATTCCCCACCGCCAGCCATTCAGGGAAGTGAGAAATCAGACTGGGAAGATGTGCTGCAAATAGTCGACGCCCTCGACCGGACATTGAGCGGTCCTGGCCCGGTCGTGGTCCGGCTGCTGCGGACTCTGCAGTGGATGGACCTCGTGCGACAGGCGTCGTTGACGAATATCAAGGGCTCGCGACTGAAGGAGTTTCTCGAATTGCTGGTCACTGCGTCCGAAGCCGAGTTGCCGACGCTGCCTGAGTTGGCTCCCCCTTCCCGACTGGCGTTGACGATGTTTCGTATCACTGCGGGCCAATACGCCCGGCGTGACGCGTACGGTTCGATTGACCAGTCGCTACGAGGGCGCATCAAGCTGTTGTCGTACGGCATCCGGTTGACGCGAGGGAAGGGAAGGTTGCCCCCGTTGCGGGAGGAACTCAAGTCGGTTCCTTTCGAGGCTTTGGATGCCGACTTCGGGCCGCTGCCTGTTGCATCTGAGGAAATCCTGTCGCGTTTCTTGCGGGTGAAACTGAAGTCGCTCCACTTTTGCGGCAGGGCGTTCTATGGCCGGAGTGTGGTGGACGGCTGGTTCAGCCTGGCATTGGTGATTCCGGCAACGTTTTGGATCGCCCGCTGGCTGGCGGCGAGCGCCGGGAGATCGACCTGGGAGCCTGAAGACATTGCGCAGGCGCTCTCTTTCGTAGATCATCATCATGGTTATTCCCCTTTTTTTCGGCAGTTGGTCGCATCATCGGCGGGTTCGCTCACTGATGCAGTGGGGAGAGATCCCGCGACTCTGCGTGGCGCAGGGAGGAGGATGAAGTGTGGCAATCTGAGTGTCTCGGAAGGATTCATTTTCCGAGGGTCGACTGGCGTGGTTTCATGCGACGATTGAGTTTTGGCCTTCAGCGACTGCCCAGCGTCCGACGATCTTCGCCGCTCCCTCCCACTTGCGGAACACTGCAGTCGAGCTAGAATCCGTCGATTGTTGAGGTTGTGACGCAGCAGGTCGTCGGATAACGTCGTCGGAAACGGGGCGGGAAGAGTGAGAACTCTCCCTTGCTTTAGCATATCTTTTGACGTGAACGCCCTGCTGTCAGGGAAGGATTCCTGTCGGTCATGCCACAGTCGCAGACCGCAGGCTCCACAGAGAATAAGGCACACGGATGAGTTCACCGTTTCGTCTGTTTCGTCGCCATCAGAAAGTGATGATGGTGGTGCTCGTTGGGTTGTCGATGCTGGCCTTCGTGGTCTGCAGCTCGATCCCCGACCCCACGAACATCCCCGGCCCATTGATGGTTGCGCTCCTGGCACTTGCCATCGGCTCGATCGGCTGGCTGTGGGGATTGAATACCAAGAAATCTTCCGAGTTCGGCGCGTACGGACTGCTGATCGGCGCGGTGGGTGGGCTCTTACTGGCGTGGAATTTTTCTCCGACCCCCGCGATTCAGATGGCGGGAGGAGACATCAGCAACGAACAGTTGGCCGAGTTCCGGAATCGTCGAGAGCTGGCGAACCGATTCATCGTCATGGTGCAGCAGCGCATCCGAGAGGATCATCCGACTGCCCAGATTCGACCAATGAACGGTTTCGGAGACACGTCGCTCGAATCGATGGCGTTTGCGGAAGCACTGCGACGCGAGGCCGATCGGCTGGGAGTCGTCGGGAATCAGGAAACGGTCACCGAATTCCTGATGGGTTTAACGCATGACCGTGTCTCTAATAGCAGCTTAATGACCGGGGCGTTGATGCGGGCGGTCGTGCGAGACCTGGGATCTTCCGAGCAGTCCGTCTACGCGGCGCTGCTGGATGAATGGCGGATGGCGCAAGCACGCAGCATGATGAACGGAGGGGACATTCTCACTCCCGATTCGTACTGGGATGCCTATCGCAAGTTGAACGTTCAACAAGATATGGAGTTGGCGGTCCTGCCTGCGTCGGACTTTGTCAACGAGTCGGTCGAGCCCAGCGATCCCGAAGTGCTTGAGTACTTCAACCAGTACCGCGACAACTTCCCGAACTTCACGCCGCAAGGCGTTTTTGAAGAAGGCCGCCCCGGCTTCATGCAGCCGCGACGCATTCAGTGTGTCTACATCGAAGGTGCTGCCGACCAGTTTCTCGGCCAGGTGACCGTGACGCCCGAAGAAATCGACGCCGAGTACATTCGACGCTATCCACCACAGGTTGAAGAAACACCAGGGACAGGGATTCCTGGAATGGAGGGAACCTTTCCAGGCGGACCGATGATGCCGGACCCGTTCCTGAATGGTCCGACTCTGCCCCCCACTCCCGGGTTGCCATTCGATATTACGCCCGGCACCTCTGACACGCCGGCACCTGTCGATCCCGACGCACCCATCCCGGAATCCCCGGACGAAACATCAGCTGACGGAACCGAAACCTCTCCCGCCTCCGAGCCAACGGAAGATGGGCCAACTGCAGATGAGTCGACGCCCGTACCAACCGACGGCGCGACCAACTCAACGCCTGCGGAACCAGAGGCTGATGGGGTCGAGTCAACGGAGTCGCCGACGAATGAATCGACCGATAGTTCTTGTGACGACCCTGTGACAGAGGAATCCCCAACGCCGGAAGGTGATGGAGAGTCGCAGCCCGCGGAAGCAACGGAGACCGATCCATCAGGGGAGCCGGGTGGCGACGACAACCCTCCGGTGGACGAGCCAACTGTCGAGCCGACCGCGGAAGATGCTGCGGCAACCGAGACGGCTGCAGGCGATGAAACGCCTGCCACCACAGAAGAAACGACGAGTCCGGACGCCGACGTTGGCCCGGCACCATTCACGTTGTCGGAGTCTCTCGATCCCCCTCCTCCTCCGCTGGTGGATGAGATTGCCGCCCCTCCAATCGTCTATCCCCCTCCGTTAACCGACGAACTTCGTATCGAGATCGAGGAGTATCTCGTCGCCCTCAAGGCCGACATGCTGCTACAGGAGCAGATGCAGGCCTTCATCAGCGAGTTCGACGCGAATATCGGTCGCTTCGCCAGCTTGCCACCGGACAACGAAAGATTTCTGTCGACTCAGGCAGCCTTCGATGCGGCTCGCCTGTTGGCGACCGAGGCCGAAGGGGACGATGACGAGGCGTCATTCGACTTTTATTTCGTGCAGACGGACCTCCAATCCAGCAACGAAATGGAAGACTCGGAAGAATTCCCGATTGGCTCGGCTGTGCAGACTCTGACGAGCGGAGCTGGGAGTTCCATGACCACTGTCTTGTTCGACACGGTGGGACGACTCTACCGTCCGCTGTTGTGCGAAAGTCCGACTCGATCGAGTCCGTTCGACCCGGCACCTCCGCCACCGGAGTCTCGTTATGTCGTTTGGAAGATCGCCGACATCGATTTCTACGCTCCCGAAAGCATCGACGACAATCGGGAAGGCATGGCCGTCAAGATTCGCGAACAGGTGATAGACGCCTGGCAACTCGACAAGGCCCGCGTCGCGGTCGAACAACGCGCCGAGCAACTGCTCGAAATTGCCCAGGGGAGCACCGAACCCTTTTCGGCGCTGTTTAGCGAAACAGAACGGGTTGAAGGAGGCGGACTGACCGTCACCGTGATCGAAACGGGACTGATGTCGTGGTATCGACTCTCAACTGCGACGGCGAATGATTTCGGTCGGCCTCCCCCAGTTCTCAACACAATTCCAGGCTTGCCAGATGTCACTCCCGGAGACTCGTTCATGCAGAACGTGTTTCTAGAGATGAATGTCGGAGACACCAAGGCCGTCTGGAATCAGGACCGCACGTATCTGTTCGTCGTCCGCGTCACGAAGCGCTTCCCCAGCACCCCTGAGGAATGGAACGCTTCGCGGAACACCTTCATGGCCGAGATTCCGACGGCTATCAGCAGCGTTCAACTTTCGCAGTTCGGGATTCCTCCACTCCCTGTCTGGCAAATTGCCGAGGGTTACCGCCGACAGTATCTCGTCGGAGGAGTGGACCTGTTTGAGAAGTACGAAATCGTCATCCCGCAGCAGAGTGAGTAGGTCAATGTCGGCTGTTAGTCAGGGACCAGTCCCGAGCCGACAGAACCAGATCGACCACGCACAGAGAAAGATGGCCGTTAGCAGGAAGTATGAGGGATAGGCCCAGTCTTGTTGCCTGCGCCACTCGTGTGTGAGTCGCTTGAGCCCCTGAGGGCGCCTTTCCTTTTCGGACAGGTCGAACGGTTCCCCGCGTTCGGCAGCGCGCAGTAGTCGAATGTTTCGCCGCCGCTGGTCGAGCTTGCGCCACTCTTCGATCGAGAACACGACGAACAGCGTTATCCCCAGTATCCAGGTACCGAGCGTCGACCAGACGAAGATGGGTTCGGGACGGTCCCACTTGAAATTCATAATCCCGACGCAGATTCCGGAGAGAAACGTCACCACTCCGAGCCGCACGTTGCTGAAGTGCTGAGCCCAGCCATTGGCGTCTTCCAGCAGAGCCAGGGCGATTCCGACCCGCGCATCGGGGCTCAGGGGTTCCCGTTGCTGCAACGACTGTAGCTGAGCCTTGAGCTGCCCGATCTCCGCTCGCAATCGTTCGACATCGTCGGCCACGTGGCGCGGATCGTCCGAGTGAGACTCCTCTTCAGGCGTTCGATGTGGTTCAATCACAACAGATGGGGATGGACGAATTGAACAAAATCATTGAGTCCAGAGAATTCTCGATTCGGTGGCCGATGTCAACGCCGCAACCGCCGACCGACGATTCGGTTGCCATTTGATCGTCGCGGACATGACCGGAAATCGTGTTCCAATCGCCCATTCCGACTCGAATGATCGACTGCGGCTGCCTATGATCGTGGTGCATTGCGCAGGGCACTGCAGATTTCCAGTTCAACAGAGCAAGTTGCGGACATGTGGCAGCACGGGTTTTTGGGGTACGATGCCTCGTTTATGCTCGACTTTGTCGTGACGTCGCTCGTTGCGCTCGTCCCCGTGCAGCTTGTCAGCCTGTGGGTCGTCAAGGTCCGCAAGAACTATGTCTGGCATCGCAACCTCCAACTTACTCTTGGTGCGATCCTGCTCGTGGCCGTCACGGCATTCGAAGTCGATGTTCAATGGGTGCATGGTGGTTGGGAAAACATCGTCAACAAGGACGCCGACTCCCCGAGGCTGAGCAGTCAACAAATGGATGCAGCCCGTCAGGTGCTCTACATCCATCTGATCTTTGCCGTCACGACGCCGTTTCTCTGGGCGGCCACGATTTTCCTCGCCCTCAAGAAGTATCCGCGCCCACCGCAGCCGGGACCGCATAGCGCGGTGCATAAGAAACTGGGTTGGCTAGCCGTGATTGATCTCGTGCTCACGTCGGCGACCGGCATCTGGTTTTACGTGAACACATTCGTGCTGTTGCCACGGCAGGCAAACGCCGATGTTGTGGTATCGGTACCACTCGCTCTCAATGCGGATCAAGTCAATATCGTCGAGGAAATGTCCGACGACTTCGCTCTGTTCTCTGACGCCAGTCCCACACATCATGCATCGCTGAGCCTCTCGCCATTACTCAGCAGCACGCTCGGTCAGCAGCGGCCATTTGAGATTTACGATCGTCGCGGCATCCCGGACTGGGAGGTCGATCCCGATTTTCCGGAAGACGTCTTTACGTTTGTGCGCATTCAGTACAACGCCTGGGGTGGGGGGCGCGGAAAGTGGCGCACCGACTATCCCGACAGCGATCTCAACATCTCGTTCCGCCTGCAACAACTCACATCGCTCCGCGTCAATCCCGACCCGATCATTCTGGAACTGACCGATCCCCGGTTGTTCGACTACCCGTTCATTTACATCATCGAGCCGGGGGGCGACTGGGGCTATCCCGGAACAGGCATGAATCTGATGCCGGCCGAGGTCGCCGCCCTCCGCAGATATCTCGACCAGGGAGGCTTTCTGATGGTCGATGATTTCTGGGGTGTCGAGGAGTACGCCGAGTTTATCCGCGAAATGCGCAAGGTCTTTCCCGACCGCGAGCCGATTGAACTACCGCTCGATCATCCGATCTTTCATTGCGTCTACGATCTGGCGGAGAAGCCACAGATCCCTTCGATCAATCAGGCGTTGCAGGGGCGGTCGAGCGGCATCACCTGGGAACGCCCCGATGCTCGCGAGCCGCATTATCAAGGCATTTTCGACGACAACGGCCGGATGGTGGTCATCATCTGTCACAACACCGATCTCGGTGATGGCTGGGAGCGTGAAGGGGAGAATGAATGGTACTTTCACGAGTTCTCGGAGAAGTATGCGTACCCGCTGGGGATCAACATCATCTTCTACGCGATGACGCACTGATGGCGCGTCGCTAGACTTTGATGGTGGGGCTGGGCCGCTTGTGACATTCGATTCACTGCAGCGGTTGCACAATGATCGGTTGGCCCACCATCGGCTGCGGGTAGGGCATCCAGAAGGGGCCGCTCGCCGTGGGGCCGATGGGAACTGAAGCGGGGTAGGGGGCGTAGACCGGATAAGGGGTCGCCGCGATTGGAGGAGGTACCACGTAGGGATTGGGGTACATCGTCGTCGGAGCAAACAACGGCTGCTGCCCGGGGTTATTTCGTTGGTAGTCCTGCCGCATGCGGGTCGCCATCCAGCGGTCACGGGCACGGCTCGGTTCGGGTCGTTCCTGATGAAACTCGTTGGGACGAAAGCCGGCATCGGGACCGGCGATCGAATCGGGATAGGGATCCTGCACGGCCGCCTGATCGCGCTCGTACTCGGCACCAGCGCTATAGAGTGTCGGAAACCGAGTGTTGTTTTGATTGATGCAGGCGGAGAGGCACGTCAGCAACCCGCAGAGCGCGCACATCAACAATGCTCTCAACACTTCAAACGACGAAGTGCTGATGGCGCGGCGAGCACTCGTTTGAGCGGGTGGCGTCATCCTTGACGTGGCAATGAGTTGTTCGCGGCTGATTCCCTGTCACAGTGCGTGTTCAACACACCTGAAACCCGGTCCTGGCCCCTGTTTCCTTACTTTGCACTATATCCCCCGTGCAAAGTTCATGCCTAGACCGGATTGCCGGCTGGCTGTTCGCCGCTCGATTCCTCGGGGCCGACCTCCTCGGACAGGTGCGAAGCTTCCTCATCGACAGCGGCCATGCTGAAGCCGGAGCGGTTGAAGAAAATCAGGCCCACAATCGTCACCGGGATCCACTGGGCGAGGTGGTAATACACGCTGGCTGCGTAGACTGCGAACTTCTCGCCATCTCCCACGAACAACCCGGCCGAGGTTCCAAAAGCCAGTTGAATCACGCCAAAATACCCGGGTGAAGACGGAATCGTCACGGCGAAAGCGACGGTGCCCATCACCACGAGCGAGACCGCCAATGGCAACTGCAGGCCAAAGCTCAGCAGAGCGAAGTGAACGAGCAGGGCGTTGAGAAACCACTGAGCGAGCGAAGAAATGATCAACCCGACAACCAGCCGGGGATCTTTGAGGGACGCCAGCCCCTCTGCCCCGGCTTCCATCAGTCCGGCGACTTTTTTCGAGAGACCGCTTGGTAAGAATTTCATCCGAGCGAGGATCCCCTCGACAAAATCGACAAAGGGCTTCGTCCAGAAGAGGTAGATCAGCGCGCAGATCACGACGAAGCCTGCGACGGCTGCAGCGACGAGGGCAATGTTCCGCAGCTCGTTGGACGGCATCTCGACCATGGCCAATCCGACAACAAGCAAAGAAAAGATCGCGAGTACGTCGAGGACGCGTTCGAGAGCGACCGTCGACAACACGCCCGTCTTACTGGCGTTTTGGCTGCGAGAGAAGACGAACACGCGTACCAGGTCGCCCAGGTGCGCGGGAAGAATGTTGTTGAAGGCGAACCCGATCATCATTGCGGGCGTCACCTGCCAACTCGAGCAAGGCTTGATGGGCTTCAGCAGGAGCGACCATCTCCACGCCTTGAATGCAAAGAACGTAAACAGCGCCAGCCACATAAGCGGCAGCCAGCCATAGTTCGCGGTCGCGAACTCTTCGCGCATCTTCTTCCAGGCGTTTTCGTCACCACTCTCCTGACTGATCTGCCACCAGGCGACCCCCAGACACGCAACTGTCACCGCCCCGCCGACAAGCAGTTGAAAGAATCGACTGTGATAGAAGGCTCGCTTCCCTGAAGCCACGTATTGCTCCTAAGTCTTGATTGCTATTCCGCCATCGCCATCACGGCTTCCCACTCGCCGGCAGTCACCGGCTGGATCGACAGTCGCGAGCCTTTGGCCAGCACCATCATCTTTTCACACGCCTTGCTGGCTTTGAGCATGTCGCGCGTCACAGGTTGCTTGAACTTCTCCACCAGCTTCACATCGACCATGAACCACGTCGGTTCGTCGCGCTTGCTCTTGGGATCGTAGTGGTCCTGCTTGGGATCGAAGGCCGTGTGGTCGGGATAGCCTTCCTTGACGACCTCCATCACCCCGACGATTGCCAGCGGGTCGACACTGCTGTGGTAGCAAAAGACCAGATCCCCCGGCTTGATGTCATCCCGCAGCATGTTTCGAGCCTGATAATTCCGCACCCCGTCCCAAAACGTCGTCTTCTTGGGGGCAGACTTCAGATCATCAATCGAAAAACAGTCCGGCTCCGTCTTGAAGAGCCAGTAGCGTTTTTCCTCCGCGGTGGGTGACTTCTTGGCCATGTTTTTGAGTGTCATTTGTCACTGGTCACTTGTCATTTGGACTTTCTGTCATTCACAAATGACCAGTGACAATTGAACAATGACAAGTTTAAGGAAATCGTGGATTTGCCCGAAGACCAATGCTGCAAATCAATCACTCACCGGCATGCAGACTCTCGGTTTGTGAATTGCCGTGATGCGGTCGAGTTCGGCGGAGGCGTCGCGAATGCGGCCTTCGGTCGTGCGGTGGGTCATGATGACCAACGGCACGATTGCCTCTTCGGAGGCGGGGAGTTCATCCAGCTCGGGAGCTTCGTGCTGAATGACCGATGCCAGACTGATTCCCTTGCGACCCAGCACATCGGTGATGTCGGCCATCACATGCGGGCGGTCGAGGACGTTGAACCGCAGATAATACCGCCGGAAGATGTTCTCCTGAGGTTGCAGCGGCAACGGTTCGCTCTCTCCAAACAGATCGAGGGCACGAAACGTCAAGGCGGCACGGCCCACCGCCACGTCGACCAGGTCGGCGACCACGGCTGATGCCGTCGCCATCTGCCCCGCGCCCATCGCGGAGAAAACCGCCTTGCCGACGACGTCACCCACAAGGGCGATCATGTTGTAAGGGCCATCGACTTGGGCCAGTGGACGATCGTGTCGCACCAATGTTGCTTGTGTGTGCAGTTCGAGTTGGCCGTCGATTAACTTCGCGGTCGCCAGCAGTTTGACGGCATAGCCCAGTTCGTCGGCATACTTCAGGTCGGCCAGTTCAATGGTGTCGATCCCCTGCACTGGGAAATCTTCAGGTGAGACTGCCGTTCCATAGGCCAGCTTGACCAGCAGCGACAATTTCTGAGCCGCATCCGTCCCATCGACATCCATGGCGGGGTCGGCTTCGGCGTAGCCGAGTCGTTGCGCTTCCGCAAGAGCGGCCGAGTAGGGCAAACCCTGGTTGAACATCTCGGTCAGAATGAAGTTGCTGGTGCCATTGATGATGGCCTGCATCGATGTCACCTGATTGGCCGACATCGATTGTCCCAGCACCTGAATGATGGGGCAGCCTCCCGCAACGGCCGCCTCGAAGCCGATCGACCGTCCCTGTTGACGGGCCACGCGAAAGAGTTCGTCACCCGCTTGACACAACAGGGCCTTATTCGCGGTGACGACATCTTTCCCATGGTTCAAGGCCTGAAGGACCAACTGACGCGCCGGCTCGACGCCTCCCATCAGTTCGACCACGACATCGACATCAGGATGCGTCGTCACTTCCGCCGCATTCTCCGTCAGCAAGACATTGTCAGTTAACTGGACCCCCCGTGGCTTTGCGGCATCACGAACCGCCACGGCTCGCAACTCGATCGGACGAATGGACCGGCGCAGGAGTCGGGCGCGCTCATTAAGAAGCAGTCCGGCCACGCCGGAACCGACGGTCCCCAGTCCAATCAGGCCGACGCGCAAGGGTTGAGACATGAAAGTGAGAAAACAGAGTTCAAGGACACAAGGCCGCAGCGATTCGAGAGTCCCCTTTTAGTGAGAATTCCCAGCGAAGCAAAGCGAGCCTGTTCCGGCGGCTTGCCTCTCGCAAAACTGGCAAACCTCAATTTCACTGCTCAAGGTGCGCGACTTCGCCGGCAAGGACTGGAGGGATTGAATTCCTGCGGATCGGGTGAATTGTTGCCGTCGTCCACGTTAGACTGAGGTCTGCATCATTCAGTCATTCGTTTTCATTTCGAGGGACGCTCATGCTGACTTCCGTTTACGTCGAACGTCTGGTCAATCTGCTCGACCCGGCAGCCAATGTCCTGTTCAATATGGAGGTCGACGAAGCAATTCAGCGAGTCGGCTCTGGCGATCCCAATCAAGTCCGGGAAATTGATGGCCAGTTTGCCCTCGTCCACAAAGAGGGGACGATCGTGCGAATGGCCCGGTCGATTGGCAGGCCGATGCGGTACTTTCTCGCCAAACGAGCCGAAGGCCCCAGCCTGGTGATCGCTGAACGCATCGACGAGATTCACGAGTTTCTCAAGAGTGAAGGGCTTGAAGGGCAGTTCCACCCGTCGTACACGCGGATGGTGCCCGCTCACCACATCACCGAATTGAAACTCATCGGCTGCCCCGATCCGAATCCGGTGAACACGCGGTTTCTCGCACCAAAGCCCAACCGTCTCAGCACCGATCTCGATGAAATCGGAACCGCCTACATCGGAGCCGTCGCCAATGAAATCAACCACTGGCTCGACAAGATCGACACGCAAGCGCCGCTGGGAGTGCTGTTCTCCGGCGGCGTTGATAGCGGCTCGGTCTTTCTGCTGACATATCACCTGTTGAGGGCGCGCGGCGAATCGCCGGCCCGGCTCAAGGCCTTCAGCCTGTCGGCGCATGGCGACAGTCCCGATCTCGATCAGGCGCGTGAGTTTCTCCGTGCGCTCGATCTGGAGTTGTTCCTGGAACCCGTCGAAGTGCATCAGGAAGATCTCGACTACCGTGAGGCGATTCGGGTGATCGAAGACTACAAGCCTCTCGATGTGCAGTCGGCGACGATGGCGTTGGCACTGTGTCGGGCGATTCGTCAGCGCTATCCCGACTGGAAGTATCTCATCGACGGCGATGGCGGAGATGAGAACCTGAAAGACTATCCGATCGAAGAGAACCCGGAATTGACGATCCGTAGCGTCCTCAATAACTGCATGCTCTATCAGGAAGGCTGGGGTGTCGACGCCGTCAAACATTCGTTGACGTACTCGGGAGGGCAAAGTCGCGGACATGTGCGGACGTACGCCCCCGCCCGGCACTGCGGCTTCGAAGGGCTCAGCCCGTATGCGTTACCAAATGTGATCGATGTGGCCGAGGGGATTCCCTTCATTGAGTTGACCGACTGGAGTCACGATCGGTTGTACAGCTTGAAGGGTGAAGTCGTGCGTCGCGGGATCAAAGCGATTACGGGACTGGAAATGCCGGTGTTCGAGAAGCGGCGATTCCAGCGCGGCGCGGTGCCCCAGGATGTCTTCGATCGCCTCTTCCCAGTCGACGAGCGGGTCTACCGCAACGAATTTGCGGCGATCTACGATGTCTAAAGGCAGTTCCGACAACAGTAGGTCCCGCTTGCCGAGCGGGACCTCTCGCGACGACACGGTGGGCCTCTCAGGTCCCGTCCGGCAGACGGGACCTACTTTGCGTTCTGGATCAGTTTCCAGCCCAGAGCAGCCGCGCACGGATCGCGAGATTGTCGCGTTGCGATCTCCGAAGAACACGCTCGATCCGTTTCGACCGTGGGCAATGTTCGTGGAGCCGGAACGGACAGCCGCCGGACTCGTCGAAGATGTGGCGACGGTGTTCCTCACAAATCGTGAATGCCCGTTTCATTGTTTGATGTGCGACCTGTGGAAGAACACGCTCGATGAACGTGTTCCGCCGGGGGCCATTCCCGAGCAGATTCGATATGCGATCGAATCGCTTCCTCCCGCGGAGCACATCAAACTCTATAACAGCGGCAACTTTTTCGACGCGCAAGCCATCCCGCCGGAGGACCATCGTGAAATCGCCAGGCTCGTCGACGGCTACCGCACGGTGATCGTCGAAAACCATCCCCGGATGTGTCATGAGTCGTGCCTGCGGTTCCAGGAGTTGATCTCAGGAGAACTGGAGGTCGCGTTGGGACTGGAAACGATTCACCCCGATGTGTTGCCTGCCCTCAACAAGCAGATGACGTTGGCCGACTTCGATGCCGCCGCCGAGTTCCTGGGATCCAACGGCATCGCGATGCGAGCCTTCATCTTGCTCAAGCCTCCGTACCTCAATGAAGCGGAAGGGGTCGAATGGGCCATCAAGTCGATCGAGCATGCCTTCTCGGTTGGCGTCCGCTGTTGTTCGGTGATCGCCACTCGCGCGGGGAACGGCATCATGGAAGAGCTGCAAGCCCGAGGTGACTTTTCGCCGCCGAGTATCACGTCACTCGAACAAGTCGCGGAGGCCGGCATTCGTCTGGGTCGCGGAGTAACTTCTAACTCTCCCCCACCGAGAACCTCTGCACTCCAAACACAACGCCATCGTGGGGGAGAGGGCCGGGGTGAGGGGCCGACACTTCGCCCTTCATGCGAACAGCCTTCAATTTCAATCCATGAGCAGCGACGAGTCTTCGTCGATCTCTGGGAAGCCGAGCAGATTTGTCCCTGCCCGAGATGTGCTCCTCGCAGGATCGAACGACTACGACAGATGAACCTCACCCAAGAAGTCCTCCCGCCGGTCGAGTGCGACTGCGGAGGGAGGCGATGAATCCGCTGCACGTCGATGTGGCCGTGCTCGGTGGCGGGTTCGGCGGCAGCTTGATGGCAATGCTGCTCGCACGCATCGGACTCAATACCGTACTCATCGAACGCGGCAGCCACCCGCGGTTCGCGATCGGTGAATCCTCCACCCCCGTGGCCGACCTGGTGCTGGCTGACCTGGCGCGGGAATACGACCTGCCCAGACTCGCACCCCTGGCGAAGTATGGCAGTTGGAAACGTGCGTATCCCGAAGTGCTGCGCGGATTGAAACGGGGCTTCAGCTATTTTCACCACACCCCCGGAGAGACGTTCGAGCCAAGCGACGTGCATCACAACGAACTCCTCGTCGCGGCCAGCAGTGATGATGAGATCGGCGACACGCACTGGCTGCGGTCTGATGTCGATGCCTTCCTCTTCAGCGAAGTGGAACGACTGGGCGTGCCGACATTCGATCGGACGCAGGTTTCGCTGTCGGCCAGCGGGCATGGCTGGAGACTCGCCGCCGTTCGTGAATCCAAAGAGTTTGAGATTCAGGCCAAATTCGTCATCGATGCCACCGGGGGCGCGGGCATTGTTCCGCGAGCGTTGAACATTCCCGTCACCGCAGAGGGAATGCATACCCACTCGCGGGCCATCTATGGCCACTTCGCGGATGTTGTTCCCTGGCAGGATGTGTTGACTGAATCAGGCGCGCGGGTTGCCGACCATCCCTTCGACTGCGACCATTCCGCATTGCATCAACTGATCGATGAAGGCTGGATGTGGCAGTTGCGATTCGACAACGGAATCACGAGCGCCGGATTCGTGATCGACTCATCAACTGATCGCGGCGTTGACGCAAGTCCTCTAGGAGAGTGGCGCAGAATACTGGATCGTTATCCGTCGCTCGCGCAGCAGTTCGCCGACAGTCGCCAGATCGAGCCGGCCGACGGACTGCATGCCACACGGCGCATGCAGCGGCTGGCGTCTCAAGTCGCCGGCGACAACTGGGCGTTGTTGCCAAGTGCCGCGGGATTCGTCGACCCGCTCCACAGCACGGGGATCGCTCACACACTCTGCGGCATCGAACGACTGACCCGCATTTTCGCCGAACATTGGCGAAAGCCGACAATGGCGGAGCAACTCACTTCGTACAGTCGGCTGGTGCGCCAGGAGTTCGAACTGATCGACCTGCTGGTGCATGGCTGCTACGCGACCCGCAAGAACTTTCGCGCGTTCACAGCGTTCAGCATGCTCTACTTTGCCGCCGCCACAACGTACGAGCGGCGTCGACTGGACGACGGCGTTCGCGACGGCTTTCTATGTGCTGATGATCCTCAGTTTGTAGCCATCGTGAAATCACTCTGGACCCAATTGCCGATACAGTCAGAGTACAAATCAACTGCTGTCGATCAATTCGAGCAGTCAGTCGCCTGGCGACTGCGCCCTTACAATTATGCAGGGCTGTGTGATCCAGCGGTTCGAAACATGTATGCCCGCACGGCGCTGCCGACCGGTACGGAGTAAAGATCTCCGCACCGGTTTGACGTGTCGGCGTCGGTCGATGGGTGCCGAACTCCAGATTCTCCGCCAGTTCGACGACAACCTCGCAAATCGCCGACAGAACCAGCCCTGAGGAGACGGTCGAATTGCTTTACTTTGAGGGAAAAGATCGCTATTTCTGAGGCTTTCAAGCGTCAAACGGTGTACATCGACGACTTGAATTGCAAATTGGCCGTCGGAACCGAAGTACCCACGTGATCGGCACTTGTGGGAGCATCGATTCCTGAAACAGGGTTTGGAAAACGAGGATGAATCACAAGGAACGTTCTGGCTCCGATTCGGGGCCTCCGATGATCGAGGCGATCGGCCTCAGTAAGTTCTATGGACCATTCGTCGCGACTCAGAATGTGACCTTTTCGGTCCCCAAGGGGCAGGTGGCCGGCTTCCTCGGGCCGAACGGTGCCGGTAAGTCGACCACGATGAAATTGTTGACCGGCTTCCTGGCACCGAGCGAAGGGGAAGCTCGCATCGGCGGACATTCGATCAGCACCGATCGCCTCGAAGCCAGCAAGTTGATCGGCTATCTCCCCGAGAACGGACCGCTTTACGATGAAATGACGCCGCAAAGCCTGCTCAAGTACCTCGGCGAAGCTCGCGGCATGTCGCGTGATCAAATCGCGACTCGCATGGAATATGTCGCCCGGCAATGCACGCTGAACGAAGTCTGGGGCAAGCCCATCAGCAAACTGTCGCGAGGTTTTCGTCAGCGCGTGGGGATGGCTCAGGCATTGTTGCATGATCCGCAGGTACTCATTCTCGATGAGCCGACGAGCGGACTCGATCCCAATCAGACATTACAGATGCGGGAACTGATACTGGAACTCGGTAAGTCGAAGACGATCTTGCTCTCGACACATATTCTGTCGGAAGTTCGCGCGGTGTGCAGTCGGGTCATTCTGATCCATCGCAGCCGGGTCGTTTTGGACGGACCCGTGACCACGCTGGGGAATACGGTCGAGGAAATGGAGAGTCACTTCCACCGCTTGACGGCCGACCCTGGTTCCAAGTCGAAGGCGTCATGACGAGAGGCTGGGATTCAGAGGCAAGTGATCACGAAGTGAAACCAGATTCCTCGCTCCCTCCTGCCAACTACTTACTACCAACTACCCACTCAAAATGCAGATACACGTGATTCTTGCGGTGATGAAACGCAATCTGGCCAGTTACTTTTCCGGCCTGTTGGGATACCTATTCATCGTCGTGTTTGTCGTTCTGGGCGCGTTGTGCGCGTTTCAGAACGAGTTCTTCCGCGGTAATCAATGCACGCTCGATCAGTTGAGCGAATGGTTTCCGTGGTTGCTCTTGTTCATCGTGCCGGCCATCACCATGAACGTCTGGTCGGAGGAACGGCGTCGCGGTACTGACGAACTACTCTTTACTCTTCCTGGAACCGACGTCGAGATCCTGCTGGGCAAGTATCTGGCGGTCGTGGTGGTCTTCACCGTGGCCATTCTGTTTTCGCTGACGCACGTCATCGTCCTCGCCTGGTTGGGCGACCCCGATCCCTATCGGCTGTTCGCCACCTATGTCGGTTACTGGTGTGCGGGGTGCGCGGTCCTGGCGACAGGTATGGTCGCGTCGGCACTTACCAGTTCGACCGCCGTCGCGTTCGTACTCGGTGCCGTCTTTTGCGCCGTACCCGTTGGTTTGAGCTTAATCCCCGGCTACGAAGAATACCTGCTCCCGCTGACGGTGGGCCACCACTTGGACGAATTCGCCCGCGGTACCATTCCGCTGACGGGCCTGTTCTACTTCGGAGCACTCACGCTGCTGATGCTCTATATCAACCATGCCCTCATTGCCCGCCGACGCTGGGTCAAGGCCGGCGGCATGCATCTCGGCTGGCACTACCTTATTCGCGGCATCTCGCTCGCCGCCGTTCTCATCAGCTTCGGCTATATGGTGAGCGCCACGGCCAACTGGTCGGTCGACATGACAAATGAAGGCATCTACACATTGGCCGATGTCACCCAGCGCACGCTCAATCAGATCGAAGCCGACGATCCCGTGACGATCGAGGCCTACATCTCCAACGACGTCGGTGCCCCTTACGATCGCGTGAAGTCCGAACTCGAAGGAATTCTCAGCCGCATCAAGTCGATTGCCGGCCCGCGACTCAACGTGCGGTACTTCTACTTGGAGCCGTTGACCGAGGATGCCAAGAAAGCCGAGGACGATGGCATCATACCTCGCAACTACATCCGCAACGACGAAACCACCACGCATGCCGTCGAGGAAGAACTGCAGATGGGCCTGGTGGTCAAACGAGGCTACGACCGGGTCGTGATTCCCTTCATCGATCTCGGCATGTCCATCGAATACGAAGTCACCCGCGCGATTGGACGGGTCATCGACGAAGAACGCATGACGATCGGCATCCTCGCAACCGATGCCAGCGTGATGGGCGGCATGAACATGCAGACGTTTCAGGAACAGCCCACATGGAGAATCGTCGAAGAGTTGCGAAAGCAATACAACGTCGTTGGCGTGCAGCCAGAGGAACTCCTCGAATACATGGGAGTCTTGCCGTCGGAAGATGGAAACGGCGAAACGAAGAAGCTCGATGTCTTGATCGCAGTGCTGCCATCGTCGTTGTCTCCCGAGCAGATGCAGATGTTCCTGATGTATGTGCGCTCGGGTCATCCGACGCTCATCTTCGATGACCCGATGCCCCGGTTCTCCCCCAGCCTTGCTCCGTTGGAGCCAAAGCCTTCCTCGCAAGGAGGAATGATGCAGCAGGCACCTCCGGAGGCAAAGGCCGACGACGGACGTCTCACCTCTCTCATGAGCTTGTTGCAATGCGCCTGGGAATCCGATGGTCAGGAGCCGGGACAGGACTTCATTCTGATGGACGAGTTCAATCCTCACCCCCAGCTTGAGTACCTGCCCCCGGCGGTCGTCTTTATCACTCCGAGAAGTGGTGTTGAGGACGCCATCAATCAATCGCATCCCGTGACGGCCGGTTTGCAGGAGATTCTGACCTGGTTTCCCGGCACAATTCGCCCGCGTCGAGGCTCGGACCTGGAGTTCACACCGTTGCTCCGTTCGGGCAAGCTGTTTTCGGGATTGCTCGATCACTCGGAGATCATCACTCGCGATCCGTTTTTTGGCAGCAGGCAGATTCGCGACAATCCCGACTTCGAGCGCGGTTCGACGCAACGCACGCTTTCCAACCGTGTCGGCTGGACTGAAGATCGCCAGCCGGCCACTCGCAACACGCTCCTGAATGATCTCGATCAGATCATTCAGCCATTCGCTGAAGGAGACGCCATCGTGATTGCGGGGGCCGAGCGTCGCACCGTCGATGGCGAACTCGTCGAACACGAGATCAACGACGAATTCGCTGTCTCCGCGGACACAACTCTTGACGATCTGATCGCGAAACTCAACGAGATCTACGAATCAGCCGAGGCGACCCTGTCGTCGACCGGGAGAATCACGTTGATGTCGATTCTACCGGGCGAGACGACGCTGGAGTTGGAGCTGTCCAATCGGGACAACAACGCCGGAGAATTGCGGTTTGATACTAACCCCATGGAAGTCGAAGCACCGGGGTCCGAAGGAGTCGCGCACGTGATTGCAGCCGAGATTCGCTCGGAAGATGGAGCGGCCGACGATTTGAACGTAATCTTCGTCGCCGATATCGACCTCGTCGCCGATCCGCTGTTGCAGGTCGAACTTGGCCAGCAGGCCGACCTGGCGATCGACAATTCAAGATTTGTGATGAACGCCATCGACGTCCTCGCGGGCGACGAACAATACGTGCAGTTGCGTAGTCGTCGGTCAGGAATGCGAACTCTCGAAGCCATCGAAGCGGTCAAGAAAGAGGCACATCAGGAATTCTTGCGTCTCAATCGCCAGGCGCGTAAAGACGCGACGCAAAGGATTGCCGACTTCAGGGCGGATCTCGATCGCCGTGTTCAGGAAATCGAAGACGACACATCTGTCTCGGTAATCGCCAAACAACAGATGCTGCAAACCGCCATCGAGGATCGAGCCGCGAAATACGAGAAACAGGAAGACGAGATCGAACGCGAAACAGAGGCGACGATTCGACAGCTTCGTCGCGACGAACAACGCGACGTCCGGGCCGCGGAACGTTCGGCTTGGTTCTGGGCGGTTTGCGTACCGCCGTTGCCCGCGGCCATCCTGGGACTGGTGATGTTCCTCCTGGGTGTCACGCGCGAGCGAAACAGCATCAGCCCCGACCGACGACTCAGACGGGCGGCTTGATGCGCCCCTGGACGAAGCTGTTGACGACGACATTACGACACTTTGCGGAACGAAAATCATGGATCAGACAACTCGCACAATCATTTTCGGTGTCCTCGCTGTCTTGGCCGTGTCGATGGCGTTTGCCACCGGCATCTGGATCTCACCGAAGGATCCCGATCAATTCTCCGATGAAGGCACCCCCTTCTTCGCCGATTTCAACGATCCCTTCGCGGCACGCGCGATCGAAGTGGCCGTCTACAACACCGAGACCGATTCGTCCGAGGAGTTCAGCGTCAGGTTCCAGGACGGTGTCTGGCGAATTCCCACGCACTACAACTATCCGGCGGACGGTCAGGACCAGTTGTCCAAGACCGCCACGTCGGTGATCGACATCACGCGCGACAGCCTGCAAAGCGAGTCGAAGGACGATCATCAGGAACTCGGTGTCGTCGACCCTCTCGATGAGGAGATCTCATCGGGCAAGGGGCGTGGCACCCGCATCCGACTGTTCGGCGAAGACGACGTCGTACTCGTCGACTACATCATTGGTAAACAGCCCGACGAGCGGGACAACCGTTACTTCATCCGCAGGGCCGATGAGGAACGCACCTACCTTGCCCGGCTCGACCTCGAAGTGTCGACGAAATTCGTCGACTGGATCGAACCCGATTTGCTGCAGGTCGAACGCAACAGCGTCGTCGAACTCTACATCAACGATTATTCCATCGTGGAAACTTCGCTGCCGGACGGCAGTCTGGAGATCGGGCTCGAGCCGCAGGAAAGCGCTGTGCTCTCGCGCGAGAGCGGTGGATTCCAATGGGCGCTCGAAGGTCTCGACGAAGCAAGCGAGTCCATTAAGACGAGCGTCGTCAACGCCATGCTCACCGCCCTCGACGACCTCAAGATCGTCGGCGTGCGTCCAAAACCCGAGATTTTGCAGGCACTTTTGCGCGGTGAACCGGCGCAGGGAGGGCAGTTGGCTCGCCGACAGATGGAGAGCGATATGGCCGCGCGAGGCTATTACTTGCTCAATTCCTCGCCCGGTCTCGTGTCGAACGAGGGTGCCCTGATCGTCGGAACCGATGAAGGAGTCAGCTATCAGTTGCTGGTCGGCAATGTCTTCGTCGGAAACCAGAACGAGATCGAGTTCGGTGGCACGACCGAAGATCGCGACGAGACATCCGAGCCCATTGAAGACGCTGCTGAGGGTGCCGATGCCGAATCGGCGACGGAAGAAGAGTTGGCTCCAGGCGAACAGCGAAGCCGCTATCTCTTCATCCTGGCAGCGTTCGACGAATCGCTGCTGGGTCCGCGTCCCGAGCCTCCGGTAATGCCGACGCCGCCTGGTGAAACGCCCGAAGCCCCCATGGAAGATAGCGAGGCGGCTCCATCGACCGACGCTGCCGCTGGTGCTGATGTAGATGATGCAGCCGAGGACGATCGTCCGACGATTACGCCTGGAGAACCCACTGATCCCGATGCCGCTACGGAATCGCCAACTCCCGAAGCACCTTCAGAGACTTCAGAAGCCGAGACGTCAGAATCGACCGACGAAGCCTCTCAATGTGACGACCCCGAACCGGTTGCCGAACCGACCGTCGACGGCACAGAGACAGAGACAGAACCCGCGACGGAGGAAGAAACGACGACAGAGGCCGCTTCGACCGATGATGCGCCAGCCGACGACGCTCCGGCGACAGACGATCCAACCACTCCCGCCGAGTCGACGGAAACGGAAACGGGAGACGACACTCCCGCGCAAACCGACGAGACCGAGGCTCCTCCGGCTCCCACTGCGGAGGAATTACAGGCCGCGTACGAGCAGGCGATGCGAGAGTACGAGACGGCTCTCGCTCAATACGAGCGGGACTTAGTGTCCTACAACGAGCGTGTTGAAGCGGGTCAGAAGAAAGTGGACGAACTGCAGGACCGCTTCGCCGAATGGTACTATGTGATTCCAGCCGACGTGTTCGAGGATCTCGACATCTCGCGCGCCGATCTGATTGAACCGAAGATGGACGATGCAGCGGCTCCGGGCATCGACGGCTTGCCCGACTTCAACATTCCGGGGCTTCCGATGCTCGATTTCCCGGGCGGCGGCACACCGATGCCGGAGTCGACCGATCCCGAAACTTCGACGGAGCCGATGCCGGAGACATCCGAAACACCGGAAACCGATCCCGAAACGACTCCGGAACCGGAAACGACACCCGATCCCGATACTCCCGTGCCCGAAAGCACCGAAGAGCCGGCGACGGAAGAGGCTGCACCTTCTCAATCGGGCGAATCGACGGAATCCCCCGCGCCCACTCCTGATTCCACCGACGAACCTCCTACAATGGAGGAGGCCACACCATCCGAAACAGACAGCGAATCCGCGGAAGAATCGCCCGCGACTCCCAAACGATAAGGTGAATTCAGCACGATGAGCAGTCCCGCGACACTCAAGATCGACAACCTCCACGTCTCCGTCGGCGAAACGGAGATCCTCAAGGGGGTCAATCTCGAAATCAAACAAGGTGAAGTTCACGCCCTGATGGGTCCCAACGGCTCGGGCAAGAGCACGCTCGCCTACGCCCTCGTCGGACACCCCAAATACGAGATCACCGAAGGCTCGATCTCGATCAACGGTCAAGATATCGGCGACCTCGATCCGTCTGAGCGCGCCCGGCTGGGTCTGTTTCTCGCGTTTCAATATCCCGTCACCATTCCCGGTGTGAAGGTCGCCGACTTCCTCCGCCATGCCGTGACCAACGTTCGCAACCCCGACCGCAAGGAAGGGGAAGAACTGATGTCGATGCGCGAGTTCCGCAAGGAGCTTCGCAGTACGATGGAGCAGCTCAACATCGATGCCGAGTTTGCCCGCCGGTATCTGAACGAAGGTTTCTCCGGCGGTGAGAAGAAGCGGATGGAGATTCTGCAGCTCGCGATGCTCAAGCCGAAGTTTGGCATTCTCGACGAAACCGACTCGGGCCTCGACAGCGACGCCGTCCGCGTGGTGAGCGAAGGACTCAAGCAACTCTCGGGTCCGCACATGGGTGTGCTCATCATCACGCACCACGAGCGGCTGCTGGAGTTCAACATCCCGCAGTTCACGCATGTGATGCTGGCCGGCAAGATCGTCGAAACCGGCGACGCCGCCCTCGCCCACGACCTGCACGCCAACGGCTACGCCGGAGTGCGCGAACGTCACCCCGAAGCGGCCGCCGAAGAAGCCGCCGAGCAGGAAGCGACGCCGGCGACTTGATCCCGTAGCCGTCGCCCGGCCTTCCCAGGCCGGACGGATAAGAGTTTGACTTGGCCACGCCCAATCGCGAATCGTACGGCCTGGGAAGGCCGTGCTACGAAACGAGTGGCGACTCCTCGATCGTGTTGGCCCCAGACGATCGAAGAGTCCATCGTTAGTCGAAGGTGCTCGGTCCAAGCTGGTTGAGCAGTATGGACACCGGCTCAAGTGCCCCAGCCTCGCACCACCATCGCCTCCGAGCATCTCCCGGCGGCCGCCCAGGCTGAACTGTCGTATGGTCGACCGCTCGTCACGTTTTCGCAAAGAGTGCGATCAACGCTTCCACCACTCGTCGGTGGGCTTGCGCTTTGGCAGCGGCAGCAAGACGATCAACTTTCTGATGTCGAGATTTCCATCTTCGTCGAGAAGACCTTTGAGTTGCGCGATCTCGTCTTCGTCTCCGAGATACCAACCGCGCCTGTTCGGTGGGATGTGCGCCCCTTGAATGTTGATTGAGATGGCATTCTTGTATCCGAGCGATCGCAATCGCCACCGGCCGGGTTTGCCGTTGACGACGCCGAAGATGTGATCGTCCTCGACAAAGACGTCGTCGAACCTGTCGATCGACACTTGCCGAGAATCGTGACCAAACGACTGAACATACACAACGGCGGGAACGATTGAGGACCTGACGCCAGAGGCCAGCTTCGGCAAGTCGAAGAGTTCAAACAACGCGGCGATGTTGGCATCGTGGGCGAGTCGTCCGAACAGATCGTTGGGGAACAGCCGCACCACGAATGCGAGCACACGAGGAACAACCGGTTCGGGTTCAGTTTTCGGCTGAGGGATCGCGCGCTCCGAGGGAGAGAGCGATTGTACGGAACCCGATCCGTGGCAGATGTGACATGTCTCGGTCATCATCACGCCCGACCGAACGATCAGTCGGCCCGTGCCTCGGCACCCGGGGCATCTTTCAGAATGTGATAGACTCGACTCACGCATGACGATTCTTCACGGGCGATTCAAAACTGCTTTATCATTGCGTAATCCATTCAGACAGAGAACGGTCACATCGCGTTACTGCGGGTCACCAGCCTCTGATGCTCCTGATCCCAGAAGCTCAATCGCAGACATGTGACGATGTCGCGGGCGCGCAGCGTGGTGACGATGGGAGATTGAAGTTCCGGGATGGCAGCCATCGCCTCCGGCAGTCGGTAGAACGGGATCAGTGAATTCAAATGATGGACGTGGTGGTAGCCGATGTTTCCGGTGAACCAATTCATGACGGGCCCGAGCTTCATGTAGCTGGAGGACTCCAGAGCGGCGCGAAAGTGTGACCACTCGTCGGCCGGCAGAATGCGCAATCCCGCGAAATTATGCTGAACGAAAAACAGATAAGCACCGCTCGCAGCAGCGAACGCGAAAGGGAACAGGAACGCAAAGAAGACAACAGAAAACCCGCCAAAGACCCATAACAGTGCGATCAGCCCTCCGTGGACGAGCACCGATAACGCACCATCCCAATACTTCCGCGGATTCTTCAGCAGCGGAACGAGCGTGATGCTAAACAGGAAGACCGTAATGTAGGCAAACAAGATCGTGAGGGGATGACGGCTGACTCGGTAACGCAGCCGCTGCCATACCGACGCCTGTTTCCACGTCTCGGCTGTCATGAGAGGGACGGCACCAATGTCAGACGTCAACAGGGAAAACTTTCCCTCTTCAACTGGGATCGGCTTGCCCACATTGGCGTGGTGATAGTTGTGGCTGTGCCGCCAAGACGTAGGAGGCGTGAGCACCACCAACCCGTAGAGGTGGTAGAGAAATTGTCCAACGCGCGATTTTCTCAAGATCGCGCCGTGCATGAAGTCGTGATAAAGGATGAACGCCCGTACCAACAGCAGCCCGCCCACGATCGATAATGCAACTCGTGCCGGCCACCACGCGACAAGCCCTGCGGCTGAAAGCACGATGACCATCAAGCCGAATGTGCATCCTGTATACCACCAGCTTCTGACACGAGATTCAATCGCGAATGGTTGAGTTGCCTCAAACAACTCTTTCCCGGTTCGGGCAATAGATGTCGTCTCGCTAGCCATCTTTGAAAGCATCCTCCATCACGACCGATTCTGCCAGTTTGGATCAATCACCATCGTTGCGTTTGGTGACTCTCTTGGCAACTTGAGTGTCGGAAACGGCGTCTATGGCGCACGCGGTTGGTCCAGCCGCGGGTTGGTTGGGTGCTGAAGGCACAGGGAGCCGCAACGTACGGTCTTGATCCCGCCCGTTCCGTCGGAGTTGAATGCTGGAGTGTAGATCCCGCACTGCCGAACTTCATGTCATGCGAACGCGACGTCCTCGTAGCCCGGCCTTCCCAGGCCGGACCGACGAGAGTTTGACTTGGCCACGCCCAATCGCGAATCGTACGGCCTGGGAAGGCCGTGCTACGGGCGTTGCTCGAACACCCAGCCCAATTCCGCCCATTGCGGGCGAATCCACAGCGCATACTTCTCGGAAGGAAGCTTTGCCCGCGATGGATTGCGCCCGATGTATTGAATCACCCGCCACAGATGCTCTTCGTCGCGAATGATTCGATCGAACGCTTCGGGCTGCCAAAGTTCTCTGATTGTTTTCATCCTGCGATTAATCCTGTGCGAACTATACTGCTTCCAACTCCCGACGATCTCTTCCAGCGGCTGCGTTCGCTCGTCTAATGGACGCACAATCGCATGCACATGATTCGGCATGACGACGTAGCAGCCGAGTTCATATCGCGCCGCCGTGTTGCCGAGATCGAAGTGGTGCAGGGCCTCGACCAGATAACTCCGATGAGACGAATCTGCGAGCACGCACGAACCAAACCCCTGGTCGAGCCAGCGGTCGACGCGTTTGATCATTTCGCGAGAGAGTTGTTCCAGCACCGCGTTGGAACGCGGCGCTGGATGGAGCCTCTTCCATTCTTCCTTCAGCGCAACGAGTTCGCGGAGCTTCGCATGCGGCAACGAGTCAGCCAGTCGAAACGTGACGAAGTATGTTGCGCCTTCCTGTCGCCAATGCGGGAGGTATCGCTCGTAGACGAGCAGCGGCTTGTCGGGATGCAAGCCCTGGAATCCAGGCGGAGGAGGCAGATTCCACATGCTCGAAAGCTCTCGAAGCCGTCTTGATGGATATATTGAGTCCTTGCCTTCTGTGGAATTGCTGAAGTGTAGACGCCGCTTGATGCGGCGTCATGCGACACGATCCCGTAGCCCGGCCTTCCCAGGCCGGCGGAACGAGAGTTTGGCTTGGCCACGCCCAATCGCGAATCGTACGGCCTGGGAAGGCCGTGCTACGAAACGAGTGCCGACTCCGTAGATTCCGTCTGGTCCCAGCCACGCGTACGGTCAGCTTTCGGGGTCGTAGCCGAACTCGCGGAGTTCTTGCGAGCAGCGGCAGGCTTGGGCGAGCTTCGCGGCCCACGCGACGGCGGCTTCGCGCGATGGGAGTTCCAGGACACAGAAGCCGCCGTCGAACTCCTTGGTCTGCGGGTAGGTCTCGTTCGTGACGGTGCCGTCGGCGGCGACCATCTGCGGTGCGACGTTGTTGTTGATACCACCGCCGAACACATAGACGCCGGCATCCTTCGCCTCGCGGATGACCGCGTGTGACGCTTCGCCGACGGCAGCCATGTCTTCGTCGGAGATGTCCATCGCCGATGCGGGGAAGGAGATCAGGTACTTCGTCATCATTCGATCCTTCCGGATGCGAGTTTCTTCGGACGGGCGGGGACACACGCGCAACCGTGCATCATAGGGTAGACGGAGCGTGTACACCGACGAATCTTCGTCCGCACGGGCTTTCAAGAGTATCCCAAGGGTATGGGCAAGGATATCGCAAGCGTATCACGAGGTGTGTGTCTACTCGTACTCTTGTACTCTTGCTCGCCAGAACGGCAGGAATTCGACAATGCGATGGGATGGACACGTCGAGGGAAAGCACGACCACAACGGCCTCGCGCAACCGAGGACACTGACATTCCCAGATTGTGCCACGAGATTCGCCGGCTTCGCCACTGCGGATGGGGAGTGGGCGGTGAGCGTGCCATCCCGCCAAATCGTACGGCCTGGGAAGGCCGTGCTACGGAGCGAGTGCCGACTCTTCCGAAGCGGTCGCGACATTCTCCGCCAGCCAGTCGAGCAGTTCCTCGGTTTCGCGTGGTTCGCGGCGTTGTTTCCCGCCGGAAACGCGATCGACGATGTAGTTCGGTCGGGCTCGCACCTGGTCGTAGATGCGGATGGCATATTCACCGAGCATGCCGATACCGAGGGCGTTCAATGCGCCGAAGAAGGCGGCCACGATCGTGGTCGACGCCCAGCCGGCCACGGCCATCCCGGTAAAGAGCTTGTGATAGAGGACGTATCCGGAGACCCCGAGACAGGTACACATCGAGAGCAGGGCGATGAGGTGGAACGCCGTCAGCGGAAAGGAAGAGAACGAGAAGATCGCCGACTTGGCCAGGCGAAACAGCCCCCAGATCGAGACGCGCGGTTTGTCATCGTGTCGTTTGCCGCGTTCGACAACGACTCCGATCTGACGGAAGCCCACCCAGCTTCGCAGACCCGGATAGTAGCGGTCGCGATCGGGCAGTTGATTGATGCGGTCGGCCACGCGACGGTCGATCAGGCCGAAGTTGCCTGCGTCCATCGGAATGGGAGTGTTGGAAACCGCATTCAGCACACGATAGAAGGCGCGAAACAAAGATCGTTTCACGAACCCTTCCTTGCGGGAAGCACGAACTGCGTAGACGACGTCGTAACCTTCGCGCCAGAATTCGATGAAGTGCCGGATCGCCTGCGGGTCATCCTGCAGATCGGAGTCCATCACGATCACCGCATCGCCACGAGCTTCAGCGAGACCCGCCTGCACAGCGGCCTGATGACCGAAGTTGCGCGAGAAATGCAGCACGCGCACGGCGGCGTTTTGCTCCGCCAGTTGGTCGAGAGCAGCCCCACTGCCGTCGACCGAGCCGTCGTTGACGAAGATGATTTCAAACAGGCAGCCCGTCGCGCGCAAGGCCGAGGTGACGCGATCATACAACTCCGTCAAGACCGCGCGCTCGTTAAAGACGGGCAACACGACCGACAGCAGCGGATTCTTGGGTCGGACATCGCGGCTCATTTCTTGAACACTCCCACCACCGAGAGTCCGCAAGGGACGGGAGCTTTCGACAGCCACCAGCGTTCCATGTCGGCACACGCAGTGAGCACGCGGTTCGCGAACTGCGACACGCGTGGAAAGTCAGCCGGCCGGTCGGCGGGCCGCATTTTTTGGGCCGTTCGCACCGCCATCGCTGCCGGCAGCGTGAAGGAATTCCAATGCGTGATTCGCACCGGAGTAAGTCCCGCCGAACACGCCTGATCGCGCAGTGCCTTCTTGGTGTAACGACGATAATGACCCAGAGACTGATCCCAATCGCTATAGAGCCATTGATAGGCGGGCACGGTCACGATGACGACGCCGTCCATCTTGAGTGCCTGCCGGGCGTGGTAGAGGACTCTGGTAGGGAACTCGACATGTTCAATCACATCGAGCAGCACGACGGCCTTCACTGTTCCGGGTTCAACCGGCCAGGCGGCGGTCAGGTCGTGTTGTTCCACTTGCTCGACGCCCCGCATGCGTGCGTTCTGCACGGCCTCGGGCATCACGTCGAGCCCGGTGACTTCGTATCCGGCGTCGCGAAATGCGAGCAGGTTGCGTGCGGAACCGATGCCCCCTTCGATCAATCGACCGGGAGCCGGCGCATGCTGACTGAGCAGTTGCAGCACAAGTTCGCGCTTGGCGACGTGCCACCAATAGGTGTCTTCGAGCTCGACGAGCTCCTGCAGATGTGCGGTCTGCATGATGCCTGTTTTCTTGTTGTCTTGAGGGGAAAGCAGTCGGGAATCACAGCAGCGGCATCCTTCGCTGCGGTTGGCCGGCAAACCGGCTTCGTGGCCCGACTGAGTAACGACTATTGCGACCCTAGCTCGTCAGCCGCCATGGCGCGAAGTTGCGCGCTCGAAACATTCCACTGCGACCGGTCGACGTATCGATTGCGTCGGTTGTGACGACCACGGCCGGGGGGATCGCTGAAGTTGCACGATCGCCTCCCATCGAGAAACGAGTCGGCGGTCGGTGTGGGCTACTCGTTAAATGTCGGATTCGAAGTTCCCTCACTGCATCCGGTCCGCGTTGCGGCGTCTCTCCCATGCCTCTCAAATTCCAATCCCATAGCGACCGCTGGCTGTTTTGCGGCGTGGTGCTGCTGGCGGTGCTCACCGTACCGCAGATGCTCTGCCTGCCGCTGACGGCCGACACCGAACACTATGATGTTCAAGCCCATTGCGCACTGAATGGCGGCGTCCTCTATCGGGATGTCTTGGAGCCAAACCTGCCGGGAGTCGTTTGGATTCACATGCTCGTGCGTACGGTTGCCGGCTGGTCGAGCGAAGTGATGCGGGCGTTCGATCTGATCGTGCTGCTGGCCATCGGCGTCTTGTTGTCGAAGTGTCTGGGTATCTCGATGCGCGGCGAGGGAGCGGTTCATACCGGCTTTGTGATGCTGTTTCTGTGGTGGTGCTACGTCTCGCTGCCGGAATGGTGTCACTGTCAGCGAGACATCTGGATGTTGCTGCCAGCTCTGGGTGCCCTGGCGTTGCGGCAAACTCGCCGGGGTGCGAGCGATGTTGATAAGCCCGCGCGTTCATACATGTCTGCCATTGTGCTTGAAGGGTTCCTGTGGGGGATCGCGTTCTGGCTCAAGCCATTTATCGCGGTTCCCGTGATCTGTGTGTGTGCCATCAGCGGCTCGCTGGAAGGATCGCGTGCCCGGTTTCTGCGTGAATCGTGCGCAGTCCTGGTCGGCGGACTGATCGCTGGAGGCATGGGGGCGATCTGGCTCATTGCAAGCGGAGCCTGGGGGCCATTCTGGGACGTCGCTCTGCATTGGAATCCCGAGTACTTCTCATCCCGGCAGAACCGCTGGACCGTCGATCGCATCGCTGCTCTCTACCGTTGGCTGCACCCGTGGTGGTGGGCACATCTCATTGCGATACCTGTTGCGCTCAGGCAATTGAGTCAGCAGCTTTCCCGGCGACATGTGACACCAACATGCGGAGGGCGCTCCCGCAACCTGCTGGCGGCGTTTTACCTGGGTTGGATGTTGCAGACGATGTGCCTCCAACACCCGTTGCTCTATATCCACGCGTCGGGCGTATTGCTCGCGCTCGGAATCGCGGTCGATGCTGCGTGCCGCAAGTTCGCGAACCACGCGATGGCCGGGCCGCTACTGGCATCGAGCCTTGCGCTACTGGTGGTTTCGTCTCCCGCGACTCAGCCGAGCCGACTCGTTTGGTGGCGCGCGTGTCTGCAGGAAGGGCCGACCGAGTTGGTCCAGGACGGATTGCAGCAATCGAAGATCGTCAATCATTCGCAGCTTGAGACGGCACTCGACTTCATTCGCCAACAGAATTTGCGCGACGGGGAACTGACCGTCTACAGTGGCTATCTGGTGGGGGTGTATCGTGAGCTCGACATCGAGCCCTCCACACGATTTGTGTTGCTCGATGTCGAGGCACGTGTCTTTCCCAGTCGCGTTGGAGAAATGGCGCAGTCTCTCGATCAATCGCAGCAACGATTCGTAATCAGTAATCTGATTGAAAGTGGATTCCCACCGTCTGATCTCGGTGACGGAGACAGCCGTTCGGAGCCGCGCTTGCCGCAGGCATTCCCAGCATCACGGCTCCATGAGTTTCCGTACAACCAGCAGCTCGTCTTTCGCAGCGGCCCCTATCTGGTTCACGAAATCACGTCGCCTGTGGAATCCTTGACGACGGAATACCTGCCACTCGCGAACTGATCGCGACCACTACTCGGAAACGGGTTCGCGTTCGACGCTTTGAACATCATCAATCGAGATGGGTGTCGAAACCTGTTCGTTTTCCGTTAGTAAAACGAGCATGCCACGGTGACTTTGTCGGGCATCAGGGAAGCCGGCGACTTGATCGCCGTTTCGCAAAGTGACGCGAACGACATAGCTTTCGTCGAGTCCTTGCAGCTCGTCGACATGCAGCGTTGGGAATCGGCTCCAGGCCCAAAGCCAGAGCGTGAATCCCGCGTCGACTCGGCCGGCGATGTTGTGCCATTCGTCTTCGGCCTTGAGCAGTTCGACGCGCGTCGCCTGCCGGCACCATGGCTTGAGGACGTCGTCAATCCATGTCTTACGCGATGCGACGAGGTCGGAAAACGTTTGCGGCATCACCAATGTTGAGGGTAACGGAGGCTGTCAGTCGATGGGTTCGCTGCGCGGATACGAGCCGAGAACGTCCATTCGCACCGCCTTTTCCTGCAACGACGCCAGCGTCTTCTTGATGCGGATTTCGTCGGAATGTCCCTCGAAATCGAGGAAAAAGAGATAGCCCGACTCCGGTCCCCTCAGCGGGAACGATTCTATCCAGGTCAAGTTGACCTTGTTCGTTTTGAATGCCTGCAGCGCATCCGAGAGCGATCCCGGTGTGTGCGGAATCTGCAGGAGCAGCGCCGTGCGGTCCTTTTCGGTCGGCTTCGTCGGATGCTCGCCAATCACCGCGAAACGCGTGACGTTGTGAGTGTTGTCTTCGATCCGCTCCGCAATGATCTGCAGGTCGTATTGCACGGCTGCCTGACGGGAGGCGATGGCCGCAGCCCCGGGTTTGTCTCGCGCAAGTTGGGCCGCCGTGGAGGTGCTGGTGACATCGATCAGCCGGGCGTGTGTCATATTCCGGGCCAACCAGTCGCGGCATTGAGACATCGCTTGCGGCTTACTATAGACCTCGACGATCTCGCTCCGCGGTGAACGCGACAGCAGATTGTGGTGGACCGCCATCTGGACTTCACCACAAATGCGAAGCGGAAGTCGCGTAAACATGTCGAGCGTGTCGACGATGCGTCCATCGGTGCTGTTTTCGATCGGCACGATGCCATAATCGGCATGGCCGCGATTCACTTCTTCGAACACCGAAGCGATCGTATTGACCGGAACGAGATCGGCACTCTTTCCAAAGCGTTCAATTGCGGCCAGATGCGTGAAACTGAAGGCGGGACCGAGGTAGGCAACTCGCAACACCTTGACGCGCGCCCTGGCGGCACTGTTGATCTCGCGAAAAATGGTTCGCAGGGTCGTTTGCGGAAGTTTCGAGTCGGTATTCAGTTCGGCCAGTCGAGCCCATTGAACTTCATCGGATTGCGGCTGATAAACCGCTTCTGACTGCCGCATCCCTTTCAACTGCTCCGACGCCAGATCGAGTCGCTCGCGCACCTTGGCGATCAACTCTTTGTCCGCAACGTCGACACGGGCTTCTAACGTTAAAGGAGGTGCCTTTTCCACTGGCGGTGCCGCCGGGGGTGGGCTCGCTGCCTTGCGAGCGACCTTCTGCGCAGGTTGCTTCGCCGGCTTCTTGACGACTTTTTTCTGCGGCGCGGCTTTGGCGGGACGCTTCTTAACCGGCTTCGCGGCTTTTCGCTGGGCGGAGCTGGGCGCCTTTTTGACCTTCTTGGCGGCGGGCTTCTTTTTTGCCATAACCAGCGATTCCTAGATCCAAACGCTGTTGAACTAACAGTTTACGTTCACCCTCCGCAGACGTCCCGACGAGGCACTCCTTAACCTCTGACCAGCAATACAGTTGAGAACTTGTAACTGGGGGATCTGCGGGTGTCAAGTTGCGGGAACCCACTCTGGTTGCCTGTAGTCAATTCTGTCAGAATGGCATGGTCAAGCTGGCGACCGAGGGTACTCAACGAGTGCCAAGTTGGCAGCGAGGCCTATTGGTGAGTATCGCGATGACTAACGCAATTAAAAGAAGTGAAAGCACTTATGGCATTCATGGTTGGCCCGTTTCGGTTGGCGCATGCTTTGCAACAAGCATCACTCAACTGCAACTTCGTATCACAGGAGTAACTCGAGATGGCTGTAAGTGAGAAGATTGTTGGCATCGATCTCGGAACGACGAACTCTGTCGTTTCGGTGATGGAAGGTGGCGAAGTGAAGGTGATCGCCAACCAGGAGGGGAACCGTATCACCCCCAGCGTCGTGGCCTATACCGCGTCGGGTGAAGTGCTGGTCGGGGAACCTGCGAAACGGCAGGCGGTCACCAATCCCCAGAACACCGTCTACTCGGTGAAGCGGTTCATGGGGCGACGTCACAACGAGGTCGAATCCGAAGAGAAGATCGTTCCCTATAAAGTCGTTGGGGGACCGACGGAATACGTGCAGATCGAGGCAGGCGGGAATCGCTACACGCCGCCGGAGATCTCGGCGAAAGTCCTGCTGAAACTTAAGGATGCCGCCGAAGCCTACCTCGGGCATAAGGTCAACAAAGCGGTCGTCACGGTGCCGGCGTACTTCAATGACGCCCAGCGCCAGGCCACGAAAGACGCAGGACAGATCGCCGGCCTGGATGTTTCGCGCATCATCAATGAGCCGACAGCCGCCGCCTTGGCGTACGGACTCGAGAAGAAGAAGGACGAAAAGATCGCCGTCTTCGACCTCGGTGGCGGTACTTTCGATGTATCGATCCTCGAAGTGGAAGAAGGTTCGGTCGAAGTGCTTTCGACGAACGGAGACACCCACTTGGGTGGCGACGACTTCGACGAGGAATTGATCAACTACCTGGCGAAAGAATTCGAGAAGGAGCAGGGGGTTGACCTCCGCAAGGATCCGATGGCCTTGCAGCGACTGCGGGAAGCGGCCGAGAAGGCCAAGAAGGAGCTCTCGTCTTCGCAGAGTACGGATATCAACTTGCCGTTCATCACGCATGACGCCAAGGGTGCGAAGCACTTACAGATGACGATTACGCGATCGAAGTTCGAGCAACTCATTGATCCCCTCGTCGAGCGCTGCCGCAAACCTGTTGAGCAGGCATTGAAAGATGCCAAGCTCTCTCCCAAGGAGATCGACGAAGTCGTGCTTGTCGGCGGTTCGACGCGAGTCCCTCTCGTGCATGAACTCGTGAAGAAGTTGTTCGGTGGGAAAGAGCCACATAAGGGGGTCAATCCCGACGAAGTGGTCTCGATCGGTGCCGCGATTCAAGGGGGCATTATCGCCGGCGACGTGAAAGACGTCGTGTTGCTCGACGTCACGCCGCTTTCGCTCGGGATCGAAACCGAGGGAGGTGTGATGACGGCCCTCGTCGAGCGCAACACGACGATCCCAGTGACGAAAACCGAGACGTTCTCCACGGCCGCCGATGGCCAGACCGCCGTGACGGTGAAGGTCTATCAAGGCGAGCGGGCGATGGCGAACGACAACCGCCTGCTCGACCAGTTCAACCTGGAAGGTATTCCACCGGCACCACGTGGGACGCCGCAAATCGATGTGACGTTCGACATTGACGTCAACGGCATCCTCAATGTTTCGGCGAAAGACAAGGCCACCGGCAAGGAGCACAAGGTCGCCATCAAGCAGTCGAGCGGGATTTCGGATGACGAGATCGAACGGATGCGTAAAGACGCCGAGTCACACGCAGACGAAGACAAGCGGAAGCGAGAACTCGCCGAAGCACGGAACCGTGCCGAGCACGATGTTTACCAGGTCGAGAAGCTGATTAAGGAGCATGAAGATAAACTCGATCAGGCATCGAAGGATGCCATCAACACGGCGGCGGAGCGAGTGAAGGAAGCGGCTAAGGGAGAAGACGTGGCTGCGATCCGATCGGCGATTGACAACCTGCAGCAAGCGAGCTACGCGCTCAGCAAGCACATGTATGAGTCGTCGCAGCCCGCGGAAGGCGGTGGTGCGCCTCCGGAGTCGGCGGCCAAAGACGCCGGTGGCGACGATGTGATTGATGCCGAATTCGAGAAGAAATCCTGAATGGCAATGATGCCTCATTTCAGCGACCCGGTTGGCGAATGCCCAACCGGGTCGTTTACTTTGGTAGCGCAATATCGACGCAGAGCGAATTCGACACGGGAATCAAGTGGAAATCCCCGTCGATTCACGTTCAGCGAGATTGTGGTCACTCGCCATCCTTTGCCATTTGAACTTTCTCGTAACTTTGCAAGAATGAGATCGTGGAGGGATGGATCGCAGTTCGTGTAGTTCGCTATCGATCAGCATCGAAGAAGTTTGGCGGATTGGGCGAAATTCATCCTCTCGGACTCGAAAAGCGATCCCCCTCTCGATAGTTATTATATGGAGTCAACAATCGCGCTCGGAAGATGCAGTTACATGACGTGTCGAAGTTCCGGGCAGTGTGGTGAGTAATCGTTTGCACTCGATCCAGAGAACACAATCCTGGCGAGTGAATGACATGCCGACCCTCGACGAACAGATTGAGTTCGATGGACAGCCTTCTTCACGCGGGCCGAACGTGAAGGAGAACTCTCGCCGCCAGCATTCCGTTGCTTGTATTCACCGCCCCATGGGACCGATGGTCTCATGGGCTGTTTTGTTTTAGAGACACATCTTTGTTGTGACTGGAGAACGTCAGCATGTCGGATCAAGGAGAAACCATCGCCCCACCAAAGGAGTCGCAGGAACTCGACAGCGTTGTCATCCGCTTCTGTGGTGACAGCGGTGACGGGATGCAACTGGTGGGGACGCAATTCACCAATGTCTCCGCCGCCTTCGGTAACGATGTCAGCACCCTCCCCGACTTTCCGGCCGAGATTCGCGCACCTGCCGGATCGCTCGCGGGTGTGAGTGGTTATCAACTCTGCTTTTCCAACAGCGACATCTACACCCCTGGGGATGAAGTCGACACGCTCGTCGCCATGAATCCCGCGGCACTCAAGACGAACGTCAACGATCTCAAACCGGGCGGCACGTTGATTGTCAATGAAGATGCGTTCGACAAGAGTGATCTCACCAAGGCGCATTACAAGAGCAACCCGCTCGACGACGGCATCTTGTCATCGCGATACCGATTGCAGCGCGTGCCGATGACGCGTCTCACGCGGGATGCCGTCACGGGTCTAGGACTCAGCCAGAAGGAATCCGACCGCTGCAAGAATTTCTTTGCACTGGGACTCGTCTACTGGCTCTACGATCGCGACCCGGCCCCGACGATTCGATACATCGAAGATAAGTTCCGCAAGAACCCTTCCGTGCAGGAAGCGAACCTGCGGGCCTTGCGGGCCGGCACCAACTATGGCGACTCGACAGAAGCCTTTACCGTCCACTATCACGTTGCCCCCGCCAAACTTCAGCCTGGCAGGTATCGTAAGATTACCGGCAACGAAGCGCTGGCTTGGGGCATGGCAACCGCGGCGAGCATTGCGGGCAAGCGGTTGTTTTACGGCGGATACCCCATTACGCCAGCCAGCGACATCCTGCATGAACTCTCGGAACTCAAGCAATTCGGCGTGTTGACGTTCCAGGCCGAGGACGAAATCGCCGCCATTACGTCGGTGGTTGGGGCGAGTTTTGGAGGCTCGCTCGCCGTGACCGCCAGCAGCGGCCCAGGCATCGCGCTCAAGAGCGAAGGGATCGGACTGGCGGTGATGACCGAATTACCGCTAGTCATCATCAACGTGCAGCGCGGCGGGCCGAGTACGGGACTGCCGACCAAGACCGAGCAATCCGACCTGTTCATGTGCTACTTCGGACGCAACGGCGACTGCCCGATTCCGGTGCTGGCCGCCAAGTCGCCGGGCGATTGCTTCCACATGATTCAGCAGGCCCTCAAGATCGCCGTCGATTTCATGACTCCCGTGTTCTTGCTGACCGACGGCTACATCGCGAATGGTGCCGAGCCGTGGCGAATACCCGAGATCGACGAACTCGATCCGATTCAGGTCAATCACCTGCAGGAGAGCAATGGAAACGGCGACGGATATCTACCCTATCTGCGAGACGAACGGCTGGTTCGGCCATGGGCGATTCCCGGCACGGCAGGACTGGAACACCGCATCGGTGGTCTGGAGAAGGCCGACGTCTCAGGAAATGTCTCGTACGATTCGGACAATCATCAGTTGATGACCGACATCCGTCGCAAGAAGGTCGCGGGTATCGCCGAATCACTACCTTTGCAGGAGGTCGAAGGTCCGGAAGAAGGGGACTTGCTCGTGGTGAGCTGGGGCGGAACCTATGGGGCCGTGCGTACCGCGGTGCAACGAGCCATCCGCGAGGGGCAGTCGGTGGCGCATGCTCACCTGCAGTACATCAACCCATTCCCGCGGAATCTGGAAGGGATCCTGAAGCGCTACCGCAAGGTGCTCGTCCCCGAACTGAACACGGGACAGTTGCGATTCATCTTGCGAGGACAATTCCTGGTTGATGCGCAAGGCTTCACCAAGATCAAAGGAAAACCGTTTCTGGTCAGCGAATTGACGCAAAAGATCAACGAAGTGCTGGAGAGCTGACTGGAATTCACGATTCGTTCATTTACATTCATTTACTCTGGTTTGTCTTCGCTCTTGACGAGCGATCGAGCATTCGAAGGAATTCAACATGTCGATAGACGTTGCTCTGCCGGTACTCACACCTAAGGATTTCGCCAGCGACCAGGAGATTCGCTGGTGTCCGCGTTGTGGCGATTATTCGATCCTGGCCCAGATGAAGAAGGTGCTCCCCACGCTGGGGATCCCCAAGGAAAAGATCGTCTTCGTGTCGGGCATCGGTTGCTCCAGTCGTTTCCCTTACTACATGGACACCTTCGGGGTTCATAGCATTCACGGGCGCGCTCCAGCGATCGCCACCGGACTCAAACTCTCGCGACCTGACCTTCAAGTCTGGGTCATTACGGGAGACGGCGACGCCTTGTCGATCGGGGGGAATCACTTCCTGCATGTGATTCGCCGCAACGTCGATCTCAAGATCATCATGTTCAACAACCAGATCTACGGGCTCACGAAGGGGCAGTATTCGCCCACCAGTCCCATGGGAAAGAAGACCAAGAGTTCTCCCTATGGGTCGGTCGATGCCCCAGTCAGCCCGCTCTCGGTCGCCTTGGGAGCCGAGGCGACATTCGTGGCACGCAGCGTCGATGTCGACATCAAGCATCTGTCGACGACGCTTGAACGCGCCGCTCATCACCGTGGAACCGCGTTCGTCGAAGTCTATCAGGACTGCAACGTCTTCAATTCCGGGGCATTCGACTTTGCGTCAAAGAAAGACGTGAAGGAAGACAACTGCATCTACCTCGAGCATGGCCGTCCGCTCATTTTCGGCAGCAAGCGAGACAAGGGAATTCAACTCAACAGCAAGGGGCAGCCGGAAGTCGTGTCGCTGGCTCAAGTGAAGGAAGACGATCTGCTCTTCCACGACGAGAGTCTCGAGGATCCGAGCCTGGCGTTTGCCCTGGCCCGCTTGCGTTATCCAGAGTCTCCCGAGCCGCTTGGTGTCTTCCGCTGCGTCGATCGGCCCACCTACGACGGCGCGGCCAATATGCAGTTGCAGCGCGTGACCGAAACGAATGGTCCTGGTGATCTGCAGGCATTGTTCAATAGCGGCGACACCTGGGACGTCGTTTAGGGGTTTAGTCGTTGTCATACTGAAAGCGACCTGCCGCGCGGCAGGCCGCCTTTCTGATGGTTTTGCGCACTCTCAACCAGGAGCCTCGAATGCGCCGCTTCGTATTGATCGCTGTGGCCTGCGTTTCTTGTCTGGCGCTGGTGAGTCTCCCCTTTGAAGCGTCTGCACAACCGGATCCCTTTGAAGAATCGCGACCTGCGATTCAGGTAATACCGTTATCCCACGCCGCCGTTGCAGAAGTGCGAGGACTGCTGGGTGATGTCGCGGAGATACAGGGCGTCGAGGTTTCGATCGATCCCAGGACCAACTGCATCATCCTAATCGGAGATGCTGATGGTATCGAAATCATTCAGGCTCTCTGTCAGGTGATAGACACCGCTCCTCGAATGATTGACACCGAGATCACGATGTACGAGTTGCGTGGCGAGGCCGCACAGCAGTCGGAGTTTACTCCCGAATCACTAGAATCTCCCGACAACATTCGTGTCATTCGCCGCATCCGCCTGCAGTCTCTGGAGAACCAGATGACTGAGATTCAACTCGGCGAGATGGTCCCGGTCAAGACCGGCGAGGTCTTCGGCGGCGGTCGCGGTGGCCCTCCTGGCGCTCAAGACGCAGGCGATCTATCAGATGGAGGACCTCGGCACGATCGTCGCCTATACCACTCGCGTTTCCGGCGATTCCATCACGATGGAATTGACGGTCGAGACCTCCCGGCTGCGAAACGCCGACGAATCGGAAGACGAGTCCAATCTTTCGAGCAAGACTATCGGGCAGTTGCAGTCGACCATCAGTTTGACGCCGGGCGAACCAACCGTTATCGGCGACTTTACCTCGTTGGACGCGCCGGCGGACACGCGTTTCGTCGTTGTTGTGACGGCGGACTTGAAATAGGACCAAGTCACTGAAGTTTTCACACCTCGCGAGCTGCGGAAGCGAAGCCTTTGATGGAATCGCTTAATATCATGCCCCCTGCTGCCGATTGGTATGTTGCCAACTGGTCGGTCACGGTGCGAGAAGTTCTGGGAAAGACTGCATTACTCAAATTTCGCTGTGCATCTGCCGTCGTACTCGCCCCCAGCGTGTTTCTGACAGGTTATGCTCTTTGGTCGCTGCGGCCCGCACTGCTTATCTGGCCGCTCCTTGGGTTTTGGGGGTTTGGGACAGCGAGCACCCGTCCCACAGGGATCGGAGCGTTCGGCAACCTGATCCTCGCAATCGTTGGCGGGACGGTCGCGTTCATCAATCAGGATCGGCTGTTCATGGCATGCGGCTTACTGCCCGGCGCGACCTGGATTGCCTCGTGCGTGGTACTGGGCGTCACAGCCTCGTATCTGCTCGATGTGTTGGAGAAGTCGCCAGAGTTGGCCGCTGATCTCTCGACCCGCGGCAACCTGCGGCCTGTGACGACGGACAGAATGGAGAGACCGGACGATTCTCCGTGCGTCGCCGACTGAGAACTCAGTCCAAATCGCAGTTGCGATCTTGAGTGGAATTGAATTCTGTGGTCGATCTCTATCGCTGGACGTCCTACTCCTCACTCCCGACAATCCTCTCGTTCACCACAGGTCTGCTAAGAGAGGTCGAAGAGTCATGTCGCAACTGGGATTGAGCCACTTCCAGAAACAGCACGAGTTTCTCGTCGGGATCGATTCCGACGGCTGCGCGTTCGATACGATGGAGATCAAGCACAAGGAGTGCTTCATCCCGGCGTTCGTCGAGCATATGAAGCTGCAGGCCGTCTCGAAGTATGCCCGCGAGGTGGTTGAGTTCATCAACCTCTACTCGAAGGGGCGCGGAACCAATCGCTTTCCGGCATATGTGCTGGCCCTCGACATGCTCGCCCAACGCCCCGAAGTGCGAGCTAGAAACGTCAGCTTGATGCAGTTGCAGGGTCTGCGCGACTGGATCGCTCGTGAAACGAAGCTCGGCACCAAGACCGTCTGTCCCGAAGCCGAACGCACCGGCGATCCTGATCTCAAGCTGGCCTGCGTCTGGTCGCGAGCCGTCGACGAGAACGTGGCCCGAGTCGTGCATGGCGTGCCTCCGTTCCCCGGCGTGCGCGAGGCACTCGAAACAATGTCGCGACAGGCCGACTTAATTGTCTGCTCCGCCACCCCGAACGCCGCGCTTCAGAAAGAGTGGGAAGAACATTCCATCGATCAGTTCGTGCAGGCTATCTGCGGCCAGGAGGTCGGAAGTAAGAAGGAGTCGCTCGCGGCTTGTCAGACAATTGGCTACGAGCCGTCCAGGATGCTGATGATCGGCGACGCTCCCGGCGACATGAAGGCGGCCCAGGCCGTCGGAGCGTGCTTCTATCCGATCAATCCGGGCCACGAAGAAGAAAGCTGGGAACGATTCAACTCCGAAGCCCTGCCGCGTTTCTTCGCCGGCACCTTTAAGGGAGACTACGAGTCAAACGTCATCGCCGAATACGATCGTCTGCTGCCGGAGGTAGATCGACCGCCGTGGCGAACAATTCCATGAGCAATTGGCCAGCCTCTTGAGGATCCCCTCGACTCGATTTACGATGATGTGAGCACGGATACGGGATCCCCCATTGCCGGGTGGCCCTGACTGATGGCTGACACTACTGAAAAGGTCTCGTCGATGCTCACTTTTTCCGGACGTGGAAAGACTCATACCTGCGGCGGTATTACGCGTCGCGACTTTCTGCAGGTAGGTACGTTGGGGGCTGTCGGACTCAGTCTGCCGCATCTGCTTGCCGCTCAGGCCGCGGGAAGCATGGTCGACGATGCCGACGACCGCGCCTGCATCATGATTTTCAATTTGGGCGCGCCGAGTCACATCGACTTGTGGGATATGAAGCCCGAAGCCGCCGCCGAGGTGCGCGGGCCGTTCAACCCGATTGCCACGTCGGCTCCGGGAGTTCAACTGTCGGAGATCCTTCCTCGGCACGCTCAGATTGCGGATAAGATCTCGTTCGTGCGGTCGGCCCATCATGGTGGAGCGGCGGTGCATGATGCCGGTTGGCAGATGTTAAACACCGGGCGATTGTTCTCGGGCGGCGTCAATACGCCGCACTACGGAGCGGTGGTGAGTTACCTCCGCGGGCGCAAGACCGACCTTCCTCCATTCGCGGTGCTTCCCGAACTGATGGGACGCGGCGGGGGCAATCTTCCGAACGGTCAGGCGGGAGGGTTTCTCGGCAAAGCGCACGATCCGTTTGTCTTGAATGCCGACCCATCACAAGAGAACTTTCAGGTTCCCGACCTGTTGCCTCCCGACACCATCGGTGAAGTGCGACTCGACCGACGTCGTCGGATGCGCGATCTCGTCGATCAGACATTGGGACAGTTCGAAGCCACCGAGAATGCCGAGTTGCTCAACAGTAACTTTGAAGCGGCCTTCCGACTGATGACCAGCCCGCAAGCGAAGGATGCTTTCGACCTCACCAAGGAGTCTACTGAGGTTCGCGAACGATATGGGATGAATCGCTTCGGTCAGTGCTGTCTCCTCTCTCGCCGTTTGATCGAGGCGGGTGTGCGATTCGTGACGATCAACACGTTCCTCACGGTGTTTGATGAAATCACTTGGGACATTCACGGGTCGAAGCCGTTCACATCGATCGCCGGCATGCGGGACATCGTTTGCCCGATGTACGATCAGGCATACTCGGCACTCATCGAAGACCTCGATCAGCGCGGCTTGCTGCCGAAGACGCTCGTCGCCAACGTGTCGGAGTTCGGCAGGACGCCGAGGGTTAATCCTGCCGGCGGTCGCGACCATTGGCCTCAGTGCTTTACCGTGTACTTCGCGGGTGGCGGAGTGCAGGGAGGCCGCATCGTCGGGGCCAGCGATCCCATCGGCGGCGTGCCTGCTGACCGACCGGTCGAACCTGCGGACGTGGCGGCAACGATCTTCCACAGCCTCGGTTTCAACCTGGAAACCCACCTCCCCGGCCCGGCGGGACGCCCATTCCCGCTGGTCAACTTCGGGCATCGAGAGATTCACGAGTTGTTTTGAAATGAACTAGAGTCGAGGGACTAGGGCCTAGGGAAGGCTTTAGGCTCTTGGCTTTAGATGACAGGAAGAACGAGAACTTCGATTTCGATTCTAGTCCCTTGACCCTCGCCCCTAGACCTTGCAAGGACATCCCATGCTCACGCGTCGTAACTTCCTCAAGACATCGGCTCAGTTTGCCGGCGGAGCCGCGGCGGCTTCGCTGCTTCCGTCGTCGGCATTCGCGGATGATGCCGCTCCCTTCAAGATTTCGATCGCGGAATGGTCGCTGCACAAGGCCATCTTCGCGGGAGAGGTCGACCATCTCGATTTCGCCAAGATCACGAAGGAAGAGTTCGGACTCGACGGTGTCGAGTATGTGAATCAGTTCTGGCGTGATAAAGCGACCGACTCCGACTACGTCGCGGAAATGAAGCAACGCGCCTCCGACCATGGTGTGCGTAGCCTTTTGATTATGATCGACGGAGAAGGTCGACTAGGCGATCCCGATGCCACTGCCCGACAGACCGCCGTTGAGAACCACTTCAAATGGGTCGAAGCCGCTGCTGAACTGGGTTGCCATTCGATTCGCGTGAACGCAGCCAGCGAAGGCACCTACGACGAGCAACTGGAACTGGCGGCCGATGGACTCCTGCAGCTCACATTGTTTGCCGAGCAGCACAATCTGAGCGTCATCGTCGAGAACCACGGTCACCTGTCATCGAACGGAGCCTGGCTATCGGAAGTGATGAGGCGAGTCGACCATCCTCATTGCGGCACGCTGCCCGACTTCGGCAACTTCAATCTCGGCAATGGCGAATGGTACGACGCCTATCAGGGTGTGGAAGAACTGATGCCCTTCGCTCACGCCGTGAGTGCCAAGACGTACGACTTCGCGGGAGACAAACCCTTGTCCACTGTCGCTGGTGATCGTGAACTCAATTATCAGCAGTTGATGCAGATCGTCTACGATTCGGGCTATCGCGGCTACGTGGGCATCGAATACGAAGGGGGCATGTTCGGCGAGATGGAAGGGATTCAAAAGTCGAAAGAGTTGATTGAGCGAGCCATGGCGCTGATCGAGATGTAACAGTTGCCCGCCGACCAACGTCCTCCAACGAACGACTCAGCGAACGAGACCGCGCAGCACATCGCCAGGGCATTGATGTTCTGGCAGGCGCTGTGCGGTCTCGTTTTGTTGGGAGTGACGTGGCGACTGTGGTGGCCCGAGAGCGACTTTCCTCGGATACCGTGGTTCGCCTGGGGTTTGAGCGTCCCAGAATGGGTCGATGCCATTGCCTGCATTGTGTTGCTCGTCAGCCTGATCGGATTGATCGTGATTCGCGTCCATTCTCCGCACGCAGAGTCGGCGATTGCGGAGAGGCTGGCGTCACGACTCCCTGGCTTGCGCGGCGGGCTAACGTGTGCGATACTCACATCGCTCGGCCTTCTCGTATTGCTCGACCAGCATCGTCTGCAGCCCTGGGTGTGGCAGATGCTGCTTTGGTGCGTCGTCTACTTCGCCACTCCCAAGGCGATGCTCTGGTGCCTGCGCTGGTTGACGGTGTCGGTCTACTTCTGGTCGGGCGTCTCGAAACTCGATGCCGCCTTTCCCGAGAATCAGGGGCGATTGCTGCTGGATGGACTCACCAACGCTCTCGGAATCGACACCCAGTTTTGGAAAGCGGAGACGCTGTCGAACCTGGCAAGAATCTTTCCTTGGGGAGAACTGCTGGTCGCGTTGTGGTTCGGAGGATGGATGCTGGTCGCCATATTCTTCACCACCGATCGCGACGGGCCTGCTGACACTGTCCACTGGCCTTCGCGAATGCTGCGTCTCGGCTGCGGTGTGGTGATCGCAATGCATCTGACTTTGATGCTCATCGTCGGGCCGCTCGGTCTTGGTCACGAACCGGCTGTGCTGGTGTGGAACGTCTACTTCATCGGCCAGGCGTGGTTGTTGTTTGGACGCAGAGATGCTCTCGCGTTGCGTGCCGTTCAACCAGGCGAAAGGACGATCGCCGATCGCCTCATCACCGGCTTCACACTCGCAGCGATCATCTTCCCCATCGCGTCGTTCTGGGGCTGGTGCGATCATTGGCCGGCGTGGTCGGTCTATTCATCGAGGCCCGCTGTCGTTGAAGTCTGGCTCGACATCGACGCCGCCGAGCGATTGCCTCCCAACCTGCAAGAATGCCTCAAGCCCGCGCCTCCGCTGGAGACACGGCAACAGTTCAATCTCGACGCCTGGTCGTACCGCGAACAAGGTTGTCCTCTTTATCCACAGGAACGGTATCGCCTCGCGTTGGCCAGAGAGTTGATCGCACGGCACCAACTCGAAGCTGTCACGATCGTCAAGGTTCATTCAACTCCCGACTGGTGGAGTGGAAGGCGAAACGTCGTGGAGCTGAACCTCGTGCAACTGGACGAACGCCTCAGCCGATACGCGTGGAACACACAAGCCCGGTAGTCGCGCCTGAGAACAGCCGCGCCTAAGTGTGCAGTTCAACGACATCTTCATCAGCGAGGATGTGCTCCTTGCCGACGGTCTGACCGTCGTGAGCACTGGTCCCCCAGATGCGAGCGTGTTTGACGCTCTCGGCCAGTTCGCGATGGACCTTCATGGCCAGGTCCTCGACGGTGCCGCCGACTGGAATCGTGAACGGGTCGACTTTCTCGGCCGGCTTGCCGGGCTTCTTCGTGTAGATGCGAATTACCGAAAGAGACTCGAAGATGGCCGTGCGCAGCGATTCGGCGGAATCAGTCTGCGTTAACTCCACTGGCATCGGCACCAACGATGCATTGCACATCTCGCGAAAGAACTCGATCCGAGTGGCGGCGTCGGGATCATCACCGCGGGTGACGACAAAAAGCGTTTTGATTCGCACCCGGCTGAAGTCGTCATCCACGAAACCCGACTCACTGCCGAGCTCCGTAGTGCGATGTTTGAGTTGCTCGATGACTTCGATCGCCTGCTCGGGGCCGTCGTCACTGCTGCCGTCCATGCAGAGGACGACGGCATCGGCCGACCGCACGAAACCGAGAATGTACGGCTCGAAGAACGTATCAGTGATCGGGGGCGTGTCGATCAGTTGTACCTGAGCGTCCTTCCAGGGCATCATCCCCGGCAACGGTTCGCGAGTTGAGAATGGAAAGGGGGCAACGCTCGGCTCGGCCTTCGTCAGACTCGCCAACACCTGACTCTTCCCCGAATTGGGGCCGCCGATCACGACGACGGTCCCCGCTCCCTGCCTGGGAAAGCGATAGTTCTTTCCCCCCTTGGGGGCCTTCTTTTCGACCTCCGACTCTTCGCGGGCCTCCTTCAGTTTGGTCTTGAGGTCGGCCTGTAGCTTCTCGGTCCCCTTATGCTTGGGGATGAGCTTGAGCATCAACTCCAGGCACTCGATCTGCTCCTGAGCCGACTGCGCCCGACGATACTCCGCCTCGGCCTTTTGATACTGCGGAGTCAGATTAGCGGGCATGGAGGGAGAGAGAAAGGTGTTGCGAATCGGAAGTGGAGGGGAGATGGAACGACGCGACTCTTGGTATGAGCCATCGGCTGCTTTTCGTCGGACTGCGTTCACCTAGCGCTCAGTGAGTATAGCAATCCAATCCCTCCGCGCCCTCAGTGTCAAGGTGACTGTGTCCTGCATTATTCGTCGTTCTCAACGCAGGTTGTAGCAAGAGTAGAGCGTCCGATTGCGGATCCCGTCCTGTGAAGTGTGCGAATAGGCGCAGGGTCGTCGCCTTACACGTGTCGGTTGCGTGGCGAGTGAGGCGGATTCATTGGGACCGATGTGAACTCGACCGACCAAGACCGTATTGGATCGAACGGCATCAGGTTTGCTTCGGATTGAGGTTGGAACCCGGGAAGCGAACGCATGTAACAACGAGAGTCAACAATGCTTGCATCGCGATCGGTGAGTGACACGAAGACTTACAACCGAGGAGTGTTGCCATGAGTTTCAGACATGAACATCGAGTTCCATCGGGCACGTGGGTGGTTGTTGCCGATCGAGGTCGTGCGAGGTTCTTCACGCGGGCTGCCGATGAAGCTGCTCTTGACGAGATCGACGCGCTCACTTGTCCCGAGGGAGCATCTCATCCGCACGACTTGGTTACGGACAAACAGGGATACTTCAAGGGGCATTCCGGCTCAATGCAAACGGGGGATCCGAAGACCGACTTCAAGCACCGAGCCGCCGGGCGCTTTGCCCAGCACGTCGTGCAACATCTGGAGTCAGGTCGGCAGCGCCAGCAGTTTGGAGAAGTCGTGCTGGTTGCCTCGCCGATGTTTCTGGGGGAACTGAGGTCGCATCTCAAGGAACCGTTGGCGAAACTCGTCACGCGGCAGATTGCCAAGGACTATTCGACACTAAGCGCGGTGGAGATCGCGAAGAGGTTGCGAGAGGATCACGAGGTGGAATCTGAACCCGAATCGACGGAGCACGACATCAGAGATGTGTTCGGCGTGACATGCCTTGACGATGTTGTGGTTGTCACATTGGCTGGCGACTTGGGAGAGTTCGCCCTCGAGCGCCTTCATACTGATGCAGAGCGTGCGCTGCATCAGTACGAATTGGAGCATGACAAGCGGCATGTCGTGCTTGACTTCAAGAACACCGAGTTCTTTGGTTCGTCGGCCATGGGATTTTTCACTCGACTCTGGAAGCGAGTGCGGGCCAAGGGGGGCAGAATGGTCCTGTGTCATCTCTCGCCACTTGAGCAGGAACTCTTGCAAGTGACGCAACTTGACACGCTGTGGCCAGCGTACGGCAGCGTCAACGCGGCGATTGAGGCGGTGCGCCAAGAGGCTCGCACGCCAGCGACCTGACGTCCCAGCGTGGATACGCGATGCCTTTCAACCACGTCCAAGTGGCAGGAGCGCATTCCGACCGGATAAGCGTGTGACCTTCCGGTGGTGTCAGTGAAGATTCGGCCTCTTAAAGATGCCTTCGAGTCATTCATTTCAAATCAGCCACTGGGGGCGGACCACCATGATCATCCCCAGCGCAAGAATGACGGCACCACTGATGAGTTTCAGCCAGCGACCTTCGTGCTCCTGAAGCTTGTGTCGCCCCAGTGTCATCACGACGATCGCGACCATAATGCTGTCGTCGAACATGTAGGCGACGTTGTACAGGCCGAGGTAGGCATACTCTTTCCAGGGCGGAAGTTGCTGCATCGTGAGGATACTGGTGTACATCGCGGGCAAGCCCGCCGTGCATAGCAGTTCGATGATGTTGACAAGCACGGCCAGTACCGCGGCCCCGACGATGGCCCCCAGGAGATGTTCCGCGTTTACAATGCTGCGAACGCGGGCATAGACCGTCGGCTTCGCGGATTCAGGAATGGAGAAGCTGACTCCTCGCTTGAAGGCAAAGAAATCCTTGATGTGGACCGCGCCAATCACAATGGCGAATAACCCGAGAATGACTTGCGCGGGACGCAGCAGTCCGATGAGCCGAAAGACATTCAGCCAGGCCGCCATGAATGCGAAGTACGCCAGCCCGCTGATCAGCACGAACGAACCGGCGACGGCGAGGATCTTCCAACGGTCCTTCAGGTTCACCAGTATCGAAAGCAGGAACAGCAGCACCCACATCGCGCAGGGATTGAAGCCATCGACCAGCCCGACTGCGACCGTGAACAGTGGCAAACCGAGCGAATCCGCATTGAGACGGCCGAAGAACGGGAGTTCAATCTCACTGGCGGAGTCTTCGCTCATCGGCGCGTCACCAGCCTCAGGCACTGGACGGGAAGCGACCGTTCCATCCGGCCCAGCCGGCGGCAAGGGAGGAAGGCCGTTGGTCGGCAGCGGTGGCAATGGGGGGACGTTCAGCTCATCAGTCGGCTCGTCGACATGAGACTCGGAAGCGGGTGTCGGAATCACATGACCGGTCGGCTCCTCTGACTCCCCGTTGGTCTTGCGGTTTTGCCGTTTCTCTTCGCCGCCCGCTCTCTCTGGACACGGATAGCTCCAACTCTCAAGCACTTGGCGGAGTTGCCGACCTGTCGTGTCGGGCCGGTCGTATCCGACAATCAATTGATTGCAGAAATGAAAGACCGGCACGCTGACGGCACGTTTGTTGTAATGATCCACGAGCGCCTGCACATCTCGTGAGCCGGTCGGATCACTGACGAGATCCCGGTAAACGATGGTCAACGCGGGATAGGTCGGGGCGATCTGGCCCAAGAACTCCTTGCCACCTGCGCAATGCTGGCATCCGGACCTGACGAAAACGGTCATCGTGAACAGCCCGTCGAGCCGACGTCGCAGAGATTCCGCATCTTCAGGTACAACGAACGCCTCACCGCAACCATACAGCAGCGGCAGAGAATCTAACGGCAGATTGTAGTACCTGCAGATCTGCTCGTGTCGATCGAGTCCCTCGTTGTTCGCGTGGTCAAAGATTTGGAGTGTGACACCCGGACGGTTCCCCAAGGCCTCCAGGACGGCAGCTTCCACGGACTCCTGCTGCTGGGCGTTGACAACGTGCGCTTCCAAGGCGAAACACCTGGAAGCGGTCTCACCCGCCGATTGAGCAGGTTGGGCGAAGCCAACACTGGTCGGAAGAAAGACCGCCCAAGCGAGACCTGCGAGTACCACTTCACGGAACCCGAACTCGGCTGGATTCGCTGGTCGCTGTTCAACAGTTTGTCGGATCGTGCTCATCGCATCCTCCACTGACTGTGATGCAACCACTGCGCCAGTTGATGCGATTCCCGAATCCTTCTGGATCCTCCCCAAACGGCCCATTTCAACGGCGATGCCGCAGAGGGCGAGTGATTCGGCAGGGAGAAAAGTGTGCCACTCCAGCCTTGGTGTGGCAAGAACGCACAGCTTTCCTTGGGGAGGTGAGGCTGCAGATTCTGTTGTGGAAGGGTGAACCTCGGAGTCAACTGGGCCAGAAGATGAGCGTCAACCCAGCCGCTACGAACGGCACGGCCAACATGCGCACCATTCTCCAACGCAAAGCGGGATGCCCCAGAGATGCCGCCAGCAGTGCCTTGAAGACCAAGTTGGACATTGAAGCCACCAGGATCAGTCGCCATGCTGTCGCCGCCGCGATACCGCCGTCCGCAGGGTTCAACTGCGAGAGCCGAGCCGACGAGAGTGTGATTGCATCCATGTCCGTCAATCCCGAGAGCAGCGCGACAACGTACATGCTGCGCTCGCCGAAGGATGGTTGCACCGCTGCCAACGCCATTAACACACAGGCGTAGAGCAGGCCAAACACCAACGCCGACCTGAGTTCGGTCGGGTTCTTCTGTTCGGGGAGGTCATGGGAATCTGTACGGCCACGCTTCAAGTGCAGCAGTGCCGCAACGAATCCCGCAACAAGCGGTATCGCGACGGGAGGAGCCAGTTGAAGAAACAGTGTGGGAGCTGCCACGGAGATCTCCAGCAATACGCGTCCGAACACAACCGTGGAGGCGATCAGAATCACGAGCGCGGCCGTGGGGACCGCGCTGACCTCGTATCGAGTCCGTCGAGAAAAACTTGCCGTCGTTGCGGTGCTGGAGATCGACCCGCCCAGTATCCCGATGAGCACGACTCCGATTCGGCTGCCGACAAATTTGTAGATCAAATAGCCGCCGAGGCTGATTCCGACCATCAGGACGACCATCAACCAGATTTCAAAGGGATTGAGAATGCTCAATGGCAGCGGGACATCGTAGGTGCGATTGGGCAGCACGGGGAGCACAACACACGTGATCAGGACGAATGTCATGATCGCCTTGATGTCCTTGTCGCCCAGACGTTCCGCAAATCCATGGAGTTCGGGTTTGAACTGCAGCAGCACCGCCGTTCCACCTCCGACTGCGACGGCAATGCTGCGCTCACCATGAACGAGATAGGCTCCGACCCCATACATCAACAGAATCGCCACCATCGAAGTCATGCCGGGATCGGTGCTCATGCCGCTCCGGAACTGCAGCGAGTGACTGACCAGCGTACTGGCGGCCACGGCCAGCAACCCCGCAGCGACGATCCATCCGTTTCCGCCGATCTCATCATCGATTGCGGCACAGAGAGTTCCCAGCACAGCGATCAACGGAAAAGTGCGCAGCCCGGCGATGAGTGCGTTACTGCGTTCCCGCTGCAACCCAACGAGCATCCCCAGAAGCAGGGAGATTCCCAGATTCTGGAACAACAGAAGCATCTCGGGATCCAACGCGGCTCTCGAAGCAAGAGGGTTATCGAATATTTAGTACTCGTCCAGGATCGCCTTTGCATAGTGCTGATCGTTCCGCTCTTCCATGTTGGCCAAGTCCTTGAACAAGTCTTGAAGTGCAGGTGTCGGGGCATCCTCGGCCATTGCGAGATATGCATCCGACAGTGCACTGTTGACCTTCAATGTTTCTTCCACAAGGTCACAGAGCGATTTGGGCGCAACGAGCCGATTGACGAGATTGTCGACCTGTAGCACATCCTCGGGCACGAACTGCATCCACGTTCCGGGCAGTTTCACGCCTGAATCCTGTTCGTATTGAGCGATGCACCGTTCGAACTTGCGCTCGCGGCGCTCCATATCCTCGAGCAACAGTTGAATGCGCTCGTCGGTGGCTTCGTCTCGCAACTCGTGATAGCGCGCGGCCAGCAGTCGATGGACTTGGCGGATCGCGTCCAGGATTTGTCGAAGTTTTCTGGCTGGCATGTTCCTCTCCTTCCCGATTGGCGAACTCTCCAACATCTGGCGACGGTCGCGTGTTGAGGTAATGACTGCAGAACGCGTGCCAATACCTCGTCATCGACGCGCGCCTCGATTTGCGAACGACTGCGTCAATCGCGTGTGTCAGATCCGCACACAACGCAGCGACTTTAGCCGATCGGGCTATCGCCGAAGATCTCTTCGGGGGAGGGTGCGAAGCAACCTCCGGCGTCCCAGGCATCGATGGCTTTGAGTAAAACGGCAGGATCCAGGAGCACGGTCCGGACGCTTCCATCCTCATGGGTCACCACATAGATCGAAGATGAGTGGCTTACCCTGTCGACCGGCTTTGCGGCCGCCCTGTTCGCCAGTCGCAGCCGCAGAGCCCTTCGATCGGCTTCGTTCATCGACAAGTAGTCCTTGCGAAATGTCGCCACTCTCTGATCCAGAGTCTGAATCGCCTGCATTCTCATGGTGTTGCTCTGCATTATCACATTCCATTCCGCAGCCGAACTGCCGCGAATCCCAATCCCGATTATTGAACCACCCCCTGCTCACAAGTGTGAGGCTCGCGGCACCATGACTCTTTACGACCCGATGGCATTCACGTCAAAAACAACCGCCGCGAACTTCTTCCGCGATGAGCTCCTTCAGGCGGCGGACGTTGGCAACCTCCTGCTCCTTGAGCTCCTCCCAGAACTCGACAATTCTCAATCGCCATTCCGCATTGGCGATGTACTGGTCGTAGCGCCACAGGTTGTCCAAGCGTCGGCTCAGTTCGTGAACCAAGTCGTGATCATGGTCGGCACACCCCGCCGACTGACCGAGATGTTCCAGTTCTTTCTCTGCGATGAGGCTCATGGCTGGTCCTTTCATACTCCGCGACTTGCGTGATCGTAGTTGACCGTTTCTGAACAGTGCATTTCGTGTGCCGAATACGCGATATCAAACCGTTGAAATCCGAGCGTGCGGTACTGCCCAGTTACGGATGAGGAATCGACGACGGCAACCGATCTGAATGAAGCATCGGCCTCGTTCCAGTTGCGCGAGCGGTCCTGAGAGTCGAGAAATGAGAGACGCGGTTGTGACTCCCGCCTCCGGAATGCCACAGAGGGCAATCCCTACAGATCCCGTCCCCCACAATGTGATCGCGACTGAGGGGCATTGGTTCTCGGTGAGGGAGATGGAGAGGGCTTTGGCCTCCGGCATCCACAATGCTGCAAATGACCTGTGCCACCAATCTCGCGCAATCAACGCCGATGCACCACTCCGCTGCGGGCTCCCGCTGGTCGACCGCAGCCACTCGCCGATGGGCGTCGCCATCTTTCAATTGCCTCGTTTTGCCTCAAGCATTGCTCGAAGTTCGCACGTTTGCATCGGAAGGTTTTCGATACCGCTCATTCTGGCCAACTCGTCTACCGAATCAAAAAAAACGTCGCTCGAACCGGTGCCATTGACTGAGTTGCAGTCAATGACCCCTTCCGATGTCTTGATGATCAACCGCCACCGTTTTTCGCAGCCGCGGATACTCGTTCCCAAACTCACGCGCTGCGCCAATGCCAACGCACGCGAAAACTCATCCGCAGTCACCTCGACTCGCTCATCGATTTGTGGGCGCCAATGTTCAAGCTCCAAATTGCGAAGGTCCAATCTTCCGCCGTCCAGTACGTCCGCAAACTCGACCTCAAGAGGTCTGATAGTTAGATTGGTGATCTCCGCAACAACCTCTGACTCAGGACGTCCCCTAAAATCGACGATTGGGTTTGGCCGTGGCAATCGAAGATTCAGCGCGCCGGTCGCGTAGATGAATCGCTCGTGCATGCCGCTATGCCTTTGGACCCACACAGCGATATCAGCGCCAAGCATCAATGAATATGCTTGCAAGAAGTACACATACGAGTCATGCACTTGCAGTTGATCGAAAAACAGCCACTCGTTGAACGGTCTGCATGCCGGGTCTAGTATTCGATGATCGATCATGGGGATCCTGATCCCAGGAGTCTGATAACGTATCGACTGATGTCATTGTAAATCATCGCCGCCTATGCGTCGCCAGGTGCCACTGTTGAAGAGGTCGGAATTGGGTGGCACTGGACGGCTTGCCGCGAGTGCGGGCGCGGAATGTTGGGGGGGCAGCGGCGCTACGGGATACGCGGTCGGACTTGTGCGTGAAGCGGAATCTGCGTCGCCCTGGCAGGGCTGGTTGTTGGTGGCGATCGAATACGCGGGGCGGCGCTGCGCTCTGCCCCGGGCTATTCTGCCAAATTCCTCCGGGGCGGTGTGCAACGTGATGGAAGCGAAACAGGTCGCGCGAGCCGAGCGAGATCTGGCAGTCCTACTTGCATCTCCCGTGCAATAGGCTCAGTTCTCAGATGCTGCGCGGTTGCGGGGGAGACGGTGGCTGGAGGCTGGATGAGGAGTCGATTTGACGCGGCGTTCACGCCCTCACCCCGGCCACCCCGGCCCGCTCCCACACGACGGCTGACTCTTGCCTCTCAGCATGTCGTGGGAGACCGCCCGGCATTGCGGGTTCTATCTGATGAGTTCATCGATCGTGGAAGCCCACTCCGATCTGCTCGCGAAGTATGACACGAGCAAGGGGATGATTCGCTTCGCCGCCGACAAGCCGTTGCCCACGACACTGGTCAAGAAGCTGGTGAAGGCGCGCATCGCAGAGAATGCGGCAGCGCGCGGCGAAAGGTAAGAACGAATCGAGCGACGAACGCCATGCCGCTTACTGCGTGCGCGGCTCATCTTCGCCAGTCGATCTTGCGATAGAGCGCCAGCAGCTTCTCTCCCTTTGTCGGGTTGAGGTGCCGCACGTGGGCGATGCGGCCCAACAGGTGGCCGGCGAAGTCGGCGTGCTGCTCGCGGTTCTGGCTGCGCGGACCGTGCTTGATGCAGTTATGCACGATGGCCTTCAGTTGATCAAAGTCCTTGCGGGCCACGGTGGGGGTGTCGTTCACGACGACCCCGGCGACGACCTGCCGCTGATTGCGCCGGATGACCTTTCGTTTCGTGCGGTTGGCGCGAAAGCGTTCGTTGCGGATCACTTTCTGCACCAGAGGGATGAACTCCTTCAGTGCGGGGATCAATTTGCCGTGCGACGAGAACGTCAGATCGTCGGCATAACGTGTGTAGTCGGCACCATAGATACGAGCCAGTCCCGCCATCCGCACATCGAGTGCATAGGCCGATAGATTCGCGAGCGCGGGTGAAGTCGGTGCCCCCTGCGGGAGATGTCTGCCTTGAAAGTGTTCGAGTTGCTGTCCGCCCGGTTCGGGAGGCGCAAGCGACCACGGGACGACCGAAGTTGTCAGCCGTGCGAGCCAGATCGCGACTTCGCGACTGAAGCCGAGACTGCGGAAGATGGCGACGACGCGCGAGTACTTCACGCTGGGATAGAAGTCCTCAAGATCGAACTTCACGATGACGCGTTTCTTGACGTGCGGCAGCGCGTTCGAACGAATCGATCGTCCTCGAACGAAACCATGCGCCTGCGGATGAGCAGGCACATTGTTCAAGATACCTTCGAGGATGGCGCGCTGGACTCGACGCAGTTCGTCCTTGGGCGACTCGATCAATCGAAATCCACCGGATCGCTTCCTGCGCCAACTGAAGTGATAATGTGCCTGTTGCACCGACGGAGGCCGGCGCGTCTCCCAGAAGCGACCTGTCAGCCAGGCCAACTTGCCCAAGGGGATCTGCAACCACTCGGCGAGTTGCGCGGGCGTCGTAAGATGAGGGAGTCCGTAGTATTCGAGCCAGCGCGGGTCGGCATCGCCCGACAGGTCGAGATATTCTCCTTTGAGATCGACCGAAGCAAACGGATATGGGGGAACCTTATGCGATCGCTCCAGCTTGGTTGGAGTTCGGATCAGGCTCGATTTGTGCCTGAGCGGCTTGAGCCTTGAGCGATCCCACTTCCGCGGACCAGGGCTTTTCGTTGGTGTCGTCTTGGAGGTTGTGAGCGGAGTCGGTTCACGTGGCGTGGGCGAGTCCGCAGTTTCTCCCCCGCCGGTGAACAGCCGTTTGAAGAAATCGAACAACCCCATATCAAGCTGCAACCATCAGCTTCCTCGGCCGGTCAGTGTTCAGCAGTGGCACTGTCAGAAGTGGCCGTGAGGGGGTGAAGAGATGAAAATGAAACGAGGCCCGTGGGCTGCCCAACGAATCCTGTGGCGAATTCGCTGTACCGTATCAACTACGGTACGGCGAATTCACGCGACGTAATGGGACCAATGCTTCTCACGAGGGGTAACCCCACGGTGCCTTACGGCAAAGCTTGGGCGACCCACAGGCCTCGGGGCGATTATCGACAGCCGCCAGTGATGGAGTCAACGATTGGGAGGCAGTAAACGCTCGAATCGGGCCCGATCGCTTTCCCAGCGTTTGGAGCTAAACGGCCTGAGGCTTGATTCCTGCCGTCGTCGGCTCCAGAATCGTGCCGTCCCTCCGACCCTCGAACGCCTGACACTCGACGTCGATGATCTCATTTCAGAATGTGGAAGAGCTGAAGTCCGAATTAACGGGAAAGTACGTCGTTGTGCGCCCGGGACTGGCCGAACTTAAACGCTTTGAAAAGCTGACCGGCATCGTGAAGACCGTCAACATGAACGGTCGCGTCCTGGTCGAGTTCGATGGCCCCGTCGACATCGGCTGGTACGACATCGATCCGAGTGCTCTCGAAGTTGTCGACGCGCCGCGGCCCAAGTCGGCGAAACCGGCTGAAGAAGCCAAGCCCGCAGCCAAAGCGACTCCGAAACCGGCTGCTGGAGGGAAGAGCCCGCTCGACATGGCCCGTGGCGGTGCCGCCGCACCGGCCGCAAGTGGTGAAAAGAAGGCGTCGCCTCTCGATCTGGCGCGTGGAAGTGCCAAGCCGGCCGCGCCAGCCGCCAGTGGTGAAAAGAAGATGTCCCCATTGGAGATGGCGCGTCAGGGAGCGAGCGCCCCCGCCGCAAAGCCGGCACCAGCCGCTGGAGGCGAAAAGAAGCTCTCTCCATTGGAGATGGCACGTCAAAGTGCATCGAAACCGGCTGCAGCAGAGGCTTCTGAGCCTGTCGCGGCCGTGGAAACTCCCCAGGCATCTTCCGCCGACGAAGCACCGTCTGCGGCTCCGACTGAGAAGGCATCCAACCGACCCGCCGACCCGCCGGGAGCCAGCAAACTGGAATTGGCCCGACAGCCGCTCAAGGGGTGAGGGGAGTTCAAGGAGCCGCACACACAGCAAGCGGGAGGAAAGTCCGTTTACTGCGTGCTCGGCTCTATACGAGCGAACTCGAGAGTCGTCGCGATCCGACTGTAACGATTGTGCCAGTTTTCGCGGCTCTACCGATTGTTCCCATCGTGCCGACTGCAACGATTTCAACGGTTGTAGTATCGATGCAACTGCAATAACAGCAGTAGTTTGTGATTTGAGAGACAATCCGTTTCGACTGCTGCGAAACGTCTCATTGGTGCGACCGTCACAGGCCGAAGAATTCACCGGATAGGGTCGTGTTTCGCCATCGGCTGATGGTCGATCGCAACCCATTCCCGTGGGGGGACCACGCTCGAAACGAATTCACGATCAGTCAGGAAAGCCCACCGCGCTGGTGAATTGGCACTCCTGAATGCACCATCTCAGGGAGGGGAACGATGCCTCGTTTTGTGGCCGCAGTCGCGTTGGTCATGTGTTTGGGAGTCGCTGGACGTTCTGCCTCGGCTTTCGATGGACCCGTCTATCCTGGTGCCGTCAGCTACCAGCCGCCCGTACAGAGTACGTCGATGCCGACTCAGTACGCCCCGGCCGGAGCGGGTGTGGCACAGGTCCAGCCGTATAACGCCGGCATGTATCCGGTGACGGGTGCTCCGCTTTATCCCAGCCCGGTGCAGCATACTCCGAGTTGGAACGGTGGCACGATCATCACCAATCAGGCGTTCGCTCCGCACGAGATGCTCTACCCGCATACCTATCACGCCATGTACCCGCCGTTCTACTACAAGGTGAAGGGCTGCTGGATGTGGACTCCGTTCGGTATGCGTCAGCATGAGCATTGGGAAGTGCAGGGGACCGAAGTGAAGGTGAACTACCGCAGCCACATCAGTTGGCTGTCGGGTTTCCATCCTCCCCGCTGAGTTCTTGCAAACGTTGACCGCCGGCGAGGCGTGAAACCGAAGTCAATCATCTCACCCGCAACGCTTCTGAAACAGGATGTGTCATGAAGACCTTGTCTCAACTCTGCTGCCTGCCGGCCTTGCTGTTGATGCTCGGCCCGGCACTCACAGCCTCGGCGGACGATACCGTCGGCGTCGTGAGCCTCAGTAACTATCAATCGAGCGACGTCGTGCTCGGTCAATCGCCCGAGGGTTACTGCCCTGAAGGGTATTGCCCCGAGGGCTACGTTGTGGAGTGTCCTCCGTACTACGGACCTCCGCCGATCCAACACTATTCAGTGTTCGGCAATTGCGGGCTGGCGAACTGCCTGCGTGGACACAGCTCGAACTTCCGCATGCGAAACCAGATTGCGAGCGCGACACTTCATGCCTCGTGCCAAGAGTCGTGCCACGAGAAAGAACACTGGTTCCGTTCGAAGTTCGGCTACTTCTTCCCCACGGGATGTTGCGGCCGAGGATGCCCGCCGATCGGCCATTACAGCATGGTCTATCCGCTTGATCCGAATTACTTCGATCAACGGGATGGAAATGTGTACGCCGCGCAAGGTGCCAACGGACCCGTGTCGGTTCCTTTGGCTCCGAATGTGCGTCACACCTACAACTACGGTTGGGGGATTCCCTCCAGCCGCATGACGCCGGTATCGCATCCGTATCCCGGCCCGTAATCACAGAGAGCGTGACTTCGAGAGAAGTCTGAGCGTACACGCTCTATGTCATCAGTCCACCGTCATCGACAAGGAAGTCTCATGTCCCGTTTACTCTCGCGAACCATGCCGGCTTGGGTCCTGGGCGGCCTGTCGGTGTTGATGTTGAGCGGACGCTGCCAGGCCGACGAGCCCGGTTTTGCGTCGACCCGCTCGGTGAATCAGCAGGTGATCACTCCTGCCAATTACCAGTCCTGCCCGAACTGTCCCCAAACCGTCGACTACGGGTACGGAGGGGGCTATTGCCCGGATGGTGGCTATGGCTACTGCCCCGATGGCTATTGCCAGAATGGCTACTGCCAACCCTGCATGTGTAACTACTGGGGCCACTGGTGGTACACCGGCACTCACCAGTGCTCGCAGAAGATGCTCAACATTATTAGTTGGTTGCATCCCCACGGCATCGGCACCGTGTCGCCCGACCATGGTTGGTCGCCTCCTGGTAAAGAGCCGATGCGATCGGTGTATGTCCCGTATCGCAACTTGTATCCCGCGTGTTGGAACGGTCAGACTCCTGGAGGTGCGGGCGCGCCGGCACCCTCGGTTTACATGCCGACCGATACGACTCAGTTGGGCTACTACTACCAGCACGCACCGGCGTGGCGCCCGGGAGAGGCACCCGGGGCACCGAATCCCGCCCAATGGCATCGTCCGTTGTGCGGACCCGGTGGATGCGGCAACTGTCAGAATGGTGGAATGCAGTATGGTGGAATGATCTACGGCGAGGTTTCTCCCGGACAGATCTTCAACGAAGGCGAGCCGACTCCTGCCGAATCCGAGACGACTCCGCCACCCTCACCACTGCCTGCCGGGGCTCCGAGCGACCCGCTCGGCCCCCCGACGACCTTCCTCTTTCCGAGGACTCCAAACTAACGACTGTGTTGGACCCAGGATTCGAGTGAGAGCTCGACCTAACACCCTTCGACTTCGGTCGAAGGGTGTTTTTTTATGTTGGTCATTAGCTGATGGCGAGAGAGAGCGGCTGGCTGACTTCAATCGTCACTCATCTCACTTCCAACTTCAGTTCTCATCCCCCAGCAATTTCCTCAGTCGTTCGCGGTGATAGGCGAGTCGATCTTCGGGCGACATCTTATGCGGAGGGATGCCGCTGTTGGTTGGTGGAGTTGCGACACGCGCTCCCGATATCGCCTTATCAACTCGCGACGATGCTGACTGCTGCGAATAGCTCGTTACGCCGGTCGTCTGTTGCAAATCGTCTTCAAGCGGACGCCAGGGGGGAGTCTTCAGTTTCGACAGCACGCTATGGTAGGCCCGCACCGCTTCCTCGGGATCGAGCACATCGTCGACGATCAATCGCAGGAACTCGATGAAGGCAAGTTGATTTTCGGCGTTGTTGATCTTGCGCCCGAACAACGCGACTCGCGCCCCGTGCTTACGGGCATCGTGAATGAGTTGAAACGCATCGCGTGTCGTGCCTGATGACCCTCCCAGAATTCCCACCACCAGATGCGGGTCGTAGGCCACGAGTTCTTCCATCGCCCTGGGGCCGGGGTAGGGGATCTTCAAGAAGACCGGTCGACCTTTCGAGGTGACTCCCGCGAGCGAACGTGCGATAGCGTCATTCACAAAGTCGGCTGTCTTGGCCGGGTCGAGGTTCTGCGGGGCGTTCGGATGAAACACTTCCAGAAAGTGTCGAAAACCCTTCACCTCGGCCTCTTCGCGAAAGGACTTGTACGATTCGAGTGCCGCCCGGTCGAGCTGACTGTCGTTGTTAAATGTGATCGAATAGAGCCCCAGATCGACTCCCAGAGTGCGCTCGGCAGAGCCGCAATCGATGTGGCCGCATTGAGCATGGTCGAGATTGGCGGAACGGAATGGGAGCGAAGGCTGCGAACCCATCTGGCTGCCACGCATCACATGAATGTCGGTTGTGTCGTTGGCCCGCACCGCCGGCGTGATATGCGAATGATCGAACAACCGTTCCTTGAGCACGAGTTGCTCACAGGTGCTGGCCGACATCAGAACGATATCGACAACTCCCTGCCGAATGACCTGACGAATCTGCTCCCGATAGTCATCGAGCGACTTAAACGGGTTGGCGTTGGGCGAGACACTCTGTTTCACTCCGGGAGCAGGGACGCCGAACCCCATGTCGGCATCCTTGGCGTCGGCAATAATGAACTCTCGCGACCCGTGCGGATCGCGATGAATATCAGCCAGCTTGGCTTCGAGTGATTTCTGCATCATGTTCTCCCGGCGGAAGGATGATGGGATCTCCTCGAAATGAAAACCCCAAGGGAATCCGGATTGCAAGTGGAACAGGCCCGAAACTCATCGGAAATTGCTGATTCTCGGAATCCACGAGAGGTGGATCGCCAATCGGGCAACGAAAACCGATGATATCGACGTTATATCCCTCGCCCCGCCCCGCCTGAGTCCCTATTCCCTCCCGCCGCAGGGACCGGCCTTAACGGCAGAAATTGATTGTAAGCACTGTGAATTGACATGTTTGTGCGACACAGCTGCCGTTGACGAATCTTACTTTGCTCCCTCATCTCCGCTTGACATGCCAGACGTTCTCGGAAACAACACCGTCCCAGCCGGGCGCGTCGCAATGAAACACCTTCCGCATCTGCCTCACCTTCCGCACCTGCCACCTCATCCGCCGCAGCCCAAGCTGTCGCTGTGGGATCCTCGGCAATGGGTGCGAGCCGTGCTGGAAATCAACGATACGCCTCACAATATCGCATTGGGGAGCGCGGTTGGTGTGTTCATCGCCCTCACCCCAACGGTGGGCGTCCAGATGGTGCTCGTGATGATCGTGGCCGGGCTTTGTCGGCCATTCTTCAGGTTCAACATCCCGGCTGCCATTATTGCGGTGTGGATTTCCAACCCACTCACGACCGTTCCCATTTATTGGGGCCTGTACACCGTGGGAACCTGGATCGTCGGCCCAGCCGACATTACCTTCAATCGCTTCACAGCGCTGTTCCACTATGAAGGCTGGCGCGAATGGTGGACCACCGTGGAAACGTTGTTTGTCGATATCGGCAAGCCGATGCTGATCGGGACCGGCATCGTGGCGACGATTTCTGCGGTTCTCTCCTATCCGCTGATTCTGAAGCTCGCCCGCCGTGTCGCCAGAGCTCGTGCCCGTCAGGCCGCCTACGCCGCGGCACAGCAACTCGAGGCACAGGTGTCGAATTCGACCGATGTACCCCAAGGATGACGGTGGCTCGCTGATTTCTCGGCCTGGATACGCAAGATGTACCTTCTGACGAACGACGACGGCCTCGGCGCTCCCGGACTGAATCTCCTCTGCGAACTCGCGCGGCCGCGCGGCCCCATCGTGGTCGTGGCGCCGCATGCGGAACAATCAGGGATCGGACACCGCGTGTCGGAGAACGGTCCAATCACCGTGCGCCGTGTCAGTGAGTTTGAACACGCCGTCGAAGGGACGCCTGCCGACTGCGCGCGGCTCGGCGTCAAACACCTCGCCAACTCCAGTGCCTGGCTGTTGTCGGGCATCAACGCTGGCGGCAATCTCGGCACCGACGTCTACATGTCTGGAACGGTCGCCGCCGCCCGCGAAGCCGTGCTGCTCGGCGTGCCAGCAATTGCTCTGTCACAGTACAGCCGTTCGGCCAAGAGCACGATCAACTGGGAACGCACGCGAGCCTGGGCCGACGGAGTGCTGCAGTTTCTCTTCGATCGTCCACTGCCCCCCAGAGCCTTCTGGAACGTCAACTTTCCCGATCCGGATTCACCGTCGGCCGATCCTCAAATCGTGGTCTGCGCGATCGACCCGGGCCACCACGCCGTCGACTACGAAGTCACGGAAACGGGTTTCGTTCATCGCAGCGTCTACCAGAATCGCCACCGCGAACCCGGCTGCGACGTCGACGTCTGCTTCTCCGGCAACATCGCCGTGACTCTGGTGGCGCACGGGTGATGTGGGAGCGTTATCGACGACGTTCGATGATGCGCCCCGATTCAAACGACTGACAAGCTGTCTCATCCCTGAGGGCTGACAGCCTCCTTCGAGGATTGTCCCCATCACTTGCTAACACGGCGGCACTCGTAGCCGTGAGACGTTGGATGCTTGCGTACACGAGGCGAGACGTCCGGCCGCGATGAACCAGTCAGCCCGACTTCGGAATCGAGCCTACGGAATGGAACTGAGGCCATTCCCTGCAGTGAGAGAAAGGCGGCGAGGGGAACGGCGCGGAGTCCGTTCCCATCAAAGTCGATACAAAGCGCCAGACTTTCATGCGCCGCGGGGACTCACGATGTCGAGCGGTTCGGCCAGGCCGGCGGAGATGATTTCACTGCCACGGATGAAGCGGCCGGGGCGGGTCCAGGTTTGCAGTGTCGGCATGTCGAGCGGCAACAGTGTTGAAAGAAGTTGATCGATGTCGGTTTCGAGTTCCTTGAAGTGCCTGGCCCATTCGGTGGCTTCTTCGATCCGCACGTCTTCTTCACTGTGCCAGCGGAGAGGATGAAACAAGAACGTCGCGACCGGCGACACCAGTCGACGTTGGCAGGCCGCGAACGGAAGCAGCGAAGATGACGAGCATTCCCCTGTTACGATGGCGGTCGCCTTGAGTTCGCGAACACGAATGATCGTTGCGAGCGACAGTCCGGCGTAGATGTTGCCGCCACACGAATCGAAGTAGATCAATCCCGAACTGCGGCGGGGAACTTCAATCAGCTTGTCGACGAGTTCTCCATGTTTGTCGGTCAACTCGCCGCAGATGCCGATCTCCCAGGGACGTGCGGGGGAGGCATCGTCGGTCGACTTGCGAGCGTGAGTCGGGCCGGGATAAGCCCGCACGCGGGACCGACGCTGCAACTTATGGAATTGAGTCATGTGATTCGCGGAATCTGTGTGACAATAAAGCATCCAAGCCGCGAAGTTACCGGGGTTGAGGGAGAAGTAAAAGCGAGCGTTTCACGGAACGGCATGCAGCACGCGTCGCTCGGTGTGGCCATCTCCGTCGGCATCTTCGGTCAGGATCATCCGGTCGTGGTCGGGATCGAAACGCACGGTCCATTGGCCTCCATCGGGCGACTCATGCATGAAGACTCGGTTACCGGGGGTGGGAAGCGACTCTTCTTCAATGGACTCATCGCGGGCTACGGGCGGAGGGGCACCGTTGGATATCCAGATCTGGTAGCCGATGGCGGCCATCGACCCGGCCGTCAGCGTGAGAATAATGGGCATCCAGTTGATGCCCGATGTCGCCTGCGGATCGAATGCCGGATCGTCGGATTCCACGTCACCCGACCACCGTCTTGGGGTCGGCGGCGGGGTTTCGCCTTTGTCTTCGAGGAGTTCTCTCAAGCGGGTGCGGGCTTCATCGGTCCAGTCGGGGGGAACCTGCAACAGGTATTCGCCCTGCCAGAAGCCATGAATCTTGTCGGACTGATCCTCCCAGACGATGCGGGCTTCAAAGTCTCCCGGGAGCCCCAGTTCGTGAGAAAAATAGCCGGCCTCTGAGGCCCAGGCGAAGCGCGCGATGGTGACGAACGAACCATCGGTCAGCGTGTCGACGGACTCGTGTGAAGGGGTGCCTTCAAAGCCGCAACGGGGGCATAACATGAATTGCCTCTGACGATAGGGACTCGCACTCTGGTTCCGCGGTACGAAACTTGATTGTCACCCAACGGACGCAAGGGGTGCAAGAGTGATTGAAGGCGATCAGTCGAACGTTTCAATGGCCTCGCGCCAGACGCACAGGCAGCCAGTCGCGCAAGATGGCACGGTGAAGCGACTTTGGACGACTTCGCGTGCGCCGGCTCCCAGGCGGATTCGAAGCGACTCGTCGTTCAACAATCGCAGTATGAGACGCGCCAGAAGTTGGGGATCGTCAGGAGGCATGAGCAGGGCCGAGACCTCGTGTGTGAGGATTTCGCGCGTCCCTCCCACATCAGTGGCAATGATGGCCCGACCCGCCGCGGCAGCCTCCAGCAACACGCGGCCCAATGGTTCCTGCCGTGCCGGGTGAACGACGAGATCAACCTGTCTGAGGATTTTGGGGACGTCATTACGGTATCCGAGGCGATGAAACCGCTGTTGCAATCCGGCTCGCTCGATGGTGGATGTGATCTGTTCGTCGAATTCCCGACTCTCGGCCTTGTCGGAGTAGCGTTCGCCGATCAGAAGGTAGTGAATCTCGCGGTTGCCAGGTGGCGACGTCGAAACCAACTGCTCGAGCGCGACGGCCCCGTCGGCAAGGACGGTCTGCCCCTTGCGCAGTCCGATCTGCCCGATCGTGGCGACCAGGAATGCGTTGTGGGGAAGGCCAAGTTCTTGGCGTAGATCCAAGGGGTTCGTCGACGTTTCGGGAATGTCGACTCCATTGTGTACGACGGTGATTCGAGCAGGATCGACCCCCTGATCCACATGAAAGTCGCGCGTGGCTTGCGAGACTGCGATCAGTCGAGCATTGCGATTCAAATCGTCGACAGCCGATCGCGACAGTTTAACGATGTCGCGCAGGTGGCCGGTCGTTGGTATGGTCAACGATTCCGCGCAGCGCCCCAACCAACGTGCAATCGTCAGGCTGTTGCCATGCAGCAATGCGGGTTGCACCTGATCGATAACGCCATTGAGAGCGATTTGAACGGCCTCTGGCGGTAGCAACTTCCCGAGTGAATCGCGGATCGTAAAGGGAATGTGAACGCAGCCCCGGCGACGGAGTTCATCGGCGAGGGGGCCGGACTCGGGTGCGAGCCAGACGAGTTCGCAGCCTTTCGCTCGAAGGTTTGGCACGATCGCCAGGAGCGAACGCTCTCCTCCCAGCAGTGTGGGAAACTCGCAAACGACGGCGATTCGCAGGTTGACCTGTGAGGGATTCGTCATCGAAGGGGCCAAGTCGTCAACTTCCCGCGGCAGGGAATTGATTCGTTATCTTGCTTGCCGGGGGTGCTACAATAGGGTCAACTGTTGCTGGCAAAGCATATCGTTTCGGAGCGTGTTGATGGGTAAACGTACCCCAATCTTGGTGGACATCTTACGGCTTGTGTTGCCCTTCGTCGTTATTGGCTTGGGCTATTGGGGAATGCAGGCACTTGGCGAAGCGAAAAATCCGGTTCGGCCATCAGGGCATGGTGAACACGAGGCGATCGTCAAAGTCGATCTGGTCACCGCACATAACGGCGAGTTCGACATCGTGGTCGATGGTGGCGTGGTCCCTTTTCGGCAGGTCGACATCCCGGCTGAAGTGGAGGGTCAGATTGTCGTCAAGAACCCGAATTGTCAGGCGGGCCGCTACGTCACCGAAGGAATGGAACTGTTCTCGATCGATAGCCGCGATTTTGAGCTCGAAGTCACTCGGCTGGAGCAGCAACTCGCCCAGCAGGATGCCGCGATTGCGGAGACCGAAGTCGAGATTCAAAACAATTTGGCATCGGTGGCTCTGGCCGAAGAGGAAGTCCAATCGCAGCAAAATGAAGTGGCTCGTTACCAGGGGCTGGTGACCGAGGGAGCGTCGGCGGAGACTCGGCTACAAGAACAGATGCGGACCGAACGAGCGGCGCGGATTCAGCTCCAGACATTACAGAATCAAGGGCTGCTGCTCGCTGCCGTGCGGTATCGACTCGAGACGAGCCGAGGCCTCAATGAAATTCAACTGGAGCAGGCGCAACTCAAGCTTGATCGCACACGCATCACCGTTCCGGCTGGGTTGAATGGAACGATCATCGAGGACAACATCGAATTGCATTCCTATGTGCGTGAAGGTGACGTCCTCATTCGGATCACCGATTCGTCGCGTGTCGAGGTTCGCTGCAGTCTGCAGATCGACCAGCTTTACTGGCTGTGGACGCAGGATTCGACGCGAGCCATGGCGTATCAAAATCCCGATCTGATCCACGAAGCTCCGCAGACAGAGGTGACCGTTTCGTTTTCAGTGGCCGGATCGACGTATGAATGGGACGGCGTTCTGTCGCGGTACGAAGGAACCGGGCTCGATCCGCGTAGCCGCACCGTCCCCTGTCGTGTGCTCGTGGATAACCCTCGAGGATCCCGGCGTGTCAGCACGTCGACCGTCAGCGATCCGATTCCGCCTCCGTCCCTGGTGACTGGAATGTTCGTGCAGATCTCGGTTCATACGAAAACCGAGGTTCCGCTGGTGTCTCTGCCTGAACGGGCACTACGCCCAGGCAATCGCGTCTGGCTCGTGCGTGACGGCCAACTCGCCGTCGAGCATGTGGAAGTTGTACAGGTCGTTGGAGATGAGATCTTACTGAGGGAAGACAGTTCTCCTATTCGCGCTGGCGACCATGTCGTCGTATCGCCTTTGTCTTCTCCGTACCCGGGTATGCCGGTCGCCGAACAACTGGTCTCGGCGGACGAAGACGAAGCAGCCATTGACGAGATTCAATCCGCACAAGCAACGCTGGAAGCCGAGGAGTCGACCGCGGAATGAGACGAGCGATCGACTGGGCAGTGCATCATTCGGCAGCGGTCAATGCCATATTGGCCGCGGTGCTGCTGATTGGCGGCTTCTGCATGGCGAGCCTCCGCCGTGAGGAGTTTCCCGAATTCGAGCTGGAGATCATTCTCGTTTCGGTCCCGTACCCCGGTGCCAGCCCCGAGGAGATCGAGTCGGGCATTTGCCAGAAGATCGAAGAGGCCGTGCGCGCTCTCGACGGCATCAAGAAGGTGACGACGATCGCCTCCGAAGGAGCAGGGAGCGTTGTCCTCGAACTCGAATCCGACGTTCGCGATGTGCAAAAGGTGCTGGCGGAGGTCCGTTCCGAGGTCGACCGCATTCCGAGCTTTCCGCTCCTTGCCGAGGATCCGTCGATCCAGCAGATCACGATGCGGCGGATGGCAATTGAAATCGGTTTAATGGGACCGGAAACCGACGACCCCGAGTCCGAATGGCACCTGCGCGAAACAGCCGAGCAACTGCGCGACGATCTGTTGATGCTCCCGACGGTTAGCAATGTGGAGATTACGGGGACGCGTCCGTTTCAGATCGACGTCGAGATCTCCGAGACAACGCTGCGCGAATACGGGCTGACATTAAGTGATGTCGCTCAGTTGATTCGCCGGGAGAACATGGAACTCCCTGGTGGCAAGATCATCACCGAATCGGAAGAGGTGCTGCTCCGCGGAAACAACAAACGCGATACGGGTGAAGGCATCGCCGACATTCCGCTCATCACACTCCAGGACGGGCTGGTGCTCACCGTCGGAGACCTGGGGACGGTGAGCGACGATTTTTCCGACATTACGGCGATCAGCACGATCAACGGTCGGCCAGGGCTGGTTTTACAGGTCAATGCCGGCACGCGCGAAGACCTGTTGTTGATGACTGACCAAGTGAAGGAATTCGAACAGACCTACCAGGGGCTGCCGCCGGGATACGAACTGGTGTTGTTCGGAGATCGTTCGACGGTTGTTCGCGATCGCCTCAGTCTGCTGACGCGGAATGGCATGACGGGCCTGGTACTCGTGTTTCTGACGCTCGCCATCTTTCTGGAAAGTCGCCTGGCGTTGTGGGTCGCACTGGGAATTCCCATTTCGATTCTGGGAGCCGCCGGCATACTGCTCGCCACGGGCCAGACGCTGAATATGTTGTCGATGTTCTCGTTCTTAATGGTGCTCGGCATTCTCGTCGACGACGGCATCGTGATTGGCGAAAACATCCATGCGCATCGTGAGATGGGCAAGTCCGGCGTGCAGGCAGCGATCGACGGAGTCGTCGAGGTCTTCCCGTCGGTCCTGGCTTCGATCGCGACAACGGTCGTGGCCTTCATGCCGATGTTTTACGTGACGGGCGTGATGGGAAAGTTCTTCGCCGTCATGCCGCTGGCGGTGATTGCAACGCTGATCATTTCGTTGTTCGAGGCGACGTTCGCGCTGCCATGCCACTTGGCGCATCAGGGCGAAGAGCATCCGCCGATGCACCGTCAGATATGGAACGTCTCGCTGCGCTGGCGGACGTTGATGCGGTGGCTGTTCGCCGCGCCGCTGGTGGCGGTCGTGTGGCTCTTCGAGCAGATGCTGTATCCGTTTCAGTGGCTCATCAATCGGACGAAGTTTCTCAACAAGTTGGCGGATCGCTTCATCGGCGTTCTGATCGAACGAGTCTATCGCCCAGTGATTCGTCGCGTGCTGGCCTATCCGTTCGTGACCGTAGCCGGCGTGTTCGCGATCTTGATGCTGGCAGTAGGATTCGTGCGAGCGGGGCATGTCCCCTGGATCGTCTTCCCGCGGATCGACACCAACTGGATCGAAGCCAAGATCACGTTTCCGGACGGCACTCCTTCCGACGTGACGAACGAAGCCACGCTGAGAATCGAACAGGCCCTCTACGAAGTCGACGAACGCATGTTCGAGGAACGTGGGGAACACGTTCTCGAAGTCGTTCGCCGCGTCGTCGGGCAGATCACTTCGGAAGGGACGCGCGGAGGCGACAGCCGAACCGATGGGAGCCATCTCGGAATGGTCAGCGTCGAGTTGACCGACACGGCGTACCGAGAAATCACCGCGATGGAGATCATTCAGGTCTGGCGCGAGGTTGCCGGAGACTTTCCCGGTGCGGAGAAGGTCAACTTCGGCACGGTATCGTTCGGGCCAGGAGGGCGTCCTGTCGAGTTCAAAGTCCTGGCCGATGCTCAACACACCGACCAGTTGGAGGGTGCGGTTCAGCGGTGCATGGAGGAGTTGGGAACCTATCCGGGCGTTTTTGACATCGGAGACGATTCGCAACCGGGCAAATGGGAGTTTCAGATCCGAGTCCGCGACGACGCTCTCGCCATGGGCGTGACGGCCGGTGATTTGATGGAAACGATTCGTTCCTCGTACTACGGCGACGAAGTCATGCGTCTGCAGCGCGGACGGCACGAAGTCAAACTGATGGTGCGCTATCCCGCCGATGAACGGCGTTCGCTGGCCGACTTCAACGAGTTGCGAGTCCGTACGACCGATGGGGTCGAGCGACCGATCACCGAATTGGCTGACATTCAAGTGGTGCGTGGGTATTCAGAGATCAATCGTGTCGACCAGATGCGGTCCATCACGGTGTCGGCTGATATCGACGAAGAACAGGCCAATGCCGCGGTGATCGTCGCGGATCTGGAGGCCCGGTTCATGCCACTGCTGCTGGAAGAATTTCCCGACGTTCGCATTCGCTGGGAAGGTCAGCAGGAGCAGACCACCGAATCGGTGCAAAGCCTGTTTATCGGCTTCGGCGTCGCGATGGCTATAATGTATGTGTTGTTGGCCATTGAGTTTAACTCGTATGTGCAACCGCTGATCGTGTTAGTCATCATTCCCTTTGGCATGATCGGTGCCATTATGGGGCATTGGTTTCTGGGATTGCCGCTGACCTTGTTCAGCGTATTGGGTCTCGTCGCACTGGCGGGCGTCGTGGTGAACGACTCGATCGTGTTGCTCGACTTCATCAAGGCGCGGGTCGGCCCCAACATGCCGGCGGAGGAATTGCTCGCCACCATTGAAGAGTGTGGATGCCGGCGACTGCGCCCGGTGATGCTCACATCAATCACCACCGTCGTCGGTCTGCTGCCCATCATTCTCGAAACATCCTTGCAGGCTCAGTTGGTCATTCCGATGGCGACCAGTCTCGCGTTCGGATTGATGACGACCACGTTCCTCGTTTTGTTCCTGCTCCCGGCCATCTATCGCATCTACTATGCCTTGACGCATTCGGCCGCTGGAATCGACGATTCACCTCACCCCACCGAATCCACACCGGAAAGCCGATCCATGACGGAATCCGACGATGCGCATCCAGCGGAATCTCACAAGGTGCCGCAACCCGTGTAAGGCGGCCGGTTCGCGCGACACTCCATCGACACATTTCGCAATCATCCCATGAGTCTGTTCCGTCCCAGCGTCGATCGTATGCGAGGTTATGTTCCTGGCGAGCAACCGCAGGAAGGGGGATGGGTGAAACTCAACACCAACGAGAACCCCTACCCGGCATCGCCTCGGGTCGCAGAAGCCATCAGCCATTCGACCGGGCGGCTGAACATCTACCCCGACCCGTTGTCGACTCCGTTCCGGAGGGCGGTGGGAGATCTCTTCCAAGTCGATCCCGAATGGGTGCTTCCCGCCAACGGTAGCGACGAAGTGCTGACGATCCTGATGCGGGCTTTCATCAGTCCGGGTGAGACGATCGCCTATCCGTATCCCAGCTATGTGCTGTATGAAACGCTGGGCGAAATTCAGGACGCGTGCGTCAAACGCATCCTCCTCAATCCCGACTGGTCCTGGGATCTCGAACGGACTCGGTCGGAACTCGCGGATGTGAAGCTGTTGTTCGTACCCAATCCCAATTCTCCGTCGGGAACCTTGTGGAGCGATGAAACGCTGCTGTCCCTCGTGCCCCCCAGCGGCCTGTTGATTCTGGACGAAGCCTACGGCGACTTTCGCGACCAACCCCATCGCATGGAATTGCTGAAAACCGATGCCGGCAAACGCATCATTGTCACGCGCACGCTGAGCAAGTCGTACAGTCTGGCTGGTCTTCGTCTTGGATTCGCCGTCGGCCACCCCGACTTGATTTCCGGAATGCGGAAGGTGAAGGACAGCTACAACTGCGATATGCTCGCTCTGGCGGCCGGCGAGGCGGCAATTCGCGATCAGGCGGCGATGCTTGCCAATCGCGATCGAATTCTGAGCACACGCGCCCGTCTGACGAGGGCGTTGGAAGAGTTGGGTTATGAGGTCTTGCCGAGTCAGGCTAACTTTGTGTGGACGACCCACCCGACGCGCCCTCATCGGTCGATCTACGAATCGCTTAAGGCAAATCGGGTTTTGGTCCGTTTTATGACATTTCCACACGCGATCGGCAATGGCACGATCGACGCCCCGATGGGCATCGACGGCCTGCGAATCACCGTTGGTACCGATGAACAGATCGACCGTCTTCTCGCCGTGCTGTCGGAGATCGGTTGATCGAACGGCGCGGCCATCGCGTCGTGAGCCTTCTATTGCCTAAAGTCTGCTGTCTGGCAAACTTGCTTGATTACGCCGCCGGTGGAGTGGACAATGCTGGTAGAGCATTGTCATCTTCATGCTCTGGGCCGGACATCGCCATCTCACAGCATTCCGCGTTTCACTTCCAATATGGCAAAAAAGAAAGACTGGCTTCAACAACTCGTTGACGACGGCGTGATCAGCCAGGATCAGCGCGAGGAAGCCGAAGATACGGCCAACAGCCTTGGTATCACCGTCGAAGACGCGCTGGTGAAACTCGGCCACGTCGACGAGTCGGTCGTCGCGCGCTTGAAGGCGGCGCAATACGGCTATGACTTCGTCGACCTTGATGAAACCGAGATCCCCAGCGGCGTCATCCAACTCGTCACCGAGTCGGTCGCTCGCGAGAATGCCGTCATTCCCGTGGCCTTCGATAACGATCGGCTGAAGGTGGCGGTCGTCGACCCGATGAACTTCGAGGTCATGGAAAAGCTCCGCTTCCTCCTGAACCGGGATGTCGAACCGGTGATGGCCCCGAAGGACTCCATCCTCTCCGCCATCAATCGGCACTATGGTCAGACGGAGACCGAGTCGGTCGACTCGATGTTGATGGAGTTCACCGAAACCGCCATCGACTTCACCGAAACCGATCTCAAGGAAGCGCAGTCGGCCGCAGCCGACGAAGAAGGGGCACCGATCGTCCGGCTGGTGAATCTGATCATCACCGAAGCGGTCAACATGCGGGCGAGCGATATTCATATCGAACCATTCGAGGACCGCGTCCGCATTCGTTACCGCATCGACGGAGTGCTGGTGGAGCGCGACAGCCCGCCGAAACGACTTCTGAGCGCCATGATCTCCCGTCTGAAAGTCATGGGGACGATCGACATCGCGGAAAAACGACGTCCACAGGACGGGCGCATCAAGACGCGTATCGGCGGTCGCGACTTCGACTTGCGAGTGAGCGTGCTCCCCACGAATCATGGCCAGGCCATGGTGATGCGTATTCTCGATCGCGACAACATCAAGATCGGTATCCGCAACTTGGGATTCAGCGAAGAGAACTACCGGCGGTTTCAGAACATCATTCGCCGGCCCAACGGCATTTTTCTGGTGACCGGTCCGACGGGAAGCGGAAAGACGACGACCTTGTATTCCGCACTGGGCGAACTCAACCGACCCGACCGTAAGATTATCACTGCCGAGGATCCCGTCGAGTATTATCTGCCTGGCATAAATCAGGTTGAGGTGAGACACAACATCGGCTTGAACTTCGCTCGCATTATTCGCTCGATGCTGCGACAGGCACCCAACGTCATTCTGGTGGGTGAGATTCGCGACACCGAAACCGCCGAAATGGCCATTCAGGCATCCCTCACGGGGCACTTGGTCTTCAGCACGTTACACACCAACGACGCGCCGAGTTCGATCACCCGCTTGATCGACATGGGAGTGCAGCCTTTCCTGGTCGCCTCCAGCGTGATGGCGGTGATGGCCCAACGCCTCGTACGCGTGGTCTGTCCCAAATGCGGCGAGCCGTATCAGCCGCTCGTCAGCGAACTCGAATTGTTCGACTTGACGCCCGAAATGACCACTGATGCGAACTTCATGCGTGGCAAGGGATGTGCGAATTGCCAGCATTCAGGTTTCCGCGGTCGTAAAGCGGTCTTCGAAATGATGTTGATGAACTCCACCATCCGCGAAATGACGTTCCGCAGCGAGCCGACCCAGAATATTCGGCGCCAGGCCCGGCTGTTCGGCATGAAGACTCTAGTCGAGGATGCCGCCGATAAGGCGATGATGGGCATCACGACACTCCTGGAGGCACACAAACTCAAGTCCGGTGGGCACTGATTCGTCCGATCCATCGTCTTAACACTTCCTGTACAGACTCACTTCATACTCATACTTCTGGTTCTTGACCCCTGGTCGTTTGGTGGTGCATGGCATTCATTCAGATTGACAAACTGCTGGAGACAGTTGTTCGCGAGAAAGCGAGCGATTTGCATATCACCACCGGACAACCGCCGGTGGTGAGGCTCGGCGGCAGAATGATTCGACTCGAGACAAAATCGCTCGAAGCCGACGACACCGTGTCGCTGATGAAGTCGATCACTCCCGAGCGAAACCAACAGGAACTGCAGGAGCGCGGCGGGACCGACTTCGGATTCGCGTTTGGCGACAAGGCACGCTTTCGTGTCGCGGTCTTCAAACAGCGCGGGCAAATCGGCATGGTTCTGCGGCGAATCCCCAACGAGTTCCTGTCGTTCGAGCAACTCGGACTGCCGCCCGTCATTTCGGAACTCATCGAACGGCCCCGCGGACTGTTCCTGGTGACCGGACCCACCGGTAGCGGCAAGACGACGTCGCTGGCAAGCATGATCAACCACATCAACGATCATATCGATCACCACATCATCACGCTCGAAGACCCGATCGAGTACTACCACAATCACAAGAAGTCGACGATCAATCAGCGCGAGATCGGCGTCGACGTCCCGAGCTTTCCCGAAGCGCTCCGGCGTGCCCTGCGAATGGACCCCGATGTCATTCTCGTCGGCGAAATGCGAGATCTTGAAACCATCTCGGCCGCCATTACCGCAGCGGAAACCGGTCACGTCGTGTTCGGCACCCTGCACACGACGGGAGCACAAGGGACGGTCGACCGAATTATCGACGTTTTTCCCACCAACCAGCAGGAGCAGATTCGTACACAGTTGTCGGTGGCGATTATCGGCATCCTTTCGCAGGCCCTCCTGCCACGTAAACCCAAAGGACTCGTGGCCGCCTACGAAATGCTTGTCGTCACTCCTGCCATCGCGAACCTGATTCGCGAGGCCAAGACTTATCGTATTAACTCCTCCATCCAGACCGGCCGTAAGTACGGCATGCAGCTTCTCGACGACGCCTTGTTCGACCTGTGGAATCGCGACATCTGCGAGGAACGCGACGTGGTGGTTCGCTCGAACAATCGCGGTGAACTGCAGATGCGGATCAACAACGCCAAGAAGGGCGTGATGGCCGATGGAGAAGGGGAAGAAGAAGACGACGATGACGACTTTGAATAACCACCACAAATCGAATTCCCGACAGACAGCCTTCAGCAGATAGCCAACCATGGCGCAACGGAAACTCGGACAGATTCTCGTCGACCTGGGTCACATGACCGAGGACCAGCTTTGGGACGTGCTCGAAGAGCAGCGGCAGAGTCCCGGCGAGGTCATCGGACAGGTGGCCTTGCGCATGGGGCTCGTCACCGACGTGCAGGTGACCGAGGCTCTCGCCGAACAATGGGGAATGCCGGTCATCAATCTGGACGAGACGACGGTCCCCCCCAAGGTGCTGGAACTCGTCCCGCAAACGATGGCCGACATCTACAAGATCATGCCGATCTCACTGAAGGACAACGTCCTGACGGTGGCGATGGCCGATCCTCAGAACGTTGGCGCATTGGACGACCTCCGCAATTTCCTGGGATACGACGTTCGCGGAGCCGTTTCATCCCCGGCTGCCGTCGATGCCGCCATTAAGCGGTATTATGCCGAACGCGAAGACAGTCTGGTCGATGTCATTTCGACCTTCGACGAGGACTACGGAGCGAATCGCCAGATCTACAAGCGTGAAGGTGCGCACGATATCGGCGGCGAGGCGGAACTGACCGAAACGCAGCCGATCCGCAAACTGCTCAACATGGTGATGCTCCTGGCCATCAAGGATCAGGCGAGCGACATTCACTTCGAGCCTTTCGAGGAGGAATTCAAGATCCGCGTCCGTGCCGACGGCGTGCTTTACGAAATGGTGCCTCCTCCCCGGCACCTGGCGGCGGCCATCGTCTCGCGTATCAAGGTCATGGCGAACCTCGACATCGCCGAACGCCGACTGCCGCAAGACGGCCGCATCGAACTCAATGTCGGCGGCAACCCCGTCGACCTGCGAATCAGCGTTCTCCCCGTGATGTACGGGGAGTCGGTCGTCATGCGAATCCTCGACCGTACCGTGGTGCAGCTCGATCTCAACAAGATCGGGATGGATCCCAATACCCTCAGCCGATTCCGGCAGATCATCAAGAGCCCCAACGGCATCGTGCTGGTGACGGGGCCAACGGGAAGCGGCAAGACCACCACGCTCTATTCGGCTCTTAACGAGTTGAACGACATCGAGACCAAGATCATCACCACCGAGGATCCGATCGAGTACGACATCGAGGGACTGATTCAGGTGCAGGTCAATCCCGACATCGATGTCACCTTCGCCAACGTGCTTCGCGCGATTCTGCGGCACGACCCCGACAAGATCCTCGTGGGAGAGATTCGAGATTACGAAACCGCCGAGATCGCGGTGCAAAGCGCCCTGACCGGTCACCTCGTCTTCAGCACGCTGCATACGAACGACGCTCCGACGGCCGTGACACGCTTGCGGGACATGGGCGTCCCTCCATTCTTGATCACCGCGACCGTCGAGGCCGTGCAGGCCCAGCGGCTGGTACGACGCATTTGTGTCGAGTGCCGAACCGAATTCGAACCCAGTGACGACCTCCTGATGGAATTGCAGCTTCCCATCGAGACCGCCAGGAAATACAAATTCTACTATGGGAAGGGGTGCCAGCGGTGCAACAACTCGGGCTATAAGGGTCGCACCGGCATCTACGAACTGATGGAAATCGACGATGACATCCGCGATTTGATTACTTCGGATGCCTCCATCGACGAAATGCGGAACGCCGCCCGGGCCAAAGGCATGACGACACTCCGCGAAGCGGGACTCAAATTGATTTTCGACGGCCTCACCACGATCGACGAAGTCGTCCGTGAAACGGTGATGGAAGATCTGGACTAATCAACTACAGGAGCAGACTCACGCCCCGGCTCTTTGCCGCGGCGTGATGTAACACTCATCGGGAGGCAACCTCATGCCGGTCTTTCAGTACGAGGCCATGGATAATTCCGGCCTTGAAATCAAGGATGTCATCGAAGCCGATTCCGAGCAGGAAGCGACGACGATGATCCGGGAGAAGGGCTTCTTCGTCACCCGGATCGCCGAAAAGGCGGCCAAGAAGAAGAAGGACAAGAACAAAAATAAAATCGAGCAACGCGGTGCCGGCCCGAAGAAGAAATCAACCTTCTCCATCGGCGGGGTCAGCACGAAACAGCTCACGACGTTTACGCGGCAGCTTTCGACGCTGCAGGATGCCGGCCTGCCGATCCTCAGGTCACTCCGGATTCTCGAAGGGCAGTCGAAGCCCGGCCCCTTGAAGAACGCCTTGATCGGCGTGATCGAAGACGTCGAATCGGGAAACACCCTGTCGGAGGCGATGGCCAAACAGCCCAAGGCCTTCGACAACCTGTACGTGAACATGGTGAAAGCGGGTGAGGCGGGCGGTGCCCTGGAAATCATTCTCCAGCGCCTCGCTGAGTTCAAGGAGCGAGCTCAGAGCCTTAAACGCAAAGTGCAGGGAGCCATGATCTATCCGATCGCCGTCATCACGGTGGCGACCGGTATCGTGGGCTTCATCATGTACTACATCATTCCGAAGTTTAAGGAGATCTTCGAAGACTTCGGCTTGCCACTCCCCGGCATCACCATCTTCCTGATCGAAGTCAGCGACTGGGTGGTGTCGTACTGGTTCCTGATTCCCGCGATACCAGTCGCGTTTTTCCTTCTGATCAAGATCATCAGAAAGAACAAAACCGGGGCGTATATCTGCGACAGGATATTACTCAAGATACCCATCATCGGGCAGATCGCGTCGAAGGCGACGGTCGCCCGAACATGCAGAACCTTGGGAACTCTGATCTCGTCGGGGGTGCCGATTCTCGAAGCCCTTTCGATTGCCAGAGACACTGCGGGCAATGCGGTCTTTATGAAGGCCTTCGATCACATCCATCAGTCGATTCGCGAGGGGGAATCGATGGCTGTCCCCTTGAAGGAGACCCGCATCGTCGACGACATGGTTGTCAACATGGTCGACGTCGGCGAAGAGACGGGTGCCCTCGACAACATGCTCTACAAGGTGGCCGACGTTTACGAAGAAGAGGTCGCCATGCTCATCGAGGGCCTGGTCAACCTGTTGGAACCCCTCATGGTGGTCGTTCTCGGCCTCATCGTGGGTTTCATCGTCATCGCGTTGTTCATGCCCCTTGTCGAGCTGATCAATAAGCTCTCCTGACTGCCTTTTTCACCCGCCCTCGGACCTCCGAGGGCGGTGTTTTTCGGTTTTCCACATCACCTTCACAACTTTCGGCACATCGGCTGCTTATATCAATTCCGGTCGCATCAAGCGTCCAGAAGTGTAGCGAAACGCAGCACTCATCGATGTGATCCGGCCTATTGTGTCGCAGACAACATCACTTAACCGGCCCGTTCGGGCTGACTCACGACTCAAAAAATCGCCGATCGCCGCGAAAGGAAGTTTTCCCATGGACCGCCGCCCCCGCAACACCGAGCTTCAGCGCCGCCGGCTGGCCTTCACGCTGATCGAACTGCTGGTCGTGATCATGATCATCGGCATCCTGACCTCGCTCATCCTTGCTGCGGTCAGCAACTCGATGAACGCCGCCCGCATCGCCACGGTCGTCACCGAGGTCAAGAACTTTGAGAAGGCGATTGCCGATTTCAAGCTTGAGTATGGGATCGAACCGCCAAGCTACTTCGTCTTCTTCGAGAATGGTGCGCACTGGGCCGACGACGATGCGACCGCCGCCTCGGACGGGCACCCATCACCACGTCGCAGTCGGGAAATCGTTCGCAAGCTTTGGCCGAATTTCCTCGGCCCTGGCAATTACCCGGTTGCAACACCTAGCTCAATCGACGACGACGGCGACGGCGCGACCGATATCGATCTCAACAACGATGGAGACTACGACGACGTTCACATCTTTAATGGTGCCGAATGTCTCGTCTTCTTTCTCGGGGGTCGCTGGTTCTTCGAAGACGGAAACGGAAACGGAATGTACGACGCGGGCGAAACCGTCCTCACGACCGGCTTCTCGTCGAACCCGGCGAACCCGTTCGAAGTCACCGCGACGCTCAGCAATCGCACGCAGTTCTACGAGTTCGACTCGGCCCGGCTGGTCGATGTCGATGGCGACCTCATGCCCGAATTCGTCGACCAGATTCCTAGCCAGACCATGCCCTATCAGTACTTCAGCAGCTACGACGGTGCGGGCTATCGCCCATATGGTTTGAACGGCATTCGCAACGACGACGACGACGAGACGATTCGTATTACGGGCAACGTCGCCGGTCCCGAAGCCGCCTACTACACGACGTTTCTCCCGCGCGGTTACTACGAACCGAAGTCGTTTCAGTTGATCTCACCAGGATTCGATGGCGAGTTCTTTCCCGACGATCAGAGACCGGGTGCCGCGAACGCAAGGGCGCCAGACCTCGTGACGGCTCCGGGCTTTGGCATCTACAACGGAGAAAACGCAGTCGGTCCCGTCGAACGCGACAACATTACCAACTTCAAGGGTGGACGACTCAACTGATTCCGTTTCCTCAAGCTCAGAGCCGTAAGCCTCTCCATGCGAATTGATCGACACATCACGAAGCGCCGAACCGGGTTCACTTTGATTGAACTCCTGGTGGTGCTGTTGATCATTTCAATCCTCGCGGGGCTGAGCTACGCGGTCCTCGGCCGCACCGGCACATCCGCCCGCATTGCCGCCACACGCACCACGCTGCAGCAACTCGACTCGCTGATCAACGAACGCATGGAAGCCTTCCGCCGCCACGACTTCCGCAATCAGGCCGCATATCTGAAGTACGGCTACGATGCCGCCAGCAACACACCTTCGGTCGTTCCATTCCAGGCCGCCGAACGCATGATTCGCAAAGACCGATTCCGTGCGGCGTTCCCTTCGCGATTCGAAGACCTGTTCGGACTCGATGGCATGGATGGCGATGCAGCCGGGAATTTCGATCGCACCGATGGGCTGGCCGCTTCGGACTTCAGTGACTTTGGGCTGGGAGACGATGCCCCCTTGGCCCAACTGATTGCGGGACTTGTCACCACCGGTCAGTTCGATCCAACGGTCGACAATCCCACCACCGAAAGCAGCGAACTCCTTTACCTCGCACTCACTCGCGGCCCGACGTATGGCTCTCCGCTCGATTCACTCGATGGTATCGACGCCGATCGTTTCCAGGACACCGACAGCGACGGGCTGATCGAAATTCTCGACGACTGGGGCAACCCCATCCGTTTCTACAATTGGCCGACCGCTCTAATGCGGGCTGGCGCGGGATTCGACGTTTTTGACCCGAGTGCAGCCAACGCGCTCGTTTCCGACAGGCCTCCCGGCGGAGCCGATTGGACCGATGTCGTTGACTACACAAGTCCCCTCAAGCAGGATCCTGATGATCCCTTCGGCGAGTTGTCGGTCTACTTCGAGACCTACGATCTTGATTTCGGTATGGGTGCGAATCCCATGGCGGGTTTCGGGCAGACCGATCCGATGGACTCGACGACCGAACAGGCGCTGAACGACATCACCGCAACTGGAATCAACACGTTCCACTTCAGTAACACCTGGCATCGCCCGTTGCTGGTTAGCATGGGACCGAATGCAGAATTGGGACTGGGCGAACCGAATGCCACGAACGCTTCTCGATTCGCCTTCGCCGACCTCAACGCCGATGGCGTGATCGACACCAACGAAATCGAAGCTCTCGGCGATAACATCACCAATCGACAACAGGCGGGAGGAAACTGATGCGCAGCCTCACCTCCCCGAAACACCGATCGAATGCAAGCCCGCAAGCACGCGGCGGCTTCACGCTGGTCGAGTTGCTTGTCGTCATCGGCATCCTGCTGCTTCTGGCAACGATGGCGGTCGGCGCCTACCGGGGCATCTCCAGTGGCGACCGTGTGTCGGGTGCCGCAAGAAACTTCAAGACGTCGCTCGAAGGGGCGCGGTCCCGCGCCATCGCCGACGGCCAGCCTCGCGGCATTCGCCTGGTGCTCGATCCGAACATTCCACACGTCGTCACCAGCGTCGTGCCGATCGGTGCCGCCGACTATCACGAAGGGGTGATTTCCACGGCTGTTCAAGACACGACATTCAATCGCTGGTTGATGACCGACACATCGCTCACGTTGCGGAGAATCGTCGATCGCAATCTGCTCGCGGCCGGCGCGCGGGTCGAGATTCCCGCTTACTCCGGCAAATGGTATCCGCTCGTCGAGGCTGAGTTCGATTCGAACTTCGACGGCAGCGTCGATCCCGGCGAGGATATCGACAGCAGCGGCAACTGGGATCTCGTCGCCGAACTCGCCATGGCCGATGTCTTTGCCGTGCGAGGCGACATCTTTCTCACGTCGACTTCCGACCTGCGGTATCGACTCGAACTGTCCCCGCCGATCATTCCCGGGGCCGATCCGATCGTCTTTCCGCAGGGCGTCGGCATCGACTTGCAGGGGAGTTCGGTGCCCGATGCGTGGCGTGCGACGCCCACGGGACCGGGAAACTTCTCGCTGACGATGGACATTATGTTTGCCTCCAACGGCGCGCTCACGGGGCCGCTCGCGGGTTCGGGCCTGTTGCATCTTTACTTCGCCGACATCGAAGACATCGAGCGCTCGACGTTGTTTCGCGAGGGAGTCTGGGGACCGTTGCCGGTCAGAACCGACGACACGCCGCGTTTTCTCGTCCCTGCGGCTCCGCAGAATTCCGACCAGTTGGTCACCATCTTTACTCAAACCGGCATGAGTGTCGTGGCCGAACTCGACCATACCGACGTGCTGCTGACCGACGACACCGCCGGCACCGACGGCATCGCCGACACGCCGACCGTCTTCCAGTACGCGACGGCGGGAAGGGAGGCGAAATGATGTTCCATCAACTTGTAGGGAATGGACTCCGAGCCGTTCCCCAGACATCGTCGGCAATAGACACTTCAGCGACCGCGCAAATGATCGTCTCTCCCTCTCCCCCACAGTCGGCTCTCCCAGGCGTGTATAGCGCCCTTTGTGGGGGAGAGGGCCGGGGTGAGGGGCCGAAACGTGCGCCCCTCACCCCAACCCTCTCCCCCGCTGGCCAGTGTCCCGGGGAGTCGGTGATTCGATTGCGGGGGAGAGGGAGCCGTCGAAATTCGGATGGGCCGTCCACATCCCGCAAACCGGAACGGCACGGAGTCCGTTCCCTACAGGCGGGACGTGCGGGGGCGACGCTCACCGAAGTGTTGATGTCGCTCCTCATTATGAGTATCGGCGTCGTGTCGGTCATCTCGCTCTTCCCGATCTCGATCATCCGCGCCATCCAGGCGACGCAGCTCACCAACGGCAAGTTCTGCGAACAGAACGCCGAACAGATCGTCACGACCTATCCGACAATTCTTCAGGGAGCCTTTCCGCGTCCAACGGATATCGACTCCGTGGCCGTGGGCACTGCTGGCGTCTATAGCTGGGAGCCGTATAAGACATATACAGCCGACATTCAGTTCGTCGTTCCGCCGACGGCGATTGGTTCGCACGCACCGGCGAGCACGAAGATCTTCATCTGCCGGGATAGTTCGGGGTCGGGACCGGATATCGATTCGGGCGGTCTCGAGCCGGACTGGAATCATCCCGTTCTCGATTCGACCGACTATAACGGCGACGGACTTGCGAACGACTACGTCGTCTACGACGGACCCGACATCGCCTGGCAGATCTTCACCGGCGCACGAGTGATCGATCCGCATGGATCGCTGTACGTTGAAAGTGGCACAGCGTTCACGACAGAGTTCGGTAACGACAGCTATCTCCTGCCTTACGAACACGCTGCTGCCCACCGATTCCTCGCGTCGACCCCTTCGCTGGCGGAACTTTGGCGGCACGAGTCGCACAGTCCGATGCACTCTTTGCCCTCCCCGACAGTTGGGTGCTCGACCTCGAAGCGGTTCCGACGGCGATGGTCCCTGCCGATAGTGCCTCGACGACGCCCGGCAGCGTCACATTGCCCGCGGATTTGCCCCTCAACCCTGCGACGCTCCCCTTCGGATCCATGCGGATCACGTTCGTCAATCTCAACGGCACCGAAGTGGCATCGCGGCTGGTCGACACGGCTGCAAGCACATTTCTCGATATCGTATTCCAATGGCCCGATCTGCCTTTCAGCTTCGATGCGAATGGCGACGGAGTTGTGAATCTGGACGACATCGGCTCGGTGCGCATCGAGCATTTCGAGCGGCGTTACACGTGGCTCTACTCGATCTCGGCCGCCGACGCGAACGAACAGCCCCGCGTCTCGTGCGTGGTGTTCTTCAATCGCGGCTTCAGTTTGGATGACGAGTTTCTCTTTAACGCCAATTTTGGCAATCCCGATGCCGATGCCGACGGCACTCCCGATTTCGACGGCGATGGTTTTCCCGACGTCACTGCGACGAATCAGGTACGAGTCTGGTGGGATCCCACCGCTGCACCGCCGGAACCCGCGCCGACATTCAAGGCGGGAAACTTCATTTTCGATGGCCGGTCGGGGCATTGGTATCAGATTCAAACGGTCAACGGGGTCGACGAGTCCGTCATCCCGCACACGGCCTTGCTCACATTGACCGATCCCGTCTACGTCGTCACACCGACCGCAGCGACGATCGGCGGCACACCACCGCAGGGTCGGGCGATGTTGATGAAGGGCATTATTCAAGTCTTTGATCTCGAACTCTAGGAGGCTCGCCATGCGAAATTCGCGAAATGCCGCCTCCGTTCGCGGGGGCTTTACGCTCGTCGAAATGCTCGTCGCCATGACGCTCGTCGTCATGATGATGCTCATGTTCGCGCAAATCTTCGGCGTGGCCGTCGGCACCATGCGCAATCAGCGGTCGCTGGCCAATAACGATCAGAAGGCCCGCGCCTTGACGGCACTCCTCCGCAGCGACCTCAACGCCGCGACGTTCAAGTCGCAGCTCTACAGCGATTCGGCGGGACTCGTCCCGTTGTTGGCGGGCGATGTCGTCGACCCCAACCAGAAGGGGTACTTCTACATCGCCGAAAACGACCCCGGTTCCGAATCCGACGACATTCTGCAGTTCACGATCTGGGCCACCAATCCCATCTCCGGCAGAGCGCGGCCGATCGGCAGGCCCGACGGCAGCGGTGCCAGCCTCGTCGACCTCAATCAGCCCGATGGAGACGATGGCATTCTGGGTAACGGCGTCACTTGGTCGCGCGCGGCGGAGGTGAGTTACTTCCTGCGTGGAGGCACGCTCTATCGCCGCGTATTGCTGCTCAGGGATCCGCTGCCGCACGACCCGCTTTATTCCGATCAGCCGACGCTGGCTCCGACCGGTCAAGGTGTCGATCTGGGCGGCATGTCGGGATACCGCGATCGCCTCATACCGCTCGGCTACGACGGGAGTGCCGATATCAATCCTCCATTCGTCGGCGATTTCTGGAACGACTTCGACGACTCGGCCTGCTGGATCTATTCGGATTACGGTTCGACCTGGATGATGCACTTCAACTCGATCCACTCGCTCGACAACAATCGCGGGCACGAGAATCATCCGTTGGGAATGCCCGAGCATCGCTTCGGCCACGACCCCGGTCTGATCGATCCGGGCCAGCCGCTGGAGTTTCTCACGACGCTCCCTCCGACGCCGCAGTACATCGGTCGCTTCACTCACGAAGAGACGTCGAATCCGGCATTCAGTTTTCCCGGTCCCGCGAATGACCCGTTCAGTTATGAAGATGGCACCGGCCACACACTGCTGAATAACGTCGTGGCCGACTACGCCGGCGGCCTGCGTGCCGGCGAAGACATCGTGATGAGCGGCGTCGAAGCATTTAACATCGAAGTCCTCGACGAAGGCTGGTCGCTGAGTACCGGTCCCGGCGGTGGCCCCAACGACCGCAGCGATGGAGGCTTCCCCAAGTTCGTCAACATGGGACAAACGGTCTATCCGGCCGGCAACGGGGGCGATTTCAACAACGAGTTCGCCGCCGACTTCTCCGCCGCACGAATTACGAATCCCGGTTATGGAATTGCCGGAAACCGCTTCGACACCTGGCACCCGGATGCGACCGTCGGGGGGGACAACGATCCGCCCTACCGGCCGCTCTATTCACTCAATCCCGACCTGACAGTTTACACGATGGGCTGGGCGAGTGGCGCGACGATTTCTGCTGGAGAAGTTCTCGTGCTGGGGACGGGTAACGGATCGGTCGCCTACGTCTGCCTCGATGGCTACGGAGGAACGACCGGCGCGATTGAGCCCGAATGGCCGTTGGTACCCGGCGGCGAAGTCTCCGACGGTTCCGTCATCTGGCGGGCCATCGACAACCGCATCGGCCTCAAGATGATGCGCATCACCATTCGCTACATCGACACGCAGACCGGGGGCCTCAAGCAGTTGTCGGTTTATCATTCGTTTGTGGAAAGCAGGTAGTTGTCATTGGTCATTCGTCATTAGTCATTTGGCTCGCATCGCAACCCCAAATGACTAATGACGAATGACCAGTGACCAACCAGCCACGCGGGCTGCGTGGGATCGAGAACAATGCAACACTTCAAGCAACACACTCGCATCAGCCTCGGCGACCACCGCTCGGGAGGGGGCGTGATCGTCGTGGTGATCGCGCTTTTGACCTCGCTGTTGTTCCTGGGGATCGTCTTTTACGAGTTCTCCAGCCAGGAGAAGAACGCCGCCGAAGCCGGCGCCCGCGCCCGCGAACGCGACGACCAGGTCAATCTGCCGTATGGCCCGTCTGCCGATGATGCCCTCGAACAACTTCTGACGGGAGCCTCCGCCGACGCCCCGATCAGCAGCCTGTGGGTGCCTGATTCGATGATCTCCGATCTGCTAGGCCGGCTGAACACCAACGGCGCACCGATCGACACCGCGCCCCATACCGGACGCGGCGTGGCGGTCTGGGTCACGGCCGACACCGATGGCGATGGCTACCCCGACGCCAATGCCGCCGACCAGATTCAGTTCGACTACGACGGCGACGGAGTCGCCGACTGGGACGGCAGCGATGCAGTTGGTGTCCTTCCTGGATTCATTCTCAATCACAGTCCGGCGGCGAACTACGGCTATCCGCTCGGCGCGTTCGACACCAACCTCGGCAGCGACGGAATGGGCAACCCGCTCTTCATCGATCTGGCTGCGTACCTCGAAACCGACCAGGGCTACACCTATCCCGACTTCAACACTCCCTGGCTCGCTTTCGACGGTTACGTCGGCGGCCAGCGGGTCATCAAGCCGAGCTTCTTCTTCCCGCAGTATTTCCCCGGTTATCGCAGCGGTGGATCATTCTCCGGGCTCGAATTCGATGTCGACACCGTGCGGCAGATTTTACATCCCCATTCACTGCATGTCGCGTTTGCCGTAGACACCGATGGTGACGCGGTGCCGGACGCGTTTACGTTTCGCTTCTTGGCGGCCCCCACTGTGGCACAAAGCGGCGACACTTCGCGAATTCTGCCGCCGTTCCCGTTCGCGGTCGATGCCGACAACGACGGAATTTATGGCGAGATGGGGGTCTGGACCGGCGACGACAGTTACGATCTCCCCGTCGATGTCGACAACGACGGCACCCCCGACTCGGTGCGGATCGATATCGGTGCTGGTATCGTCGATCTTCCCGGCGGTCGACAAGTCGTGCCGCTGTATTCCTACAAGATCATCGAGCTCGACGGTCTGTTCGATCTCAACTCGCACGGTAACCCGGCGGAGATGATCGCGCTTTCCAACATCAGCGGTTTAACCGATCCGTTTGCGGCGATTCATGGGGCGACTTCGTTCAATCATCAGTCGGGCTGGGGCTATTCGCCCGCCGAGATCAACCCACTGGTCGGGCTGGGAGGCGATCCGACGGCGATCACCGATCCGGATGAATGGACGCGGGCGACGCTCCCCCATCAAGGGATCTACTCGCTCACCGGTAATACGGGGATGACGTTCAATCGCGGTCAGATGGCCAACACTGAATTCGCGATGCTGCTGTACGGCCGGTTCGAGGTCTTCATGGATTCGTCGGGCAACTTCACGCTCGCATCCTCCGATTCGACGATTCATCACGTCGGCCGCTGGGGGGCGAATGGTGCCGAAGCGGGATTGGCCTACGCGTTCTGGAGCGGCGGTGGCCAGGCCCCGTCGGCAGGCGTGTTGACGCTCGACGACGACGGCGACGACAACGACCCTGCAAATAACGGCGTCGCCGGGGCCGGCGATTATCCTTCGCTCGAATTCGCCGACGGCGGCGATGGAGGCAGGCCTCTGGCCGAGAACAGCGCAACGCTCACTCCCGCGACGCGTCCCGTGGCGACGCCGCCCTCGGTGCACCCCATCAACCCGACGGGTCTCTCGAACGATCTGCAGCCCGACCCGACGGGAACTTCCGTGGGAGCGGTCCCGGTGCTGGCCGGTACCGGAGGGAACCCGATGGTCTACAGGCAATACGACCCGATGAGCTTTCCACAGGCTCAAGGGGGCCTGACGGTTCAGGGAGTTTCCTCTTACGATCTTGCCCTCGGCGGATTGTTGCAGCCCGCCGGCTACGACGGCCTGTTGAACGAGCCGGACGAAATGATTCTCGAACCTTATCTGGCCAACGGCTTCGACGCTCCGTTCGGTTTCGAGGAACTGGCCGGCCTGCACTGGAGCGAGAACGACTGGGACCGCTACGGCCACACATCGCGTCTGCGTCAACTGATGCCGTTCAACTTCGACTGGTCGGTCGACGCCCCCCTCATTCGCAGCCAGTACTCGGTCAGCAACGTCGACCGCCTGGAGTTCGGGCACCATGCGTTCGAGGACGCCACGAACAGCCGGTTGTGGGAATTCAACGACGAAGAGGATTACAACAACAATGGCTCCGACGATGGCGACGGCGAGGATCTCGATGGCGACGGCGTCGTAACCGGCGACGTGTTTCGGTTCCCACCGAGATTCACGATCGGCGGCGCTTTGCTCGCCTCGCGGCACGACTTGTTCGAGGCCTACGGCGGCGACACTACCTATATCATTCCCCAAGACCCATTCCGCCCCGAAGTGCGACGGTTGTTGACGGTCGAAGCGTTTGACGGCACGCCGGGGCGTCCCGCATTTCCGCAGCATCGCCTCCACATCAATCGCATTCTGGCGGATGACCAGCTTATCGGCGGCCCGGCGGCATTCGACAGCTATGGGAATCCGCAGTATCGGCACCTCATTCCGCATCCCGTGGAAGGGAATGCCGCGGGTGAACTCAATCCTGGTGATACCATCGACGACATGGTGCATCAGTTCGACGAGCCGATTCCTTACGGCTGGGGCGCGATCCCCGGCAGTCCCGAAGCCCAGGAATGGTGGGCGCGTTACGACCGCCAGCGTCTGGCCCGCGATATCTATGTGCTGCTCTATACGGTCGGCTGTCCTGATTCGCTCAACCCGACGACGACGCCGTACGCCACGGGCGACACGAACATGAACGGCATCGACGACATGGTCGAGGCGATGGCTCAGTTCGCGGTGAACTTCGTCGACCAGCTCGATCGCGACAGCGTCATCACCAAGTTCGAGTACGACGACGATCTCAGCGACGGCTGGTCGACCGCCGGTGCCGACAAGGTCGCTTACGGCGTCGAGCATCAACAACTCGTCTTCAGCGAGGTGATGTATATTCAAAGCGATATCGATTCGACCGACCACGCGACGACGCTGCACGACGACACCAGCGATACCCATCGCTGGCTGCACATTGAATTGCGCAACGCCAGCCCGTTCCCCGTCGACATGAAGGAAGAGACCTGGCGCATCGCCCGGATGACTCCCGGAACCAACACAGTCGAGGCCGCCGTCGATTTCGGCAACGGACCCACTTACCGCACGGTGGCTGCCGGCAATAACATTCTGATTTCGATGCACGATGGAACGGTCTCGAACGGCATGGGCGAGTCGATCTGCAGCGACTTCTACGCCGATGTTTCGGGGGGGACCGAGCTGGAATCACTGCTGCCCGACAACGGCACGACTCTCGTCGACAACGATCAGGATCCCGATCCGACGACCGACATCGACCTGTGCGATCCCGCCCGCATGACGCCTCGTGGCGACGACTCGTACTTCCAGTATCCGGTCACCATGCCCATGGCCGGCGGGTTGACGCTGGTCTCCGCCGTACCCGGTGGCGGCATCACTCCCGAATCGTTCGACCTGGTGCTGATGCGCGGCCGCAAGACGGCGATGGGTGGCGTCGCCAACGTCGAATGGATCGAAGTCGACCGGTTTGCAGTTGTTTCCACCGATTTTGGCGGAGCCGGCTTTGCCCCCGCGGGTGATGGGCAGGCGGATAACGATACGGCATTTACAGCTCTCAACAGCCGCGAACGCCGTCAGCCGTTTGATGAACGAATTCAAGACAGCCCGACAACTACGCCGCCGCTCAATCACACGATGGTTACGGGGGCGAACAAGCACAACGCGAATGGTTGGTGGCTCGATCCTCCGAATATGTTGACGACGCCGATCTTCCCCAACTTTACCGGTTGGCAGCCTCACTTCGACCGCGACTACGCGTCGGTAATGGAACTCTTGTCGCTACCGCTGTTCGGTGCCGACGACGTGGTGAGTCAGCTCCACTCGAACACGGGGATCCCCAATCCTCCTGTGCTCGACTACGACTACGCGGCCGGCTTGCGATTCATGAATCCCGATGGTTCCGACGCCGATCCGGCGGGTGCGACGATTTCTCCCGAGTGGGTCAACCGCTGGTATCGGCTGCTGGAGTTTCTTGAAGTCCGCGAGCGGACGCACGATTCGCTGGCCGAGCGGCTGCAGTTCCTGCGTCGGACGTATGGCCGGATGAACCTCAACGGCATTCGCCATCCGCATGTCCTCGCGGGTCTGGTCGATGACGACTATCACCTCGATGTGACCGACCTGACCAACCCAGCCGGGGACGTGCTCGATATGAGTCGTAACTGGTTCGACGAACTGTTGCTCTCTCGCGATGGTCTCGATCACATCTCGTCACTGCCTCTACCGGGATTGCCGCAAGCCCGGCCATTCCGCAACTTGAGCCACATCAATGCCGTCGACCGCGATGGAGACGGAACACCTGACGCCAGCCAAAGCGAGCAGGACACGATTCTGCGGTCGACGCCGTCGGCGGTCTCCGACACGACTCTCGAGTACTACAACATCTTCGAGGCCCGCACTGCGGACGATCTGCCCATCAATGGCGGGCACCGACGAGGTCGATTACTACACGCGTAATCGGCTGCTGGGGAAGATTCACAACTTGACGACCAATCGCAGCCATCTGTTTGCGTGCTGGATCGGCGTCGAGTTCTTCGAGGCCCATCAGGTGCCGGTCGACATCGATGGCGACGGCAACGTCGATACCGACGGAGATGGCATCCCCGAGGCATTGGCGACTCAGGTGGGGGCCGAGCGGGGGATCTGCCGATGCGGCGGTTGTTCTGCATTATCGATCGCAGCCGACTGGAAGAGGCCTACGACCCAACCACCGGCACATTCGATTTCCGCCAGTTCATTGTTTACCGGAGGTGGATTGATTGAGCAGGGAGGCGGGAGCAGGGAGCAAGGAGCAGGGAGCAGGGAGCAAGGAGTCAGGAGTTGAGAAGGGGTGAAATCTCGACTCTCATCCCTCCTCTCTCATCCAAACTGGCACATCGCGTGCGTATTGTCCGGTTAGGGAGAGGTTGAGTCGCGAAGATGTATCGAAATGCGGCAGTTCGGGTTTGAAACGGGCTGCATGAAAGAGGATACTGCAAGAGGGATGTTGCAGTTTGCGTCGGCTTCGGCAGGAAGGCTGTAGGGCCGGTGATGAGGGTGAGAGCGAATTTATGGGCCCTCGAATGTCAAAAAAACTGTGAATCAAGTGTTGAAGTCACAATGAGTTCCGCGTTTCAGTAAACAGGCCGGGGCGTCTTTTGGAGGGGGGGAGCGTATCTCTTCCGACGCCGACTGATGGCCGAGACACCTGGCTTTTATTTGGAGTCATCACATGCACTTGCGACGAAACGTCCAACCGAAGTCGAAGCTCCGCGGGGGCTTCACGCTGATCGAACTGCTGGTGGTCATCTCGATCATCGCGGTACTGGCCTCTCTCATTCTGCCGGCCCTGTCGTCGGCCCGCGAAGCCGCCCGCCGCGCTCAATGCATGAGCAACATGCGAAACTGCGCCTTGGCCGTTCGTTCGTATGCGACGAACCACGATTCCCAGGTGCCGTATCTGCAGACGCAGGCCAACCTGGCCCAGGGCATTCCCGTCGATGATGGCAGCGGCGGACTCGCGTTTATTGGCCGCTCATGGTGCGTCGAACTCTTGCCCTACCTCGATGGCAACGTCGCCTACGACCGTCTGACGGATGGCGGCACGACTCCGAACGAGTTGCTCGAGAATCTCAATTTGATCACCCAGACGAACATGGAAGTCTTTACCTGTCCCGACGATCCGGATAACGAAGCGGGTGCCGTGCTGAGCTTCGCCGCCAACGCCGGCTACATCAACCATTTCCATTGGAATGCCATCAGTGATTCGCAGCATTTCGTGAACCCGATCAACGATCTCGACTTTAATACTTCGACGGGGGGCTTCAACGACGATGATGCGGAATCGATTTTCGGAACGGGCGTGTTCTGGCGCGATGCCACGGGAACCGGTTTTCCCCCTCGACGGATGACGCTCGATTTCATTAGTCGTGGTGATGGCGAAACGTCAACAATCATGCTGTCCGAGAACCTGCAGGCCGTCTCTTGGAGCGGTTATCGCCCGAATGGAACCACGCCGTTCGTGGCCACGGGTGACATCGCAGTCATGGTGCCCGTGCATGCCACGGATGTGGCCGGTCCCATCGGACCGATGATCGATGCTGGAGGCGCAGTGATTCCCCCGGGCGGCTTGGGCATCGAGGATTTGACTCCACCAGTCAAATCGCAATCGCTGAATATCAACGGATTCAACGTGGATGCCGACGTTCCGGGGAAGATCAACCAGAACATCAACAACGCCAGCGAAGGACAGGCCCCGCGCCCGAGTTCGCTGCATCCGTCGGTCGTCAACGTCGCATTCGTCGATGGCCACTGTAAGAATCGCTGAACCAGTCGATGGACGAAATCGTCTATGCGAACCTGTTCAGTTCCAACGGCGGTGACCATGGTCAGCCCGTGATCAGCGACACCGCGTTCTAATCGCGATGGCCGCAGACCTCTCCATGTGAGTGTGTGTGTGATATCGAGCCGCGATCGCCAGGAGGCAATCGCGGCTCGATTGTTTTTTTGGGGAGTCATTTGTCCTTAGTCATTTGTCATTGGGGCGATGGAACCGATGCTTTGCGCGAGCGGGGAAATATCGCGAAAGACTCTTTCACCTGCGCGCTGCCGGCGCCTGCGGCTGGGCGTTAAACGACTCAACTCTCGACTCTCATCTCTCATCCCTCGACCCTGGCCCCGCCATGCCTGAGTTGCCGGAAGTCGAAACGATGGTGCGCGGGATCGCGGCGGCGGTCGAGGGGCGCGTGATTGAATCGCTTGCGCTCACGCCGTGTCGCTGCAAGCCGCTCGACTGCCGGCCAATGTTTCCGTCGATCGCCCGCAAGTTGCGGGGACTGACGATCACACGCGTCTTTCGCCGGGCGAAGCGGATCGTGTTTGAACTGTCCGGCACGGGTTCGACTCGTCGAACGTCATCGGACTCGCTGCTCTATCTCGTGATCGAGCCGCGAATGACGGGGCTGATGCTCTTGGCCGACCCGCCCGACGTCGAACATCTTCGCCTCGAATGGCGACTCGCTAAGGGCACGCGGAAGTCCAGTCTCTGGTATTGGGACCGTCGCGGACTGGGTACGGTCAGACTTTTCACAGAGGTACAATTTGACGAGGCGCTCGGCCCCTCGAAACTCGGACCCGATGCGCTCGAGATGTCGGCAGCCGACTGGCGGGAGCGACTGGCGGCGACGTCCCGGGCGATCAAGGTGGTCTTGCTCGATCAGCGAATCGCGGCGGGGATCGGCAACTTGTATGCGAGCGAGATTCTGCATCTCTCGCGGATTCATCCTGTTTCGCCGGCGGACAGTCTCACGTCGCGCGACATCAAGCGGTTGCAGGCCGCTGTGATTGCCGTTCTCGAAACAGCGATCCGCTACGAAGGCTCGACGCTCGGTGATGGCACTTACCGCAACGCCCTGAACAAGGCCGGCGGTTACCAGAACGAGCACCGGGTCTATTCACGAGCCGGCGAGCAGTGCCTGACTTGCCAGCGCGAGGCAATCGTGCGCATCGTGCAGGCCCAGCGGTCGACGTTTTACTGTCCGCGATGTCAGAAGTCGGCGTGATGGGTCTGAGGCTTTAGTGCGACCAGGGGACCAGAGGGTCGTCACCGAGCGTGGCCTCGTGTCTGGGGACAGCCACGGCGACAGGGACACGGCTACAGGACGTAGATCATCACGAGAATGCCGACGGCGGCGACGATCAGCACCCAGAGAATGCCGATCAGTTCCGTCAACAAGGGTGTCCGTAACTGGTCGGTGCGCAACGTGCCGCGAAACATGCTCACCGCGCCGACGAACGCAAAGATGTAGACGACCGTGGTCGCCGCCTTGATGTACCAGGCACCGTCTTCGTTCTTCACGGTCGCCACGACGATCAAGGCAGCCAGCAGCACCAGTAGAGCCCATAGACGGATGACCCAGAGGGATTTTGGCTTGGGATGGGGATTGGTCTCGGTCATTTCTTGGTGTCAATCTGCTTTGGATGGGGGCGGTTTTCAGGTTCGGGAACGCGAGTCGGCCCGGTCACTCCTGTCACGCGACGGTATACAATACCATTTCGTGTCATCAACGTATGTATTGACCGCTAAATTCAAGATACCTGCTCGTGGCTGAAAACAACTCCGACAATCCCGTAGACCTCCCTCGCATCGAACGTGCCGTGCGGGAAATTCTGGCCGCAATTGGCGAGAATCCCGATCGCGACAGCCTGCTGGAAACGCCCGCCCGCGTTGCGCGAATGTATGCCGAGCTGTTCGGCGGCCTGCACCTCGACCCGTCGCGGCATCTCGATAAGTTCTTTAGCGAGGAGTACGACGAACTCGTGCTGGTGCGGGACATCAGCTTCAATTCGATGTGTGAGCATCACCTGTTGCCCTTCATGGGGACGGCGCACATCGGTTATCTGCCACGCGGCAAGGTCGTGGGACTGAGCAAGCTGGCCCGCGTCGTCGAAGAAGTCTCGAAGAAACCGCAGGTGCAGGAGCGGATGACGCATCAGATCGCGGATCTGCTGGCCGAGAAACTCGATGCGAAAGGGGTCGTGGTCGTTCTCGAAGCCGTCCATACCTGCATGACGATTCGCGGCGTGAGAAAGCCCGGCAGTTTGACGGTAACGAGTGCCGTGCGCGGCCTCTTCAAGACGAACCAAAGCAGCCGCAGCGAAGTGATGTCGCTCATCAACCGCCGATGATTCCCGCGTTCGCCCTGAGGCTGCTCGTCGGATTGGCACTGATGTGGTGTCTGCTGCCAGTTTCCAGGATCACATCGGGGTTCTTTCGTATACAGAACCTGCTCGTGCTGGGACTCGCGGTGCTGGTGGCTGTCACCGCGTTGCAGTTAATGGTGCCGGAGGGAGCGCCAGTGCGGCCCGCGTACATCCCCTGGCTGACTGGCGGAATCGCCCTGCTGGCCTATCTCGGTTCGATGCTCTGGCTGCTCGAACGCCGAACGGGCGGGGTTCGCGTGAATGCACTGATTCTCGTATTAGGCACAGTCACGTTGCTGGGCATTGCCGGTATTGATCGCGATGCGTTGTCGTTTCTCGAACCTCTCTCGGCCGCCGCGATACTGGGAGCTCTGACCGGGTCGATGCTGCTCGGGCATTGGTATCTGACGGCGACCGGCATGTCGCTGGTTCCGCTGGAGAGGGCCGTGACGCTTGCGATCGCCGCCGTTCTGGTGCGTGGCGGCGTCGTGGCCTGGGATCAGGCGAGTTCATCCGGCGGTTTGAGTTCACTGGCTCCGATTCTGATCGGCCTCCGCTGGGCAGCGGGGATCGCAGGCCCGCTGGTGCTGGTGATCCTGACGCGGCGCGTGCTCAGATACCGCAATACCCAGTCGGCCACCGGCGTGTTGTTCGCGGCGGTGATTCTGGTCTTTATCGGAGAAGCCGTGGCATTGATGACTTGACGCCTCGCGAGTAGCATCGATTCCCTGTCGAGAGGGTCTTCGCGCTTGAATCAAAGACGCTTGCTGCCTAAAACGGCAAGGTGGGTTGATTCGGTGGTTTCACATCAATAATTGCCAATCTCATGGGTCGCAAGGTTACTGTCTCCGGTCCACGGACGGTGCTGATCGTCGAGGATGAAAAGGTCATCCGCTCGTCGCTCGCCGAGTTTCTGACTCAGGAGGGCTATGTCTGCGAACAGGCAGGCACGGTCGCCGAGGCACTCGAGAAGGCCCGGCAGTCGGAGTATCACGTCGCGGTCTGCGACGTGCAGCTTCCCGATGGGGACGGAATCAATCTGCTGAAGCGGTTGCAGCAGATCAAGCCCGATGTGTTCGTACTGATCTTCACCGCGTACGCCACGGTGGAGAACGCGGTCGAGGCCTTTAAGGCGGGGGCATTCGACTACCTGGTGAAGCCCGTGATCTTCGCCGACCTGGAACACAAACTGCAAAGGGTCTTCGCCTATCGCGACCTGTTCTTCGAGAATCAGGCACTGCGGCGGGAACTGTCGCAGCCCAACCGGTTCGATCAGATTATCGGGTCCAGCAAGTCGCTGCAGGAACTGCAGGGATCGATCGCCAAAGTCGCCGCGACGCATTCCAATGTGCTGCTGATCGGCGAAACGGGAACCGGCAAGGAACTCTTTGCACGGGCCATTCACAACGCCGGCCCCAAGCGGGATGAGAAGTTTCTCGCGGTGAATTGCGGCACGCGGCCCGAGGAAGTTCTCGAGAACGAACTCTTCGGCGGCGGATCGGGGAAGAACGCTCAGCCGGGCATTTTGAAGTCGGCGGGGGACGGGACCGTCTACCTCGACGAAATCTCACTGCTGCCGCTGGGTGTGCAGGCGAAGCTGCTGCGGGCGATTGAGTTCCAAGAGAGCATGCCGACGGGTGGTTCCGACACGTATCCGGTGCAGGCGAGGATCATCGCATCGTCGACGCATGATCTGATGCGCATGGTCGGCGAGGGGGCGTTCCAGGAGGATCTCTTCTACCGACTCGACGGGATGAAGATCCGCATCCCACCACTTCGCGAAAGATTGGACGACGTTCCCGAACTGGTGGACTACTTCATTGCGAAGCATTCTCGCACCATGGGGAAGCGCGTGGTGAATGCCACGAGCGAAACGATCCGGCTGCTGATGTCGGCCCAATGGAAAGGGAATGTGCGCCAGCTCGACAACGCGATTGAACGGGCGGTGATGATGTGCGACGGCACGGCGGTCGAGCCTTCCGACCTGCCTCCCGAACTGCTGGGCATGGGGCAACCGTTGCCCGATACCGATGACCTGCGCAACGCCCTTCGCCATTACGAGCGTCTGCACATCACCCGCGTCCTGCGGCAATGGCCCGACAAACGCGAAGCCGCCAAACGCCTCAAGCTGGGGCTGTCGAGTCTGTATCGGAAGATTGAAGAGTTGGATATTGAGACGTGAGGTGGGCGTCACGATGAGTCAATGACCGTCGTGTGGGGTGGGGGGGGTGGGGTTTGCTCGTGGTGAATCGTTCATGAAGACGGCACCTCGCTATCGAACATTGATGCAAATTCACCGGCGCGACCGCCCGGCAAGACGATGGTGGCGACATAGGTGCATGGCCGACATCGGGGGCATTGCCGAACGGGGATTCCAGCACCGAATGCAACTCATCAGGGGGGGCGGGGACCGAGCGCCGATACGCAGCCGGTGGCGCCGGACCGGCAGAGGGCGGCGCCCCCGGCCGTACGGTCGGTGGGCTGAATGAGGGCAAGCCGGAGCCTTCCATCAACGAGGGCCACGATTTCGTGGTCGGGGGCCTCCCATGCGACGAGGAAGGACTTGCGGGCGATTGAGTTCGAATTCCGAACGTGGTGTCCCTCGAACAGCTGGGATCACTTCGCCTGAGAGTGCCCATGGAACTCCCACCCTTGCTCCACTCTATGGCGCACCATTCGGCCTAAGCCGCGGTTTGGTGACCCGTCCGTTGATCCCCGATTCGAAGGCACCAACTCCGGACCAAAGATGGTCCCAAGGAGCGGCAACCAGTTCCGTGTGACTCCACGAAGGGCTAACAGCAAGACTCGAAGAATCGATTTCCGCCTGCTTGGTCGCTGCCAGCACCGCGTTCAGCATTTCGAAGGGGGGTGTCGTCGGACAGCCGATGACTCCGAGCCGACAACGGCGGGGTAGGTCGGCACCAGGTCTCCTGGAATCGCCACCAGCAGATCAGAGTCGCCAGCGACCGAGAATCTGTGCGATCCCTGCCTGCGGTAGGGACGACTATGGCCGATTGCTCGATCTGTGGAATCCGATTCCGAAAGAAGATGGAGTTCTCGGCAATCAGCGGTTATCGGATCTGCGGCGATCTACGGGGTGGTTGATGCTGAACGGCCCGCAGTCGAGACAAAGTGTGGATCCAGATCGGGAGACTCGGCTTACTATGGACGCTTCGGGGGGTTTGCGCCGCTGGATGACGACGGCGTCGACGCCGATCGCTGAGACGTAGGCCGCGATCGATGCGGGGTCGGCAAAGGAGGGGAGACGACGGGGGGGGGAGGGGGGGGGGGGACGGGCGGCGACTGGAAGTCGGCCACTGAACATCGTCACGAATACTCGTTTCGTGAGTGGTATTCGTGTTGGGCTCGTAGTCCAACGGCTCGGCGTAGATCACCAATCCCCCGCGAGAGATGGACGGGCCGATTGAGTATGCGAGACAACGCTCGATGCGCGCGGATTCGTCTTGAAAGTGCAAGATCCGGGACCAATTCGTCCGAAACTGTAGCGCTCTCATCGGACGAGTTACACGCCGACAAGCACAACGCCAGCAGAAAACAGACAGCGGACCGGGCGCAGATTTTCATGGACTCCTCGCGATCGCTGCAGAAAGATTGTGGCAGGAGATGAGCATCGATCAGGTTCCCGCGGGGTTGGCGAAGTGTCAAGGCAATGGGGGCGTAACTACTGAAGACACTTTTCTACTACCACTATCACCTTGATGGTTGCCTCATGGCACGAATGACCCATCCCGGATGCTCCTAAGCATCCGGGATGGTGGGGGCGCGTGTGGGCCATCCGGGCAAAGGCGGCGCATGGGGGTATCCATACACCGCACAGCAAGAGAAGAGCAGCCTGAGCCGGTCGCCATCGATCCACAAACGAACGCGAAATACGTTCTGGTACGCCAGGAAGTCTACCAGTGATTGAAAGCTCTCATCACGATGGATGAGTACGACCCGGTCGATACTGGGGCGTCTGTACATCAACGAGGTCATGGCCGATGATGTTTGCAAAGATCCCTATCTGGATAGCTACCAGCATATGGGGGTGATGGAAAGAACGCATTTCAGGAGAATCGGGGAGGGGGGGGGGTGTCCGGCCTGCGGTCGTGGTGCAATCAGACGCCGAAGTCGCGTTTGGCCAACGTCATCATTGTGATGATCACGGGCAATACGGACGACGCTGGTCGGCCGACATTCGGGACGGTCGGGAGGGGCAGGATCGGGTTTGGCCGGCCCTTCTCTCATCAAAGCCTAGAACATTGGCCAGGTGCGGCAGAAACGTATTGTCGCGACTTTAGGGCAACTCTCGAACCCTGAAAAGTAAGGCCGACGCCTGTTTGAAAGCCGCTTTGGGATTGCATTGACACTTGGGTGCTGTCGAAATTGTGCCGGATGTGTGGCGGTGGCGAGAGCCATTCGGCATATTGATGGATCATCAGCAAAAGACCACCGGGGGTGGTATAGAGGGGCGGGGTTGAAGAACTCGATATCGAAACGTAACTGAAAATTGGGATTTTCAGCGTCCCGTGTAACGCGGGGGGTTAGTGGGGGCGATCGTGGGACACGCTGCATCGGCGTCGGCCCATCTTGCTTTGGCACCGTAAGTTGTGACGCAAACGGACAGAAAAAGTCTTCACATTGCCATGTCCAGCTCACGGCGGAGTTGCTCCAGTTGGCTCCTTACATCCTGCTCGAACCGCTGATTCCATTCGGTCTCACGCAGCGTCTGCAATGACTGACGGGCCTCGTTAAGCCGGCCGGCCTGAATCTGGGCGTGGATCAATCCATACAGGCCATTCGGTTCCAGTGATCGGAACTCGACCACCTTCTCCCATTCCGCGACGGCGTCGTTCCAGTCCCCCTGTTCCTCCCTGACGCGAGCCAACGCTTCGTGATTCTCGGCCTCGTTGGGAGACGCCTCAACGATTGACGTATAGGCCCGTTCGGCGGCCGCCGGATCGTTTGCCAGCCTGTGTGCCAAGTCGGAATAAAGGGCAAAGTTGTGACGCTCGAAATCGAGACGCGCCATCAACAATTCGATCGCCTGCTCGGTTTGTTCCAGTTGATCGTAGCATTGCAGTAGCTGCTCGTAGACGACCGGATCATGTTGGCCGAGTTCGAGGGCGATCTCCAAATTGCGGGCCGCTTCCGCGAAGTTCTCGCGGCCACGATAGACCATGCCGATCGCCTTGCGGAGGATGGCGCTATCCTTTTGAGTCTCATCGGCGCGAGCATCAAGTGTGGCCACGTATTCATCGAGGTCGTCGGCCATCGAAAGAACTTGATTCAGACGATTGAGTGCGTTCGCCCGGTTGTTGTCATCAGCCCCCCAGGAGACGATCGCCCCGGAGGCGGCGTCGACCGCTTCGGCCGTGTGGCCCAAGCCGCTGTGGGCAGCCGCGAGTTGCTCGTAGTAGTACGACAAGGTGCCGTTGCCGATGCCCTGATTGGGCTGCGTCCGTTGATGCTCCTTAATGGCTACGTCGAAGTATTCGATGGCCGCTTCGTTGAGTTGGCATTCAACGCAGGCAACTGCCAGGGCGGCGATGTGGTATTCCGTCCATTTGCCGGGCTGACGGAAATACTCATCCGTATCGGCGAGCAGTTCCCGCAGTTGCTGCGGACGGCTGGCGTAGAAGTAGGCCCGCATCAATTGTGTGCGGTAGTCGATCCGCTCGGGTCGCTTCTCCATAAGCGCCTGACAGATGGGGATCGCCTCTCCATGGCGATTGTTCTGGAACAACCACGAGACGAGCGTGTTCTGGCCGGTTTCATCAAGGATGCCGTCATCGAGCGCGGTGAAGAGCATCTCGATGCCGCGTCCATGATCGGGGATCCCGGAATAGATGTACTCGGCGATGTACTTCACCGAGCGGCCTGAGTGCCGGCGTTCCTCGTAGACTTCCTCTGCGACGCGGCGGTATTCGTCGACGTGTTTGCCCCAGTACCATGAGTGATTGACCGAGTACATCTGTCGATTCCGCTGTTCGCGCGACAGCAGGTCGCGGCGGATCTCTTTCAAGACGAGTGCCAGAAGCCGTTCTTCGATCGGACCGAGATTGGCATCGACCACTTCGGTCCTCCAATAGGCCAGGTTGCCCCCATGCTGGCTCCAGGCGTTTTCCCAAGTGAACTCGTACCGCTCAGGGTACTGTTCCATTCGCAGGACCAGGAACCTAAGGGCCGTGCGAGCCGAGACGATCTCGTGCAGGTAATGCCCGACGTTCTCAATGAGGCTGCCATAACTTGTCGTCTGCCGCTCCAGGATCTCGGGGAAGATATTGAACGCGAACTCCTGGATGTCTGTAACGACGGTCGGCATCTGCTTGTCGTGGGCGGTGTCGTAGACTCGCATCAGCCGATAGATGTGGTTCGCCCGGTGATTGTGGTTAGGCGTTTCGAGTTCGCCGATCACTCGATCACGCAGATTCGCATACAGCGTCTCGCCGCTCCCCAGCGAGACTTGACCATTCTGCTGAAGTGCCGAGAGGTAAACCACGTCGAGCTGCTCGCGGAGCCAGTACCATTGACCGTCGTTGAGGGGCGTCTCCAGGAACTTCGTGATCAGGTTCTCCGCCGTGGTGAACCGCGACTGACCCTGCAGCAGCCCCAGATAGCTCTGCAACGGCTCGTTCATGTGTTCCGGCCAACCTTCGGGATGGGCCTGGGCGAATGCGTTGATGCTTGTTTCGAAGCGAGCCAGTCCCTCGTCGAAGCGATTGGAATAGTCGGTCAGCACTCGGCACAGTCGATAGGCGATCCAGAAGCCATCGTCGGTGATCACGTCGCTCATTTCGGCCAGCTCCCGCAATTCGCGCAGACGCTCATCGTTGAGTTCCTGCTGCGAGATGTTACCCAGATTGTAAAGCAGGTTGGCCATCTGCCGAGGTTCCCCTTCTCCCCATTCACGCTCGAACGCCCGCTGCATGGCCGACACGGCGGCCGTGATGTGTGGCCCAGGCTGATTGAGAACTTCCGACGCTCGGCGTTCGATCATCGCCTCGATCAGGTCGAGAGCCCGCAGATCGATGGTGGATCGATCGCCTTCGCGCAGCCGGGCTACGGTGGCCAGCATCTCATCCGACGTGGCTTCTTTGTGGACAACATCCATCACCGAACGGATCGAATCGAGATAGGGATAAACCTGTTGTGGCGTGCGGTCCAGAACCGATTCCGGCAAAACCTCCAGCACTTGGAAGTCGCCGGAGGCTTCATACAGTTGGCGGGCAATGTAGCAGTAGTTGCCTGGCGAACCCGACTTCTCGAAGAGTGCCTTGAGCGCGAACAGCGCATCATCGTCGACATGATTGCCGCGTGGGCCTTCGGAATTCTGCCATTGATAGACGTGTTGCTGCACGAACTGTTGCAGTTGCCATTCTTCCATGACGAGCAGCGCATCGATGCGCGCCCGTTCGTAGTCATCTCGTCGATCGACGACCTGATACCAGTCCGAGAGGAGCCGATAGTCGGTCGGACCGAGTTCATCGCGATCCTTGACGGCTTCATAGAGCCTGATCGCCTCATCGAGTTGGCCGCGTTCCGCATACAGTTTGCCGAGGGCCAGTCGCCAGGGCGCGGTGAACTCTTCCTCCGCAATCCATTCCGTGAGCACGGCGATCAGTTCATCCGGTCGATCGAGAGCAATCAGGTACGAATACTTCAGTTGCTTCCAAAGGCGTTCATCGGACTGGCGATGTTCAATTCCCGCATCAAGATAGGCCAGCAGCCTGTCGACGAGCGCGGGGTCTGCTGACCGGCGCGAGCCGAGGTTGAGCAGCGTCATCAGCGCCCGATGCCTGCGGACTCCCGCCAGCAGTTCCTGCGTCCATTCGATGGGGGTGGCCAGATCGGGGGTCGGCTCGTTGTCGTTCTCGGGCGGCTCCGCCAGTCGCGGCGGCTCGTCACCCAGCAGTGTCCAGCACTTGGCGGCGACGCTGTCGAGTTCCTCGCCAATCACGACTTGAAGATACAGCGACTCCATCATTGCCCACTCAGTGAGCGTTTCGCGAATGATCGTCATCGGTGCCCCGGCGGGTGGTACTTCGTCGTTGAGACCCCATATCGCGATCATCAGTGAGAGGCGTTCCAACACGCCATTCCGGGCATTCGCCAGAAACTCGGCACGTTTGGCCGCCAGGTCGATGCGGGTGTCGTCCTCCGGATGTTCCTCGGCCTGCAGGATGCGGTCATCATGCTCGGTGCGAGCCGTGATCATGCGGTCGACAACGCGGTGCAGGGCATGCAGTTGCGAGAGAAGCTGCGCAACCAACGCCTCTTGCTTTTGAATGTCGTCCTCGGCGATCGGCTCCCAAGGTTGATTCTCAGCGGGAGCCTGCAGATCGGGAATCATGCGAAACAGCTCTTCCTCGATCTCTGCCGACCAGTTGCGGGTGAGGAGAGCTTCAAAAAGAGCTGACCGGTACATAGAGAGATAGACCTCGTCCTCCTGCTCGATGGCCCGCTCGACTCGCAATCGGAGGAACGGGAGATACTCAGTATCGCTGAAGTAATTGTTATAGATGTTGTTGACGATTTCACTCATTGTGTACCGCGTGCCATCCTGTTCCTCACTCTCCCAACGCGTGCGAATTATCGTGGCGACTTGCATCCATTCGCCATTCGAGATCTCGATCCCAGGCTGGCCCCAGTACAACCAGTTAATCATGTTCTGTATCCGCGAGATTTGGAGCGTTCCACCTTCTTCCAGAATGAGATCGAGAGTGACCCGCTGGATGGCATCGAACTCATCGGTGTCGCGGAATTGGCCGTGTCCCATAATCGTCTCCGCAACCGAATAACTCTCTGCCTGTTGCAGATGGAACTCGGCTGTCTCCTGGAGCAACGGCAGCCACTGCGGATCGATGCGATACCAGTTGATGTGATGCGCCTGTCCCAGCATGAAGTTGACCGCCGCATCGAGCGGATGCTTCACTTCCGATGGGAGCACGCCTTCAACGCGACCAGCAGCGACCCATTCTCGCACGAGTTCGTGTGCCCGGTCGACCTGATCATCCATGACCAGGCAACCCAGTAACCGTTGGTAGGGATCGTATCCGGCTTCGGTCGGTTGCCGTTCGATCCACTCTTCGATCTTTACGACAAGCCGATCGTAATGCCCTTGTCCCGACATCAGGCTGTCGTAGGTGCTGTAAACATTCTGCAGTTCGTAAGTCTCGAAAGGTTGCTCACGTTCAAGGACGGCATCGAGCCAGACGTAGGCTTCTTCGTGACGCCCGGAACTGGCGAGGTGGCCGGCGTACGTCGTTTGCCGATACAGTTCCCACGGGGTCTCGACCGCAAGTTGATGTTCGAGGACAAGAGCCTCCTCGGTGAGGCTGCGGTTCTGCAGTACCGACAGCCAGTGCGTGTCGTAGTTCCACTCGCCTTGAATGTAGGCCGGCTGCCGCAGATAGATCGGCTGCATCAGTTCGAGCAGCACGCCGTACTCGGGCCAGCTTGTGATCGGGTATGCCAGCGTGCGAATGTGTTCCGCGATGGCCCATTCATCGTCGCGAGGTTGATCGACCAGCAATCGCGCCTGCTCGGTGAGGAGCGTCAACACGTCGGCATTCGACTGCGTGTATTGCCAAAGTGCGGTGTGCATCCAGGTGAGTCCCGGCTTGCCCGCTTCGAGTGTGTCGATCGATGCGAGTCGGGCCCGCACTTCATCCCATTGCTGGGACAGCATGAAGTGGAGCATCACCGCGAAATGGGCATTCCAGTCGGCAGAGCCGTCGGCGACTGCGAGCTTGGCGGCATCGATATCGATGAACGGAAGTTCGATAAAGAGCACCTGATCGCGCGGCACGATTGTGATAACACCATCGTTCTCGGCAACGATCTCAGCCGGACCATTGAATTCGGCGGCAATGCGAGTCGAGAACTCATCAGCCGTGAGCGAGGAGACATCTTGAGTCGTCGTCGAAGTGGTTTCGCCATCCTTATTGATGACCACGATTCGCGTCGGCCACCAGATGCCGGCGACGTCGACATGTTCACTGTATGATGTCGTTGATGTGGGTTCGTTGTTGGTCAGCCCTTCCGACTTGATGACGACCTGCTTCTCGGTGTCGATCGTGTAGCGGATCGACTGGTGCGGTTCGGTGGGATACGTGAACAGGATCACCGCTTGGCCGTTGTCATTCGAGACAAGCTCTGCCTGCATGTAGCTGAAGAGTTCATGCAAAGGAGTGTTCGCGAATCCGCTCACACCAATGCGCTTATCGAGCCAGTCAGCTTCAACAGAGTCTCGCACACGACCGAGGCCGTTGGTGGCGGAATAGACACCACGTCGCTCGGCATCGCACCAGTTGATGACCCTCGCCGGTCCGACGTAGTCGGGGCGCGAGAGCCACTCGGTGGGCGAATAGAGTTCGATCGATTCGGTGTGGCTGGTGTCGCGGTCCCAGACGGGGTCACGGTGATCGACCACGCTTCGCAGAAGGAGGCCCCCTTCGATCTGCTGCAACGTCGGAACACGATAGAGCGCATCGGTAATGGCCCGCACTTCGCCAGGCCAGTCGGCCTGATTCGGCTCGTCTGCTGACGGCTCCGACGGCATCGCCAGAGCCGGGAAGACCTGATCGATCCAACTGAAGTAGTCGGGCTGGTTGTAGTAATAGCCTGCTCCACCGTAGGGCCTGCCGAGCGGCGCTCCGGCGACATCCAGAGAATCGAACGACGACTGCCCCCTTTGTTGCAAGCTTCGCAAAGAGCTTTGATTGGAGCGGCGAGACATTTCCGGCACCGCCAGCGACGCCGGCTCAAACGCCGGCATGGCCTCTTCCAACATCTCGTAATCGAAAGCCAGGCTTCCATCGGTATCCCAAGCCACTTTGCGACTCTCGTCACTGAGCAACATTTGGTAGTCAGCCTGCATATTGGATTGATCAGACGGATAGGGCATGCCGGACGTCGCTGTCGTTGTGCCAGGCCCATTGGCGGGTCCGGAAATGCCCCTGTCCCACCCTGAACGCGACTCGGACATCGTCGTGCCCCATAACGCTAGTTCTTCACGTTCGTAGACTTCCCCCAGATCGCCCGCCGACGACAGCAAGTCGGTCGTTCTTCCGCCGCGTCCGAGTCCGGAGTAAGGCATTTCCCAGGAACCCCCTCCGCCGGCTCGACCAAAGTTCGTAGCGTACTCGCGGCCACCAAATCCGTACCCGTACCCATATCCGTCGTACTGCGGCTGAAAGATATCGGTTGATCGACCCAGCCCCGCGAGTTGTGAAAGAATTTGCCTTCGCAAGTCGATACGCCAGTCACCCGCCCGCCGCATCTGCTGCTGCACGAGTTCGTAGGTCGCGTTGTCACGTCCTTCGGCGAAGAAGCGTTCGCCATCCCGCATTTCGTATCGACGGATCACGCCAAACCGCTCGCGGTCGGCATCGGTCTCCAGCACCAGCAGCGATGTGTACGGAGTAATGATGTGGAATTCTTCCGAGAGAGCGATGATCTCGTTCTGAATGAACTGCGATGACCCCTGGGCCATCAACTGATCGAGATGCGCCCGCGCCCACAGCCTGGGGATGAAGGAATTACCCGCTTCATCATTCGGCAGGCTCACCTGGGCCGCATACCTCACGGGTTCGCCGTTCAAGATCCCTGTGACGACCACTTCTCCTTGTTGATCGACTGCTTCCGGCAGATAACGACCCACGACGATCTGTTGAGTGCCTGCGGGAACATTGGGCAGCGTCTCGGGATAGACGGCAGCGACCTGAACGCCACGGAATTCGATATTCACGTCCCGCAATCCCGGCTGGGCGATCTCGTTGAGCAGCTCGAACGCGACGATCGATGCCGTCATGTCACCGCCGATGGCACGGATCGAACCACTTCCCATGCCGGCGATCCCCTTCAGAGCGACCGACTCGTAACTGCTGCCGACCGAAACGGCGTGGAATGTTGTTTGTTCGTCATCGGCGAAGAGTCGCTGCACACGATTGACGAACGCCGCCGGGTCAGCTGTCGCCGGCGGAGACGATGCCGTCGCCGACGTAAATCACCTGCAACGCCGCAGCATCGGCATCATCATCGATCGCCTGCTGAATAACCTCGAATGCCCGATCGAGATCAGTCCAACCCAGCGACATGCGGGCCTCGAGGAAATTCGCGACTTGCGTGAGCGATTCATCCGTTGCAGCGGCGGCATCTTCAACGCACCAGACCGTATCGACATCGCAGGCCGCCAGACGGAAACGATCATCCGGGCTGAGTGATGACAACAGTGATGCCACGAACTCGCGTTGTTGCTCCCGCTTGGTCGAGTCCATCGACGCTGATGTGTCGCACAGGACCAACAGATTGAGAGGCTCGCCATCGGGAAGGACTTCACGTTGCCAGTTCCCCCCGGGAGAAGGGGGCATCAGTTGAATGATGAAATAACCATCGTCGCCGCGACGATGCGGAATAACGACCACATCGGATTGCCGCTCGTCCAATTCGAAGACCAGTTCGAAGTCGCGATCGGGGGCATACTCCTGCGCACTGAACTCGACATGAGCCGAGTGATCGGTCATCTCGCTGCGAACGGTGTGCGACGTGCAATCGACGCTCAGCAACGGCAAGTCGGAGTAACAGAGCACGTCAATCGACAACTCGCGCAGCGGCGATGTACGCAACAGTTCGCTGTTGAGGGCGTACGAGTAGCGATACCGGTTGCCGCGTAATGGCATCACCTGCGTATAGACGATCTTGATCCGCTTCTCGGAGTTTGGCTCGATCGGGAAGACGCGGGCTTTGAAGATGTTGGCCCCCGTCCATTCCAAGAGGCCCGGGTCGCGGCGTTCCCTGAGGATGGTTTCGTAGATCTCGCGGGCGCGTTGTTTCTCGACGACATCGGCTTCGACCAGTTCGTTGCCGATCCACATTCCGAACCCGCTGATCGAGGCATCCTGCGGTAGCGGGAAATGAAACACGCCTTCGAGTCGTCCATCGGTGTGATTGACGAACGACTGCTCGATCGTCGTGCGCACGATCTGATCGCGAATCTCCACCGAGACATGGTGGTAGCCAACCGTCAATGGAACATTGCGTCCATCGACTTCGACAATGAGGGAGCCGATCGATTCGTTGCTGGTCGTTCCCTCGAATCCCTGCAACCAGAGTGGAGGTTCGCCGACGGTGGCAAGTGTCTCATCCCGCGCGACGCGAATGATCTGCTTCCCTTCAGAGGTGATCTCAACTTGTGCTTCGCCTGGGCCAAGCAGCAGGAAAGGTTCTTCCAACTCGCCGGAGGAATGGACCTGCACGACTCCATAGTGGAGGCGTGCTTCGTTGGGCGAGATGAACTCGACCAGCGACGCCGGCCCCACAGTCAGTTGCACTTGCGTCGTCATCGCGGCCATCGCGGCATTGGCCCCGCGCACATCGGTTCGCAACCAGTCACCCGGCCTGAGCAGTGTCTGCCGTGCCAACGGAGTCCAGCGAGCGTTCATCACCGGCTTGAGCAAACAGATCCCCTGTGCCTGCAGCACCTTTCCGATGCGTCCATCTTCGCTGAGCGAATCGGCCACGACGAAGAGTGATTCGTCCACTGGTTCATCGACTGCGATCAGGCGAACTTCCATGATCGGTCGAGCATCGAGGTTCAAGCCGCGATCGCGAGCGACGATGCCTCGCAGATGGTGAGAGTCGCGGTCGGCATACCAGGTGAGTGACAGTTGTTGCCCTTCATGTTCGACGGTTGTTTCAAAGACATCGCAGTCGACCCCTTCGTAGGCCATGCGTCCGCTGGACTCGACTTCCATCAGATTGGATGCATCAATCTCAAGGCCGACGACATCAAAGAAGCTGATTCCCTCAGACGCACCCGCGAACAGAGGCGAGTTCTCGCTGATGACGGTGTTTTCACTCTCATCGATTCGCCACAGGCGCGAACCGCGAATGATTTCGTACTGCGTCGCTGAAGCTTGCCTGCGGACCTCGCCGGGTTGGCGAATCCAGACTTCGCTGGAGTCGTCGCCGCGTACAAGTTCGAGATGCAGCGACTCGGACGTGTCGATCGATCGCAGCACTTCGCCCAGGGCGATGCTGTCTCCGCCGATACCAGGGCCAAACAACGTCCCGATCCAGAGGGCGGCTCCCGACATGATCGCGACAGACAAGGCGGCGAGTTTGATGAACATGGAACGCTTCCTGGGTTGCGAAGTGGAGTGAGGTGAGGTGATCGCCGACGACGCCATCGCGGTTTGCGGCTTCTGTGATGCCGACTCAATGACGTGCATGGAAGTCGATGCGTCTGTTTGAGAGGTCGAATCCACGTGAGACGATGACGCCAGCAACTGCTGACGAATCGCCTCCAGCGTGGCGCGATCGACCGGAGCGGCGTCACGATTGACAGTCCGCAGCAACTGCCGCAGCCGATCGTCGGCATCGGGGTCGTCGGGAATGGAAGGTACGTCAGTCATGCTTCAAAAAAGGGATGGTCGCTGATTCATGAATGCTCTCCTTGCTTGAGCGACGAGGTTCGTTCAGTGGCCTGATCGCCCACGAGCGTGGCCCGCTGAACTTTCTCGCGAAACGCACTGCGAGCCCGCGTCAACCGGGAGCGGATGGCATCGACCGATTCTCCCAGCATCTCCGCGATCTCAGCGGACGATCGGTCTTCAACATATTTTGCAACCAGACAGATGGAGTATTCCTGGGGGAGATCGGCGAGGATTTGGCGGACGAGTTCCGCCGACTCATGCTGTTCCAGCAGCGATTCGGGTGGGTCGGTCTCATCAAACCAACGACTCAGTCGGCCGTTGCGTTCGGCAACGAGTTTTTCAGGAGCGAGATGGCGATTTTCCTGTCGTCGCCGACGCCAGTGGAGCATCGAGCGGTTGTGGGCGATTCCGCTGATCCAGGCCCAAAGGGAGCCACGAGAGGCGTCGAATTGGGCGATGGACTGCATGGCGGATTGAAACGTCTCCTGCACGATGTCGGCCACTGCAGATGCGTCGGAACCCAATAGCCTCGCGACGTACCGCCAGATCGACTCGCTGTAAGTCGTGAACAGCGAATCCCATGCGGCACGGTCACCCGACTGGAGCCGCTGCGGCAGGTCGGTGTCTGAGGCTAGGTCCGACAAGGTCTCGTCAATGAGTGGATTGTCTACGAAAGTCTTTGCGCTTCGACGCCTGTGCGCTTCGCGGGATTCCTGGGAATCGCGAGGAGATTCGAGAATCCAGCCATAAACCGGGCGGCGACGCGACTGAAGTTGTAACGAATCGCATCGGCTCCCGCTTAGTCATTTAGAAGGCAACAACGTGGTTGCCGACGACTCAAGACAAACAATCAAGCTGAGGAGACTTGAAATGAAGACTTTGCTCAACCTGACCGCCGTCCTGACCCTGGCCCTCACCGCGAACATGGCTTCTGCCGATGTCGATTACGACGACATGCTCGACGATGCACAGGAAGCGTATCAGCACGCTGCCGAATTGCAGCAGATTGCCGCCAACCTCCCGAGCGGATTTCCCGACCGGGCAGAATTCCAGTCCAGGACGACCAGTATGCGAAACGACCTATTGGGATTTCGTCAGCAACTGCAGCAGATCGTCAATGGCCAACAGGCGGAACTGACTTCTCAGCAGGCCTCCAGTGCAGCGAACGAAATCAACTTCTACAGGACCAACGTCGTGCAGTGGATTGAGAACCATGCCCGCGAAATCGAGCGAGAGCAGGACGGCCAGTTCGAAGACCTCGCCGAGAGAATGCGACGCGAGGCTGATGAAGTGGATGACTCGCTGCGAAGCATCAAGAACGAACTCGACTAACCGAGTTGCGAGTGCATTCAACAAATGGAGCCGACGGCGAATTCCGCCGCCGGCTCTTGTCGTTTGGGGCCGCCGAATTCACACGTCGAAGTACATGCAGTACTCCCAGGGATGAGGTCGTTCGCGGAGAGACTCGGCCTCGTGGCTTTGCTTGTACCAGATCCAGGTATCGATCACGTCTTCGGTGAAGACGCCGCCACTCAGCAGAAAGGCATGGTCGTCCCGCAGTGCCTTGAGCGAATCCTCCAGCGATCTCGGGACAGTCGGAAAACTGCTCAGTTCCTCGGAAGTCAGATCGTAAATATCTTTGTCGAGCGGCGGGCCGGGGTCGATGTGATGCTGAATGCCGTCGATCGCCGCCATCAGCACAGCCGACATCGCCAGATAAGGATTCGACGACGAATCGGGACAGCGGAACTCGAAGCGTTTCGTGGCCGACGAGGAGTAGTGCACCGGGATGCGAATGGCGGCCGATCGATTGCGGAAACTGTACGTCAGATTGATCGGTGCATCGAAGCCGGGCAATAGTCTTTTGTAGCTGTTCGTGGTGGGGCAGCAGAACGCCATCAAGGCCGGGGCGTGTTTCAAGATGCCCCCCATGGCGTGCATCGCCATGTCGCTCAATCCTCCGTAGCCCGAACCGGCGAACAATGTCTCATCGTTCTTCCAGAGCGAGAAGTGCAGATGCAGGCCGGAACCGTTGTCGTTCCAGATCGGCTTGGGCATGAACGTCACCGTCTTGCCATGCCGTGCGGCGACGTTCTTGATGACGTACTTGTACCTCAGCAGGTTGTCGGCCGTCCGCAGCAGAGGACCGTAGCGCATGTCGATTTCGCATTGCCCGCCAGTGGCGACCTCGTGATGCTGACCCTCGGTCTCGATGCCGCATTCCTGCAGCGTGAGCATCATCTCGGTTCGCAAATCCTGCAGCGTGTCCGCTGGGGGCATGGGGAAGTACCCCTCCTTGCGGCGGATATGATGCCCCGAGTTGTTGAACGTGCTGCCACCATTTCCCGACTTTCGACGCCTTCGACCACGCGTCCACTCTCCTTCGGCACTGTCGACATGGAAATAGGCTTCGTGCTCATTCTGGTCGAAGCGGACAGAGTCGAACACGAAGAACTCAGCCTCGGGCCCGAACTGAGCCGTGTCGGCAATACCCGTCGAACGGAGATGCGCCTCGGCCTTACGGGCCACGTTGCGGGGATCCTTGGGATAATCCTCGCGGGTGATGGGATCCTGAATGTTGCAGATCATCGACAGGGTCGACTTCATGAAAGGATCGACCATCGCCGTGTCGGCTTGTGGGACGACGAGCATGTCGCTTTCATTGATCGACTGCCAACCCCGCATCGACGAACCGTCGAAGCCGAAGCCTTCCTCGAAGCTCGCCTCCGTGAGCGATTTCACCGGCACAGTGAAGTGTTTCTGGGTGCCGGGAAAATCCATAAACCTGAGATCCACAGCGCGAATTTCTTCGCGGCGGCAAAGGGCAATCACTTCTCGAGGCGTCATCGGGTATCGGGCTCCTGATCGTGCGTACTGAGCACTCCCCGAATGCTGAAGGAGTCGGGCAGGTTTTGCAACTCGCGGAGCGAGTCAGTCCTCGAGAAGTTGACGAATTGGGTAGGGACAGACATCCCAAGTCGCCTGATAGGTTGCCTCCAGCGGGACGGGTACATACCAATCCTCGGCAAGAAAGACTGGCATGTCGGGCAGGCGATCTCCTACGGCAACCGGCTCGATGTACGCTTTCTTGCGGAGTGCCGCCGAATAGGCCACCAGAGTCAGCGGCTTGTCGGACGGTAATTCGAATGGCTCCTCATGAATCTCATCCCAAATTTCCTTGTGAATCCCCTGCGGATCTCGCTGCGAAGGTGGAAACAGGTCAACAATGAGCAGCGAAATACCTTGTTCCATCAACTCGCATGCCTTGACCACGAAGGAACGGAGTGCATGTTGACTATTCTTATTCCCGGGGGAGACGATTTCGATCACAGCAACCACCTGGCCCAGTTGATGGCGAATCGCAATCCGGTTCGCCATCTTCGTGTAGAGATCCTCGGCTTCCGCCGTGCTGACGAATCGAGTGACCGGAGGTGCATCCGCGACTGCTATCCCCCCTTCGACGGGCCCAAGACGATCCTTCGACGGCGGCGAACGCAGCGTCACGACATCCGGAATCACGCCCCCCACAACCTGATCGGCCATCGCAAAATACCCTTCAGGCAACAATCCCTGATTGAGTGAATTGCGAATGCTGATCGTCCACGCCTGATGAAAGTCGTGAAACATTCCCGCTTCGACTCGAGTCCAATCATGTAGCGGCATTGATTCCTCCGCGAGCTGACTCGCGCATTAGCCTCCAATGCAGTACAGCTTCGCATCGGTGCGGATCAGGATCCTCCCGTTCGCGAAGACCGGCGTGGCGACGACGAAGCCTTCGACTTGATTCTCGGCGAGAATGTCGTGCGATTCTCCGCTCGTTGAGACCACGAATGTCGCTCCGTCCTCGCGGGTGAGATAGAGCCGATCGCCCACGAGGATCGGCGAAGCACTGAACGCATTGCGATTCGAGGGCATTTCCGCTGTCCACAGCTCATCGCCGCTCGTGAGATCGAGGCAGGTCAGGTTGCCGTTGTCCCTGCAGACATAAACGCGGCCATCGTGCGCGATCGGTGTCGGTACGTCGGCACCAATTCCCGTTTTCTCCCAAACGATGTGTGAGTCTCTCACATCTCCGTCGCCTCCGAGACGAATGGCCGTCACCGATTCACCGCGGGCATACGGAGCGACGACAACGTCCCCCTCGGCCACGGGCGACGAGATTGAGCGGAAGTAGTGGTTCTCTTCGGGGTTCATGTCGCCGATCCGCCACAGTTCCTCACCGGTCGCGGCCACATGGGCCGTCACATGGTCGGCCCCCACGACAACGATCGTTTCTTCATCGTTCGGACCAGTGCAGATGACGGGTGTTGAATAGCTTTGAGCCGCCTCTTCGGGAGCGCCCAGATTGCGGTCCTGCTTCCAGACGAGGTCGCCGGACGCCGGATCAAACGCGGCCAGGTACGATGGCCCGCTGTGCATGCACGTCACCACGACGTGTTGTGACGTGCGAATGGGCGAAGTCCCCAAATCCCACCACAACGTGTCTTCGCCGAACATCTCCTGCAGGTTGTGATGCCAGACGATGTTCCCTTCAAAGTCGAGCGCTGCGAAATCACCACTCTTGAAGTAGACATAGACCCGTTCACCATCGGTGACGGGCGAAGGGTTGCAACCGCTCCCCTTACGATGCTTACCAGCGCTCTCGTCTCCGATCTGAACGGCCCAGAGTTGGTCGCCTGACCAGTTGAAGCACAAGACCGCGTTCTGCTCATCGATGGGGGCCGTCAGAAAGATATGGTCGCCCCACACGGCCGGCGTCGAACCACCGACACCCGGAAGGTCGGTCTGCCACGCGATTCCCGCATCTTCATTCCATTCGAGCGGATAGTCTCCCTCGGGAGCCACGCCGTTCAGCGAAGGCCCGCGCCATGTCGGCCAGTTCTCTGCAGTGACTGCCGACACATTGAGGATTAAGACGCTCGCGACGAGCGCGACGTTCAAGCACGGAGTGAAGCTGGCGAAACGAGGACGCATGTGTGGAAGGCTCCTGAGTTTAATGCCGATCGAGATAGCTGCTCTCAATTATCCGGACGACTGCTTCAGGAAGCAATCCCACGCGCAAGCTCTTCCGACTCGGCACTTATCTCGATGGTGCCTCGTCTTCAATGGACGACGCGTCATCCGTCGGCTCACCAGACTGTGGAGGTGCCGGAGGTGCTGATTCGTTCGCAGCGTCCCCTTCCGCGGTCGGTTCCGTCGTCTGCGGACTCACCTCGATGAGCTTGGTGCCGAACCGCAATTCCAATCGATGTTCGTCGGGAGCGTCCCAAACGGGTTGGATCTGCGGGCTGGCAATCTCATCCTCGTACAAACGTTCTCCGGTGCGTGCATCCAAGACTTGAATCGCGTAGTAATCCGACACTCCGAAATTGTCACCCTGCAGCCGTGGGCCGCTTCGTCGGCAGCCAAAGGCAAGAATGGGCCACTGCGTCGGTTGCCAGTTGGGGAGAACCTGCAAGGGCATATCGGTCGTCCAGAGAACCTGACGGAACGGCCTGTCGATGAGGATGACTTCTCCGTTCACTTCTGATCCAAAGTGCCCGGGAGGGTAGACGCGGGTTGGCCTTCGCGAGGACTCGCCTTCCGATGACAGTCGTCGGTTGCCGAGCAGGATCCAGCCCTCGGAATGGCGACGCAATGAGAACTGCATCCAGTCGCGGCCGTGTTCAAGTTGGATGGCATGCACAACCTCGCCCGTATTGTCGTCGTGTATGGTAAGTGTCCCCTCGGGCGTGAGAGTGGCGATGTCGGTGCCATCGACGGTCGACCAGAGAGAATCCGCCGGCAAGGTGATCGCCCAACGATCGCGCTGTTCGACAAAATCGTACATCGCCAACCTCAACTCGCCTTCTTCGACCTCGGAGGCAGTCAACCAGCATCGTCCCCAGTCGACCAGGGTTTCCGGTTCCGCGTGGATGTCGTCGAAGTTCTCCGGTAGGGGGCGGGTTCCGAGCGCGCGGCCGTCACTCATACTGAAGAGCAGAAACTCGTCGGCATGCGGCGGCTTGGCCAGCAGGTATTCGTCATCGCCGATGAACTCGCAGCCGGGAGGCAATTCGCCTTGTTGCCAGACGCGCCGGCCCGTATCGGGATCGAGACCAATGAGATCAGGGCCCAACTGGAAACAGAGCGTCTGCGCCGTCATCGGTCCGACATTGCCGACAAATTGATTGAAGGGATCGATGGCCTGCGGACCGCGAAAACGAAACGCCGTCGACGATCGGTTCACGGTTGCACGACCATTGGCCCCTTGGCTGTCGAGAATCAATTGCTCCGAGCCAATGACTCGTCCCTCGGGCTGAGCGAAGGCGTCGATCAGCAGCAGGCGGTCCCCAAACACGCACAATACGTGGCTGCCGTGAACCTCCACGTAGCGCGCCGCCTGGGACGCGTTTCCTCCCACCAGCGACGAAGGGACCGACCAGCGCAACGCGCCCCGGGCATCCTTGGCATAGACGTTTCTCAAGTTGGGTTCGAGCAGAAACGTCCAGCCGTCGAGCGGGCCTGCGGTGCTCCCCAGGATCGGCAAGGGAACCAGCACATTGGTGGATCCGGTTCCCGATCCCTCATCGATCGTCAGCCGTCCCTCCGGCCAGTCGTTGTTCTGGATGAGGGCCGCGCCGTCAGGATCGGAACGCAACCGTGCGAGTGCCTCGGCTGCCGAGGAATCCGGCTGATCGCCAGACTCCGCAAGCGCGGTCAGCGTCTCGACCATCCAGGTCACTCCGTCTGCGTTTTGAGTTTGACGATACAACTCCAACAGTTGGATTGATGCCGAAGTGACAAGACTCTGGTCACTCGATTCCTCTCCATTTCTGATGGCATCCAGCAGAACACGTTCGCGAAGAAGAGGATCTTCCTGAGGATCGAATTCACTCATCTGTTCGATGATACGTCGATCAAAGTCGGAACTGGGGAGTATCAATGAGAGATCCCGCAACATCCGCGGTGATTCACATGTCGCGATCAGTTCGACGAGACGAGAATTGAGTTCTTCCTGCTGAAGATCCATCGCCTGGCCATGGACTCTGGCCAGCCAGGCGGTCAGCCAGCGGTCGGATCGTACGCGGCGACCATCGGAAAGCAGTTCCTCTCGATCAAGGGGTTGTTCTCCGACAAGTCTCAGGAGTTGCTCGAACGCGGCCGAGAATTCTCCATGGCTTTCGAGCGCGGCCACATAAGTCTTGGTGAATTCTCGCAATTGCACCGGGTCGGTAATGAGCTTGGAGACTTCGGAGGCACGTTCGCGATAGGCTTCGAAGTCGGAACGTATTCCTTCGGCAATCAGATGGGCAAGCAGGTTGCGGGCTTGCTGGTCGCCTTGGTCGACGGGAATCTGGAGGTCAGCCATCCCCAGTTCGGCCTGATCCTGATGCAGCCGCAACTCTCCGCGCATCCGCAAGGCGGCAATTGCCTGTGGGTCAGCCGCCAGTTGCCGTTCGATTTCGGATTCCATCTCACTGAGCGACGAGAATCCGACGATCACTTCCGGGGTGATCATGACCAGCCGGTCCTTCAAAGCGAGCAGGTTACCGGCTGCAATGTTGTCGGGAAGTGGCGAACGCGCGAGGACGCGTCCGGAAGGAATATCCACCGTCACGATCTCCCGAGTGGACAACGGGAGATGATACAGACGCCCAGACTGCACGCCTCGGCCGGCGGGAGGAGGGAGCACCACGGGAGCTTCCCAAGCGTCGTCGCCGGTGGAAATATCGACGGCATGCACTCCGTCTTGACCGACAACGAGCACATTGTTGTCGAAGACTCCCCCCAAGAACCACGATTGGCCGCGCGGTCTGACCCACGAGATAGTGCCGTCCACCAGGTCGAAGCAATATAGTTCCTTGGCGTCGAATGGCGTGTAGAGCACGCGGCGGCCATCGACCAAGGGGACGGAGTCGAGCCAGCGATCGTGCGACAGCAACCGATCGAGCGAGACACTCGACGCCCCTTGCACGGCCATTCTCCGGGCGAGAAGCGGGTCAATGGCCGCGACGGTTTGCGGAGCCTGATACTCAACCACCCATTGGATCGATCGCGAAATGACGTCGATGCCGATCAAGGTGCCGTCCCCCGTCGGACAGACCAGCAACTGCCCCGCAAGCACGGGCGTCAATCCCGCCCAGCGGCGATCGTAATCGTAGCTCACGCCATTGTAAGGTTGCGCCAGAGGCAACGACCACAAGGGGGCTCCCGAGGCGGCATCGAGGACGTACAAACCGACTTCACCACGATCCTCGGCCAGACAGTACAACCTGCCGTCGGCAGGGAGCGGGGATCCCAGAAAGTAGAGGCCCGTCAGCTTGCCGGCTTCGACCAGTTCGTCCTCGGATGCGTAGGTTTGAGGATTGACTCCGCGATTGCCGCCTGCCTGCCAGAGCAACTCACCTTCGTCGGCAGCAAACGCCAAGAGCACATTGAAGTCACACGGAAGCAGTGAGTTGCTATTGTTGACCACGACGCCGACTTGCGAGGGATTCCCGGCCACCATGCCCCCGTTGGAGATCGCGAAGACACGCGTTCCGTCGGTCGAAAGCATGCCCTTCGTCAAGTCGCGCCAGGCTCGTTGACCAAAGTAGTACTCTGCCAACGGCTGATAGGCCTGCGCCTGCTCTTCGAATTCCTTGCCCAAGAACAACATTCCGAAAGACACGTCTTCAATGGAGGTCGACCACCTCAATTCGCCCGTGGCGGCTTCGATGGCCCAGGTGTTGCAGTACGAGTTGAGAATCACGACGTCGCCAACCGCGACTGGCTGCAGTACCGGCAGCATTTGTCGTTCGTCGTTGCTTGCCATGCGGCGCACGAAACCGGCGAGGAGTTGCTGAACCTCCTCGTCCCGACCGGGAAAACCCACCAGCACATCAAATTCGATCGTGGTCGACTCCCATGCGAGTTCTCCCAACGGGCTGACCGGTGCGGAATTCGACGAATGCGTTAAAGGAGACTGGCGAAACGCCATCCATTCCGATGCTTCGGGATGCGGTGTCCAGATCGTTCCCTCACTCCATGCGGCTTGTGGAACTGCAACATTCAATTGTTCGATAATCTCCGCCGCTCGCTCGGTCTCGCCGACAGCATGCCAGCACTGGGCAGCGAGTGATAACAGTGTGCTGGGGTTTCTGGCCGACGGGTGTTCGGCCGCCAGTTCCAGATAACGCGCCCCGCCGATCAAATCGCCGCGATCGACCAAAGCAATGGCCATCGCATGGGAAGCCAAGAGTCCATGGCGCGTGAAGTAGAAACGGCGGATCACTTCTTCCAGTTTCGCATGCGCGTCGTCGCGAATTGCTTGCTCAAACAGGCGACTCGCTTCGCTGTCGTATCGGCGGTTGTACGCCTCGAAGTTCTCGGGCGACATGTTCTGAAAGACCAGATGCAATCGCTCTCGGAGTGACTCCCCCGTTGGCAGAAACGTGTCGGAAGAAAGATCCCACAAGCTCTGCAGCACTTCGATCGCATCGAGCGAGCGTTCGGTCTCGAGCAATTGCTCGGCCTCATGCAGCGTGAAGGCCCACTCGCGATCACTCGGCAGGCTCCGGCCCGAAATAGCGGGTGTTGGAAATGCGTTCTGCCCATAGGCCGCAATCGCAAACAGCGGCAGCAGCCCCGCGGAGATCATTGGCAGCAGCAGGCGCAATACAGATCGTTTCGGTACGTCGTACATCGGTGGCCTCCCTGTCGCGCGGCGGGAAATGGAGATCCTCTCCACTGCCGTCCACGCCTGCCGACATTGTACCGATCAGCACCGAACCGTGCTGCATCAATGTTGGAACAGGAACTCTTTCGAGTTGAGAATCGCCCAGCCGACGTCTTCCAGACCCAGCCGGCGGTCCTCGGAGCCCGCAATGTGCTCCTGAGAAATCCTCAGTTCGTCAGCCGATGGATCACGGCAGAGCCCCGCGCGATAGAGCGTCGTGATGATCTCCTCGTCGGAACTGTCGGCGGCAATCATTTGGGCGATGCGGCCGTTGTCGTCGCGCAGTTTGTTGTGAACGACGGGACCGTTGATCATCTGCAACGCCTGAGACAGGTTCGACTCATCACTCCGTTCGCACTCGCAGGCCATCTCGCGCTGGGGTTGGCCGAAGACCTTCAGGAAGTAATTGTCGGTCGGTGGCTCGAACAACTGCGTGGCACGTGTTCCCATCGGTGCGCCAGAGAAGGATTCGGGCACATCGGTGACCGTGCAAATGGCGTCCAGCAATTGCTCGGCCGACAGCATGCGCGTCCGGGCATGAGAGAAGTAAAGTTCGTCCTCGACATTGAATTCATTGGTGCGAGCACTGCGTTGATAGGTGTGGCTGTTCATGATCTCACGAATCAACCAGCGACGCGAGTAGCCATGTTCGACGAACTGAACCGCCAGTTCGTCCAGAAGGGCTGCATTAGTTGGCGGATTGGAATCGCGGAAATCATCCACGGGATCAACGATGCCGCGTCCCAGCAGGTGACCCCAGATGCGATTCGACAAAGCCCGCGCGAAAAATGGATTATCGGGCGCTGTGAGCCACTCGGCGAAGACTTCTCGACGATCAACATCGGAGGGAACCTCGACATCTCCCTCGAGTAACAGATGCACCGGCATCGTACGGCCCGTGCGAGGTTGCGTCACTTCGCCGCTTTCCTGCATGAAGATGATTTCGTCTTCAGGAGTCGGTCCCGGCTTGCGACCGATACGAGCAAACGCCGCGGCGATGCCGTAATAGTTGTCCTGAGACCACCGCTCGAACGGATGGTTGTGGCACTTCGCACATTGAATACGAATGCCGAGGAAGAGTTGTGCCGTCGTTTCCGTCGCATCGGTCGGTTCGCGGCTTGCGCGCCAATAGGCGGCCGCGGGATTCTCGTAGACGCTACCGCTCGCCGTGAGGAGTTCCATCGCAAACTCGTCCATCGGCTGATCGTTCAGGACGCCGTCATAGAGCCAGCTATGGAACTTCGCGACGCCGAGCGATGTCAGCTTGCCACTGTTCGCCCGCAGAACATCGGCCCATTTGAGGGTCCAGAAAGAAGCGTAGTCATGGGAATCAAGCAGCCGATCGATTAACGCGGCGCGTTTGTCTTCCGTTGGGTCGTTCACGAATTCGTCGGTCTCCGCCAGCGTTGGGAGTCGTCCCGTGAGATCGAGGAAGGCTCGACGCAGGAACTCCGAGTCGCTGCACAAGTCCGATGGAAGAATTTGCAATTGCTCCAGCTTCTCGTTCACCAGCCCGTCGATAAAGTTGAATTCCGGCGGATGGGTCCACGCGAAGCCCTCGATATCCTCAATGAAGGTGAAGTAGCTGGTATCCATCTTGTCGAGATACCTGGCGAGGATGGCGGTCTCGCCGCGCCCCGCCTGCTCGACCAGCCCCATCGTCGACACAGTCGCGACGGTTTCAGAGGACGAACTGAAGACGGTCAATTCGGTAACATCGCGCACCGACCCGTCACTGAAGTAGCCTTGCACGGTCAATTGTTGAAGGTCGGCCGAGTTGTGCAGCACGCCTTGCCGTGGAAAGACCTCGATGCGGTCCAATGTCGGCGCGCCATCGGGATCGAGCTGCATTCCTTCGGCAATCCATTCACGTAAAGCGACGTGAGCCGCGTCTCCTTCGAAGAGTCGGCGACCTCCGCCGTGGGCGACTTCCATTAACGGCTTGCGCAGCAGTAGCGAAGAGTCGGGGTCAAGAATGTTCGTGCGGCGTCCGTAGAACTCGGTTCGCAGCGTGAGGACGTCGAGCGGCGGGTCGTATCCGCGCAGCGACAGTCGAAATCCCCCCTTGCCGGAAGGCGAGCCGTGACACGCTCCCATGTTGCAACCGGCCTTGGTCAGGGCCGCCAGGGTCTCGGTGTAAAAGCTGACGGGAATCGCGGTGGTCGACTCTGTGACTGTCACGTTCGTGGCCGCGGTCATCTCACCCAGCCTGGCGTGCAACACAGTCGCGCCGTCGGCAGCGGGATGCGCAACGCTGTGGTCGAACGTCACGAGTGAGGGATCGTCGGCGTCCCATGCCACTTCGTTCGTGACATCGCGACGATCTCCGTTGGCCAACGTCGCGGTGACCACAAGTTGCTGGCGGGCTCGCGTGCCGTGCAGTGCGAAGTCTTCCGGGAAGACTTCGATCGCCGTGATCGGAGCATCCTCGGCAGACGCCGTTCGAGCTCCAACAACGAGCAACAGGCCGATGCTGAGCATCGCGATCGTGCGTGACTGCAGGTTGAGTCGAATGTTCGTCATGAATCCATCCCTCGTTGTGGGTCACTCGAAAAAGTTGAATAAGTATGTCATTCCACGGTGATCGCGGGCAGGACGAGCGAGGCCTTTAAGTTGGCATTCTCGACACCCGCGGCATTCACGGTGATCTCACTTGCCGCCCCTTGGGCCGCATCCGCCGCAGCCCGTAAAACGATCTCTCCTTCGCTCGCCCCCGCAGGGATCACTACTTCGGCAGCAGTGACGCCGGCCGGCAACTTGTCGAGCGTCAGTCGGATTTCACCACCGAAGGCAGGATTGCGAGCGATCGTGATTGGCACCTTGAGCTCACCACCGCGAGCGAGCGGCGATGCCCCCAGCGAAGTGCTGATGGCCATCGGCTCGTTGATCCGCAGTGTGATGCCCGGCGTCGCAACCACCGTATTCACGTTGTCCTTCGCATGTGTCCCCTGAATGACTACCGTGAAAGGCCCCGGCTGCGTGTCGGCATTGGCGGAAATTGCAAGCGTGACTTCGTTCTGACCCGCCTCGATGTTCTTGATTTCAAACGAGACGCCTGCCGGGACCGGCTCGTTGTCAGGAACGAACGCCAAGGTGATCGCCTGGTCGAGTCCTTCACCGCGCATCGCACGAATGGTGACTGTCGTTGAAAGTTCCTTGCCGAAGACAATCTCAGCCGGCTCGAATGCGAGTCCGAGCGGCTGCGCTGCCGCGACGGCGACGGCCGCCTGCTGTTCGAGGTGTGGAGGGAGAATTGTCACATTGCTCCAGCGGGTGCGAATCACTCCGGCCATCGAAGCCTGGCGTTCAAGCGTCTGGCCATTGATTTCTGCACGACCGACGATCGTCACGGGAGTCATCACTCCGCCACTCACGGTGTCGGCAGCAGTTAATGTCAGCACGGCATAGTTACGGCCCTGGCCGATCCAAGTGGGCTGAGATGTGATCCCTTCAGGGAGTCCCACACAGGCGATTTCGATCGGGCCGCCGTAATCGAGTCGTTCGGCAGTCACTGTCAAACGGGCAACGCCGCCAGCGGGAATGTTCACGAAGTCGGTGTCGGCGGTCAGTTTGAAACGCGGTTGCCACGCCGTCACCTCCACGCGATAGGCGTAAGCCGATCCCCCATGACGGTGGAGGTCCGCCACCTTCAAAACATAGTCCCCATCGGCGGGAAACGTGTAATCGAGCCGCCCCTCTTCGACGCCGTTGTCTTCGGCATTGGCGACGACGTTTCCGTTGGAATCGAGGAGTTGCATCTTGAGATCGACCGGTGAACCTCGTCGGCGGGCAATGCCTTGAAACAGAAACCGCTGCCCCGCGGTGGCCGACAGCCGGAAGCAGTCGACATCGCCCGGCATCATGAAGCGACCGTTGATGCCATGTCCCAATGAAATCACATTGGCTTGACGGGACGTGTCGTTCGGTTCCTGTTCGAGAGATTCTGGGGTATTCGACACTTCCACCGGTGCAAAGCCGACCGAGGTTCCTTGGAAGCTACGCGTGCCAGCAAGCTGCCATTGGCCCACATCCGCGGCAACATTCAGAAACGCGGGGTCGGCCTGATCGACCCACGTACCCGCAAAATCAACGCGTGACTCAACGCCGCCGGAAATCGCCAGGGGATAGGCCGTATTGACGGCTGGAAAGTCTCCGATTCGCATCCGATAGAAGTGATTGCCGCCACCGCTGTAGCGAATGTCGCGAACTTCGATGATGTATTCACCGGCTTGGTCAAACTGATGACTGATTTGTGCGTCGGCACTCAGGCCGCGGGCATCGTCACAGTATGCCAATTCGCGGCCTCGGCTGTCATACAGAAAGAGGATGGGATCGAGGGGCGAGCCGAGCCTGCGGGCGAAGATTTCGATCGTCAATGTCTGTGGTGTATCGACGACGAAGCGAAAGAAGTCCCGCGTCAAGTTGTCGACGCGGCCGTCCACAGAGCAGGGGATGGTCAGCAATTGTGCCGACTCGAGTGCCCCATTTCCGCCGGCATCTGCCACGGTCGGCAGGTCGTCCACCAGCACGGCAGCGACTCCACTGACTCCCCCAGCCGTCGTGACTCGAACGCCGTGAATCCCCGGCGCGGCCTCGGCAGGAGTGTTGAGTTGGAAGACGGCGCGAGCACCGTCCTGTCCGTTGTTTTCGATCCCTTCCGCCAGTGCGGCCTTGTCACTAAAGGTCGTCCAGAGTTCGGTGGCACCAGCCAGGTTGCCGCCGTGGACCGTGACCTGGGTGCTCGCCCCCGGGGCGACACCGAGGGGTTCGACGCGGGAAATGGCAGGCTGCGCATAAACTGCTGAGGTCAGCAGGCCCATGCCAATAAGGAGAGCACAAGCGACTGAGGTAGGTCTCATGTCGGGGCGGGAAGTAAAGGTGGGACGACCGAGGAGGGCTGATATCAAACCATCAGCATCCGTCCATATTAGGTCCCGCTCCGTCAGAGTTCAAAGGAAAAGCAGTCTTTGGCCAGGAAGGGACCCGGCAGGGTGCCTGCTATGCCCCAGACTCTTGACCGTTTCCACAGGCCCCATGGGCTTTATTCAGTGCCTGGAGGTATGCCAGCGCACTGGCTTCGATGATGTCGGTGCTGACCCCCTTGCCGTGGAAGCGTCTGCCGGAGACGTCGATTTCGAGAGTCACCTCTCCCTGGGCATCCTTGCCACCGGAGACACTGTGCACGTCGTAATCATCCAGCCGGGCGACGATGCCGGTGATGCGTTCGAGTGCACGAAAGACCGCATCGATGGGTCCATCGCCAGTCGCGGCATCACACTGCTTTGGTTCCTCCCGATGCTGCATTTCCACGGTTGCCGTTGGGATCGTCCCCGTGCCGCCGAAGACGTGAAAACTGATCAGCTTCCAGTCATCAGGTGACTGCACGGTGCGCTGATCGATCAACGCCGCAATGTCGGAGTCGTAAATCTCCTTCTTTTTGTCGGCCAGCCGTATGAAGTCGTCGAACACCTTCTGAAACAACTCATCGTTGAGGTCGTAGCCCAACGACTTCACGCGGTCGCGGAAGGCGTGCCGGCCGCTGTGCTTGCCGAGGACCAGGTTGGCCCCGATGAAGCCGACATCCTCGGCTCGCATAATCTCGTAAGTGTCACGATTCTGGAGGACGCCGTGCTGATGAATTCCCGCTTCGTGAGCGAACGCATTCTGTCCGACGATCGCCTTGTTCCGCTGCACCCGCATACCAGTGATGTTCGACACCAACCGACTCGTCGGCCAGAGTTTCGGCGTGTGGATGTTCGTGGTGACACCATAGAAGTCCTGCCGGGTTCGGAGGGCCATCACCACTTCTTCGAGGGCGGCATTCCCCGCGCGTTCGCCGAGACCGTTAATCGTGCATTCAATTTGCCGCGCGCCGGCCTCGACCGCCGCCAAGCTGTTCGCGACCGCCAAACCGAGATCGTTGTGACAGTGCGTACTGATCACCGCCTTGTCGATGTTCGACACGTTCTGCTTCAAGTAACTGATAACCTTGAAGTAATGGTTCGGCGTCGCGTAGCCGACGGTGTCGGGAATGTTGACGGTCGTCGCACCGGCCTCAATCGTCTTCTCGACCACTTCGCAGAGGAAATCGAGTTCCGTGCGTGCGGCATCCTCGGGGGAGAATTCGACGTTGGGCGTGGTGATGTCAGCGCGAGCAGCCATCTTGTCGCAGGTGTACTTCACCATTTCGACCGCGCGGCGGACGATCTCTTCCTTGGCCATCTTCAGCTTGAACTCCCGATGAATGGCCGACGTGGCGAGAAAGACATGCACTCGCACATTCTTGGCATCCTCAAGTGCCCCCCAGGCGCGGTCGATGTCGTCGGCACGACACCGGGCGAGGCCGGCGATCGTGGTGCGATCTCCAAATTCGCGGGCGATCGTCTGTACCGCCTCGAAGTCGCCAGGCGAAGCGATCGGGAAGCCCGCCTCAATCACATCGACCCCCAACTCGACCAGGGCCTTGGCGACTTCGAGTTTCTCGGGAGTATCCATACTGCACCCCGGCGACTGCTCGCCATCGCGGAGTGTGGTGTCGAAAATGGTAACTGTTGGTTGGCTCATGGCAGATCGCTAATGGCTGATGGCCGGAAGAGGAAGTTACAGAGACCTTTTGAATGTGTTTCGCAGACCCGAATCGCGCCAAACATCAAGATTCTCAAATTGAAAGGGCATTAGAGTTCGTGGTCGTTGTTCGTCCGTTTTCGTTCTGGCCATCAGCCATTCGCTATCGGCCATAAGCCACTTGGAAACGAAAAAACCCTGAGGCCGGGAAGCCTCAGGGTCGGTGTGTATGCAGTCGTAAACTGTTCCCGGACCTAAGACCTCCCTAGGGGAGGCAGGCTAAGCAGCAGGCCGAGAAGCAGAGTACTGTTCATTTTTCCGAGGGAATGTGTGGTGAATGTTGCTTAAGACAAACTCTAGCTCAAAAAGTTCGCGCCCGTCAAGAGATGGCCAAATCGGTGTAATTTGACGCGCGCGTCTGCGAGTTCGTCAACCGTGTCGTACGGGGAATTACAACGGAGAACGACCAGATGATGACAGAAGCGTCGGCGTAATTCACGCGCTTTGCCCCCGGCGACTAAGTGGGCTTCATTCATCCCGCCAGAAATCCGGCCAGTTTCTTGATACCGGCGTCCAGTGTGTCGAGGCTCGTCGCGAATGACAGCCTTACGTAGCCGGGGGCTCCGAAGGCGTCGCCGGTGACGAGGGCAACGTGAGCTTCCTCCAAGAGTGCCGTGCAGAAGTCGGTCGCGTTGTCGACAACTCGGCTCCCTTGCAACGTCTTGCCGAAATAGCTGCTCACGTCGAAGAAGGCATAGAACGCGCCGCCGGGATCGACGAATTCGACGCCGGGAATCTCTCGCAGTCGAGAGAGAACGAAGTCGCGGCGCTTCGAGAACTCCTTGCGCATCTCCACGACGCATTCCTGTGGACCGTTCAGCGCGGCGAGGGCGGCATATTGACTGACGCTGCAAGGGTTTGAGGTCTGCTGACTTTGCAGGTCGCTCATCACATTGGTGAGGTCGGCCGGCGCGAGAGTCCAGCCGATCCGCCAGCCCGTCATCGCATAGGCCTTGCTGACACCGCTGACCAGAATCGTCAACGCCTGCACTTCGGGCCCGAACGAAGCGAACGAACGAAACTGCGTGTCGCCATAGATCAGGTTCTCATAGATTTCGTCCGACATCACCGGCAACTGATGTTTGACACAGACCTTGGCCAACGCTTCGAGTGCCTCGGGAGGATAGACCGCCCCCGTCGGATTACTCGGTGAGTTGAGCATCAGCAGTTTCGTCTTCGGCGTGATCGCACTTTCGAGTTGTTCGGGAGTCAGACAGAAGCCGGAGTCCCGTGTCGTTTCGACGAGGACCGGCGTGGCACCTGTCAACTCGACAAGGGCACTGTAGCTCACCCAGTAGGGGGTCGGGATAATCACTTCGTCTCCGGGACCGCAGAGAGCCGTCAGGACGTTGTGAATCGAATGCTTCGCTCCATTCGACACGACGACCTGGTTCGGCTTGTATGTCAGTCCGTAGACTCGCTGATACGTCTGGCAGATCGCCTCCTTGAGTTCCGGAATGCCCGCAGCCGGCGTGTAATGCGTATGTCCCGCCTGCATCGCCGCGATGGCCGCCTGCTGAATGTGCTCAGGCGTATGGAAGTCAGGCTCACCCAGTGTAAAATCGAGAACCTGCAGGCCCTGCTTCTTGAGTTCCTTCGCCTTGGTCGCGGCGGCAATCGTGGCGGAAGGTTTGAGGGTCTGTACCGCGGGAGAAAAACGCATCAGTCAACTCGTGTGTCGGGAACAATTCGGACGGAGTGAATTCGGCTGCATCATAACGAGGCCGTCAACTCCGGAAAGGTTCGGGTTATCAGTCATTTGTCATTGGTCATTTGTAGCAAGTGGTGACAAGCAATCGCCGCTGCACTGCCGATTGCCTTTGTCGGTTGCCGTCGTTTTGATACGTGTTACGCGATTCTCGCCACCGACACCCCATTGCGGCTCCTCACATGCAGACCGTTCTACTGCTGACGATCTCCAACATCTTCATGACGTTTGCCTGGTATGGGCATCTCAAGTTCAAGGAGTCGCCGTTATGGATCGTGATCTTCGCAAGTTGGGGAATTGCGTTCGTCGAGTACTGCTTTCAGGTGCCGGCCAACCGCATCGGGCACGCCAGCTTTACTGCCTCGCAACTTAAGGTGATGCAGGAAGTCATCACGCTCTTGGTCTTTGGCGTCTTCACGATTCTCTATCTGAAGGAAACACCCCGCTGGAACGAACTCGTCGGCTTCGGACTGATCCTGCTGGCGGTACTGTTCGTGTTCGGAATGGGGAGCAGACCGAACACCGAAGCCGAGGCGGCACCGACGAGTTTGACCGCCGCGACCTCGTTTGAAGTCCCGTGGGAGACGCAACACCATGCGGATACCGTGCTGCCTGAGCAAGGCATCTAATAGCATGGATCAGTTTCTGAATCGCACCCAGCTTTCCCGTCTGCGTCGACTTTGCGGGTGACGCGAACGCGCCCGGCTGGTCCGGCTGACCGCATCAGGGGAGGGAGGGTACTGATTGTGCGGCCTGTACGTCATTTTTGCCCGCAAATCCGCTGCATTCGGCGAGGTGTGGGTCGATCTGAATCGGCGTGTTGGTCGATCGAACCCTCAGGCGATATGCCGAGGGAGACTCGCCGTCTATCCACCACGGAGCAACCGGATGACCACGATTCAGGGACGAGTCAGCGCTGCCATGTTATGCGGGATCTTGTTGGCCTCCAGCGGGTGTGCCACCGTGGCTTCGTCACCTCTGGCGAATCGCCTGGCCAGCTGCCAGCGGGAATGTCCCAGCGTGTGCATCATCTTCGTCGAGGCCTCGCGCGATGTCGGGCAGTGGGGAAGACTGCCAGAGATCGTGGATTACTTTCGATGTTGCGGCGTCGATGCCCGCTACTACGACCCCTGGCTTGAAGGCAATGACCCGGAAACTCTTGCGAGTTGGGTGCGTGCGGCCAAGTGCCGAGGGCAACGCGTCATGCTCGTCAGTTGGAGCATCGCCGCTTTGCAATCGCTCGATGCTCTCGAAATCCTGGCCAACCAGGGCGTCTGCGTCGACACGTTCTTCGAGATCGACTGCTTCTGGCTAAACGTCTATCGCGGCTGGGATCTACAGCCTCGAAATGTGCGGCGCGTGGTACTCGTGCGGTCGGAATGCAACTTTGCTCCCGACGGATTCACTTGCCCCGTTGTTCACGAACTCGATACCTGCAACCACCTGCAGGCACCAGGGCATCAAACGACGATGAACGCCTTATTCTACGAAGCGATTCGCTTGGGTTGCCGACGCCAACAGTTTACACAGGCCCCACCCCCGTCCCCGGAGATGGAGTCCGCTCCCGTCGCCCCGGAGAGCGAATCGGTGCCGCCACTTCCGGTGCTGTGAATCCAACGGTTTCCGCGCCGGTACTTACCGCTGGGCGGTCGCTTCGATCTCCAGCAACTGCAGATAATCGAGAGTGACGTTCAGGATCTCGTCGTTGTAGTAATCCTGCGCGAAGACGGGAGCGGTAGGATCGGGTTCATCAGGAATGCCGTCGGTCTCACGTTCGTCCGCGTCCGGATGAGCCGCCTCGTCGGCCTCCCGCTCCGCACGCAGAACGTCGAGATTCAACGAGACTTCGATACGGCTGCGACGTTCGGTGCCGCTGGCAATTGCCTGTTCGACTTCCTGAAAGTCTTCGTTTTCCGAAACGCGTGACTCGCTCAACTGCTGTAACTGGGCAATGATCTGCTCAGTCACAAACGCTCCCGGCGAGAACCTGGCGGCTGCAATCCGGTGGAACGGTAGCGCGTTGTCGAGGAACGACTCACCCAAGTCGAGGTGATCGATCTCGCTCGGCAGGACGACGTCTGACGGCACGCCGCGATTCTGCGTACTGTCGCCGTTGACCCGGTAAAACTGCTGAATCGTCAGCTTGAGCTTGCCGAGGTCTTCTTGGCCGAAGATCTGGAAGAGTTGTCCCGGTGCGACATCGAGCAGGTTCTGCACGGTCCCTTTTCCGTGAGTCGTGGTGTCGCCGATAATGATTCCCCGGTGATAATCCTTGATCACGCCGGCGAAAATCTCCGACGCGGAAGCTGACAATCGGTTACAGACGACAACGATCGGCCGGGTAAACGCCGCTCCGGGGATTTCGTCGTCGAGAGACTGAACGCGTCCACTCGATTGACGCACCTGCACGACAGGTCCGCGATCGATGAACAGACCAGACAGCTCGACCGCCTCGGTCAGCGCGCCGCCGCCGTTGTCACGCAAATCGATGACGACGGCATCGACCCCACCCTGTTGCTCGAACTGCTGCAGTACGCGTTGCACATCGCGCGTCGCGCTCGCAAATGAATTGCCCGTCATGGCGGCAGCAAAGTCACGATAGAACGACGGGACACGCACGATGCCGATGCGCCCGGTGCGACCGACACGGTCCATGGTATCGATGATCTCGCCTTTCACGGCCTGTTCGGTCAATTCGATGACTTCTCGCGTGATGTCGACGATCTGAACTTCGCCGCCGCTCTCGGGGCGAACGCGAAGTCGCACGACGGTTCCCTTTTCGCCGCGAATCTGACCGACCACATCATCCAGACGCCATTCATAAATGTCTTGAATCTCTCCGGTCGCCTGACCGACACCGGTAATCGTGTCACCCACTCGCAGTCGGCCGTCCTTGTCAGCCGCCCCACCGGGAACGATCGCGTCGACGACCGTGTAACCATCGTCCGATCGCAACTGCGCGCCGATTCCTTCCAAATGCAAGTTGAGCTGGATTTCGAAGTTCTCCCAACTGCTGGGAGACATGTACGTCGAATGCGGATCGAACGTCATCGTCATGGCGGTCAAGAACGCTTCGAGCACGTCGGCATGGTTCATTTCGTTGATGCGACGCGACAAGTTGCGATAACGGCGATGCAGACGCTCGCGAGTTTCGGCCGGGTCTTCTTCGTCGAGAGCCGCGATGGCCAGCTCGTATTTGATCAGCTTGCGCCAGCGTTCGTCGAGTTCTTCGTCGGTGGCACACCAGTCGAGTTCATCAGCCTTGATGACCATCGTTTCGTCGACCGTAAAATCGTGCTCGGTATCAATCCACCGCTGCGCGACTTCGATCTGCCGTGCGATTCTGGCCTGGTACGTATCAAACACGTCGTATGCAAAGTCGATCGTGCCGGCCCGCAGGTCGTCGTCGACTGTCGTGGCGTGCTGGTTGAACTGGGCAATGTCGCCCTGCAAAAAGTAAAGCTTGTTGCCGTCGAGGCGGTCGATGAAGCCATTGAGCGTCTTCACGCCCACTTCGTCGTTGAGTTCTCCTCCGTTCAGGTGAAATCGAGGGACCATCTGCGAAACGAGTTCCGCGGTTTCCCGATCGAGATCTTCCGCCGAAGACAACTGCTTGACGCAGATCGTCGTTACGGCCAGAGTCAGTACGAAAACGCCCCACAGGCGGAAAGAAGGAGTGAGTTTCACTCGAGCCATACTGCCACCCTTTTTTGCAATGCAGTGAACTAACTGATATCCCGACACGGCCGGCCGGCCGAAAAATCATACCCCTGAAGCGAATCTGCCTCAAGATGAGGAATCGCCACGAAGACCAGTTGGCTCCGAAAACACAAAACTGAAGTGATTTGAAGTGAGAGGCAGGAAGTTTGAAGTGAGAAGTGCCGAGGACGGGGCGACTACCGTCACTTCAAACTTGTCACTTCTCACTTCCCATGGCCTCCGTGAACCCCTTCGCACGAATCTGGCACGCATCGCAGTGACCGCAAGGTTCACCCGTCGGATTCGGGTCGTAGCAACTGAGCGTCAGACCATAGTCGACCCCTAATGATAGGCCCTTGCGGATGATCTCGGCCTTCGTCAGGTGAATCAGCGGAGTGTGAATGCGGAACTTTCCCGATTCTTCAACCCCCGCTTTCGTCGCAAGGTTCGCGAGTCCCTCGAAAGCCTCAATGAACTCGGGACGGCAGTCGGGATACCCGCTGTAGTCGACGGCGTTCACACCGATAAAGATGTCGAACGCCCCCAGCACTTCGGCCCAGCCCAAGGCCACCGAGAGAAAAATCGTGTTGCGGGCAGGGACATAGGTGATGGGAATGCCGCTCGCGAGTTCGTCGTCGCTGCGGTCCTTGGGAACCGCGACATCGCTCGTTAGAGCCGATCCGCCAATCGCCCGCAGATCGAGCTGGATGACCGAATGCCGTTCCACTCCGATCGACTGACACACGTTCGCGGCGGCTTCGAGTTCAAAGCGATGCCGCTGCCCGTAGTCGAATGACAGGGCGTAGCAATCAAAGCCTTCGCTCCTGGCAATCGCCAGCACCGTGGCGGAGTCGAGTCCGCCACTGACAAGCACGACGGCAGTTGGTTTCGAGTTGGGCATATGGAGAAGGTAAGCGTCCGCAGGCCATGATGCCAGTTTCAACAGGCCAAGCTCGGCCTGACGCATCCATTCCCGAACGGCGTGGCGGCCACAATGGCTGCAAGGACAGACGTGACAAACATGTCTCCCGCGAATGGATGGCGTTCGCGAAGTCACCGCTCCTGTAAAAAATGGCCTCGGTGCCATTCCGGTCGGTGAGTTGATGGGATCATTTCACCCGACGCATTGCCGTGACGAACGACAGCCGATCGTCACGGCAACGTCCAATGTCATGCCATTCATTGACGGTCGACTCGAACTCCGTGTCGTTCGGTATCGCGGGCCGAATTCCCCGGTCGTTGACCAGGGGAAAAAGGATGGCCTCAGGCGCAACCGCGACGATTACCCATCAACGGCATAGCAGCGCACTCGGCCGTCGCGGTCCTTGATGAGCAGTTGGCCGTCAGAGAGAGTGACATGGGGCCAGGCGTCGGTAGGGAATTGTCGGCGGAGGCGCGTTTGTTCGTGATACTCGCCGGGGGAATGGGCGGCGGTGTCGACGAGGATCAGGTCGCCCTGGTCGGCGAGCACGATGAGTCGCGCATCACTGGTGACGATGCATGAGCCGGGGTAGCCGGTGGTTCCCCCTTGCCAGAGTTGCACGCCGTCGCTGAGCCTGACGCAGTGGACTTCCTCCCAACTCCAATAGATGTGGCCGTCGTGAACCACGGGGCTGCAGACGCCTGAGGGGTGCTCGTTGCGCCAGCGTTCGACGAACCCGTTTCGCGTCGCCTCGAAACATCCCATCGCGTACTGATTGTAGGCGGATGTGACGATCACCAGATTCCCCTCCACCGTCGGCGTGGGGATGTTGTTGGCGAAGTCGGTCGTCCAATCGACCCGACCGAGCGTCTGGCCGGCGTTGTCGCCATCGAGGCGGATGAGGACGAGACTTCGCATCGTCAGCACCACGACGCAGGGAATACCTTGCACGTCGATTGGCACCAGCCCTCCTGAGTGGCCGGCTTCGTCGCGGACTTCAGATGTCCAGAGTTCTTCACCCGTCTGTTTGTTGAAGCCCTTCACGCTGCCAGTCTCGGTGTCGCCGACTTCGACGATCAGCATGTCGCCGTACACGAGTGGCGATGTCGTGTAACCGTAATCGCGTCGGCTCGCCCCGCCTCGCAGGCCGCCGACATCGGGACGCTGGCCGGCCCCATAGTTGTCGTAGAGGTTGATGTGCCACACGCGCTCACCCCGGTCGGCTGCATTCCAGCAAGCCAGTTCGCCATCGATGCCGAGTGAATAGATGTAGCTGGTCTCCGCATCGAACTCTGGTGTCGAAGAGATGCCGCTGTAGATTCCCTGATCACCTGTCGCTTGCCGACCGTACTTGGGCGCGGGGTACGATTGACGCCAGACTTCGTCGCCAGTCTCGCGATCGAGACAGAGGAGATGTTCGTGGTTGTCGGCGAAGCCCATCACATAGACATGGTTCCCGACGACGAGGGGAGATGACGAGCCTTCACCGACCGATGTCTCCCACTGCTGGGTGAGGTTCCACGCGGTCCCATCCCAGCCGGAGTGTTCGGCGACGACATCGTTGCGCTGCGGTCCGCGCCAATGAGGCCAGTCTTCCGCGATGGCGGAATTCGCTACGAACCCTACGACGATCACGATGAAATTCAGCAGGTCGTGCAACATCGCATCGAGTTGGGGATGTGTAATCGTCGTCGCAAGCGTTGCACGTCATCATGAACGCTTGAGCCGCAGTACCAGAATCGATAACGGCGGCAGCGTGAGCGAGATCGACTGCTCCCGACCGTGCATCGGGACGGCTTCCGCCTGACGGCCGCCGGTGTTCCCGAGGTTGCTCCCTCCATAGATGCTGGCGTCGCTGTTGAGGGCTTCTTCGTAGTACCCCGCGACAGGGACGCCGATGCGGTAGTCGTTGCGTGGGACGGGTGTCATGTTCATCACGACCACGACGAGGTTCGATGGATCGATCCCCTGCCGACAGAATGAAAAGACACTGCACGCCGCATCGTCGGCGCTGATCCACGAGAAGCCGTCCGACTTGCAATCGAGTTCATGCAAGGCGGGCTCGCCTCGAACCAGCGTGTTGAGGTCGCGCACGAAGCGTTGCAACCCACGATGGGGCTCCCAGCGCATGAGATGCCAGTCGAGTTGTGAATCGTGATTCCATTCGTGCCATTGGCCGAACTCGGCTCCCATGAAGAGCAACGCCTTGCCGGGCGTCGTGTATTGGTAGCCGTACAACAGTCGGAGGTTGGCGAACCGTTGCCAGTCGTCGCCGGGCATCTGTGAGATGAGAGACCGTTTGCCGTGGACGACTTCATCGTGCGAAAGGGGCAGGATGAAGTTCTCGGTAAAGGCGTAGATCATCCGGAACGAAAGTTCATTCTGATGATGCGTGCGATGAATGGGCTCTTTACGGAAATAGCGCAGGCTGTCGTTCATCCAGCCCATGTCCCATTTCATCGTGAAGCCGAGTCCGCCTTCGTAAACGGGGCGCGACACGCCCCCCCACGCGGTCGATTCCTCCGCGACGGTCACGACGCCCGGATACTCGGCGTGCATCACCACGTTGAGGTCTTTCAAGAACTGAATCGCCTCGAGGTTTTCGCGTCCGCCGTGCTGATTCGGGATCCATTCCCCGTGCTCGCGGGAGTAATCTAGATAGAGCATCGAGGCGACGGCGTCGACCCGCAGTCCGTCGATGTGATACTTGTCGCACCAGAACCTCGCGCTCGACAGCAGGAAGTTGCGCACTTCGTGTCGGCCGTAATTGAAAATCAGCGTGTTCCAGTCGGGATGAAACCCTTTGCGAGGATCGTCGTGCTCGTAAAGTGCCGTGCCGTCGAACTTGCCGAGCGCGTGTCCATCGGTCGGGAAGTGGGCCGGAACCCAGTCGACCAATACGCCGAGTTCATGCTGATGGCAGTAATCGACAAACCATTGAAAGTCATGCGGCGTGCCGTAGCGTGAAGTCGGGGCGAAGTACCCCGTGGCCTGATAGCCCCACGAGCCGTCGAAGGGATACTCGGTGATCGGCATCAGTTGCAGATGCGTGAAGCCGAGATCCTTGACGTACTCGACCAGCATGGGAGCGAGTTCGCGATAGCTCAGATAGCGACGTTCATCCCAGGGGCGTTTCCACGAGCCGAGATGCACTTCATAGGTACACATCGGCTTTTCGAGCCAGTTGGTCTTCTCACGCCGCTGCATCCAGTCGTCGTCGTTCCATTCGAAGTTCCAGATGTTGTAGACGATCGATGCGGTTTTGGGGGGATGCTCGCAGGCGAATGCGTAGGGATCCGACTTCTGAATCAGTTCGCCCCATTTCGAGCGGATGCTGTACTTGTAGGTCTCGCCGTCGCGCATTTCTGGATAGAAACCGTGCCAGACGCCGGAGTCGCTCGAATTGAGGTAGAAGCCGCCGTGCTTCCAGCCATTTCGGTCGCAGAGGACGCAGACTTCACTGGCGTTGGGAGCCCAGACGCCGAACCGCGTCCCTTCGACCCCGTCGCGTTCTTCCAGATGCGCACCCAGATGATGATACATTGTGCAGTTCATTCCTCTGTGCATGGCGTGAGATTGCGGTCCACTCCAAGATACCGGCTTCTCACCCGCGCGTGCTTGCTGACTGTTCAATCGGGTTGTCGTCATCGTTGCTCCATCAATCCATCGGTGCGAGTCGATCTTGCTCCCTGCCCTAACTCGACGAACGCGCCGCACATCTTAGACGGCTTGACCCAGGGAAAAAACGCTGGAAGGCTGTATGTGGGTGGAAAAGGCCACTCATTCTCGAAAGCACCGGGCACAATGAGCGCAATCAACTCATTCCCCACGCAGGGATTGTACCACGGGAGACCGTTGAGCTTCGCGGACGGCCCACAAGGCGGAGAGCATTCCCAGAACGAAGACTCCCAGGAGCAGGGCAAGGAGCGGCCCCCAGGCGACATCGGCGCTGACGCTCAACAAGTGAGGAGCCATTGACAACATGGCCGACAGGCTTCCCAACGCCAAACCGCAGATGGTCAGCAGGGCATTTTCCCACAGGACCAATGCCGAGATTTGTGAACGCGGAAAGCCGACGGCTTTCAACAGGGCGAGTTCTCCCCGGCGCTCGAGGACGTTTCGCAGCATCACGGTTGCCAGCCCGAACGTCCCCAAGAGGAGCCCGAGTCCTCCCAGGGTTTGGAACGTCAACAGGTACGTGTTCTGCACGCCCAGAAACTCGGCCAGCCTGTCGGCCACGCGCTCGGAATCGAAGCCGAAGTCGTCGAGATCACTCTCGAGCAGTTCGCTGAGCGCCTCCCTCCGTGGCGAGTCGATCTCAACAAGAAACGTGCTGAACCCCACTTGCTGAGGGAAGAGCCTTTGAAAGTTCTCTTCCGACATCAGCAGCACACCTTGAAAGACACTGCCGCTCAGCATGCCGACCACTTCGAGTTCGGCATCGGGCTCCGCAATCTCGATGATGTCGCCGGCTCCTTTGTGCAGGCTGTACATCAAGGTGTTCATGTCGCCGATGACGGGAATGGGGCCATCCTCAGCGCCAGACTTCAGTTTTGGCCACATGTGTGAGTCGCGCGTGTTGGCAAACGCGAAACGCCCGGTACGGTCAAACTCGGCCAGCACTGCTTCGGGGACACCCAGAATCGTCGGCCGGCGGGCCTGATAGAGGTTCAGGCAACTCGCATCGTCGCCAGGCATCACGCGGAAGGGAGCCACATGCATGTCGCCGAGCATCGCGGCTTCGGTGTCATCAGCACCCAGGCCGAGCCGCAGTTCGCTGCGACCTTCCGGTGTGTTGAGATCGTACAGAATCGGAGTGCTGGAGTCGGCAATCAACGAAAAGCCTCCGTTGCCGGAATCGATCTGAGGCTCCTCGACCGCCGGGTTCTTGCGACCCGCCGCCACCGCGACCACGACAAACGTCGCGGCTGCCATCAGGCCGGTGGTCATCAAGCTGCGGCTGCGATGACGCGAAGCATTGCGTATGCCGAGCCTCGGCGTCTCCTGGCTTCCGGCCCCGCGAATCGGCAAGGACTGTTCGGCTCCGATCCAGGCCGCCATCAGTTGAATCCCCGACACGAGCACACCCGTGCCGACCAGAAAGAATGCCACGACTTGCCACGAGAAGCCGCTGAACGCTTCGGAAGATGGCACGAGTCCGAACACCGTCGCCAGCATCAGCAGCAGCGAAGCGCCACCGATGACGCCTCCTATGATCAGCGGCCTGCGCGATGTCGGCCCCCGCGCCGCGGCATCATCCAGGCTCCCCTGCAACAGTTGACGCACCGAGAACCTGCGCGTCGACCGCAACGACCACCAGACAGTCGCGAGTGCCGTGAAGATCGATATGACGGCACCCATCAACAAACTGATAACGTGAATCGAGACAAACAGATGCTTCGTGCCGATCGCGCCGATCCACCACGTCTTCAGTCCGTAGACCATCAACATGGCGTACCCGACTCCAGCCGCCATGCCGATCAAGCCTCCCACGAGTACGACGATTGCCGTTTCACCCAGATAGAGTCGAGCCACTTTCTGACGCGGCCAGCCGACGGCAATCAACAGCCCCTGCTCGGAGACGCGCCGTTCCAGACCAAGGCGAAACATCAGCCCCACGAGGAGTTCGGCGGCGGCGATTAAGAAGAAACTGAAGCCGATGAATAGCCCGGTGAAGTTTGTTGTCCCCTGCGCGGCATCAAGCCCCTGCTGCTTGACGGGCATGAAGGCCAAGCCGGTTGCCGCTTCATCCAGGCGGCCGAGAAGGTTGGCTTCGAACGTATCGCGGGTGGCCTCCAGGCCCTCAGGCCCGGGTGCGATACGGAGAGACGTCAACTCTCCGTATCGGCTGCGCCAAAGGTCTTGTGCCGCCGTGAGAGACAAAAACAGCTTGGGTGTTGTGCGATGGAGATCCCAGTAGTCGTGGTCGGAAGGCGTAATCCGCCTGCGGTCGAGCGGAAAGGGCTCACGCCAGTCGTCGTACCCTTCGGCGTCGGTGATGCCCGGAACCAGAGGTGTGATGCCGGGATCCGCCAGCGGCCCCGTCATGGCGACGATGCCGGCCACTCGAAATTCGACTTCATCCTCGGGAAGTTCACCGCGATCGCCGACCACATGATACTTCGTGCCGATGGTGTCACCGACTTGCACCTTCAGATCACCGGCAAGCCAATCGTTGATGATGACATCGCGAGCCGCCAGCGGAAACGAGGGAGCTTCACCGACGAATTCCCACGGCCCGAACGGGGCGGATTCTCGCGGATCGACGCCGGCCGCGACGGAGTACATCGAAAAAAGTTCGCGATCGCTCGTACTCCAGATTTCGTTCAGGAGATACACGAGAACGGGTGAGACTTCGAGCTGTGATTCCGCGGCAAGCGTCTCGGCCACTTCGGCGAGCGAGTCCTGCAAGATCATCTGTTCGCTCTCCAGAGACAGATAACCGTGTTCTTCGTTGGTGACGATCCGCAGGCTGAGATCGTCGAGCGTCAGGACCGAGTGGATGTCGTACGACAGTTCCTCGGCGTCGACACTCGTCGTTGACGAGGGGGCGGCTCCCGCATCCGATGCGAGCCCGACAAAGATCGCATTGATCCGCGCCAGTTGCGATTCCGGATTTCGAGGCGTGGGGATGATCTCCTGCAGTCCGACGCCACGTTGCAGCGTCGCGAGCGACAGGAAGATATTCTTGGGGAACTGCTGGCTGGGACTGAGGTTGAACCGTGCGAGCGTCGAATCGTCATCAACGATCGCGCTCACGGTCACATCCAGTTCCGTCACTGTCGATTCGCGATCCCCCAGCAACGAATCCCTGGGGATGGCGGCTGGGATTTCGACAACCAGCGAGAGTTGTCCGCCAGCCTCGACCTTCAACTCGTCAGCCACCCTGCGGTTGATGATGACCGAATCATCCTCGGGAACGCCGTGACCGACGGTCGCCATCAAGCTCCAGAACCGCTGATCCACGCCGTAGACCTGGATGCCGCCGGCACGGGCGGAGGTCACGATTTCGCCCGACTCGCTGCGTGCCGAGGCCAGCAGGCTCCCCTGCATCACCAGCGCCGGGGCGACAGTAGCATTTGCGGTGTCTCGATCCTCGGCGTTCAGTTGGGCATGCAGCTCGTCCGCAAGATCCTCACGGACGAAGCGAAACCCGGTCAGGGCATGATCGACACCACCCAGGCGATCGAGGCTGAGTTGTTTGAGACTGTCGCTGACGGAGTCTCCCACAATCAATGCGCCGCAAATGACGGCCGTGGCGATGACCACGCCGAGCGTGACCGCGAAGTGCATCCGCCAGTTGAAGACGATGCCGCGCAGGAGTAGGCGAAAGCTGCTCATCTCTCGAAGTTAACGAGTCGGCGTGTTGGCCGCGACGACAGGGACGTTTATTCGGCCTGAAACGCTCCCTGAAGGATGTCCCAGAGTTGATCTGGAGTTTCGTTGCCGACATTCAGCTCGCGGATGAGGGGCTCGATCGCCGGCCAGTCCCGTTCTGCAGGCTCGACATCCGCGGTCTCGGCGAGTCGCGCCTCGATTCGTTCTTGTCCAGCAGCGATTTCACGGGCTTCGTCCCCTTTAAACATCACGCACCAGGCCGTCGCCTCGGGAAGCCACCCCATGCGTTCGAGCAAATCGAGTCCTGCCTTCCCTGTCTCAGGATCGAATCCCAGGGATTCCGGCCCTAGCAAACCTTGAATAACATCGACGAGCCCATCCTCCGCGGCGGCGATCGAATTCAATTGTTCCAGAACGTCGGCAGAAGGTTCTTCCAGCAGACCGATGAAACGCAACAGCGCCTCATGATGCCGATAGTCGAGCAACAATGCGTGTCGTTGAAAGGCAATCGCACCAGCCGTGTCGCCGGCATCCTCGAGCATCGTGCCGACGACGTAGCAGACTTCGGGATGCGTCAACGCTTCTTCGGGCAGATTCCGGGCCCATGGGCGGAGTGCGGCGGTATCACCCGTCTTGAGGAGAGCCCAACCAAGTTGTGCGCGTGCCTCGAGAAAATCAGGATAATCGGCGACAAGTTGATTGAGTGTTGCCCGAGCCTCGACGGCATTGCCGCGATCGAGGTTATTGAGACATGCCGCGAGACGCACGGTGGGCTGCGGATGATCCAAGTCCAACGCCGTGTCGACCAGATTCATGTTGCCAGGGTCGGTGATGTTCGGCAGATGGAAAAGGAAGTGGGCGTCCTCCAGGGGAATGTCGCGAACTTCAAGCGTGGTCAACAGAAACTTTCGATGCTCCCATCTTCGACCCGTCATGCGATAGACCGACAGCATCTGCTCCATGGCCCTAGGATGATCCGATCGGCGTTCGAGTATGCGCCGCAAGGCGTTTTCGGCCATCTCGACCTGCTCCTTGCTGAGGCACGAGTCGATGAGCTGCGTATGCAGGTCGAGCAGCCGCGGAGTTTCGATACGGTCGTAGAATTCGCGGGCGCGATCGAACTCCATTTCGTGAACCGAGATCGCCGCCGCGATGATCAGGGCCTCCTCGTTGTCGGGATCGATCTGGAGCGAACGAGTCACGTCGCTCCAGGCCTGGTCGTAGAACCCGCGGCCGAGGTTTCGCAAGGCCCTTTCGCTAAGTTCTTTCGCCGATTGATTCGCCCGCACGACGAACACCACCAGAATGATGATCGCGGCCAGAATGGAAAAGCCCGACAACAGGGGATGACGCTTAATGAACTCCACGGATGACCTCGTTTGAGACAACTCAATAAAACCAACACTAATTCAACGCCATCGCTTCTTCCCAGTGTTCCATCAGTTCCTCAAGTGCGCGACGTGAACTCTCTAATGCTTCCTGGATGGCCTTCATCTTGCGGCCGTCGCGCAGCACCTCGGGACTCCCCATTTCGGACTGCAGATCGGCCATGCGAGTCTCGCAGGTTGCAATGTCGGCTTCAATCTCTTCGACCAGCCGGTAGGGGAACTTGCGGCGCTTGCGGGGCGAGTTGCCGTTCCCCTCTTCTTTCGGACGAACAACGTTGCGACTCTCCTGGCCTGATCGATTGACTCCCGACTGCTCCTCCCGCATCGCTTTGATAAACGCCAGATAGTTGCTGTAGTTCCCGTCATACTGGCTGCAGCGATCCGGCTCAAGCACCAGCACGCGCGAAGCCACGCGATCGAGAAAGTAGCGGTCGTGACTGACGAACACGATCGTCCCCTCGTACTCCAACAACGCTTTTTCGAGAGCCGATCGCGCCCAGATGTCGAGATGGTTCGTCGGCTCATCCAGCACCAGCAGGTTCGCGTTGAGAGCCGACAGTCGGGCGAGCCGCCACCTTGGTGCGCTCGCCGCCGCTCATGTTGCCGACCTTCTGCAGTGCCAGCTCTCCCTGGATACCGAACCTGGCGAGGATGCTCCGCATGCGGCCAATCGTAAAGTCCAACGCATTGGGAGGACGCACCGCTTCGACGGCATCGACGCTGGGGTCGACACTTGTGAGCAACTGATCAAAATATCCCGGTAGCACATTCGTCCCCAAACGGACCTTGCCGGTGTCGGGGGCAAGTGAGCCAGTCAAAATGCGAAGGAGCGTCGTCTTACCGGATCCATTCGGCCCGAAGATCCCCAAGCGTTCGCCACGATCAACCTGCAATGTGAGGTCGCTGAATAAGGTATCGGAGCCGAACGCCTTGCCGATCTGCTCCGCTCGAATCACCCAGTCTCCCGCCCGCAGCGAACAAGGGAACGCCATCGGGAACTCGGAGTTTTCGTGGAGCAGTTCGACCCGCTCGACCCGCTCCAGCTTTCGTTCGCGGTCCTTGGCCTGCTTACTTTTTTGACCCGACAGATTGCGACGGATAAAGTCCTCGGTCTTCGCGATGAACTCATCCTGCTTCTTGACCGTCTTTGCGAGCAGCTTCTGTCGCTCCTCCCGCAGTCGGCGATAAGTCGAGAAGTTGCCGGGATAGTCATCGACGCCGTCTTGCTTCAGTTCCAGTGTGCGATTGGTGACGCGGTCGAGAAAGTACCGGTCGTGACTGACGATGATCATCGACTGTGGACTGCGCGCCAAAAACTCTTCGAGCCATTCGGTGGAACTGATGTCGAGATGGTTCGTCGGTTCATCGAGCAGCATCACATCGGGAGCCGCCAGCAGCATGCGACCCAGGATGGCACGGTTCTGCTGCCCTCCACTGAAGGTCGACAACTCGCGTTCGTAGTCTTCCTCGGCAAAACCCAAACCTTGCAGGACTTCTTCGACGCGATGCTCGATGTGATAAGCATCCAAAACGTCGAGTTCGTGATGCACGATATCGAAGCGTTGATGGAGCCGCGCGCTCTCTGCCTCATCCTTAACGGCGGCCAACTGATGCCCCAGTTCTTCGGCTTCCCGCTGCAACTCATAGAGATGGGCCAGTCCCGAGCGGACTTCGGCAATCAGCGTGTGCCCTTCATCAAACTCGGGCTGCTGTTCGAGCAGCGCGACGCGCACGGCGGAGGGGGTCTCGACCTGCCCGACATCGGCTTCGTCGTTTCCCGCGAGAATCGCCATCAGCGTGGTCTTGCCGCAACCATTGGGGCCGACGAGACCGATACGTTCCCCCGAGCGCACGTCGAAGGTCACGTTCCTGAAGACAGGATCGCGATCGAATTGCCGAGTGATTGATCGAACCGAAAGTTGTATCACTGTTATGTAGCAGAAGTCGTGAGACTTCTGAGATTCACATCTAACCTGTCATTGGCTGCTGGGGCATCGACTCCAACTCGGAACTCTCACGAGTTCCGCTACGGACTGCTTGGCGTCTCGGAGATCCGCCGCTACTGCGTGACCGCCAGCAGATCGTAATCCTGCCGCCCGATGATTTCGACGGGAATCATGTCGCCGACCGCAATGTCCGTTCCGTCCACGAAGACCTGGCCGTCGATCTCCGGGGCATCGGCATAACAGCGACCGGCCCAGGTCGTCTCATCAATCTGTTCATCGATGATGCAGTCGAGTTCGTAACCCTGCAGCGAATCGCCGAACTCGAAGGCGATCTCCTGCTGCAGGGCCATCAAGGCATCGCGGCGTTCCTGTTTGACATCGTCCGACAGATGTCCATCGAGCTTCATCGCCGGCGTCCCTGGTTCGGGAGAATAGGTAAAGACTCCCATCCGCTCGAAACGTGTTTCGTCGACGAACTCCATCAACTCATCAAACTGTGCATCGGTCTCGCCGGGGAAGCCTGTGATGAACGTCGTCCGCAATACCAGGTTCGACACCTGTGCCCGCAGCTTCTCGACGAGGGCCTGCGTCTTGTCGCGATCAACGCGGCGCTGCATCCGCCGCAGCATTTGAGTGTTGATGTGCTGCAACGGCATATCGAGATACGGAACGATCTTCTCCGACGAAGCGATCGTCTCGACAAGCTGATCGGTGAAGTTCACCGGATACAAGTACATGAGTCGCAGCCAGTCGATGCCATCGACTGTTTCGAGTTCGTGAAGCAGATCCACCAGCCGCACTTCGCCATACAGGTCCATGCCGTAGTAGGTGGTGTCTTGTGCGACGAGGATTAGTTCTCGCACGCCATCGTCGACCAGTTCGCGAGCCTCCTCGACAATGGCTTCGATCGGCTTGGTGACATGCTTCCCGCGCATCTTGGGAATGGCACAAAACGTACAGGTCCGGTCGCACCCTTCCGAGATCTTGAGGTAGGCAAAGTGTTCAGGAGTGATTCGCAGCCGGGCACGATCGTCCATCGCCCGGACGGGGGCCGGCCGAAAGAGTTCCCGCTGCTCGCTCGCCAGTTCTTCTTGTGAACGTGATCCGTCGAGCGCGGTTCGCGACAGCATCTTGGCCGCCACGTTTTGAATTTCATCCCGCCCCCAGACGCCGACGACATGATCGATGTCGGGCATCTCCTGTAGCAGTCCGCTCCCCAGTCGTTCGGGCAAACAACCCGCCACGATCACGCCTTTCGTCCCACCACGCGCCTTGAGGTCGAGCATTTCGCGAATCACCGCCTTCGACTCGGTGCGCGAATCCTCGATGAAGCCGCAGGTGTTCACGATGACGAAGTCGGCCCCCTCCGGCTCCGAAACGAGCGTGAATCCGTCGATCGCCAGATGCCCCAGCATCTTCTCGCTATCGACCAGATTCTTCGGGCAACCGAGCGACACGAAGGCGTAGGTTCCATGCACCCCCTCCGAAGGCAACGCGGACGCAGCCGACTCAACTGGCAAATCTCCAAGGATCGGAAGTGATTCCATGACGCAGTCACTCAACTTTCGTAACGTAATTCCGCAGTAATCGCGCAATCCGACTAATGGGCGGGTGATACGGATCATACGGCGTAACCAATAACGCCACAAATGATTGCAGTAAGGTTTCGCATCCCCCTCGGGGCTGAATATGATGCAGACTTGATGCGATTGGTCTCTTTTCACCCCGCTGCGATCCGGACTGCCATGGAAAGCCGCTCTCCATTGTCCTTCTGGCGACCGACCCACATGGCCGGGCTGATGTGCCTGCTGCTGGCGGCGAACGACATAGCGACGGCAGATGATGCCGCGACGTCGACCGCGCAAGTCGACATCGCTCCCCTTCAGCAGTTGCTGTCCACGCGCTGTTACAAATGTCACGGCGCCGATGCCCGCGAAGGGGGCTTGCGGATGCTCTCGCGGGAGGACTTCCTGCAGCTCAACGATTCCGGTCTGCCCGCCATTAATGGTGAGGACGCCGACCAGAGCGAACTGCTGCGACGCTTGCGGGCGGGTGCCAACGAGCGCATGCCGCCGGAAGGGGAACCTCTCTCGCCATCCGAGATCGAACTCGTTCAAACCTGGATCGCCGCCGGCCTTCCGTGGAACGATGCCGTTGGCGAAGTTCATTGGGCCTACGTTTCCCCGCAACGACCTGAAGTACCGTCGAATCAACAGGCTTGGGGACACAACGCCGTCGATGCCTTCGTGCTGGAGACGATCGAGCGCGAAGCACCCGACTTGGGACCGGCTGCACCTGCTGCGCCCGAACGACTTCTCCGTCGAGTCTACCTCGATCTGATTGGTCTCCCGCCAAGTCCCGAAGTCGTCGCTGACTTCGTGGCCGACCCTTCCGCAGAACATTACGCGGAGATCGTCGACAAGTTACTCGCATCACCTCGCTATGGCGAGAAGTGGGCACGGGGTTGGCTCGACCTCGCGCGGTATGCCGACTCGAATGGTTTTCAAGCCGACCAGTTTCGTGAGATCTGGCCCTATCGCGACTGGGTGATTCAAGCGATGAATGACGATATGCCGTTCGATCGGTTCACGATCGAACAGATTGCGGGCGACCTGCTCCCTGAAGCAGATCCCTCACAACACATCGCGACGGGGTTCCATCGCTGCACGACGTGCAACGTCGAGGCGGGTGTCGATCCCGAGGAAAACCGCGTTAATCAGATCATCGATCGCGTCAACACGACGGGGACGGTCTGGCTGGGGACGACGTTCGAATGTGCCCAGTGCCACAATCACAAATACGACCCCTTCACGCAGCAGGACTACTATCAGTTGTTTGCGTTCTTCAACAACACGCCGTTGGAAGTCGAACTCCCCAGTAGCGGAGGTGTGCAGTACGAAGTCGCCGGCCCCAAGATGGAGCTACCACTTCCTGAGAATGAAGCCCTCACTCGCCAGCAACTCATCGCACAACGCGACACCCTGCAGGCCGCCCACGATGCACGGGTCGAAACTCTGACTGGAGAATTCGATGCCTGGCTGTTGGAAATGACGGCGATGTCTACCGAGTCGACGCAGTGGCACACACTGGAAATCGTCGACTTTCAATCGACTGCAGGCTGCACGAGCGAGTTGCTGGACGATGGCTCACTGCTCCTGACGGGCGATGTGCCTGCGAAGGCTGACTACACTGATTACGGTCGAGACGACTCTGGATGGCATCACCGGCTTCAAACTCGTAACACTCACCGACGACTCCCTTCCCGGCATGGGCCCCGGTCGCGGAAGCGACGAACGACCCAACTTCGTGCTGTACGAGTTCGAAGTTTCAACTTGGAATGACGCAGGCGAGCCAACGCCCTTGGCACTGTCGAATGCCCGAGCCGACTTCTCGCAGCAGAACTGGAATGTGACCGGCCTCATCGATGGCGATCCTGACACCGGCTGGGGCATCAATCCGCAGTTCGGGCAACCGCACTGGGCTGCGTTTCAGACGAGTGAGCCGATTGCGAATGACGATGCATTGCGTATTCAGTTCCGCTTGCCACAGCATTATGGCGGCGGTCGTGTGATCGGCCGACTGAGGCTCTCAGCCATGACGGGCGATCCGCGTGCTGATGAATTGTCGGAAGCCATCCTCGCGGCATTGCAGAAGTCACCCGATGAACGCACTGCGCCAGAACTGAAAACGCTTCGCGACTTTCAGGCAGTTCAGGATGCGGAGCTCCAACAACTCAATACTCAGCTTGTCGATGTGCGTCGATCGCTCAACGCGCTGGAGCCACCGACAACGCTGGTGATGGTCGAGATGGACGAAGCCCGCATGAGTTCGATCTTCCATCGTGGGAACTTCCTCGAGCCGGGTGCCGATGTCGTTGCCAGGACGCCGGCGGTGCTGCATCCCCTCGACTCACACGACCCCCAGACCCTCAATCGTCTTGATCTCGCAAACTGGATCGTCAGTCGCGACAACCCCCTCACCGCGAGAGTCGTTGTAAATCGCTGGTGGGGCGAACTCTTCGGTCAAGGACTGGTCACCACTCCCGAAGACTTTGGTTCGCAGGGGGAGCGGCCGAGTCATCCTGAATTGCTCGACTGGCTGGCAGTCGAATTCATGGAGAACGGCTGGTCGATGAAGCACATTCATCGACTGATCGTCCTCTCGGCCACCTATCAGCAGGATGCCCGCATTACCGAGGCTGCCATTCTTCGCGATCCCGACAACCGCCTCCTCGCACGCGGTCCGCGCTGGCGGATGCCGGCGGAGATGATTCGCGACAACGCGCTCGCCATCAGTGGACTTCTTTCAACGCGTGAAGGTGGACCCCCTGTCTACCCGCCGCAACCTGCGGGGATCTGGCGGCATGTGGGACGCAACGCCCCAAACTACGACACCGATACCGATGAGGATCGATTTCGCCGAGGCATCTATGTCGTCTGGAGACGCAGCGCCCCTTATCCCAGTTTCGTCAACTTCGATGCTCCCGATCGCGGTGCCTGTGTCGTGCAGCGTTCGCGAACGAATACGCCGTTGCAGGCCCTCACGCTGCTGAACGATCCCGCCTATGTGGAAATGGCCTTTGGACTGTCGCTCCGGCTGATGGAGCATGCAGGGACCGATGCCGATCGCATCGCCTATGCCTTCCGGCTCTGCGTTTCCCGCGAGCCTTCGAGCCACGAGTCGGAACATCTGCTTTCGGTGCTGGAGCGCGAACGAACACTGCTGGAAGCCGACGAAGCGGCCGCAGGGGCCTTGATTCCCGAACAATATCGCTCGGCCGACGTGCCGCTTTCCATTCAGGGAGCGTGGTTTACAATCTCCAATATCTTGCTGAACCTGGACGAGACAATCACGCGGGGCTGATGGAGATTCATGCGAATCGAGTCGCTGTTGATCGAGCGGTACGGAATCCATTCGGACAAGCGATTCGATTTCGCGCCCGGGTTGCAGGTCATCTACGGCCCCAACGAAGCCGGCAAGACCACGCTGCTGCAACTGATTCGCGACCTCTTCTTCGGCTACGCCCATCAGCACCCCTACCGGTTCGACGAGCATACCGGTCCTCTCAAGGCGACTGCTTGGTGCCAGACGCAAGGGAGTCTCAAGTTCTGGTTCTCCCGACAGAAGGGTCGGCCAGACCAGATCACCGGCGAAATCACCGGCAGCCGGGAGACGATGGATGCCGACCAGCTCGACCGCATGATCGGGCGGATCAGTTCAACGACGTATCAGCAGGTCTTTGCCTTCTCACTGAATGAACTGCGGCAAGGGGGAGCCGTCCTGAAGGAAGAAGGTCTCAAGGGCGCACTCTTCGGCGCGGGGATGGGGGGGCTGCCGCAATTGCAATCGCTGCAGAAGCGAGTGCAGTCGGAGCAGCAGAACCTCTTCAATCCTCATGCCGCCGCGAAGAAGCAGGTCATCAACGATCTACTGATCCAGATCCAGAAAGCCAGGGAAGCCCACAAGCAGTCCACGCTCAGGCCGCACGAATACTCCCGTCAAATCGATGGCCTGAAGGACCAGCAGGCCCAGGCGATGGTGCTTCGTGGCCGCCTCAACGACCTGGGACAAGAACAAAGTCGGCTGACTCGATACAAGCAGGCCCTTCCCATCCAGCGGGAGTGCGCGGTCCTGCGGGCATCGCTGCTCGATCTGCCACAGACGGGCGACTACCCGGCCGATGCCGCCGAGCAGTTTCAGAAACTCAACGATCGCCAGTCTCAACTCGATGCCGAACTGGCGGCCATTCAGCAAGTGCAGCCTTTGGAGAATGAGTCGGCCGCATCCGAATTTGATGATGAACGCATCCTCAAGGTCGCCGCCGATATTCGCACGTTGCGTGGTCGGCATGAGGAACTCGTCTCTCAAGCCGATGAGCAGTCGACATTGACGGAGCGCATCGAGACGGCCCGCCGGGCGCTGCGTGACCAGTTGCAGCATCTCCCCGAGGCATGGAGTCCCGAGCGACTGGCGACACTTCATCCCGCGCCGCAGGACGTGGAGATGCTGGAACGCATCGAGAAAGAGGCGTCGCAGCTTCGACAATCCTTGAAAGGGTTGGACGACAGACATAGCGAGCTGCTTGAGAAGTCGGAGTCGCTCAACCGGCTGCTGGAATCGGCCCCCGATGATGCCCGGCTTCCCGCGCTGGAAGCCCTTCTCGAAGGTCGCGAAGACGATTGGAAGTCGCGCAACCAACTGAAGGAGTTGCAGAAACGCATCGGCGAGTTGTGCGATCAGCTTGACGAGTCGCTGCACACGCTGGCTTCCGGAACCGGCTGGAAGAAGCAGCCCCCCGAAGATGTCGAATCGGTACTGGGTCTCGACGCACCGTTCGCGTCGGCGGTCGCGGAGTTCGCGCGAGGGTGGCAAGAGCGCGATGCCCGGCGGGTCGAACTCCGCGCGACGCTCGAACGCTGGGACATCGAGTTGTTGCAGGCGACGCAGCAACTGGCCGAACTCAATCGCCAGCGGGACATTCCCGATGCGGCACGTCTCGAATCGCTGCGACAAACGCGGGATGCCGAGTGGCAGGCATTAAGCAACAATTGTCAGGCGAAGGTTCGCCACTCGCGCCGGCTGCGATGGCTCAGTCCCTCATTGAGTTCGAGCAGTCCGTGAAGGAAGCCGACGCATTGGCGGACGAACTCTTGAAGTGTGCCGACGATGTGGCCCATCTGGATAGACTGCGAGCCGACGTAACGCGGTTGCAGCAATCTCGCGATCAGGCGGGGAACACACTCGCATCAACCGATCGCGAATGGGAGACGTTCGAGCAGCGTTGGATGGACTTGTGGTGGCCCAGCGGAGTGCAGCCTCATCCGCCGGCCGTCATGCAGGAATGGTTGCAACGGCTGCAAGAGTTTCGCGAGCTGCATGTCGAACTGCTTGATTGCGAGCGGGAAGAACTGGAGATCGAAAGCGAAGTCGCGGGTCCGCAGCGCGAGTTGACGCGGGCGTTTCCTCAGGCGACCAACATCGATGATGCCTGGCGACGCGCGCAGCAACTGCGCGACAAGTTGCGGGAACAACAATCGAATCGCGCGGGCTGGTTGGCGGAACTTCACCAAGTCAGCGAGAAGCAGTCGGCAGTCGAACGGCAACGGTTTGATGCCACACTCAAGTTGGCCGACTGCGATCAACGCCAGATTGCAATCACGCAGCGATACGACCTCCCCACGCAGTGGGACGCCGACATGTCTCGCAAGGCATTGCAGGGACTCTTCGACGCGGGCCATCGTCAGCAGGAAGTACGGGATCTGGCCGCCTTCCTGACCGGCCATGAACAGGGTTGGCAGCGATTTCGTGGTCAGCTGAATCCCTTGATCGAGCGCGTGGCTCCCGAGTTGGTTTCACGTTCGGAGGCGGATGCACTCGCCGAACTCGAATCGCGACTGCAGTCGGCGGAGGAGCACGTGGCACATCGGCGGCAACTGGCGGAGCGTCAAACCCATGCCGAACGCGACCGTCTCGAATGCCTCCGCAAACTGCAGGAGATCGCGGACCAGCAGACTCAGCTCGCCTCCGACTGCGGAATATCTCCCGTCAAGTTGGAAAACTTCATCACTCAAGTGCTCGAAGCGCGCGATGTCAGTCGGCAGATCGCGGCTTGCGCGGGTCAACTGGTCACGCTCCTGCAGCCGGGCGAAACCGAAGAGTCGCTGGCGGACCTGAATCTCGACGACATCGAGGGACGTCTGTTGACGATCCCGGATGACATCCGTCGCTGCCAGGAGGAAATCGATGCTGCTCAGCAACGGCTGGGTGTGCTTCAGGACCAATTGCAGAAGTTGGAACTCGACGAGGCTCCGCTACGAACGGCCGCCGAGCTTGCTGACTTGTACGCGAGGCTGGAGAGTGCCGTCGATCAATGGGCGCCATTGGCATTGGCAGACAGCCTGATGACGGCCGCTCGCGAGCGATTCGAGCAGCAGCATCAACCTCGGCTCATGGCTGATGTCGAACGCATCTTCAGCAGAATGACGGCCGGCGAGTATCAGGAGATCGTCTGTTCACTCGACCAGAACGAAACCAATCCTCTGACCGTTCGGCATCGCAGCGAACAACTGAAGACTCCGTCTCAACTCAGTACCGGTACCGCGGAGCAACTCTATCTGGCGATTCGGTTGGCCTATGTGGCCGACTACGCCCGGCTCAGCGAGCCGATGCCGATGGTGATGGACGACGTGTTAGTGAACTTCGACGAACAACGGGCGCGCGAGACATTGGAACTGCTGTGTGAGCTGGCCGAGTCGTCGCAGATTCTGTTTCTCACCTGTCATCGCCGAACGGTCGATCTGCTGCATCAGTTGCGGCCCCAGTCGAGTATCATCGAGTTGAACGGTTCGCTCGGATCGCTTGATGTTGAAGATGCCGCGTCATCCCACGAAAGTGATGGCCACGAAACAAGCAAGCCGCCGCGACGATCAAAGCGAAGAGTCGACCGACCCGATCAACCTGTGTTGTTTCCCCCTTCCAACTGATTCCCTTTAGAACGAGTGGCCCGAAGCATGCCGCTGTCCACTGTTGAATTCTCCGGTCGCGTTTGCGGTCCGAAGTCACCGTTGCTGTTTATCGTGGGTCCGTGCGTCATCGAGTCGGAAGACCTGGTGCTGACGGTGGCCGACCATTTGAAGACGCTGGAAGCGCGTCACGGCTGGCAGTTTGTCTTCAAGTCGAGCTTCGACAAGGCGAACCGCACCAGCATCGACAGCTACCGCGGCCCCGGGCTGGAAGCGGGACTCAAATCCCTCGACCTGGTTCGTAAGAAGACCGACTTGCCGGTGACGACCGACATTCATCTCCCGGAACAGGCCGCTCCGGCGGGAGAGGTCTGCTCAATTCTGCAGATCCCGGCCTTTCTGGCTCGGCAGACCGATCTGATCATCGCAGCCGCTCAGGCCACGGCAAATGGTGGCGTGGTGAACGTCAAGAAGCCGCAGTTCGTGGCACCGGAGGACATGGTGCATGCTGTCCGCAAATGTGAAGAGGCGGGCAACCCCCGGGTGCTGCTCACCGAGCGAGGAACAACCTTCGGCTACGGCCGGCTGGTGAACGACTTTCAGTCGATCCCGACGATGCAAAGTCTCGGCTGCCCTGTGATTTACGATGCCACACATAGTGTGCAGCGTCCCGGAGGAAGCAAGACGGGGGGAGCCAGAGAGATGATCGTCCCCCTCGCCCGGGCCGCCGTTGCCGCCGGGGCCGATGGGGTCTTTCTCGAATCTCACCCCGATCCCGACCGTGCACAGAGCGATGGTCCCAACATGTTGCCATTGAATGAGTTGGAGCAGTTGCTGTTGACGCTGTCGCGAATTCGCGAAGTGGTCTTAGCCCCGCGTCATTGACCCCCCTCACCCCGACCCACGAAGCACCGGACTCCGCTTTCATCGTTTCTCAGTGGGGGAGAGGGAGTATCGTTCCGCCAGCCTTGGGGCCAGGTTGTGGCGAGACGGCGTCGGAGGCAATGACGTCGTCCTGGCGCAACCGCGCACATTAGGGTAGGCGGAACGTGTACACGGACGAATCTTCGTCCGCACGGGCTTTCAAGAGTATCCCAAGGGTATGGGCAAGGATATCGCAAGCGTATCACGAGGTGTGTGTCTACTCGTACTCTTGTACTCTTGGAAAGCGCCGGGATAAACCGGTTTGGAGTTGGGAATGAAGAAGTCCTGGGAGGAAGGGTTAGCCCCCCACCTTCACCTCGACCCGTACGCTGACGGTGGCGACATCGTGGGTGTAGCATCGGCGAGAGGCACAGGCAGGCTGGCCATGGAACTCCGAAATCAAAGCAATTCGTGCGCCGACCCTGTCAAGAGAAGGGGAAGGCAACACGCCGGGCCGCGCTTTGGCGAGCGGTTCGGCGGCACGGCGGAGTCGTAGAACCCGAGCATGTCTGGAAACTCCAAACGCGAGAACCGGGAGCTCTCACACGCCTCCCAGCGAATGTTCGACTGGGAACGGTCGGCGAACGTCACCGACGGCAAGGCCGACGTGCACGCGGGTGAGAAGTCAGATGGGGTCGTAGTACCTGCGAAGTCGGCGAACAATGACGCGACTGAAGCGTCGGCGGAGTCGATGGAGGAAAGGATCCCAGCCCAGTGGAACGCCGAACAATCCGACTCCGACCGGACGCCGCGCCGGAGTAAGCGAGAGTCACGCGGGTTGCACGGCGTGCGTGAAGCGGCCCGCAAGGACCGCACGCTCAAATTCACAGCCTTACTGCACCACATCGACAAAGACTGTCTGCGGGAAGCCTTCTACGATCTGAAGAAGTCCGCGGCTGTCGGCGTCGACGAGGTGACGTGGCACGAATACGAGCGAAATCTGGAGGCACGCATTGCGGACCTCCACGGGAGAGTTCACCGAGGCGCGTACCGCGCGAAGCCGTCGAAACGCATCTACATCCCGAAGCCGGACGGTGGTCAGCGGCCGATCGGCATCGCGGCGCGCTGGAGGACAAGCTCGTCCAGCAGGCCGTGGTCGGGGTGCTCGGTGCGATCTACGAGCAGGACTTTTGCGGGTTCAGTTACGGCTTCCGTCCGGGTCGCAGCCAGCACCCGGCGCTCGACGCCTTGACGGCTGCGATCAGCGATCGACAGGTGAACTGGATTTTGGACGCCGATTTAGAGGGGTTCTTCGACACCATCGACCACGCGTGGTTGATGAAGTTGCTGGAACACCGCATCGGCGACAAACGCCTTCTTCGGCTGATCAAAAAGTGGCTGACCGCCGGGATCAGCGAGGACGGCGAATGGTCGGAAACGACGGTGGGGACGCCGCAGGGCGCTGTGATCTCGCCGCTGCTGGCGAACGTGTTTCTCCACCACGTTCTCGACCTGTGGATCGACTGGTGGCGACGGCATCAAGCGAACGGCGATGTGGTGATCGTTCGGTACGCCGACGATTTCCTCATCGGCTTCAAGCACGAACGTGACGCCAGGGCGTGTCTGGAACAACTCCGGACGCGGCTGGCGAAGTTCGGGTTGAAGTTGCATGATGGAAAGACGCGGCTGATCGAGTTCGGTCGACACGCTGCGTCTCGCCGTCGTCGTCGCGGTCAGGGCAAGCCGGAGACCTTCGACTTCCTCGGGTTCACGCATTACTGCGGCCGGGATCGTCTCAACGGGTGCTTTCGAGTGAACCGCAAGAGCATTCGGAAACGGATGCGGCGTACGCTCGCAGTCCTGAAGGAACGGCTCCGTCGTCGTCAGCATCGCCCGCCGGGAGAAACAGGCCGCTGGCTGAAACGGATCGTGCAGGGGTGGCTGAACTATCACGCCGTCCCTGGCAACATGACCCGCCTGATGCAGTTCGTGAGTGAAGTGAAGAAGCTGTGGCTCAAAACGCTCAGGCGTCGCAGCCAGAAAGGCCGCACCCGCTGGAGTTGGTCTCGCTTCGCCCGCCTCATCTCACGCTACCTGCCCCGCCCGACGATCCACCATCCGAATGCCTACTCCCGATTTCACGCCCGACACAAGGCAAGAGCCGTATGAAGCAATCCTTCACGTACGGATCCGTGCGGGGGGCCGCCGGCAACGGCGGTCCCTACCGCGATCTCGCCAGAACGCCGAGAGACGGCAGGAGCGTGAGGATCTCGAAAGTTGGTAATTCCCTCTCCCTCGCTGAAAATGTTGAAAAAGAAGAAACGCGTTCCAGCGGAGGAGAGGGGCGCACGTTACGGTGCCTTTGTGTTGGCCGCCCACTCCCCCACAACCAAGCTCATTATGAGAACGAACCGGTTGTGGGGGAGAGTGAGAGTTTTTCCACCAACATCTGAGACTCACCCCAAACGGCCTGCCCTCGAGACTCGAATTGCCCTCGGTTTTCGCAATGGCCTATGATATATGTGCATCGGTTGATCGATGACCGAAAGCGTTCCCACCCCACCGAATCCCACCCCACGCCTGCCAATCTGATGACTCTTCCACCAACGCAATCTCCCAGGATGAGACGCCGAGCGATTCTCAGCGCTTCGGCTCTGGGTCTTTCGAGTGGGGTCTGGCCGACGCCCGCGATCGCCGATCTCGAAGCACTGCCAGGCTTCGGACGCGCTAAGTCCTGCATCTTCCTCTTCATGTGGGGTGGGCCGAGCCATCTCGATACGCTTGATCCGAAGCCTCATGCACCCTCGCAGATTCGAGGCGACTTCGGCGTGATCCCCACGCGCGTGCCGGGGATTCAACTCTCGGAACATTTCAACTCTCTTGCCAACCTCACCGATCGCGTCGCCATAGTTCGCTCGTTCACGCACGACGATCCTGCACATCTCTCATCGGCCCACACAGTGTTGACGGGCCAACTGCCGCCGGTGAACAAGAGTGATGCCGAACCTCCCAGCGAGCGCGACACGCCACACCTGGGAGCGGTCTTTAATGAGCTGCGCCCCACCGGAAGCGCGCTGCCGTCGGCTGTCACCATGCCGTGGCATGCATTCCATCCTGCGGCAAGCGGAGGCAACGCGCCCGGGCAACATGGGGGCTGGCTTGGCCGTGCGGCTGATCCGATGCTCATCACGGGCGATCCCAATCAACCCGATTGGCAGGTCCCGGCGCTCGAACTGCTCGATGGCATCGACCTCGATCGACTCCATCGCCGCGAACAACTTCTGGATTGCATTGATGAGCAGCGTCGCTCACTCGATGCGATTGCCGCAAACACGCTGCAGGAACTGAATCGCGATGCCGCGTCGATTGACTTGAATCGTCAGCAGTCGCGGGCCTTCGAACTGCTGGCATCGAGCGATGTGCGATCGGCCTTCGATCTGTCGCTGGAGACCGATGCCATGCGGGATCGTTACGGTCGGCATATTCACGGGCAGTGCGTGCTGCTGGCCCGCAGGCTCGTCGAACGTGGCGTACCGTTCGTCAGTGTGAACTGGCATAACGACGGCCAGAACTTCTGGGATACGCACGGCAACAACTTCAATCGGCTGAAGAACGATCTCATTCCACCGGCGGATCGAGCTCTTTCGACGTTGATCGAAGACCTGGAGGAACGCGGACTGCTCGATGAGACATTGATCGTCTGGGTCGGCGAGTTCGGTCGTAAACCTCGCATCAACAACGCGGGACGCGAACATTGGCCCTTCTGCTACAGCGGTCTGTTCGCCGGCGGTGGCATTCGGGGCGGCAATGTTTATGGCGCCAGCGATTCTCAAGGTGCCTACCCGGCTGAACTCCCCACCTCTCCTCACGCCATTGCCGCAACAGTGCTGCACGCGATGGGCGTGTCTCAGGAAGCGACACTCACCGACCGCACCGAACGCCCCCATCGGCTGTATGGTGACCGGCCGCTCGAGTTATTCGGCTGAGGTTGTCTTGAGTCACAACGACTGAATCGCCTCTTCATCTGGGAACAACGCCCGCATGATGCTGGCGAATTCGTTGTAAACGAGGTCGAAATAGCCGCCTCTGGGCAGTCGCGCGATCGGGATTAGCAAGGGTCTCGACAATCTCGGGGCACAAGGTTAAGCGATCCCCCGGGCGAAAGCGTCTATCACCCGATGGTATTATTTGACAGCGAGCGATACACAGGGGTAGTATCAAATAATCCCTGAGTCGAAGTTCATTCAAGTTCGAGGCGGGTGACGCATGCGGGCTGATCGTGTAACTGAGCAGAGTACACAACTTGTCGATCTGTCCGTCATCGACTCAATCTGCCACGAGTTTGAATCGACATGGAAGTCGGGGAACCGTCCAAGAATCGAGACGTATGTCGAAAAGGTTGAGACATCGTCTGCTACTGCTCTGCTGCTTGAGTTGATTCTGCTGGAGTTTGACCTCCGTAGCGCCTCGGGCGAATCACCCGACATCGACGAGTACGTCGCGAGGTTTCCTGAGCACGCGGTATGGTTGCGAGAACATTTCAATCCGAATCAGCAGCCGACGGTCGCGGCTCCTCCGCCAAAGCAAGAGCGTCCCGATACAGAGCTTCGTCCAGGAGATGTGTGCGGCCGATATCGACTCTTGTCCCTCCTTGGACGTGGCGGTTTTGGAGAAGTGTGGCGTGCACAGGATCCCGTACTCAAACGAGAGGTAGCGCTCAAGACTCTGCGCCCCGATAGGGCCGTGAACCCCGCGCTGAACCACAGTCTTGTGAAAGAAGGCCAGAATCTGGCACGCCTCAATCACGAGCGTATCGTGCGAGTGCTCGATGCGGGAATATTCGCAGGCCGCGTCTTCCTCGTCTCCGAGTTGAAAGAGGGAGGCACGCTTTATAGTCGCATCAAAGATGGCGGACCTGTCGCACGCAATACCGCGGTACGCTGGCTGATCGACATGGCTCGGGGTCTACAAGCTGCGCACGAACAAGGATTCATCCACAGGGACTTGAAGCCCGGAAACATCCTGTTCGACTCGAAGGGAAATGTGTGCGTCGCGGACTTCGGACTGGCCGCATCGGAATTCGACCAATTGAGTGAGCCTTCAGGCATGATGGGGACGTGGACCTACGCGTCGCCCGAACAAGTGCGGGGCGAGGCTCGACTGGCAGATCCGAGGAGCGATCTCTACAGCTTGGGTGTCATGCTGTATCAGTTGCTGACGGGTCGACTCCCGTACGTGGCGCACAGCACCGAACAGTACAAACAGCAAATCCTGGAGCGCGAGCCGCGTCCGCTGCGGTCGATCAATCCCGACATTCCGGCGGAGTTGGAGGCGATCTGCCTGAAGTGTCTCCGCAAGGAGATCGCCGACCGTCCCGCCAGCGCCCAGCAAGTCTCCGAGTTATTGCAATCGTGGTTGGACCAGGCAGAACTGGCCGACAATCGAAGCAAACCAAATGGATGGCCGCTGTGGGCCGCTGCCGCCGTTGTTCTCGTTGGCGCGGTCACTGCCGCGTTCGCCATTCCGCAACTGATGCAGGAGGATGGAGATCTCGGGGGCAACCGTGATGTGGGTAACATGCTAATACAAAACGGTATCAACTGGCAAAGACCCGACGTGATCGTTTTGGATGTGCGCAATGTTCGCGTCGACTCGCCTAGTTACGACCCGAATCGGGAATGGTACGAGTTCGACGCATTCAATCCCTCATTGTTTAAGGCCGGCCAATGTGAGGGAGACGTCTTGACTTTGGACACCACCATCCAATTTGATGGACCCACCGGAATGGCCGGAGTCTTCTGGGGGCTCAATCGCGTCGTTCATGACCGATTCGATCACCGGTGCTGGGCGATTCAAGTGGGGAGCCTCAATCCGGGCAGTGACAACGTGGTCGAAGTCCGCGAGTATGGGATCGGTATCAATTTCGGTCACCCGAAGGTCATGTCGGACGATTACGTGACGCACTTCGAACGCACGGAAGTTTCTACCAACACGATCCGGTTGCAAGTGCGAGTCGATGCGACACATATCCTGGAGATCGTGCTCAATGGAAAATCACTGCTTACGGAGCCGATAGAACTTCCCAAACGCGATTGGTCCGTCCTGAAGGACTCAGGTTTCGGATTCACCGGCCACGGAGGCACGTTTTACGTCGAGGCGTTCTCGGCGGAATAGCAACCCGCTTGATCGACCACTTTCGAAAGCCGCTACCATGCCAAACCAAGTGACATGCAATTCTGTACCAAGACAAATCGGACTGGGTTTCTATGTGTATGATGTAACCGTGACATTTGACTACCAGTCGAACGGAGGCTCGACGGTCTTACAGATGCCCACTCCGCCGGCGGTATTGCTGCAGAGCGGTGTTTCGGATCAGATGTCGCCGGTCGTTCCCCCGACAGCCGGCTTCAACGAAACCTGGCGCAAACATTGGGATGGGCTTTTCAGTCCTCCGGGAAACGCGACAGTCTTCTTCAAGGAGGTTTCGGGCCCTCAGAACATTTCCTGCGGGTGCTGAAGCCCTTCGGTTCGCAGTCAGTCACGATTTGCAGGAGGGCGGCGACTTCGGAACAGAATCGCAGTGACGCACCGAGTCTCTCGCTCAGTCAGGAGTTGAAGTCGTTAGCGACCCTTGGTTGCCGAGAATGAATTGCCGCAGTACAGCGTTGGGTGCGAGTCATCGCCGGAGCGGACCGCTGGTATTGGCCAGCAACGCCTCGGCGATTCGCAGGTCGTCGGCTGTTGTGATCTTCAGGTTCCTGGCGGGGCCTTCGACGATGGCGACCGGGTGGCCGATCGATTCGACCATCTGGGCTTCGTCGGTGAAGTGTCGATCGCCACGCTGGTCGAACGCCTGCTGCAGCCAGTCGCGGCGAAAGACCTGCGGAGTCTGGGCGAGCCAGAGTTCGCTGCGGTCGACCGTTTCGAGAATCTTTCCCTGTTGCACGCGCTTCACGGTGCTGGAGACCGGAGTCGCCGGAATCGCCGCGCCCTCTCGCAGGGCCGCTGCGAAGACGGCTTCAATCAACTCTGCCGAGACCAGCGGCCGGGCGGCATCATGCACGGCGACGCAATCGATGTCGTCATGCAGACACGCGAGCCCATGGGCTACTGAGTCCACACGCTCCGCGCCACCGTTTGCGACTTCAATGTTGGCAATCGACTGCAGGTCTTCGCGAAACGTCGACTCGAACCAGCCGCGATCTTCGGGCGAAACGACGATGATGATCTGCGAAACATCGCTCCGCAGTCGAAACGGTTCGATCGCCCTCCGCCAGACAGCCTGTCCCTGAAGGTCGATGAATGGCTTCTTTCCCCGCGCATCCCCCAGCCGTGAACTCTTGCCGGCAGCAGGAAGGATAAGAGCGAAGTGAGGCATGGGCTGTGTCGCGATGAGTGGAGGGAGAACATTCGATGAAGGAATGCCTCTCAGTTCTCCTCGATCGGATCCTCATCGACGGGGGGCGATGTCGCGGAAGTATCGTTGGCTTCCACCAGATCGGCTTGCGAGGCGTCGAGCAGATGAATGCCCAATGTTCCGACCATGTGATTGTTCGAAAGAGCGTCGCCGGAGTTGCAGAGAATGACGACCGCAGTTCCCGTCTCGGGGATGAAGCCGGAGAAGGAGACGTATCCGCCGGTGCCGCCGTCGTGGAGGATGATCGGGTGCGGACCCGACACGAGAATCTTGTGCCAGGCGAGGCCGAGAGTCAGCCTGCCGTCTTGTGCATCGTAATGCGTCTCCTGGCTGAGCCGCATCGCCGGTCCCAGGGGATTGTCATCGAGGTTCATCTGGGCTTCGAGATACGTCAACAGGTCGTCTGTCGTGGAATAGAGTGCTCCGCAACCCGCGAGGGCGTCGAAACTCCAGGCGGCGCATTCACTCCCTGCGGGAGTATGCCCAATGGCCATTCGAGGCTGTTGCGATTCAGACAACGTGATGGCGGTATCGATCATCTGCAAGGGGTCGGTGATGCGCGACTGCAGCAACGTGGCGTAGTCTGTTTCAAGGCGGTCGGCCAGTAATTGTCCGAGCAAGCCCATGCCGAGATTCGAGTAGGCATAGACGCGATCTTCACGCTCAGCGACCGACGTTGTTTCCAGAGCGCTCCACATCCGTTCTGCGGTGTACGCGGCGTACGGATCCCCCGACGCAATGACGGCGTCGACGAGCATCATGTCGAGCGGAATGCGCGGCAGTCCGGAAGTGTGTGTTGCAAGCTCCCGAAGTGTGATACCGGCGGTTGTCTCGGAAAGTTCCAAGTCGTCGGGTGCCAGTTCGCCCAAAGTCGTGTCGAGCGACACCAATCCCTCTTCCACCATCTCGGCGAGGATCAGGGAAGTGAATGTCTTCGTGATCGAACCAATCTGATAGATTGTGCTCTGCGATGAGACCGCTTCGCCATCAATGACGATGGGCCCGCCGACCTGCCAGTAGCGACGCGCTCCCGATTGACTGATCCCGATGGCGACCGTGGCAAACTCACGATCAGCCGGGTAGTCGGCAATGAACTCTACGACCAGAGGCGTGAAGCGTTCCCAACTGATGTCTCCGGTTTCGACAGCCAGATCGTCGGCCCATGCCGAATTCGCAACGAGAAGGAGAATGGCAACTGCCGGTATGAGTCGAGTCATCGAGGAACCTTCGTGTGTTGTTTTCGGTCGGCAGCGTTGGAGAATGTGTCACCTGCAACGCCCTCACCTTATTTGTTCCAAATACCAGAGAACACCTCGACGGCGGGACCAGTCATAAAGACGTTGCCTCCTTCGGGCCATTCGAGTGTCAGGTCGCCTCCCTTCAGGTGAGCGGTCACCACGCGGTCGGTGTAACCATTCAGAATGCACGCTACGGCAGCGGCCGATGCTCCGGTTCCGCAGGCCCAGGTTTCGCCGCTGCCACGTTCCCAGACTCGCATGTTGAACTCGCCGCGATTGATCACCTGGATAAACTCGGCATTCACCTTGCGTGGAAATGCGGGATGGACTTCGATCTTGGGACCGACGCCGAGCACCCAGTCATCTGTGATCTCATCGACAAACGTGATGCAGTGCGGGTTGCCCATCGAAACACAACTGACTTGCAGCGACCTGCCTGCGACTTCCAGAGTGGCACCGATGGGAGGATTGCCGGGAAGCGTCGTCGGAATGCGGTCGGCCTCGAGAATCGGCGGCCCCATGTCGACTCGCACACGATCGACCTTGCCATTCTCGGTGAAGCATTGCAGCGTCAGGATGCCGTTACCGGTTTCGATCGTCAGTTCATCGTTGTGGCAGATTCCACGTTCGCGGATGAACTTGGCCACGCAGCGGATGGCGTTGCCGCACATCTCCGACTCGCTGCCATCAGCGTTAAACATCCGCATGCGGGCGTCGGCACGCTCGGTGGGGAGGATGAGCACCAGCCCATCGCCGCCTATACCGAAATGCCGATCGCTCATCCGCCGGGCCGACTCCGCGACATCCCGGGGGAGGGGATCCTCGAACCCGTTGATATAGATGTAGTCGTTACCGGCTCCCTCCATCTTGGTGAAACGCAGCATGTGTTGGTATGGGGTCTAGGGACTAGGGTCGAGTGATGAGAGGTGAGAGAATTCAGGAAATGGTGATTCGAGAGATTGACCTCGTCTGACTCGTGACTCCCGCTCCCGGCTCCGTCATCCTCCCACGTCGGCGGAGAGAATCAAGACCTGGTCGCCGTCGTTCAAGCGGGTCTGGCCATCGCGAGTGAATTGTTTCCCATTGAGGTTCGCCAGGCAACTGGTCGAAAGCTCTCCATCGTCGCTCAGACACTCCGCCAACCCCGGAAGTTCGCGGCAAGCGGCTTCAAGTGCTTCCCGCAACGTGCCTGCCTCGACCGAAAACCCCGCTACGCCAGCCCGCTGCCGGGGGATACCGAAGAATTCGAGATGGACGGGCATGTGAGGCGGAAAGAGGAAGGAGTTGGTGAAGATTCGGAACTCTCACGAGTTCCGCTACGTATTACGCATCACTTCTCCCGCTCGGCGTGGATCAGCACGGCTATCTCGACTTCCTCGGCTTCATTCCGATCGGCGGGACGTTGCAGTTCGAGGCGGACTCCGTAGGTGTGCACGCCGCGGACGATCACCTGTACGTCGCCGTCGTCGGCAACGGGTTCGCAGTCGATATCGGGGATGCTCGACATGGCGGGGACGATGGGAATGTCGGCTGTGGCGGTGCGCTGACCCGCCGCGAAGTAGATCTTCAGCGTTCCTTCAAGTTCGTCTCCGATCTCACCATCGCGTCGCGTCCAGCGCTGGGAGAACGTTTCATCCTCGGAGACGTCAAGCGATGAACTGATGGGAGTGGGCTGCGGTTCGCATCCTTCGAAGGCAATTCCGTTGATGCTTCGAGAGACTGCGAATCGAATGTGGTTCTGGAGTGGATGAGTTCGGGCCGATACCAGTGTACGACAAGTCAACCACAGGCTACCGCCGGCGGTGATGAACGTCAGCACCCAGAACAGGACCAGCATTCCTGCCGACAGGTCACGTCCCAGAAGCATGGCCGACAAGAGCGGGCATACGATCGCGACACCGACAGCCGCCAGAGGCAATTGCCGAGAGTTGCTTGTCCATTGCGGGTCTTTTGTCGTGAGACTCAGCCAGACGGCACTGGCCGCCACAACGGATAGGGTCAGGTAGACGAGAAACGTGGCCATCCCGCCGAGACCTTGTTCGAAATGCCCCCCGACACTGCGAGCCAGCACTATCACGGTGAACAGCGTCACCGCGACGGAAAGTGATGCAGCGGAGACGCTGCTGGCGCGTACTTGATTCCATTCCGAATCAGTGAGCTTCTGCGTGGCCTGTGCGGAGTCGGGCATCGAAGTGGAAGAATGTCGAAAGGCGGTATTCAAGGCAGATCATAGCGACGTCCGGGTGTTCCGCCGAACCGTCGCCACCGGTCCTGTCCCGAAATGTCAGTGTCGTGTATGCCGACGCGGAAAACTTTGCCGGGCGAGAATCTGGAAATCCCTGTTCAACACGTATGGCCGTCACGACAGGGGAACTCGACGGTAACCGATGCGAACCTACCCTGCCGGGCCAATTCGGCACCAGAACCGCGGAAAGTCTTCAGTCAGGGGGTTGCGGATCTTGGCCGGAGTGCGCATTGTGGCCTATGGTGATTGAGCGGTCCGCAAACTGGTACCGTCGCACCCGATCCCGATTTGGATCGCGAAGTGCCAAGAGGCGTGAAGGATCGATTCATCAGCGATGATCGCACCAGAATCGCGACTGCAGAATTGTGAGGGGAAGGTCAGATGGGGATTCGCACCTGCCGAGTGTTGCTGCTGTTGATTGTTGTCCAGGTCTGGACGACTCTTTCCGCGCATGCCGCTTTCGATCCCGCATGGATCAGCGACGAGCGGACAGCGATCTTGCAAGGACAACGCCTGGAGCGAGATCTCGAATGGCGCGACGCCATCGAACTCTACGAAGAGGCCACCGAACAATGGCCGGAGAACGAGCACCTGACGTACGGGCTGCGACGTGCAAAGTTTCAGTTCACGATCCAGCGCCGATACGAAGACCTTACGTTCCACGATGATCTGCTGACCTTGTCCCGCGCGGATGCATTGGGACTCTTCGATCAGATACTCAACAACATCAGCAGTTATTACGTCGAACAGATCACCACGACATCAGTCGTGGCACACGGCACCGAGAACCTCTGGTTGGCCCTCGACAATCCTCGATTCATCGAAACGCATCTGGCGAACGTGTCCGAAGAGACGATCGAAGCCTACCGTCGTCATTTGAGAGACAACTACTGGAATCGCGAACTCTCCTACCGTGGGGCGGCACGGCGAATGGTCGAGGAGTTGTGTCAGTCCGCTCAGTCGCAACTGGGCCTGCAACCGACAGTCGTCGTGATGGAGTTCGTCTTCGGGGCGTGCAACTGTCTGGACGACTACAGTGCGGTTTTGACTCCCGGCAAGCGGCAAGACCTGTTCAACAACATTGCCGGCGAGTTTGTCGGCATCGGCATCGTGATGGAGGCCGACCCTGGGAACGGCATGCTCCTCGTGAACATTCTTCCGAACAGTCCCGCCGCGGAACAAGGCTTGCGGCCGGGAGAGTGGATTCAGTCCATCGACGGCGTTGACTGCCGTGAAATGAGTACCGACGAAGGAGCCGGCCTGTTGACTGGACCCGCCGGCAGCAATGTGGCGCTGCGAGTCAAGTCGCCAGCCGACGGTGGCGTGCGGATGGCCGTCTGTGACCGGCGACGCGTCGAAGTGAAGAGCGTTTCGGTGGCACGCATCATCGATCCCGATCAGGGAGTGGCTTACATTCAAATGAATGGCTTTTCGCAGTCAACGACTCGCGAAATGCAGGAGGCTCTGCAGCAACTCAGGAATCAAGGCATGCGGTCACTCATCTGGGATTTGCGAGGCAATCCTGGCGGCCTGCTGTCGGCGGCGGTTGAGATTCTCGATCTCTTCATCGACGAAGGGGTTCTCGTCTCGACCCGTGGACGACTCTGGGATCAGGATCTCACGTACTCGGCTCACCGGCTGGGAACGCTCGACGTGCCAATTGTCTTGTTGATCGACGAGAATAGCGCCAGTGCGAGCGAGATTGTGGCGGGAGCGATTCGAGATCACCAGCGCGGCACCATCGTGGGAAGGCATTCCTATGGTAAGTGGTCGGTACAGACGATCTACGATACCGCAGACGAGACGGGAATCCGTTTGACGACCGCACGTTTCTATTCTCCGGCCGGCCATACTTATACTGGGGTTGGTATTGTTCCTGACTTGGTCGTCGAATTGACCGACGAAGAAGCGGCAGCGTTTCGTCCGATGGGCGAAGTCGACGTTACCGGTGATCGCGACATCCAGACAGCCCTGCAAGCACTGAGCAACACTCCCCATTTTACTCAGCGATGAGCGACCCTTCCTCCCCTCGCACGCCGTTATGGATCACCGAGGGGCGGGGCTTGGGGCCGAGCTTGGCATGGACCTTTCATGCCGAGGGAGGTGTTACCGGATTGGCCTTGGCTCGGGAGTCTGGAGAATTCTGGGTCGCCGACGCTTCGTGTTCGTTGACCCGACTCGGTCGACGGGGACAGATCGAGGGACTGACGCGACTATCGGAACCGGCGACCTGTCTTGCGATCGCCGATACCGGTCATTGGGGGGCCGTGCTCGAGGCCGAGACGACGGTTCATCGCTTTGACCGCAACTTGCAGTTTCTGTGGAGCATCGTTTTCGACGAACCCGTCACGGGACTTGCGGTTTCTCCCTTCGGACAGTCGCTCGCCGTCTCACTCGCCGATGGATCAACCCGCATCTACAACGAAGCAAAGCGCAAGACCGCTGAGTTTGAAACCATCCGTCCGCTGACGTACTTGTGTTTCTGCGCAACCGAACCGCTATTGTTCGCGGCTGCCGAACATGGCCTCGTCTGCTGCCACTCTTTGCAAGGGACGGAGGTCTGGCAACAGCGGACCTGGTCGGCCTGTGGCGGGCTAAACATTACTGGCGATGGCGAACTGCTGTACCTGATTGGTTTCAATCAAGGCATCCAGACCTTCGATGGCGACGGACGCAACGTTGGATCGTACATGCTCGATGGTACGATTCATCGATTGGCTGTCAGTTTCGATCCGCAAAGGCTGGTCGCGGCATCGGTCGAGCAGCATCTCTATTGGATCGATGCAGACGGACAGTTGTTGTGGGCGACTGTCACACCCTCGGGTGTTTCCGCGTTAGCCTGTGACCCGTTGGGAGAGTGGGCCGTGTGCGGCCTCGACTCAGGCGAAGTTCTGTACCTCGACTGGCAGGGGCCGAGCCGCAAGAAATGAACTCGGCAATCGCCAGCAGTCATTTCGAATGGCGGATCACTTCTCTCCCGCGATCACTTCGGCGACGTTTCGTGCGTGATCGCGCACCCGCTCATATGAGTTGAGCGCGCTGAGAAACGCGACGGTGACCTGCGGAGGAAGCGACACTTCGGACAAGTCGGCCAGATGCTCGCGACGCAGCCGTTTGACGATCTTGCGAATCTTCTGCCCCAACGGCTCGACGAGCGTGACGGCGTTATCGTTGCGTGCGCGATAGGCCGCATTGACTTGCACGACATACTCCGTGATCTGCTGATGGAGTTCAAGCAGATCGCGGCGCTGTGATTCTGTGAATCGCAAGTCGTCCTTACGCAGCTTCTCGTCGAAACGCAAGATTGTATCGATGTAGTCGCTGACGGATTCGTACTCATCCGTCAGTCGCAGTTGCTGACGGCATTCTTCGGCGACGACGTGAGGAATACTTCCGGAGAGCACATCCGTCACGAAATGCGAGACCTCATCCTGCACGCTGTCGAGGATTTTCTCTCTTTGCTTCAACTCCAGAACCAGGGCGCGATCGTGCTCGTCCTGTTGCAGCAATGTTTGCAGCCAGCCCAGCATTTTCACACAACCATCTCCCATCTTAAGAATCTCGTTCCGCGATTGTTCGACGGCCAGCATGGGCGTTTCGAGCATGCGAATGTCGAGGTCTGTCAGCTGCGGCTTCTCCTTATAGGCTTTCGACGGCACGGCCCATTCCAGAAAACGGGTCATCTGCGTGACAAATCCCAAGAACAAGAGCGTGTTCGCGACGTTGAATATCGTATGCGTCGTAGCGATCTGCGCTTCGATTCCCGTCGGTATAAGATACAGAACGAGCTTGGCATACCATTGGAAGATCAGCGTGATCCAGAGAACGCCAACAATGTTGAAGATGATATGGAAATACGCTGCGCGGCGGGCATTGGTTGTTGCGCCCAGCGTGGCTAGGTAGGCAGTAATCGTGGTTCCAATGTTTTCCCCAAGCACGAGAGCTGCTGCCGTATGGAATTCGATGACTCCCTGTGATGCCAGTGATATCGTGATTCCCAGAGTGGCCGATGACGATTGAACCAGCATCGTCAGTAGGCAACCCGCCAGCGCACAGCCCATCACACCCAGGTACGAGTCGGCCTTGAACCTCTGAAACCACGTCTCGAAGTCCGGAGTTTCGCGGATCACGCTGCAGGCGTCCTTCATCAACTCCAGACCGAAGAAGACCATGCCGATGCCCATGAAGAACAACGCCCAACTCCGCCAGCGGTCCCCTTTCGAGAACAGGTAGACGAAGGCGAATACTCCCAGCATCGGCAATCCGTACTTGCCGATCTTGAGTGCGATGATCCAGCCAGTGATCGTGGTGCCGATATTTGCCCCCATGATGACACCAATCGCCTGCTGCAACGTCATCACTCCGCTATTGACGAAGCCGACGACCATGACCGTCGTAATCGAACTCGATTGAATCAGCGTGGTGACGAGCGTGCCGACACCGGTCGCGAGCAAGCGGTTGTTGGTCACCGCGCCGATCATCTTGCGCAAGCTGCTGCCTGCGACGGCCTGCATCCCTTCGGACATGTGTTTCATTCCGAGGAGAAAGATCCCAAGCCCACCGATCAGGCCGAAGACGAGCTTAGCCAGGTTTTCTGCTTCCATTGGCGTCGACGAATGTATTCAGATTATGTTAAGATTTGGGAGTTGGCGAATCGTAGTCGTGTATGATGTTCGACCGCCATCCTCAGGCGTGGCATTCCTCAATTTCCCAGGGAAGGTGGAAGTATGGCCCATCGCGATTATCAACCCGGTGACTGGGTTCTCTTTCGAGTGACCAAGTTCAGCAGCCATCCCGGACCGAGAGCCGAGAACATCGCACCCGCTCCGCATGGTGAGTCATATCACTACACCGTCGACAAATTCTGGATCGTCGAGGGGCGATCGGGAGACGGAAAACTCATCCTGCGTACCCGCCGCGGCAAGCAACACGTTGTCGACGCGAGCGATTTGCGACTCCGAAAGGCCAACATTTGGGAACGCTGGAGATACCGTTCGCGATTCGAGGAGATCGAACGCAATCAAGTCGCCGGCGATGGCAAACGCAGCGAGCCAACAAGCCAGTCGACTGTGATGAGCGGCACCTAAGGAGAAGATTGGTCATTCGGGCCGAGGCTTCGTCCGCCGACCGAATGTCCTTCCAATCTCCAGATGGCGAACCGGTCTTTGTTGTAGAGTGCGACCATCACGGGATAACGAACCGCTATCAGGAGTCCCGGCTACGATCAACAGGCTGATTGAACTACAATTCCTCCGTTGAGAACTGCGTCGAGAGACGCGGTTCTTGTCTGACCATATCGTTGTCAGTTCGGATGGAAGAACCTCCTTGGCCACGGCGGAATCATCACTGCTCGATTTCCTGGATGAGCCGACGAATCAAGTCGACGGTCCAGAGCATAGCCACGACAATCTGGCGGCGTGGCTGGCTCAAGAGACAAATTGCTCAATTGATGCTGCCCGGCAGGCGGTGGAGTACGTTGCTGCCGAGGATGCCGCCGTCGGAACAGTCCCCACTCAACAGCAGGTCGTCTTCGAACGCTTCTTCGACGAATCGGGTGGCATGCAGCTTGTGGTGCATGCTCCCTTCGGAGGTCGTATCAACCGCGCATGGGGCTTGGCCATGCGAAAGCGGTTCTGTCGATCGTTTGATTTTGAGTTGCAAGCGACGGCTGATGACGACGGTTTCATCCTGTCGTTGGGTCCACAACACAGCTTTCCCATTGAGTCGTTGTTTTCGATGCTCAGGCCCGACAACTGTCGAGCACTCCTGGAGCAGGCCATTATCGCGGTGCCGATGTTTCATCTCCGCTGGAGATGGAATGTGACGCGCGCCTTGCAGGTCGACCGACAGCGCAATGGCAAAAAGGTGGCTCCCGCGCTGCAGCGATTTCGCAGCGAAGACCTGCTGACGGCCGTCTTCCCCAAGCTGACGGGCTGTCAGGAAGAACATACGGGTGACCATGTCATTCCCGATCATCCCCTCGTGCGGCAGACGATGCACGACTGCCTGCACGAGGCACTTGATTTCGATGGCCTGATTGATGTCCTCGATCGCATCGAAAAGGGTGAGATCAAACTCATTGCTCGCGACACGCGCGAGCCTTCGCCCTTTGCGTACGAACTCCTCAACGCCAACCCATATGCCTTTCTGGATGGAGGTGAGATTCAGGAACGCCGCGCGCGAATGGCAACCACGCGTCGCTCGGTCAGCGTCGAATCGGTGCGAGACTTAGGCAGGCTCGATCCCAATGCCATCGATCAAGTCGTATTGCAGTCGCAGCCATTGGTTCGCAACGCGGATGAACTGCACGACGTGCTGCTGTCACGCATCCTTGTTCCAATCTCCGTAGCACGGCCTTCCCAGGCCGTCCCGAACGATGGCGAACACGCGGACGGCCTGGGAAGGCCGTGCTACGAGTTGTTCATCGCCCAACGCGAGTGGTCTGTCCATTTCCATGCACTCGTGAGTGAAGGCCGCGCAACACTCGTCGAGTCGCTAGACGGTCTCACCGCATGGGTCGCCACCGAGCGATTGCCGACGGTGAGATCGATGTTCCCGGACATCGTCTGCCGTCCCGAAGTTGAGGTTCCGAGCACTGTCGAACAGAACTGGAGCGACATCGATGCTCGACTGACTCTCCTGCGCGGCCTACTCGAAATCAGCGGCCCCATCACACCGGCCGAAGTCGCAGCTTTGACCGGCCTCACGGTCGAACAAGCCTCCGCGGGTCTCGAAGGTCTCGAGGGTGAAGGCGTCGTCCTGCGTGGTCGATTCCGTACGTTCGAGACTCAACACGATGACGAACCCTCGGCAGCAACTGATGTGGAGTGGTGCCATCGCCGATTGCTGTCGCGCATCCATCGGATGACGGTCGCGGGGCTCCGTCGCGAAATCGAGCCGGTCGACGTGGCGGTCTTTCTCGAATTCCTCTGTCGGCATCACGGCATCATTTCGGAAGATCGCAGTCGCGGCGTGAATGGCGTTCACGACGCCGTGGCACAGCTTCAGGGACTCGACATTCCGGCTGTGGCTTGGGAGAGAGACATCCTCCCTGCCCGCGTCGAAGGTTATCGTCGTGACTGGATTGATGAGATTTGCCTGAACGGCGAGGTCGGTTGGGGAAGGCTCTATCCCCCGGCTCGCGATCCCGAAAAGAGCCGGACCATTGCCAGCATCACTCGTGTCGCACCAGTGTCGATCTTTCTGAGAGAAGACATCTCGTGGCTGCGCGAGAACACGAAGCCTGTCGAGTTGGAAACTCTCACCAGCACCGCCCGCGAAGTGCTCGATCTGCTCAATGCGAAGGGAGCAATGTTTGCCACCGACGTGGCCGCTCAGTTGCAGTTGCTGCCGACCCATCTGGATGAAGCCCTGGGAGAACTGGTCTCTCGCGGTCTGGTCACAGCCGACGGCTTCGCGGGACTGCGAAACCTCATTCGTGAATCGCCCGAGCAGAAATCGAATTCCCATGGCCGATCTCGTCAAACACCCAGATTGATTCGGCATCGACGTTCCCCCAGCCAGGTGGGACGCTGGTCGGTCTGGAGAGAAGCGACTGTTCCGACTGAAGCGGCTGACGAACGTCAACGACGGCGCGAGGTCGTCGAACAATGGGCGTGGCAGTTGCTTCGCCGCTGGGGAGTGATCTTCAAAGACCTGCTGCAGAAGGAGCCCGGCTCCCCACCCTGGTGGGAGTTGGTGCAGGTCTACCGCCGACTCGAAGCCCGCGGCGAAATTCGCGGCGGCCGCTTCATCCGAGGTGTGGCAGGTGAACAGTTCGCCGTGGGCGAGACAGTTTCGGCGCTCCGAAGTCTACGGAACGATCGCGAGTCGACCGTTCAACAAGTTGCGAAGTCATTCTCCAAACAGGCTGATCGAGTCGTCGAGCAATCGTCACCAGTCAACGCCGTTGCGATCGAAGCCAAGAGAGGGACAGAGCCTGAAGCCACCACCGAGAGCAAGGCATCGTTCGTGATTCTCTCCGCCTGCGACCCACTCAATCTGACCGGCGTGATCGACCCTGGCCCCCGCGTCGCCGCCACCGCCGGCAACCGCGTCGTCCTCCATCGCGGCCGCTTCGTCGCCGCCTGGGAGAGTGGCGAATGGCGATTCAACGGTGACTGCCCGCGCAGTTTGCAGCGAGTGTTGAATCAAATGTGTGAGGGGTGAACATCGTCGAGGCATTCGCCGCACGTGATCGCGATTCACTCCATCTCACCGAAAGGCTCCCAAACTCAGCTGCGGTCTAATTCACTCGAACAACTCGCACTCAGTCAAAGGCCGGCCCTGCACATCTTTTGGTGAAAGAATCGGGTCTCCGTCGAGGGGCCAAGTGATGTTGACTTCGGGGTCGTTCCAGATGAGGGTGCGTTCGTGCTGGGGTGCGTAGAGATCGGTGCATTTGTAGAGGACGTCGGCGGAATCGGACGTGACGTAGAACCCGTGAGCGCAGCCGACGGGGATATAGAGCGACTTTCCCGAATCGCCATCGAGCGGGACGCCGATCCACTTGCCGAATGTTGGTGATGATCGCCGCAGGTCGACGGCCACATCGTAAATCGAACCGCTCAGCACTCGCACCAGCTTGCCCTGCGGCTGCTCGATCTGATAGTGCAGCCCCCGCAACGTGCCTTTCGCCGACCGCGAGAGGTTGTCCTGCACGAAGACGTGATCGAATCCCGCAGCCGCGAGCTTCCCCTGGTGATGAATCTCCGTGAAGAACCCGCGGTCATCACGAAACACAGGCGTCGTGATGAGCAGCACGCCGGGAATTGTGGTGGTTTCGATGTTCATTGCGTAGGTTCACGTGGTATCTCGGCGGATTCCGCATCATTCTCGCTGGTGAATCGCTTGTTGGCGGCCGTCAGTGTAATCGGCAAGAGGGCGGATGTGAGCAATAAGCCGCCAGCGGCAACAAGGAAACGGTAGCTACCTTCTTCGACCCCCATGCTGATGATCCAAGTCAGCATAATTGTGCCGACAATCGCTCCACCCCCGAACGCATTCTTTTCGCCCGGCAAGATGGGGCCGTAATCGCCATTCCACAATCGCAGGCATGCCTTGAGTTGAAAGACAACCATCGCGACCAGCGCCAGACCCAAAACAGCGATTGGGGGGAACAACCAAAAAGCCGCGATCACAGACGCACCAATTGCGGGAATCACCAGCAGCAATGCGTAGACAACTGCAAGTAGACGCATCAAGGGTCACCCCTCCTTCAAGTCCCTCTGCCCCCACGGGATCGGCATTGTCGGGGGTGTGCGGTGCAGATCCTTGCGGACATCCTTCGGCCGCGTTTTGAAGTACTTCACATACCGCACCAGTTGCTTCACCGCCTCTTCACAGGCTTCCTTCCCTTTCTCGGCGGTCGCGAGTTCGGCCTCGCCGAGAACGCCGGAGTCGCTGTAGCTGCTGGTCCATGACACCACCGTACCCGGTCCCTGGCCGTAGAGATCGACATAGTTGAAGGGGCTGTTGTCTTCGTTGAAGCTGATGACGCCGTTCTTGATCTTGTCCTTCCGCACGTTCTCGCCATCGAGATAGAGGTACATCGACGTTTCGAGTTCGCAGGCATGGGCGATGCCGCCGGGGAACTTGCTTTCCCGCCAGCGCGGAAGAAATTCCTTATCGACGGCCAGCATCTCCCACCAGCCGGTGAGGACGCACTCGGCATCGGTCTCGAGGTTGGCCCGTCTTGCCACGAGATTGAGGTTGGGCATGTTCGAGCCATGACCGTTGAGCAGAATGATCTTCTTGAAGCCGTGATAGGCGAGCGACTTCGCGATGTCGAGCACCATCGCCATGAAGTGCTCGTAATGGCAGTTGATCGTGCCGGGGAAGTCCATCACATGTCCGGTGTAGCCGTAACTCACGATCGGCAACACGAGGATGTCTTCAGGAGCCGCCCTCCCGGCCCCATTCGCGACGCCCAGCGGGCAGACGAGATCGACATCGAGCGGCAAGTGATGCCCGTGCTGCTCGACCGCGCCGCAGGGGACGATGCACACCTTCCCCTGTTCGACGGCATCGTTGATCTCGGGCCAGGTGAGCTTTTCGTAGCGGTACTCGGTGCGGGCGCGTTCGGCGTTGGTCATGGGATGGGTCTCAGGAAGAAAAGCAGGCTTAGTTGTATACACAAACGGAATTCATTCGTTTAACGCCCAGCCGCAGGCGCCGGCTGATCGGTGAATGTCGTCTCGATTTGCAGATTAGGCCCTGAATAGGGGGTGACGATACTTGTGAGAGTCTTGGTGAATGGCAGCATCTCATCTTCTACCAGCCGACGCCTATCGGCTGGGCGTTAAACAATTCGGTCATTCATCTAAACATCGGATCGTTCGGATTGCCGCGCGACAACAGATAGGCCAGCAGGTCGAGGACTTCCTCGCGGTTCAGAGTCTTGAGCAGATCGCGCGGCATGATCGACACCGGGCTTGGCTGGCGTTCGTCGATATTCAGCAGCGGAATCTCCTCGATCTTCGTCGAGCTTTCGGGATCGGTGAGAAGGTGGACGGCATCCTCGGTTTCAGAAACGATTCGTCCCGTGTACTGCAGGCCGTCGGTCGTTGCGATCTGCGTGGCGCGGTACTGATCGGAAATGACTTTGCTCGGATCGAGAATCGCATCGGTGAGATCCTTCAGATTGAACCGACTCGCTAACTGTGTCAGGTCTGGGCCGGTCGCGCCGCCATCGCCGCCGAAACGATGACAGACGACACACCTGGCGGCCCGATACATCTTCTCGCCGTTTTCAAAGTCGCGGCCTTCCATCAAGCCGGTCTCGGCTTCGGCCAGCACTTGTTCGATCGTCCATTCCTGGCCGGGGCCTTCGGGCATGGGGAGTTCGGGCGGCACATAGGGGGTGCGCGCGCCAGCCACTTCGATGGCGAGCCGTTCGGCATCGGTGCAATTCTCCCAGGCGTCGTTATCGATGTTGGTGAGGAACTTCTGGAAGCTGTTCCCTCCCCGCCATTCGCGGGCGCGGGCGAACCACTGGAAATACTCGGCTCGCAACTCATCGGTCCAACCGGCACGCAAGTTTCGCAACAGGAAAGCGAAGTGCATCTGCGTCAGGTCGGGCTGACTGGCGATCATACCGGCAATCGCGCTTCCGTATCCTTGATTGCGTGCTAAAAGCGCATCCATCTCTCCCACGAGGGGGGGAGAGTCATTCCGCAAGAAGGGCATCGCGAGTTCTGCGACTTGATCGGACTGCAGATAAACGAGAATCGCGCACAGCTCGCGATTGGCGGCCTCCGTCGCGTCGTGGACTCCGTAGCTCCAGTCCTCGGGAGCTTCGGGATCATCGAATGGATAGACCGGGAACATCGGCTCGAAGTAATCGGCCAATGCCTGTCGGGTGACTTCATTGGGTTCACCCATTCGGATGAAGACCAATTGCCAGGCCCTGAGCCAGTCGACGAAGTCGTGAGCGCCGAGATTGGCGGCATTCACGCGTTGGAGCGAGGCGATCAGTTTGGGCTGCACGTCGTCGCTTCCCTGACGCGCCAGCGCGATCGCTCCATTGATCAGCTTGTGATAGTCGACAGCCTGCAGAATTCGGGCTTCCCACAACTCGACAGGTTGGAATTCGAGAGCCACACGCGCTGCATAGCGAATGTGCCGATCGGGATGCCCCAGATGCGAATAGAGAAACTCGACCGCCTCGCGCGGCTGATCGGTCGTTCCCTGCAGTGCCTCGATCTCGTGTCGCAAGGCACGCAGGTCAGCATCGGCTGCATCATGCAATTCGGCGGGTTCTGTCGGTTCGTCGCCAACGTACGTGGCGCGATAGAGTTCGGACTGCGTGCCGCGTCCGCCGACGGTGAAATACAACGCCCCATCCATTCCGACGACACAATCTGTCAGCGGTAACGGCGTGCGCGAGAGGAATTCTTCCTTCACCGCTGTATAGCTCGCGCCGTTCGGCTCGATGTGAATGGCGTACATCGTGCCGAACGTCCAGTCACAGATGTAGAACGCCCGTTGATACTTCTCGGGGAAGGCTGTTCCATATCCAAAGCAGGCACCCACCGGAGAACCGGGGCCGATGTTGACCAGTTGCGGCAGGCTGTCGGGATAATACGTCGGCCATTTTCCGGTGCCGCTCCGCCAGCCGAACTCGCTTCCCGATGTGGCATGCACGACTCGCGTGGGGCGATACCAGGGAGAGCCGACATCCCATTCCATGTCGGCGTCATAAGCGAAGAGTTCGCCATCGGCGTTGAAGTCCATGTCGTACGGATTGCGATAGCCAATGCTGATGATCTCCCACGACTCACCCTCGGGATCGGTCTTGGCGATCCAACCACCGGGGGCCATGATGCCTGCCGCGTGACCATTGGCATCCCATTGCCGAGGCAGAAGCAGGTCTTCGTCCCAGTTGAGGGGGACGCGGCTTGTATACTCCGGATTGTCGGCCGCCTCTTCAGGTGCAAATGGTGGCCGCGTATGATTACCGCAAATCAGGTAGATCGATTCGCCATCGGGAGAGAGCCTCAGGGCATGTGGCCCATGCTCACCACCTCCTTGAATGTCGCGAAGTTTGACGACTTCATCGAATTGATCATCGCCATCAGTATCACGCACTCGATAGAGCCCGCTCCCTGGTCCGCCATTGACGGAGACGTAAAGACTGTCAAAAGCGAACAGCAGACCTTGAGCGGCGGTGATGCCGATATCGAGGTGCTCGACGAGTGTCGGCTCATCACTTCCGATGGGTGAAGGAGTGACCCTGCACAGTCCCAAGTCCCCCTGATCGCTCACGATGAGCCGCCCTTGAGGATCGACGGTGATGTTGACCCACGAGCCAAGTTCTTCCTTGGGGACGGTGAAGAGGTGCTCGACCTGAAAGCCCGGCAGCAATTCGAAGGTGTTTCGTGGCACGCCGCTCTCCATCGCCACGGTTGCCAGAATGTTCCCCCAAGGGCCGTCGCCGTGAGAGGCGACCACACGCACGGCTTCCCATTCCTCGGCATCGCGAGAGGTCGCGACTTCCCAGATATCACCACTGACGATGTTGGTCCGTTCGTCTCCCTCGCCGAGAATCAGTTTACAGACGAATCCCGAAGCCCCTCCCTGGTTCTCGACCTCGGCGATCAACACGTTCTCTCCCTCGATCAGGTACCGCGAAAGATCAACCTCGACGGGAGACTGCCAGGTATCACTCGATCCGATTTGTTCTCCATTGAGAATAAGCGTCATCACGTTGTCGCACGAGGCCTTCAGATGTCCCTGGACAGTGTCGGTCGAGAACGTCGTCCGCAGGGCGTATTTGCCGTCGTTCTCGGCTCCCCAGATCCAACTCGGTCGGTCCCCTCGCAGCCATGCTTGAGGCGGCAAGCTCTGAGACTCGTCTCCCGATTCTTCACCGCGAACCTGTGAGTCGCAAACGACAGCCGTCTGCGAGTATTCCCCTTCAGCCTGCAACACCTGAGGAAACAGGCCGATGAACAGCCACGCCAATACCGGGAAAATTGACTGCGACTGAGCGGTTCGTATGGTCATGTAGGAAACTCTGTTCTGATTGAAAGTGTTCGAGGTTGGCGAATTTCAGCCAATCCAGAAGGGAAGATTCAAACTGGTTGAGGTGCAGAGTACAATGCTGAGAGATCACATTCGTTGGTTTTTCAATTCATTCATTGTTGAATCTATCGCGGAGAGTTGGAATGTTTCACTATCGCAGTCGCATAATGTGTCTGCTCCCGCTGTTGTTGTTGGCGGGGTGCAGTACTGGAGTCGGAGAAACCCAGGTCACCGAGGCAGAAACCGATTCGGATGGTCTCTATCTAGTGAATCCGTTTGAATTCCCGACCGAAGCCCCGTTTCCGAAGATCGACGTCCCTGAAACGTCATTCAATTTTGGCAGGACGGCGATCGGTACGGAAGGGAGCCACGGTTTTGTCGTGCGCAATACAGGGGACGCGCCGTTGCATTTGGCACTCGGTCCGAAAACATGCCAATGCACACTTGGCAGCCTGAACGTCAATGTCCTCGAACCCGGTGCGGAAACCGAGGTCTTGCTGACCTGGAAGCCCGAATCGCATGCGACCGAGTTTTCCAAATCCGCGGCGATTTTTACCAACGTTCCCGAAATGCCGCGCATTGACTTCAGGGTTGAGGGACAGGTGGTGCCGGAAATCATCGTCATGCCTGGGACGGAGTGGTCCGCCGGCATGGTGAACGATGCAGAAGGATCGATGTTGGATGGTGTTGTGTATTCCATGTTAACGCCGGACTTCGTGGTTACGAGCATCGAGTCCTCGGACGAATGGCTGGAGGTTGAATATCAAGAAGTCAGCCCCTCTGCCGTCGAATCGATGGGTGGGTTGAAAGGATACCAAGTCGTCTGCCGAGTACTCCCCAGTTGTCCCCTCGGCGAGTTCCGTGGCGCGCTTACAGTTCACACGGATTTTGAAAGCGATGAATATCGAGAGGTTGTCATCACCGTGAACGGCTCCCGCAGCGGGCCATTTAATATCACGGGGCGCGGCTGGTCCGGGACGCGCTATGGACTATTGGATATGGGAAGAGTCGCGATTGGCGAAGGCAAATCGGTCCAGCTCTCGTTGATCATGTCACCCATGGAGGAACCTCTGGAACTGGCCTTGATCGATAGCGATCCGGATTTCATCGAGTTCGAGATGGTGCGCGACGAAGACTACCCCGCGACCAACCGCGAACGTTATTACCTGACGTTCACGATTCCGCCTGACGCCGAACCGGGAACATGGCACGGCGAGAACGCCGGAACAGTCAGGCTCAGCACCAACATCCCCGATCGAGAAGAGCTTTCGGTACGAGTTGATTTCAGCGTCGAGAATCCGAATTAGGAATGGAGTTCATTATGGATCGCCGCGGTATATCGCGTCCGATAACACCCGTGCTCGTCCTCATCGCGGCAGCAGCGGGGATCGGCACCTTGGTGACAGTTTTCTCGTTCGTGCTCCGTTCGAATAGCGACGTGCTGGCCGACACGACATCAAATCCTGCAGAGGTCCTTTCCGACTGGCAACAGCCCGCTGTCGCCTTCGTGCTCACCGGCGAGATGCACGGTTATATTGAACCGTGCGGCTGTTCGGAGAACATGCCCGGCGGTCTGGCTCGTCGATTCGACTGCATTCAAACGCTCGAATCACGTGGATGGCCAGTCGTTCCCCTCGATGTCGGAGGCATGCTCCATCCGGGACGAGTGAATCGTGGTCAGACCGAGATCAAATTTCAGCATTCCTGGACCGCGTTGCACACGTTGGGCTACGAAGCCATCGCCGTCGGATTGGAAGAAGCCCGTATGGGTGCCGATGGCCTCTACACCGCGTATGAAGCCAACCCGAGCGTATCGAACACCGAGGATGTGCGAACCGAAACACCCTATCTCGCGGCGAACTTGAGGCTGTTCGACCCGAGCTTCGACCTCTTTCCGCAGTCGTACAAGATCATCGAGACCGGCGGCGTCAAAATCGCGGTGACGGCCGTCATCAGTCCCGAACTCGTTCGGCCTCACCTTCCGCCCAGCCAGGTCGAGTTGATGTACTTCGAAGACCCCGCGGTTGCCTTGCGGCGGGTGCTCCCCGAATTGAAGGCTCACCAGCCCGATATCCTGGTGCTCTTGTCCCATTGCGAGGCCGAGAAATCCGAACAACTCGCGCAGGCATTTCCCGACTTCAATCTCGTCGTCACCGCCGGCGGTCCCGAAGATGGTGAGGCCGAGCCCAAATTGTTCGGCCGCACTCTGGTGTTGCGCGTCGGTGCGAAAGGCAAACGCGTCGGAGTGGTCGGCTTCTACCCGAACGCAGCAACGCCACTTGAACGCTTTCGCTACGAACTGGTTGAACTTGGGAAAGATCGATTCGACCAGTCCGAGGAGATGGTGCAGATGATGGCCGACTATCAGGCGCAACTCATCGATGAACGCCCCGACCTTTCCGAACCTCCCCTCCCCGACGTCGAGGGCCGCACGTACATCGGGGCCGAAGCCTGCGGCGAATGTCACACGCAGGCCTACGAAATCTGGGCGAACACACGTCATGCGCACGCCTTCGATGTCCTGGCCAGCGGTAGGGAAGGCGAGGAAGACACCTGGGTTGACCGTTCGTTCGACGCCGAGTGCATCACATGCCATGTCAACGGATGGAATCCACAGCAGGCTCTCCGCTATGAGTCGGGATTCGTCGATGTGGAATCGACTCCCCACCAATTGAACGTGCAATGCGAAAACTGCCACGGACCAGGCAGCCGACACCGCGACTTGCAAAGCGGACTAGGGACGGAGGCACAACGCGTGGCGGAACTCGACTTCATCCGTCTGCCGCTGGAAGATGCCCGCACGAAATGCCTGAATTGCCACGACATCGAGAACAGCATTCGCTTCCATCAGCCGTCTCAATACCCCTTCGACGAATTTTGGTGGCCAGAAGTCGAGCACTACGGGATCGATTGAGTCTGTCATCTCATGGATGGTTTCGTCGAATTCGATTGTCCCAACACGGCGCGGGTGGCCCAGCCGCTTGTTGGCTGGGCCACTCGTTGCCCGGAATGGAACGTTATCCAGGTCAGTCGAAATGGAACTTAGGCCACACGCGCGATATGTCGAAACCACGTCTCACACCTTTGCAGTTGGTTGCGGTCGTGCTGTTGGCTGGGCCGCCACTGGCTCTGGTCTATTGCGATGTTGGTCCTGGTCGTTGGATGAACGCGGCGCAGGATTCAGTTATCGGTGGTCATTCCTCCAGTTTGAGTTTATTAGCTGTCTTGTTTTTGGAGTTCACATTGATCGGCATTGTTGCAATAGCAGTTCACTGGCTTACCGGGCGGACTTTGGTGCAACTATTCACAAAATGGAAATCAGATGATTGAGAGGCGGCGGGTGGCCCAGTCGGTTGTTGGCTGGGTTGTGCAGCAACAAGAAGCCTAACCCTCCGCGATCCATTCCGTTGCACGGTTCCCGCCCCGCGATCGATGATGCCTGAATGACCCGCCGCAGAGTCCACGATCGAGAGAGGCACATCCATTTTGTCACGTTCTCCTGCTAAGGCGCGGCGTCGGGATTGCGATTCGACGGTCTCCCGGATTGATCCTCTGTGGCGATTTCGACGGCGACTGAAGCGTGGCGAGCCGATTGTGAGTCTTCGTGTGCCTCCGGCACCCAGCCAACAAGCGGCTGGGCCACCCACCGCTATTCGCTTTCGTGGAGAATGACGGTGTGCTCGCCAGGGCCGAATTCGCCGATCAACCAAGCGTAGCCTTCTTTACCAAAGCTCAATTCGACAGCTTCCTTCGGCGCCCACGTCCATTCATAGAGACCTGATTCATCAGATCGATCGGGAATGCCGCTGTAAGGAACATTGGGATGACGATGATTGAACAACGTCCGTCTGCCGCGCCAACCATCCACACCGACTCCCACTTCGGAAAGTGGGTTTCCGTCGGCATCTACGAACTGAAGTCGAATCGTTCTGCCCGATTCGAGTTGAAAGTCCGTCACGGCATCAGGCGAACCTACCTCTACTGTCGTCAACTGAGGAGCGTAGCCTCGTGCCACGATCGTCAGCAACGTTGGTCCTTTGGCGAGAGGGGGTAGCACATACACTCCATCCGCATCCGTAAAGGCTTCTTGGGCATGCCTGGTGTAATACGGGTTGTCTCCCCAGATGATCATCGCGTTGCTCACCGGATCGCCGCCGGGATCGGTTACGGTGCCGGAGACTCGCACTCCGGTCTCCATGATCGACGTGGCGGACAGTCCTCGGAGTTGCTCAAGCGTGAACTCTTTGCCTTCGTCGCCGTTGCGCCAGGCGCGATCGCTGACGTACTCCGGATGCGTCAGCCACAGCCGGAGATCCAGATCGTCACCCGTCGGTACATTGTCGAGTGTCCACCGCCCCGTTTCATCGGTGATGCACGCTTCCTGTTCAGTGGCCAGCCACGTATTCGGGGACGGCGTCCCCATTATCTCGGATTGCCTCAACATCACTTCGACGCGAGCACCCTTGACCGGTTCGTTTAATTCATTCAGGACTCGGCCTCCGATCGTCGTCGCCGGCACGAGCGTAAACGTGAACTCCGTTGGAAACTCAGGACAACCGGGCACGCCGGATAGGAAGTCTACAAAGAGGGGGACATACCCCTCCTTGTCGGCCCACAACCGCAGCCCGTTCAACGAACTCGGGACATCGAATGTGACCTCGCCATCGACATCGGTAGAGGCCTCCACCGAATTGCTGTAAGGGGCCGGAACATTCGTCCAAGCATTGCAATGGACTTTGACACCCGCCAGTGGTAATCCGGCATCGTCCACGACCTGGACAAGCAGTGGTCGCGGGTCAGATTCTACGTTGGCGTCGTCCCCGGGCAGGCTCGGCACGACCGCCATTATCAACACCACAAACGTCGAACTTGAAAATGAAGTAATGTGCCGCATGATCATCTCCCATCAACTGGTGTGTTGATACGCAAGTTAGTTGGCTCCCGTCAGTGTACCTGGTTGCTTCGCGCCTTGCATTGCTGGGCACGCTTCAGTCGACCAACGGCGGGTGGCCCAACCCCAGGGCGCACCGTGAAACGGAAGCTCCCGAATCGCGCCACGGGTGCTTCTGCTACGCAGTGCGCACCCGCCACCCTGCCGAGGGTGGCCCCGAACCGGGACAGTACCCGCCGTTCCGCCCGACTGACTTTCGACAGGACTTTCTGCCAGTCGAAGAACAGCCGTTTCGCCTGCGAGAGGCGGATCTCAATTAGCACTGATACAATTCGAGGGTGGAAGGATATCGCGAGGTATGTTCAGATGAATTGGTTCCGCGAACGTACTCCTCTCAAACGGTTGCTGCTAATCAAGGCTGGCGGGAGTGCGCTTATTGCATTGGCAATTGGAGCGCTGCCGATGCTTGTCGAGTGTCCGGCAGATGGTCAACTCTTTGCGTTTGGTTTTGCAGCTTGGTTTTCGTACATCGCATACCGGGAATTTCACCTCGCAAGAAGGTGCTCGCCAGACTCATTCTTTGAAGATGACCTTGAGAACGGTTTCGTAAAGGATTCCATCCATTGCACGCCTCGTGATCATGATGTTTAGCCAATCACTTGAAACGCGAGTGGCCCAGCCCACAAGTGGCAGGGCCACCCGAGGGTTTTGGTAACCCGAAGTGTTAATGAGGGGATCGTGAGTGAGAGCGTTCAAGTGAGCAAATTGAGTCCTGCGGGTAGCGGCCCACAAGTGGAGTGCTCCTGCCGCGAGCCGAGGTTGTCACCGGAACAAAGTCCATTTTTTTAACGGCCCCCTCGTTAACACTTCGGGTTTCCCTATCGCTTCGCGGCCGAAGGCGCAACCAGATGGGGGAGAGGGGCCCAGAAATCATCTGGGGCGCTAACGACATCCGCGGTGTTACCATCCCGGATGCTCAGAGCATCCGGGATGGTGGAGATGTGCAGTGCCGCCTCGCGCAACCGCGCGCCTTAGGGTAGGCGGACCGTGAACACCGACGAATCTCCGTCCGCGCGGTGCGGCAGCCGGAGAACAAGAGTATCGGAAGGGTATGGGCAAGAGTATCGCAAGAGTATCACGAGGTGTGTGTCTACTCGTACTCTTGTACTCTTGACCCCCAAGCGCCAGGAGGCGCTCAGCCGTTCGCTCAACTTTGGCGAGGCTGAATTCTGATTTTGTAAGAAGTGGAAAATGAATCGAATGTTGCCGCCGACCGTCGCTGACGCTGCCGGCCTGGAGAGGCCGGTCAAACTCTCCCTCTCTCCGCAATCGACGTACTTCACGACAAATTCGACATTAAAAGATGTCCGTAGGCCGGATGAGGCGCGCGCGTTGGACCTTCGCCCTCACCCACAGCACTGCTCAACCCAAAGCGATCCACATCGTGGGAGAGGGAGTGGGAGGCAACCACCAACGAACGGATACATCGAAGGAATGAGGCTGTCCGTTGAAATGGAGGATTCCACAATTGATTTCATCATCCCCGGTTTGCATGATGACGAACTGGAATCCGTCCACCTCGACGCTGATTGTGGGACTCACCCGTTCCTTGGAGCAAACCGACATCATGTACAGAACGCAACTGGGAGTTCGCAGTCGGCTCAATCACTCGGTTCGTCTGTCGCTGATCGGTATGTTGGGACTGGGCTCCGCATTGTTGCCTCTCGATCTTTGGGGGGATGATGCCGAAGCCGTTCCCTACACGCTGAACGACATTATTCCCGCTGGCATCAACGGTACGATCATTATTCATGGTGCAGGTGAAGTGGCTGAGAGTTTTCGCCGCGAGTTTGTGCAGGCCGCCGGTGGCGAAGAGGCTCATATCGTCGCGATCACACTCGGCGCAGTGCGCAATGCGCCAGCGGCCAATCTGACTCGGGCCGGTGCTGCCGATGAGCAATCCAAGGTCGAAGCATTGGAGGACGAGGCGTGGCGAGCCATCGACTCGCGCAGCTTTCTCCATTTGCGAGTGCGCAACCCAGAACAACTTGCAGAAGACCGTTTCCTCGCGCCCCTTGCGGAAGCCAACGGTGTCTGGTTCTCGGGCGACAGCCTCTCCAATGTCGATTGGAGCAGCGACGCCCTCGCCGCAGCATTGCAGGGAGTGCTCGATCGTGGCGGTTTGATCGGAGGCAGTCAGTCGATTGCGGTGTTGGCAGACAAGTATACCGTGGGCGCATCGGGAGAGTTGCAAACAATGCCGGGGCTGGGACTCATCCCGCAGGTCATTATCACTCATCAGCCATCGCCAGGTCGGCCGGGTTATGTGTCGCTGCATGTCGGTGCCGATACGGTGGCCTTCCTGCATGGTCGCTCTCTCGGTGTTGTTGGGGACGAGTCGGTGACGATCACGCCCTACTATCACGTTGCTCTCGAAGGTGACACGTTCGAGTTGAGCGACGGCCAGATGGCCGACTACACCGCTCTCCGACGGATGGCCACGCTCGGCCCGAGATTTATGCGAGGTGAGGAAGAACCCGCGGCCTGCGAAGTCGAGAGCGGCTCGCTGATGATCGTTGGCGGGGGCGGCTTCACGCGGGAGATGGTCGCGAAGTTCATCGAACTGGCCGGCGGTAACGAGGCCAGAATCGTCATCGTTCCCACGGCTGACGAAAACCCGAGAGTCGACGAACGTGGCGACGTGCAACTGTTCCTTGATGCCGGCGCGGCGTCGGCGGTTGTGCTGCATACCTCGGATCGAACGTCGGCCGACAGTGAGGAGTTCATCGAGCCTTTGAAGGATGCCACCGGCATCTGGTTCGGCGGAGGAAGGCAATGGCGACTGCTCGATGCCTACACCGGCACCAGGACCGAACTTGCCATGCGCGAAGTGCTGGCACGAGGAGGCGTGATCGGCGGCAGCTCGGCAGGGGCCACGATTCAGGGAGACTTCCTCGTTCGCGGAAATCCACTCGGCAACACGGACATGATGTCAGCCGGCTACGAGGACGGCTTCTGCTATCTCCCAGGCTGCGCAATCGATCAGCACTTCACTCAGCGCGGACGCGGACCCGACATGGTTCTCTTCAAGACACACCTCCCCCGCATGCTGGGAATCGGCATCGACGAAACCACCGCCATCATCGTCTCCGGCAGACAGGCTGAAGTGATGGGAGAGAACAACGTCTACTTCTACGATGGGACCACCGTCGACGAGGCTGAGAATGCAACAGAAGTTTCCGTCGGCAAAGTTTACGATCTCGTGGAACGTCGGATCATCGAGTGAGCGACGTTTGCGCCGAGTCATGGATCAGGGGCAATCGGCCCGAGACCCATTGCTGACATTCATTTTGAATGCCTGATCGGGATAGGTATGCTTTGAGATCGCGCACCCAGCGCAGGCGTCCCTTGCTTGCGATGCGGGCTTGTGTTTTCCGTCCGAGTTTTTGAGTCCATCGACTGAACATGATTATCACCATCGATGGACCTGCGGGAACCGGCAAGAGCACCGCTGCCCGCAGGCTCGCACGGAATCTGGGGATTCAGTACCTCGACACCGGAGCGATGTACCGAGCCGTGGCGTGGGCGTGCCTTCATCGCGGTGAAGACCCGCACGATGCCGATAGCTCTTCCAGGATCGCTAGAGAGATCCACATCGACATCGATGACCTGACCGCAATGGTCGACGGCATCGACGTGTCACAGCGCATTCGTGAACCCGAAGTCTCGACGGCAGCTTCGCTCGTCGCTCAGAATCCGCTGGTCCGCGATGTTCTTGTCGATCAACAGCGACGCATTGCCAACGGACGCGACATCGTCTGCGAAGGGAGAGACCAGGGGACCGTTGTCTTTCCCGAAGCGGAGTTCAAATTCTTTCTGACGGCCACACCCGACGAACGCGCCCGTCGGCGTCAGGAAGATCTGGCTGCTCGCAGTGTCTACGTGCCGCTGGGTGAACTTCTGATCCAGCAGCAGGAACGCGACGAACGCGACGCAACCCGCGATGTCGCTCCCCTGAGACCTGCCGATGACGCGATCACGATCGACACGACCGGCCTCGACGCCGACGCCGTCGTCGCCCTTCTGGAACGCCATGTTCGCGGCCAAAAGTTGTCAGAACAAATGAGAATCTGAGCCCGACATACGTCGGGGCTTGAAGCGCGAATACGGCCTTCAGCCAATCGCGTGGAACACGCGTCCCATTGCTTCAATCGATAAATGGAGAGTCATAGATGAAAACTCCGATCGTTATCTCAAGTCGACTTGTCGCCGTTTTCTTTCTGACGGCCACGGTCACTGCCCAGGATGCCGACCTCATCCTGCGCAATGGCCGCATCGTCACCGTCAACGATTCGTTTGAGATCGTCGAGGCGATGGCTGTTGAGGGCGACCGAATCCTTGCAGTCGGCACCGATGCTGATGTTATGCAACTTGCCGGCACTGAGACTGAGGTCATCGACCTTGCCGGCCGGATGGTTCTCCCGGGACTTATGGACTCGCACGTCCATGCCAGTGGGGCATCGGTGTATGAGTTCGACCATGCAATCCCCGTGATGGAGACCGTAGCCGATGTGCTGACCTATGTCGGCAGCCGGACGCATGTGCTGCCGGAGGGGGAGTGGATCGTCATCAGCCAGGTCTTTATCACACGACTGAGAGACCAGCGGTTTCCGACGCGAGCCGAACTCGACAGTGTGGCACCGAAGCATCCCGTTTACTTTCGCACTGGTCCCGATGCCTCGCTCAATTCGCTGGCTCTCGAACTCAGTGGCATTGATCGGGACTTCCGAATCCCTGATGGCGAGCCCGGCAAGATCGAACGGGATGAGAATGGGGAGCCGACCGGCATCATTCGGGCGGCAGGCCGATTCGTGAACCCGCAGTCCTCTGGCAGCAGTCCTTCCACCGACGAACGTCGGGAGCATTTGCGGCAACTGCTGGCCGACTACAACTCTGTCGGCATCACCAGCATTTCGGAACGCAGCGTCAGCCCCTCAACCCTCGAACTCTACGAAGATTTGCGAGAGAGGAATGAACTGACGTGTCGGTCATTCCTGTGCTGGAGCGTCAGTCCGAATGGTGACTGGGATGCGATTGTCGAATCGATTCAAGCAGCCGTCGACCATCCTGCTCACATGGAGAACGACTGGGTCTGGCTGCGTGGCGTGAAGGTCTTTCTCGATGGCGGCATGCTCACTGGCAGTGCTTACATGCGGCAGCCTTGGGGAGTGAGCCGCATCTACGCCATCGATGATCCAACCTATCAAGGCGTGCTGCAGATCGAACCCGAGCGACTGTACGAAGTTGCCAAACTGTCCCTTGAGAACGACCTGCAATTCACAGCTCATGCCGTCGGCGACGGAGCCGTGCATGCTCTGATCGATGCGTATCGGCGGATCAATGAAGAGTTCCCCATTCGCGAACATCGACCCTGTATCACACATTGCAACTTCATGAGTGAGGAGGCGATTGCATCCATGAGAGAACTCGGCATCGTTGCCGACCTCCAACCCGCCTGGCTGTGGCTCGATGGCAAGACTTTGACCGATCACTTCGGCGACGAACGACTGACGTGGTTCCAACCATACCGCTCCCTGATCGACGCCGATGTCGTGGTCGGTGGTGGCAGCGATCACATGCAGCGCATCGGCAGCATGCGAAGCGTGAATCCCTACAACCCGTGGCTCGGAATGTGGATCGCCCTCAGTCGGCAAGTTCGTGGAATGGACGATGTCATTCATGCAGAGCAATGCATTGCGCGTGAAGAAGCTCTCCGGCTCTACACGATTCAAAACGCGTTCCTGATGTTCGCCGAGAAGGACCGAGGGAGTCTGGAGCCGGGCAAGCTGGCCGACTTCATCATCATCGACCGCGACTATCTCGAATGCCCGCTGGATGAGGTCCGGGAGATACAAGTGCAGGCTACGTACGTGGGGGGTGCACGTGTTTTCTAGCTCGTTGAGTGCGCTTCGGGTGATAGCGAAACCAGCATGAATGGTGAGGATTCGTAGACTCAATCCAATCCTGAGAGTCCTGTCATCGCGGGATTCAGCAATCACAAGTGCTTTGCGCAATTGTAGTTGTGCGATTCATTTCAAATTCCGTCACATTCCTCGCGCAGAATCTGCCGGTGCGAGGTCTCTATTGGATAGGAGGGATAAACCAGTTTCAAAGACTTTTCTGTGTCCCTTCCCGAACAGCAATCACGCAAAGAAGTAAGTCGAAGACACAAAACCAAATCAACGGCAATATCCTGGGGGGGGAGAACATCATGTCGCTGCGAATTTCCATCATTGCCATGGCCATCACCGCTGCTCTGCAATTCGCAGTGACGAACGACCTTCAGGCGAAGGAGCCGCGTCGAAATGCTCCGACCGTCGCCGCCGAACCGACCGAGTCGGCTTCTGACTTGCTCACACGCGGATACGACAGCTTTCAGGCCGGCGAACTGGAAGACGCCGTCGACGCCTTGACGAGCGTCATCAACCTGCCGACCGCGACCGAAGCGGAAATCGTCGAAGCCCGTTACGGCCTCGCCGTCATGTACCGCGACGCCGGACAAGCCCAGACCGCCATCGATCAACTGAACTCGCTGTTGCTGGCCAACGGCGTCAACTCTGAATTCGAAGTGGCCGCCCGTGTCCTGCGTGGTCGCCTCTTGATGAGTGTCGGCTCGGCGACCGCCGCTGACGACTTCACCTCCGTCATCGAGAATCCCAATGCTCCGGTCGACTTCGTTGAAGATGCCCTCGTCTGGCGAGCGATTCTCAGGGGAGCCTTCAGCGACTGGCACGGCGTCCTCCTCGATACCGACCGGCTGCTCATCGGCCGATCGTCTCGACCAGAAGTGAATGCCGCAGCCATCGCGATGCGAGGACTGGCCGACAAGGCCCTCGGCAACAACACTGATGCCGCGATTGAACTGATGGCCGCCTACCGCATGCTTGATCTGCCTTCGGACATGGTCGAGCCAGTGGCGAACGCCCTGCGAGAGATGGGCATCGATCCCAACGCCCCGCTCCACAGGACCTAATCGAACTGAGTAGTGTTGGAACTCAACTTCGCGAGTCGACGCGAAGCACAACTTAAAGCGGGGTCGCACTGACCGGGCCAACGGTGCGACTCCGCATCCTTTTGCGCTCATCGAGTTCCGACGAGCGACGCGTACGGACCAATCGTTCTCCTGCATCCGTGTCTGACGCAAGCGAGGGGCCTCGTCGCCCGCTCGATCGCGTTGAATTGGCATCCAAAGTAATATCTCAGTTTTCTGAGTCGGATGCCCTGCATGATACGCGACAACTCATCCGAATTCGCTGTGCCTCGTTTGAACGATCTTAATCCATCGTCGTTTCCAACAATTCGCGCGTGGTATCTGTACGTCAATCACGACTCTCGGCTGGGACTGACGGTACTCCTGTTCATTCTCGGCGGAATGTTCTCCTTCGCACCGTTGTTGTTCCTGACGCCGTTCATCCCCTACTGGATCGATGGCGTTCGTGTGCAGGGAACCGTCACCGGCAGAGACCCGGTCGCCTGTTGCGCTGGGCAGCCAGTGTTGCTCGCGACCATCTTCGCTCACGGCGGTCGAGGTCGAGGACCGGCAAGGTTTCTCAAGTACGAATTCCGCGATGGGGCTGGAGTCTTGCAACACGCATCGGCCCGTGTCGACTTCGACACTTGGCAGCGTGTGCAGGTTGGTGACGAGGTCGAAGTCGTTTACCTCGATAACGATCCGACCAAGAGCAAACTCTGGCTGGGTTTAAATCAAGGAAACACCATGCTGCTGGTTTTTGGCACGATCGGACTGCTGGCCCTCGGAAGTGGCGTCCGAACGATGTTCCGTGCGTTAGGGGGAATTTCGAAAGACATCGCTTTGTGGCGAGGTGGAACCCTCACGGTCGGAGAGGTCATCGAGCATTCCAGCGAGGTTGTCGACAAGCGGTCGGCCCGGCTCACGCTCAGCTACCGCTACAACGGTTCGTCAACATTCGCCGGCCCGAAGGAGTCCTATCTCGGCGTCTACACGACAATCGGCCGAGCATGGTTCACCGGTCAAACGGGTGATCCCTTGCCCGTCGTGTATGCAAAAGATGAGCCCGAACGCCCGAACGCTCGACCGTCGATCGATTCAGGCACAGGGGAACGGGGTTTGAGCTGCTGCTCTCAAGTATGGAGGACCATCAATCGAACCCTGAGATTCAAATTCAATGATGAAGCATCAGCCCGGGATCGTCGAGGAACAGTCCCACCACTAAAGAGCGCCGGGAGCATTTGAGACAAATGCTGGCTGACCACAACCTTGTCGGCATCACCAGTGTTTCGGAACGCAGCGTCCGCTCGAAGGCGACATTTCCGGTCCACCGTTCTAAACTACAGGACGAGAATCTCAGCGAGAACGATATGCACCATCGACTCAGTCCTTTCATCTTCGTCGCCTCACTCTTGTGGGGCTGCAGCCACAGTGCCATCGCCGCCGACCGAGTTGAGGAGAGCCTCGAAGCACTCTACGACTTCAACGAACGATTGGGCGACATTGTCCACGACACGTCTGAGGCCGGCCATGCCATTGACCTGCGGATCACTTCACCGGCTGCCGTTCAATGGCGAAATGGGTCGCTCGTTATTGAGAATGGCGTCGTCGTTCGATCGATCGAACCGGCCCGCAGCTTGAATGAAGCCGTCAAACAATCAGGCGAATTGACGATCGAGGCATGGATCACTCCCGCGAACGATCGCCAGAGCGGGCCGGCGAGAATCATTTCTCTCTCTGCCGACCCGAGCAATCGCAACATCACATTGGGACAAGATGCAGACAAGTTCGATGTGAGGCTGCGCACCACTTCGACCAGTACGAATGGCATTCCATCGACGCCAACTCCGGGGGAAGCGTGTCGTTCCGAGTTGCTTCACGTCGTCTTCGCTCGCAGCTCCGATGGCAGTGCGTCGATCTACATCAATGGTGAGACAACCGTCGACAGCGATGTCGCTGGAGATCTCTCGGGATGGGACACGGGATACCATCTGCTCCTTGCCAACGAGGCTTCCGGCGATCGACCCTGGCTGGGGGAGTATCATCTTGTTGCGATCTACAGCAGGGCGTTGTCGAGCAGTGAAGTCGCACAGAACTTCGCGGCTGGACTCAAACCGGCGATCGATTACGAAGCGTTGCTGACTCCACCAGTCGAGCGAAATGTTGACTTTGTTGCCGATGTTCAGCCCATTCTGCGTGAGCGGTGTTTCGAATGCCATTCCCAGGGGAACGAAGAGGGGGGCCTAAATCTTGGTGTTCGTGCCCGGGTGATGGAAGGGGGCGAGCATGGCCCGGTTCTTGTTCGAGAACGCAGCGCCCACAGTCTACTGATACATCTGGTCGCTGGCATTGACGAAGACACGGTGATGCCACCTGATGGCGAGCGACTCACCGCCGAGCAGGTCGGTATATTGCGGGCGTGGATCGATCAGGGAGCCGACTGGCCGAGTGATGCCGATGTCCTCGATCCACGTACCGAGCGGGCGCGCGAGCATTGGGCATTTCAGCCCCTTCAAGTGGTCGAGCCTCCGCAGGTCGCTGGGGATGCTTGGATTCAAGGCGACATCGATCGCTTCATTCTCGCGTCACTGGAATCGCATCAGTTGCAGCCCAGTCGCGCCGCCGATGCTCGAACGCTCATTCGTCGCATGTACTTCGACATGATCGGCCTTCCGCCGACACCAGAGGAGATGCAGGACTGGACGATGCAACTCATGGCAGACGTGCACGGTGGCGAGCCACTCAATACTGATGCCGTCGCCCGGCTGGCGGATCATCTCTTGAACACAACGCATTACGGCGAGCGATGGGGCCGGCATTGGCTCGATGTCGCCCGATATGCCGACAGCGATGGTCAGGAAGCCGACCACGATCGACCGGGCGCATACTTCTACCGCGACTTCGTGATTCGCGCGCTCAACGACGATCTCCCCTTCGACACGTTCATCCGCTGGCAGATTGCGGGCGATGAGATCGAACCGGAGAACGCCGAAGCGATCGCCGCCACGGGATTCCTGGTCGCAGGGACCAGCACGGTTCTCGAAGACACTTTTCTCGAAGAAGAGCGACTGCGAAACCGCTACAACGAACTGGACGACATGCTTTCCACGATCGGGTCGTCGATGCTCGGCCTCACGATCGGGTGCGCCCGTTGCCACGATCACAAGTACGATGCCATCTCCGCTCGCGAGTATTACCGACTGATGAGTGCCCTCCACAGTGGAGATCGCGAAACGGTTCGTTTGCCGGGAAGCAATGAAGGTGCGACAGAGGCCCTAGTCTTTCAAGATTTTGGCAGTTCACCCAACACGACGTGGTTGTTTGAACGAGCCGATTTCTACGATCGCGACCAGCAGGTGCAACTGGGGTTTCTCGATGTGCTGACCAGCGGACGCACTGCCGACGACTACTGGCAGGATGCGATGACGCAAGGGGGCGTGATCGACAGCACGTATCAGCGTTCTGCCCTGGCCAACTGGATGACCGATGTCGAGCATGGTGCAGGGGCACTCGCGGCTCGCGTGATTGTCAATCGCGTCTGGCAGCATCATTTCGGCGAAGGGCTGGTGCGTTCGGTCAGCGATTTCGGCGTGCGTGGCGAGGAGCCGACACATCCGGAGCTTCTGGAATGGCTCACTCAAGATTTCGTCACCAACGGTTGGAGTCTCAAGCGGCTGCACCGGATGATTCTGACGAGCGCGGTCTATCAGCAGGCATCGACGTTTGATGCAGCGCGTGCAGAGATCGACCCCGCGAATCTGCTCTTGTGGCGGATGCAGCCGCGTCGCATCGAGGCCGAGATCCTGAGGGACACGATTCTGGCCGTCAGCGGCACATTGAACCTCGAGGCGTATGGGCCGGGCTTCAAACCTCCGATCGCTGGGGAAGCGATGATCGCCCGGAATATTAGGGATCCCTATCCGGGCGACATTGCCGACGGTCCCGAAGTGCGTCGTCGATCGGTGTACATGTTTCATAAGCGAATCATCCCGTATCCGTTGTTGCAGGCGTTCGATCGCCCCGATTCCCTGCAAAGTTGCGGCCGACGCGAGAACATCACCGTCGCCCCGCAGGCCTTGGCCCTGTTGAATGACGGCTACGTTCGCACTTTGTCCTTCGACTTCGCTGATCGGCTCTTGGAGGGCGGGGATGATGATCGTCAGCATGTCGATCAAGCGTTTCAACTCGCGTTGGGACGGCCGCCGACTGAGTCCGAACGGTCGGCATCGCTCGAATTCATCGCGTCTCAAGTCGAGCAAAGGAGTCAACGGAACGGCAATTCGTCTCGCAACGAAATCGAACGGCAGGCGATCGCGGATTATTGCCAGGCGATCTTCAGTTTGAATGAGTTTTTGTACGTGGACTAACAGGTAACCCGACACGTCAGTGAGAGCATCGTGAGTTTCTCATCTCGCGTTCCTCGCTTACGCGTCGGGTTACCTAAGGACGATCCCTCAATGCACCATCAACACAAGTTTCCCTGTGGACGTATAGCGCCGATCACAAATCGTCGTCACTTTCTGCAGCGCGCCGGCGGCGGCATGGGGGCATTGGCTCTGGCCGACCTGCTCGGGAAGGAGTCGTTGCGGGCGGATGATGTGGCTCCCGCCAACCCGTTCGTTCCGCGAGACGGCCATTTCCCCGCGAAAGCCAAATCGGTGATTTGGCTCTTTATGGAAGGGGCACCGAGTGCGGTCGACATCTTCGATCCCAAACCCGAACTGCAATCGCGGGATGGTGAGCGGATCGACATCGATGTTTTCTTCGGCTCCCCCGGCCCGCTAATGAAGTCTCCCTTCAGCTTTCAGCAGTATGGCGAAAGTGGTCAATGGGTGTGCGAGCATTACACGAACGTCGCCAAACATGTCGACGATCTGGCCTTCATCAAGAGTTGCTACAGCGGTTCGGACAATCACGTGCCGGCGCTATATCAGATCAACACCGGCATCCCGCGTCCCGGTTTTCCGTCTGCGGGTGCATGGATCACCTACGGATTGGGGAGCGAGAATCAGAACCTGCCAGGGTATGTCGTTCTGGAGAACCGCCAAGGGGTGAAAGGTGGCCCGCTCAACTGGGGTGCTGGGTTTCTCCCTTCGACCTATCAGGGGACGTTGTTTCGCTCGCAGGGGAATCCGGTCCTCAATCTCCGACAGCCTGATGGAGTCACTCGCGACGATCAACGGGCGCAACTCGATCTGCTGGCGAGACTCAATGACGAACATCTTCAACAACATCCAGGTGAAGCCGACCTGCTCGCGAGAATTCAGTCGTTTGAACTCGCGTATCGCATGCAGGCCGAGGCGACCGATGTCGTCGATCTCTCTCAAGAGACCGCAGAGACGCGGGCGATGTACGGCATCGACAATCCCAAGTCGGAATCATACGGAACGAAATGCCTGATGGCCCGTCGGCTGGTCGAAAGCGGCGTGCGCTTCGTACAGGTCTTCAGCGATGGAGAGTGGGACGCCCATGACAATCTCACGAACAATCACCGGGACCATTGTGCCGAGACCGATGTGCCGATCGATGGACTGCTCACCGATCTCAAGCAGCGCGGACTATGGGATTCGACGCTCGTCATCTGGGGAGGCGAGTTCGGCCGCATGCCCGTATCACAAGGCGGCGATGGTCGCGACCACAACCCGCATGGCTTTCTGATGTGGATGGCAGGGGCGGGCATCAAGGGGGGTGTGAGCCATGGCGAGACCGACGAGTTCGGCTGGAAGGCCGTCACCGATCGCGTGAGCGTTCACGACATTCACGCTACGATGCTCCATCTGCTCGGGATCGATCACGAACGGCTGACGTACTTCCACAATGGCCGACAGTATCGCCTGACCGATGTGGAGGGTGAGTTGCTGACGAGCATTCTGGCGTGAGATTCCATGCTTCTGGATCAGTCACCGAAGTATTTCGTGAAGAACCAGGCAATGAGCGTGATCGACAGCGCCAGCACCGCAAAATCATGCGTGGTCGCGGTCTCAAATCGCTCGCCCAACTTCTCCACGACGAAACCAACATGTCGAGACATGGTTCAGGTTCTCCGCGGGTAAAGGGTATTGAGGAATCTGTGATCGCGACTTTCCACAAGCCTACTACACTGGGCGCAAGCACATGTTCCGAGATTGGGCACCTTCAAGGATTCACCAAGCCGAACGCGCCTCACCGGTGATATAACCGCTATAGTCGTTGCGTCCGTTCACTCTTATGATCTCGGACGAGGTTTATCACTTGCCTCATTTGCATGAGTGATCGCGGATTGAAGGAGTATTTCGAGTAAGGCCCGCACCATGGATATCCGATCAACCCCTGCAGGTCGCCAGGTTTCCGATTCCGCACCCATTCCGGGATCCGTGGAGCGCATACTCGGCGAGCCCCAGGGACTCGACATGGGCTTTGCAATCGGCAATGTCTTCTCCGGACCAGCGGCTGACCGTATCCTCGGCATCGACCCCGGACTGCGCTGCACGGGATACGCCGTGATTGAGCGAACATCAGCCGGCCCTTATCTGTGTGAAGGGGGGGTGATTCGTTCGACCAAGGCGCTGACCTTGGCGGAACGAATCCAGGAAATCGGAGAAGGGGTGGCCGACGTCATCGCTCAGTATCTTCCCAGCGTGTTGACGATCGAACAGGTCTTCACACATAGCCAGAATCCGAAGACCGTCATACTGATGGCACACGCGCGCGGTGCGATTCTGTACGCGGCCGTTTCGCGGGGGCTGCAGGTGGTGCATTATTCCCCGAGGCAAATCAAGAAGCTGCTGACGGGATCGGGAAATGCCTCAAAAACTCAGGTGCAGTCGGCGGTGCAGCGAGAATTCGACTTGCCCGACCCTCCCGAACCCAACGACGTGGCCGACGCCTGCGCCTCGGCGCTTTGCCACTATCACTCGCTACGACTGCCGGCGCGTTCCGCTTGAAATCGGCCGTTCGTCGCAGGATCAAACCTGACGGTTCTCGGCAAGCGAAATCACCACTTTCTGTATGTTATTTCCGAGATTGGGATTTTGATCCTCGACGCCGTTGTGCGATCGGCGATCATCGGTATAACGGCGATCTGTGGAATTGAGTTGAGACTCCTGAGGAGTCGGGAGCGTTGTCGAGTCGACCATATCAGGAAGTATGGGAGCACTCACTTGCCTACTCGGATGGATCATGACGATCACGAAAAGCAGTTGTTCGGAAAGTTCGTCGGTAATGCAGCGTCCCCGTCAAGTTGAACCCGAAGAGTTCTTGAGGTTTGCGACTTCCAATCGTCCCATCGTGCGGGATGACGACGAAGAAGCGGGTACTTGCGGCCTCCTCGATACAGATACCGGAGAGCGATTCGTCACCGATAGCTTTCTGTTGATGCGTTTTTCGATCCGTACTATCTGAAGCGTCCAAAATCGCAGCACTTCACGCGAGCAGTTCTCGGACTGCCGCTCCGATGTCGGGTTGCTTCATCAGCGACTCGCCCACGAGCATCGCATTGACGCCATGTGATCGCAGGGTGTCAACATCCGCGGTCGACCGGATACCGCTTTCGCTGACGAAGACCACATTCGTAGGAATGCGCTCGCGAATTCGCAACGAATGCCCCAGATCGGTGACCATCGTTCGCAGATTGCGGTTGTTCACTCCCACCAGACGGGGCTGCAGTTCGAGCACGCGATCGACGTTCTCGGCGTCGTAAATCTCAACGAGCGGCTCCATCCCCAAACTGCGGGAAAAGGCGAATAGCCGTTGGAGTTCGTCGCCCGTCAGGCATTCGGCGATCAGGAGAATCGAGTCGGCTCCGGCAGCGCGCGCTTCGACGACCTGATACTCATCAAGAATAAAATCCTTGCGAAGCACCGGGATTTGAACGGCCTTGCGAACCTGAGTCAGGTACTCCAGTCGTCCCTGAAAGTAGGGTTCATCGGTGAGCACACTGAGACAGGTCGCTCCATTCGCCTCATAGGCCAAGGCGATCTCGACAGGATCAAAGTCCTCGCGAATCAGACCTGCCGATGGCGAGGCTTTCTTCACTTCGGCGATGAGGGCGACCGAACCGGAAGCAAGAATGGCCGCCACAAAGTCTCGTGCTGGTGGGGCCGATGCGATCGCACGCTCTACCTCATCGAGCGGAAGTCGTCGACTCAGATCCGCCAACTCCCGCCGTTTCGCAGCCACGATCTCGTGCAGGACATTCATGGGGGTGGAGGTGGGTCGGCGGAAACACTCGGGAACGCTGTTGGATTATGTGTCGTCTCGCTGTTGTCCAACGACCAGAATCCATCGTCCACCGACGCCAAGACTACCCGTTGAAAACCCAGCGGTACGTGACGTAGGTCGACAGCCCCATCACGATCACCGTGTAAAAGAAGAACAACGACAGCATCTTGCAGATCGCGCTGCCTGCTTCCTGGTCGTCGGCCTTGAACGACTTGAGTTCCTGCTGCGAGAAGAGTTCGGACTCGGTCGCGGCTTCCCCGGGATGTGCGGACGTTTCGCTCATGGAATTTCTAGGATTCTGAAAGGAAGAACCTCGACCAAAAACGAGGGACTCCCTCTCAATGCGTCAATCAATATGATAGAACGTTGAGAAAGGCATTCTGGCGGGAATACCGTCGATTGTCGAGTTCAACCCAGTTGATCCAAGTATCGAGACGGTGAGGAGAATCGCGTCATGGACGCCGTCGTCGTGGCCTGCCCACATTGTGACCGAGACCTCAAACTGAGCGACCGCTCGAAGCTCGGCAAGCGCGTGAAGTGTCCGGGCTGCGGCGAGCCGTTCGTACTGGAAGAAAAAGCCGTCGATGCGGAACCGGCTGGAAAGCCGGTCTCAGTACCCTCCGCCGAGCCGGTTGCGGCGCCAGCGGCCGCGCCGGTCGCCGATGGCATGCCGGTCGTCGTTGCCGTGGCTCCCGAAGACACCAGTCCCGTGGCCCATCTCCAAAATCGGCGAAAACGTCGTGGGCGGACAGGTCTTTGGGTTTCTTTGTCTTTTCTCGTCATGGCCGGTGGGGCTGTGGCGTTGATCGCAATGAACTGGAATCGCTTCAAATCGCAGCCAGCTCCTCAAGCTGACGGCAACGATGGACCGTCCTCCAACGTCATCACGGCCGGTATCTCCCGCCAGCGAGATGTGCTGGAGAGTGAACCTGAGCTGGTCGATGCGTTCGACCCCACTGAAGGGGAGCCGATTCAGCTCTACCTGATGCCCAGCGGCATCAACGGCATTCTGCATTTGCGGCCGCGTGAACTCTGGTCGAGCGAAACCGAGATGCAAGTGCTCCGCGCCAGTCTGACGGAAGGGGTCGTCAACTGGTTGGAGGAATTCCTGCGTACGCATTGCCGCCGCGAGCCTGCCCAGATTGAAGAGGTGCTCTTTGGCATGTTTCTGGGTGCTCGAGGGTCTGAACCGATGATGGCCGTCGTGGTCCACCTGTCCGAGGATGCAAAACGTTCGGAACTGATTGAAGAGTTCCGCGGGAACACGGTGTTGGAACGCGAGGGACTGCGGATCAATGAAACCACGGACTACACCTATGTGTTGCAGGGACAGCGGACAATCGCAATCTGTCCGAAGTCGCTCGGCGAAGAACTTCCGTCGTGGGTCGATGTGCCGAATACTTACTGTTCAGACGGCCTTTTGCATCTGTTGTCGTTCACCGACCGGAATCGCCTCTGCACACTCGCTTTCGATGTCGAGGCCGTTCGCCGACACGAAGGAAATCTGTTTCAGGAAGAGAGCAGGCTGGCGTTTCAATCAACACTCGACTGGTTCGGCGATGAGGTCGAAACGGTCGCTTGGAGTCTGCATGTCGATTCAGAACATCTCTTCTCGCAAATGTATTTACGGACTTCGTCAATCACGAGCGCATCGCGGTTGAGGGCAACGATGCGAGATCGGCTGGACGAGACGCCGCAGGATCTCCTGAATCTCGCCCGCCTGATGAATCCAAATCGCGTCGGCTTCCGCCAGATCATCGGACGATTCCCCGCGATGCTCGAAGCCTTTCGCATGGCGACGGTCATTAATGTCGGCGACCGCTACATCCGGCTGACGACGTTGCTGCCAGCTAAAGCCGCCCCGAATCTGGCGCTCGGGACGATGCTCACCTGGAAGGAGGCGACACTCACCGACTTCTCTGCGGGGCCGGTGGTCGTCGCATCGAACGATCCGATGCCGGAATTGACGATCGAAGAGCGACTCAAACTCACCGTCGATTCGGAATTCAACGGCGAACCGCTTGAAGCCGCGCTGGCTTACATTGGGGACACGATTGGTGTCACGATTCATCTCGACGGCGAAGCGTTTGAAGATGCCGGCCTGACTCGCAACATGCGGCAAAATTTTGTCCTGGGAGTTGTCCCGGGTGAAGTCGTACTGGCCAAGATCTGTGAGATCGACGATCGGCTTGTGATTTCCATCGACCACGAAGCTGGCCAGATTCGACTCACCACCGAAAAGTTCGCTACCAACGAAGGCCGCGAGATCTACCCTCTGCCGACGGCAACGGAATAGGCACGAATCCCTTAATTGCTTGACCACGAAACTGCATTGCCATGCTCGTCCCCGACACGGTTCGCGAGGAACTCGCACTTCATCAACAGACGCACCTGCTCTTTGGTTGGGACACGTTGAGTGACGCCCAGCAGCAGGCGTTGCTCGATCAGATCGCTGAGATCGACTTCGAACTGATGCAGCGGCTGTTCGAACTGCGGTCCACCAAGAAAGGCGAATTGGAGTCGCAAGGATCGCGGGCCGATCGCGCCGAACCTCCGTCACCCCTCTTCCGTCTGCCAAAAACTCCCGAAGAACGCGATCGATGGCAGTCGGCGGCCAAGGTCGGAGAGGAATTGCTTCAGAAAGGGAGAGTGGCGTGTATTCTTGTCGCCGGTGGCCAGGGGACTCGATTGGGCTTCGATCCCCCAAAGGGGATGTATCCGATTGGACCGGTGTCGGACCGAACTCTGTTCGACTGGCTGTGTGGACAGGTATTGGCCCTTACGCAGCGATACGGGAAGCCGATTCCGTATCTCATCATGACGAGTGAGGCAACCGACGCCGACACGCGTCGGCACTTTCGGGAGCACGACTTTCTCGGCTTGCCCGAGGAACACGTTCATTTCTTTCGCCAGCGTTCGTTGCCCGCCGTCGATGATGAGCATCCGCGAATTCTGCTCGACAAGCCGGGGCGCATCAGCACTTCACCCGATGGCCACGGCGGCATGTTGCGCGCGTTACATGCTTCCGGATTGCTGCAAAGAATGGCTGACCAGGGAATCGAGCATTTCTACTATCACCAGGTCGACAATCCTGCCGCGATTGTTTGCGACACCGCGTTCCTGGGACTGCACCTTCAGGAACGGGCCGACGTCACGACGAAAGTGGTTGCCAAGGCGTTTCCCGAAGAGAAGATGGGCGTTGTCACTTCGATCGACGGCAGTTGCGAGATCACCGAGTACAGCGACCTGAGTGAAGAGCAGAAGGCGGCCACGCAGAAGGACGGCTCGCTCAAGCTTTGGGCAGGAAACACCGCGATTCATGCCTTTCGGCTGGGCTTTCTGCAGAGTCTGATCGAACGGGGAATCGACCTGCCCTTCCATGTGGCGCACAAGCCTGTTCCTTATCTCAACGACGCTGGTGAACGCATCGAGCCTGCGCCGACGGAAAACACGGCGCATAAGTTCGAGCAGTTCATCTTCGATGTCTTGCCGGAGTCCGAGGTCGCGCTGGTTGTCGAAGGAGACAGGGCACGGGAATTCAATCCGGTCAAGAACGCGGAAGGAAACGATTCCCCCGCCACATGTCGGGAGGCGTTGCTCCGCATTCACCGCGAATGGCTCGTGTCGGCTGGTGCGGTGGTTGACGATGCCGCGAAAATCGAAATCAGTCCCGAGTTTGCCCTCGATGCGCAGGATGTCGCCTCGAAAGTGACGGCGGGAACGAAGTATGCCGGGGATGTCGTCCTGTAGCGGAACTCGCGAGAGTTCCGATTCCGCCGTGTTCGGAAGTCTCACGGCGACTCACGGCTTCCACGACAAGGGTTTGTGACTGATCGATCAACCGCTAGCTCCTCAGAACGATGAAACGCCTGCTCCAGAGCGACTACAGCATGCTGTTGATCCTGCTGTTGTTATGCACGGTGTTCAGCATCGCGACGATCAAGGACTTTACAGTTGTTGGCCGGCAGGCAGGTGAGCAGCTTGTTGCGGAAATCAACGGTTTGGAACAGCAGGAGGGAAGCATCGTCGTCGCGGTGCAGGGGAACGTCACCGACGCGGCGTTCATTGCCGCAATCCAGGAAGGACTGCAGGGAAGTCGCGAGAGAATCGACGTCGCCGGCACGCCTCAGGAAATCGTCGCGACCTTTCGCAAACTGGAGTCCGAAGGAGTGACGGTTGACGCCGTGGCGGCTACGCAGCAGGCGGCTTCACAAATCGTGTTCGACCGCATTCGCGACTCGGAATGGAACGTCGGCGCGCCGGCGATTCTCGTGCCGGAAAGTTATCGCTGGTCGGCTTTCCTTAAGCTCAGCAACCTGCGCAACGTCCTGCAGCAGAACGCGGCGATCGCGATTGTGGCAATTGGAATGACGATGGTCATCATCACCGGGGGGATCGATCTCTCGGTCGGAAGCTTGATGGCGCTGTCGGCCGTTACGACGTGTTACCTGATCGAACATGCCGGAGGTGGATCGGCTTCGCTGTGGGTGATGCTCGGCGGCGCGCTGGCCGGTATCCTCATTTGCAGTCTTGTGGGAAGCTGGACAGGTGCGATGGTCACATGGGTCGACATTCCGCCATTCATCATGACGCTCGCCGTGATGCTGATCGCTCGCGGACTGGCGATGCTGCTGACCGGAGGCGAGACGGTCTCCGACATTCCGCCGAGTTTCAAATGGCTGGGGACAGGAGCAACGATTGCCAATATCCCGAACTCCGTCGTGCTGATGGCTCTGCTGTACGTGGCGGCTCACATCGTGCTCACCTACTCGGTCTGGGGAAGACATCTCTATGCCGTCGGCGGCAATCGTGAGGCCGCGCGGCTATCGGGGGTCCCTGTGCAACGCGTGATGCTCACGGCTTACCTCGTCTCCGGCATGCTTGCAGGTTTGGGAGGGGTGATACTCGCTTCCGAACAGAAGGCGGCATCCCCCAGCTACGGCAACATGTATGAACTTTATGTGATCGCGGCCGTCGTCGTGGGTGGGACGAGTCTTTCCGGCGGACGAGGCAAGGCACTCGGCACGCTGATCGGTGCGTTAATTATTGGCGTGGTCCGCAACGGGATGAACACTTGGAATATCTCCGGCCACCGCCAGACGGTCGTGTTGGGGGGAATCATCCTGCTTTCGGTGCTGCTCGACCAGTTTCGCAGCCGGCGCGTACGCCGAAATCAGTGAACGAGTCCTAAGATTTATCGAGGGCGGGCGTATAGTACATCTCACTCGTTGCCGCGCCTGACGAGATACATCAGTTTTTACAGTTGTTTCGCGACACGCTTCCAAACGCGGCCATCGTCGCGACATAATGGCCATTGACTCAAACTCGAATCCATTCAGGAGAACCCGATGAGATCCCCTCTGCTTGTCTTGACCTTCGCATGCGGCATTTTCGCGTGCCTGATGTTATCGGCCACCGCCGACGATCTGCGAGACGCCGTCCCCAGCGACGTCTATCTTGCCACGTATCACAGACACAACCCCGAACGTGATTATATTCAGGAGCATTACGAGCACGTCTGGGCGACGATCGAAGAGACGCGCATCGTTGAACGCTTCGTCGATGCAGTGAAGGAACAGATGTCTGACGGAGACATCGACGAATTTGAAGAAGTCTGGGAGACGCTGACCAACGCCGTCGAACCGATTCAATGGGAGGCATTGGCACAATGCAGCGAGTCGGTCTACGCACAAAGAATGGCGGTCCCGACAGCCGAACACCTCCTACTCGTTCGAGTTCCCGACGATTCAGCCGCCTCGTTCGCGGAAGGGATCACGAATCTCTTCAAGCTCGCGGAGGAAGCCTCGGAAGGAGAAGTGACCGTCGAAACGGAATCGGTCGGCGGAGCGACGCTCACCTGGTTACAACCTCCGGGGGAAGTTCCATTCAGCCCCTGCGTGGGCGTGATGGGCGATGTATTCATCTTTGCATCAGTACACGAGTTGGCTAGAGACAGCGTCACCATGCTCAACGATTCCAGCGCGGAGTCGAAGTTCGACGACGAACGGCTCGCCGAGGCGCTCACGCATCTTCCCGAATTTGAAGACGGCCTCACCTTCTTTGACGGCAGTGAACTCTTTGGAGAGTTGGGCGGCCTCGGAGATTTCATCCGTCAACAGGCCGGTGGCAACGACGAAGCCGATCGGGTGGCAACGCTGCTCGAAGAAGTTGTCGACGAATTCGATGCCTTCGACTACGAAGTGACTGTCGAATACACCGACGGCTACCAGAATCGTTCGGCATCATATGGCAAACTGCGTTCGGGAGCGGGCGACACGGTTCTGGGCCAGATGGTCCTTGATCAGGAGATGTTCGAGGACTGGAGCCGCTGGGTGCCGGAAAGCGCCACAAGCTATTCGCTGGCGACTGGTGTCAACATTCATCCACTTTACTCGTGGTTGATGAAATTGATTCCCGAACACTTCCCCGAATCGCAGGAGGGGCTCGATCAGTTCGCGAGGATTCAACAGCAGTTGGATGTCAACATCGACGAAGACATTCTGCAGTCGTTCAGCGGTGAATCGGTCTCGATCACACTTCCGGGTGCGCAGTCGGTGTCATTCATGAAATGCGACAACCCCGAGCGCGTTCGTGAGCTGCTCCATCGGTTGGTTGATCAATTAAGCCAAATTCCGCAGATTCGAGCCGAGAATGTCTCGTTCGAGGCGGTCGATGGACTCGACGAATTTGAGGAACTCTCATCCAACTCGTTGGCATCGGCAGGCATTAAACCCGTGATTGGATTCCATGACGGCTGGATGGTCATTGGATCGCAGGCTGAAGCGGTGCAGGCCGTTCTGGAGACTCTCGATGGGAATGGCGAATCGCTCGCCGACTCCGAAGATTTCCAGAGATTCAACCTCTCGATCGATGGACCGGTCGCGGCCATCAGTTATGCAAACTCAGGTGAGAACACAAGACAGGCGGCGATGGGCATTCAGCAAATGGGTGCGATGATGCCGTTGATCACGAGCATGGCCTCACAGCAAGGGGCAGACCTGTCGGCCGCACGCGACTTTCTCGATCTGATCCCCAGCGTCGGGCGCATCATTGGCACGCTCGATTTCTACGAGGAGCAACTCTCCGTCACGCAGCCCGGCGAAGAAGAGATGAGTTACACGCGTCAATCCGTCATTCTGGTTCGCCCCCCTTCAGGGAACTGAGCCTGTTGAACGACTGAAATGCAAAACGCCGACGAGTCCGCAGTGACTCGCCGGCGTTTCTCTTTGCTCGGGACTCCTCCGAGGCAGCAACCAGGACTCGCCCCCAGACTCCGAATTTTAGCATTGGACTTCAAACTTGAATGCGTGGGCTGGTAGAATCATGGCGTAACCCTACCAAGACTTGGAAAGGGCGATCATGCATATTGCCATCGGCTCGGATCACGCCGGATTCGAATATAAAGAAGGCCTGAAGCTCTATCTCATGGAGTGCGGGCACATCGTGCATGATTTCGGCACCGACTCGGCTGTTCCTGTCGACTATCCCCTCTTCATTCGGCCCGTTGCCGAAGCGGTCGCCATCGGCGAGTTCGAACGCGGCATCGTCTTGGGCGGAAGTGGCAACGGCGAAGCTATCGTTGCGAATCGAGTGCGAGGAGTGCGTTGCGCACTGTGCTGGAACCTCAAGACCGCTCGCTGGGCTCGCGAGCACAATAAGGCCAACGTCTTGTCGTTGGGACAACGGTTGATTTCGTTCGCGGAAGCCCGCGCGATTGTCGACGTCTGGCTTGAAACCAAGTTTGCCGGCGGGCGTCATTCGCGCCGTATCCGGATGATCGACAAACCATCTCCCAACGACCCCGAGCCGGCGACGAATGGCGTCACGCTGCAGCGGACCGACTCGTTCGTGGAGACGAGTTTTGTTTGCAACTCGTGCCGCGAAGAATTCCTCTTCCCGGTCGACATTTCGGAAGGACTCGAACAGCAATTGCTGGAGGAGTGCCCCGTCTGCTGTCACGAAAACGTGATCATCGTTCGATTCGATGGCGACGGCACGGTGGCTGTCAAAGGAGATCTGCATATCACTGGGTGAAGTTTTCCAACAACCCGCGGCATCCAAGGAGCCGATGATGAGTTCACCACTGTTGACGCGAACACCGCCGACCGCCAAAGAGATCATGACCACGAGGCTGGTCACGGTCCGCCCCGAAACCAATGTTTCGCAGGCGATCCACCTGCTGCTCAAGCACGGCGTTTCGGGGATGCCCGTCGTCGACGCCGACGGCAAGTATCTGGGAGTCTTCTCCGAGAAATGCTGTATGAAAGTGCTGACGGAAACGGCCAAATTCGTGACTCGGCCGGGCATGAAGATCCCCCGCGCGAAGGACTTCATGACGAAGAAACTTCTGCGGCTCGGTCCAGAGCAGGACGTCTTCGACGCCATCGGTCGGCTGCTTAAACAACACGTATCGGGAGCCCCCGTCTGCGATCCCCGAGGCGACTTTCTCGGAGCGTTTTCCGAGAAGACCAGCATGCGTGTCGTCGTTGAAGGTGCCTACGACGGACTGCCGACCGCGGAAGTGCGAGGTTTCATGAACGTCGATCGCGGTCGACTGATCTCGCCCGAGGCGGATCTGCTTTCCATCGCGCGGATCTTCATCGAGACGCCGTATCGTCGATTGCCTATCGTCAGCGGAAATCGTGTGGTCGGCCAGATCAGCCGGCGTGATGTGCTGAGAAGTTCGCAGATCCTCGAGACGATCATTCGGTGCCAGGTCGAGGCGGCGGGAGATCGCGCATCACTCGAAAGCGAAGCACGCGCTTATGTCGAAGCCCTCCATCAGTTGCCTTCCACTTCGGTGGCGGGATTCATGGATACGCAGGCCGAAACCATTACCGACGATCGCGACCTGCTCGGCATTGCCTATCTCTTCTTGAATACCCCCTACCGTAGACTTCCCGTTGTGCGCGATGGCCGAGCCGTCGGCCAGGTGAGCCGGCGGGATGTACTCGCGGCCTTATTCCGACAGATGGAACCCCCAACCTCGGCTTCCGAGAGCGGCGTCCTCTACCTGAGCGCGACGCGCGACCGCAGCGAAATGCCGAACGTCGATTGACCGTTCGAGGCTAACGCGGAATCCCCTCTCGTCTGCTATCATACGAAACATTCAACCATATCCGAGAGGCTTGATATTTCCTCACGCAAGGATCTTTTTCGCGAGGAATGACAAACTGTTTCGACGATGTGAACGCCGCGGCCCGTCACTGGAGGATTGCCATGTCAGTCACACAGCCTGCTTCCGAGAATCCCAAACTTGAAACTTGTGTAACCTCGGTCAGTGACCAGTATCTCGATGCGATCGGGACGCATGCAGTGGGGGCTGTTGCGACCAGTTTGGGTTGGATCGCCGTCGCTGCTTCACAAGGGGCGGTCATTCGAATGACGATCGGGCATGCCACGCAGGAGAACGCCGTCGACGCATTGGGACTCGAAGCAGAACAAGCCGGCGACCCGCACGCTCAGTACGACGATACGGCTCTCGTGGAAAGCCTCCTGCCTAGGCTCGTCGATTATGCCACCGGAGTGCCGGACGACTTTCGCGATGTGCCGATCCATTGCCCCGACCTGACATCCTTCGGCCGCCGCGTGATGGATCAGTTGCGGCAAGTTGGCTATGGCGAAACAGTGAGCTACGGAGAACTGGCCGAGCGTTCCGGTTCGCCGCGTGCCGCTCGCGCCGTGGGGACGGTGATGGCAACTAATCGCATTCCGCTCATTCTTCCCTGTCACCGCGTCCTCGGCTCGGCTGGTCGAATCGGGGGCTTCTCGGCCCCTCAGGGGATTGACTTGAAACGCCGAATGCTCGACCTTGAAGGGCGTGAATCTCTGAAATCGTGAATGAGCGAGCAGTCCGCGCGATGAACCCAATCGACATCCTCACTCGGCGTCGGCTGCTGCAATTGAGCGCGGGGAGTGCCGGACTGTCGCTTGGGGGATTGTGGCAGGCTCTGGCTTTGGCGGCACCCGTCGAGCCGCATGTCTCTGCGTGCATTCTCATTTTCTACTACGGAGGCCCCAGCCAACTTGATACATATGACATGAAGCCTGGCGCGCCTGATACGGTACGCGGCGAGTTTCAACCTATCGCGACGTCGGCACCAGGGATTCACATCTGCGAACATTTGCCGGCGATGTCGCGAGTGATGCACAAGGTGGCTCTCATTCGCAGCGTCACGCATCAGGCGCGGTTGCACGACTCGGCTTCGATTCACGCTCTCACCGGTCGTCCGCTCGCCGGACCCGATCGCGAACTCTTCGAGCCGCTGCCGCAAGAGTATCCCAGTTTTGGCGGAGCGCTCGCCTATCTCAACCGACACCAGGGGACCGACGTTCCGTTCGCGGCGTTGCCCTTTCCCTTTCGCAATGTGCATCCGGTGCCCTGTCAGGGGGGCGGATTTCTGGGAAACTCGTACGAGCCGATCACGATTGATGTCGATGGCGAAGCCCGGCTCTACAACTCGAAGGCGCTCACGCGTGCTGACGGGCTCGACAGTCGGCGCGCTACACTTCGCGAAAGTCTCTTGCAGTCACTTGATCCGATAACAGGCGAGCCGGATGAGCTGCGAAGATACTACGACACCGCCTATCGTCTGCTCGATTCGGAGTCGCTTCAAATGGCGCTCGATCTCTCGCAAGAGTCTCCGGCGATGCGGGAGCGTTACGGTTTCGGCAGCGAAGCAGTGGGTACTGGTGAAGGGGGTGGCGGCGGCAATGGGGCCGAGATGGGTTATGCCCGTCACATGCGTGGTCAGAATCTGCTCCTCGCGCGTCGACTGGTCGAGGCAGGCGTACCGTTCGTCAATGTGTACGACTTCCGTCAGCAGGGACAGAACTGGGATGCCCACTTCAAATGTGGGAACCAGCACAAGACTCATCTGCTGCCTCAAGCCGACCGTGGACTCGCGACGCTGATCGAAGACCTGGATGAGCGCGGTCTGCTGGAGTCGACGCTCGTTGTGGCAATGGGCGAGTTCGGACGCACGCCGACGATCAATGGAGACGCGGGGCGCGACCATTGGCCCGACTGTTACACCGTGCTGATGGCCGGCGGCGGCATTCAGGGTGGCAGTGTCTACGGAGAAAGCGATCGCATCGCGGCCTACCCAGCCGTCGACCCCGTCACGCCGGGCGACATCGCGGCCACTATCTTCTGGCGGTTCGGCTTCGAACCTCACCACGACCTGCACGATACGCTGGGCCGACCTCATCGGCTGGCAGACGGAGATCCGCTGACGCGAATATTCGCCGGCTGATCTCCCCCCAAGTCGCGGCAGAATTCAGAAAAACGTTTTTTTGAATAGTGATGTAACATGCGGCGTGCCAATCACTTCGGGAATTCCTGCCGCACGATTGCCCTCTCGTTTTCCACTTTTCGCGTGACGCTTTGGGAATACCTAATAGGTGCTTCTATTCTGCACTTGGTCTGTCTGTGAGGAACCGCCACTGTGCGGTTCCGACTTCTTTGGAGTCTTACTCGTGCAAAAGCCTTGTCCGTCGCAGGATGAATTGTCGGGTTTCGTGTTCGGCACACTGGGTGAATCTGCCGCCGACGCGGTGTCCGATCACCTTTATCAATGTCAGTCCTGCGAAGACACGGTGCAGGAGATCGAACGCACCGCCGACCAGGTCGTGAAAGGATTGAGGCTCCCCGAAGCGAAAGACCCCTTTATGCTCGAGAGTGGCTGTGACCGCGTCGTCGAACTCGTCGCCGCCATTGGTCGCGATCCTTCGTTCACGCGAATCAGTAGTGGGGAGGTCGCTGCTGCCAGTGATGTTCCCGATCTGGGAACCATCCGCTCGTATCGTCTGCTCGAGAAGCTGGGTCAGGGAGGCATGGGAGCGGTCTACAAGGCGCTGCACGTCGACCTCGACAAGATCGTCGCACTCAAGGTGCTGCCGAAGGAATGCACCCAGGACGAAGGTGCCATCGCCCGCTTCAGGCGCGAGATGAAGGCTGTCGGCAAGCTGAGCCATTCCAACATCGTGCAAGCGACCGATGCCGGCATGGAAGACGGCACGCACTACCTCGTGATGGAACTCGTCGACGGGAGTGACCTGAGCAAGCTCGTCACCCAACGCGGCCGCTTGCCGATTGCCGAGGCGTGTGAACTGATTCGACAGGCCGCCGAGGGTCTGCAACACGCTCACGAGAACGGTCTGGTGCACCGCGATATCAAGCCGTCGAATCTGATGCTCACGACCAATGGCTCGGTGAAGATTCTCGACCTCGGACTGGCGCTGTTGGGTGGAGTGCATCACGAAGGCGTCGGCGAACTGACGACGACCGGCCAGATCATGGGGACAATCGACTACATGGCCCCCGAACAGGGGAGCGACACGCACAACGTCGACATTCGGGCCGACGTCTACAGCCTGGGGGCGACGCTGTTCAAGCTCCTCACTGGCAAGGCCCCGTTCGAGGGAGAGCAGTACAAGACCCCGATCAAAAAGCTGATGGCCCTCGCCAATGTTGAACCGCCTCGAGTCGACACACTGCGTCCCGAAGTGCCCAAGGCGCTGGCAGATCTGGTGCAGCGGATGCTGTCGAAGTCTCCGACGCAGCGGCCGACGCCGCCGAGCGAGCTGTCTCGCTTACTGGAACCGTTCGCGCAGGGTGCCGACCTGTCGAAGCTGCTGACTGGTGACGCCTGGACTCCGCCGCAGGAAGCACCTTCAGAACAAGAGCAACCAGCCATTGGCGGTTCGACGGCGGCGACGATTCTGGTCGATACCGATGTCTCACAGACACTCGATGCTGTCCCCGTCCCCATGGTAACCCGAAGTGTTAACGAGGGCAGCGGGAGCCACGAATCGCAAACCAAGCCAACCGCAACCGTCGGAGCGTCTCCTGCCCCAGAGCCTTCGTTCCCGACATTCGTCGACAGCTCTTCGCCGCGCATTCCGATGCCGCGTTCGCGGTCGTGGGTGTCGAAGAACCTCGACAAAGTCCTGATGGCCGGCGGCCTGATAGCACTGTTGATGGGCGTGATCGTCTTCAGGTTCGTCACTCGCGATGGAACGGTTTACATCGAACTCCCCGAAGATGTTGACAACGTCACTGTGACTGTCGATGGCGAAGAAGCCGAGATCGACATCAACGGCCGCATCGTCACCCTCTCCGTCGACCCCGGCACACACCGCCTCGTCTTGACGACGCCTGACGGAATCCAACTGACCACCGACAACGACACCTTCAACCTCGCCGCCGGCGGAGAGCAACAGATCACCGCCCGAATGGAGATCCCGGCAATCTCGCGTCCCGCGGATGAGGGCGACACACAACTGGCGTCATTCGGGGGAGACGATTTCGCTTTACAGTTTGATGGGGTGGATGACTACGTACGCATTCCCGGCCTTCATCCTCAGCGGGATGAGCCGTTCACTGCTGAAGCGTGGATCACGGCAAGTGATTCCCATGAGAGGTTTTTTCTAGGGTTTTCCGGCGAGTCTTTCGCGTTCTCGGTCTCGACAGACCCTGCGCGTTCGTTCCGAGTGTCTGAGCGCTCAGGCACGTCTGAATCGCATAATCTTCTCGTTGAATCGAATGCCCTGATCGGGCAACAAATCCATGTTGCTGCAATCTGGGACGGTGTAGAACTCAAGCTCGCACTGGATGGTGTTTTTCACGCTGGGACACTCGAATACCTCAATCAGGCGTCAGAGCTGCAGGATACCGACGGCGTTATCGGTGCCGGGATCAATCCTCACGACCGATCAGCCGTTTGGGGTAATTTCAACGGCATTATCGACGAAGTCCGGATCTCGAACACTGCCCGCTACACCGAGGACTTCAGTCCCGAAGCGCGCTTGACTGAAGACGAGCACACACTCGCCCTCTATCACTTCGACGAAGGGGACGGCGAGACGCTGACCGACTCCTCCGGCAACGAGCATCACGGCATCATCCACGGGGCGACGTGGGTGCGCGAAATCGCGCCGGGCCAATGGGTGCCGGCGCGGGATGATTCGAACAACTACGCCCTTCAATTCGACGGCGTGGACGATTACGTGATGACACCAGTGATTTGCCCTGCGAATGGCGTCATTACTTTAGAAGCCTGGGTCCGCTTAGACAGCAACGCCGCGTTGCAGTACGAAATCATTCAGTCCGACGACGGTGACAGTGGTCTTGGCGTGTGCTTCTCTCAATGGGATCTTAGCAAACTCCAACCGACGGCGGGGATCCGCGATGAGTCGCAGTTCTCGGGGTGGCAAGCCGCCCATAGCGACGCAGATGTCTCAGTCGGAGACGTCTATCATCTCGCGACTACCTATGACGGCAACGTGATTCGGGTCTTTGTCGATGGACAACTCTGCGCCGAGAATCCTGTCGGTCAACTGCAATTGCCGACGACTCCCTTCGCAATCGCCCGAAGGTGCATAATCGACGAGTTTAACGAGTTTCCCTTCCACGGCATCATCGACGAAGTCCGCATTTCCAACTCCGTACGCTACACCGAAGACTTTACACCATCAGAGCGTTTCGAACCCGATGAGCACACGCTCGCCCTCTATCACTTCGACGACGGCACGGGCGATGTGCTCACCGACTCTTCCGGCAACGGCCATCACGGCACGATCCACGGGGCGACGTGGGTGCGCGAAGTTGCGCCCAGCGTTTGGGCACCTTATGACGCCGACCGCCAGGCGATCGAGTGGGCGTTCGCAATTGGCGCGCGGGTGTCGCAATACCTCAATTGGGGGGACTCGCTTAACGTCGCGTCGGCGGATGCAATGCCGAGCGATGCGTTTTGGCAGGTTGATCTCACGGGCGTTTCCAACCTGACCGATGCCGACATCGCCCGGCTCGGCGGTTGCGAGCGGTTGCGAAAGCTTGTGCTGTCGGATGCCCCGGTAACCGATGAATGGCTCAGGCACCTCAGCGCGCTCGACAAACTTGAAGTCTTGGGACTCTACAGGTGCGAGCCCATTACGAAGGATGGGCTTGCGTCTCTCTGTCAAATGCAAGGCCTGGTGCACTTGTCGTTCAACGGCAGCCTGCTAAACGATGATGATCTGACACCACTGACAAGTCTCGTTCGATTGTCGAAGCTAAGTATCGAAAACATGCACATCTCGGAAAGGGGCGTTCGCCACTTTTCGCCGTTTTCGAATCTGAACGACATCAGGTTGCCGGATGCTCATCTCATGGGCGGGGCCGTCGATGAACTCGCGGCCCTGGCCGGACCCACGGGCCTGGATCTCACCCGAACGAACATTACGGATGAGGATCTCGCAACGCTCAGTCAGATGCCTGAACTGCAAAGGCTCACACTGATGGAAACAGCCGTGACTGATGTCGGCCTCGCCCATTTCGCGGGAAACACCAAACTCGTTGGGTTGTTTCTCATCGGCACGCAGATCACAGATGCCGGCGTTAATACTCTGGCGATGATGCCCAACCTGCGCAATATCCAACTGCAAAACAATCCGCAGCTTACCGCCGATGCGATTGCCGAACTCCACCGGCGCATTCCCGGCTGCTACATCGAGTGGAACGGCGGGGTGATCGAATCGGCAACTCCAATCTCGGCGAACCTCGCCCTCGCGTTCGACGGTGCCGACGACTTTGTCGAGATCCCCTCGATCACGTGGGAGCAACGGGAGGAGTGGACGATCGAAGCCACGGTGGTGCAGTGCGATCGAGAACGCGATGAACAGCATCTCGTCGGGTGGCCCCATCTCAATGATCTGCGAGTCAAGCAGGGGCGGGTCTTTGTCAACTACGCCGGACACACTCTCTATACGTCCGATGTCGATCTCCCCGCCGAATCGTTTCACCTCGCTGCGGTGCGAAACGGAAACCAGTTCCTCATCTTCGTCGATGGTCAACTGATCGCCAGCGGTGGTCCGAACGACATTCCCGTGTCGAATCCGGGCTGGGTGAACAAGTTCTCCCTCGGAGCCAACCTGCTGACGCTCACTGAAGAGACGATGCACCACTTTTTTCAAGGGTCGCTCGACGAAGTCCGCATCTCCGACACCGCCCGCTACAGCGAGGAATTCACACCCGCAGTTCGATTTGATACCGACGAGCACACGCTTGCTCTCTATCACTTCGACGAAGGCCAGGGGGACACGCTGGTTGATTCCTCCGGCAACGAGCATCACGGCGTCATCCACGGGGCGACGTGGGTGAAGGAAGTTGCGCCTGGGACGTGGGTGCCGTATGATGTCGATCGACAAGTCACTGAGTGGGTGCTGGCGCGGGGGGGATTCGTTGACTGTCGCTCGGAACTAGGCGAAACGGTTCGCGTTACCTCAACTGACGAACTCCCGGTGGGACGCATCGAGATCCAGAATGTGAACCTGTTTGATGCCGACATCGACGACGACGATCTGGGCCAACTGACGACGCTCCAACATTTGACTGGACTCTTTCTCGACCGTGCCAGTGTTGGCGACGAAGGGATGAGACATGTCGGACAAATCGTAACGTTGCGGAATCTCACATTGCGTGAAACTGCGGTTACCGATCGTGGGGTTCAGCTATTAGGCAATCTGTCGTCACTTGTTGAGTTGCGGCTGTCGAAACTCGACATCACCGACGAGTCTCTGCCGACAATCGGGCAGTTGACCGAATTGCAGAATCTCAGTCTGGACGAGACAGATATCACCGACGCCGGACTACGGGAACTGTCGGATCTGGTGAACCTGAAGGCGCTCTTTGTTCCCCACACAAACATTTCCGGCGAGGGCCTCGCCCATTTGGCGGACTTGCCAAACCTCAGGGGACTGTATCTCAGCTTCACCAATACTTCCGACTCTTCGTTACAGATTATTGGAGGCATGGAGCAACTGACGATCCTCTCGCTGCAGGCGACGCCAATTACTGACGTCGGGCTGGCGCATCTGGGTTCTCTCGGTGAGCTCAGAGAACTTGCGTTGAGCGGAACAGCCATCACCGACGCGGGACTGGTTCATCTCGAAGGACTGCATCGAATGCGAGACCTTTGGGTATGTGAGGCGTCTGTTTCTGCCGAGGGCGTCGGAGCACTACATGCAACCATTCCGCAATGTCGCATCGAATGGGAAGGAGGCGTGATCGAGCCGGTGGATGTTGATCGGCACGTCGCAGAGTGGGTGTTGTCGGTCGGCGGTTCGGTCAATGTCGTGTATGCGGGAAGAAGCGGATATTTTCCCATTGAGGCCGAGATGGAAATTCCAGAGGAAGACTTCACGGTGGCGGAAGTGACTCTGTTTGATATCGAGGTCACTGAAGGAGAAATCAGGCCATTGAGGAATCTGCAAAGCCTCAGACACCTCAACCTGAACGGCACGCAACTCGAACCACACGCCTGGGAATTGTTGGGGCAATTGGAACATCTGCAACACGTCCGACTCATCCAGACCGGAATCACAGATGTTGAGTTCGCCCGTTGGGCGGGCGAGATCCGACTGCATTCCATCCAGATCACTGAACCGGAATTGACCGACGCGTCAATGGCCCTCGTCGGTCAATGGGAAGAGTTGTCTCTCCTCTACCTGAGGAGATCTTCGGTCACCGATGAGGGACTGTCCCATGTCGCCAACTTGACGCAGCTGAAGGAGCTTCTGCTTCAGGGGCGTCAATTCACAAATGCCGGTGTTGAGCACCTGACGCAACTCCCGCTAAACAATCTCCATTTACGGGAAGTCTCCATCACCGATGAGGGAATTCAGACAATCCGTGAGATTGAGAGTTTGCGCTATTTGAGCCTCGAATTCACAAATGCATCCGATGCCGGTGTGGCCCATTTGCAGTCTCACCCCAACCTCGACTCGCTGAATACCAATGGTCTATCCATTACCGATGCGGGTCTGCAAGCGATCGCATCGATTCCACAATTGCAGTACGTCAACGTGTCGTTGAACGAATCGATTACTGATGAGGGATTGAAGTTCCTTGAGGACGCCGACGCACTGAAACTGCTGATAGCAAGGCAGACATCGGTCACTTCCGACGGAGTCGAATCGCTCCATTCTGCCCTTCCCAACTGCCGGATCGAATGGGACGGCGGAGTGATTGAGTCGGTGGCTGATCGCAATCAGTCGGTCATCGACTGGATTCGCTCACAAGGGGGCGATCTCGGGATCGGCAACGCCACGACCGGCTATGTCACTGTTCGCTCGAACGAGGAGATGCCTGAGGGGACTTTCGATCTGGTGACGCTCGATATGCATGGCATGCCGCTCGTAGATGATGATCTCGCGAGGCTCGATGGGCTGAATGGATTTACGACGCTCATCATCAACGACACACCCATCAGTGATGAGGGCTTCGCCCGGCTGGGTGAGCTGCCGAAGTTGGAAAAGCTCTACATTCCCGGCACCGAGATCGGTGATGCGGGACTGACGAGTTTGACCGAGCGATATCCGGGCGTCTGGATTGTTCACATCGGGGCGACGAACCTCACAGATGCAGGGATCTCGTCGCTGCTCAACTGGCCGAAGCTCGAACAGTTATACATTCAGACGCTGCCGCTCACTGATGCGGCGGTCGACACGCTGGTGCAATTGACCGAGCTCAAGGATCTGCTCATCACCGGAACCGACATTACACAAGCCGGCGTCGATCGACTCCGCGAAGCGCTGCCGGGGTGTCGGATCTCTTCAGACTTCGGCGTGATCGAACCCATTCAGGCCAGCGGAGATGGAGACGGCTCACAGTAGGCCGACCATCGACAGGCAGCAGTGCCTCTTGTTTCCCTTAACCTTCACTTCATCTGTTCACTGCTCGTTGGTCTCCCGACGCACTACAATCCCAACAGGGAATTGCAACGCACGTCACGCATCAACAGGATCCACGCCGTGAGCCAGGCCATCGACGACACTGCCGTCTTTTCCACGGTCAACGAATTCGCCGACTTCTTCTTCTCGGCGGCGGGGGCGAAGGTGCCGGTGACTTTTGGGGCCGCGAGTCATGTGGGGAATGTGCGCGAGCGCAACGAAGATCACTACGCAGTCTTTCGCCGTCGCCGCTCGAACGAGGTTTTATTGTCGAGCCTGCCTCCCGATGAATTGGCGGTAGGTGAGGATCACAGTTATGCAATGGTCGTTGCCGACGGCATGGGAGGGATGAAGTCGGGAGAGTATGCCAGTCGTCTGGCGCTACAGACCATGGTTGAGTTGGCGGGCCAGGCGACGAGTTGGGTCATGAAGTTCACCAGTCTCGACGCCCAGCAACTCGAACAACGAGTTAATGCCTATGTGAACCGCATTCACTCCACGTTGCAGGAGCATGGGAAGCTCGATCCGGCGAAAGCCAAGATGGGGACGACGTGGACTTCGGCCCATTTGATGGACGGACATGCAATGATCGTCCACATCGGCGATACGCGAGCCTATCAGTTTCGTAACGGCCGGCTGGAACAGGTCACGAGAGACGAAACAATGGCCCAGACGTTAATCGACGCGGGACTCGATCCCGACAGCGTCAAGAAGTTTCGCCACATCTTGATGAACAGCCTGGGGGCGGGGAACGAAGAGGTGCATGCCTCCATTCAGCCTCTGGACTTGCGACCTGAGGATCAGATCTTGCTCTGCAGCGATGGCCTGACCGATATGGTCAGCGACGACGAGATCGCGGCCGTCCTTAAGAGTCACGCGTCACCACAGGCGGCATGCAACATGCTGATTCGCCTGGCGCTCGAGCACGGGGGAAGAGACAATGTCACCGCCGTACTCGCCTCCGCGGCAATAGAATCGGAATGAGAACCGGCGATGCGTTGACTGAGTGTCGGACCAACTCGGAACATCGACCGAAACCCGATTGAACAAGTCACACACAGGGGCTACAACGTAGGAGATCGAGTTTCTTCAGCCGATAGCAGTATGTGGACATCACCTTTCAAACGACGAACCGCGATGCAACGAGCGCTTGCCTTGCTCGGCTGCGTTGTGGGTCTCGCGCTGATGCCCGTGACGCAATCCGTTTCGTCGGCGTCAGCGCGTGAATCCTCCGCGCCAGTTGAAGAATCTCCCGAAGGCTCCTCGGAAGTGGCAATAGAGAGACGTACGGAATCCCGCGAGGCACCTTCAAGCGAGTCGCATTCCTCGAATGCCGACGCTTGCTCGTTCAAATCGCCCGCAACTGCCCGACCTTGCCGAGTCTATTCGGGGCACCGCTGGTCCAACGGATTGCTTGCCCCGTTACTGATGTAGCCAAGCCGTTGCTTGCGTCCGCGATCGATCACGAAGTGGCGTGATGCGTATTTCTTGACGCGCGACAGGCTCCCGCTTCATCCAGACACAAAGGGCGAATCATCATGCAGAAACTTGTCGAGGGCATTCACCAGTTTCAGACCGACGTATTCAGCGAGAATCAGCAGTTATTCGAGAGTCTGGCGGACGGACAGCATCCGCTCGCACTGTTTATCACCTGTTCCGACTCGCGTATCAATCCGAATCTCCTCACGCAGACCAAGCCGGGTGAACTCTTCATTCTGCGAAACGCGGGAAACATTGTCCCGGCGTACGGCACGGTTCATGGCGGCGAGGCGGCGACGATCGAGTACGCTGTGTCGGTGCTGGGCGTGAAAGACATCGTGATTTGCGGCCACTCGCACTGCGGTGCGATGGCCGGACTGTTGAACCCCGCAGCGGTCGAAAAGCTTTCCGCGGTCAAGTCGTGGTTGAATCATGCCGAGTCGACGCGGCGAATCATCGAGGAGAACTACACGCACATTACTGATCCCGTTGCCCGGCTCACGGCTACCGTCGAGGAAAACGTGCTGGTGCAGATCGAGAATCTGCGGACGCATCCCTCCGTCGCAGCTGCCCTGGGACGCAAAGCCATCAACGTGCATGGCTGGGTCTACAAGTTCGAAACGGGACAAGTCTTCAGTTTCGTCCCCGAGAGTTTGGAGTTCCTGCCACTCGACCAGGCCAACACGCTCCCCGAACGCTCGACGATCCCACCCCTCGCAATTTGAAGGCTTGGCGTTTGGCGGGAAGCGGAGACGCTCAACTCACTCAGCAAACAACCCTCGGAAGGATGCCCTTGCGTCCCTCCGAGGGTTTCTCGTTTCGCATCGCTCCCTCGTTGACCGAGATCGCGATTGCCGAATTACGTCTCCAACTCCACATTCCAGTACGCTTCGCTGACGAACTTCGTCCAGCTATCGATCAAGATGCCGTGGGCGGCGTAGATCGGACGCCACGTCGGGCGAGCGGGCTGCTTGCGCAGCTTCATCTTCGCCTGCTCGGGCGTGCGATCGGCCTTTCGCGAGTTGCAGTCGATGCACGCCAGCACGCAGTTCTCCCAAGAAAGCGGGCCACCCTGCGATCGCGGCTTCACGTGGTCGATCGTCAACTCGTTCGAGCCCGGCTGGTGTCCGCAATACTGACACGTGAACCGGTCCCGCTTGAAGACGTTTCGACGAGTGAATGCGACCGTGTGACTCGGCACGCTGTCGAAGTGCGTCAGGACCACGACTTCCGGAATTCGCAGCCGCTGATGACCGGCCGTGATGATGCACGGCTGATCGTCCTGCGGCTGGAGGGCCGACCAGTCGTCCCACGAGTACATCTCGAAGTTGGAGGGATCGACGATACGTGCGGTTTCGTTCCAGACCTTGACCAGTGCCCGCGCGACCGTCTGAACGGCCACGGGCTGCCAGCCCTTGTTCAGGACGAGAGTCGGTCGAGTGAGAACTTCCGCAACCATGCGAGCCCTGCCTTGTGATTGTCGCCTTTCGCTCCGCGAAAGCCGCGTTGGAATGGAAAAACAATTCTTGCTCACGAGTTCGCAGCCGACTGTCGGCCACCGCACTTTCACGGTGCGAAAGGCGACTGAGTGAACGAGAATGAATGGTTGACACCATTTTCGCAAGCCAGACCGTCCGGATCGACACAAGGTTCGCCCAGGGGATGAGTTTCGCGGTGTTTATCGGAACTGCCCCGATGTAAGTGGCGTCACAATCGTGAGGTCGGAATGCTATATTCATCCCTGAACCGACTTGCGCCGCGATGATTCCCTGTTGCAGCGCGGTTTGGGAATCGGAATCTATCTCTCGGAGAAAGTTCATGACTAGTCGATCGCTCGTCGTCGGCACGTTCGCCCTGGTGTCCGGAGTCGTCTTTCTCATGGCGGATGACCCCGATCCGCTACAACTCAGAACGCAGGCTCGCGAAAATCAGCAGCAGGGGAACTATCGCGATGCTTACGAGGCGTTTCGTACGCTCACCCTCGATCCCGAAAACTCCGGCGAACTGCTGGCCGATGACTATCAACGAGCCATCGGTTGTTTGGAGCAATTGCAACAGCATCACGACATTGATGATTACCGCGAAGCAGTCGTCGTGGTGCATGGTGACGACTGGCGACTGCTGAGGCAGGCGGCCCTCACGCTGATCCACGGCGTTCATTACGGCTTCATCGTTGCCGGCGAGTTCGAACGCGGAAATCAGCGCGGCGGCGGCGAATGGGCGCAGTCGGATGAGCGCGACCGCGTGCGTGCCCTGCAGCTTCTCGAACAGGCCCGACCCTTTGCCGATGAACAGGCCGAAGGAGCAACTCTGGCGGAGTTCTACGAACAGTACGGCAACGCCGTCAGTATGCAGCGTGACAACTATCAAGCCTGGCGGTTACAGGAACTGACCGACCTGTCGATCCTGCCTGACTACAGTGTCGGATATGGCTACGGATGGGGCTGGGGGGGCGGAGGCAATCCTCAAGGGGCACCGGTCGATGCCAATGGCGATCCGGTGTTTCATCATGTTCCTGATTCACTCGAAGCCGCGACCAGCGATGGTGAGCGCTGGCGGTACTGCCTGGAGGCCATCAAGCAAAACGACCCGGCACGCATCGGTCAGATCGACAATCAGTGGGCGTTCTTCCTGCGGAGTCAGTTCGGCGTTCAGACAATGCAGATCTGGGGCATCGTCCTCCCTCGCGCGGATGCTTCAGACGGCGAGTTGGACGAACATGCCGGCCCGTTTGCCGTGCACTCGCTCGAAGAAACGGAAACGATCGCCCGTCTCGCCACCGGAGTGAAGCGCATCACGCTGCCGGATGAATTCAACTTCATTCGCATCTTCCAACGCGTGGCCGATGGCAATGATGCACCGGCTCAGACCGCCGTCGACCAACTGGCCCAGATCTTCGAAGACCGCCAGCAGTATCCGAAGGCGGCCGAGTATTGGAGGGATGGGATCGAGCGATTCGGCGGTCGCGACAGACCGCAACGGCTCCAGCAGATAGTCGACAACTGGGGACGCTTCGAACCGACCATGACGCAACCGGCAGGCGAGGGGGCGACACTCGATTATCGCTTCCGCAACGGCAGCCATGTCGACTTTCAGGCTCACGCACTCAAGATCGATAAACTTCTCATCGATGTGAAGGAATACCTCACCAGTCGTCCCAACGAACTGGACTGGAACCGATTGCAAATCGACAACCTCGGCTGGCGGATCGTCTGGGAGAATCAGGATCAGTACATCGGCGAGCAGGTAGCCGAATGGTCGCTCGATCTCGAACCACGTGAAGAGCACTTTGACCGTAGAGTGACAGTCAGCACGCCATTGCAGGAAGCAGGAGCCTATCTCGTCACTGCAACGATGGCGGATGGCAACGTCAGTCGCATCATTGTCTGGCTCGACGACACGGTGATCGCCCGCAAGCAGCTTGATGGAGCAATGTGGTACTACGTGGCCGACGCCGCCAGCGGTGAGCCGATCGAGCATGCCAACGTCGAGTTCTTCGGTTGGCGGGTCGATTATCCCAATCAACAGCGGCCAAACGACTTTCGCGTCATCACGAAGAACTTCGCTGAGTTCACCGACGCGGATGGTGAGATCATTCTGTCGCCGGCGCAGCACGAGTCCGAGATGCAATGGCTCACGATCGCCCGCACCGATGATGGCCGTCTGGCGCATCTCGGTTTCCAGGGGGTCTGGTACAGCGAGTACTACGACCAGGAATACAATGAGGTGAAGGTCTACGCCATCACCGATCGGCCCGTCTACAGGCCCGAACAGTCGGTCGAGTACAAGTTCTGGGTGGGGCAGGCGCAGTACGATGCCGACGATCAGGATCGGGCCAATCCCTATGCGAACACGTCACTCACGCTGACAATCCAAGATCCGCAGTACACCGAAGTCTTCAAGGAACAGGTGACGACCGATCAGTTCGGCGGCGTGGCGGGAAGTTATGCTCTTCCCGAAGACGCCATGCTCGGCGTCTATACGGTCTACCTCACCGACAACAACTCGATCTATGGCAACGGCAATTTCCGTGTCGAGGAGTACAAGAAGCCTGAATACGAAGTGACGGTTGAGGCTCCCAGCGAACCGGTGATGCTCGGCGAAACGATCACGGCGACACTACACGCCGACTACTACTTCGGGGCACCCGTCTCTCATGCAACGGTCCATTACAAGGTCGAGCGACTCACTTATTCCGAGCGCTGGTTCCCCGCCGGTCGCTGGGATTGGCTCTACGGCCCGGGTTACTGGTGGTTTGCTCCCGAGTATGACTGGTATCCCGGCTGGCAGCGCTGGGGGTGTCTGCCGCCGATTCCGCATTGGTGGGGCTGGAATCCTGATCCTCCGGAACTCGTCATCGATACCGAGGTTCCCATCGGACCTGATGGAACGATCACAATTGAGATCGACACCGCGCTCGCCAAGGAACTGCATGGTGACCACGATCACGAATACCGCATCACCGCCGAGGTCACGGATGCTTCACGGCGAACGATTGTCGGCACGGGGAGTGTCCTCGTCGCCCGCGAGCCTTTCAAGGTTTTCGGCTGGACCGACCGAGGATACTATTCCATCGGCGACACGATTCAGGCTTCGTTCCAGGCACGAACGTTGGATGGCAAACCGGTTGCTGGCGAAGGGAAGCTGACGCTCTATCAAGTTAGCTATGCAGACGATGGAACGCCGAACGAGCAGATAGCCAAGGAGTGGGATCTCAATCCCGACGCTGAAGGTCGAGCAGAACAGATGATCGAGGCCTCCGCCGCGGGGCAATATCGACTGTCGTATGTACTGACTGATGCGCAAGGACACAGCATCGAAGGGGGACACCTCTTTACGATACGCGGAGCCGGCTTTGATGGCTCGGAGTTCTTGTTCGGCGACCTCGAACTGATCCCCGACAAGCAAGAGTACGCGCCGGGTGAGACAGTGCGGTTGATGATCAACACCAACCGCGTCGGCAGCACGGTGCTGCTCTTCGTGCGGCCTTCCAACGGCATCTATCTCGCTCCTCAGGTCTTGCATCTCGACGGAAAGAGCACGGTGCATGAGATCGCCGTTATCCAGAAGGACATGCCCAACTTCTTCGTCGAAGCGGTCACGATCGCTGATGGCAAGGTGCATCAGGTGATGCGGGAAATCGTCGTGCCACCCAGCGAGCGCGTGCTGAATGTCACGATCTCACCCTCCTCGGAAGAGTATCTTCCTGGAGAAGAGGCGGCGGTCGAAGTGACCGTCACCGATGAAGACGGCGATCCGTTCCAGGGGTCACTCGTGCTGGCGATCTATGATCGCGCGGTTGAGTACATCTCCGGCGGAAGCAATGTTGAGGACATTCGCGAGTTCTTCTGGAAGTGGCGTCGCAGCCATTATCCGCAGACGTATCACAGCCTGCAGAGGTATTTCCAACTCCTCAACAAACCAAACGAAGTCGCGATGAACGACCTCGGAGTCTTCGGCGGCAACGTGGCCGATAATGATCGCCGGGATGGCAGGGGCATGAACCAGAATCGCATGGTGGAGGGTCAACAGTTCGAGCGAGCTGCAGAGGGGCTGGCGATGCCGCAAGCAGCGATGGCCGATGCCTCCGCGGCTCCAGGAATGGGCGGTGGTGGGGCAGGCACCGCGATGGTCGAGCCGACGGTGCGCACCGAGTTTGCCGACACGGCCTTCTGGGATGCGAACATCACCACCAACGAACGAGGCGTGGCACTCGTCTCTCTCAAGATGCCTGAGAATCTCACCGACTGGAAAGTCCGTAGTTGGGCCTTCGGCGACGGCTCGCGCGTCGGCGAGGCGACCACCTCGGTCGTCACTACGAAGAACCTCATCATCCGACTGCAGTCGCCGAGGTTCTTCACCGAGACCGACACCGTCACGCTGTCGGCTGTCGTGCATAACTATCTCGATGAAGCCAAGGAAGTATTGGTCAGCATGGAACTCGATGGCGACTGCCTGCTGCCACTTGGTGCGATCAATGGACAGACCGTCACAATCGAGGCAGGCGGCGAAGCACGGGTCGACTGGCCCGTGAGAGTTTCCGCCGAGGGTGAAGCCGTCGTCCGCGTGCTGGCTCGTACCGATGTCGAGTCGGACGCGATGCAGATGACGTTCCCAGTTTATGTTCACGGGATGCTCAAGACCGAGTCGTTTACGGGAGTCGTGCGCCTCGATGATGACTCGCAGTCGATCGATCTGATGGTCCCCGAAGACCGCAGGCCGGAACAATCGCGACTGGAGATTCGCTACAGCCCGTCACTGGCGGGTGCGATGGTTGATGCGCTCCCGTACCTTGTCGAGTATCCGTATGGCTGCACGGAGCAAACGCTCAATCGCTTTCTGCCGACGGTCATCACGCAGAACATTCTGATCCGCATGAATCTCGACCTGGCGGCGATCCAGGAACAGCGGACCAACCTCAACTCGCAGGAGACCGAGGTTCCCGAAGGGGAACGACAGAGTTGGCAAGGGATTGATGCCAATCCGGTGTTCGATCAGGCCGAGGTGGCCCGCATGGTGCGTCAGGGAGTGATGGATCTCACATCAATGCAACTCTCCGATGGAGGCTGGGGCTGGTTCTCGGCCTTTGGTGAACGTTCGACGCCCCACCTCACTGCTCTGGTCGTGCATGGTTTGCAGATTGCCGAGCAGAACGACGTCGCTCTCGTTCCCGGCATGATGGACAAGGGAGTGCAGTGGCTCGTGCGCTATCAGAACGAGCAAGTGCGTCTTCTACTGGAAGGGGAAAAGGAGGATCCGAAACATCCTTATCGCACGCAGGCCAACAATCTCGATGCCCTGGTCTACATGGTCCTTGTTGATGCCGATCAGACGAATGACGAAATGCGACGCTTCCTCTATCGTGACCGGCTCGAACTGTCACTCTATGGTCAGTCGCTGCTGGGACTCGCGCTGCAGGCCCAGGGTGGAGGAGAGCAACTCGATACCATCATGCGAAACATCGATCAGTTCCTCACGATCGACGAGGAGAATCAGACGGCGTTTCTCGATCTCCCCAACAACAACTACTGGTGGTACTGGTACGGAGACACGATCGAAGCGAATGCCTATTTTCTCAAACTCATCACGCGAGCGAATCCACAAGACGAACGGGCAGCTGGGCTGGTGAAGTACCTGCTCAACAACCGCAGGCATGCCACCTACTGGAACAGCACCCGCGACACCGCCGTCTGCATCGAAGCGATGGCCGAGTATCTCGTTGCCAGCGGCGAGGCCGAACCGAACATGACGGTTGAAGTCTGGCTCGATGGCGAGAAGATTAAGGAAGAACTCATCACTGCCGACAACTTCTTCTCGTTCGATAACGGCATCGTGCTGACGGGCGAGGAAGTGACTGCGGGCGAGCACCAACTTGAAATCCGCAGAGACGGCACGGGACCGGTCTACTTCAGCGCGTATCTGACAAACTTCACGCTGGAAGATCACATCACCGCGACAGGTCTGGAGATCAAGGTCGATCGAGCCTATTACCTATTGGTGCCGAACGAGGATGCCACGGCGACGGTGGCGGGTTCCAGCGGGCAAGTGGTCGAGCAGGATGTCGAGAAGTACGACCGTGTGCTGCTCGAAAACCTCGACGGCATCACCAGCGGCGATCTCGTTGAAATCGAACTGAGAATCGAATCGAAGAATGATTACGAGTATGTCGTCTTCGAAGATCGCAAGCCGAGCGGCTTCGAGCCTGTCGACCTACGCAGTGGCTACACCGAAGGAGGTCTCGGTGCCTACGTCGAATACCGCGATGAACGTGTGGCGTTCTTCATGCGAACGCTTGACCGCGGCGTACATAGCGTGAGCTACCGCATGCGAGCAGAAACGCCCGGCACGTTTAGCGCCTTGCCAGCAACGGCCTTCGCCATGTACGCCCCCGAACTGCGGGGGAACTCGGAAGAGATCAAGTTGAACGTGAGCGATGCCGAGTGATTGCAGCCAGGATGATTGACGCACGCAGCCGACAATGACCGACGAACACTTTCGCACATTGCTCGTCGCCATCGCCGGCTGCTTCGCGCCGTATGCCCTCTATTGTCGTTACCGCTCGCAAGCATCCGGCGAAAGTCTTGATCGCTTGCAAGAAGGGAAATTCATCCTCTTGGGATTGCGACTGGGCGGCGTCCCGGCATTCGTCGGCTGCATTGCCTGGTCAATCAATCCCGCATCGATGGCGTGGGCGAAGCTCCCTCTGCCGACGTGGATTCGTTGGGTGGGCGTGGTCCTGTGCTGTTGTTCGGGCCTACTGCTCGTCTGGACATTCTCCAATCTGGGCCGGAATCTCACTGACACGGTCGTCACTCGAAAGGAGCACACGCTGGTGACGAAAGGCCCGTACCAGTTCGTCAGGCATCCCTTCTATCTGGCGTTTGCAATCGCCGTCGTCGGAGGGAGTCTGGCGAGCGCGAATTGGTTTCTGTTTGCGACCGGCTGCATTCCGCTGGCTTTCATCATCGCACGCACGCGAATCGAAGAAGCCAAGCTGGTCGAGCGATTCGGGGACGACTACCGAGATTACATGCAGCGGACCGGTCGGTTCGTGCCGCGGTTTTGGTGACTCACGCCTGCAGTTTTTTCAGCATCTCGACAAGCGTTGTCCCAAGTGCAACAACTTTGGATTGCATTTGGACATCCTTCAACGATCCATCGGAATCGAATGCCTCGTTCGCCTTCGAGACAGCAACCTGATCTGGCAACACGATCGTCCCGATGTTGCCGAAGATCGATCGGACGTGCACCAACCCACGCAGGCCGCCGAGCGCGCCGGGGGAGGCGCTCATCAGAGCGAGCAATTTGCCTTTGAACGCCTGCAATGGCGATTCCCCATCGGCTCGCCGAGACACCCAGTCGATCGTGTTCTTGAGCAATGGCGTGATCGAACTGTTGTACTCGGGGCACGAAATGAGTAGCCCCTGATGCTCGAAGAAAAACTGCTTGAGCTTGGTCGCGTTCTCCGGCGCGCCCTGTTCGGCCTCCAGGTCTTCATTGAACAACGGAAGCGGGTAATCCTTGAGGTCAATCAACGTCACTTCGCCCCCCGCCCCAGTAGCGGCCTGCGCCGCAATGCGCACGAGCTTCTTGTTGTACGATTCCTGCCGGGCGCTGCCGGCGAATGCGAGAATCTTCGGTTTGGACATGACGAGTTCCTATTTTGAAATCAATCGCAAAGTGACTGAGTGAGTTTCCCAGTCAGGCCAAATCAAACAGCATGATCTCTGAGTCGCTGTCGGCATGAATGGCAACGTCGCTTTCATTGCTGACGGCACCGCCGTCGCCTGCGTGCAATGCTTCCCCATTGAGTGTCACGTCACCCCGCAAGACCTGCAACCAGGCATGACGTTGAGCATGCAACGAATAATCGACCTCCCGTCCGGCATCGAGTTTCGTAAGGAAGATGCGGGCATCTTGATGGATCAACAGCGAACCATCGGCCGCATCAGGTGAGGCCACCAGGCGCAATCGGTTGAATCGCTCTGCCACCTCGAATCGCTTCTGCTCGTAACTGGGCTCGATCCCCTTTCGTTCGGGGAGCAGCCAGATCTGATACAGATGGACTGGATCGGTGGCAGAAGGGTTGAATTCGCTATGCGTAATCCCAGTGCCTGCCGACATTCGCTGAAACTCACCGGGCCGCAGCACTTCGCCGTTTCCCATCGAGTCGCGATGTTCGAGCGCTCCCGACAGGACATATGTCACGATCTCCATATCCCGATGCGGATGAGTGCCGAACCCTTTGCCGGGGGCGACGCGGTCTTCGTTCATCACTCTCAATGATTGGAAGCGATGATACTCGGGATTGTAATAGTCGCCGAATGAAAACGTGTGATAGGTATCAAGCCAGCCGTGGTTGAAATGCCCGCGGTCCTGGGCTTTGCGAATCTGGATCATTGTTCCGCCCCCTTGGAACGTCGATGGAGTTGCGAGGCCGCGAATCGCCGCAGTCTCGCAACCTCCGCATTTGCGCCCTCTGATGAAGTCAATCGGTTTCAACCTTCGCTCATGTTGGCTTCGACGAAGCTGCGTGCGTAGCTCTCGTAACCTTCCCAGAAACTTCTGGCCATCGAGTCGGGAAAGACATGGAATTCGCCGGACTTGAGGGCCGCGATGATTCCATCGGCCACCAGCGTCGGAGGCTCTGCGATATCTCCCAAGCCGGCGTCATTCGCCATGTCCGTGGCGATGGGGCCGGGATGGACGCTGACGACCTGCGTCCCCTGCTGGCTGAGCACGTCACGCAGTGCCTGTGTGATGGAATATGAGGCGGCCTTCGACGCGCTGTAAGTAGCAACGTCTACAAACGACTTGATGGAGACGACCGAATTGAGCTGCACGAAGGCCCCACCTCCATTGGCCGCGAGGATAGGTGCAAATGCTTGCGCCATGCGCATCAACCCCTTCACGTTGACATCGACTTCGAAGTCGAGTGCCTCAATGGCGTCTGCGGCCAAGGGATTGACCGTCCTCAGCACGCCCGCGTTGTTGACCACCAGTTGCACATCGCCGGCCGACTGAGCCGCCGCAGTGATCGTGCCTGGTTGACTGAGATCGACCTCAAGAGCCACGACGCGTCCATCCGACGACTTCAGCAGATCCGACACGGATGCGGGATTACGCACTGCCGCATAAATCTTGGATGCCCCTGCCGCCAGTAGGCGTTCGACAATCGACTTGCCGATACCGCGATTCGCACCCGTCACCAATGCCACTTTGCCTTGGACTTCAAAACTCATATTGCACCTGTTGAGAAGTTCTGTTTGAACACACAATTCGATGCCCACAGTTAACGCAGTTCTTCACACTCCAGGCTCTCGCGGGCTTTAACCAGCACTCGGCTGAGTTCCTTGAGTTCGCTTCGCGACAGGTGCCCGATCAGACGTTTGTGCAGGCCCATCAAGGGTTCATCGAGTCGATTGAGGACATCGAGTCCCTTCTTCGTGATCTCGACATGGATCACACGGCGGTCCTCGGTGCAGCGCCGGCGAGCGACGAAGTCTTCCTTTTCCAGCCGATCGAGGAGACCGGTGATCGCAGGGACGACCTGAATCATCCGATCCGCAATTTCCAGGCACGGCAATGGGGCCCCTTCACCCCGCAGGATTCTGAGGACGTTGTACTGTGACGATGTCAGCCCATGCCCACGAAACAGCCGTCCAAAACGATTCTGAAACTGATCCCCCGTGCGGACGATGTTCAGAATCGTCTCCTGCTCGGCGGATTCGAAAGGCCGTTTCTTCTTCAGTTCATGCTGCAGGCTTGCCATGCGTTCCTCAATTTTAATTGCCGTAGATTTAATTTACATATCATGTATTTACATGTCAATGACTAATCCACGAGTTCTGTCTCCTGTTCAATGAGTTCGCGAACTCAGCGGATCCGTGCTGCGGAGAGAGCGTCGATGTATTCGGCCAACAGTTGCGTGGCAACTCAGCGGCTCGCGGTGGATCACGATACCGCTACCAGCCAAGAGGTCGGCGTCAGCATGAAGACGGACGACTCGGACTTCTACAGTCTTACGCGGCGACTTTGAGTCGCGCGGGAACCCATTCCGTGTCGGAGAAGCCGGCGACGAGTTCCTGCAGAGCCTTCAGCATGTCTGCATTGGTGGCCAGCGCGGCCTCTTCGAGATGCTCGATCTCGTGGATCATTGACACGATGTGGGGTGGAGCCTCTGAACTGCCAGTATAAATGCGGTCATGGACTTTCTTGGCCCCGCATTCCGAGGCGTAGAAAAGTTCTTCAGTCAGTTTTTCGCCCGGTCTGGTACCAGAGAAGGCGATCTCAATGTCATCCGGATAGCGCAGACCCGATAGCGCGATCATGTCTTTTGCAAGGTCAACGATCTTGACCGGCTCTCCCATGTCCAGGATCAGCACGTCACCCGATTCACCGATTGCTCCCGCCTGCAGCACGAGTTGCACGGCTTCCGGAATCGTCATGAAGAACCTTTCCATGTCCGGATGCGTGACCGTAATCGGTCCTCCCGACTGAATCTGCTGCTTGAAGATCGGCACCACGCTTCCGACGGAGTTCAGCACGTTGCCGAATCGAACCGCCACCATCTTCGTCGAAGTGGTTGCCGCTTTGGCTTGCAGATACTTCTCCGCGATGAGTTTCGAGGCTCCCATCACGCTGGTGGGGCGCACGGCCTTGTCGGTTGAGATCATCACCAGACGCTCGACGCCATGTCGATTCGCCACGTCGATGACGGTCCGTGTACCAATGATATTGTTGACAATTGCGGCCCGCGGATTGTCTTCCATCAAGGGAACATGCTTGTATGCCGCCGCGTGGAAGATGATTTGCGGTTGATGCTCCTGCATGATGTGCGACATGGCTTGTTCGTCGACGATGTCGGCCACTACGAACTTCAGCTCCACGTTGGCATTCCGTTTCGCCTGCAGTTCGCGTTCAATGTAGAACATGCCTGACTCCGACTGATCAACCAGGATCAGTCGAGATGGCTTGAGCATGCGTATCTGTCGACAGAGTTCGCTCCCGATGCTTCCCGCAGCCCCGGTCACAAGCACGACGCGTCCGGTGATGACGTCGCGGATGCCGTCCATGTCCAGAACATTCGGCTCCCGCCGAAGCAGGTCAGAAACCGTTACATCGCGGATGGCGAGTTTGAATCGTCCATCCACGATCTCGTCGACCGAGGGAATCACGTTCACTTTAACGTTGAGCTTCAGGCATTCGTGAAGCAATGCGCGGACGCGTTTGCCGGAAGTCTCGGCGGGAATGAGTACTTGCCGCGCGCCGGTCGACTCGATGATCTGCTTCCAGCCGTTGTTCAACGAGTAGACCGGCAGGCCACAGACCTTTGAACGCGGTTGTGCATCATCTTCCACGAACCCAACCGCTTGGTAGTCGTGACGCTGCGAGTTCTTTCCGGCCTGCAGCATCTTTGTCAGTCCGATCGATTCCTGACGTGTGCCGACGATCAAGGTCGGCACATGTTCTCCCCCTCGTATTTTCGGGCGTATGACTTCGACGTACGCACGAATTGCCATCCGCATCGAACCGAGTAGTAGCATGGTCAAGACGGCATCGATGAGGATCACCGAGCGTGGTACCGTCTGCGTTGCGCCCAGGAGGTTGACGGCAAGCAGCGAGAGTGTAATCCAGGCCGAGGCGATCGCCAGCGAGACGATATCGCTCATCGAAGCATGGCGAAACGTCCGATGCCACTCGCCGGTCCATTGGCAGATCAGCAGCTTCGTAATGATCACGAATGGGAGCGAAATCCAGAATACCTGCTGAAAGAACTCGGGAATTGCGAACTCGAATCTCAGCAAGTACGCACCGAAGTACGCCGAGCAGAACGCGGCGAAGTAGGCGGGCAGAATGAATGCGAATCGATTTTTCATGAGTTTGACATACGTCATCGGTCGCGAGTGCCTATGCCGCCTTCGAGGACGGACTGTCATTCATTTCCGAGAACTGACCGACAATTCCCAACGTCTGGTGCGCCATGTACTTCATATGGGCCGCGCTCAATGTGGGATGTACGGGGAACATCAGGCTGGTTTCCGACAGTCCTTGCGATACCGTGCAGGGTGCCGACGGAGCAACGCCCGCCGCCTGTAAACCCTGTTCGAGATAGATCTCGCCGCAACTGCCACAACCTGCTGGGATGCCCCGTTGCTGCAAGGCCAATACGATCTCGTCCCGCGACCGGTTGTATGAACTCAGAGGCGGCGTCAAATAGGCATAGAACTTGTACCAGGCATGATGCAGATCAGCGGGCGGCTTCGGAATGCACAGTGAGGCGCTGCACGACAGCACGTTTCTGATCGTTTCAGCATTGCGACGTCGCGCCGCTGTCCATTCCGGTAATTTGCGAAGCTGAAGGCGACCGATCGCCGACTGCATTTCCGTCAGCCGCCAGTTCGTGCCAACGTGATCGTGGAGCCAGCGAAAAACCCCTGAATGCGGCTTATGGTAAACGGTATCGAAGTCCTTGCCGTGATCCTTGAAACTCCAGGCTCGTTTCCAGAGCGCCTTGTCAGACGTGGTGACCATCCCTCCTTCGCCTCCGGTGGTGATGATCTTGTCCTGACAAAAACTGAAGGCGGCGATGTCACCCAGCGATCCCACCGGACGACCGTGATACGTGGCTCCGTGTGCCTGGGCACAATCTTCAATCACGCGCAGTCCGTGTCGGCGGGCAAGGGAGTTGATGTTGTCCATCTCGCACGGCCAACCGGCAAGATGGACACAGATCACAGCCCTGGTACGCGATGAAATGAGCGGCTCGATGGTCGCGGCTGTGACATTACCGCTGACTGCGTCGACATCGGCGAATATCGGTCTCGCGCCGCGCATCAGCACCGCTGTCGCAGTCGCGACGAATGTTCGCGCGGGGACGATCACTTCGTCACCTGGGCCGATTCCGAGCGCGTACAAAGCGAGTTCCAAAGCCAATGTGCCGTTGGCGACGGCGATCGCATGTTCGGTTCCCACTGCGTCGGCATACTCGCGCTCGAACTGGCGGCCGATGTCTCCCGTCCAGTAATTGACTTTACCCGACTTCAAGACGTCTGAGACGGCCTGAATCTCTTCGTCGTTGTAGCTGGGCCACAACGGGAAACTCACCGGAACTGCTTCCGCTGAGCGGGCTACCGGAGATGTCGTTAGATGATTTCGCGCGTCCACAGCCGAATCCTTTCAGGCGGAACGGACGTTGATGTCTGCAAAATGACGCAGTGGATCACAGACAGGAAACCTGCCAGCGAAGGGAATGAATGGGAATCGATGTCGGGTCGGGGATGACCAGATTGAGAATCAACCTGGAAACATGCCGGGAAGTGGAATTCTGCGTGGTGAGGGAAGGCTGGGGAAGCCCTCGCATCAAATATGGGAGAGCGAACATTCGTGGAACCGGCGGATCTTGTCAATACGACTAGCGGCAGCGATTGCCGGTCACTCGAAACCGGTATTGCGAAGCGTGGCGCGACACGATCGGATGGTATCCGACGAGATGTCGATGCATTTCCGCGGAATGCGGCTGCATGAAGCGAATTGGTATCGGCAGCGAGATCACTCTGCGGCCGAAGCGCCCTCGTCGGGAATGTACAGCCATGTGGGGGGGCCGTTGAACGCGAATTCTCGCAACGTCTGGTCGAACTCGTCGCCCAGACGAGTGAAGTGCTGTTCGATCCCCTTCCGCCATGCGCGCGGGGCGTTTTCGTCTCCAGACAGCTCGTAGCCGTTTGAGAATCCGAGGATCACCACCTTAAGGAAGTCAGTCTCGGGTGAAACGCCGCGCCAAGTAGCAACGCCGTAGATCCACGGTTGATTCTCGGCATCGGCGGGAACGGGATCGGGAACTTCGTCAACCAGCGAGACTGAATCGCGGAACTGTGGATACGTCTCCATGTTGCGCGGGCGTTCGACCTGGTTGATGACGGGCAAAGCCTCGGGAATGATCTGATCCATCATGATCTGGTCAGGGATCTGCGCCTCCCGATCCTCGTACGTGATCAGCGTGAATTCCGGGATGAACAACGATGGTCCGAGAAGCGGATCGAGTTCGTTCTGTGGGCTGGTGGCTGAATCGTCAATCGTGGGGAGCGGCCGCGGCAGAGCGCGATAAGCGAGATACCAGACCGGTTCGGATGTGGTGGCACCGGTTTCGGGATCGGTGAACTCCACCCAGACGATTCGCATCGGTTTGAATTGAACTTCCATCACCCAAAGGTCGCGCTGGCGATTCAGTTCGATGCCCGTCGCCGAGCTGGGAAGGATCTGGCCGAAGCCACGGTCCACTTGGGCCTGTGAGCTGTCCGGCATGACGGCGAGCAGGCATGCGGCCAGCAGCATCAGAGTGATTTGCCTGTTCATCATTTTGGAAACCTTGAGCAAGTCGTTGTGCAAGTGATGCGTCGGCAACTCGGTTACGGAGTTCGTGCATACTCTGTCGGATCCAACTGCAGCCTGCGTTGTTGATTGGAGGCCAAGACCGCTTTCAATTGCAGCCATTTCGCCGAGTATTCGCGTCGCAGACCGTCGAGTTGTTCCAGAGTCAGATCGCGAGAGATTTCCGATAGCCGCATCGCTTCAACAATTCCAACTTGTTCGACAATGTCGGCATCGGCCGCGACGTCGACCTGGCCCTGGAGTTCCTGCATACGCTCATCAAGTTGAGTGGTCGCGGCCTGCAGAGCCTCGCGTTGCCTCCGCAGCATGCTCGTTTCGCTGTCGAGGCTTTGACGGATCGTTCCGTATTGGCTCCAGAGCGAAGCGAACTCTTCGCCCCATGGTGCGGGGATCGACATGCGAACGCGGTAGTCGCCGGTCTTCCATCCTTGCGTCTCACCGGGATAAGGCTGGCGATTGAGCGTGGCACCGGCATCGTCTGCTCGAAATGGGTCGATCACGAACTGCCCCAAGTACTCCGACACTCCCTGATCATCGACATAGAACAGATGGACGTTGGGGTTCGGGTTGCTGACCGCGGCGGTCTGCGCCAAGCCGGCGTTGGTACCAATCCCAAGTCCAATGGTTGTGCCTTGCGCGGGACCAGAGTTGGGAGCGTCCCAATAGCGATTGTGTGCGAACAACAAGCGATTCACTTCGTTTTCGCGTTCGATTGCCCGGCGTTGGGCGTCTGCGACTTTCTGAAGGTTCTCCTCGTACTCCAGTGCTTTTTCTTCGATCTGTGCCATCCATTGCGCGCGAGTATCAAGCAGCCGGGCCGCCAGATAGGTGCCGCCGAGCGCCCCGATGATCACGAAGACCATCAATACTTTTCCGAGAGTATGCATGCATCATCTCCAGGACAGGTGAAGCCGTCCCTTGAAATGAACCCTGTTGGCAAGATGGACGTCGATCGTTGTTCCGGAACCACGGCCTTTCGCTATGATCGACCGCAGCGCCCCGGGACGTGAACTTTCTGCCGATCGGACCGGTCACAACGGTCGTAACGACAGTGCAAGAAACGCCTTACTGATGCTACGCATTCCAGGCGACGATGGTCAAGGGGTGAATGGCGGCCGCCGTGATTCCATCGAATTGAGCAGGGACGACCACGTTCAATTGGCTGAAATCACTGCGAAAGCCGCGCGAGAATGTTTCGGGTGATCTGCACGACGGCCGGGTCATCACCACGTAAGCCGTGTGACCAGTCGGTCGAGCCGCAAGTGAAGACGGTGGCGCCGGCGGCGTTCGTGTAAGTCCCCATCACAGCGGCTCCGATACGGTCGGTCGGGAACTGGTCGTAGAACAGCGAATCACTCGGGGCCCAGCGGGCTTCGCAGCTTCCAAGAATCGTAAACGTGTCGGGTGTGCCATCGCGAAAAGTTGGCACAGGCAGTCCATCGATCAGCGTGAACTCGCAGCCATCGCATTCGTAACCCACGATGGTGTCATTCCCGCCGAAACGGTCTCCCTGGGCCAGATTGCTCCCTTCAAAGATCCAGTGATCGGGACGATGGACCTCGAACGATGCCGGCCCATCCATGAACTGACCATGGCTACGATGGTACCCCCCCCACAGGAAGCCGACACCCGTCAGGTGATTCTCCGGTCGATCAACGAGATGATGACTCCACAGCGTGCTGAGCAAATGAGGATCCTCAACACGATAGAAAGGATCGAGCACATACGCCTGTTTCCAACACGTAAGGGCCCGACCACCCTCTTCACTGCGCACCTGCCAGCAGCAGGTGTTCCCACTGAAGAACGCGGCATTGCCCCCCGCTGCAATGAACTGTTCGAGATGATCGCGCATTGGCGACGACCAGTATTCATCATGTCCCACGCTGAGGACCAGCCGATAGTGATCGAGCAACTCGGGATGAAACTCAAGGTCACTATTCACCGCATAGTCGATGGCGCCCCCCTCACGCTCGGCCCACTGCACGAACGGCAGTTCCCAGTTTTGAAACTGACTCGATAGTGGCCGGTTGAACGACACGCGATGCCCCTGCACACCATCGCGATCGTGATACGAGTAGAGACTGTGTCCGCCCCAGTTCGTGTAGGCGTTGTACGTGTTCGTCGATAGCTGAAGGAGGATCTTCGAGTCGGTACCAGGGTTTGCGGATCGAACGACGAAGAACATTGACGACGTCGCCGTTTGCGCATCATCGCCGGTCGCCATCATCGTGACTTCGTAGTAGCCGGTAGACCACTCGTCGGAGACCTTGATCTCACAGGCGGCCGGCCAGCCACATCCGTCGGAAGAAGCGCGGTCAGGGATGGCATATTCACTCCCGGGCACGTCCACCTGTTCGGCAACTCTCACTCGTTCCATTCCCAGTCGATCGATCGCCAGCGAAAACGAATCGCCGCTGGTTGAGACATGAAATGTCACTACCTCACCCGGCGCATAGCTCAACTGGTCGGGATATCCGGCAATGTACAGGCCATCGGGAGGCAACTGATCGGCAACACCGATCGTTGCAGTCGCGATCGAAACGGATATGGCAGCGATAATCAGCAGGTAACGCATCTTCATGGCAACATTCCCAGTGAGGCATCAGGAGAACTTACATCCCTGTTGTCATCGTCGCGAAGCCGGGTGATGTCTACAACCGAAGGAGCCGCACGAATTAAGCAAAACACTTCCATTGACTGCATGCGAGGCTCTTGAGTGACTTCACGGCAGCGTACGGAATCTGTCACAATGGCGGGCGTCAATTCGATCGTCTGTCCTATGCAGGTTTCCATTATGCGAATGATCGCTCGTTCCCTCTGGCACGGAATGCTTTCGGCCTTGCTTGTCGTCGCAGCTTGTCCGAGCTTCGCGGCCGCCGATGATGGCCCGAATGGAGATCGCGGACAACTCGAGCGGCTCGAAGAACAGGCGTTTCAGCAGGCGGCGGCATTAGCCGATCCTTCGATCGTTCGCATCGAGACGGTCGGCGGTCTGGATCTGGTGGGGCAGGTGCTCACCGGGACGGGGCCAACGACGGGCGTCGTGGTTAGCGAAGATGGGTACATCATCACCAGTTCGTTCAACTTTGTCTCAAATCCGTCTTCCGTGCTAGTGCAACTTCAGGATGAACGTCGCTTTCCCGCAGAGATCGTCTCTCAAGACCGCGCCCGCATGCTGACGCTCCTCAAGATCGAAGCCCAGGGGCTGATTCCGCTTGAAGCCGTACCGAAGGAGGAGATCTTTGTCGGACAATGGTCGATCGCATTGGGGCGGACATACGAGAACTCGTTTCCGAACATCAGTGTGGGGATCATCAGCGCGGTGGGGCGCATCTGGGGACGCGCGGTACAGACCGATGCCAAGATCTCTCCGGTCAACTACGGTGGCCCGCTGGTCGATGTCAGTGGTCGTTGCCTGGGTGTACTCGTCCCCTTGCAACCCGATGATACCGGTGAGACCGCCGGACTCGACTGGTACGACGGCGGCATCGGCTTCGCCATTCCCATGTCCGACATCTACGCCGTCCTCGATCGATTGAAGACCGGCGAGGATCTGCAACCCGGACTGTTGGGCGTGAGCTTTGTCGATCAAGGACCGTTGGCAGGTGAAGCGAAGATTCAATTGATCAGGCCCCTCTCTCCGGCCAACCAGGCAGGACTAAAGGTTGACGATGTCATCATCGAATTCAACGGCCAACCGGTCGAGCGCGTGCCGCTGCTGAGGCACCTCTTGGGCGCTCACTACGCCGGCGACACGGTGAACGTCGTAGTCCGTCGAGGAGAGGAAACGATCACCGCCGACATCACGTTGAGCGGACAGTTGCAGGCCGTCTCCATCGGCTTCCTGGGGATCCTGCCGCAGCGGATGTCGCTCGCGGAGTCGACCTCCGGCGTCGTGATTCGCGAAGTGATTCCCGCCAGCCCCGCGGCTGCCGCAGGCTTGCAGGAAGACGACCGAATTATCGCAGTGAACGGCTCCGACATGCTCGATGCCGACCAATTGCGATCCCGACTCGCTCGCGCATCCGGTGGAGAGGCATTGGCCATCGACTTCGTTCGCGACGGCGTTCCCAACTCCTGCGAAGTGATGGTCGGGGCGTATCCCGCCGAGGTGATTGATCAGTTGGCGACGTTCGCAATTCCATCGGCTCCAGAGGGAAGTCGCCCTGAAGGCCTGGCGGTCGGCCGCATCACCGAAAGTCTCCCCGGTGATGAACGCCGTTACTGGGCCTACATCCCTGATCAGTACAACCCTGAGTACGAGTATGGGCTCGTCGTTTGGCTCCACCCTGATCGCGAAACGATGGAAGCCGATGTCTTCCGCAGTTGGCAACTCCATTGCGACCGCCGGGGGATTATTCTCCTAGCACCGATGGCACCCGATGCCGCCTGGAGCGGCGACCAGACGGACTACATCAACAGTCTTGTCGAGTCGTTCCAACAACGTTATCACATCGACCCGCGCAGAATCGTCGCACACGGCATGAGGCAAGGGGGTGAACTTGCCTTCGATCTCGTTTTCCGTCATCGCGACATCTACTCCGCCGGCCTGGTGATCTCGGCTCCGTTGCGTCAATTGCCTGCCGAGGGAGAGAGTCGCAAGGTACCCCAGTTCCTGCTCCTGACCGTCACCGACAGCCCGGAAGCTGAACTCGTTCAACAGACACACACACTGCTCGGCGAAATGAAGTTGCCCGTTTCTCTAGTGCCATTCGAACAGGAATTGCCGGGCTATCCACCCGAAGAGACCATCGAAACGATGGTCAGGTGGGTGGATAGTTTGGACCGGATTTGAAAGCCAGGAGCTAGCAATCAAGAGTCAGGATGGGATTAACGAACTTCAGCCTGGGCCTGTTTGCCATTTGCATCACGTTGTTGATGCTTCAATTCAACTCGATTGTTCGCTACATAACCGGCGTCAGCAATGGGCCTGCCCCATTCTGGCTAACACCGGCAGTTCACCTGACGGCTTGGCTACTGCTCCTGTCTGAATGGCGAAGAGCAAATTCAACGCTGCGGCGATTTGCAATTGCTGTGCTTGTCGTAGAGTATCTGTTGCTCATAACTGGTTAATCACTCAATACGCGGATACCCGAACGAACTCTTCGCGGCGACTCCGTGGTGGAGAGTGCGAAGTGGAGATGCGACGCTTCCATTTCACCCCTCACCCCGACGCTCTCCCCCACAATCGCGCATTCAAGCCCTGGCCATGGGGGAGAGGGAGGTAAACCGTATGCGATTCACTCGTTTAGTTTCTGTTCGATCCACTCTCCTCGCTCCTGGCTCCTGGCTCCTGGCCATCGCGTTCCTCGCAACTCCCCTCGTCGCCGACGATCGTCCCAACATCATCTTTCTTCTCGCCGACGATCTAGGCTACGCCGACTGCGGCTTCAATGGCGGAACCGAGATTGCGACACCTCAGCTCGATGCATTAGCCGCGGAGGGCGTGGTGCTCGAATCGTTCTATGTACAGCCGGTCTGTTCCCCGACGCGCGGGGCCTTGATGACGGGTCGCTATCCCATCCGTCTCGGGCTGCAGGTGGGAGTCATCAGACCGTGGGCCGAGTATGGGTTGCCGCTGGAGGAACGCACACTCCCTCAAGCTCTTCGCGATGTCGGCTATCGCACCGGCATCTGCGGAAAGTGGCACCTTGGCAGTTTCGATGAAGCCTACTGGCCCAATGCCCGTGGGTTCGATCATGCCTATGGACATCTCTTCGGCGCGCTCGATTACTTCACTCACATTCGGGATGGGCAACTCGACTGGTACCGCAATGGCGAGCCGTTGGAGGAAGAGGGATACACGACGCAACTCCTGGCGGCAGAGGCTGTGAGGTTCATCAACTCGCATGACAAGGAGACGCCATTTTTTCTGTACGTGCCGTTCAATGCCGTTCACACACCCTTGCAGGCTCCCGACGAGAGCCTCGCCCCGTATGCGAATCTTCCCAATCGTCGCCGGACCCTGGCAGGCATGCTGAGTGCGATGGATGCAGCCGTCGGACAAATCGTTGATGCCGTCGATGCCCGTGGTCTGCGCGAAGAAACGCTCTTCATCTTTTCGAGCGACAACGGAGGTTTCCAACCGGGGCAGGTCACCGACAACACACCGCTGCGGGCGGGCAAGGGGACGCTGTACGAGGGAGGAGTGCGAGTGTGCGCCTTTGCCACGTGGGACGGGCATCTCCCCGCCGCAACGCGAAACGACGGGATGCTCCACATCGTTGACTGGTATCCGACGCTCTTGCGCATCGCCGGGGCATCTCTCGAACAGGAGCGACCACTTGACGGACTCGATCTGTGGGCGACCATTTCCGAAGGCGCGACCTCTCCGCATTCCGAGATCCTCTTCAACGCGACGCCCAACGAAGGGGCGATTCGTGTCGGGGACTGGAAACTGATTATCACGCATGCCAATGAAAATGCGAACGCACCCAGACGCCGGGCACGTCAAGAATCGGTCCAGTTGTACAACCTCGCCGAAGATCTGAGTGAAGCCACCGACCTGTCGGCGACACATCCCGACAAGGTCGCCGAATTGCGGGCAAGGTACGATCAGTATGCCGCCGAGGCTCTCTCGCCGATGACCAGTGGGCCGCAGCCGACCGAAGAATCGACTGAGACTTCGGACCCCAATCAATGACTGAAAAACTCGAACAGAAGAGTTGATGATGTTGCCTCGACTGCTTGGCCGTGCGCTGCTGATGACCTCGCTGTGGGTCTCGACCACCTCCGCCGAACTGGCTCGTCTCGAAATCACCAGTCGCGAACCGTATCAGGTCGGCCAATCCTACGGAGAAGTTGGAACTTACGAACTGCTGAAGGGGAAAGCGTTCTTCGCGGTTGATCCTTCGGACGCTGCGAATCAGACCGTCATCGATCTCGAACTCGCTCAACGCAACGATGCCGGTCTCGTCGAGTTCGCCGCCGACATCGAGCTACTGGTGCCGAGCGACTTGTCGCGGGCAAATGGCGCGGTGCTGTACGATGTCAACAATCGCGGCAATCGCGTTTGTCTGGGGATGTTCAACGGCGGCGGAGCCGATGGGTTCCTGATGGAGCAGGGCTTTGTCGTCGTCTGGAGCGGTTGGATCGCCGAAGTCCTTCCCGGCGGAGATCGCCTGATTCTCGATGCACCTGTCGCAACGCAGAATGGCGAGCCGATCGAGGGGCTGGTGCGAGCCGAGTTCGTTTCCGACAGCAACGTCGAGCGACACACGATCGCTCACTTCGGGAATCAAGGCAGCTACGCTCCGACTGATGCAGGACTCAGCGAGGCCTCTTTGGCTTGCCGGATCAACGAACGCGATCCGCGTGTCGTCATCCCCAGAGAGCAGTGGCGACTGCATCAGCAGTACGTCGAAGTCGATGGACGCCAGTCGGCACTCCCTCTCATCGAACTTGAAGTCGAAGGGGGCATCGAGGCAGGCAAGATCTACGAACTGATCTACGAGGCCGAAGGCCCAATCGTGCAAGGCTTGGGGTTGGCCAGCATTCGTGATCTCATCAGCTTCCTCAAGCACCATGCGAGTGACGAGAACCCTCTTTCGCATGACGGTGACTCGGTTGCCAATGTCGCCTATGGTTTCGGAGTCTCGCAAAGCGGACGATGTCTGCGACAGTTTGTTTACGACGGCTTCAATGCGGATGAAAAAGGCCGCATCGTCTTCGACGGCCTCATCCCACATGTCGCCGGCGGCGGTTTGGGGTTCTTCAATCATCGCTTTGCCTCTCCCACGCGGCACAACGCCCAACACGACAATCATCAATTCCCCGCCGATGTCTTTCCCTTCACATACGGCGAGGAGACCGATCCCAACACAGGGCAAGTGGACGGCATTCTGCGGCGAGCAATCACTGATGGCGTGGTGCCGAAGGTGATGCACGTTCAGACTTCTTCCGAGTATTGGCATCGCGCGGGGTCGCTTGTTCACACCGATCCAACTGGAACGGTCGATGCCGTTATTCCTGATGAAGTTCGCATTTACACGATCGGCGGAGCTCAGCACGGAGCGGGATCGGGTGTGCCGGACGCGGGGCCACTGGTGCGCAATCCCACCGACTATCGACCCGTGCTGCGGGCGTTGCTTCTGGCGATAGATGCCTGGGTACGCGAGGGAATCGAACCTCCCGCGAGCGTCTACCCCCGCATCGCCGATAACACGCTCGTGGGCTGGCGCCAAGAGCAGAGCGGATGGAGGCCGATCGCCGGTGTGATGTATCCGAAAGTGATTCACGAACCCGACTCCCTCGATCGCGGACCGGATTTCGCCGCGCATCGCCGTATCACGATCGAGCCGCCGCGCGTGCTGGGCCGGTACACGGTACTCGTCCCAGCCTATGGAGCCGACAACAACGAACAAGGCTGTCTGCAATTGCCAAGCGTGGCGGTGCCGCTGGGGACCTTCACAAGCTGGTATCTGCGAACACCAGAAATAGGCTCGCCGGGTGAATTGCTCAGCCTCGCGGGAGGCTACATCCCCTTCGCGCGCACCGAAGTGGAACGTCTGGAAAGCGGCGATCCTCGTGAATCGATCGAGGCACGCTATCGCGATTTCGACGATTTCCATTCACGCTTTGAAGCCCACGCTCGTCTGCTGATTGAGCAAGAATTCGTACTCGAAGAGGATCTGCCTAGGCTGATGCAGTTGGCGGAACGTTTCCGCAATTCGATTGAGTAAGGTCTCCGTTATTGGACTCGCCTGCAACTTGACTACTCTCCGCTGATGCGAATCCTCGGCCTCGTTGAAGGTGCGCTCAGCATTCTGAGACCGGAGAACGAGCGACGGGACTAAATTCCGTCGTTCATTTCCCGTTCCAGCAGACCTTTCACTCTCCTGACCAGAATCTCGGCTGCGACCGAGTGCCAGTAGCCGAGGCTGTCCCAGACTCGGAGATCGAAGGAGTCGATTCGCTTCGTTGTGATGACAACGTGACCAGCAATCGCTGCACCCAATGCTATCTTTTTTGCTGCATCGGTTGGGACCAGTTCCCCTCCACCGTGTGTCGGAGACCCACGGCTACAGTGCACGATTGAGCGAAGCCACGCACAGGAATGTCTTGAGACACTGCCAGAATCACGCAGTCGCGAGACGTTGCTGCTTTTCTTTGCGGCGGCGTTCGACGACTTCTTCCTGGATGCTCTTGGGGACCTGGCGGTACATGGCGAACTCCATCGTGAAGCCCCCCTTGCCCTGCGTCATTGAGCGGACTTCGTTGGCGTAGTCGAACATCGAAGCCAAGGGAACCTCGGCCATGATGACGCAGTTCCCTTCGCGGTACGACGTATCGGTGATGATGCCCCGCTTGCTCGAAAGATGCCCGGTGATGGCTCCCTGGAAATCCTCGGGAGCTTCGACTTCGAGCTTCATGATCGGCTCCAGAAGTGCTGGGTCGGCCTTGGTCAAGGCTTCCCGCATGGCGGCCCAACCGCAGGTCTCGAAGGCACGTTCCGATGAGTCGACATCGTGGTAGCTGCCGTCTTTCAGTTCGGCACCGACTCGGACGACTTCGCATTCGCAGAGCGGTCCCTTCACGAGAGCACGCTGGAAACCGTCGTCCACGGCGGGGATGAACTGCGATGGAATGCGTCCCTGGCTGATGCTGTCGACGAACTCGTAGTTCACCGTCGCAGTGTCGTCCAGCGGGAAGATGCGGCCGACCACGTGAGCATACTGACCCGAACCGCCGGTCTGCTTCTTGTGCTTGTAGTTGAACTCGATTTCCTTGGTGATGCATTCCTTGTAGGCCACCTTGGGTTCGCCGACGAGGACTTCGCAACGGTATTCACGACGGAGTCGCTCGACATAGATTTCGAGATGCAACTGTCCCATGCCGGCGATAATGGTCTCGCCCGTCTCCTGGTCGGTGAAGACGCGGAACGTCGGATCTTCTCGGCGGAATCGTTCGAGGGCCTTGCCCATGCGGTCGGCACCATCGCGAGCCATCGGCTCGACCGACAACCTGATGACAGGCTCGGGAACAAAGATACTTTCGAGTGCGTAATGGAGGTCGCCTCCGCAGAACGTATCGCCCGACGCGCAATCGACGCCCACAGCGGCAACAATGTCGCCTGCTCCGGCTCCGTCAATATCTTCGCGGTCGTTGGCGTGCATGCGGACGAGGCGTCCGAATCGCACTTTCTTGCCGGTACGGGCGTTCGTGTAGCTATCGCCCTTCTTGAGATAACCTTGATAGACCCGCATGTAGGTCAACTGACCAAACTGCTCAACCACGGTCTTAAAGGCCATGGCCACCAGCGGAAGCGAGTCATCGGGCGTCAACGGCACGCGAACCGCATCACCCTCCGCAACCGTTTCCTTGGCGTGTCCGATTTCGGTGGCGGTAATGTCGGTGGCGGTCATCTCGCGATCAAGCGGACAAGGCAGGTATTCGCAGACCGCGTCCAGCAGCAGTTGCACACCCTTGTTCTTAAAGGCACTGCCGACAAGTACCGGCGTGATCCGATGTGCCAAGGTCGCGTCGCGAACGATCTGCTTGATCGTCTCGATGCCGACTTCCTGCTCTTCGAGCAAGGCCATCATCAATTCATCGCTGAACAACGAGAGCGTCTCAAGGGATTCATGCCTGGCGGCCTCGGCGGCCTCGGCATATTCGGCGGGGATCGGCTCGCGACGAACCGTTTCACCTTTCACGCCGTCAAAGTAGCACGCTTCGCGGGTGAGGAGGTCGATGACGCCTTCGAAATCGTTGCCGGCTCCCATCGGGATCTGCAGCATGACGGGGGTCGTCGCCAGCTTGTCCTTGATCTGACTGGTGACCTTGAAGGCGTCGGCACCCGTGCGGTCCATCTTGTTGATGAATGCGATTCGCGGCACCTTGTAGCGCTTCATCTGACGGTCGACGGTGAGCGACTGGCTCTGCACGCCGCCGACGGCGCACAACACCAGCACAGCCCCATCGAGCACGCGGAGTGAACGTTCGACTTCGACGGTGAAGTCGACGTGCCCAGGGGTGTCGATCACATTGATGGCGAAGTCGTTCCAGGTAACCCGTGTGGCGGCCGACGTAATCGTAATGCCGCGTTCGCGCTCCAGATCCATGAAGTCCATGGTCGCGCCGTCACCGTCCCCCTTCACTTCACCGACTTTGTAGATACGACCTGAGTAATACAGAATCCGCTCAGTCAAGGTGGTCTTGCCGGAGTCGATGTGGGCCGAGATGCCGATGTTGCGTTGTTTCAGCAGGTGGGACATGGTCGTTAAGGGGCAGGAGTCGGAGGGCGAAGTTGGGAGTGGAATCTGGGTCGAGGGGATCCCTGTGGATTGTCCAGGGAGACTATGATCGAGCGCGAGTCGATTCACGTCCGTTTCGGATCGAATTCAGTTTCGCTCCCTAGGGAGTGAATTCGATCCGACGGTCGGGAACAGTCCGAATGGGACCTTTAATGATCGCGTTCATAAGCGTTTTTAAGGCAAGTGCTTACAGTCGGCTCACTTGCTGACTCTGTCGTATCGACCCCATCTGCCGACCCCGCGAATTGTGCGGACTTTGGGCGTGGAGTCTTTAAACAGCGTGGCGAATCTTACTGAACGGCACGATTGCAGGGAAGATCGATTCCCTATCGCTTTCATAAAGAATTGCGAAAAAAGGGTATACGCGGATCACTTCGGCATGGTCGAGGCTGCCAGCCTCATCGAATTCAGCGACACGGAGGGTCGATTCGCCGAATCCCTCATTCGTTCTGTTCCTTGTGGTCGATCAAATCCTTGGAGCTACTTGCTTTGCATTCGCTGTACCGGCCCCAAAATGCCTGATGCCCCCCACATTCACCCTGTCGCCCAATTCCTCCGGCGTGCTGGCGGAATTCTGGCGACATTTTCCGCAGTGTTGGGGCTGGTCTCACTTCGGCTGGGAGGCACGCCGGAAGTCGTCACGCAGTCGGCCGCCGTTCTGACCGAAACGAATCCATCGGTCATCCAGTCTTCTCGATCCGCTGTCACGCAAACTTCGATTGATGCACTCGTTTCCGGACTTGTGCAAGTTGCCGTCGCGGAAACGCATTCGCTGGAGCCCGATGACTGGCAGAAACTGTTGGCTTCGCTCGCTTCAGAATTGCACCTCGGACTGACGATCGAGGTCCAATTGCCATTGACGATCAGTGAGGAGACCCCACCCGCAGATGCACTTTCCCGGCTGATGTGGGCAAAACGTCTTCTCCAAGCGTATCAAATTGAACTCAAGGTCGAGCAGGAAGCGATTCGGCTGCTGCCATTGACTGAGGCGTCGGATTCGTCGCTTGAGGCTCGGAATTCATCGAAATTCGGTCGGCGAATCGCGGTCTCACCCCTGAGAACAGAGAGAAATGCCACGATCACGAGCTTTTCCAGCGGCGAACCGCGAACTATCCTTAAAGTCACCGAGTCGCACCTTGCCCAGCGGAGCCTGTTATCCGTTGACATCGCTCACGTTCAACCTACGCGCACGTCATGACGATCTCCGTCGAGAAGTACTTCCAGACGCGAAAAGACGACCGCAAAAAAGAGACGCGGTACATCAACGTCATCAACAAGGATTCGTGCACAAGTTGCCAGTCGTGCGCGACCGTCTGCCCGGTCGACTGCATCTACGAAGTCCCCAGCCCGATCCCCGGCCAGAGCTTTCATCAGATCGACACCTCGCGGTGCATCGGCTGCCAGATGTGCTACCGCTCGCCACAGGACAGCGACGAACACTACACGTTGACGATCTGCCCCTGGAATGCGATCGACATGCTGCACAACCCGAATATGAAGCCAGATGAAGAGTCTGTGCTGCATCCCTACTGGCAGGGTGATGAAACCGACCTCCCCTGGCCGAAACTTGAAGAATACGGATATCAGTTCTCGTTGGATGGACGTGTCGATCTGCCCGCCAACCGGCAAGATTTGCAAGACATCGTGGCGTGGCTGATGCGTCCTGAGTGGCTCTATTCCGAGGACGGCACCAAAGTGGCCATCGTCGGAGAGACCATTAAGGACGAATTCCGCACGACGTATTTCGCCACCGAAGAAGGCCGCGAACTGCTGGAATGCATCTTCCCGCAGTGGAGCCGCATCTTCATGGATTGACTCCCGACTCCTGACTCCGAAACCATGAATCAATTCCATCCTCTCTTCAACAACTCCGAAGCCAAGGAGATCAAGGAATGGATCTGCGAAGTGGGACGGCGGGTCTACAACAAGGGATTCGCTGCCGCCAATGACGGCAACATCTCTTATCGCATCGGCCCCAACGAGGTGCTTTGCAGCCCCACGATGATCTGCAAGGGCTTCATGAAGCCCGAAGACATCTGCATGGTCGATCTCGACGGCAACCAGCTTGCCGGCTCGAAGAAGCGTACCAGCGAGATCCTGCTCCATCTGACGATCATGAAGGAGCGTCCCGACGTGAAGGCGGTCGTCCACTGCCATCCGCCGCATGCCACGGCCTTCGCAGTCGCTCGCGAAGCGATTCCACAATGCGTGTTGCCCGAAATCGAAGTCTTCATGGGAGAAGTCCCTCTCGCTCCCTACGAAACTCCTGGCGGCCAGGCGTTTGCCGACACCGTGAAGCCGTTCCTGTTGGCAACGAACACCATCATCCTGAAGAATCACGGCACCGTGAGCTTCGGCAAGACGCTCGAAGAAGCCTATTGGAAGACCGAGATCCTCGATGCCTACTGCCGCATCCTGATCCTTTCGAAGCAGCTCGGCGGCATCACGTACTTGAACGAGAAGGAATCCCGCGAACTGCTCGACCTCAAGCAACGGCTGGGTTTCGACGATCCCCGCTTCCACCTCGAGAACTGCGACCTCTGCGGCAACACCGCCTTTCAAGAAGGTTACATGGCGACCGGAGGCACGCCGCAAGTGGCCGCGTTCGATCCGCCTCCCGCATTCGCCGGCTACCTCAAGGGGGGCGCAAAGGGAGACGGCTCGCAACAGCCGACCGGACCGCAACTGGAAGCCATCATCCAGGCAATCACCGATCAGGTGCTGCAGGCGCTCAAGTAAGTATGATCGCATCGAACAGGGATCGATTGTAGCTCATTCGTCTGAGGGAAGCGGATCCGGGCGGAGCTTCGACTTCGTTTGAACCGTTACAACGGCAGCCGCGATCTTCTCTCCCATCAAGGGAAGATCAACCGGCGGTTGGGTGATTGCACCGAGCATCCGGCTCGGGCGGAGAGGCCGCTGGGAGCGTTTTAACGGGAAGTCTTCGACAGGCAGCTGAAGATGGCACACGCCGCGATCAAGCAGTTTCTCTCTTTGCACGACGACTGCGATCAGGGCGAGACCGTCCTAGACGACGAGGGCCTCACGCTGTTTCGCAGCGAAGACTTCTATTCAATCAAATGGGTGCCGATTCGGAGGGCTGATAGGATCCCGATGATAGTCCCAGTTCTCAAATGGATACCTCGGCCATGCGGGATTCTCTAGTTCATGCGATTGCCCAAAACGTTCGTTTCGTTCAGCGTCGATATCTAACACCCAGCCGCATCGATCCGATGCAACAACCAGGCGATCTCCATTCTCCTGGAACCACAACCACCAGGTTTCAAACACATCCTCCAAGTCAGATACCTCCTTACCTTCCATTAGATCTTCGCGTGACGTGAAATACACCACCAAGATGATGCCAAGGCCGATTTCCCATTCGCCTTCTTTGTAGTGCCGTTCAAAATGGCGTCCATGCTCGAACACCGCATTGTGCATATCAGAGTTTCCAAGAAACTGTCGGCGCCATGCGACGACGTGGGCGAAGCTCCGCAGGAACTCTGGATCGGAGATGCATCTTTTCGTCGCTGCCTGCATCGCTGCATTCCGGGCGACATCATAAACTGTGTCAGGTGTGCGCGTCGGATGGCAATAGGTTTCTGGAAAGAAGAACATGTAGTTCGCTGTGAGCCAACGAAAACGCGTCAGAGTGTCGTCGCTCAAAAACAAATGAGCACAGCAATGATCCATGAAATCGACGACTTCGGCGCGAGATAGTGCGTACAAGGTCTCGTCGAAAACACGCCCGGAATCTCGCGAAAACACCGCCCAATACTCATTGTCCTCTTTGAATTCCTTGTCAGACAATTGTGAGACCGACTCAAATAGCCGCTCTACCTGAGTAGCAGTGTCATCGACATGGTCATCATACCACGACAAGGTGATCATCAATACGGCACAGCAACATGTTGCGGCCATTCCTTAACTCACTTTCTCAAAAAAATGTGGTGTTATTGCAACACGTCAATACTGCCGACATCTGTTTCAATATCTCCATCCTCGATCGTTCCGGATGCCATGAACGGGAATGACAATTGCGATCCACAGCAACACTCAATGGTGCCGATCTGCTCGCACTCATAGACGCATCCGCCAACGACATCAAACTTGTTAGCGGCTGCATTTCGGCAAACAATGAATTGGCAATTAAGCTCCTCGCCGTCACCTATCGAGGCGTTCAATGTCACTTTATTACATTCTCCAGTGAGAGTGTCCAATAGCCTCGCGTGAAATTGTTCAAGGTACTCTATTGGAATCCGTGTGGTATTTGACAGTGCCTGGAGCGCGGCCTGCGTCGGGTCTTGGCCGAGTCTTTTGAATGCCTCAATCAAGTTGAAAGCTCTCCCAATTTGTCCTCCAACCCCTCCGAGTGCGCTAATCATGATTGACCATGTTTCGGCGGCAGCGGCTTCAAGCACATCATCACTGAAGCCACGCCATAAAATCTTTTTAGTGCACCATTCCCGTTCACCTTCAGCTGTCGTAATGTCGGCTGGCGGGCCATAAGACCACCTGCTTCCGGGATCACCCATCTGTTCTATAACTCTCTTAAAAATGTCAAAGGCCTGCTCTTCGGTGAGCCGTCCAGATGGATCAACGAATCGCAATGGCTGATTCATCGCGTATGCGTACGGTGATCGCGAGTAAAGCACCATTGGTGCATTCGGCCCGACTGGATCACGAGCAGTAAACCGTGCAAGCGTGGGAACGTACATCGTTCGACTCCTAAGAAGGGAATTCGGAGGGCCACCGGGGGTTGGTCCAGGACTGTGATTCACTTGGCATCGTGCGCCGTTGCAGGCACATTACACATTCGCAAAAAGGGTTGTGGCCCGGAATTCCAACCGGATTAGCCCGTTTCTGTCTCGCCTCTTGGCAACTAAAGCACTGACAGTAATCACCATGCAGCGGACCTTGATTTGCTTCCGCCTCCCGCCGCGTTTCTCGGCAATGAGCGCAGGTGCACGTCTCAGGGTGACTCTTCAATGCGGTTTGGAGCGGATCACGCTGGCGAGGCGCTTCGAGACGCCGGCACTCGGCGACAACGATCTGCTGCCGCCATCGCTGCCACTCCGCTAGCCGCTTGGCATGAAGCCATTCGTAACGAGGATCGTCTGGCGTGAGCTTGCGGGCCATTTCGATCGATTGAATGCACTGCTGCCATTGGCCGGCTTCGTAGAAACACTCGGCACGCTGCACGAGAAAACTCGCGAACGCGTCGACGTTCGTCAGCGACTTGAGGTAGCGGCCATGCGCGGCATCGTTCTCGTTCCACAGTTCTGGCCATTGAACGTAGAACGCATCGTCGTAATAGGCGATTCCTTCACCGGAACCTTCCACGTTGAAGCGGTCAGGCGGAATCCACAGGTTGAGCTTGGGATGAACCCACTGGAGCCGCGTTCCCTTGCTGTCCTCCCAACGGAAGAAGAGATGCCCCTTCGTCTCGACCAAGTGAACCGGGAATTCGAGACGTTTGGCGACAGCGACATAGACGACCGGCATCGATCCGCAAGTGCCGCCCTTGCCGTCTGCCTCGACAATGCCATGAATGAACAGGTCTTCGGGATGGCAGAAGTCGGGATTGAACTTGCGCTCGGGATGATAGGCCACGCCGCAGTCTTTTTGCAGCACTTGCAGCAGATGCCAGCAAAGAAAGCGAGCCAGTGAATTGCCGTGAGAGAACTGCGTCGGAGGCCGTTTCGATCGAGGATCGAGACGATACAGATGCTGGCAGATGTCGACGCGAACCTGGTAGGACCAGTCATCCAGGCGATTCAACAGCTTGCCCGCGTCGACGCATTCAATTCCCGGTAGGCCGTGAGCGGCACAGAGGTTGAGTTCGGCAATGTCGCAGCATGCAATCTCAGCTGGCGACAGCTCAAGCACTTCAGTCGGCACCAGATCACGTAGCACGATGTTTCTGCCCTTTGGGCCGCATGAACTACAGTACCGTCGCAATTTCGTGAAGGCAAGCACCTTTCATCAGCATCTTCAGTCCTTCACAATTCTCGACACAGATACTTCTCCTCACGCGGATCCAACCCTCGACCCGACTGGGGCGGCTCCATAGAATCTTCTTGTCTACGATTCAACGGTTACCAATACGTGAGGTCCGGCCCATGGACTTCACGCCTGGAGGATACGGTAAATGCTTGAGTACTCCGCGTTTGCGGATGACGTTTACGTCAACATGAACTTGTACACCGAGATGCCGCTCCCCTCGGCCCGGGAGACGGTGCTGGAATTCTTCGGACGGGTTCAGAAGTCGTATCCATCCATGCGGAACTTTTACACCCGCGAAACAGGGGACTTCGTTCTCGAAGAAGACAAGGACCAGCCCCGCTATCGCTGGATGAGCATCGAAACCCGGCGCATCTGCAGCGGCTACGTCAATCCCAACAGTGTCGATGAAGCGATGGAGCAGCATCGGCTGGCTCTGGAGATCGCCCCCTACATGCTGTCGGTCAGCCCCCTCGACTGCGAGGCACTCGACTTTCTGCTCGGTTTCGATTTCGTCTATCGGGGCAATCACGACGAAGTGGTTGCCGAGGCTCTGGGAGTCGGAAGCCCGCTCGACAGTCTTGTCGAGATTCCAGGTGCCAGGCCTCTTAACTTTGAGCCGGCCATCACGATGGCGCTGCAGGATGACTGCCGTCGCCAGTGCCGACTGATGATCGAAACCCGTACGAACGCCTATCAGGTTCGCCGCAACGAGTTCCCGGAAGAGGCCATCAGCGTCTATTTCACCGTCCGGCAGTATGGCAGTCTGCCGCATGACGGCAGTTTCGAGCAGACGCTGTGCGAGTTGCGCGTGCTGGGTGAAAAGCTGCTCAAGGAATGCGTGGTCGAACAGGTACTGCTCCCCTTGCAACATACGATCGCGGCGAAATGAGCCATGACTGTTCGCAAGGTACAGGTGATCGACTCTCACACGGGTGGCGAGCCTACGCGCACCGTGGTCGCCGGCGGGCCTGACCTGGGCCACGGGTCGCTCGCCGAGAGACGGCTGCTGCTGCGTGATGAACACGATCAGTTTCGGTCGGCCGTCATCAACGAGCCGCGCGGGTCCGATGTGCTGGTCGGTGCCATGCTGGTGGAACCTGTCGATCCGGCGTGTGCGGCGGGAGTGATCTTCTTCAACAACGTCGGCGTCCTCAACATGTGCGGACATGGGGCGATCGGCGTGGCGGTCACACTCGCTCACATGGGACGTATTGATTGCGGAAGGCATCAACTCGAAACACCGGTGGGTGTCGTGGGCTTCGAGTATCACGGCGACCATCGCGTGACAATCGAAAACGTTCCCGCCTACCGCTATCGGCAGGCCGTCACGATCGAGGTTCCCCACGAGGGGACAATTACCGGCGACATCGCCTGGGGAGGGAACTGGTTCTTTCTGGTCGATGAGTCCTCGCACCGCCGCCAACTGACTTTGGACCACATCGACTCCCTCACCCGACTGACGTGCGGCATTCGCGACACACTCGATGCCACCGGCATCACAGGTGAGAACGGCGGGCTGATCGATCACATCGAATTGTTCGGACCTCCGAGTTCGCCCGATCTCAACTCTCGCAGTTTCGTGTTGTGCCCCGGCAAGGCGTATGACCGCTCCCCCTGCGGCACCGGCACCAGTGCCAAGCTCGCCTGCCTCGCAGCCGACGGCAAACTGGCCGAGGGAGCCATCTGGCGTCAGGAAAGCATCGTCGGCAGCGTGTTCGAGGGCCGTTATCGTCGAGAGGGGGACCGCATCATCCCCTCCATCACCGGCACGGCCTACGTCAACGCCGAAGCAACGTTGATTCTTCATCCCGACGATCCGTTCGAGTTCGGGATTCGCTGAGATCCCACGGAATCCGCGGTATCTGTGCCAACTCTTCGTTCGAGCCACGAACGGCATCACCTTAGATTTCGCCCTGGATTGAATTGTCATTTTTGAGTTGCGCCACCCTCGACTGGTCCCCGGGGTTTGGGAGGAGCAAGAGTCCAAGAGTACAACAGTAGAGACACAGACTTGGTGATACTCTTGCGATACCCTTGTAATACTCTTGCAGAACTCTGACATAACTTTGACATTCCGGCTCCGGCCAGCGCAAACGGAGGTTCGCCCGTGTACATGGTCGTCTACCCTAAGGTGCGAGGTTGCGCCAGACGCCACCGGTCGGCTCGCCGCCAATGGGAATCGTGAGTGGATGCAGTTGCCGATTCGGCACCAGCCGACCACAGCACGCGATACGGGATAACGCGTTGCGTAAGGTCGCAGGTCTCTTCCGGTTTCACACTGTCGGACAAGGCGGTCAGTTCACCACAACTTCAGGCCGTTTCGCCAGCCGCATCGGGTGCTTCAGGGGCTGGTGTCGGTCCTCAGGCAGATTCACGACGACCTCGACGACGCGGACGATTCGGAACTCTCACGAGTTCCGCTACCGGCGAAAACGAAGATCAAAAAGCACGCCTGGCCGAAGACGCTCCCCGAACGCATTCAACTCGTCCGCACGGTTCTCTCCACCCTTCGGACCCCCCGCCGACATCGCCAAAGACATCCCCCTCCCTCAGCGAACTGATGCGATACCCATTCGACTTCCCCGCGACGATGTAGACATCGAGGGCGAATGCGGTAGTTTTCAGGAGTAGGCAAATGCAGAACGTGATGAGCGATCACATGGTGTTCGACGTGGGGCAGGGTTTCAGGGAAGTGTGTACATCGGCGAGCCTTCAGTCTTCTTTCGACAGCAGGCGAAAATGGTGAACGATTTCCGATTGGTCGGTGATCTCAAAATCGAAGTAGTTCCCCGGCGTATAACCCGAATGGTACGCGGAATAGTGTCCCGGACCGAGGATGAATTCAAATGCCCCTTCCGCATCGATTTCGGCGAAGCGTTGTGAGACCGGCACATTGCAATTGTACCATCCCCCGCCGGCGGTATCTTGCGGCGACCCGCCGATCTGGATGATGTGCAAGTAGGGATCCTCCAATTCGCTCCCATCGACATTGCGAACCGTCCCACGAAAGTAGGTCGGTTGAGTCAGCTGCAGAATCAGATCGCCGAGCCCACCTTCGTGAGGCACGACAAACTCCAGCGGCCGGGCGGGATAGGGATGCTTGAAGACCGTAACCATGCAGACATAGTCGGCAGGAACGTAGAGTTCGAACTCTCCAAGTTCATTGGAACGCGCCTCATCGTGGAACCGGTCGTCTCCAAACCCCTGTCCATCAACGGCGATCGGCACGCCCGGTGCTGGCGAGCCACTCGGGAAGAGTACGACGCCCGTGATCGGCAGGCGCGCGATGACCTCGATCGTCACAACCCCATTCTGAGTTTCAATGCGCGGCTGGATCCGCGGGCAATGAAATCTCTCATTCGTTTCCACTTCAAAGCGGATATCGTTCGCAACTTCGGGAAAGACGTTGAAGCGAGCAACACCGGCATCGTCGGTTTCGACTTCGAAGACGCGAGTCTGAAATAGTTGGATCGAGTCCTCCATTGTCGGCAAACTGATCGTGTCGGGAAAGACCGTGGCTCGAGGCACCGGATTGTTGTCCTCGTCAACAACTCGCACTTCGTGTTGCGTCGCTCGACTGAGTTCGAAGTGGAACTCGTCGCCACCTTCCTCGTGTTCCATGGTGTGGTACGCTCGGCCGCGTGTGAAGCCCGCGAAACCGACGCCCGATTTGAACGCAATGAGGTTTCGAATAATCCATCCCTCTGGTATTGTCAGCTGGCAGATTCCGTCGGCATCCGTAATTGGCCATTGGCAATTGTTGGCAGTGTATTTCAACGGTTGCATCCGCAATTGGCACTCCGAGGTATTGCGTCGTAATCGTCAACCGTCGCCGGCTTGAGCGTGATCTCAACTTCGGTTTCGTTCGTGGCGTCGGAAATCGACAGATGGCCGCAAAGGGATCCATCGGCGTTGCGGGCGATCACGGTTGCTCCGCCATGCAGCAATGTGATCGTCACGAGGCCGTCGGCATCGGAGGTCGACTGCACGCATTTGCCCATGAAGGTCCATGAGTCGACGACTGCGCCAGCAACCGGGGCTCCGGATACATCGACGACGCGGCCAACGATCTCCGTCTCGACATAGACGCCCCAGTACTGACGGCCAAACGCCGTCGTCGCGACGGCCAACGAGATTGCCAGCGTAAGAATAGACAGTAGGGGTCGAGTTGGCGGAGTCATGTGAACGCTCCATGCTTGAGGCCCATCTTCACTGCGACAAATGCACATTCCATTCTCCACAATGGGAGGACGTGCAGGCAATCTACTCCAGCGCCCGACGGGCTTCTTCAACGCGGTCGGCCTGCGATTCATCATCCCCGTATAGCAGCAGGATGTTTTGCCAAATCTCTTCGGCCTCGGCGGTTCGTCCCTCGGCTTCGAGGGACCGGGCGCGCTTGATGGATGACTCCAGGAACTCCGACGGGCCTGCGGGAGGCGGGGGAGGGAGGTCATCAATGAGTTGCAAAATGACGGCACGTTCCGGTTGGTGTTCTTCATCGTCTGGCAGCAGCGCGAGTACGGCCGACAGGGTTTCGAGCGCGCCGGCATAGTCGCCCAGTTGACGTTGCACGAGCGCATGTTGCACGAAGCGTTCCACATCGTTCTTGGGAGTCAGTTCGCGCAGGCCGCCGATGCGCGGTGCGTTGTGAGCCACGTCGTAGAGCGACAACTCATCGAGGTAGGGTTCCACGCGTGGCCGCCATGTCTCTTCATCGAGTTCCAGCAACGGAGTGAAGTATTCCCGCTGCGCCTGTTCCCAACTCGGTCCGGGATCCTTCGCCATCAGTTCTTGACCACGTGCGAACATCGCCTCAGGATCGGGAGTTCTGCTCTGCACCCACCAGAAGCCGAGCACGATCAGCAGGACCAGCGATCCGACGAGAAACCAGGTGTTGTCGAAGAGCTTCTGGATCGGCGTCTTGATGGCGGTGCGTTCGAACTCGGCCTTCACGAGGTCGCGCATCAACGTGCCGCCCCCTTCGATACTGCGCGGCGATGCGGAGATATTGGCTGCCGCTGTCTCGTCGGTGGGAGAGGAACCATCGAATTCGATTACCGGTGATCCACCCGACAGTTCGACTTTTTTGGGGACTTCCGCGAGCCGCAACTGCAGGACATAGGCATCGGGATAGCGGTCCTCGGGACGCTTCTCCAGACAGGTGCAAACGATTTCGTCGAGCCAGTGAGGAATCTCGGGAACAACTCTCCGCGGGCTATCGAACTGCCCGTACTTGTGCTTTTGCGCGATCTCCAGGTTCGTTTTCCCCATGAAGGGGGGCCGACCGGTGAGCATGACGTACATCACCGCCCCGAGCGAATAGATGTCGCTCTGCTTGGTGGCGCGCTTCCCTTGTGCCTGTTCGGGGGACATGTACTCGGCCGTCCCGATCACGCCTCCGGTCACCGTCAACCTGCCCGAAGCAAAGACCTGCGCGACGCCGAAGTCGGTCAGCTTGACGACTCCTTCGTTGGAGATCAGCAGGTTCGATGGTTTGAGATCGCGATGAATGACGCCGGCATTGTGAGCTGCCTTGAGCGCTTTGCAGATCTGAACGCCGAAATCGACGACCTGCCGCCAGTCGATACGCTTCTCCCGGAGGAGCTTGGAAGTGAGTGTGTCACCATCGACATACTCCATCGCGTAAAAATAGATCTCACCATCGGCTCCACTCTCGTATACTTTCACGACATGGGGATTCTCGATCTTGCGAGTGGCATCGATTTCCCTGGTGAATCTGGCGACGAGTCCCGGCTCGCGAGCCAGCGAGGCGGGCAAGACTTTCACTGCGGCCTGCACACCCGTTTCGCAATGCTCCCCGAGGTAGACTGTCCCCATGCCACCGGCTCCGACCTCGCGTAGAATGCGATATGGACCAACCTTATCCGGCGGCGGAGCAGGTGTTTCTTCAGATCGAGGATGGGAAGCCGGAGTTGTCATTGGATGCGAATGAAAGACATCATGCAGAGTAAGGGGGAGCGATGACGACGGCAATCCTGTTAATCGCGCACGGCAGCCGCAGGGCGGAAGCCAACGCTGATCTGGTCCGCATCGCGGAGATGCTCAAACTCCGCGGTCCCGACGTGTTGATCCAGACGTGCTATCTCGAACTGTCGGAGCCAACCATTCCACAAGGGGCAGCAGCGTGCGTAAAGCAAGGAGCGGGCGAAGTGCGCATGCTGCCGTTCTTTCTTTCGCCCGGCACACATGTCGTGAACGACCTCGAAGGCTATCGATCCTCATTTGCGGCAGAGTATCCCGACGTGCAGTTCATCCTTTGCCCGCCGCTGGGGCTACATCCCCTATTGATCGACATCCTGCTGGAGCGGTTGGAAGAACGAATGCGGGCCTGAGTGGGCGTTGTCCGATGTTGAAAAGCCCGATAGAATCTGAGTCATTTGTTAGAAGGTCATCGAGGAAACGACCATGGTCCAGATTGTAGTCACCGCAGAACAAGCCCGACAGATAGAGCAATCCCGCGGTTCAATCGAAATCATTGATCAGAATGGCAATCGAATCGGCTATTACACACAGCCCTTTGCCAACGCGGAGATTGCCGAGGCCAGGCGTCGATCTAAGACGGAGCAAGGCGGCAAGTCCACGAAAGAAATCCTCGACCGAATCGCGCAACTGGAATCGAAATGACGCGACGCACGGTCGTTTGGATTCCCAGCGCAGAAAAAGAACTGGCCGACATCTGGCTGGTCGCGAAGTTGCGAGACCACGTGACAGCGGCGGTGAATGCAATTGATTCAGCGCTCTCCGATGACGCAGAGAAGTTCGGCAGCCCTCTCGCCGAGGGGCTGTTTGCGATTAATGAACGTCCGATTCGAGTTCTCTTTGAGATCCTTGACGAGGATTGACTTGTGCGCGTGCTGATGGTCAAGGAAACACGGTAGCGGCACCGATCAGAATCCTACAGCAACGCGAATCGGAATCCTGACGAATTCCACGACTCACATCTTCATTCGGATCACCTCGTCGATGGCAGAGAGGTAGTCGAACGAGTCGGGATACTTGCTTTGATACGACTCCAGGAACTGCCGAAAGAAGTCGAGGCTGAAGTCTTCGGACCAAAGGCCAGTGGGCAGATTGTGGAATGCGTCTGCTAAATCAGCGACCTGCTCGGCCCTTCCATCCCAACCTGCAATGCGAATTTCCAACAACGCTCGATAGAGCATTTTGCACAACTTCTCCCTCTGCTGATCAGTCAGAAGTTGTGAATCCGCGAATGCGCTCACGACGTAACACCGTATGACTTGTTACGAAGAGTAGTGATCTATGGGGCCACGGCACCGATGTAGTCGTAACCGTCGGCGGGCTCTGTGACAGCTTGTCGCAACTCGGGGCCGGCGGGCTTTAGAAAGTTGGCGTCGTTGGGAGTGGTTGAGACCATCGGCACCTCTACCCCCTGGCGGCCTTCACCAGAGAAGATGTCGAGTTCCTTCGTGGGGTCTTCGGGGGCGGCACGTTCGCTCCAGTTGAAACGCTGACTGGAGACCAGTCGTGATGCAATCTCGGCATCGAACCCGTCTTCGAAATCAATCTCTCGCCCCGTGCCGTCGACGAACAGATTACGGACGAACCGAAATTGTTGATTCTCTCGGCTTTGGTGAGTGGATTGTCCTGGAAGACAATGGCCCGCTGATACGCATGAAACGTGTTGTTGACGAATACGAGTCCCTGGAGGTCGGGCGTCGTCTCCAGTGATGCTAACGGCACTGCGTGCACTGTTCGAAGATGCATTGTCGTAACGTCACGTACCAGGTCTTCGTCGCAAACTCGACGCCGATCCGCATCGGTCCCTAGGAAGCGACAATTGACGATGTCAATATCTTGTGTGTCGAGCAGGTCCGCAGTACACTTCATCCCGATTGCCTCGGAGCTGGCGGCCGTGATGACGAATACTGTCCAGCAGAAGGCGTTGGCCACTAATGCCCGACACGCCGACAGCTTCGATGCCGACTGTCGTGACGCCTTGGATCCTGGAGTCGTCGCAACTGCGTATTGAGGCTGTAGCCCCCCAGATGCACTGCAGCAACGCGATCGCCGGTCTCGACCACGAAGTTTTCAATCGTAATCCCCTCGGCCCCATCGAGCGATATGACTGGATCCGGAACCCTGTGGGGTTCAAGATCGCCGGAGCTGTGTCGTTACAAATGATTCGGAGGCCACGCGGGAGCGACTGCCGCCCCGTGTTGTCGATCACAATGCGATCGGCATATATCCCGGAAGCAACAACGATCGACTGCTCGATCGTTCCACCGCTGCGGACATTGGTTCTGACGAAGTCGATCGCCGCGGAAATCGTCGCGAAATGTCCTTCCGGTCCGACAAGAATGTCTTCTCCAATCACAGGTTGCGGGCGGCCGTCGCCGACATTCTCGGGGTCAGCACCCGTTCCGACGTTGGAAGGATCCTGCGGCGTGTCGTCATTGCCTATGGGTAAGATGCCGGAGAACACCAGGATCAACACCACACCGAGGACGGATCCACCGGCGATGACAGGCACCTTGAGCGAGCGTTTCGCGGATTGATACTCCTCTTGCGTCGACGACTGCCCGGCAGTTTCACTTGTCGGAGAAAGGGGCGGCTCCGCGGATTCGTCGCGCGATTTCGTTGCGTCGGATGTTAGCGGAACCGCGGACATCTCACGCCGAGTCTCCTTCAATCCTCCCGCCGGAGCCTCTTGATCAGCCGGCGATTCAACTCGGGTTGCCGGCTCGCTGGGCTTCGCAAGAGAACTAGTTAATGGTGCCGACTGATCGGACACCGATGGCGACTCCGTGACATCCGTTTCCACGGCTGAGGCATCGAGTTGAGCGAGAAAACTCCCCAAGTCGTTGTCGCCGACCAGCGTTCCGACTCCGGAACCTGCTTTGGCAACGGCATCGGTCGCAGGGGCGGGCTTACGCTGAGGGGTCGACCCCTTCTGTTTTGAAGGCGGCCCGGAAGGCTTTCGCCTGGAGGACTCCGCTGGTTCTGCCGTGGGCCTGACGCGCGGCGTGTTGGCTCCCCCCACTGGCTTCACGGGAGTTGATTTCAATTGACCAGTAGGTGGAGAGACCTGGGATGGACTCTCGTCGGCACTCTTCAGCCATTCACCCAGAGCGTGAGCTGCTTCGTCCGCCGTCTGATATCGATCATCAGGATTCTTGGCCATCATCTTGCGGATGAGGTTCTGCAGGTTTTCGGGGATGTCATCCCGTTCAATTTCGATCGCTGCCGGCTCTCTCGTCTGATGGGCGATCAAGCGTTGTGCAAGTGTTCCTTCATTGAAGGGAGGATGCCCCGTGAGCAGGAAATAGAGCGAACAACCCAGTGAATAAATGTCGGCACGCGAGTCGACGCTGTGGCTGTCGACGGCCTGTTCCGGAGCGAGGTAGTCGGCCGTCCCCAGTACGCGCTCATCGTGTTGCACCGTCAGCGAGGCCTCGTCGCCGCTGAAGAATTTCGCCAGACCCAAGTCGAGAATCTTCACCACTCCGCTCAAATCGACCAGCAGATTTCCAGGCTTGATATCGCGATGCACCAGACCCGCCCGGTGGGCATGACCGACTCCAAGTGATGCCTGACGGATGAATTCGACAGCCTCGCGAATGGGAAGGCGTCCGCGTTCGACGATAATCTCGACAAGGTTTTTTCCCTCGACGTACTCCATTACGAGAAAGTGGATTTCCATGTCGTTGTCGATCTCGTGGTCGACATCGTAAGCCCGCACAATATTTGGATGGTCGAGCGCCGCGACCGCCTGAGCCTCACGATGGAATCGGCCCAGGTATGACGTATCGGTTTTTACCCATTTGGCGGGGAGAACCTTGATCGCGCAGCGGCGGCGCATCAGCGTGTGTTCGGCGAGATAGACGGAACTCATCCCCCCCTTGCCGAGCAGGTCGAGCAGGCGATAGCGTCCGAGAAAGAAGCCTTTGTGCTTTCCCTGCAGGAGTTTTTCGGTCTGCCAGCGCGTGAGAACCTTTTGGGCCAGCAAATACTCGGCGAAGGGGCGCGCTTCCTTCGTAACGCCACCGGTTTCCTTGAAGCGTTCGAGCGATGCGTCTAGAGATTCCTTGGCAACCAACCCGCTGCGTTGCAGGACGGCCAAAAAAGACTCCAAGGTGATACGAATCGCCATGTTCGCGGCCGACTGAGAAGGCGCGCTGATCTGGACCGCTGAAAGGTCGCGACCCGCGAACTATCGACATGAAAACCCATCATCCGCCGGGCGGCGATTGACGCCGACTCGCCGAACTCACTACGTATTCAGAGTATGCGTGACTGGCGGACAATCCGTCAACTGGGGGAGCACTAATCCCCGGCTTTTCACGAGCGGACGTGTTGCCTCACCCGAGAATTCCGTACATCCGCTCAACTCGCAGCCTGCGTGGCCGTTACATCGCGCATGGTCGCATACTCCATGATTTTCTGTTCGGAGAACTCGTCACGCGACAATTCTCCGGTCAGACGGCCTTCGCACAACACCAGGATGCGATCACAAAGCGTAATCAGTTCGGGAAGCTCGCTGCTGGTCACGATGATGGCCAATCCCTGTTTGCAGAGTCCATCAATGACTTTGTACAGCTCGGCCTTGGCTCCCACGTCGACCCCACGCGTCGGGTCGTCCAGCAGCAAAACCTTCGGATTGGTGAGCAACCAGCGGGCGATGATGCACTTCTGTTGATTCCCCCCTGACAGGTTGGTCACCGCGACTTCGGTCCCTGCCGTCTTCACACCCAGTTGCTGAATCGATTCCTGTGTCCGCTTGCGTTCGACGCGACCGCTGACGATCCCCTTCCGGGCGACCCCCTTCAACGTGCAGATTGAGATATTCTCGCGGACATTCATCTGAGAGAACAGCCCGAGCCGTTTGCGATCCTCGGTGACCATCGCGATTCCGGAATCCTTCGCTTCGGCGGGGTGACGGCAATGCAGCTCTTTTCCTTCCAGTCGGATCGTCCCTTGAGGTGCCGATTCCGCGGAGCCGAACAGGCATTCGAGCAGTTCCGTCCTGCCGGCTCCCATCAGGCCGGCGATCCCCAGAACTTCACCCTTGCGGAGCGAAAACGAAATGTCCTCCAGCCGCCATTGACGGGCGTGACCGGGCCACGGCAACGAAAGATGCTCGACTTCCAGGATCGGCTCACCCGGCTCGCGGCCTTCGCCGAGTCGCACCGATTCGATTTCCCGGCCCACCATCAGATGCGTGACGTCGCGCACATTGGTGTCGTCGCATTCATGTGTCGAAACGAGTTTGCCGTCTCTCAACACGGTGATGCGATCCGACAGGCGAAAGATCTCGTCCATCTTGTGTGAGATATACAGGATCGTGACGCCACGTTTGCGCAGACGTTCGATCACACCGAACAGTCGTTCGACTTCCGACTCGGTGAGCGCGCTCGTCGGCTCATCCATGATGAGAATGTCAGACGCCAGCGAAAGAGCCTTGGCGATCTCGACCAACTGCTGATCGCCGACTCTCAGCGACCGCACCGGCCGATTGGCGCGAACCTCGCATTGCAGTTGCTGGAAGAGACTCACTGCTTCGCGCTCCATCGAGCGGTCGTCCAACAGACCGAGTCGGTTGCGCTTCTCGCGACCGAGAAAGATATTCGCCGCTGCCGACAACTCCTCGACGAGATTAAGTTCCTGATGAATGATGCTGATGCCGGCAGCCTCGGCATCGCGCGTGCCGGTGAAGCGCTGGACCTCTCCCTTGACCGCAATCTCACCTTCGTAATCGGTAATGACGCCGGAGAGAATCTTCATCAACGTGCTTTTTCCCGCGCCGTTTTCGCCGACGATCGCGTGGAACTCACCCTTCTTAATGTCGAACGACACATCCTGCAGCGCGACCACGCCGGGGAACTCCTTGGTGACTCCGCGAATCTCGATAATCGGCTTGGCCATGATCGACCTTGTGAATTGAGTGACTGCTACTCCGCATCATCATCGCGCAAACGGCAGTCGGGAGGCAACTCCGCGACTTTGACCATCCGCGTTTCCGTCTTATAGATCTCGAATCCACGCTGCTGGTAATTCCTCAAAGCGTGGCGATGATCGAGCGAACACGTATGCACCCACACCCGCTCAGTGTCGCCCTGCCAGGCCTCCTCGATGGCAGCCGACAGCAGATGGGCACCGAGGCCGCGACCGATAAACTCGTTTACCAAGCCGAAATAGGCAAGTTCGACGCTCGGATGCTCTCGACGTTCGATTTCGAAATAGCCTGCGGGCGTCTCCTCGATCTCAAGAACGACGGTCGTGAGTTCATCGCGGTGGGCATACGCCCGCCATTTGTCCGGCGGCCACGATAAGCGATCGACCCAGTGAAACGACTTTCCCACCTCGGAATACATCGTTCGATTCGACTTCCAGTCAGGAGGGGAAATCGCCCGCAATCTCAATCCTGGAACTCCCTCCACATACCGCGGCCGAAACTGCTCTCGGCTGATCATTTCGAGGTAGTAGATGGTGATGTTGGTCATCGTTAACGATTTTCGTAGCGGAACTCGTGAGAGTTCCGTCTGCGCGGCACGTTTGGAAGTCTCACGACTTCCGCTACAGGCCGGTATTGAAACGGATCCTACTCCCTGCTGCTTTTCACTTTCTCCCTTTTCTGAAACATTCGAAACCGCGCCAGTCGGCAAGCGCTGCAACCAGAACTGCTTGACGGCCCACAGGGTATGCAAACCGTATTTGATGCAGCGCATCAGATTGATGCTCGAGGCCTCGTCAAAGTATCGCACGGGGACTGGGATGTCGCCGAGTTTGAAGCCGAAATAGACCGACTGCACCAGGAACTGGCTGTCAAATGCGAAGTCATCAGTATTCGATTCAAACGGAATCGTCTCGATCACCTCCCGCCGATAAGCGCGAAACCCGCTGTGGAAGTCTCCCAGATTCTGTCCGAGAGACACGTTCTCGATCGTCGAGAGGATGCGATTCGCGAGGTACTTCCACCACGGCATCCCACCCTTGAGGGCTTCACCTCGCGTGCGGATCCGCGAACCGAGCACCACGTCGCAAATGCCGAGCCTCAAGATCTCGACCGCCGTCGGCACGACGCGGCTGTCGTACTGATAGTCGGGATGAATCATCACGATGAAGTCGGCACCGGACTCGAGCGCGTAACGATAACACGTCTTCTGATTCCCTCCGTAGCCGAGATTCTGTTCGTGTTCGATAACCGTCAATCCGAGATCACGAGCAATCTGTACGGTGTCGTCTTTGCTGCAGTCATCCACAAGCAGAATCTCGTCGACCGATCCAGCGGGAATGTCGGCAACGGTCTGCCGCAACGTGCGAGCGGCATTGTATGCGGGCATGACGGCGATCACGCGTCCGCGCTTCGGCTCCGTGTTGTCGGCAGTCGGCTCGCTCATGAGGCGGGAGAAGTGAAGCGGTGTCCCTCTTGCGGGCCGTGTTCCGTCAGCGTGAGGATCTCCGGTCCTACTTCGGTCATCAGGATCTGATGCTCGAACTGAGCCGACAGCGAGCGATCTTCCGTCACCACGGTCCAGCCGTCGGTATGCGGCCCTTCGACATGCCGGCTGCCGAGGTTGAGCATCGGTTCGATTGTGAAACTCACCCCGGGGACGAGCAGCGCGTGCTTCGACTTCTTGAGCGGGATGTGGGGGATACCGGGATCCTGATGAAACTCGCGACCAATCCCATGCCCCTGAAAGGCTTCGACGACGCCGAGTTTGTTGAGAATTCCGAAACGGGCAATCGCGAGTCCGATGTCGATGACTGGCGAGTAGGGTTGAATCGAGCGAATCCCGATCCACATGGCATCGAACGCCAGTTGGGTGATGCGAATTGCATCGTCGCTCACATCGCCAATCAGAATCGTCTCCGACGAATCACCGTGCCAGCCATTCACGATCGACGTCACATCGACATTGACGATGTCTCCGCATTTCAAGCGATAATTCGAGGGGATGCCGTGGCAAACCACCTCGTTCACGCTGGTGCAGATTGATTTTGGGAATCCGCGATATCCATGACAGGCAGGGAGATGCCCATGATCGCGAATGTACGTGTCGGCAAGCTGATCGATGTCCCCCGTTGTCACGCCCTCGACGACCTGGGGGCGAAGAAAGTCGATCACCTCTGCATTGAAGCGGCCGGCGGCGCGCAGGCCTTCCCGTTCTTCCGGCTCCTTGTAAACCGGTAGCTTGCGGGTATTGCGATACGTTAACAGGCGTCTGACCATCGTCCTCATGGCGGCCCATTCTGAGGAGTCGTGGCCAATGTGTGAAGCGACTCGTGAAGGCGTTCAAAACCCACGTTCAAAACAGACGATTCAGCCCGTTGAGAGCCGCCACGCGGTAGGCTTCTGCCATCGTGGGATAGTTGAACGTCGAATTCACAAAGTAACGCAGCGAATTCTGCTCTCCCGGCTGCGAAATAATCGCCTGGCCGATGTGAATAATCTCGGAAGCATTGGATCCGAAGCAGTGAATACCCAGCAATTGCAGAGTTTCACGATGAAACAGGAGCTTGAGCATTCCCACCGTCTGGCCGGTGATCTGAGCACGGGCGAGGCTCTTGAAGATCGATTGCCCCACCTCGTAAGGAACTCCCATCTCGGTGAGTTCCCGCTCGGTCTTGCCCAGGGAACTGATCTCGGGACTGGTGTAGATACCCGTCGGAATGTCTTCGATTAAGGCACGATCACACGACCCATTAATGAGATGATGCACGGCATAGCGCCCTTGAACATAAGCCGCACTCGCCAGGGACGGGCGCCCGATGACGTCTCCGACGGCATAGATGTTCGGGACACTGGTGCGAAAGTGTTCATCAACCTGGATCAACCCGCGATTGTCGCTGGTAATGTTCACTGAGTCGAGACCGAGATCCTCGGTATTGCCGGTCCGCCCCGCAGCCCAGAGCAGGATGTCGGTCTTGATCTGCTTACCGGAAACCAGATGCAGGATGACGCCATCATCAACAGGCTCGACGCGCTCGCAGTTCTCGCGATGCCGAATCACGACGCCTCGTTCCCGCAGGTGATAGCTCAACGCATCAATGATCTCGTCGTCCAGAAATTCGAGCAGTTTGTCGCGAGTGTTGATGAGGTTGACCTTCACGCCGATGTTGCGAAACATCGAAGCGTACTCGCAGCCGATCACTCCCGCTCCGAACACGCTGATCGACCTCGGCGTGTGATCGAGATCCAGAATCGTGTCGCTGTCGAAGATGCGAGGATGGCCAAAATCGACATTGTCCGGCCGATAGGGTCGCGACCCGGGAGCAAGGACGATGGCGTCGGCCGTCAGCACGCGTTTGCCGCCGAGCTCGTCGCGAATTTCAATCGTGTTAGGCCCCGCGAGTTTCGCCTCGCCACGAAAGACGGGCGCTTCATTGCGTTCGTAGAAGCTCTGACGCATCCGAACCTGTTGGGCGATCACGGATGAGGCCGAGCGGCGCAGGTTCGGAAACGAGCGAATGCTGGCGAGCGTATCGGCATCCAGCATCTTGCCGCCGAGCCCGTTAAGCAGATTCGATGTCTGATAAATGGCAAACCGTAACGCCTTGCTGGGGATGGTCCCCTGATGCGTGCAGCTTCCGCCGATTTCCTCCATGCGTTCGACAGCGGCCACAGTGCGGCCGAGCTTCGCCGCTTGCATGGCAGCTCCCTCTCCACCGGGTCCGGTCCCGATCACGACGACGTCAAAGTGATGATTGCTCAATGGATGCGAAATTGTTGATCGAAAGAAAGCAGAACTTGAGCTCGATGCCAGCCTTGCCTCTTAGAAGCCGCAAACGGAGTGCCGTTCACGTTGCGATCGTTAGCGTGCATGGATGATGGCACGGCGTTTGTACCAGGAATCAGCATTCCCTCACACCCCGGCAGATGTCATCATCCTGCCGCTCTTGAGTCCCGCCCTGAAAGTCATGCGGCGGTCGGGCAGGAGCGGAATTCGGTGAGGGTTGCGCTGCGAACTATTCAGGCAGTCATGCATACCTCATATTCGATCTTGTGGATACGTCGATGGAGCCACTCTCGGAAGCTGAACGCAATCGCCTCGCGGCGGAAGGTCGTCGCGAGCCAGACGCCAATTGGAAACGCTGGGGCCCCTATCTCTCCGAACGACAATGGGGCACGGTTCGCGAAGACTATTCGCAAGACGGCAAGCCGTGGCGGTACTTCACTTACGAAGTGGCCACCTGGCGCGCCTACCGCTGGGGCGAGGACGGCCTGCTGGGCATTACCGATCGGCAATGCCGGCTGTGCTTTTCGGTTGCACTTTGGAACGGTGCCGACCCGATCCTCAAGGAACGTCTGTTCGGTTTGACTGGTCCCGAAGGGAACCACGGTGAGGATGTCAAGGAAGCGTACTACTATCTCGATTCGACACCGACACACTCCTACATGAAGGCGCTATACAAGTATCCTCAGTCGCGTTACCCCTATGAGCAACTGCGGGAAGAGAACGCTCGTCGCACCCGTAGCGATGCCGAGTTTGAACTGACCGACACTGGTGTCTTCGACGAAGGAAAATACTTCGACGTTCAGATCGAGTATGCCAAATCGACTCCCGACGATGTTCTGATTCGCGTCATCGTTTCGAATCGCTCGACCGAACCAGCTCCATTGCATCTATTGCCGACCTGGTGGTTTCGTAACACTTGGTCCTGGGGCCCGACGGTTGAACGACCGACCACAAAACCGAAGCTTACGCGCATCGACGAACGCAGCGTATCCGCCGACCACGAAACGCTGGGGAACTACCTGATCGAGGCCGACGTCGGCCCCGACGGCACGTTGCCCCGATGGATGTTCACCGAGAATGAAACGAACACGTCGCGGATTGATGATCCTGCGTCGCGCGGCCCGTCGTGCAAAGACGCCTTCCATCTCGACGTGGTCGAAGGTCTCGAAGGAGTCGTTAATCCCAAGGCCGAAGGCACCAAGGCCGCCGCCCATTTCGTCTGCACGGTTCCAGGAAACGGGTCCGTCGAGTTTCGCTTTCGAATGGCAGCCCAGCAGTCGTGGCCGACAGGCACTCGCTTCGGAGACGGGTTTGATCGCGTCTTCGCGAGCCGTATCGAGGAGGCCGACGCATTCTCTAACTCACTCGTCGCTCCCGGACTGACCGTCGACGAACGACGCGTCCTCAGGCAGGCCAACGCCGGATTGTTGTGGACGAAACAGTTCTATCATTACGTCGTTCCGAAATGGCTCACGGGCGATCCCGGCATCGGTCGCAAGCAGCCGCCGCGGTCTGTGGAGCGCAACCGCGATTGGGGCCACCTCTTCAATCGCGACGTCATCTCGATGCCCGACAAATGGGAGTATCCGTGGTACGCCGCCTGGGATTCGGCGTTTCACATGATTCCCTTCGCCGATCTCGATCCCACCTTCGCGAAGGAACAGGCACTCTTGTTTCTGCGCGAATGGTACATGCACCCCAACGGGCAGTTGCCCGCGTACGAGTGGAATCTGAGTGACGTCAATCCTCCCGTCCACGCTTGGGCCTGCTGGCGCGTCTACCAGATGACGGGTCCGCCTGGTCAACGCGATCGCGTCTTTCTCGAACGTGCCTTTCAGAAGCTGTTGCTCAACTTCACCTGGTGGGTCAACCGTAAAGACGTTCGCGGCAAACATGTCTTCACGGGTGGGTTCCTCGGACTCGACAATATCGGCGTCTTCGACCGCTCACGCCCCTTGCCGACCGGAGGGCACCTTGAACAGGCCGACGGCACCGCCTGGATGGGCTATTTCTGCGCCAGCATGCTCTCGATCGCCTTTGAGCTGGCTGACGGCAACCCGGCCTACGAAGACATGGCGTCGAAGTTCTTCGAGCACTACGTGTCGATTGCCGAGGCGATGAATTCGCTCGATGGCACCGGCCTCTGGGACGAAACCGACGGTTTTTATTACGACCATCTCCACATCAATGGAGAGAGCATACCGCTTAAGATTCGATCGATCGTCGGCTTGATCCCGTTGTTGACCGTCGACGTGCTCTATGATCGCGTCATCGACAAGCTCCCTGGATTCTGCAAACGGACGGCCTGGTTCTTGAACTATCGCAAGGATCTCAGCGAGTTCATGACCTACCTGGAACACAGTGCCGACGCACCCGAGGGAGATGGGCTGCAACTGCTGGCGATTCCGACGCGCAATCGACTGAATCGCCTGTTGCGATACCTGCTGGACGAAGAAGAGTTTCTCTCGCCATATGGCATTCGGTCGCTGTCCAAGTATCACGAGAAACACCCGTTCGAGTTTCAGCTCGAAGGGGAGACTCTGCGGGTGCAGTACCTTCCAGGTGAGTCGGACAGTGGGCTGTTCGGAGGCAATTCAAACTGGCGCGGGCCGATCTGGTTCCCGCTCAACTATCTGCTGATTGAGGCTCTGGAGCGCTATTACCTGTTTTACGGCGACTCGCTGCGGGTCGAATGTCCCACGCGCTCGGGGAAGTACATGAACCTGCGGCAAGTGGCGGACGAAATCCGCAAGCGATTGTCGAAACTCTTCCTCGCCGACTCGGTCGGCGAACGCCCCTGTTATGCTCGCGGCGAAAGATTCGTCAATGACCCGCATTGGCGTGATCTGATCCTCTTCTACGAATACTTCCACGCCGACTCCGGGCGCGGCCTGGGAGCGAGCCATCAAACCGGCTGGACAGCTTTGATCGCCCCCATCCTGGCGACGCTGGCCGGCAGGCGATAGCTTCTGAGTCGCGCGTGATGGCGCGCTCCCGTCAATTGAAGCCCTTGCCTGATTCCATGCCTGATCTCAATTCGCAGATTGACGACCTCTTCCACGCGCTCGCCGGCTGGACGGCTCTTGATGCTCCGTCGGGGTTCGAAGAACCAGTACTGAGGCGGGCGCACTTGGAACTGAGCCAGATTTGCGATCGAGTTGAACTCGACGTGCGAGGGAATGTCTACGCGTGGCAGACGGGGACTGATGCCGGTGCACCGCTGATCATGCTGACGGCTCATGCCGACGAGATCGGGTTCATGGTGACGCATGTGTTGCCCAATGGCTTCCTCAGGTTCGACAAACTGGGGCATCCCACCGATCTCGTCTTGCCTGGACAGCGCGTGAAGCTGCTGGCATCATCGGGCCCGATCGAAGGCGTGATCGGCGTGAAGCCCGGGCACATCCTTTCGGGAGAGGAATCACGCCGCGTGCCGCCTCTGAAGGATCTCTACATCGACATCGGTGTCGACAACGCGAGCGAAGTTGCGGCCTTGGGAATCGAAGTCGGCACGCCGGCGGTGTTTGTGGGCGAACTGACACGATCCGCGAACTCAACACGCTACATCGGAAAGGCCATCGACAATCGCATTGGAATCGTCTGCCTGCTGGAGATCGCAAAACGGCTGCATGCAACACTGCCGAAGGCCACTGTCTGCCATGTCGTGACCGTGGAAGAAGAGATCGGCTTGCGGGGGGCGTTCGTGGCCGCTCAGCGTGTGCAGCCCGACGTGGTGCTGGCGATCGACACCGTACCCTCCGGCGGCACGCCTGACCTGCGAAGCGATGAGCTTCCCTGGACGATCGGGGCCGGCCCGCTGCTCAAGGTTCGCGAATCAAAAGGACTCTCGACACATCCCAAGCTCCGCGAACTGATGCGAACGATCGCGAACGAACACCAGATCCCCACGCAACTGATCGTCGACACTGCCGGCATCACCGATGCCACATCGGCTCAACAGGCGAGCGGCAACATCGCCGCCATGGTCGTCGGCCTCGCTCGACGTTATTCACATTCAGCCGTCGAAATGCTCGACCTGCGGGATGCGCTGGCGGCGATTGAACTCATCATGCTGACGGTACAGCGGATTGAACGGAATGAAGACTTGCTGCGGATTTGAGTGCGGTTGAATCGCATGGTTTTCTCTTCTCATCGGGCCGTGTTTCGACATACAATTCACAGATGACACCCAAGCTTACTCAGGAAATGCGCGACGCGCTGCAAGACGAGTCACGTCATCCCGTGCAGGTGGAAGACGAAATGACGCACGATCGGTACCTGCTGTTGCCACTCAACATTTACCAGCGAGTGCGATCGATCGTGGGTGAAGACTTCTCCGTTAAAGAACTTGAAGCTGCGCAGAATGAGGCCTTGGCTGCCGTCTGGGACGATCCAGAGTTGGACATCTACAACGATTAGGACGCCCATCGGCCGCAAGCATGACGTTTCAGCGTGGTGATGTCGTTCTCGTGCACTTTCGACGGCGATTCAATGGTTCATCGCCGGAAGTTCAGCGAAGCTCAAGCGGCTTCTGAAGCATCGTGTAGCTCAATTTCGCTTTGGGCTGCGATTTGAACATGATTTCTTGCAGCAAGCGCGATGCTCGTACCTCGTCGATCAAGAGGTTCACGAATCTGGTGAATTGTTCTGGACTTGGCTTCAACTCTTCCCAGCAAATCATGAAGTCAAAACTAGCTCCATGCCGGAACAGTCTTCGCGGTAACGAAAGCTGCCTTCCAATAAAGATGCCGTATCGAAGATATGGGTGGACAGACTTTTGCGTGGTCGCCTTCTGACTGTACGTGATCGCATCATGCGTTGTGACCGAACCCAGTTTCGCTTCCACAACGACGCGCGGTGTCCAGTTGGAATTCCCCTCACTGCGTTCGAGCACCATTAGATCGGTCTCGTATCGCATCACGAGATGACTATCGGGCAAATCATCTGAGTACCGCAGAACTTCTGTGGTGTAGGGAAGTCGATAGCCGTCGCGCACCTCCAGACAAGTATCTTTAGCTCTCAATGCTTCAGAAAGATCCGGCACGAGATTGTGAATCCACTGTCGCTCTGAGATTCTACCTTTGTTTCCGCTTTGCGTGTCTGACGTAGCGATGTCGACGCTTTCCGCCTGGATGAGGCGAACTTCGGAGTCACCTTGCTGAAGTTGCCATCCAAGCTTCTGAAGTGCGCGGCTGAGTTGGTGGGAAGTGCTCGCGGTTGGATCGAGCCATGCCGGCAGCACGTCTGGATTGTCGCGCAGCCACGCCTTCATCGGGTGAACCTCGATTTGACCAGTGGCTGGCGATCTAATGGATAGGACAAATCGCTTTTTCATGGTGGACTCTTTTCAGATTGTGCTTCGTGACGCCATTGATCAACAGATTGCTCAAAGACAACGATTCCTGCATCCACCGTGCTTCTTCACTCTGGTCACTTGTCACTAGACCCTCATCCTCTCCCTCTACATATTCGTCTTCGCATCCGAAGCTTCCCCCAGCACGGCGGTCAGGGCGTTGTGAATGGCCGAGTCGAGTTTGTGATCCTGCGAGTAGATGCGCACGATCAGAAAACTCGTGGGGAGCGAACGGAAGAGTTCATCGTCGTTCAGTTCCTGCGGCGTCCCGCCGGCGTGATCGAGCAGGTAGTTCTGTCCGCCAGCCGGGAGGGGGCCGCTGGGGCGGTGGTAGTGGCGGGCGACGTCGATCTTCATCGCGGCTTCGCGATCGGCTTTGGGCAACCGTGAGCGTACACGCTTCAGCACCAGTTCCGGTTCCGAAAAGATCGACATCTTCTCGGATGAGGCTGAGTGAAAATTGATCGTGCGTTCCGTGGCCATCTTCCATGTCGACTCCCTGCACAGGATCGATCGCCATTGTTTGCCGAGCCGCTGATCATCGGGATCTTTCGAATGCAGCCAGCGCTGCACGTCGACCAGGACTGATGACTCGGTCAGTTGCTGATACTGCTCGAGGTTGTCGAGCGGGTTCCCCTGGAAGAGCCGGTTCATCGTTTCGGTAAAGACATCTTCCAGCGCCAGATCGAGTGCCCGCACCGTGCGATGAAAATAGACCGTGCGAAACAGATTCGCCCTGGTCTCGATGAAGTGAATCAGCGTCGGCAGACCGCGGACGTGGACCGTCAGCCCCTGCGGCGTGAAGAAGCTGTAGTGGATCAGGCGATCGAGATCGAACGACCGTGTGTTGTAGCCCGACATGTAGGCATCGCGGAGCACAAAGTCGGTGTTGTCGACGGTGTAGATGCCGCTGAAAAGAGACCGCAGCTTATGCAGCCAGTCGGGATGCCCTTCATCCGACGTGCCTCCCTTCGGTCTGCGAATGAGCCAGGCCACCTGCAGAGGATCGAGCACTTCCAAGGGGCCGAGTCTGCCGTTGGGATTGCGACGGATGCCGCGAATCAGATCACCCAGTTCATCGACAATGATCTTCGCTCCGACATCTTCGTGTGTCAGGTCGTACTGACCGAGAAAATGATCATCGAAGAAGTGTCCAAACGGTCCGTGCCCGACATCGTGCAGCAGGCCCGACAGTCGCACCAGGCTTTCGACGTAGGGCTTCGAGGGGACGTTGGAGCACGACTCTTGCAGCGAATCGTACCAGGCCTGAACGACGCGGGTGCCGAGGTGCATTACGCCGAGGACGTGTTGAAACCGCATATGCTCGGCAGAGGGGAAGACCCACCAGCCGGTTTGAAGCTGATGGATATGCCTCAGCCGTTGCACCCAGGGATGATCGATCAGTTCCTGTTCCGACGACTCATCGTCAGGCAACCCCGTTCGCGAGATGAACGGGATATACCCATGAATCGGATCATGGACGAGAGCTTCGGTGGAATAGTCGCGCGGCATTGCAGAAAAGGGTTATGGGTTCTCTGCAAGTTTAGGAAAGCGGGTTGCGAATGGCGAGAAGAAGGAGGTCATTTGTCACTTGTCATTGGTCATTTGGGACGAGATGAAGATCCAAATGACCAATGACAAGTGACTCATGACAACCTCCTTTGAACTTGACGTCCCTGATTCTCGCGGGACAATCGCGATATGAATCACGATAGACAGCAGCAAGAAGCAATGGAGTCCGCCGAGCGCGGAGAAGGGGGAATGTGTGGCCCCGCTTGCCCGGTGTGCGGCGGCGAACTGATCGACATTCGCGCCAAGCTCGTGTGTGCCCGCTGCCACACGATTTGCGAAACGTGCTGCGAAGGCGGCCGTGGTTAGTTTGAAATGGACTACGTGTCTTCGTAGTCGATCAGATCCAGATCGGGATCTGGTTCGCCGCCGATCGCAATGTCCGACCGCTGCAATCTGTGCCGCACGAACGGCCACAGATCGCCCGAGAGTTGATTCACCGTCATCAGTAGATCACGCGGTTCCATACGGTCGGGTGGAATCACCAAGAACGACAGTCGCAGATTCTCCAGCCGATCTCGTTCGACGTCGCTCCGCCTCTGCTGGAAGCGAAACGAACCACCGATGTTCCAGATCACGAATGTCAAGCCGATTGCAGCGACGACAAGTGCCAAAAAGGAAACCTCCTGCTTCAATCCTCCATTGAATTGAGCGAAGGCGATCCAGCACAGTGCGATGAAAGGGGTCGCCGACAGCCCAAGAAAAACTGCGGACAGCCTTCCGTTGCGAATGATCTCGCGTTCGAGCCTCCCAATTCGCGAGATGATCGCCTTCTCGATCGCATCCTGATTGATCATCGCGGCGGATTCATGTGAGAGTAACGAACGTCAACTAACCCTGCCCCATTGCCTTCAACCGCTCGGCGATCTGCTCAGGCGTCACATCTTCGATGTGCGTGGCGATCGACCATTGGTGGCCGAAGGGATCCTTCAGCACTCCCGAGCGGTCGCCGTAGAACTGGTCGTTGATCGGCCGGACTTCGACCGCTCCCAGCGAGATGGCCCGCTCGAAGACTTCGTCGACATTTTCGCAGTAGATCAACAGGCTGGCGGGCGACCCGCCGACCGTTTCGGGACCGAGGGCCCCCATCTCGGGATGCTCATCGGCCAGCATCAGGACCGAGTCGCCGATCTGCAGTTCGGCGTGCCCAAGCTTGCCATCCTGACCATCGAGCCGCATTTTCTCGACGGCTCCGAAGGCCTGCGTGTAAAACTCAATCGCCTTCGCCGCTCCCTTTACGATGATGTACGGGGTGAGCGAGTGATAACCTTCGGGGATCGGTTTTACGGGCATGATGGATGTCGATGGTTTGTCGTCGGTATTCAGTAGTTGGTTGATGATGTCATTGGTCACTGGTCATTTGACATTAGGCTCGGAATCGAATCCCTAATGACAAATCCCTAATGACCAATGACCAATGACCTCCTCATACCGGGCATTCCGGCACGACGTAACCTTCCCGATACTCACGAGTCAACAGGACGTTGGCATCGTCGTTGTTGATGAATCGTTCGGTCGTCGGATCCATTTCCAACCAGGCTCCGAGCGTGACGGCTGTGCCGTCGATCTCGACTTCGTTGCGACGCAGGTGGTCGGCCATTCGGTCGAAGGAGTCCTTCAATAGCGGATTATCGGCCACTTGCGTGCCGATCTCGGTTCCCGAGGCGTTCTGGCCGAGGATGTGAGACAACGCTCCGGTATGACACAATCCGCTCGACAGGTGACCTTCGAGAATGTCGGCATTCAGATCGGCGATGTCCCGTGAGCGAACGCCCGCGATGAAGTTGGCGTGATGGTTTCCACCGCCGCGCCAGTTCTGGATCACATCGCCGTCGTTCGAGAAGGCGGTGGCTTCGACGTAACTGGGAATCACGATGTATCCCTTCTCGCATTGCACGATCACGCCGATCTGCGAACCGCGATAGTTGTCCATGTTGCGTCCCCACAAATCTCCTTCCTGGCTTGCGAGATCCTTGGGCAAGCCACGCGTCTCGAAGATCAACGGGGCGTCGGCATAGTCGTGATAGACAACCTGCGTATTGGGCGTGTTGCCTGCATCTTCGTAACCGAGGCGGCCGCCGATGCTCAGCACGCTCGGCGAGAGATGGTCGACACCCAGGAACCAGCGGGCGATATCCATCTGATGGATTCCCTGGTTCCCCATGTCGCCGTTGCCGGTATTGAAGTCCCAGTGCCAATCGTAATGGAGCTGCGGACGATAGAGATCGACCTTGGCCGCGGGGCCGCACCACATGTCGTAGTCGATCGTGTCGGCGAGCTGTAAAGGCGCATCAAGACGACCGATGCTCTTGCGCGGCTTGTAGCAGGTGCCGATGGCGTATTGGATGGCTCCGAGCTCACCACCTCGTAGAAACTCGACCGCGGCATGCAGGCTGGGGCTCGATCGTGATTGCGTGCCGCACTGACAGATGCGACCGAGGTGTCTGGCCCAGTTCGTCATCTGCCGGCCTTCCCACACATTGTGGCTGACAGGCTTTTCGACATAGACATCCTTCCCGGCCTGCATCGACCAGATCGACACCAACGCATGCCAATGATTGGGTGTGGCTGTCGAAATGCAATCGACCGAATCATCTTCGAGAGCCCGGCGAAAGTCCTGAACATATTCGGGCTTGCGTTCCTGCCATTCGCCGACTTCCTCGGCTCGCCGGCGTCCGACCTCTTCATCGACATCGCAGATATAAAGAATCTCGATGTCGTCGCGTCCCTTGAGGGTATTGATGTGGCTGTTCCCCTGACCCCGCACGCCGATCATGGCGAAGCCGAGTTTTGCGTTGGGGCTGCGTGAAGTGGGTGCATCGTCGGCCTGAACGACGGTCGTGTTCGCGGCCAGGGCTCCCGAAGCGGCGGCAGCCGACAACTGCATGAAATAGCGACGTGTGAGCGACATGGGAGGCTTCCTGAAATGGGGGTCCGCGAATGGAGGAAATGTGCAGGGTCGATAGCTTTGTAATCAACCACGATGGTAAACCTCGCATCAATGAGTTTCAATGGCCGGACGTTGATCGAGGGTCGAGAGATGAGGAGAAGTCTGTGGCCGGAAGCCTGAAGCCCAGGGGGAGCACGATGACTGTCGTTCGAGATCGGATTGGGGGCGCACTCAAACTAGCCCGCAGCGCAAGCCAGGGCGACGTGACGACGCGGTGGGAGTGGGAATCCGCGCGCCGTGCGGCGGCGGAACAGCCCCCCTCAAATGCTAAAGAGCGTCCGTTCCTGCACGCCAGATCGTTTGTTTCGGTGGATCGAGCGTCACGTCTCCCTGGCTTGCGCTACGGGCTATTGTGGGTTCTCATCACATGCCACTTCATCTTCCCAACGAGTGCATCTTCCGACGAAATCACGATCGCACCATTCTCCGCCGACGCGACAATTCCCCTTGGCCATCGCTGCATGGGGATCTTGCCGACGAAGTCGCTGGAGATCGTCGATCCGCTCGAATGCCACGGTTTCGTGTTGCTGGGGGCGGGCGACCCGATCGTGCTGGCGGCCTTCGACTGGTGCGAGATTCGTAACGATGCCTACGACCAATGGCGCGACGCCCTTGCCGAGGCGGCAGGGACCACGCGCGAGCGGGTACTGGTTTCTAGCCTGCATCAACATGATGCGCCAGTGATCGACAGCGGCGCGCAGGAATTGCTCGATCAGGTCGGGCTGCCGGGCGAGTTGTTCGATCCACGATTTCATGATGACTGCATCGCTCGCGTGTCGGCGGCACTCACCGAGAGTCTCGCCGATGCACGGCCTGTCACTCACATCGGTGCCGGCATGGCGCGAGTCGAGCAGGTCGCTTCGACTCGGCGAGTTCCCTTGGCCGATGGCGGCATCACGTTTGGTCGCGGCAGTGGATCAGGAGGCAACGTGGATTTTGCCAACGCGGAAGAGGGTGCGATCGACCCCTTCATGCATACCGTGGTCTTCTACGAGGGTGATGAGCCGATCGTGGCACTGCATGCGTATGCCGTTCATCCGATGAGCTACTACGGACGCGGCGGCGTGAGCGCCGATTTCGTCGGCATGGCTCGTCGGCTTATGCAAGACGCGCTGCCGACCTGCCATCATATCTACGTCTCGGGTTGCAGTGGTGATGTGACGGCGGGCAAGTACAACGATGGCTCGGCCGAGATGCGTCCCATTCTCGCACAACGGCTCTTTGAAGGGATGCAGCGGTCGCTGGAATCCGCGACACCTGTCGAAGTCGATGAGATTGCGTTGAGAGTCACTCCACTTGAGCTGCCGTTTCACGATGGCCCGGAGTTCGAGAGCGAAGCACTGAGCGCGGTGATTCACGACGACTCGCAAGACATTCGCAATCGCATTCTCGCTGCGATGGGGCTGGCGAGCCGAATCCGAGTGGAGGAAGGGCGAGCGATTGATTTCGTCTGCGTCGATCTGGGACCAGCGAAAGTGGTCCTCTTTCCAGGTGAGGCGTTCGTGGGATATCAACACATTGCTCACGAGATGGAGGCCGACGCGATGATCGTTCCCATCGGTTACGGAGAATGCTGGCCCGGATATGTGCCGACCGATGTCGCCTTCGCCGAGGGTTTCGACGAAGGTTGGCGCTGGGTGGCGGAGGGGTGCGAAACTCGCATCCGCGAGGCGCTCGTTGATGTGTTGCATGATTGAATCGATGGAATTCGCAACAGTCGAGAGTTGTCGGCGGAAGCATTACGATACGTTCGCTCGCCTTTCTCCCTTTAGCCCTCGACCACATTGATCTTCGTTCTCGACAACTACGATTCCTTCACGTTCAACCTCGTGCAGCGGTTGGGGGAGATCGATCCTGCGCTCGACATTCAAGTCGTACGGAACGACCAGATGACGATCGACGAGATCGCCGCACTGCAGCCCGAGCGAATCATCGTGTCTCCAGGGCCCTGCACCCCCGCCGAGGCGGGCATTTCGCGAGAGCTGATTGCCGCACTGGGCCCGACGATTCCCACGCTGGGCGTCTGTCTGGGGCATCAGTCGCTGGCCGATGTCTTCGGCGGTCAAGTCGTGCGCGCCCCACGATTAATGCACGGCAAGACATCGCAGATTCACCACGACGGCCAGGGTGTGTTCGCGGGGCTGCCGAATCCTTTTGTTGCTACGCGGTATCACAGTTTGATCGTTCCTGAAGAGTCGATACCCGATTGCCTGATCGCCACCGCCTGGACCCGCGACGACGGCCAACCGACAGAAGTGATGGGCCTCCGCCACCGCGACTACCCCATTCACGGCGTGCAGTTTCATCCGGAGAGCTTTCTGTGTGAGTCGGGGATGGATTTGTTGAGGAACTTTTTGAAATTGTAGTGTCATTGGTCATTTGGACTCTTTCATCAATACCAAATGACCAGTGACGAGTGACAAATGACTCGGCCCACCAACGACCATGTTATGAACGACACGATCCCGTATTCTGTGTTGCGCAGCGAAGTGGCCGGCGTGATTCGCTGGGCGGGGGGCGTGGCGCGCGAACTTCGCAAGCACAACATCGCGATTGAAAACAAGCAGTCGGGGAGCGCGCACACCGATGCCCTGACGCTGGCCGATCTCTCCGTGCAGGAACTCGTGGTGTCGGCCCTGCGCGATCTGCATCCCTTCTTTCGTACCTGCAGGATTGAAGCCGAGGAGAAGAATGGCGATCTCGGCTGCTTCAGCGATGCATCACCGTTGACGATCGCACTCGATCCGATTGACGGCACCAAACAGTTTCGCGATCACACCGGCGACGGCTGGTGCGTGATGCTTCACATCCGCAACGATGAGCAGGTTCTCGCTTCTCTCATTTTCGCGCCGGAAATGGGGCCGCAGGGTTTGTGGGTTTATGTCGACCCCGATGGCGTGCGCTACGGAGATGACGACCCTACTCGCCCGGCTGGCGAAGTGGTGAACGCCTTGCCCATCACCAAATATGCGAAGGACAAGTGGAAGCCGAACATCTACCTCATCGGCTTCCAGAAGTACGATCCCGATTCGGCACGCAAAGTGAGTGAACTCGGAATGAAAGGTTTTGCACCCGACGAAATGCCTGGCAGCATCTATCCGCTAATCGCCTCGGGCGAGTTCGAAGGTTCACTCATCCACACGCCCAACGTCTACGACTTCCCTGTGTCGCTGCACATCGTCCGGCAGTTGGGAGGAGATGCCGTCTGGGTCCATAACGGCGAGCCGGTCCACTTTCGCGAAACGTGGCTGGATGAAAGAGCCGGTATGTTGAGGCTGCCGGGCATCGTTGCCTGCACGGTTGATGCCGACGTGCGTCAGAAGCTCGTCGACCTCGCCCGCGACTGGAATCCAGTGCGGTATCGGGATTGAAGTCGATGGGTCAAAGCCCGCTCCCGCAGGCGAGTGATTGCCCCACTCCAGGCGAATTCTCACGCAACCCTTGCTTGCACGGCGGGCTAGTGTGTATCGATTGGAATTGAACATTGCACCATTCACTTGCACCGAGACTCGCCATGCCACGCTGCTTTTTGATTCTATTGCTCTTCGTATGCTGCCGATCCGTCACAGCCGACGATGCTCCCGCGAACCCCATCGTCACCGAGAACCAGCACGCCGGCTCGACCGACTGGCAGCTCACTCGCGTGCGGGTTGATGGCGACGGCTTTCGTTCTCCGTGGATCGAAGGTTATTGCTCACATCAAAGTGTCGAGGCGGGTGAGACGATCGACATCATGGTGTCGACGAATCCGTCGATGCCGTTTCAGATCGAGATCTTCCGCATGGGCTACTATGGCGGACGCGGCGCGCGGCTCATGCGAACCATCGGCCCCTTGGAAGGGATCACTCAACCGACGCCCGAGCCAGGCGAGAAGAACCTGCACGAATGCCAGTGGACGCCAAGTACGCAACTGACCATTCCCGAAGACTGGCTCAGCGGCGTCTACCTCGGGCGATTGACCACTCTCCCTGGCGAGGACTCCGCGTACTGGCAGAGCTACGTCGTCTTTATCGTTCGCGACGACAGGCCGGCAGATATTCTGTTTCAATGCTCCGACAACACCTGGCAGGCGTACAACACGTGGCCGAACAACTACTCGATCTATACGCACCCGATGGGTAACCAGGGCCCTTGGGCCGATGTCAGTTTTGATCGACCCTATGGACGCGAAGCTCAGTTCGAGGGCGTCGTCAACGATCCCCTCACCGTTGGCTCAGGAGAGTTCCTGCCATTCGAGTTCCCCCTCGCCTATTGGCTCGAAGAGCAGGGCTACGACGTGAGCTATTGCTCGAACAGCGACATGCTCACTCCCGATCGCGGCCTCAAGTGCAAGTGCTTCATCAGCATCGGTCACGATGAGTATTGGGACATCCGTCAGTTCGAGAGCGTCACCAAAATGCGGGATGAGGGGGTGAATCTCATGTTCCTCTCCGGCAACAGCATCTGCTGGGTGACGCCGTTTCGCGATGGCAGCAACGGCAGACCCAACCGCATCATTTTTCGCGGCGGACCCTATGGAGCCGAGAACGACTACGCCGTCAATCGCGAACGCGACCATGGCCCGTTTCCGCATCGTGGTCCCGATGAAGGTCTCTTGATGGGCGCTCGCAACGTCGAGCCCGTCAACGGCGGCGGAGACTGGATCATCACGCAGCCCGAACACTGGATCTTCGAAGGCACAGACGTCGAAGCGGGCGATAGGATCCCCGGCCTCATCGGCTGGGAATACCACGGTGACCCGGCCGACATAGAAGGTCTCGAAGTCGTCGCAGCAGGCACGGCCTGGGTCGGCGGCGTAACCCCTCAACAATGGACGGCCACGATCTACCCCGGCTCCCAAGGCAACTTCGTCTTCAACGCCTCAACAATCTTCTGGGCTCAAGGCCTGAGCGATCCCCCCGGCCACACCCTCCCCTGGTCCCACTACAGCCGCCCCCACGGCCCGGATGAACGCGTGCAGCGGGTGACGAGCAATTTGCTGAGACGCGCGATCGATCAGTAGGCGAGTATCTCTGGGACTCGCCGGCACGCAGAGATGGCGTCCGATCTACAAGAGTCGCTGCGACAGGAGGCTGGCCCAGTGTGGCGCGCCGCGACCATCCATAATTCCTTTCCATTTGTAAGGTAGATCAACGGCCTCCGCTGCCGCTGGCCGTGTGGCTGGAGTCGACCAGCGGGTGCCCACAGTGGAGTGGTAAGTGAGCGTGGCAGTGATGCCCGCAGGAGGGCAGCTTGCCGATGTTCGCCATTCTTGACACCGAGGTTTCCCGACGGCAACCTGATCCCAGCCACCGTTCCAATTGTTATTTAAACCCAGTTCAGAATGGGAACCGGATATTTGTTGAAGTGCCGGTTTTTGAGGTGTTATTCTGAATTGTGTGACAGGTTTGCCGAGCAGGCTTGGTTTGACAAGGAGGAGGTTCCGATGGTCCGGTTAGATTTGTAAAAATGGAAACAGACGGCTGATGACTTGCGGCGACTGGCGACCGAGGCTCCTCACGCGAGGACGCGGGAACGGTTTATGACATTGTTTCTCATGGTTTCGCAAAACCTGTGCAGCACCGCTGCCGCTCGACAGATCGGGCGCGAGGATGAAACCGTCCTGCAGTGGGTTCGCATCTACAACGCACAAGGGCCCGAGGCGCTGACGTGGCGGCATACCGGGGGCCGTCGCCCTTTTTGTCACCAGATGATTCGGAACAAATCGTCCACACGGTTCTCGAAACCGTCCCGCAGGACCATGATCTCCCGGGCCGTGGATGGACATTGAGAAAACTCAGGCTGTGGGTGGCGGGCAAGTTAGGCACCACACTCTGCCGCAACACAATTCGTCGTGTGCTGCGTCGCGCCGGCTTGACGTGGAAGAAGTGCAAGAAGCTGCTCGGTAAGGCCAACCCCGCTCAACGCGAAGAGTTCCTGCGACAGTTCGAGAAACTCTACCGGCAAATGTGCGCTGGCGAAGTGATCCTGATCTATGTGGATGAAGCGCATTTTCACCGGGATCTGGACCTGGGATTCTCGTGGGGCCGAAAAGGTGAGCGGCTGTGGCGGCTGAGCGACTGCCCTGGTCTTTCGGAGAAGATCAACTGGTACGGAGCTTACAATTTCACACAGGGCCGCTGTCTGATTTGGAATGAAGGTCGGTGCAATTCGGCCAACACCGCTCAGTTTCTGGAGCGCATTGCGGAATGGCTGGGGAACACCGATCGTCCGGTGATCATCCTCTGGGACGGAGCTCCGTGGCATCGCGCCAAACATCTCAAGGAAAAAGCCCAGAGCCTGAACATCGAACTCATTCCACTTCCGGGATACAGTCCAGACCTGAACCCGATCGAAGGACTTTGGAAATGGATGCGGGAAGAGGTGACTCAACACGTCTGCCACAAAACACTCGAAGCCCTGTTCATCGCCTGCAAAGAGTTCATCGACACCCTCAATCGCGAACCTCTGAAAATCACCCAACGACTCTGGCCACGCTTCGAACTCGACCCTCAGATCGAAAAACTCCGCCTCTCAATTTGAACTTGGTTTAATACACAAATGTTACCTATTTATTTTTTGGAGTTTATGGTTGAAATCCTGTGAAGGCACTTTATCGTCCAGCCTGATTTCTTCGGTTGCCTCCCATCTCGCCTTTTCCCATTCACGGGAGCGAACATGGTGACCATTCGACACAATAACTCTGGTTGTCAACGTCGTGCTTTCACGATCGTCGAACTGCTTGTGGTCATTGCTGTGATCGGCCTTTTGATGGCCCTCATTCTTCCCGCAGTTCAGCAGGCGCGCGAAGCAGCCAGGCGCACGCAGTGCAGATCTAACCTGCATCAGATGGGCATCGCCACTCACAATTACCACGACGCACATCAATTCTTTCCGTTCGGCTACTTATCGCCCCATCAGAAACTGCTGCCGTACATCGATCAGGGAGCCCTTTTCGACCGCCTGGAAAGCGACCCGTTGTACGCGTTGGATTCAGGCTTCCCGGTGGTGAGCCTCTTCGTTTGTCCGAGCGATCCACTCAGTTCGTCGAGCAACGTGCTGACCAGTTACGCGATCTCGTCGCACGTGGGGGACTACGATCGAAATGACATGGGTTGCCTCACACACGCACTTGCGCTGCGTTTCCTGCCGGCGGCCGACTTTGCGGACGGCATGTCCGCGACCATCAGTTTTGGGGAGGTCAAGAACCCGAGTCCGATCTGGGATGCCGAGTTCACGGACGATCTCGACACGTTCACCGCGAACTGCTTTGACATTCTGAATTCCGGCGCGCCTCCGTTCAGCGTTGACAACTGGTCGTGGCCGTTCGCTCCCGCGGACTTCAAGGAGATCATGCCGCCGAACACGGGGAATTTTCAAAACGGCTTTGATTACGCCGCAAACGCGGGGAGTCATCACACCGGGGGCGTACATGTCCTGATGGTTGACGGATCGGCACATTTCATTTCGGACTCCATCGATCTGATGACATGGCGGGCGCTCGGGTCTCGTCAAGGCGGAGAAGTGGTTGGACGGTGGTGAGTGCGTACTCGCCGCGTTTTTCCCAATTTATGCTGCGACGGGTGAAGCTATGAGAGGCAGGTCGCGTCGGCTTTGTGGTGTGCTTTGGATTCGTGGTAAACGTGAGATGTTTAGTTTCCCGTTTCCACACAAGGAGCACCACGATGTTGTCTACCGGCTGCGACCTGCACAAGCAGACTATCACCATTTGCGTCGTGAACCAAATGCGAACCGTCATTCTCCGCAAGACCCTGGCCTGTGCCGACGAGGAGGCGATCCGCAAATTCTTTGAAGAGCTGAGACAGCGGGAACCGTTCACCGTGGTGGTGGAGGCGACCGCCAGCTACGAGTGGTTCGTGAACCTCGTCGAGCCGTTGGCCGAGCGTGTGCTGCTGGCGCATCCGAAGAAGCTGCGGGTGATCGCCGAATCGACCCGCAAGAGTGATCGTCTGGATGCCCAGGTGCTGGCGGAGTTTCTGGCTCTGGACATGATTCCCACTTCCTATCGTCCCACCCCCCGGCAGCGGGATCATCGACGGCTGGTACGACAACGGCACCGCGTGCAGCGGAGGCTGACCTCGGTGAAGAACCGCATCCGTCGCGTCCTTTCGGACTACAACGCCGACCGCAAGTTGCTGTTCACCCACACCGGGCTGGCCTATCTCAAACAGGTGGAGCTGTCACCTGCCGACGACTTCACGATGGGGCAGTTCCTGGAGGAGTACGAGTTCGGGCGGAAGCAACTTAAGACCTCGGAAGCGCGACTGAAGGAGTTCATGAGTCAGGCCAACCTTCGCGAGACCGAGCAACGGGAGTTGTTGCTGTCGATCCCCGGCATCGGGTTCGTGACGGCTGAGATCGTGCTGGCGGAACTGGCCGATATCGAGCGGTTCACTTCTCAGAAGCAGGTCGTGGCCTATGCGGGACTCTCACCCGGTCAACGGGAGAGTGCCGGGAAATGTCAGGAACTGCATCTTGAGAAGACCGGCTCGAAGATGCTCCGCTGGGCCATGGTCGAGGCGGCCTGGCGGCTGGTGCGGCACACCACCAAATGGAAGCGGGTCTACGAGCAACTCAAGCAGCGGCTGCGGGCCAAGAAGGCGATCGTGGCCGTGGCGCGGAGACTGCTGACGGTGGTCACCGCCATCCTCAAGAGCGGAAAGCCTTATTCCTACACCCACGAACTGACAGGAGCGGCCTGTTGACGGCACAAGTTGATGAACTGATCCAATGATGAACTGCGACCGGCGACGACGACTGTCAGACGACCCCGCCCCCAGCCATGCAGGCGTGCTGTTGAGCCATACGAACGTGTTGACTCACCGGCGGCGACCCGCGACGGGTGAATGGGGCGTCTGTTGTATGTCTTCTTCCTGGCGACGGCCACACGGCAGTTGGCGCTCGATGCGAGCAGCAGTTGCCGACGATGGCCGATCCCGAATAGATGGTTAAGCGCATCGCCCGACGCAGACTCAATGACAACCACGAACCAAAAGCACAACACCATGACCACTTGACACCAAGCGTCTCATAGATGGCTGGGGTCGACCAGCGGGAGCCCGGTCGACCAGCGGGAGCCCCCAGCCGAGTGGTGAGTGGGTGTTCCAATCAACCCGAGTCTCGCGTACACGAGTTGCAATCTCGCATTCCCAGGTAACACGGCGCGGATACAATTCTGCCATGCGCCGTAGACACCGCAAGAACTACAACACCCCAGGCGAGGCACACGAGTTGACCTTCTCGTGCTACCACGGCTTTCCTTTTCTCAAGGCCGATCGGGTCTGTGGTTGGCTGGCCGAGGCGATTGACGAAGCGCGTCACGAACTCGACTTCGCACTCTGGGCCTACGTGTTCATGCCCAACCACGCGCACATCATCGTTTGCCCCAGGCAGACTGTGTACGACATCGCCGACATCAAGCAGGCGATCAAGGCTCCTGTGGGTGCTCAAGCGATTCAGCATCTCGAACAGACTCGGCCCGACTGGTTACCACGGATCACCTGCCGACGTGGGGGGAAGACCGAACGACTCTTCTGGCAGTCGGGAGGCGGTTACGATCGCAACATTGACAACGGACGCACGTTGCTGAACATGATCGATTACATCCACGCCAACCCCGTTCGCAAGGAACTGGTGGTCAGGCCCAGCGATTGGTACTGGCCGAGCGCCTCGTGGTATGCTGACGGAACAAGGATCCCCTTGTCCGTCGACCCGATTCCCCCGGAATGGCTGGCCGATGCGTGAATGTGAAACAGTGGAGGACGATGGATGGTGCCAATTCATGCCAACGATGACGAACCCACATTCACATCGAACGTCCCATCCCCACTCCCTGCTGGGGGCTTCCGCTGGTCGACCCGGCTCCCGCTGGTCGACCCCAGCCGAGTGGCGAGTGAGCGTGGGATTGCCGCCTGCTGGGGGCAAGTTGCCGATGCCTGCACTTCTTGACACCGAACCTTCCCAACGGCAACCTGACCCCAGCCACCCCGCCGCCTCTCTGAGCCCGTAGGGTGAAAGAATTCGACCGACATCAAAGTTCTTTGACAACTGAACCTTGAAGAGTATTCGCCAGCCGAGATCTCGGCTGCGCAATGATGCCGATCGACCGTCGCACAGGACCGGAAGGTGCCGTGCGAGCGTGGAAACGCTCGTGCATTGACCGTGTTCGCAGAACGATGCCGATCGTGACGCAGGATGCACGCAGCAGGGACGCCGCTTAGGCAGCGCGGTGGTAGTACTTCAGCATGCCGCCGAGACGCTCGCGACATTGGATGTCGCCAGTTGCGGAGCCGACATCATCGGCCGGAGCGATGAGTGTGTTGCCCGGCCCCTGATGATTGCGTTCGGCGTGGTGGTGCTCGAGATACTGACGCACGGCGCGTTCGAGTGACTTCTGCCCGAAGAAGTTCAGTTGGTCGAGGCACTCAGACTTGAGGCTTCTAAAGAACCTCTCCACGTAGGCATTTAAGTTCGGGCTGCGATGGGGCAATCGCACCGGCGAAGCGTCTACCGCGTCGAGGATGTCGCGGAACGATGTCGAGAACTTCGTGTCGCGGTCCATGAGGACGTGCTGCTTGCCTGTGAGGCACCCCTCCTCCGTATCAGTGAGGTTGCGGGCGATCTGCCGCATCCACGCGTCATCGGGGCTGGCTGTGCAGCCGGCGAAGTGGACGCGCCGCGATTTCAATTCCATCACGAACAGCAGATAGAACGTCACCAGACCATTGCGGGTCCAGACTTCGACGGCCGTGAAGTCGATGGCCGCCAGCACATCCCAATGAGCCTTGAGGAAAGTGCTCCAATTCCCAGTCCGCTGTCGATCGGGTGCCGGTTCGAGACCATGCTGCTTGAGGACGTTGGCGATTGTGGTGTCCGAGATGTCGTAGCCGACGTTGGCCAACGCTCCCTGGATGCGATCGTAGCCCCAAGTGGGGTTCTCCCTGGCGAATCGCACGATGAGGTCGACGATCTCCTGACGGATGCGAGGTCGGCCGACGGCCCTCTGCGAGTCGCTGTAGTCCCACTTACGGGCGACGAGTTCGCGGTGCCAGCGGAGGATCGTGTCGGGCGTGACGATTGTCGTCAGTTCGCGAAGCGCCTTGCGTCCCAGGGCGAACGCTTTCACCGCCAGAATTCGTCTCTGGTCGTCGGTCAACAGGATGCGTTTGCGGCCGTGAAGTTTGAGGAGCGTTTCGATCTGGGCGTTCTGAAACTCGATCATCTGCTGCCGCTGGTTCACCCAGCCGCAGAGTGCCGCGAAGGCAATGTGCCAGGGGGTGAGGATGAAATTCATAGTCTGTCCGGATGCTCGTCATGTCCTGGTTCAGTGTGAACTGGAAATCTGACTGGTTGGCGTTAGTGAGTTGAGGTGGCGACATCGTGTCAATTGGTCGCGGCGTCGTGCCGCGAAGGTTTGTCGCGTTGGTGTTGAAGTTGAAGGTGGGCGAGACAGAGCCGGATGTTGGTCCGAGTCGGCCTTCAACTCCACCCCCTGAGTCGGCGCTCCGGTTGCACCTCTGCAGAGCCGTATCCTCCGCCCAGGTCGAAGTCGATTGTCGTCTGCGGGAGATCATCAGGCAACCTCCTGCATTTCCCGCGCCTGCTGGCGGGCGAGTTCGCGGCGCTGACGGGCCTCCTCCAGCTTGCGGTCGCGCTCGGCGAAGATCACTTCCGCGAGGCCGTTCAGCTTGTCAGTCGGGGTGAGGTACCCGATCGCCGAATGCAGCCGCACGTGGTTGTACAACACCGCAATCAAACGCCCATGATACCACGCGTGAGGTTCTCTATCCGTGGCATCCCTGGTTCGGTGAACAAGTTGTCGTTCATCAAGTTATGCATCGGCGTGATCGAGCAGTCTTTCGCTGTCGATTGCTGAGCGATTTGGCGGCGAAGCCTCGTGAAGTGCCGCAGTGGATGTTTGATCAAGCTGTCTGTTGTGTGATGCAGGCCAGAGAGCAACCTCGGGTTTCCGTGACCGGCCTGCAGCGATTGGTTCTGCTGCTTCGACGATGTGTGCTAGAAGGTCAGCATTTCCCTTTGGCGAAAGGAGATGCTGATGAGCCGCGTTCCACGGACTCCGACGTCGCAATCGCAACTGGACCTGTTCACACCTCGTCCCGACGTGCCTCGGTGGAGCCATCTGCCTCGATCAACACGTCAGACGATCAAGAGGCATTTGGCCACGTTGATCCGCCAGCACGCGGCCCGGCTTCGAAGCGGAAAGGAGGCCGACGATGAGCGATAAGATTCAATCACAGCATCGCGAGCGAAAAGCGATTCTCTATGTGCGGCAATCGTCGAGCTTTCAGGTGCAACACAACGAAGAAAGCCGGAAATTGCAGTATGCCATGCAGCAGCGCCTTCACAATCTGGGCTGGGAGCAGGTGGACTTACCCACGTTTGGTGGGCGCTCTGTGGGGAGTGTAGACTCCCGTGAAAGGAGCGAGAGGGATGAATCAAATCGAAACGTCAGTGAGCACACGTCGGAGGTATACGTCGGAGTTCAAGCAGGAAGCTGTGCGGCTGGTCACGCAGCAAGGTTTGAGTCTGGCGGAGGCGGCTCGGCGATTGGGGATCCATGCCAACCTGCTGCGAAATTGGAAGCAGTCGTTGGAGAAGCACGGGGCGCCGGCCGGTCCACAGCAGCCTTCGGCCCTGGAAGCGGAGAATGCGCGTCTGCGAGCCGAGAATGAACGGCTGCGGATGGAGCGAGAGATTTTAAAAAAAGCGACGGCCTTCTTCGTCAAGGAGTCGCGATGAGATATGCCTTCATTGAAGCGCATCGTGAGCGGTGGCCGATTGCGGTTCAGTGCGCCGTGCTGCAGGTCTCCCGCAGCGGGTATTACGCCTGGCGGAAGCGTCCGCCCAGTGCCCGGGCTCGGCGTTGGGAGGAACTGACGCAGCGCATTCGGGCGATTCACGAGCAGCCGCATCACGACGTTTATGGAGCGCCGCGAGTGCATCGGGAATTGCTGGCTCAGGGTCAGGTCTGCAATCGCAAGACGGTGGCCCGGTGTATGAAATCGGCGGGCATTCAGGCCAGGACGGTGAAGAGGTTCCGCGTGACCACGACCGATTCGAAGCATTCGCATCCGGTGGCTGCAAACATCGTGGATCGGGAGTTTTCTCCCTCTGAGAAGAACCAGACCTGGGTGGCGGACATCACGTACATCCCGACCGATGAGGGCTGGTTGTATCTGGCTGCCGTCGAGGATCTGTTCTCGCGGAAGATCGTGGGCTGGTCGATGTCGGAGCGGATCGACAGCCGTCTGGTGGTCGATGCCTTGCAGATGGCGCTGCAGCGGGAACTGCCTGGAAACGACCTGGTGGCCCATTCCGATCGCGGCGTGCAGTACGCCAGCGAGCACTACCAGCGACTCTTGAGCCAGCACGGCATCACCTGCTCGATGAGCCGCAAGGCCAACTGCTGGGACAACGCGCCGATGGAATCGTTCTTCGCCACCCTCAAGAAAGAACACGTGCATCACGAGCATTACAAAACCCGAGAACAGGCCCGTCAAAGCCTGTTTGAGTACATCGAAGTCTTCTATAACCGCGTCCGTCGACACTCAGCACTCGGATACCAATCCCCGCTGAACTTCGAACAGGCCGCATAACCATCAACCGCGCCCACCAAACGTGGGTAAGTCCAGTAATCAACAAAGTTGAAAGGATTCTCTTGAATAGTTTCCGTCCCTCCTGTGGCAGTGCGAGTGTGACGTCGTGACTATGGACGATAACCTGATCTGGTCCCGAACACGAAAATACAATCGAGTTGTTGTCTGTCATCTGCGACGGGGCTGATTATTGTCGGCTCCCACTTGTGGCGCCGAAGAATCTTTCGGGGCGGCGGCAGCCGTCGGAGGGTGCGCGAGCGCGATCATCTCACAATTGAGCCGGCAACTCCAATGTGGCCGCAAGCAAACACGCTCCTTCACTCTCTACTTCGTGTCGATCTCGCCCGCCTCTAGTCCTTAAACAAGCGTAGCCCGATTGTAGTAATGTTTAGATTGTGTGGGCGGCGCATAGGGGGAGGTCGGCAGGGGGTTGCCGGGTGGTCGAGCGAGTGGGATGTCTTTCATGGGGGCGGGCTTTCCTGGGTGAGGCGTTGATGCGGTACCGAAGCGTCCGGACTTCGGCTTCGAGATGGCGAGCGCTGTGGCGTAGCGGGAGTGCGACGCAGTCGTGGATCGGAAGGAGAGTTTCACAAGGCCGGTTTCCAACTCAGCAGGCGATAGATCAACCGGCGACCGCACGTGAGGATCTGCGCCGGTATGTCGATCAGCGTCTGCCGGAACGTGCTGAAGTCCATCCGCACGATGCGGCGCTTCTCGGAGCGGCGCTTCTCGCGTGCGTCCGGGCCGCCCGTCTCCGTGATCGACAGTCCCAGCCAGCACTTGAGGTTCCAGGCCAGGGCGGCCATCACCATGTAAGCGCCATTGCTCGTCAGATCGGACAGCGGCGCCGCCAGTGCGCCCATCGACTTGAGTTGAGCCAGGATGTTCTCCTGATCGCAGCGCTGGTTCGATTCGCTCACCACCTGCCCAGGGGTCAGCGCGTGTGTGAGATTGGTGATATAGAAGAAGTACGGCGAGTCGTCGAACAGTTTCTGTTGTCCCTGCGAGACGCTCACCTGTTTGCGGAGCACCACCAGGCGATAGGTGTGCTCGCAGGCGGTCGGCCGGTAGTCGAACTCGGCCACGAACTCCTGTTCCAGCCGCTTGTTCTTGTAGGCCTTCTGAACGACGAACTGCTCTTTGTAGTTGGGCCGACGGGCCCGCGTCTTGCCGGACTTGTTCACGCGGCCCTAGGGGCGCTTAAGTTCTTTCCACGCGGAATCGGGCAGGTCTTCGGCCAGCGCCACCAGGTTGGGCATCGCATCCATGCCGAACACGAATTCGACCTCGTCCGCATGCCAGCGGTCGAGGTGCGTCGTCTGCGAGAAGTCGGTGTCCCCCCGCAGGCGGATCGTGCGAAAACCGCGCGGCGACACAGGTCGATCGAGCGGTCGAAGTAGACCGCCGCGTTTTCGTGCGAAGGCCGGTTCCCCGGCCGGTTGACCACGTACAGCACCTCGCGCGTGGCGGCCAGTGTCAGCACCAAGGGGTGATAGCCCCACTGGCCTTTGTGATTCATGCCGATCCCCTCTTTCTTCTCGCCGCAGGTTTCGACCATCGTGCCGTCCGCTTCGATGACGGCCCGATCGAAGAAGTCGTCGGGTTGCTCGCGCCCAGACCTTCAGCCGCGCCCCAGTTCGTGCAAGGCTTCCGAGAGCGCAGAACACGTCCCAGGAACCCAGCCGCCGGCAGAAGTCCCCCGCCGTGGTCGGGTCAGGGATCCACTGCGCGCCCAGGGCGTCGAGATAGGCTTCATCGCTGCGCCGGCAATTCCAGATGTTCCAGACACGTGCCTGCCGCCAGCAGGTTGTAGGCGATGTTGAGCACGTGGTCCGCTTCGCTGTAGGGGAAGTGAAACTTGAAGATCGGACAGCAGCGGTTGATGCTCTCGGCCACTCCCAGTTTCCGCACCAACTGCTGCATGACTCCCAGCCCGCCGCTGGCGATCGCCTGCGTCCGCTCGGCCAGTTCGTACTGAATGGTCGGCGGATCGAGCATCGGCGATTGTCCGCTCCACTGGGTCTTATCAATGCGCTGGTTCACCCGACGCTTCCGCGCCTCCAAAGCCCGTCGCCTCTTGCTATCACGCTTCACTCGAATACCTCCCTGCGTTCTCGCGGCTTCCCCACGCACCCTTCAGGAAACACCGGAAATCGCCGCAGGTTTCTGCCTCTTCCTCATCAAGTCCCATCAAACTACGCTGGATTAAGGTCTAGAGCAGTCAGTTCCTTACACTTGGCATCGACAAAGCTCACGTCGCGATTGGAAAGAAGCCGATCAAGTACGATTCTCTGCAAGTCAGGAATCGCGTTTGGGTCATTGATTCGTGCCAGTCGCCTGAGTAAACGCGTGCGAACCTTGTCGACATCATTGGGCCCGCCCCAATTCCAATTCCAGAGCCAAACGAAATCCTCATGCAGACAATCAAAGTTGTCACCATCGAGTGCCAAGTCGAAGCGCAAATGTCTTAGAGTCTGTTGCCGGTCCTGGTCGTCGGAATATCGAGTGATCAGCTGGCAACATAGATAGTGAGCGGTACGCTTATTTGAAATCATGCGCACCCACTCAACGTGACATTCCAGAGCATCCGTGGTCTCAGCGAGGTGTTTCCTGAAGGCGACACGCTCGAGATCCTCGGTTTCATCGAGGATGCGCAGCAATCGTGACGTGGGCTCCGACTGCAGTGCCGTCGCTCGAAGAAGCCCTACGGCGATTGCAAACTCTCCCTTCTCGGCGTGCTGTTCAGCTTGCTTGAGGACTTCTTCAACTCGGTGATCTCTTTCCATGTTTCTCCCGCGACAGCGCGCGGATGTAAATCGGCAACGTGTGGCCGCGCGTGGCCCCGGAAGATTCTTTCGGGGCGGCGCCAGCCGTCGGAGGTTGCGCGATCGCGATCATCTCACAATCGAGCCGGCAACTCCAATGTGGCGGCAGCAACGGCCTCCCGGAAGGGCAGTTCCTTGTCGAATGGCATTGAAGGAGAGTAGAAACGCGGAGGCGCGGAGGGCGCTGAGATTCTCCGCGATCTTTGCGTCTCTGCGTTTCCTGCCTTCTCTGTTTCGTCTTCGACTCTCCTCAAGGGAAACCCGATGACCACCAACGAGCTGACGCACGTCATCATCGGCGCCGCGATTCGCGTCCACCGGACTCTCGGTCCGGGCCTGCTCGAATCGGCCTATCGCATCTGTCTGGCCTACGAACTGCAGAAGCAAGGACTCGAAGTCGTTCTGGAGAAGCCGATCCCCGTCGTCTATGAAACCGTCAAGCTCGAATGCGGATTCCGTGCCGATCTGCTCGTCGGCAACCAGGTGATCGTCGAGTGCAAGGCGAAGGAGAAACTTCACCCCGTCGACAAGGCCCAGGTTCTCTCGCACCTGCGGTTGACGGGTCTACAGGTGGGGTTGCTGATCAACTTTCATGAGGTGGTGCTCAAGGAGGGGATTTCGCGGCTCGTTAATAACTACAGGGAAGAGTAGAAACGCGGAGGCGCGGAGGTCGCTGAGAGAGTCTCCGCGCCCTTTTCGTCTCCGCGTTTCCTGCCTTCCTGCTCTCCGCGCGATCGTCCCGTCGCCACGCGCAACCGCGCCGGGTGGCGGGAGCGCAACCGCGCACCTTAGGGTAGGCGGAACGTGTACACGGACGAATGTGCGTCCGGGCGGGCCGTCAAGAGTACGGCAAGAGTATCACCAAGAGTGTGTGTCTCTACGGTTGTATTCTTGGACTCTTGGAAAGCCGCCGGGATAAACCGGTTTGGAGTTGGGAATGAAGAAGTCCTGGGAGGAAGGGTTAGCCCCCACCTTCACCTCGACCCGTACGCTGACGGTGGCGACATCGTGGGTGTAGCATCGGCGAGAGGCACAGGCAGGCTGGCCATGGAACTCCGAAATCAAAGCAATTCGTGCGCGCCGACCCTGTCAAGAGAAGGGGAAGGCAACACGCCGGGCCGCGCTTTGGCGAGCGGTTCGGCGGCACGGCGGAGTCGTAGAACCCGAGCATGTCTGGAAACTCCAAACGCGAGAACCGGGAGCTCTCACACGCCTCCCAGCGAATGTTCGACTGGGAACGGTCGGCGAACGTCACCGACGGCAAGGCCGACGTGCACGCGGGTGAGAAGTCAGATGGGGTCGTAGTACCTGCGAAGTCGGCGAACAATGACGCGACTGAAGCGTCGGCGGAGTCGATGGAGGAAAGGATCCCAGCCCAGTGGAACGCCGAACAATCCGACTCCGACCGGACGCCGCGCCGGAGTAAGCGAGAGTCACGCGGGTTGCACGGCGTGCGTGAAGCGGCCCGCAAGGACCGCACGCTCAAATTCACAGCCTTACTGCACCACATCGACAAAGACTGTCTGCGGGAAGCCTTCTACGATCTGAAGAAGTCCGCGGCTGTCGGCGTCGACGAGGTGACGTGGCACGAATACGAGCGAAATCTGGAGGCACGCATTGCGGACCTCCACGGGAGAGTTCACCGAGGCGCGTACCGCGCGAAGCCGTCGAAACGCATCTACATCCCGAAGCCGGACGGTGGTCAGCGGCCGATCGGCATCGCGGCGCTGGAGGACAAGCTCGTCCAGCAGGCCGTGGTCGGGGTGCTCGGTGCGATCTACGAGCAGGACTTTTGCGGGTTCAGTTACGGCTTCCGTCCGGGTCGCAGCCAGCAAGCGCTCGACGCCTTGACGGCTGCGATCAGCGATCGACAGGTGAACTGGATTTTGGACGCCGATTTAGAGGGGTTCTTCGACACCATCGACCACGCGTGGTTGATGAAGTTGCTGGAACACCGCATCGGCGACAAACGCCTTCTTCGGCTGATCAAAAAGTGGCTGACCGCCGGGATCAGCGAGGACGGCGAATGGTCGGAAACGACGGTGGGGACGCCGCAGGGCGATTTGATCTCGACGCTGCTGGCGAACGTGTTTCTCCACCACGTTCTCGACCTGTGGATCGACTGGTGGCGACGGCATCAAGCGAACGGCGATGTGGTGATCGTTCGGTACGCCGACGATTTCCTCATCGGCTTCAAGCACGAACGTGACGCCAGGGCGTGTCTGGAACAACTCCGGACGCGGCTGGCGAAGTTCGGGTTGAAGTTGCATGATGGAAAGACGCGGCTGATCGAGTTCGGTCGACACGCTGCGTCTCGCCGTCGTCGTCGCGGTCAGGGCAAGCCGGAGACCTTCGACTTCCTCGGGTTCACGCATTACTGCGGCCGGGATCGTCTCAACGGGTGCTTTCGAGTGAACCGCAAGAGCATTCGGAAACGGATGCGGCGTACGCTCGCAGTCCTGAAGGAACGGCTCCGTCGTCGTCAGCATCGCCCGCCGGGAGAAACAGGCCGCTGGCTGAAACGGATCGTGCAGGGGTGGCTGAACTATCACGCCGTCCCTGGCAACATGACCCGCCTGATGCAGTTCGTGAGTGAAGTGAAGAAGCTGTGGCTCAAAACGCTCAGGCGTCGCAGCCAGAAAGGCCGCACCCGCTGGAGTTGGTCTCGCTTCGCCCGCCTCATCTCACGCTACCTGCCCCGCCCGACGATCCACCATCCGAATGCCTACTCCCGATTTCACGCCCGACACAAGGCAAGAGCCGTATGAAGCAATCCTTCACGTACGGATCCGTGCGGGGGGCCGCCGGCAACGGCGGTCCCTACCGCGATCTCCCCGAACGCCGAGAGACGGCAGGAGCGTGAGGATCTCGAAAGTTGGTAATTCCCTCTCCCTCGCTGACAATGTTGAAAAAAAACCTCCCCAGCGAGGGAGAGGGTGGTCGTAGGCCGGACGAGGAGAGCGCACGGGACATCGCACGTGGGCAGCATTGTGGTGATCCCCAAACCGTCAATGACGAGGGGGCGCCCTCGCGAACCAAAAAAGAGCGACTTTTGGTATTGGCACCCGTTTCCCTCCGATCATTGACCGGAGGCTAATTCACGGATTTCATCGTCAAAGTGACATTACCGCAACTTGGTGTTTTCACAAGTGTTTAAATGAAAGTCACTTGCGACTGTTCCCCAGAAACCTTCAGGACTCAAAAATTCCGTGTCCCCTGCTGGTCTTGGATCTCGCAGCGCTACTTAGGAGATGGTACGTTTGGGCGCGAAAGACGCGCCGGATGTTGATTGACCACCTAAGAGAAAACGCCGAGGAACATGATGTCTCCCCGTCTATCGGGCCTGACGCGCCTACTGAGCCTGAATTTCATCTGGCTCTTGCTGGCGTGCTACGTCTGCGCGGTCTTCAGTCCGTCGGCGGGAAACTGGATTCGCGAAACGGTCGTCGTCGACAATCTCCTGTTCGGCAAACCCTTTACGGTTCCGCTACTGCTGCTCAGCGTGCTGTTCTTCAATATCGGGATCGATCTCGCCGGGCATGGTTTCAAGTCGAAGGCCTCTGGTAGTTCCGTCGGCGTGGTGGTTGTCGGAAGCTGGCTGATCCCAGTCCTCTTGTTGTGGGCCGCGAGGCCGTTGTTCGCACACGTTCTGCCCGAAACCGGCCGAGAACTGTATCTGGGACTCGTACTCGTGGCGGCGATGCCGATCGCGAATTCGTCGACAGCCTGGGCGCACAATCTGGGGGGCGATGTCGGCCACAGCGTGTTGTCGCTGATCTGGTCGACGCTGCTGGCCCCCTTTATCTCCGTGATGATCGTCACCCTGCTGTGGCTCGACGGAAGCATGGGTGCCAACCTGCGGGAGACTCTCTCGCTGCGCATTCTGGCTGGTCTGATGGGCTGCGTCGTCGTTCCCATCGCGCTGGGGGCTCTCTTTTCGCGATTGCGTCGGAAGGCGAACACTCAGGAGGCAGCCACGACCAGCGACCTCACCAAGCTGATCAACATGTCGATCCTGCTGGTCCTAAACTACTCGAACGGGGCATTGGCGCTGCCGCAAGCGTTCGGGGAACAGCGATATGGTCAGATCCTGCTGGCCTTTGCGTGTGTCACGACGATGTGCGCGGGGATGCTGCTGGCGGCCAAACTCATCAGCCGCTGGCAAAAATGGCCCAGGGAAGTCGCCAAGTCGGCTGCCCTCGGGATGAGCATGAAGAACACCGGCACCGCGCTTGTGCTGGGAGGCTCGGTATTGGCACCAGGGTCGATGGCGATTCTCATTATCGTCAGCTACACACTGGTTCAGCACCTCCTGGTGTCGGCAAGCATCGGACAGATCCAGGTCGACCCCGTCGCCGAACCGATCGAGGCCGAGAAACTGGAACGACTACGAGTTGATTCGGAGCCGACGTTGCTGACTGCCACGCGACTCGGCTAGTGTTTCGTCAGCCGTTGGTGCGAACCCTCCCAGACAGGAATGTCTGGGCCACCTGACACGCTCTGATCGATATCACGGGATGCCCACGCCAGACGCACTTCACCGCATTCACGAAGCGTTCTCCCCACACAGGCTGGGCAGCCTTGCGGGGCTATTGGCCACGCGTATCGAGCAACACTTTCAACAGGTCACGATTGGCGAAGGCCCCGTGTTGAACTGGGCTGGCCCGGAAGCGAACGTCCCTGCTGCCGAGAGTTGGCTCAACACTTCACCGTCGGGCGAACTCTTGCCGCCGACGGCCTGTGAGGACCGGTTTCGCCAATTGATCGATGCCTGCCTCAGTCACGGCAATAACCTGCATCACCCGAGGTATATCGGACATCAGGTACCCGCATCGGTGCCGATCGCGGCGCTATTCGACTTTGTCGGATCGGTAACCAATCAGGTAATGGCGATCTACGAAATGGGTCCGTGGGCGACGGCGGTTGAACGAGCAATGATCGACCGCGTCGGCGGGGTGCTCGGTCTCAACATGTCGCAGTCGACGGGACTCATCACACATGGCGGGTCGCTGGGAAACCTGACCGCGCTCCTTACCGCGCGCAATGTCGTCTTGGGAGATGCCTGGGAACGCGGGCTGGCGTGTCGCGAGAAGCCACCCGTCATTGTGGTCCACGCCGACGCTCATTACGGAGTGGCGCGGTCGGCAGGCGTCCTGGGACTGGGGACGAATCAAATCATTCGCGCGTCCCTCGATGACAAACGCCGGATGGACCCGCAGGGACTCGATGAATTGCTCGCGCGGCTGAGGCAGAAAGGGACGCCGATCGTCGCCGTCTCCGCCTGCGCGTGTGCGACGCCGATCGGTGCGTTCGATCAGTTGCCGGAGATCGCGGAAGTCTGCCGCCGTCACGATGTCTGGCTGCATGTCGATGCCGCCCACGGTGGGTCGGCGGCATTCAGCGATCGGTACCGTCATCTGGTCGCAGGACTGGCGGAGGCCGACAGCTTCATTTGCGACGCTCATAAGATGATGTTCGTCCCCGCGCTGTGTGCCTTCGTCTTCTACAAGAATCGCGAACATCGTTTCGAGGCATTTCGGCAGGAGGCTCCGTATCTGTTCGACCCCTCGGCTCCCGGCATGGCCGAGTTCGACAGCGGGCTGATGACGATCGAATGCACCAAACGAGCCGCCGCCTACGGCCTGTGGGGCATCTGGTCCCTCTTTGGTCAGAGGCTCTTCGAGGACATGGTGAATGTGACGTTCGACCTGGGCCGACGGTTTTACGAGATGCTCAATGAGACCGACGACTTCGAGCCACTGCATGAGCCGCAGTGCAACATCGTCGTCTTTCGATACGTCCCCGAGCGATTGAAAGGATCGACGCCGCAGGAGGTGGGCGACTTTAATCGCCGCCTGCGGCGCCGGCTGATCGAATCGGGCAAGTTTTACATTGTGCAGACCACCGTGGAGGGGGTCGGGGCGTTGCGGGTGACGATTATCAACCCGCTGACGACCGAAACCGACCTCGCGGAGCTGCTGGAAACCCTGACAAGCATGGAGGATTGAGATTTCGGTTTCCTCCACCCCGAATGCTACCTTTCCTCATCCATCCTCTCGCGAGTAAGATGGGGGTCGATCGGAAACACATTTCTCCGGAGTGATTGGTCAATCTCCGGAACCGACAAGACTGAATGCCAGGACTATTCAAATGCGACGTCGTGTGGTGGTGACGGGAATTGGGTGTATCACTCCAGTGGGGCTGGACATCGAATCGATGTGGAAGGCTGTCCGCGAAGGGGGGAGCGGCATCGACTACATCACTCATTTCGATGCTTCGAGTTTCCCCACCAAGTTTGCCGCTGAAGTGAAGAACTTCCATCTGGGGGACTACGTCGACGACACCTCGCGTTTCGAGCACTCCGGCCGAAACATTCTGTACGCCATCGGAGCCTCGGTGCAGGCGGTGAATGACGCGGGACTGGAGGATCTCAACCACGACCCCGCCAAGTTCGGCGTCTACCTCGGGGCCGGAGAAGGCCAGCAGGACTTTCATAAGTTCATGAGCATTATCGCCGACGCCCAGAAGGGGGGCGAATTCAGTCTCGAAGCCTTCACGCAATACTGCCTCGAACGGCTGCATCCCCGGTTCGAGCAGGAGCAGGAACCGAACATGCCGGCGGGTCACCTCGCCAGCTTGTTCAATGCTCAGGGACCGAACCTCAACTGTCTGACGGCCTGTGCCGCATCGAGCCAGGCGATTGGCGAAGCCTCTGAAATCATTCGTCAGGGTGAGGCCGACATCATGCTTTCGGGTGGGGCGCACAGCATGATCCATCCGTTCGGCGTGACCGGCTTCAACCTGTTGACCGCGCTTTCGACGAACAACGACGATCCCCGAGGGGCTTCGCGTCCGTTCGACAAGAACCGCGATGGTTTTGTGCTGGGTGAAGGAGCGGGAATGGTCATCCTCGAAGACCTCGACCACGCCAAGCAGCGCGGAGCGAAGATTTACGGGGAACTCGTGGGATACGGCTCGACCGCCGATGCCTACCGCATTACGGATATTCATCCCGAGGGGCGTGGGGCAACCGCGTGCATCAAGATGGCCATGCGGGATGCCGGAGTGAATGCCGAGGATATCGACTACATCAACGCTCATGGCACGAGCACGGCCGTCAACGACAAGGTGGAGACGGCAGCCATCAAGCAGGCGCTGGGTGAGCAGGCCTACAAGACGCCGGTCTCAAGCACGAAGAGCATGATGGGGCATTTGATTGCCGCCGCCGGAAGTGCCGAGGCGATCATCTGCCTGAAGGCGATCAACGACGGGGTGCTCCCCCCGACGACGAATTACGAGACACCCGATCCCGACTGCGATCTCGATTACGTCGCCAACGCCGCCCGCGACGGCCAAGTCGATGTGACCCTCTCCAACAGCTTCGGCTTCGGCGGCCAGAACATTTCGCTGATCTTCTCGCGGTTCAACGGTTGAGGGTGATTGAAATGATTCAAACCGTTGAGGCGATTATCGAAATCGATGGTCAAGTTCGATTGCTTGGCGAAGTCGTCATTGCTGGTCCTCGCCGTGCGCTGGTAACCGTGTTGGAGGAAGCAGCATCTGTGCCAGAAGAGGCGGCGCTGCTCGCCGAGAACGCCCTGGAGGACTGGAACCGACCCGAGGAGGACGCCGCGTGGTCTCACCTGCAGCCGGGGACGTAGTGCTGGTACCATTTCCGTTTTCGGATCTTACGCAGTCCAAGGTGCGGCCAGCGGTCTGCCTAGGAAATGCAGGACGAGGAGATTGGATTCTCTGTCAGATCACGAGCAATCCCTATGGGGATCCGTCCGCCGTGGCGTTAGCAACATCCGACTTTATCTCAGGAGGATTGCTCGTCGCCAGCTTTGCTCGTCCAGGCAAGTTGTTTACAGCCCACAGCGGACTCATTGTCCGCGCGGTTGGAGTTCTGACTTCTGCCAAGCTCTCCGAGATTCTCTCTCTCGTCGCGGCAATTCTTCGACCGCCAGTGAATCCGCCGCAGTAGCAATTTCCGGTTTTCGACAATTCAATCGACAGGTCCGGATCGCGATTGCTTTGAGGATGTCGAGTCTGGCGACAGACACAGCTACCGGCGTTGACTTTGAATCCAGAGGTAGGTCTTTACGAACTCCTCTTGCTCCATATTGCCGGTAATGTCGATCTGGGCGGCCTCGAACTGCGGGCGGATGCGTCTGCTCGATGCCCAGTCGTCGGCACTGAGCTTGCCATCGTCGTCGCGATCCATAATGCCGAAATCATTGGCCGCTCCGCGCGCTTGTGGCGAGTCGGAATCGAACTCGAAGTCGGCCAGACTGACAGTCGGTGCCGCTGGAGGAGCCGCACTCCCCGGAGGTGTATCGCCTCCCTGACCTCCACCGCCGCCGGGTACCGGCGATCCTGGAGCCGGCGTAATGGAGGCTGTCACGGCAGTCGTGCCGCTGGAACTGCTTGGCGATGGCCTTCCTCCCAACTCACGAGGTGTCAAGAAGCCGTCACCGTCGACATCGAGAGCGATGAACTCTCGCATGGCCGACCGAGTTTTCCAGGAAGTCCATTCATTGAGTCCTAATTGATTGTCGCCATCGGAGTCGCCGGGAACATACGACGACGGGAGATCGACCGTGACGCGAGTTCGAGTCGTGGTACGTGGAGTGGGGGTAGGACTTTCGCCCTGTCCGCCGCCTCCCCCTTGACCGCCGCCACGTCCTCCCCAGCCGCCTCCACCGCCTGGTCCACCACCCCAGCCTCCGCCAGGACCACCGCCTCCTCCGGGAGGGCCGCCACCTTCCATGGGTGGTCCGCCACCACCGGGAGGTCCACCACCGCCGGCTTCGCGCTGTTGCCGCATTGCGTCGAATAGCTGGGTTACATCCTCACGCGACAAGCCTTGACTGGGATCGAAGCCGTTCTGTCGGGCAAGGTCGCCGATGGGAAATCGGCTTTGTCCAATCTCATCGGGCGAGAGCGTGCCGTCACCATTGCCATCGAGACTGCCAAAAATCTGATCCGCAGAGATGCCGCCGCCCCCTCCTCCACCCCGGCCCCCGCGTTGTGCGAAGGCTGGATTTTCAGTGAGAACGATGGCCAAGCATACACATGCGATCAGTAGATTGCAGGTCTTCGACATCCGCACACCGCCCAGTATTTGGGGTGAAATGGCACAGTTCCACTCGAGGTTGGCTGTTCCCGGAGATGGTAATTCATCAAACTCGTTAGGAGCAGGCAAGTTTCGCGAATCCTTCGCAATTTCTGATGGTTAGAAGAGATGTCCCTAACCCCGAGTCATTCGATCGCAACCAGGGGGGATCCCTATCTGCTGTAAGGAGTTTCGGTCCTACAACCGTTCCACTCCCCAGAGTTTCCCTGAGGAATGTCGGAGAGCAGGATTCTGTTTCGGCAAGACGGGGGCCTTTTGCCGAGTTTTTCACATGCGGGGAATCCCGCGAGTTCAGTTGAACTGACAGGCAACTGCCTGTCGCGGAAAGGTTTGAAAAATGCGTCGTTCTACTTGGGGAATGTTACTCGTGGCGTTGTGCGTGGTCGTGTGGGCGGTTCCGGTGATGGCTCAGCCCGGACAGGGCGGCCAGGGGGGGCGAGGTCAAGGGCGTGGCGGTTTCGGCGGCGGTCGTGGCGGATTTGGCGGCGGCGATATGACCTTCAATCTTCTCCGTAGCGAAGAAGTGCGGACAGAACTGGCGGTCTCCGAAGAACAGCAGGCGCAAATCACCGCGCTGCAGGAAGAAATGCAGGCCAGCCAGCCCGACTTCCGCGCAATCTTCGCCGAACTCGGTGAAGATGCCACCGAGGAAGAGCGAAATACCGCGATGGCAGAAATGCGTGATAAGGCCACAGCCCATCAGGCGGAAGCCCGCGCCAAGCTCGCCGAGATTCTGGCGGCCGATCAGCTCGATCGACTGCGTCAGATTCGTCTTCAGGTTGCCGGTCTTGCCGCGTTGCGTGACGCGGAAGTCATCGAAGCTCTCGGTATCACCGAAGAGCAACAGGCGCAAATCGCTCAACTGCTCCAGGAGCAAAATACGGCCCGACGCGAATTGGGTTTCCAGGCGTCGGAAGAAGACCGTGCCGCGTTCAATGCGGAATGGAATGGCCGTATCGAAAGCACGCTGACTGCAGAACAGCGAGATGAATGGACTGTGTTGCTCGGCGACACGTTCGAGTTTGATCGCAGTCAGTTGTTCGGTGGACGCGGCCAGGGTGGCTTCGGCGGTCCCGGCGGACAAGGTGGATTCGGTGGTCCTGGCGGCCAAGGCCGTCCAGGTGGTGGACAAGGTCGCCCCGGCGGCGGACGTCCTGAGCCTGAAACTGAAGAAGAAGTCTGACGCTTGTGGTTTTCCTCCATGACCACTTGTAGTCGTAACGCCTCCCTCGCTCCCAATCGGCCATTGGGAGCGAGGGTCGTGGCGTTTCAATGTTGATGGTTGTTTGTTGAAGACTTGTCTCTTCGCGGAGTGAAAAAAATGCCCAGGAATCTCCTCACCAAACTCTGCCTCTGCCTGTTGGCCCTGGGATTACAACCCAGTCTGAGCCAGGCGCAGCCTCCGGGATTCGGTGGTCGCGGCGGCGGCTTTGGTGGCGGCGGCCGCGGCATGGGAGGACTGGCCGACCTCCTGCGGGATGAAGAAATCACCACGACGCTGGGAGTCACTGCCGAGCAACTCGAGCAGATCGACGCCATTCGCGAAGAGGCCCGGGCCGCATTGGAAGGTCAGAACTACGGCGAACTCTTCCAGCAGGTCGAGACGGATGAAGAACGCGCCGCCCTCATGGAGCAATTGCGCCTCGCAGGCGAGGCGATGACGGCAGAGACGGAAGACAAGCTCAAGACCGTTCTCGACGAAGCACAATACACGCGGCTGCGTCAGGTCTATCTGCAGCGGACTGGCTTGCAGTCACTCACTCGACCCGACGTCGTGGCTTCGTTGGGAATCGATGAAGATCAGATGACGGAACTGCGAGCGATCCTGCAGGAACGTCAAGCCGCCCGGATGCAACTCGGTTTTCGCGCCTCGGAAGAAGATGTTGCCGCCTTCAATCAGGAATGGGACAGCCAGGTACTCTTCGTCCTGACAGACGAACAACGGGATCAATGGACCGCGGAACAGGGAGAAGCCTTCGTCGCCATCGTGCCGGAAGAAGCACCCGCGACTGTCGGCACGCCGTCGGTTCCCTCCACGACAACTCCCTCGACGGGACGTGGACCAATCGGCATCCCCGGCGCGACGAACTCGTTCGGCGAAACCAGCACCGGCAGCGAACCAATGCTGACGTTCAGCTTCAACGACGCCCCCTGGGAACTGGTGCTGCGCAGGCTTGCGGAGATTTCGGGGTTCACGCTCGACCTCGCCGTCGAGCCTCCGGGATCGTTCACCTATTACGACCCCAACTCATACACACCGACCGAAGCGCGCGATGTGATTAACGGATATCTCGCCCAGCGCGGCTACCTGCTCATCCGACGTCACAACTCACTCGTGACGGTCAACGTCGACGACATTCCCCCGAACCTGATCCCTCGCGTGCCGTTGTCGGAATTGCAGAACTACGGCCGGCACGACATTGTTTCGGTCGTCATTCCGGCACCGGGTGTCGACGTCGACGATCTGGCTGAGCAATTGGAAGGCCTGCGGGGTCCGCAGGGGAAGGTTGTCGGCCTCGATGCGACAAACACCGTCGTGGTGACCGACCTCGCCTTTATCGTCGGGCAGATGGCCGAAGTGGTCGAGCAGATCTCCGGTGGTCCGGAAGACATCGTCTTTAAAGCGATTCGACTGGAGTTCATCAGCGCAGCGGTTGCGGAACCGACCGTCAAGAGCCTGCTTGGTATCTCCGACACCGTCCTGAATGTTTCCGCGTCGGCCAGCCCCTGGGGCGGAGGTGGTGATGGACGTGGAGGTTGGGGCGGACGTGATGGGCGAGATGGCGGAGGTCAGCAACCACAGCCGACTGCCGCGCGGCCACAGGTCACGATCGACTCCCGCACGAACAGCCTGCTCGTCGCTGGCACGCCCTCGCAGGTGCGCATCGTCGAAAACGCCTTGATGATCATCGATGTCGAGGCCGACGAGAACCCCTGGGGCGGCGGACCGCAGGATCCCTATCTCGTCGTCTACACCGTGACCGATGCCGATGCGAGCGAAGTCGCGAAAACCATCAACGCGATGATTCCCAATGTCGTCATCAACGAAGATGGTCGCAGGGGCCGTATCCACATTATGGCCACGCCGGACCAGCATCAGGAAATATCGACCCTCATTCGGCAACTGGACGGACTAGGCGGCGCTTCGACGGTAGCCGTCATTCCGTTGTCACGGATGGACCCGATGGTCGCGGTGAACACCCTCAGTTCGATGTTCATCGGCGACGGTGCCAACTCCCCCACGATTGAAGCCGACGTCTATGGCCGGCAGGTCATGATTCGCGGCTCGCAGGATCAGATTGCCCAGGCGCGCACAATTCTGCTGTCGATGGGTGAAGACGGCAGCGGTCAGCGCACGACCGGGGGGACGATGCAGACCTTCTCGCTGGGTGGGCGCGATGCACAGGAAGTCACCGACCTCATCGAGACGTTGTGGGGCCGCGGATCGAGGGCCAGCACGCCGGTGACGATCATCAATCCCGATCAGCGGCAAGGCGAAGACCGAGTCGAGTTCTTCAACCGCCCGGAGTCAGGCTCGCCCGGGTCGGACGAAAGCCGTCCTCCGCTGGAAGAAGCCGGCATTCCCAGTGAATATCTCCTCGAAGATCTGGCACCTGGTGAAGCCGTTCCCCAACCACGAGTTCCCTCGGCCGCCGCGCCGGTCGAAACTGGCAGCCCTCGGGCTCAGAGGCATCCGTTGCGAGACGATGCCCCTGCAAGCACGCTCATTCTGACCAGTCTCGACGACGGACCGGTCGGAGAAGCGGCGGATGACCAGCCCGCCGAATCGATCGACGAGACCGCAGGCGACGCCGAAGAATTTGTTGAAGACACAGACGAGGAATCCGATGAACAAGTGGATCTGTCCGAAGTGCGAATCACCGTGCTTGGCGGAGAAATCATCGTCGAGCATCCCGATCCCGAAGTCGTTGACGAAATGATGACGCTGCTGGAGCAAGTCATTCAGACATTGCCGCCGCGATCTTCGTGGAAGATCTTCCCGCTGCAGGTCGCCGACGCGACGACGGTCGCAACGCTGCTGCAGACAGTCATTCCCGAAGCCACGGTTCTCAAGAGCACGACCACATCGAGCAGCGGATTGTTGGGTGGCTTGACCTCGGGCTTCTCCAGCCTCGGCACCGGCGTGATGAACATGACCGGCCTCGACACGATGGGAGTCGGCTCGATGTCGTTGCAGATTATCCCCGAGACGACACACAACGCCCTCATCGTGACCGGGCCGCAGTACCTGATCGACGAAGTGATCGTGTGGCTCAACATTCTCGATTCGCCCGACTGGCCCGATAACTACCGCAACCGCGAACCGAAGATGATTCCCGTCCTCTATGCCGACTCGCAGGACGTCTACGACATTCTGCAGCAGACCTATGGTGACTTGCTCGAGAACGATCAGAATCGGCAAGGTCGTCAGGCCCAGCAGGCTCTGGCTGCGATGTTCGGTGGCGGCGGCGGCCGTGGGCAAGAACAACAGCAGCAGCCGCAGGCGGCGATGACTTTGAGCCACGATCCGCGTACCAATCACATTATCGTTTCCGCGAACGAGACGCTCTTCCTGGAAGTGCAAGGGATCGTGGAAGACATCGACAACGCGGCCCGCGAGGCTCGCCGCACCGTCCAGGTCGTGCAGCTTCAGTACGGCAATCCCCAAGTTGTCGGCCAGACAGTCGGCTCGTTGATGCCGCGTGTCTCGGTCAGCGGAGGTGGTGGCTCGCGCACCTCCAGCTCGTCGACTTCGTCTTCGGGAACCGGCAGCAGTTCCAGCGGCACCGGTGGTCCCTCGCCTGACGACTTGCGCCGCATGATGGAGTTCCGCAGTCAGATGCAAGGTGGCGGCGGTGGCGGACAACCGACCGCCCCGACCGGTGGTGGCGATACGTCAGGCCGATCTCGCTTCGGATTCGGCGGCGGCGGTGGTGGCTTCCCTGGCGGTGGATTCCCCGGTGGAGGACGCGGCGGCTTCGGAGGACGCGGCGGCAACTGAAGTCCAAGCATTGGTCATTTGATGAACGGAGAGGATCGCGCCACGCGGGCGCGCTCTGGCCCGTCGCCACTCCATCAAGTGGCACGATCGGCTCACTCGGCGTACACTGATGGCCGCGACTCGATCGCGCTCTCACCCATTCACTCCGCCGACATCAAGAACATGCCGAGCCTCTCTCGACGGTTTCTCTCGCTGGTTCTCGTTTCTCTCTTCGGTTCGTTCGCCGTTGCCGGCGACTGGCCCGGGTTTCGTGGACCCGATGGACAAGGCCACGCCCCCTCCGAGGCGTGGCCGCTGGCATGGGATGAAACCGAAAACGTCACCTGGAAAGTTCCTCTTCCCGGCATCGCCTGGTCATCGCCCGCCATCGTGGGAGACCACATCTATCTGACGACCGCCGTCGAAGTCGCGCCGGCCGAGTTCGCGCTCGGAGCCACCTGTCTCGACCGCGAGACAGGCGGAGTGATCTGGCATCAGGATATTTTCGATCAGCAGGGGCCGGTGCAGATTCATGACAAGAACAGCCACGCCAGCCCGACGCCGCTGATTGAAGACGATCGCCTCTACATTCACTTCGGCCCGCACGGCACCGCCTGCCTGTCGCTCGAAGGGGAAGTGTTGTGGCGGACTAGCGAACTCACCTACTCCCCGACTCACGGCAACGGAGGCTCCCCCGCCATCGCGGGGAATCTGCTCATCATCTGCTGCGATGGCTCCGATCAGCAGTACGTCGTCGGTGTCGACAAATCGAGCGGCGACATCGTCTGGCGCACCGATCGCAACATGAGCCCGACAAAAGGCTTTTCATTCAGTACGCCTTTGCTCATTGAAGTGAGTGGCCGCGAGCAAGCTGTCTGTCCAGGGAGCGAAGCCGTCATCGCTTATGATCCCGCGACAGGTGCCGAACTGTGGAAAGTGCTTTACCCCGAAGGTTATTCGGTCGTCCCCAGGCCCATCTTTGGTGACGGTCTCGTCTTCGTCTGCAGCGGCTACAACCAGCCGGGACTGTACGCGATTGATCCCTCCGGAAGCGGCGATGTGACCGACACGCACGTGCGCTGGAGTTCCACCCGCAACATTCCGCACAACCCCTCGCCGATCTTTAGCGACGGCATGCTGTTCATGGTTTCCGACCGCGGAATCGCGACCTGCCTCGACGCCCAGACGGGTGAAGAGCATTGGCAGGAGCGTATCGGTGGCAACTTCTCGGCCTCTCCCTCGCTGGCCGACGGCCGCGTCTACTTCCAGGACGAGACCGGCACCTGCACCGTCGTCGCCGCTTCGAGCGAATACGAAGTCCTCTCGACCAACGTCCTCGACCCCGCCGAACGCACATTCGCCTCGTACGCCTTCAGCGACGGAGCGATCTACCTCCGCAGCGAGGGGCACTTGTATCGGATTGAGGAGTAGGACCAGTAGGTCCCGCTTGCCGAGCGGGACCATGATCCACGTTCGAGACGACTCATTTTGAAATCCCCAACCGAATCGAAACCTCGCCGACGCCGACCTGCTTGGCGGTTGTGCCAGGATCGTGTTGCTGGATGCCATCGGCACGAGTCTCGGTGCTGATCGTTGATTTCCACGCACCAAGCATGGCCAGCATCGTCTGTTGTTGCTCGTCGCTCGCCGTACTCCAGTGAATCGTGATCCGATCATTCTCCTCCAGGTCCGCATCCTTGCGCAACTGCTGCACGTGGCGGATGAGATCGCGGGCCATTCCTTCCTCGACTAGTTCCGGCGTCAGCACGGTCGAGAGGGCGATCTGAATGCCGGCATCATCCCCGCTGGCCCAGTCGCTCGCCTGCTGAGTGCTGACCATCACATCGCCGGGCTCCAAAGTCAGTTCGTTGCCGTCGAGCGTGATCGTCACAGTCTGATCGTTACGCAGTGGAGCGAGCAGAGCGGCGTCGACTTCGGGCAACTTCGTGCGAATCACGTTCAGCAGCTTGCCATACTTGGGGCCGAGCGTTTTGAGGTTCGGCTTGAAGCTGTAACTCACGAGGTCATCGAGGTTGTCGGCCCGCTGCACCGCCTTCACGTTGAGTTCATCGGCGATGATGTCGCTGTGCTCAAGGAGAGCAGCCGCGAGCTTGTCGTCGCGACAAGCAAACCGCAGTTCCGCCAACGGCTGCCGCACCCTTAGCTCCGACGTCTCCCGCAACCGGTGCCCCAGCCGAACGAGCGTCTGCACCTGCTCGGTCTTCCAGTTGAGATCGCGATCGAGCTTCGATTCGTCGACCTGTGGATAGTCGCAGAGGTGGACTGAGTCGGGAGAAGATGAAAGTTGAGAGTTGAGAGATGAGTTTTGTGTTCCCTCATCTCTCATCTCTCGTCTCTCATCCTGCCCGCTGACCAGATTCCGATACATCCGCTCGCTCAAGAACGGAATGCACGGTGCCAGCAGCTTCGTCAGCGTCACCAGCACTTCATAGAGCGTCTGATACGCGCCGAGCTTGTCGGCATCCCACTTCGCTCCTTTAGCCCCCGGCGAGTCGCCGGGGGTCGACTTGGCGACCGCCCGCCAGAACCGGCGGCGACTGCGACGGATGTACCAGTTCGACAGGTCGTCGATGAAGTCCGCCGACGCCGACATGAACTTGGCGGCATCGTACTTCTGAAACGACTCGTGCGCGACGCCGACGAGTTCCTGCAGCTTCGAGAGAATCCAGCGGTCGATCTCAGATCGTTCCTTCATTGGAACTTGCGGCAGGGTCGGATCAAACCCATCGAGGATCGCGTAGTTCACGAAGAATGCGTAGCTGTTCCACAGCGGAATCAGCACCATGCGGCGAACTTCATCAGCCGGCGTGCTCGTCACTTTGACGCAGGGGAGACCTTCCTTCGTCTGCGAGATCGGGCCGTCCATCGTCGGCACGGTCACCGGCTGATCCTTATGCCGCAGTCCAAACCGCAAATCGCTCGCAGGGTTCTGGGCGAGGTACATCCAGCGGAGCGTATCGACCCCCAATTGCTCGGCGGCTTCCTCAAACCAGATCGCGGTGCCATCCGACTTGTGCATCGCGTTGCCATGCTCATCCATCACGAGGCGGTGTCCGAGCAGGTTCTTGAAGGGTCGCTTCTCGATCGGGTCGTCGGTCTCGTCGTAGCGCATCATCGTCGCCAGCGACAAGAGCGAATAGAACCAGTTGCGGAACTGCCCGGGGAAGCACTCGGTGATGAAGTCGGCCGGATACCACTTCGCCCACTCCTCGCGGTCGTGGTTGTAGTGCATCGTCGAGAACGACACGATTCCCGCGTCGAGCCACGGGTTGCCGACATCTTCAATGCGTTCGAGAATCGCGCCGGTCTTCTGACTCTTGATCTTCACCTTGTCGATCCACGGCCGATGGGGCGTGTGGCCTTCGAACTCGTCCCAGCCCTCGACGGCGCGCTCTTTGAGTTCAGCCAGCGAGCCAATGACTTCGAAGTCTGTGGGGTCGTCGGCATTCACCCAGATCGGCAGCGCGAGGCCCCAGAAGCGTTTCTTGGAGATCATCCAGTCGCGCATCGTGGTGAGCCATTCAATCTCGCGCTCCTGCCCCTGGATCGACGCCGGGATCCAGTTGATGGCCTTGGTGACCTCCTTGATCTCGTCCCGCCAGTCCATGTTGATGAACCACTCATCGACGAGGCGAAAGACAAGTTCGTCCCCCGTCCGCCAGCAATGCGGATAGATGTGCGGATAGGTCTCGACATACACGAGCAGGTGCTTGCGCTTCAGCTCCTCGAACACGAGATCGGCTGTCGCGGGCGCGATGGCTTCCTTGCCAGTGAACTCACCGAAGCCTTCGCCGTAGGTGCCGTCTTCTTTGAGGGGCGCGATGACGGGCAGTCCCAGTTCGACGCCGATTTTGTGATCGATGTCACCACAACCAGGAGCGATGTGCACGATGCCGGTTCCCTCGCCCGCCACGACGTTGGGGCTCCCTTTGGAATCGCGACCACCGTCGATGACGCGGTGCGATTCCTTCCCCGACTTGACCCCCGGCGACTCGCCGGGGGCTAATTGCGCTTCGAGATCATCAAACGGCCCGGCGTATCGCCAGCCGACCATCTCCTTGCCTTTGAGCGTCGCGAGAACTTCGTAGCCTCCCTGCTCTTTGAAGAGTTGCGAGATCGTCTTCAGTTTCGGCACCCCATCAGGCCACTTCGAGTCGCCGCCGAAGCCTTCTTTGAATTCTTTTTCCAGCCGTTTGTATTCCAGGTTGTCGGCCGCGAAGTAATAGATCGCCCCGTCGCGATTGGACTTGAGTTTGACGTAATCAAGTTCCGGATTGACGGCCGCCGCGACGTTGGAAGTGAGCGTCCAGGGGGTGGTGGTCCAGATGAGGAGGTATTCGCCGCCTGTTTCCCCCGGCGACTCCGGCTTTCCCCCCGGTGACTCACCGGGGGCTAAATGGGGGGCTTCGATGATCTGAAACCGCACGAAGCAGCTCTTGTGCGTTGTCAGCTTGCGGCCGTCGGCCACTTCCATTTGCGAGTATGCGCTACCGCCGCGGCCGCTCCAGGGCATCACATCGTGCCCCATGTAGATCTTCTTGCGGTCGAAGCACTTCTTCAGAAACGTCCAGATCGTCTCGTTGTTCTCGGTCGAGAACGTGAAGTAGCTGCCCCCCCATTTGGGATTGCCGAGCTTCGCGGTGAGTTCTTCAGCAGTGCCGGTGACGGTGTCGCCCTTCGCGGTGGTGTAAGAGATGAGAGATGAGTGTCGAGAGTTGAGAGGCGAGCTTCCCTCCTCAACTCTCATCTCTCCACTCTCATCACCCTTTCGACCAATCCCCGCCGCGAGCTTCCGCAGCTCATCTGGCACATCCCATTCCATCCAGTACCCGAGTCGGATCGACTGCTCGGTCTGGCGGGCGGCGAACTTGAGGACGCGCTTCTTGCATTCCCAGACGAACTTGTCGATGCCGTGAGCCTCGATGGCGGTCTTGGTGCCTAGACCCATTTCCTTTTCGACTTCGACTTCGACCCACAGCCCCTGGCAGTCGAAGCCGTTCTGATAGCGCAGCTCGTGCCCCGTCATCGCTTGGTAACGCTGGTAGGCATCCTTGTAGGTGCGGCCCCAGGCATGATGGACCCCCATCGGGTTGTTGGCCGTAATCGGCCCATCGAGGAACGACCATTTCCGCCCGCCGGCGTTCTTGGCCTGCAATTGGCGGAAGATGTCCTGCTCGGTCCAGAACCTGAGGACTTCGTGCTCTCCTTCGATAAAGCGGGATTCGTCAACGCGTTCAAACATTGTGATGCAATCGTCGGTGGGACTGTCGTCCTCGGTTGTCGTGTGCTGTCGCCCGGCGGCCGGGGAAAAGAAGCAGTGTAACCGCGTGACGCATTGGTGATTAGGGATTGAGGCCGACGACGACAGAAACCCGCATCTTGATCTCCGGAACATCTCCGCGGTCGGGTGAATGGGTCGAAAGTTGGCCGATTCCACTCCTGTGCCTCCGACGATCCACGCAGACACCTGATTTCAACGAAGGAGAGAGCTGGGCGTTCTTGTTATATCAAGATGCTGTTCATCGCGAAGTAACCGCTTTCCGGGCAATGTCATACTCAACCTTGCCGATGGCCGACGGCAGGTGATACAACGAGTGGTGTCTTGCTCACCTTCTTGCGGTGATGACGCATGTCCCACTCGCTCCCCTTATCGTCCATTCACCGCTCCCCACGTCGCCGGGCGCTGCAGGTGGGAGCGTTGGGAGGACTCGGGCTTGCGGGTATCGACCTGCGATCACTCAAAGCGAGTGTCCCAAGAAATCATGAGCGAGCCAAATCGTGCGTCTTCATCTTTCTCTTCGGCGGACCCAGCCATATTGATCTGTGGGATATGAAGCCCCACGCTCCGGCGGAGATTCGCGGCGAGTTTCAGCCGATCGCGACTTCGACGCCCGGCCTCTCGTTGTGTGAGCATCTCCCGCTCCTGTCGCGGCAGACACATAATCTCTGTCTCGTGCGGTCGATGACGCATCACATGAACGTGCATGGCCCGGCCTGCAGCGAAGTCTATTCGGGACGCGAATACTTTGGGCCGCCGGTCACCGATCAGGCGCTGCCGGAAGACTGGCCTTCGATGGCCGCGCTCGCCATGCGATATGGGCCGACTGTCAACAACCTGCCCCCGTCGATCGTCCTCCCGTGGTACACGCAGTTCGTGGGGCAGGACCGTCGCATCGCGGGGCAGACCGGTGGCCGGATGGGGGAACAATGGAATCCGTTCCTCGTCTCTGGGGAGCTGACCTCGAACGACTTCGATGTGCATGAACTGCGACTCCCAGGCGAGGTGCCGCTGGATCGATTGCAGCGTCGTCAACAACTGCGAACGCAACTTCTCGATGAATCGTTTCTCGCGACGCATGGAGAAATCGAGCGATTCGCCGACCTGCAACGATCGGCGTGCCAGTTGGTCGAACAGAATCACGCGACCGATGCCTTTGCGATTCACCACGAATCGGAGGAAACTCGCGAGCGATATGGCCGCACGCGATTCGGCCAGAGTCTGCTCCTGGCTCGCAGGCTGGTCGAGCACGAAGTGCCGTTGGTGACGGTGAACTGGGACGACGAGTCTGCCTCCGACAAGGTGTCGCCCCATTGGGATACACATCACAATGCGTTCTCGAAGCTCAAGGACGATCTGTGTCCGTTGTTCGATCGGGCCTTCAGCACCTTTATTGCCGACCTTGATGATCGCGGACTGTTGGAATCGACGCTCGTGGTTGCCTTGGGCGAGTTCGGCCGCACGCCTCATATCGGACTCGTGACCCAGAATGGCATGACCGAAAAGACCGGCCGCGACCACTGGCCGCATGCCTTCACGGCCTTGGTCGCCGGCGGCGGAGTGTCCGGAGGCATGACCTATGGCGAAACAAACGGCGACGGCGGCTACGTCACCGACCGCCCCCTCGGCCCCGCGGACCTGTCGGCCACGATCTTCCACCACCTGGGCATTGATCCGCAGACGCTGTACTTTGATGAGTTCCAACAAGCCGAACGACAGTTGAGTGAAGGCCAGGTTGTTGACTTCAGCGCATAGTCGCCTTTCGCTCCATGAAAGCCGCGCGGGCTGGTGGAAACGACTGTTGTGCATGGGCCGATTCTTGACAGAAGCGTTGCAAGGATCGATTTCCCGGTTCTGCCGTTGAACGCCCCTATCGACCTCCTGTGGCCTTCACCCACTCCCTCAGCGCGTCGCGGTTGATCTTCACGTTGTGGCGCGTATCGACTGGGAAACTGCGGTGGAAGTAGACCCGCTTGATGTTCGACGTGTGGAGAGCCTTGGAGCCGAGGTCCAGGAGTTCGCTCGCGAATCGTTGCTCGGCGGCAGGCGTCATCGGAAAATGGCCCGGCTCGGGTTCGATGACGATCGCGGGTTCGAAGGGGGCCGCGTCTCCCAGACTGATGAGAGCCGAACGATAGACTTCGGGATGTTCGTTGAAGATCGCCTCGCAACAGACCGAGTACATCGGGCCGCCGACAGCATGCACTACATGGGCCTTGCGGCCGCAGAACCACAGCCGACCGGCGTCGTCGAAGTAGCCGACGTCGCCGATGCGGTGCCACAGTTTGGAACGCTGCGATGATTCGTTCACTTGAGAGCAAGTGTCGTCAACGATCTTCCCGACGTGATTGGCATCGGAATTCTCGAAATACTCACGAGTGACCGATGGTCCCGACACGATGATTTCGCCGACTTCGTTGTTCGGCATCTGTTCGGCATCCGAAAGCTTCTCGATCGGTCCATCGGTGATGCGAATGATCTTGGCTTCGATGTCATCGAACAGTCTCCCCACGCACGTCCCCTTGCCGACTCGCGTCAGGGGAGCAGTCGTGTCGAGGACTTCTCGCGAGCTGATCGTTGCTACGGGAAGCGACTCAGTCGCTCCATACGGCGTGTGCAGTTGTGCGTCTTCACGAGTGAGCGCCTTACTCATTCGCTGCAACACATGAATCGGCACCGGGCCGCCGGCCGAGAGCGCACGCTTGATCGTCGGCAGTGTCGCCTGATGCTGCTCGCAGTATCGTCCGACGCGATTCCAGAATGCCGGTGACCCAAACGCCTGCGTGACTTGCTGGTCGCGAATCTGGGTGAGAATGCGCTCCGGCTCGACATCAGCAGGCCGTGTCGGGTCCATGTCGGGGATGACGGTCGTCACTCCCATGGCCGCGTTGAAGAGACCGAACAACGGAAAACCCGGCAGGTCGACCTCACCGTGTTCGATACCGTATTGATTGCGAATCAACTCCACCTGCTTCACGAACATGCCGTGTTCATACACGACCCCTTTCGGTGGGCCGGTGCTGCCGCTGGTGAAGATGATGGCGGCACGGTCATCAGGTCCGGACGTATCGATCAGTTTGTCGTGCTCCGACGATGTCGATCCCGCCTGAAGCAGCGACTGGTAGGTCGCTCCTCCCCAAAACCAGGTACGTCCGACCGTCACGTTGTGCAAGGCATGTGGGAACAACCGCCGATAGAGAACGCGCATCGCCTGAGCTTTTGAAATCGCCACGAAGCCATCGGGCGCGACGTCCTGCAGGCATTGCATCACGTTCCCTTTCCCCATGCCGGGATCGACGAGAACAGCCGTCATTCCCGCCCGTAACAGGGCATAAGTGAGCGTAATAAACTCCCACGAAAACGGCACGAAGAGCACCAGGCGCGCTCCTGGAGGCACCTTCCGCTGAAGCAGTTCGCGGGCGAGAAATCGCGTCTCGGTTTCGAGTTCCTGAAACGTTCTGGTTGAATAGGTGTACTTCCCCGCTCGATTGCGTTTGCTCGCCACCACGACCGCCGGCCTCTCTGGAGCCCGAGTCGCCTGCTCGACGAGAAGTTGTCCAATGTTCTGCATGGTGGGAAAGAGTAGTGCCACAACATGCGGAATGTGAAACGACTCGCGAAGCGACTTGGGTTGAGCCGCTCACGGTCAAACAGATGAATTCATGTCGATTGACTGACATTCGGCGTTGAAATCGTTAATCTCTAGGGGCCTCGTCACATCACTCCAACCCGACTGCTCCCATGAAATTTGACATCAGTGGGAATCCCGATTTCGGCGACCTGACGATTGTTCTCGAACCAGGTGAAACCATCTGGTGCGAGTCGGGGGCAATGAATCGCATGACCCGCAACCTCGCCATGCGGTCTCGCGTTGTGGGAGGACTCTTCAAGGGAATGCTCCGCAAGATGCTCGGCGGCGAATCGTTCTTCCTCGGTGAATACACCGCCGAAGACAGTCCGGGCTTTCTGGGTCTCTCACCCGCGATCCCCGGCAGCGTGATTCATCGAGTTATCGAGCCGGGACAGACCTTTATTCTGACGGCAGGGGCCTATCTGGCCTCGACTCCTGGGGTCACGGTGCGGCCGAGGTTTGGCGGCTTCCGAGCGTTGTTCTCCGGTGAAGGGGCGTTCGTACTGGAGGTTTCCGGCGAAGGAGACCTGTTCTTTAACGCCTACGGTGGCATTGTCGAGAAGAACGTCGACGGCGAGTTGATCGTCGATACCGGTCATGTCGTCGCCTGGGAACCTACGCTCGACTACCGCATTACGGGGATGGGCGGGCTGAAGCAGACCTTGTTCTCTGGGGAAGGTTTGGTGATGCGATTTGAAGGCAAAGGCAAATTATGGGTGCAATCGCGCCACATGGGGGCTCTTGCTGGCTGGTTGCGGCCCTATTGCTGGTAGGAACCGGCATGTCCTGCCGATAAACGAATTGCTGAGTAGGGTCTTGTCATTTCTCGGAGTGGTTGCAATCCTTGTGTGAACGGCAATTCCTGCCGACGAAAGGGGATCGAGATGCAAGCAGGCTTGGTGAAGCTGGGAACTCTCGGGACGGCGGCCTTGGTCGCCCTGGCTGTCTGGCTGTCGATCTCCAATGCCGCCACTGCCGGCGAGGCTCTGGAATCTCGATTTTACACCGAAGGCCGCGCGGTGATGTCGGCGTTTGCCGAGGTCAACACATCCGCAAAGGCCTGGACCGTTAGAGTCAATTGCGACTCACAAAGCGTCGCGCTCGGAACCGTTGTCGCCAGCGACGGCTGGATCCTCACCAAGGGGAGCGAACTCCAGGGAAATATCACTTGCCTCTTCAACGATGGACAAGAGCTTTCCGCGGAATTCATTGGCTACGATCAAGAGAATGATCTCGCTCTGTTGAAAGTTGATGCGACAGAACTCCCCGCCATCGAATGGGCCGACGAGAATCGTGGTATCGGTCGTTGGGTCGTGACCGTCGGCATGGGCCGCAGTCCTGCCGGAGTGGGGATTATCAGTGCCGAACGCATCGAAGTTCGCTCCGAACGTGGTACGGGTGTGCTGGGAATCGAACTTGTGCAAGAGGATGGTCCTCCCCAAGTCAAAGCCATTGTTCCCGAGAGTGGCGCTGAACGTGCTCGCCTCTCCATCGGCGATATCGTCGAACAGATTGACGAAGTCGTCTTGGCCAGCCGAGATGAACTGGTCGGTTACATTCGCGGCCTGCGTCCCGGAGACCTCGTCTCGCTGGTGATTCGTCGGGGTGAAGACACTTTGACCGTCCCCGCGCGGCTCGCGTATCCCAGTGGACGATTTCTGTCGTCACAGGGGATGATGGATCATATGGGAGGCGAATTGAGCTTCCGGCGATCGGGCTTTGAAGAAGTCCTGCCGCACGACACGGTCATTCCGCCGAACGCCTGCGGAGGCCCTCTCGTCGATCTGACGGGCAAGGCCATCGGCATCAACATCGCTCGCGCCGGTCGGGTCCAGTCGTTTGCCCTGCCACGTACGGTGGTGGAACCGATTATCGAACGGCTGATGACCGAACAACACACGCCTCCACTCGACTACCTGGCGACGATCGAACCGCAACCGACTCAAACGACAATCGTCGAAATCGGCATGGAGTGACGTTTCGCAGCGGCGCGAGTGTCTGCGTGATCAACCAGCATCCGTCTGGCCGTCCCCCGGATACCGCACGCACACCAGGTACAATCCCTGCGGAGGCGCGGTTTCGCCTGCGGTGGCGCGGTCGGTCGAGGCCAGGATCGATTCAACGTCGGTTCGGTTCCATTTCCCGCGGCCGACTTTCACGAGTGTTCCCACGATCGCCCGCACCATGTTGTAGAGGAAGCCGTCGGCTTCGATTTCCAGGCAGATGTAGTCGCCGGATGCGGTCGCGAATGCAGACTCAGTGTCTCGCGTCTGTAAAGCAGGGGTCGGCTCCCAGCCGGGGAAACGCGACATGCGCTCCAACCCGATAAACGACACGGTTCGTACTCCGCTGGCGGTATTGGGGCCTTCCGATTCGAAGCTGCGAAAGTCGTGCTTGCCCACCAGGCACGCGGCGGCGTGATTCATCGCGTCGTCATCGAGTGGCTGATTCAATCGCCAGACATACTTGTGCAGGAACGCATCATCCAGATCCCGGTTGTGGATCACGTATCGATATCGCTTCGACTTGGCCGAATAAGTCGCGTGAAAGTCGTCTTCGACTTGCCGGCTGTCGCGAATGACGATCTCCCGAGGCAAATGCGACTGCAGGGCGTCGCGCCACTTTTCGGGGGGGATGGAGGCCGATGTGCGAAAGCTGACGACCTGGCCCAGCGCATGGACGCCTGAATCGGTCCGTCCTGACGAGAGAATGCGAATCGATTCGCCCGTGAGCTGCGTAATCCCGCCTTCAATCACGCTCTGCACAGTCCGCTTGCCGGGCTGAACTTGCCAGCCCGCGAAGTCGGTCCCGTCGTAGGCCAGAGTAAGTCGAATCGTGGGCATCGTCGGCGATCGCGGGGCGAAAGAGCGTCGGAAAGAGAGGAATGTCGGTAGAGAGATTCTACGAACTCCTTCTCCTCCAGGGCAGCACCCGCCGTTGATTCGAGCATGCAGGGTCGATTCGGCGAACTGCGACGGACGATGTCTCCACTCCCTCGTTCGACGGACGCCGGGGGGCTACAATCTCCCGATTCCCAGTCCACTTGAACCCTTGTGTGAAACTCCGCGATGCGACGACACAATCTGGCAATTCTGGCGACACTGGCCGTTCTCACGATCCCTGTCACCGCGTGGACCCTGTGGGACGATGCAGGCCCTGGCGAGAAAATGACCGAGTTCGCCAGCGCCTGGCTCGACTCACTCACCCCAGAGCAACGCGAAACCGCGTTGTTGACCTATGAGGATGAATCCCGCGTCGGCTGGCATTTCATTCCCATGGACTGGCGTAAGGGACTGCAGGTACGCGACATGTCCCCTGAGCAACGCGAGATCGCGGCGAACCTACTTCGTTCGTCCTTAAGTGCGATGGGGAATCAGAAGGCCCGCCGCATTATGCAGTTCGAAGGCCTGCTCAACGAGATCGAAGGGGGCAACGGCCGATTCGCCCGAGACCCCGAACGCTATTACTTCACCCTTTTCGGCGAACCGACGAACGATGGCACATGGGGACTCAGCATTGAGGGCCATCACATGTCGCTCAACTTCGTCGTCGAGGATGGAAACGTGATCGCAACGACTCCGCAGTTCTTCGCCGCCAACCCGGCCGTCGTGTTGACGCCGAACAACTCCGGCATGCCCTACGGCGAGCGCATCCTCGCAAAGGAAGAACTGCTGGCGTTCGTACTGGTCAATTCGCTGGATGACGAACAACGCACTGCTGCCATCATCGCGGAAACGGCACCTGAAGAAATCCGCGCTGCGGGCGAACCTCAGCCCCCTCAAGACGAAGCCGTGGGAATCGAGACCGGCAGCCTGTCGACCTCGCAACAGAATGTGCTGAGGGAACTCGTCGAAGAATACATCGCCGCCATGCCCAGCGTGGTGGCGGATGAACGACGGGCCGACTTGGAAGCAGCCGGTTTCGAGAACATCAAGTTTGCCTGGGCCGGTGCGATCGAACCGGGGATTGGACACTACTACCGCATCCAGGGACCGACGTTTCTCATCGAGTTCGTGAACACCCAGCCCGACGCGGCCGGAAATCCCGCCAACCATATTCACTGCGTCTGGCGCGACATGCGAGGCGACTTTGCGATCCCAGTCGGCGGCTGACCCGATCAGGAATGAACGGAAACTCTCATCGGCCTGTCTTCCTGAGTGAAGGCGGGCCGTTTATTCTTTGCAAACATTCACACGACACTTGGCATTGCCTGATTCTCGATCCATGAAGACCGACGAACTCCGCGAAAAGTATCTCGAATTCTTTGTTTCCAAGGGCTGCGTCCGCAGGCCGAGCGATGTTCTTGTCCCACGCGAGGATAAGACCGTCCTCTTCACGCCCGCCGGCATGAACCAGTTCAAGAACCAATTCCTGGGAATTGGGCCGATCGAATTCACGCGGGCCACGACATGTCAAAAGTGCATCCGCACCGGCGACATCGGCAACGTCGGAGTGACCGCCTATCACCACACGTTCTTCGAGATGCTGGGCAACTTCTCGTTCGGCGACTACTTCAAGAAGGAGGCCATTCACTGGGCTTGGGAATTCCTCACCGACAAAAAATGGCTCGGCCTCGCTGCAGATCGACTCACCGTTACCGTCTATCTTGATGATGACGAAGCCTACAACATCTGGCACAAGGAAGTGGGTCTCGCCGCCGACCGCATTCGCCGGGATGACGAACACGAGAACTTCTGGCCCGCCGGCGCTCCCTCGAATGGTCCCGATGGCGTCTGCGGCCCCTGCAGCGAGATCTATTACCATCCTCCCACCGGTGGGAAGGAAGTCGAGATCTGGAACCTCGTCTTCACGCAGTTCAATCGTGTCGGCGATCCACCCGATAATCTGCGTCCGTTGCCGAAGAAGAACATCGACACCGGCATGGGCCTCGAAAGAACGGCTGCCGTCCTGCAGGGAGTCGAAAGCAACTTCGAAATCGATATCCTGCGCCCGCTGTGCGACGCAGCCGGCGATGTTGTCGGAGTGAAGTACGACTACAAAGGGAAGCAAGGTCGCCCGCTCCGCCGCATTGCGGATCACATTCGAGCATGCACGTTCGCGATCCACGAAGGGGTCGCTCCCGACAGTAAGGACGCCGCCTACATCATTCGGCTGCTCTTGCGGCGGGCCTTCCTCGAAGGTTACCTGCTCGGCAAGCAGGAGCCGTTCCTGCATCAGTTGGTGCCGCATGTGATTGCCGCAATGAAGGTTCCCTATCCGGAACTTTCACGAACCGAGAAGAGCGTGGTCGAAACGATCAAGGAGGAAGAGGCTCACTTCCTGGGAACGATCGATCGAGGGCTGTCGAAGTTCGATCGGCTCGTCGAGAAGGCCCAGACCGGCGGCGGAGCAGTGCTGCCGGGCAAGGAAGTCTTCGACCTGCATCAGACCGATGGCTTTATTCTCGATCTCACCAAGGCACTCGCCGCTGACCGTGGATTGACTGTCGATCTTGATGGTTTCAAACGTTCCGAGGAAGAACACCAGCGAAAGAGCGGTCGCGGAACTTGGGGCGTGATGGCCGCAGGCCCGCTCGATGCCATCTTAAAGGAGCACGGCGAGACGGAGTTTCTGGGTTATGATGCGGTCTCTGCCGAGGCCACCGTGGTCGGGATCGTTCACAACTATCGAGTCGTCGTGAACGACAACGGAAAGGAGAAGGAAACTTGGATTGCCGAACGCGTCGTCGAGTTTGACCGTCAGGAATCGCTTCTCGACGTGGTCCTGAATCGCACACCATTCTACGGAGAGTCTGGAGGGCAAGTCGGCGATATCGGCCTCTTCATTGGAGACGGCATAGAGTTCAACGTGCTCGACACCCAGAAACACGCGGGACTCGTCGTTCACCGCGGCCAACTGGTGAGCGGCGCGATCCGGGTGGGGCAACGAGTCAAAGCCGAGGTCGTAGCAGAACGCCGCGCCGGGATTCGCCGAGCACACTCGGCCACGCATCTGTTGCATCATGCCTTGCATCGCGTGCTGGGCGAACATGCCATGCAGCGCGGTTCGAAGGTGGATGACGACTGGCTGCGGTTCGACTTCTCGCACGGGGCCGCCGTGAAGGCCGAGGAACTGACCAGGATTGAAGACATCATCAACGAGCGGGTCGCCGAAGGATCGCCCGTCGGCATTCAGTTCATGGACATCAAGGCCGCGAAGGCCGCAGGCGCCACGGCTCTCTTTGGGGAAAAGTACCCCGACCGCGTGCGGGTCGTTTCGATGGGGGACTACAGTCAGGAACTCTGCGGCGGCACGCACCTCGACAACACCGGTCAGGTCGGCCTCTGCATTATCGCCGGCGAAGAAAACGTCGCCGCCGGCGTGCGGCGCATCAGCGCCTACACGGGCAAGCGCGCCCTGGAGCATGTGCGAGAGAACGAGTCGCTGCTGAAGGAAGTGTCGGCTGCCCTCAAGGCGCCGCAACCCTCGGAGTTGCCGCGAAGAGTGAAGCAACTGCAGGATGAACTGCGACAACTGCGTCAGGAGCTGTCGCAACTCACGAAGGCGAACGTCTCCGGCAGCGTCGACAGCATCTTGAATGAAGCCGAGTCGGTCGGTGATGCGAAGATCATCTGCCGCCGTGTCGATGGAGTCGATCGCGATGGCCTGAGAGAGTTCGCCGATCAACTGCGTCAAAAAGGAGGCAGCGTCGCCCTGCTGCTGGCCGCCGAGATCGATGGCAAGGTGGCACTCTTGGCGGCCGTGTCGAAAGACCTCGTCAAGCGCGGCGTGAAGGCCGGTGACTGCGTCCGCGAAGCCGCCAAATCCGTCGGCGGAGGCGGAGGGGGCCGTCCCGACATGGCCGAAGCCGGCGGGAAAGATCCGGGGAAGATCGATGAGGCGCTGAATGTGGCGTCGGAGTATTTTCGAGCGGCACTCAAGTAGTTGAGGTTCCGTTTTCATGTAGTGGAACTCGTGAGAGTTCCGACGCGCGTACCATGAGCGGAATTCTCACGAATCCCGCTACAGAAACAGATCATGGTCACCTATTTGCGGACCTTCATTCCTGTGCCGCACCGATGAACACCAGCGGACCATTAGTGCTCTCTCGGGCCACGATCACAATCATCTCGCTGATCGTCGCGCTGCCGCTGGCTGCATGGCCGTTACTGTATTTGCCTCTCCACAGTGCAGTCATCAAGGCCGCACACTGGTGCATCGTCGAAGGGGCGGCTTGGATGCCGTTGGCGCTCTTCATGATGTTGGTGTTCGAGTCGACGTTCCGCTGGAAGAGCTTTAAAGGGCTGCGAAGGTTGCCGTGGATCTCAATCTTTTTCGTTCCAGCGATCGTCCTTTGTTTACTTGCTTTATTCATGACTCATGCGATGCTGATTTCGAATGTGACTCCGTACCCTGGTGTGTGGTCAATTGGCGTGCTGTTGTTCTTTCAACTCGTCGGACATGCCTCGCTCGCCCAGCCGGTGGAGGAAGACTCGCAATCGATGGCAACCGACACCGGTCGTTGATCAGTTTGACGCCGATTCACACGTCACCAGCCGACGTGGCAACGAGCGCAGAAGAAAGTCCGTTTTCGGCCTTGACACCGCTGCCGCCATTTGTATTATTGAGTTAATACAGTGTTGTTCACGTTCGTGAGTGCCTCCCGTGCAAATTCACATCTCCACCGCCGACGGCGTCGCGATCTATCAGCAGATCGTCAACCAGGTCAAATACCTGGTCGCGTCGGGCCGGCTCAAAGCGGGCGCGGAGTTGCCGGCGATTCGCGTGCTGGCCGAACGACTCGTCGTCAACCCCAACACCGTGGCCCGCGCCTATCGCGAACTCGAAGCAGCGGGCATTGTCGAGAAGCGGCGAACGGCTGGGACATTTGTTTCCGATCAGGGATCGCCCTTGGCCCGGCGCGAACGGATCAAGATCCTCACCGAGCGGATCGACGCCCTCTTGGCCGAGGCTCGGCAGCTCGACGTTTCCTTCGCTGACGTCGTCAAACTCATCGAACAGCGCCAATCCGCGCTGCCGTCGTCCACTTCCACTTCCACTTCCACTTCCACTTCGTAGTCGTGATCGGGTCGTCGCGCCCAACTTGAACTCCCGAGGAGTCCTCACATGTCCGATCCGTTTCCCTCATCGACGCCCCCCGTCGTCCAGATTTCGCGTGTCACACGGCAGTTCGGCTCGAAGACCGCCCTCGATGACGTCTCACTCATCGTCCCGCGCGGCGGCGTGTTCGGCCTTATCGGCGGCAACGGGGCGGGAAAGACGACGCTCATCAAGCACATACTCGGCATGTTGAAGGCCCAGCGGGGCAGCGTGCAGGTGTTCGGCCTCGACCCGGTGGCGAATCCGGTCGGAACGCTGGGTCGCATCGGCTACCTCTCGGAGGAACGCGACCTGCCCAACTGGATGCGCGTCGGCGAACTGATGCGCTACTCGAGGGCCTTCTATCCCAACTGGGACGACGTCTACGCGGAGGAACTATGCTCGGCGTTCGATCTCGATCCCAGAGTGAAAGTGCAGAACCTGTCGCGGGGCCAGCGGGCGCGGACCGGACTGCTGGTGGCGCTGGCCCATCGACCTGATCTGCTGGTGCTCGATGAACCGTCATCGGGACTCGACCCAGTGGTGCGCCGCGACATTTTGGGAGCGATCATCCGCACGATCGCGGATGAAGGGCGCACGGTCCTCTTCTCCTCACATCTCCTCGACGAAGTCGAGCGAGTGGCCGACCGCGTGGCGATCATTCATGAAGGGCGAATTGTACTCACCGCGCCGATGGACGAAATCAAGGAGACTCATCGCCGCGTGACGCTGCGGTTCGGGCAGCCGGTCGATCGACCGCCGACATTGGTCGGCGCCTTCTCCTGCGAGGGGGGCGGAGAGGAATGGACCTATCTCTGCAGTGGAGAGAGCGGCCAGTTGCGTCGCGCGGCAGATGCGCTGGGGGCGACGGTCGTCAACGAGTCGTCATTGTCGCTCGATGAAGTGTTTGTATCGCGAGTTTTGAATTGATTCCCTTCAACGTCTGAGATCTCCTGAGCTCGGCCGAGACACATTCAAGTGAGTCGCGCATGCATACCATACCCGCAGCCTTGACTTGGGAACTCCTCTCCCACGGTCGATGGCAATTGCCTTTGATGACTCTTGCGGGAGTCCTCTTGCCGGTATTCCTTTATTCGGCCCTGGCTGCGAACGGGGCCTTGTTACCAGCAGAGTTCGCCTTCATCGTCATCCACTTCGCGCTGGTGCAGGTGAACATCTTCACGTTCGGCGCGGGGTTGATGCAGTCGCTCGGACCGATCTCACGGCTGTACGCCTACCCGGCGCGGACATCGACGCTCGTCGCGTGGCAACTGCTGCCGGCAATTGCCTTGATGATGCTCGAAAGTCTCGCCGTCTCAGCAACGCTGAACGCCCTGTTCGATGTCGGCTGGCCGCTCTGGGGGCCATCGCTGTTCGCAGCGGTTGGTCTCGCTGCGGTGCTGGCGACAATGTGGCTCACCGAGCGCACTGCGTGGTTGCCGTGGGGCGTCGGCCTCGTCGCGGCAGGGTTGGGGATGTGGTTCAAGTCACGACATGGCGCGCTGTTCGGTGAACCGACGCATTATTGGAACGTCGTCACGTTCTGGGATGGTGTCACACTGTTGTCCATTGCCGCCGCCTCATACGCCGTCGCCGTGTATGGCGTGTCACTGCATCGCCGCGGAGACACGCTGCCAACATGGGGGATCTGGTCGCGGCTGGAAGGGCTGGTCGAAACAGAATCCCGGGGAGATGTTCGATTCTCATCACCGGCGGCAGCGCAATTGTGGTTTGAGTGGCGGAAGAAAGGCTGGGCCATGCCGGCCTGCGTTGTGTTCGTGTTTGCGCTGTGGGGGACGGGTTGGTTGATCTTCAGCCGAGATCCCCGGCTTCTCATTGAAGGACTCTGCCTGGGCGGAGGCGCGTTGATGGGTATCCTGGGATTGATCGGCGGACTGCTCCTCGGTGATTGCGGAACACGCGATCGCGACGGCGCGATGGGCCACTTCCTGGCCACGCGGCCGCTGTCGACCTCGCAACTGGCACGGATCATGTTGTGGAACTCGGCAAAGACGGTCGGATGCGCGTGGCTCATCTGGGTGATTCCCACGGCGCTGATCTCCGTCATCTTGATCGCCACCGGGGTTGTCCCGCAGTCCGAACTCGACCCTTTCCTGGTCGAGTCGTGGTGGTGGTTCGCGCCGATGATCCTGGTGCTTTCGTGGTCGGTCTCTACTTGTCTGGCCGCGATGTTGCTGGCGGGGAGACACAGGCTGATGTTCGCGCTGATCTTACTCGGTTTTGCGATCTTCCTCGGATTGAATCTCGTGGCGCAGTTCGCTTTGTCCCTGGATCAACAACGGCTCGCCCTGTGGCGCGTCGTTTTCGCCGGCTTCAGCGGTCTGGTGCTGCTCGGAACGCTTATGTTGTTCGTAACGGCGCGCCGACGCGCGCTGATCGACACCCCCACGGTCTGGGCCTCACTCGCGGCATGGTGTCTTTTGATCAGCGGTCTGATCGCGACGCAGGTCTACGATTCGCGTCTGCCCCTCGCCGCGTGTCTGTTCATCGGCTGCACGCTGGCTCTCATGGTCGCTCCCCTCGCTGGCACGCCGCTGGCACTGGCGTCGAACCGCATACGGTAGGGCTGGTAAGACGCTCCGGACTTTCGGCGTAGCGTGCGTCGCGCAACTCGTGGAGGTTGACTCTCACTTGATCGTGATTGATCCGTGGCGTCGCTGACGCTTCCGCGTCGGTTCAGAACGTCACGACGTGAATGCCCTCGTCCTTGATGAACTCGCTCAGCGGGCCGCCCATGCCTTTTACTTCGAGGCCGAGTTCGCGCAGGTCTTCGGTCACGCCGTAGGAGTCGGCACACACGATGCAGGCCTGCAGGATCACTCCGTCTTCCTGCATCTCCTTGAGTTTCTCCTGCAGACTGCTGTCTCCAGCGAGGAGTCGGGCGCTCGGACCCCAGACGACCAGACGCACTTCGTCGAACCAGCCGTTGTTCTTCGCGGCATGGGCATACATCAGCACCATGCGATGAGCAACATCGGGGTCGCCGCTGGTCCAGATGATGGCCACTTTCTCCGGCTGCGGTTCTGTTTCGGATTCGGTGACATCCGCGTCGGGCTGGCCGCGAACGACGGCGGTCACACCTCCTCCGACAAGGATCAATACGATGAGTGAAACAGTGGTCGAACGCGAGTGCCAGGTCTGTCGCATATCAGGCTCCGTCGGATGAGATAATGGTGGAATCGACTGCCTCAATGATAAGGGATGAGGTTGCGACCGTCGCTGCCCGCGACACTCGGAGTGACAGGGGCACGCGTATGTCGGCGGAAGTGCGCATTCCTTGGAGACTGGTGACGTATCCCCTCTCCCCACAATCAACGTCATTCGCGATGAAGACCACCAGCGGGGATAAGCTGGCCGTAGGTCGGGACAAGGGGCGCGCGTTGGACGAGGTGCTTTTCGCCCTCACCCCGGCCACCCCGGCCCTCTCCCACAGCGCCGATCAACAAGAAACGATGCACAGGGTGGGAGAGGGAGTAACTTGAGAGACGATCGGGGCCATCCTCGGTAGACTGCTGACTCTCCTAACCACTGGCAGGCCTCGTGACAGCAAACAATTCGATTCCGCCCAACACGTCGACGCCATCGCTGCGACTGGCCGACACGCTCAGCCTGATCGTCGGGATCGTGGTCGGTTCGGCGATCTATGTGCTTCCGGCCAACGTCGCGTCCCAGACCTCTTCGATCCCCGTGCTGTTGGCGATCTGGCTGGCGGGAGGGGCGCTCTCGACGATCGGAGCGATGTGTTACGCGGAGCTGGCGGCGGCCGACCCGCGATCGGGTGGCGACTTCAACTACATCTCACAGGCCTATGGGCGTCGCTTCGGCGTGGCCTATGGATGGATGCAGTTGTCGGCCATCATCCCTGGAAACATTGCGGTTATGTCGCTGGTGTTTGGTGAACATGTCCATCGCGGTTTCGCGCCTGGCGTACCCACATATTGTTTGTCACTTCTGTCGGTCGCCGCGCTGGCGTTTGTCAATCTGGCCGGTGCCGTGATGAGCAAGCACACACAGAACGTGCTGACGGTGCTCAAAGTCGCTGGGTTGAGTTTGATCCTGCTTGCCGGTTTTCTAGCGGCCGCACCTTCGGCAGAATCCGTGACTGACGTCGATTCAACCGCTGTGTCGGAAGCTGGTTCAGGAAGCCTTGCGTTGGCGCTCATTTTGGCGATGTACGCTTACGGAGGCTGGAGCGAGGCGGCGTACGTCGCAGCCGAAGTCCGCGACGCCCGGAAGAACGTGCCGCGCGCTCTGGTGCTGGGGATGGGCTGCATTACGCTGCTTTATCTGTTTATCAATCTGGCCTACCTGCATGGGTTGGGACGACAGGGATTGGCCGATTCGTCGACACCTGCGAGCGATCTGGTCGTGAGCAGTTTCGGCAGCAATGCCGGTCGCTGGATGGACGCCCTCGTGGCGGTCTCCGCTTTGGGGGCCATTCAAGGCATGATCTTCGCCGGTTCGCGTCTGGTGGCCGTGGTCGGGGACGGACATGCCTTCCTGGGAGTCTTGGGGCGTCTCAACGCGCGTCGGGCACCGATCTGGGCGATTTTCCTGGTAACGCTCCTCGCCAGTCTGGCGATTACGGCGTTCGCCACCGACTTTGTTCGCGGCCCTCTGGGGCGCCTGTTGGAATCGGCCACTGGCCGTGAATCTGAATGGTCATCTGGGAAAGATGCCCTCAGTTCCCTTGTCGATGCGATGGCTCCGGTCGTCTGGTTCTATTTCATGCTGGGAGGGCTGACGGTGGTCCTCCTGCGAATGAGATTCGGCTCCAACCGTTCACCCGTGAAAGTTCCCGGCTATCCTGTGACCCCCATCATCTTTTGCGTGACATGTCTTTGGATGGGCGTCGAAGCGGCGCGGTATTCGGGCGGCATGACGCTGGCAGGACTCGTCCCCATGTTGCTGGGGCTGCCGTTCGTTCTTGGTCCGGGGATCAGTGTGCGCGTATCCCAGGAAGGCAACGACGAAAAATAGAAGCAGCCGGCGAGGTCGTACGACCTCGCCGGCTGGTGAAGTTTGAATTGGCCGACAGCCTCTTAGTCGATGCTGTAGAGGTCCAACCGCCGGCCTCGCGAATCGTATTGGAATTCGTAGCGGAACCCGGTCATGTCGTCGGTGTACTCAACCTCGTAGAAATCGAGTTCGTAAGTCTTGTACGAAACGCGTCCGTCTCCGCCGATGTGGTCGAAGCGAAGATTCGGAGCCTGGACTGTTCCATTGCGATCGAGTTCGAACCAGACCTGCAAGTTCTGACCTGCCGCAACTTCGTAATCGGTCCAGGCGTCTTCGTAACCGAGACGCATCTGGAAATAGATCGTGTTCGAGGTTGGATTCTGGATGACGACGCCACCCAGTCGATCGCTTCCCGGACGATTCTTCGAAGCTTGCGCTTCCGTCGCCGCCGCGCTGCACAACACTGCCAACATCGCAACAGCCGTCGCCTTATAGAGTTTTCCAGTAAACATGTTCGCTCCCCCCAGAGTCTCAAGATGGTTTGAAGTCCCCCCGGCCCGTCGTTTCGATCAGGGCCACATTCCTCACATCAGGAGAGAGCGGCAGGAGCCGAACTTTCTGCGCGGAAACTTGAGACTTTTTTGGGATTATCGAGCGAGAATTGAGAAGTTGCCGCAACTCTCTTTTCACAAGCGAATTGCAACAAGGAGACAGCCCGTATTGCCGTGCATCACTCTGGCAACTCGGGAGCTGTGTCGGTCGGATAGTCCTCACTGCTGAGGCCCTCGACCATGAAGGTGACCAAGTCGGCCTGCTCCTGCTCGGAGAGGTTCAATTCGAACAGTTCTTCGTCGAGCCACTGATTGGCGACGCCCCCTTTGTTGTAGTGATCGATCACCCCTTCGAGGGTCGCGATACTTCCATCGTGCATGTATGGGCCGGTGCGGGCGATCTCTCGCAGTGTGGGCGTCTTGAACGAACCACGGTCCCCTTCGAGTTCGCTCTCGGTGTATCGGCCCCAGTCGGGTTCGACACCTTCGGCGACATCCATGCCAACACCGATGTTATGGAACGCGTTGTCGGTGAAGTTCGCCCCCACATGGCAGGCGCTGCAGTTGGCCTTGCCGAAGAAGAGGTCCATGCCGCGCTGAGCCGATTCGCTGAGAGCCGTTTCATCCCCTGCCTTGAATTGGTCGTAAGGGGCATTCCCCGACAGGATCGTTCGTTCGTAGGCCGCAATCGCCATCGCGATGCCGTCCTCAGTCACATCGGTGCCGAACACGGCCTGGAACTGGGTGCGATAGCCTTCCACTTCGTTCAGCCGGGCGACGACATCTTCGAGTGTCATGTTCATCTCGATGGGATTCTGCACCGGTCCCAATGCCTGATGTTCCAGCGTCGCTGCCCGACCATCCCAGAATTGGAAGCGGTTGTAGGCCGAATTGATGATCGTCGGCGAATTGCGACCTCCGACGAGCCCATCGATGCCTGTAGCAAACTGCTCGCCGTTGCTCCAACCCTTCTCGGGGTCGTGACAGGTGGCGCAAGACACAGTCAGCGTGCTCGACAACCTCGGATCAAAATACAACTGGCGTCCCAATGCGATCTTCTCCGCCGTGGGCTGGTTGTCTCGCGGATGACGCACCGGTCTCAGTCCTTCAGGAAGTGGGGCATCATCCCCCCAGGCGACCAGGAACAGGGAGCCAATCGTGCAGAAGATTGCGGTCGTAATCGCGGCTAAGAAGCATCCAGGACGCATGGTGGTTCTTCAAGGTCTAAGTCAGGCGGGAACCCACACCGCGACGTTCGCGGCGCGAGATAGCTCAGGTGGGAGGCACAGCTTGTACCAATGTATTAAGGATGCCGACGACGATCTTCAAGGATACCAGCGTCAAAAAAAGACCGGAGTCGACCACCACACCTAAAAACGTGCCTGCGTTACACTTCGGTGGCCGCCTGCTCCGCCAGCCTCGCGAACCGAATCGACCGAACTTAGAGGTCGTCGTAATCGAGTTCGAACAGCGCGTTGCCCCCCCTCATGTCCCCAGTTTGCAGGCCGAGCCGGAACCATTTCGCGCGCTGTGCGGAGGTGCCATGCGTGAAGGACTCCGGCACGGAGTAGCCGCGCGACTGTTGCTGAAGGCGGTCATCGCCGATGGCCGTTGCTGCCCGTAGGGCTTCTTCCACGTCCCCTTGTTCGAGGATGTTCCAGTTTTGATCGGCATGATGCGCCCAGACACCGGCGAAGTAGTCGGCCTGGAGTTCGAGTCGCACGGACCATTGGTTTCCGATTTCCTCACTCGACGTCTGTTGTCTGCGAGTGACTTCGTCTGAGATCCCCATCAAGTTCTGGACATGGTGCCCCACTTCATGAGCGATCACGTAGGCCTGCGCGAAATCCCCGGGAGCCCGCAGTTCATCTTCCATTTGCTGGAAGAAACTGAGATCGAGGTAGACGATCGAATCGGCTGGGCAGTAAAAGGGCCCTGTCTCAGCCTGTCCCAGTCCACACGCGGAACGCACGCTTTCCCGATAGATTTCCAGCTTGGGAATGACATATTCGGCCCCCTGCTCGCTGAAGATCTCCTTCCAGACATCCTCGGTATCGGCCAGGACGACCGACACGAATTCCACGAGTTCACGCTCCTCGGGAGTCTCCTGGAATTCCCCTTGTTGCTGCTGCTGACCTCCGCCGCCACCTGGGTTGTTTTGGGCGACCTCCATCAAGGCCCTGGGGTCGGCTCCCAACAGCCACATGATCACCAGGATGACGACCATCCCCAGACCGCCAACGCCGACCGCTTTCGGCGACATGGCTCGGCTGTCCTGGACATTCTCGCTCTTTCGCCTTCCCTTCCAACGCATGATGTTGCCTCACATGATGAACGAACCCGCCCCAAGCGTCCTTGGACAGATGCCCCGATGATAGCACGCCGCGATTTGCACCCGCCACGGACGAGACGGACATCGAGGATTTGGCACTTCCCCATCACAAATCCGTGTGAATCTCGCAACCTCCCCCTCGGCAGGGGGGTAAACCAACAAAAACAGCCCTGCCTCCTCTTATCGGAAACGACCATGATTCACGATCCTACGCTCAAACCTCCGCGCCAGGCCTTCTGGAGCCGGGCCACTATTGCCGCCTCCCTGGTGCTGACACTGGCTGCTTCCTCCAGTTTCCCACGTCCCACTACTGCGGACGATGCCTACTCGAACGGCGAAGAGCCGATCGCCGTGATCGCCTCGGCCGGTATCGATCGGTTGCTCGAAGATGTCGATTACGTCTTCGAGGCCGCCGACCGACCGCAGATTGCCTCTTTCATCAGTGGCTTTGCCCAGAACATCAATAACTTCGAAGGACTGAATCGCGAGGCCCCCATCGGGATGTATCTCTACCCGCGCGAGAACCGCCCTGGGGAAGACCCCGAAGAACTGGCGGGAGTCGTGTTCATCCCGGTGACCGACGTCGATCGGCTCGTCGAGACGCTCCGCATCAGCAATCAAGTCTTTCTGGAGCGAACGGACGATCCCAATGTGATCGAGCTGCACACTCCCGAACAGGTCTTTGAACTGCAGGTTGCCCACGATCATCTCTTCTTCAACTTTGAATCGCTGCCGCTCAAGTCGTATCCCAACCCGAGCGACATCATCGGCGACAATGCCGAGCAGTACGACCTCTATGTTGATTTCCGTAAGGCAGGTTTGCGACCGGAATTTGTTGAGAAAGTGGCCGAGCAGATCACTTCTCAAGTCAATGGCGACCTGGACCAGCATGAGGGCGAGGGGGATGCCGAGTATGCGATTCGTCGTCGGGCCGCGGAGACGTTTCGCGACCTCGCCGTCGAACTGGTTCATAGCGGCGAGCACATCGTCGCCGGCATCAGCCTGGGTGAAGAGCACTCTGGACTGTCGATTGACTGGGAACTGCGTCTCGACTCTGAAAGCTGGTTGATCGACGCGCTGCAGGCATCATCCATCACCACCAGCCACTTTGCGTCACAACTTGCCGAGCCGGAACCCGCCACGTTCTCGATGGCCTGGCAAGTTCCCGCTGACGTAAGACAAATGCTGCTCGAAGGCCTGGAGATCGGCTATGAGCAAGCCCTCGACAATGCCGACGACGATGGTGGACGGCATGTTATCGAGCAACTCTACAAGACAGTCCAAGCCACTGCGGAGCAAGGACGATTTGATCTCTTCGGCCAGATGATCGGCGAACCGCCGCAACGCCTGGTGTTTGTCGGCGGCGTGGCAATCGCCGGCGACGACGTGCTGGCCGAGACCCTCGCGATGGTGCTGCCGCATGCCACTAATGCTCCGCAGGTTCGCGAACTCGAAATGAATGTCGGCCGTGCCGGCAACGTCGCCATCCATCGCGTTGTCCCCAGCGAGATGCGACAGCAGGAACGCCAGTTGTATGGCGAAGACGCGGCCTTCTATTTCGGCGTCGGTGAAGGCGCGATCTGGCTCGCCGTGGGCGAAGATCACGCTCTCGATGTACTGACCGACGTCATCAACAATCGTGATTCGGCAGCAGCGGGAAGTGAAGGCGAACCGCATCTGCAGTTCGCGCTCCATCTGTCGGACTGGGTCGTGCTGGCCGACAGCCTGGCGAATGGCAATGCCGATCAACGTCGGTTCTTCGAGGCCGCCCGCGAGGCGTTCGCCAATCCCGACGACGATCTGCTGGAGTTCAACGTGCGTCCTTCCGAACAGGGCCTGCGAGTCCGCCTGCACCTCGATGAAGGCTACATTCGCCTCTTCGGCATTGCCGTTGCGAATCAGGTCAATCGGTAGCGAAGAGAACTTCGTTGAGTCCCCTTAGCCCTCGGCGAATCGCCGGGGGCTAAGGGCATGCTACCGTCGGGAATTTATGAAAATGGAGATGGCGTAGCAGCCGGCCACGATAAGTACGCATCCATTGCTCAGCGCAAATCATGCCCGCGGGTTTCGAGTCTTGATCCCCATTGTGGGCCGATTCCTTCGTCAATCCGTACGCCTCACTTCAAACTCCACCGGCACATCGACGATCGCCGTGGGTGCTTCGTAGATCAGCGTCGCTGAGTCGAGATCGTTGAGTGCGTCGGCGAAGATGAAACTCATTCGCACCGCCCCTCCCTCGGCGGGTGAAACGTGTCGTTCGCCGGCCGGCAGGAGTGTCGTGCCATCCTCACGTTGGAGAGACACGGCATTGCTGAAGACCCACAACTGATACGAATCGAGTTCCAACGGCTGACCCTCATAGTCGATCACCAGCGTTGCTGCCCAGACGGTCGCACCCGTTTGATCGCGTGAAGATTCGAAAGATTCCAGCGTGGCCGCCAGTCCCCCTCGGCGTCTGACGACGACGCCCGGCTCATCAAGGTGTCGAAACTCAAACGTGCGAAAGCTGGTCGCAACCGTTACCGATACTGTTCCCGTAATCGTCAATGTGGTTTCATTCGCGTTGCGTTGATCCCACCCAACCTTCGGTATGCTGAAGTCGATCGGAAACTCAATCCGCTGCGAGCCTGGTATCGGTAACTCACGACGCCCATCGGCTCCCACGGCTGACAACGATACGTCGCCGACGGCAGCCTGCATGTCGCCGGGATTCCAATGCACGAACAATCCCGTCAGCTTGGGTTCGACATCGAGCCGCAGGCGCGTGCGGAGTCTCACATTTTCTTCGGGATCAATTAAGTTCTCGATCTCGTGCAGGGCCGTGGTGGAGGCACGCACGACACCGCGGGAATCGTGATACCAGACTTCCGAGTCGGCAGCGATTGCTTCCAGCACCAAACCGCCGTCGGTGGTCCGCTCCAGTTGGACTGCGACATTGTCTTCGACATCATCGACGGACCGCCAGAATGTCGTCGGCTCCGTCGGACTGATGGTGTCGTCGCTGAAAACATGCACGGGTGACCAAGATTCATCGGGCATCGCAAGCGAATAACGTGTCTGCTCTTCGATCGCCAAGACCCATTCGCCGAGCGTGGCATCTTCCGGGATGCGCACCAGCGTCGGTTGCAGCGACTCCGCGGCTACGAGCTGATCGAGTTCCAGCCGCAATCGAGCAATCACCTCGCGTGTATGAGGAGACGCAATGACCTCCGTCTCAGGCAGAAAGGGTAACGCCGCCGTCCCGAGATCGCGCAATACCTGCTCGGCCTGTTGCCGCTCGGCGCGTGACGAACTCGCCAGCCGGTCTACTTGTTCGAAGACGATGGACTCAACGGAAGCATCGCCGTGCTGCAGCGCGATCGGCTCTAACGGGAGAACGTCATCACTGGTGACGTCGTTTTCAACGACAGCGGCCATCACCAGCGCGCCAACCAGAATCGTTCTGTGAACTTTGCCCATCGGGTATGGTATTGATGCGATGATGACGACAAATCCTCCACGCTCTTTCGCGGAGCGAATGGGGACGTTTCTAACGCCCGATCCCTTCCTCACGCAACAGGTCGGCAATTCGGGCGTTCCAGAACGCCACTTCGTTCTCTGGAGCCATGATACGCGGTTCCTCGTCTTTGGGAGGAGCGGAAGCGGACGCAGGTCTCGTCTTTTCGGATGATGAGCTCGATGCGACGGGTCCATCGGCAGCGCTTGTCGACGAACGAGCGACCGACTTGCGTTCCGATTCGATCTCCTCACGCAGTTCGTTCACATCGATGTCGGCAAATTCTTGAGTGATGTCGGCCAGCGGGGCCGACCCGGCCGCGTGACTCGCGGCAAACTTGCGAGGTGAATCGTCCGCTTCTTCTTCCAGGGCATCGAGGAATTCTTCACCGGTAATCGAATGCGCCCCCTTTCCTCGGGCGGCTTTGCGAATTCGCAAGTCGCCCGAAACGACCAGCAGTCGCTTGGGAGTCGAGTGCAGATGAATCAGTTCTTCGATCAAGTCATCCGCCTCTGCATGGTCGTGAGCATAACGAACGTGCATCGATCGAAACTCCCCGCGATCGGGTAAATCGGCAGGAGGATCCTTGGCATCAAACACAATCGTGACCGCGGGACGATGCGGCTCGTCAATCAAATCAGCCACTCGCATCAACAGACGCTTGCGGCATCGTTCCAGATCTCCCGGTCCATAGGAGGGGCGCGCAAGGTGAGCCGCATGCAAAAGGTTGTAGCCATCAATGATCACTTCGCGCAACACGGCCTTCGCCCGGAACGACGATGAAACTACGTCTCCGTTCACGATCGACTGGCAAGGACTCTACGTCAAGGGACGTTGGTCGCGTGTTGCTGAAAAGAGCCGATGGCCATGTCTCCCTCCGCAAGCCCGGCGTGCTCGACATTCCGCCCGTGTGGTTACGCCTCCCTTGCTGGCCAAGCGGGCTCATGTTCAGCCTTCACAACAGTCGCGACTCCACCAGTTCCAGCTTCCCCGAGCGCGACGAGGCCAGTGCCTTCAGCATGATTTCGGTGACGTGCCACGCCGTCCGGGCGTCGGTGAGGGGGGGCTGGGTGCCTTCGCGGATGCATCGCGCCCACAACTGGTGTGAATTCTCGGCGGGGTAGTGACTGGTGTCGACCTTTGTCTGCGACAGCGATGCATCTTCGTCAACGAGTGATGTCGGCGTGTACCAGACGAGTTCGCCCGTCAACGAAGGGTTCACCACCTTGCCGGCTGTGCCGTGGACCGAGAATCCGTAAGTGCGAGCCCCATCGCACCAGCCGGTTTCAGCCATGCCGATCGCTCCTGATTCGAACTCCAATATGGCGGCCGCGGTGTCTTCCAATGTCGTCGGCTTGGCGACGGTGCGGCAGCGGCACATCACCGAGGTCACCGAACCGAGCAACGCCACGAGATGGGCGATCGCATAGACACCCATGTCGAACAATGCTCCCACGTCAGCCCGTTGGGCATCGAAGAACCACAATTCTTCCTCGGCCTCTTCCTCCAGGATGGCTTGAATCGTCGCATAATAGACCTCGGGGCCGCCATGACTGAATCGCGACGTCGCGGAAGAGATCGTTCCCAGCTTCCCTTCGGCAATCATCTGACGGGCCGCCAGCACCGGAGGCCGGGCGACAAACGGCAATGCCAGCACGGTGCGGTCGGTCGACTCGGCAGCCGTCACGAATTCGCGAGCTTCATCGAGCGACGTACTCAGCGGCTTCTGCATATGGACATGCTTACCTGCCGCCAGCGCCGCGAGACCATACTTCACATGCAGCGGATGAGGCAGCGCAACGACGACGGCATCGATATCGGGATCGGCAATCACCTCGTCATAAGAAGTGCTCCAGCGCGGCACCTTGAACTTGCGACAAAGTGTTTCGAGCCGGCTCTGTCTGCGCCCCGCCAGCACAGTCACTTCAAGACCGGGAATTCCAACCAGCTCGGGGAGGTGCAGCTTCGCCGCGATCCCCCCGGCTCCAACGATTCCGACACGTAAGGGCTGCATGAATGGACTCCTGCTAAGGGCGATATGGTTCTGCCGTTGGCTCGTTCACGCCTGCTCCAGAGACGACACGCTCTCGCAACGACTCAATGGGATCGACGCCATACGAGTACGTCAACGCCTCGTCGTCAAGTTGGTCTCGTGTTTCCAATGTGCCACTTCGAATGAGCAGACTGTCACGAGGGTATTTCTTTTTTGGGTAGAAAGCATGCAGAAGCGGATACGACGATCTGTTGTCTCAGTATGTATGGGATTCGATCCACATGTCGAGAAACTCGTCTTGGTTTTCTGCCTCGAATGGGGGTCGTTCGTTGGAAAACTCCGGGCACCCCTTCCGGGAGTACAGAATGCTGGTTCAGCCATCCCCTTTCGGGGGCTGCCAACATCAAAGTACAATCGATGAGATTCAACGCGATCCGAAGTCGCCATTCCCACATCGATGAGCGAAGTCAGCCGTATCCTGGCCAGTATCGAACGGGGGGATCCGCGCGCGACGGAACAACTCTTACCTCTGGTCTACGAGGAACTGCGCAAGCTGGCAGCCGAAAGACTGACCAGGGAACGCCCGGATCATTCGTTGCAGGCCACAGCTCTGGTGCACGAAGCCTATCTCGGCTCGTTGGTCCAGCGGGCGAGAAACTGTGGGAGGGCCGCGCTCATTTCTTTGCGGCTGCTGCCGAGGCGATGCGGCGGATTCTCATCAACCGTGCTCGTGATCGAAACAGGCAGAAGCGCGAAGGGGGTTGGCAGCGCGTTGATCTGAATACCCTGAACGTGGCCGATCAGGCTTCGGATGAACAACTGCTGGCGCTCGACGATGCACTGGCCCGTTTGACGGAAGGGCATCCGGCCTGTGCCGAACTGGTCAAGCTGCGATTCTTCGGCGGACTGACGACCGAGCAGGCGGCATCGGTGCTGGGAATCTCGAAACGCACCGCCGACCGCAACTGGGCCTTTGCGCGGGCGTGGCTCTATCAGTTGCTGCAGCCGGAACGGCCATAGTTACAAAGTTTCGGAATTCCTGGCACACTGAGGGTGCAAACGGGGCATTGAAGGGTGAACCCTTTGTTTTGCGGGAGAATGTCGTGAATCCGTCCAGTTCCGAAATGGTGTCCCTCTTCACTCGGGCCCTTGCTTGCACCAGTGACGAAGAACGGAACGCTCTGCTCGATCAGGCATGTGCGGGTGATGCAGAGTTAAGGGCACAGATCGATTCGCTGCTGCATGCTCACCGCGAGGCGGGCGGATTCCTGGAGCCGAAGGACATCAACGAGACGATCATCGCCGGCCCCGGCTACGTGTCAGGCACCGTCATCGGTCAGCGCTACAAACTCCTCGAGGAGATTGCCGAAGGGGGAATGGGGACCGTCTGGCTGGCCGAGCAGACTCACCCTGTGCGCCGGCGGGTGGCGGTGAAGCTCATCAAGCCGGGGATGGACAGTCGGCAGGTTCTCTCGCGGTTCGAGGCCGAGCGGCAGGCTCTGGCGGTGATGGACCATCCCCACATCGCCAAGGTCCTGGATGGCGGCGTGACCGAACAGGGCCGCCCCTACTTTGTGATGGAGTACGTCAAGGGGGTGCCGATCACGCAGTATTGCGATCAGGCACGGCTCGATGTGAAGCAACGCCTCAAGCTGATGACGCAGGTCTGCCAGGCGGTGCAGCACGCCCATCAGAAGGGGATCATCCACCGCGATCTGAAACCCTCGAACATCCTCGTCTGTCTCTACGACGGCCAGCCGGTGCCGAAAGTGATCGACTTCGGTCTGGCGAAAGCCCTTCATCAACCGCTCACGGAAGGGACAGTCTTCACGTCGCACGGGATGATGGTCGGCACCCCGCTCTACATGAGCCCCGAACAGGCCGAGTTCAACAACCTCGACATCGACACTCGCAGCGATGTCTATTCGCTGGGGGTAATCCTCTACGAACTCCTCACCGGCTCGACGCCGTTAGACAAGCAGCGGTTCAAAGATGTGGCGATTCAGGAGATCATCCGGCTCATCAAGGAAGAGGAACCGAGCAAGCCGAGCACCAAGCTCAGCGGCAGTGTGGCATTGCCATCGATCGCCGCGCAGCGAAGCTTGGAGCCGGTACAGCTCAGTCGACTGATCCGCGGCGATCTCGACTGGATCGTGATGAAGTCGCTCGATAAAGAGCGTTCCCGGCGGTACGAGACGGCCACTGGCCTGGCGAAGGACATCGAACGGTATCTCACCGACCTGCCGATCGAAGCTTGCCCGCCGTCGACGGCCTACAAGTTCCGCAAGTTCGCCCGTCGCAATCGTCTGGCCCTTGGTGCCGCTGGCGCCATCGCGGCCACGCTCCTCATCGGAATCGTCGTCAGTTCCTGGCTGACGCTTCGCGCGATGCGAGCCGAGGAGGATGCGGAACTGGCCCGACAGAATGAAGCGAACCTGCGCATCGACGCCGAAAAGGACCGCGACGAAGCCGTATTGCAAACGGAGATCGCAAATCGCGCCCGCGAAGACACAATGGTCGCCGAAGCGCTGGCACAGGAGCGACTTGAGGAAGCAGAGGCAAACCTGTTGCAGGCACGCCTCGCCGTCGATGATTTCTTCACGGTCGTCAGCGAAAGCACTCTCCTCGATATTCCCGGCTTACAACCGCTTCGACAGCAATTGCTCGAGTCGGCACTGAGGTTCTACGAGAACTTTGAGGCGAAACGGAGCGACGATCCCGACATCCTGGCGGAACTTGCGGCAGCGCACATGAGGACTGCCTTGATTAACTTGATGAATCGCAATGCCGATCAAGCAGCCGTGGCGATGTTGCATGGCCTTGACATCGCCGAGCGACTGTTGACCGAATTCCCTGATAGCAGCGACGCTCATCGACGAATGGCGGGATTCTGGTCGGGAAGTCGGTTGAATGGAAACATCATCGGCAGCCCTGCAGATCAGCAGCGCGCATTGCTTGCGTTGAATCGATTCAAGGATCTCTGGAGTCGCCTCGCGGGAGTCTACCCCGATGCGCCCGGGTTCCGAAGTGATCTTGCGGCTATGATCTTTCTTCATGGCGATCTACTGTCGTCGGCGGGAGAACGTTCTGATTCGGTCCCCCATTTCCGCGAAGCTCGAGCACTATTGGAGCAACTGTGCACGGAGCATCCAGAGGTCGCCGAATACCGGGCCGACCTGGTTCGCACCTATGAGTACCTGGCCCGAGTCACTGACCAACCGGAGGACAACATCGGCATGGAGCGCGTCGTGGAATTGCGACAATCACTTGTTGACGAATTTCCGGAGAATCGTCAGTACCGAGTTGAACTCGTGCGGAGGCTGACTGCTTTAGGCAAAGGTTTGATAGATGAGCACCCGGCAGATGCAGAAGCCTACTTGAGACGTGCCGTTGAGGAGGCAGAGCCGTTTCTGGCACCGCCCACCGACTCGACACACTTGACGTGTTGCCTGCTGGCACAGATGAGCTTGGCAAACCTGCTCGAGGTCAACGATCGTTCGATCGAGGCCGATCAGATTTCAAAACTTGCATCTGCGACGTTTGCCCGCCTCTCTTCCGAAATCGCATCGGCGGATGACTGGATGGGTGTGGGTGAGCGTTTGCTGGAATTGGGACGCACCAACGAGGCAAAGATTGCATTCGAGCATGCAGTTGCAAGTGGAGAAGCGGGCCTGAGATCGGACCCGCATAGTCCAATTCGCATTGAAGAGCTTGGACATGCGTACCGCTGGCTCTCTGGCCGACAGTGGGATATGCCTGAATTGCAAGAAGGAAGCCTGCGACGATCGATCGAGTTGTGGGCGGAGCTTGTCAGGCTCGCTCCGGAGAACCGCCGATTCTGGCATTGGTTAAATGACACCGCGGGTAATTTGACCATCCTGATGCTTCACCGTGGTGATGCGGCACAGTTGGAAGCCGCGCTCCGAGACCAGTTGCTGTATCGGGAGCAAGCAGTCGGCGCGTTTCCTCTGGATGCTGAATTCCGCTCGGCCCTCGGTGGAGACTATCGCACGCTCGCCGACCACCTTGCACAAGATCCGGCACAGGCGGGCGAAGTGGCCGAACTTCGGCTGAAGGATATTGCCATCGTCGAGGGACTGATGGAGGACTTCCCGGAAGTGCCGGAGTACCGTGTGCGACTCGGATACGTCCACCGCGAAGTCGCCGAAGTCCAAGCCGTGCTGGCGGAATGGGACACGTTCATTAGCCAGCCCGGTGCACAAGCACGACTCTCCTTCCGTATCACACAACTCACCCGCGCGGGGCGGTTCGACGAAATCCCACAAACCGCCGCCATGCTGCGCTCATTCGATTCCTCGAATTTCGACAACCTCTACAACGCCGCCTGCGGCTACGCCCTGTGCGCGAACGCCCTTGAAGCGGCCGAAGGCGAATCGCTGACTGCCGACCAACAAGTACAGCGGCGAGAGTACATCGACCTGTCCCTTGCCTGCCTGCAAGAATCAATCGCCGCCGGCTGGAGCGACTCCGACCATATGCAGCAGGATCCCGACCTGTCGGTCCTGCGTGATTTGCCCGAGTTTGAGGAATTGCTCGATTCGATTCACGAATCCGCAGTGCCGTGAACTCGTTGATGGCTCGGTGTCGTCCAGACTCCCTCCCAAGGCTGACGACGTTGCTTGCTTTCCCTACGATGGCCGCGTGCTTCGGCATCTGTACCGAAGTGGTCGCGATTCATCATCGGGGAGCAGCAGCATGTCGTATGTCACGGATTTTGGGGCCGTCGGGGATGGGGTGGCTGATGACAGCGATGCCTTCGAGCATGCCGTGGCGGATGGGGATGGATGCGTGCGTTTATCGCGAGGCCGGTATCGCATCACGCGGACGATCGAAGTGCCGCTTGATTCGCAGGGGCCGTTGTCGATCGTGGGTGATGGGCGGACTTGTGAGATCGTCATGGAAGGTGCTGGGCCGGCGTTGCGATTTGTCGGCACTCACGGCGGCACGGCGGCTCCAGACTCTCAGACAGAGATCGTGCGGCGGGTCGAGCGGGCTCCGGTCATTTCGCAGATCGCCATCACCGGCGGACATGCCGAAGCCGATGGGATCGAACTCGTCGGCACCATGCAGGCCAATGTGTCGCAGGTGCTGCTCCATCGGTTGAGGCACGGCATCCGGCTCTTCGAGCGGAATCGCAATGTGCTGATCGAGAACTGTCAGATCTATTTCAACACCGGTGTCGGCGTCTATCTCGATCAGGTCAACCTGCATCAGATCAACATCATCGGCAATCACATCAGCTACAACCGGCTGGGAGGCGTAAGGCTCGAAGGCTCCGAGGTGCGCAACCTGCAAATCACAGGGAATGATATCGAGTACAACAACCATCGAGCGTTCGGGACCGAGCCAGTGCCGACGGCGGAGATCTACATCGACACCACCGCCCCCGGTGCCTCGGTGAAGGAAGTGGCCGTTTGCTCGAACACGATTCAGGCAACATCGTCTCCCGGCGGAGCGAACATTCGCATCGTCGATTCGGGAGACGGACTGCAGCCGGGCCTGTGGACGATTACCGGCAATATCATCGGCAGCCAGGAGACGAACCTGCACCTGACCGGCTGTTACGGCGTGGTCGTCAGCGGCAATTCGATTTACTCATGCACCCATCGCAACGTGTTGCTCGAAGGGTGCCGGCAGATCGTACTGACGGGCAATTACTCGGTGCGGCACGACACGAGCTTCTTCTGCGGTTGGAGGATCGTCGACTCCAGCGACTGCACGATCACCGGATGCGTGATCCACGATGAGATTCCTGGCGGTCAGGAGACCGGGGCATCACTGTTGGAAATCGCGAACAGCAAGCGAATCAACGTCACCAGTTGTCAGTTTCTCGATGGTGTGCCGTACGGCGTGGATGTCGAAGCGTCGAAAGGCATCAGCATCGCCCTCAACACAATCGCGACGAGCCGTGCAAGTGTTGAAGGTGCGACCCCCGGCAGTGCAATCCGCTTCCGAGGGGAAGGGACCGGAAATCAATTCCGCGGCAACACCATTCGCGGCCGAGTCGAAATCCCCGGTGAGTCGGGAGTCATCAACGATGCGAACGTCGAACTGGAGTTTGAGGAGTGACGCGCTGAATCAGTCAGCCGCCGAGAGTGGCGAGGTGCCGGACTCCGCCGGACGCTCTGCATCGCCGGACTTCTCCGTCGCCCCAACAACTTCTGGTTGTTGAAGTTGAATTCGTGTCACCACCACGCGGTTTCGCCCCTCGTGCTTGGCCCGATACATCGCCGCGTCGGCAGCATCCAAGGCTCGCTCGGCAACTCCCTTCGTTTGCGTGATCGGTCCGACAAGCGCGGCACCGACACTGGCGGTGACCGAGACTTGCTTTCCGCCCAGAACAAATTCGTGCGACTCAATTTCACGCCGCACACGTTCCCCCATCAGGTTGATCGTCGAGGCATCGGCCTGGCCGACAACGACGACGAATTCCTCGCCACCGTAGCGAGCCGCAAAGTCATTCCCTCGAACACACGAACTGATGGCTTGCGCGACATGGCGAAGGACCTTGTCTCCCTCGACATGGCCATAAGTGTCGTTGACCTTCTTGAAATGATCGATGTCGATGAACAGCAACCCCAGAAGAGATCGCTGCCTGGCCGACGATTCGATCTGCTTGCGGAGTCGATCGGCGAAAACTTCACGAGTGAAAATGCCCGTCACCGGATCGACCTGTGTCCGATTCATCACTTCCTGCAGTCGCAGTCGCAGTCCGTTGTTTTCGCGCATCAGATCCTGATGCACCGACTGTCCAGGGCCGCCATCTTCCAGAGAAATCGCCAGCAACGTAATCTGCTGCATGGCCTCCGCCAGCATCTCGCCGGCGCTGGGCATGCGCGCGGCATCGATGTTGAACAGGTCGGCAATAGCAGCCAGCCGTTCGTGGACCCGATCCGTCAACTCGGCGGCCGTGATTCTGGGCTCGGGACAGAAGGACAGCGACTCCTCCAGCATCACATGAATGACTCCTTTGTGTGATTGGCAGAAGTACTCTCCCATCAGCGCGGCGATCTGCAGTGCGTGCTCCAGTGTCAACGCTGGCGGCGATAACGGCTCAGGATTGCGGAATTGGTGATGGGCCGCCGCGGCGAAGATGACTTGCTGAGGGAACTGCCACTGCGTGAGCATGCCTGCCGTGAGGTCGGGGTGGGTCGTTTCGAACGCTTCCTGTTCGAGTTCGATCAGCTTGCGGTCATCCAGTTGGGCGATTTCCATCAGCATGGCGTAGTCGTCGCCGAAGTTCTGCAGCAGATAGAGACGACCGAGATCCTGTAGCAATCCAGCACTGAAGAACTGACCAGCTTCAGTGGGACAGTAAGTCTTCGCGAGCAACTCGGAGGTGAGTCCCTGAACCACAGACTCGGTCCAGTACTGCTGGTAGAATTTCTTGAGGCGTTTGTCACCGGTGACGGCCTCGGAAAGGCTGAACGTGAGGGCGAGCGTGGAAATCGTCCGCTTCCCCAACAGAACCACCGCGCGGTCGATGTCGGCAATCGGTCGACCGATATTGTATTGCAGTGAATTGACGGCTCGGATGACCTTGCCCGTCAGGCTGGGATCAAGCCGGATCGTATCGCCGATCTCGCGGACTCCCACGTCTGGCTCGGCCATCAGCGTCAGCAGCCGGGCGGCGACTGTCGGCAACGTGGGCAGCGGTTTCGATGGCGGAGTCATCTGAGGGGTAAATCGGAGAAGTCGCGAATGCGGATATCCGCAACTAGCTTCGGATGTCGAAGCGTGACCTGATTTGTTGTATTTGTATTCACGTGATGACAAGACGCTATTCGCGTCAACGTGCTGGAAACTCGCGATTGTGAGGACTCGCGCGGTTGTACCAACCGTGACATGCGAAACGATCGAATGATTTCGGTCGCTCTGAGTCGTCGCCTCTGAAACGAATCGGGCCCAGGGGTGGGGTATGGCGATCGCTTCGACTCCAAGGAAGGGATCGTTACGATTCATGCTCCCTTCATATCGACTCTGCTGAGTGACCATGAAAATCACCTCTGTCGAAGCGCTTGTCTGTCATGCCCGCATGAGGAATTGGATCTTCGTGAAGGTGGTCACCGACCAGCCGGGTCTCGTCGGCTGGGGAGAGGCGACGCTCGAATGGCATACTCGTAGTGTCGTCGGTGCCATCGATGATGTCGCGCAACTGATCGTGGGCGAAGACCCGACACGCGTCGAACACCTGTGGCAGATGATGTGGCGGCAGCACTTCTGGCACGGCAGCGGAGTCGTGAGATCGACGGCCATTTCCGCGATCGATATCGCATTGTGGGACATCGTCGGCAAGGTACACGGCGTCCCGTGTCACAAACTTTGGGGCGGCCCGGTTCGCGACTTCATTCGTCTCTACTGCCATCTGGGCGGGGGCAACCTCGAAAGCTTCTACGAGACCGCCGTTGATAACGCCAAGCTGTTTGCAGACCTTGCGCGTCATGCTGTTGCCGAGGGCTTCACGGCGTTCAAGTCGATGGCCGTGCCACCCACAATGCCGATTGAAGGCTTGAAGCCCGTCAAGGCGGCCGAGGCCTGCGTCGCCGCAATGCGTGAAGCTGTCGGAGACGACATCGACATCATGGTCGATTGCCACGCACGCCCGTCACCGGCAATGGGACTGAATTTCGCGAAAGCTCTCGACCCGTACGGTCTCTACTTCTTCGAAGAACCGTGCTGGCCGGAGAACGTCGCAGGGCTGGCAGCGATTAATGCCGCAGTGACAACGCCGATTGCGACGGGCGAACGGATGACGCACCTCGCCGCCTTTCGAGACCTCTTTGTCGCTCGGGGTTGCGAGATTTGCCAGCTCGATATCACACATTGCGGCGGCTTCACCGAAGCCCGACGGATTGCCGCACTGGCCGATGCCCACCGCATCGCGTTGGCACCGCACAATCCCCAAGGTCCGGTCAGCACGGCGGCCTCGCTGGAATTCGGCTTCTCGCAGCCGAGCTACATCATCTGCGAATCGGTACACAACGACGTCCCCTGGCGTGATGATATCGTGAGCGAAGGCTTCACCGTCGATCCCGCGACTCGCACCGTGACGCCGAACACTCGCCCCGGCCTCGGCATCGAAATCAACGAAGACGAGGTTCGCAAACATCCGTTCGAGCAGGAGATCCCGCAACGGGTCTTCTATCGTGATGGAAGCGTCGGGGACTGGTAAGAGGCGTGAACAAGACAGTCGATTTACACGGTCCAAGGGAATAACGATGAACACCGACTTTGAAGTCACGACACGTTCGGCTTCTGCGGAGGATGTGCTTCAAGTCTTTCAAGACTGGCATCGTCAGGAGTGTGCCTTCTATCACATGGGGCCTCAGATCGCATTGTCATTCGATTCGACACTGACAGACTGGTGTGGTGCGTGTGATCTGATGGATCCACCAGATTGGAAGCGACTCGCGAACGAGATGAACGAGCAATGGAACGTTAACATTTCAATGAGCGAGTGGAAGGCGTGCCTGAAGCCTGCCCGAAAGCACCGACTCGGTGAAGTCTGCAAATTGATTGCGAGACATGCGCAGTTGCCAGCGATTCGTCCTCTGAGAATCTTGGATCGCGATTGTCTTCCCGGCGGCGCGTTTCTGACTGTGATGGCGATGTTGAAGAACGCAGGTGCAGATGTCGACTCCATTGGGCCATCGACCCTGCTGAGTGAGTACTCGACTCACTACTGCTCCGTCTTCCTCGGCCCAGTATCAAGGCTCGCCCCAGGAGTGATGCCGGCGATCGAAGCCGACCTTCCGAATTTGGATATCAACCTTGGTATTTCCGGGATGTTGATGTGGTTTGGAGCAATTATCTTTTGGAATCAACTTCCGTTTTCCATCATCGCGATGTTGGCTGTTGCTGGGATTTTAATTTGGGGTTATGTGATGTGTATTGAGGCGTGGAAGCCTCCGAAGTCGGTTGCTTTCGGTAAACTGAAGACTTTCAAAGATCTCGCAATGCTGCTCGCCGAAGACACTCGTGGCACTCTGCAATTGGGGTCGGCATGAGTGCAGAATCAATCACGCCACCGGCCCGACAGCATTGTTCCTTCCACGGACGCTTCGGCATCGCCCGTGTCGACATCACGCCGCCGGTGGGTATCTACAACCGCAACTGGGGAGCGGCCAAGCATGATGCGGCCGACTCGATTCATCGGCCCCTCACACTTACGGCACTCACGATTGATACCGCCGACGGCGATGACCCGCTGATTCTCATCGACGCCGACCTCGGCTGGTGGCGGCCCTTCGACCTCTTTCGACGTTTTCAACAGCGGTTGCTTTCGGAGTTGTCGCTCGATTCCTCACGCTTTCTGTTTGCATTGAGCCACACCCACGCCGCCGCTCCGCTGATGGAACCCGATCCCGCACTGCACGGTGGAGAACTTCTGGGGCCGTGGCTGGAGTCGGTATACCAGGCAACACGCTCGACGATTCAGCAAGCGCGTCAGACGACCTTCGAGGGGACACTCGACTGGCATACCGGGCGTTGCCAACTCGCGGCTGTGCGAGACCTGCCCGATCCAGAACGTGACCGCATCGTTTGTGGATTCCATCCTGATGCTGTCGCCGATGACACGCTGCTGCTTGGGCGCATCAGTGATGCCGGCCATGCAGTACGCGCCACGCTCGTGAACTACGCCTGTCACCCCACGACGCTGGCTTGGGAGAACACCGCCATCTCCCCCGACTACATCGGCGCGATGCGGGAAACGATGGAGGCCGCGACCGGCGGGACGGCACTGTTTCTGCAAGGGGCATCGGGTGATCTGGCTCCGAAACATCAATATGTCGGCGACTCGAGAGTCGCGGACGCTCATGGCAAACAACTGGGATTCGCCGGACTCGCGACACTGCACGACATGGAGCCTGCGGCCACCGCCCTCACTTATACAGGCGTGATGGAATCGGGGGCTCCACTCGCGGTCTGGAGGCAACAATCTCGTGAAGTGCCAGACGTTCTGCGTGCCGTCGAGCGCATCGTGGATCTGGAGATCAAGGATTGGCCCTCGGCTGATGAACTCGAGCAACAGCGGGCGGCCTGCACCGATCGCGCGCTCGAAGAACGCCTGCGCCGTAAACGCGACATTCGCCGCAGCCTGGGCGACGGCAAGACATTCGCCCTCCCCATTCATGCGTGGCGGATGGGGGAAGCAGTTCTGATCGGCACCTGCTGTGAGGCCTACTCGATACTACAACGGGAACTCCGGTCGAGGTTTCCGAACAATGCCATTGTCTGCATGAATCTCATCAACGGCTCGATCGGCTACTTGCCACCGGCGGAACTGTACGATGTCGATGTCTATCCCGTGTGGCAAACCCCCTTCGCTCGCGGCAGTCTCGAACGATTGCTGGAGGCGATGTCGCAGGTGATCGAAGAGATTCTGAGTTAGTTCCATTCCAACAACCCGTAGCGGAACTCGTGAGAGTTCCGATGCACCGTTGATCGGAAGTCTCACGACTTCCGCTACGATTTATGACGACTCCACACAAGATCGCAGGTGTGCTGCCGATTCTGCACACGCCGTTTGATGACGGCGACTCCATCGATCACGCGAGCTTGCAACGCGAGATCGACTGGGCGTTCGAGGTCGGTGCGGATGGAGTTTGCTCGGCCATGGTGTCGGAGATCCTCCGGTTGACGAGCGACGAACGCAACGAGCTCAATCGACTCATCGTCGAGATGACAGCCGGTCGAGGTGCGGTAATTGCCAGTGTGGGGGCCGAGAGCAGCAAGCAGGCGCTCGCGTTTGCCGAGAGTGCGGTCCACTCGGGATGCAGTGCGATCATGGCGATCCCACCGATCTCGACGTCTCTTCCCGATGAGGCACTTTTTGACTACTTCAGCAGACTTGCGAATGCAGTCGATGTACCGCTCATCGTGCAGGATGCTTCGTCGTATGTGGGGAAGGCCATTTCAACGGAGTTCTACGTCAGACTGCTCGATAAATTCGGGCCGGAGAAGATTCTGTTCAAGCCGGAAGGGTCGCCGATTGGCCCTAACATCTCAGCCTTGCGAGATGCAAGTGGTTCGCGGGCCCGCATGTTTGATGGCTCCGGCGGCATTCTGCTGATCGATGCGATGCGCCGGGGAGTCGTCGGCACGATGCCGGGCGTCGACCTGCTGGATGGCATCGTCGCTCTCTGGCGGGCCATGCAAGAAGGGGACGAGGCAACGGCTTATCGCATTTACTTTCCCATCTGTGGTCTTGTCGCCTTGCAACTTCAAGCAGGGTTGGATGGCTTTCTGGCGATCGAAAAGTACATCCTGGTGAAACGCGGGATCTTCACCTCTGATCGTCGTCGTGAACCTTATTCATGGTCGCTCGATCGCGAGACTCAAGCAGAAGTCGATCGATTGCTGGAACTCCTCACCGAGAGCTTGAACCCGATTCCGTTTTAGGACAGGCATCGCATCGAATGAGCAACAACCCTTATGCACTCAGTGACGACTCGTCCGGCCAACAGCCGACGAACATGCGCTATCAGGTGCTGGGGTTGTTGACGCTGGCGGCCGCGATTGCGTACCTGGCCCGCAACTCACTGGGAGTCGCCGAGAGTACGATTCGCGACGACATGGGGCTCACTCGCACGCAGTCGGGACTGTTCATGGGTGCGTTCTTCTGGAGTTACGCGTTCTTACAGGTCCCCTCAGGATGGCTCACACAACAGTTCGGCACTCGACGCACGCTCGCGTTTTTTGCGATCACCTGGTCGGCCGCAGCAGTAGGCATCGGCATGGCACCCAGTCTTGCGGTGTTGATTGTCGCCTATATGGCGATGGGCATGGCACAGGCTGGGCTCTTTCCCAGTGCCTGTTACTCGGTTTCGCATTGGATTCCACAAGCCCGCCGATCGTTTGCTTGTGGCATCTTGTCCGTGGGGATGCAGATTGGTGCGATACTCGCTGCCGTGATGACCGGCATTCTGATTGAAGAAATCGGCTGGCGGAGCGTCATTCTGGTTTATGCGATACCCGGGTTTCTGTGGTCTCTCGTTTTCATGTCGCGCTTTCGCGATTACCCCGCCGAAGATGCTGCCGTGAACGACGCAGAACGGCTGCTGATTCAAGCCGACGGCAATCGACCAGCAACAGCTGCGCACGCGAAATCGCCGACGCCCTGGGGAGCCATCTTCCTCAGCCCAACAGTCTTGTTCCTGTGCTCTCAGCAAATGTGCCGAGCGGCGGGCTACATGTTCTTCGCGAGTTGGTTCCCCACGTTCCTGCAAGAGGCGCGACGTGTGACCGTGAGTAACTCCGGCTACTTGCAGGCGCTGGTGTTTGCCGGAACTCTTGTCGGCTCACTAGGAGGCGGCTTACTGACTGATTGGATCTGGAAACGCACGGGAAACCTCAGACTGAGCCGCAGCGGTGTCGGTGCGGGATGTCTGCTGGCATGCGCGCTGCTGATTCTTGCCGCGTGGTTCGTGAAGAGCGTCGTGCTGGCTGTCGCCTTGCTGTCGCTGGGAGCGTTCTTCGCCGCACTCGCGGGACCAAGCGCCTATGTCGTGACGATCGACATTGCCGGCGATCACATCCCGCAGGTGTTCGGCTTGATGAACATGATGGGAAACATTGCCGCTGCCGCCTGTCCGATTCTCGTCGCACTGCTGTTCAAGTGGACCGGGAACTGGGATCTCGTGCTGCTCGTGTTCGCAGCGCTGTATCTCGCAGGTGCCGCCTGCTGGCTGTTGGTCGACCCGGGACAAGTCATCACGAACGTAGTCGCCGAGCAGAACTCCAATTCGGAGTCCGGCCTGCCGGATTGACGACGCTTGACCGGACTCGCCTGTTACGCGGCGGCTCTGCGTCGCTGATCACCGATTGCGTGTTCGGCCTCGTAGATATAGTCGCGTGTGAACGGCACGGCCGCACGATGTCGTGCGAGTTGCATTTGAAACACCATTCCGCTGCCATGACTGAAGACCATTTCGGCACAGGCGAGATAGAACTCCCACATGCGGCAAAAGCGTTCGTCATACAGTCGAGCGACCTGCGAACGGTTGGCCTGAAAGCGTTCGCTCCACGCACGCAGCGTCTTGGCATAATGGACGCGGAGGATTTCCACATCGGCCACCCAGAGCCGCTGCCGTTCGGTTGCCGCGAACACTTCCGACATCGAGGGCGTGTAGCCGCCGGGGAAGATGTACTTTCGCAGCCAGGGACCAGTTGTTCCGGGTGGACTCATCCGACCGATCGAGTGCAGCAGCATGACGCCGTCGTCTGTCAACAGGTCATTGGCCTTGGCAAAGAACTCGTCGAAGTGTCCCACTCCCACGTGTTCGAACATACCGACCGAAACGACGCGATCGAACTGCTCGGTGACATGGCGGTAGTCGATCAACTCGAACTTGACACGATCAGAAAGTCCGAGTTTCTTCGCGCGCTCAACCGCCACCTTGTGTTGCTCGACAGAAAGCGTGATCCCCAGCACTTCCACGTCGGCCTCGGTCGCGAGTGAACAGGCAAGTCCGCCCCATCCACATCCGATGTCGAGCACCTTCTGGCCTGGTTCAAGCAGCAACTTGGCGGCGAGGTGTCGCTTCTTGCTCCGTTGGGCTTCCTCGAGTGAATCATTCTCACCAGTGAAGTAGGCGCAAGAGTATTGCAGGTCGTCGTCTAGAAACAGTTCGTACAGGTCACGAGACAGGTCGTAATGATGAGCGACATGCTCGCGCGCCCGTCCCACGGGATTGTATTGCTGCAGCGACCGCAACGTTCGAGAGACTTTCCGCAGCACTGCCTGCAGTGGATACGACCCCAGCGACAGCCGGTTAAGGTTGAACAGGTGCAGAAAGTCGTAGAGATTCCCCTGCTCGAAGGTCAGCGTACCTTCCATGTAGGCTTCACCCAGGCTGAGATCCGGGTTGAAGAACAACCGCCGATGGAGCGCCTTATCGTGGAGCCGAATCGCGACTTCCGGTCCCGGCGTGCCGCGGAACTCGTGCCGCCGTCCATGGGCATCGACGACGATCAACGTGCCGACTCGCACGAACCGCCGAAACATGTGTGAGAGTAGGAACATCCTGATCCCTCCCTGAAAAGACTGTGAATTCGGGGCGGGAGATTACCGGCGATGTCAAAATGCGTCAACGCGGGTCAGTTTTCGCGTTGTTTCTGCGGGTTTCGGAGAACATCGGCGACTTGGCAGTCGACTCTGCTGCACTGCTTGATTCACCACTCCCAATTCAGTCGAATGGTTCCTGTGCAGCGACGCTGCGAGATTTTCCATCGGCTCCCAAGGTGAACGAGCATGGCCCGACATCTGGTTTGCAATAGTTCCGTTCTACTCACCCTGCTGGCACTCGCTTTGCCATCAGTGAAGGCCCAGGAGAACTGGCCGGCATTTCGCGGGCCGAACACCGATGGGCATGCCGACGCGACGAATCTCCCCGTCACTTGGAGCGAGACCGAGAATGTGGTCTGGAGGACGCCGATTCACGGTCGAGGGTGGTCGTCGCCGGTGGTGTGGGGGAACCAAATCTGGGTGACGACCGCGACCGAAGATGGTCACGACATGTCGGCCTTATGCCTCGACTTCGACTCCGGCGAGATCATTCACGATCTGCATCTCTTTCACGTCGAGCAACCCTCAGAGATTCACAAGTTCAACAGCTACTCGTCGCCGACACCCTGCATCGAAGAGGGGCGAGTCTATCTGAGTTGGGGAAGCTACGGCCTGGCATGCCTCGACACTTCGACAGCCGATGTGCTCTGGAGTCGCCGCGACCTCGAATGCGAACACTTTCGTGGTCCAGGCTCGTCGCCGATTCTGTTCGAGGACTTGCTGATCTGTCACTACGACGGGTTCGATTATCAGTACGTTGTCGCCCTCAACAAGCTGACGGGCGAGACCGTCTGGCGTACCGAACGCCCCACCGATTTCGGCACCGACGACGGCGATGTCAAGAAGGCATACGCCACACCACTCGTGATCGATGTCGACGGCCAGTTGCAACTCATCAGTCCCTGTTCCAAGGGAGTGTTTGCCTACGACCCGAGAACCGGCGAAGAGATTTGGCGTGTGCGGTATGAAGGATTTTCATCCGCCTGCCGGCCGCTCTATGAAGCGGGGCTGGTCATCATCAGCAGTGGATTCAGCCGGGCGGAACTGCTCGCGGTCGATCCCACGGGTCAAGGTGATGTCACCGAATCGCATGTCCGATGGATGGAGACGCGGCAGATGCCGTCGAAGCCTTCACCGCTCTGGATCGATGGCAGGATCTATACGATTCACGATCAGGGAGTGATCACTTGCCTCGACGGTGTCACTGGTGAAACTCTCTGGCAAGATCGTGTCGGCGGCAACTTCTCGGCTTCACCCGTCTACGCCGACGGTCACATCTACATCGTCGGTGAAGAAGGTGAATCGTTCGTTGTCGAGCCAGGTGATGAATACAACGTCATCGCGACGAACACTCTCGAAGCCGGTTCGCTCTCGTCCCCCGCGGTCGTCGGCAACTCGATTCTGCTGCGAACAGCAACGCATTTGTATCGACTTGCCGAGATGCAGAGCGTGGCAACGGAGTAATGGCCCCGATCTCGAAGACGAGAGTCGGAGCCATTTCCGCAAGCCACGCGTTTCGCGTTATCGCCAGGTGAAGAGCACATCGTCGGACCCGACTCCGCCGCGGTCGACGACCAGCCGCTGGTAGCTGAGGTCTTCACCGGGATCGACCGGCGTGCCGCTCTTGAAGACTCCACCCGATCGCACGTCTTCACGATAACGCTCACCGAGGTAGTGTGAGAACTCGTGAGCCGTCAACTGGCGGTCGTTGTTCAGGTCGCTGCGGTTCCGATCGCTCGACAGGGCGTCGACAACGAAACTGCTGAGGTATCCGCCGGCTTCGATGTTGCTGGGGACCATCGATTGCACATCTTCCTCACTGGAGAAAATGCCCATGCGACCGTCGACCGAGACGACATCCTTGGCGAACCCGCCGCTGAAGCACGAATCGAGCATCACCAGGGCCGTGCCGGCCGGGCTGGCGTTGAACATCTCAGCGAAGTCATCGTCGATCAGTTCGCCGTTGTACAACGCGAGTGTTTCGTGCATGCCATCGGGATCGGCCGACTGTGTGGAACCCATCGACTGTCCGCCGTGTCCGGAGTAAAAGAAGACCAGCATGTCTTGCGGACGGGCACGTTGTCCCAACTCACGCAGGGCGGCGACGACGTTCTCGACTGTGGCTTCGTCGTTCGTCAACAGGGCCGCATCGTCAGAGTGCATTCCAAACTCTCGCTGGAGGACGTTGTGCAGATTGACTGCATCCTGATCGCAATAGTTAAGGTCGCTGTCGGTTCCAGGATAGTCACTGATGCCCACGAACACGCCGAGCATTCGCGGCCCGCCGGTATCGTCGCGACGGCTCTGGCGATCTCGCTGCGGTCCTCGTTCACGAAGTCGTGTCGTCGGATCGTTGTGCCCTCTTTCGGGACGATCCTGCCCGCCCCTGGATTCAACACTGACTGTCAACTGATAGCGGCCCGTCTCACGCGCTTCGTAGCTGGTGACGCCGATGGTGTAGGTGCCGGTTGTCTCAACTTCAAAGACGATCTGTGAATGCTCGGTGCTTTCGCGATGATCGTCGTTGTCGAGTTCCAGGTTCGGATCACGATCGCTACGCACGAGCAGATAGGTATCGAACTGGTTCGACGTGAGGTCGATCGTGACGACATCGCCGGCCCGGAAGTCCATCTCGATCGAGTCGATGTACTCGCCGGTCGAGAGAGTGTCGTCCTGCCTGGAGAGCGATCCCGTCTGGGAATGCTGTCCCTGTCCTCCAGGTCCACCGGCTTTTGAAACGTCGTCCGCACACAGCGGAGACGTGGCGGATACGACGCCAAAACAGAGCAGGATGATTGTGTGTCGGATGTTCATGTTGGTTCTCCAGACTATTTGGTCAGTCTATTGGGCTAGATCGAATTTCGGTTGGATTTGCAACTTGGAAAGTCGGAGCTTTTGATGAGCAAACGACCGAACTTCCCCCCTCGTCTCCAGATAGATCACACACCAGGAGAAACTTGCGCTTCAAGTTGATAGCACCGGGAATTTAGGCAAAACAGCAAGGATTCGGCCCTCACTTAACCCCGCCGTTCCGTTGTTTAACGGCAAGCCGAAGGCGACCCGGTCAGGGGTCAAAATGGTAACCCGACGCGTTAGCGAGGCCCGACAACACAAACGAAAAACGAAAGAGGGGGGGGGGGGGGGGGGGGGAGGGGGAAGGGAGAGGGGGGGGGGAGAAGGGAGGAAGGGGAGGGGGGGGGGCGGGGGGGGGGGGGGGAGGGGGGGGGGGGGGGCAAGGGGGGGGAGGGGGAGGGGGAGAGGGGGAAAGAGTTGTTGCGCGGACGGGAACTGCTGCGAGCGCAACCGCGCACCTTAGGGTAGACGGAACGTGTTCACGGACGAGTTTTCGTCCGCGCGGGCCGGCAAGTGAATCCCAAGGGTATGGGCAAGAGTATCGCAAGCGTATCACGAGGTGTGTGTCTACTCGTACTCTTGTACTCTTGGACTCGAGCCCTTCCAGAATGGCAGGAGTTCAACAATGCGATGGGATGGACATGTCGACGGCCAGGACGACCCAGACCGGCACGCGCAACCAATTCGGCAGCTCTCTGGGCCACCGGCCCTTGTCATCAAGCCTCAAATCTTGCTCGCACCTGTATCTCTCATTTCTCGACTCTCGGCACCGATCTCGCAGCTTGAACGAGGGCGATGGTTCGACTTAAAAGTGAACCGATTCAGGGTGCCTCACCTGGCAACAGCGTGTGTATCACCGCACCTCGCACCGTACCGGCACTTCATGCTTTGGCCGGAGCGTCACCGTCGGCCATGGCTCGGGTGGCTCATTCGTTTCGAGATGCACGCGGAACTCGCGGCCCAGCATTCGGAGGAGCAAGGCACCTTCGAGCATCGAGAGTTCCTTGCCGATGCAGACGCGTGGGCCACCGCCGAAGGGGAAATAGGCGTAGGGAGGGAGTTTCTTCTCGAAGTTGTCGGCCCAGCGGTCGGGGGCGAACTTTTCGGGTTTGTCGAAGAAGCGGCCGTCGCGGTGCATCACCCATTGGGACATCAACACGGTGTCTTTCGGTTTGACGGCCAGATCGCCGATGTGGCAGGCGTGCAGGCATTGCCTTCCGATGACGAGCGCCGGTGGATAGAGCCGCATTGTTTCCAGAAAGATGTGAGTCGCCATTTCGCTCTCGTCGGGAGCCGCAGCGAAGCGGTCGGCAATCTCTGGATGTTGTGCCAGCAGGATGAAGGCCCACGTCAGGGCGTTGGCGGTGGTGTCCTGACCGGCGAGCAGCAGCGTCAAAGCTTCATCACGCAGTTGACGGGGCGACATACGCTGGCCCGATTCATCCACGCAGTTCACCATCAGCGACAGGGCATCGGTTCCTTCGCCGCGTCCCTTCAAACGTTGAGAGATGATGCGATCGACGACTCCCTGCAGCATCTTCACTGCTCGTTGAAATCGGCGTATCTGCCCGGTGACGGGCAACCAGCGGGGAATGTGCATCGCCGACAACAATCGCGATTCGTAGTCGGCATGTGTCACTTCGAGAGCCGCCTCGATCGTTTGAATGTCGTCGGGAAGTTCGGCCCCCAGCAAGGCCTCGGCGGCAATCTGCGTCGTGAGCTTCGTCATGTCGTGATGCAGTCGCCGCTCGGGTTGGCTACGCCATTCCTCCACAAGCTGTCCGCCACGATGTTGAATGATCTCGCGAAATTTCTGCGACAGCTTCTTCGAGAATGCCGGCTGAATGAGACGCCGCTGCTTGAGCCAGAAGTCTCCTTCACTCGTGACCAGGCCATTCCCCAGGATGGGCCGCAGCAGTCGAATGCCGAAATGCTTGATGAAGTCGCGATTGCGAGTGACCAGCACCTGTTCGATGAGTTCCGGCTCGCTGATGAGATGCACGCGGCGATTCGCCAAGCGATAGGTCACAACGGTGCCATAATCACTGCGGCAGCGATCGAAGAAGGGCAGGATTCCCTGCTTGAACTCCGGCAGACAGCCCCAGAGCCAATGCCCCGTCGGCCCACGCGGTATCGATTCGCGGGAGGCAGGCTCATGGGGAAGCTGGGCGGTCGTCATGCGGAGAACGGACTCTCGAAAAAACAAGGCGGATACGATCGACACCGGTACGATAGTTCGTCTGCCCATCGTTGGCGACACTTGTGCAGCCGTTCGCGGAGAGACGGAGCGAGACGCTTCACACTTCGCTATTCACTCTTCACACTGCACCTCGACGAGTAACGTGACTCTCCTTATTCGGCTTTCCATGCAAGATCCTTACGCAAACTGTGTCGGACTCAATCTCTCTGCGGTCCATGTGGCTGCCGATGTGATTGAGCAACAGCGACTGGCCGAGGGAACGTATCGGTTGAGGCTGGCCGCCCCCGAAGTTGCCCGACAAATTACGCCTGGGCAGTTCTTTATGGTCCGCGATCCTTCGCAGACCGACCCACTGTTGGGGCGGCCATTCGCACTTTACGACGTTGCCTGCGATGACAGCGGAACACCGACGGCTGTCGATCTTGCCTATCATGTCATCGGCAAATTCACATCGCAGATGTCACGCTGGACGGGTGGCGAGCGCGTGGAACTCTGGGGCCCACTGGGAAACGGCTTTCCATCGATGGAAGATGCCGTCAAATTCTCGGGCCTGGGCGACTCTGAGCCCAATCTCATCTGTGTCGGTGGGGGCATCGGATACACGCCGTTCCTCGCCATGGCCCGCGAAGCGGTCGGGCAGCGTGTCTATGGAGATCGTCGGTCCACGCGAATCTGTCGATCGGTGAAACTCCTCTATGGCTCACGCACCGCAAAGTATGTGGCCGACCTGAGTGACTTTGACAACATCCCCAACCTCTCGATCGAGATCGCGACTGACGATGGCTCACAAGGTCATCATGGATTCGTCACCGATTTACTGATCGAATCACTCGCGACGACCAAACATCCACTCGTCTATTGCTGCGGCCCCGAACCGATGATGCAGGCCGTTGCGAAGATCTGTGAGAAACAGGGCGTGCCTTGCTGGCTGTCACTCGAATCGCCGATGGCCTGCGGCTTCGGCATCTGCTTCAGTTGCGTCGTCAAGGTGAAGACGGATGACGAGTCGGGCTGGGACTACCGTCGCACATGTGTCGAAGGGCCGGTCTTCCCCGCCACTCAACTTGTTCAGGCGGAATGATCGACACAAAGCCAGCACAACTATCGCCCTACTTCAGCGGGTTGCCGCAGGGCCAACAGGCGTTCGAAGACGAGGAACCCCGGATGGTAGTTGGGAGAGTTCGTTTTGACCTTCACCAACGGTTTTTCGCTGTCGGCCGTCCAGAGTTGGATGCAGCCTTCAAGTTCCTCGGCCTTGGAGATGTCGTCGTACTTCACGTCAATGCTCTCGCCACGCGTGCGAAACCAGCCACGCGGGCGGTAGCTCAAGTGCTCGCGGTGAAACCAGAGTTCGGGCGTCCATTGCATGCGTCCGGTCTCCCCCAGCGTGCGGGCCATGCGCGCGGCCAAATGGCTCGAGACGGCGTCCTTCAGTTCTTCGAGTTCTTCATCAACGTGCGGCACGGTGAGTGAATAGAACAGTCCCACTCCTGATCGCGACAGGTCGGCAAACACCATCGACACGAGTGTGCCAGTATACCTGCCGTACGATCGCTGACGACGAACATCAAACGAGAAAACATCGATATCGCTCAACAACAGAATCTGATCGCTGCTGACTCCTTTTCTGCGAACCGCGTTCTCATAGAACCGGAACGATGACCGCGACATCGAGTAGGCAATGCGTAGCGCGCCGACACCGAGCATTCCGAGGATGACGGTCGGTGCCACGACGCGCCCCATGCGGCCTCCGCGTCCCATCGCAAAAAGGAGGATAAGCAAAGCCACCGCGAGCGCGATGGCTCCCAACGTCATAATGGCCGCGCACCACAGGCGATATCGCAACGAGTCGGTGGCATGGCGTTCAAAGATCAGCCTGCCCAATGGGCCCGACTTCTTGTGCGTTTCCCGTGGCGGACGTGAAGGGGAACGTCGTTCGATGAGTTCCCTCAGCAACCAGACGTCGCGTGTGTCTGCCGGAAGGACTGTGATTGGCGTGGGAATGCCGGCTTGCCAGATGCGCAGCTTGCCGTGCAGTGTCTCACAGGTGAGGTGTTCCTTGGCCGGATCGTGCAGCGTCTGTGGGCGATCGGCGAACCTCAATCCATTGGTGTTCCATCTCCAGCCGTCGCCCGAAATCTCGTCGTTTGCCGCAAGCCGCAGCTCCGCCTGCTGCAGAAGTTGTTCCTGGACGACTCGCAGGTAACCTTCGAGGACGGGGCCGTTCTCGCCGGTCACTTGAAACACGAGCGGAATAAAGTGCTCCGTGTCGTGATGCATCGCGAGGGGCGGGTCGTACCACAGGCCGACTTTGCGATCGCTGCCGAGCCAGCGTCCCTCGGCATAAACATCCTGGCGTGAAACCGACAGACCGGTGATGCGGTCGAACTCGATCTCGGTTGTTCCCGATCGACGTTCGATCTGCAGCAACTTTCGTGAAAAAGTCACTCGGCACGCCCTCCACTGACATCGCAATCGCTGCACCAGGGCGGCCAGAGCGAAAGCCGCGACGGCCACCAGCAGCAGCGTGACGGCGGCATTATTTCCCCAGATGCGTCGACCGATCGACATCAGAAAGATGGAGATCCCCAACAGCGGCCCGAAGTAGCGGCGCAGCGAAAACCTCGGCCCCGCTTCCAGCGTGACAGTCTCCGGCAACTCGCGATCGGTCAACGACTCCATGAACTCCAGTGTGAAGGACGATGTGATCCAAGGGAAGTGATGGCGAGTGGATGCATGTTTCGAGTTGTCTGGGAGCCTTCAAGTCGAACCTCCCTGTGAAGTATGGTGATGGAAGGTTGATTCTATTCTTCCATCACTCGGCGGTTGAACTTAGGGAAGGCTCAAAATGATCAGACCGTTGCTTCTGATACTCGTGGGGCTCGCATCGTGTGCCATCGCCAAGGGTGAGTCGAGGAACATATTACTGATCTGCGTCGACGACCTGCGGCCTGAATTGGGTTGTTTCGGGGTGGAACATGCTCAGTCGCCTCACCTCGATCGATTCGCTCGCGACAGTATTCGGTTTACGAATCACTTTGTTCAGGTACCGACTTGCGGGGCGTCGCGATATGCATTGCTCACCGGACGCAGCCCCGCCCGTTCCGGCGTGACGGCGTCGAACACGGCTCTTTACCAGGGCGCGTCGGCTCTGCCGCAAGGTGAAAGTGAACATGCCCGGTCAATGCCTGAACTCTTTCGCCTTCACGGTTACCGTACGATCTGTATCGGAAAGGTCTCGCACACGGCGGATGGTCGCGTCTACGAATACAACGGCCAGGGTGACGGTCACCTGGAACTCCCCGGTGCCTGGGATGAACTGCCGACTCCCTTTGGTCCCTGGGAACGTGGTTGGGGTATATTCTTCGCTTACGCCAACGGACGCCATCGCGAAGACGGGCAGGGGCATCGCGATGTGATGGAGTTCGTTGCCGAGGAAGATGACGCTCTCCCCGACGGTTTGCTGGCATCGACGGCGATCGAACAACTGCAGGACCTCGCGTCACGAGATCAGCCGTTCTTTCTGGCCGTTGGGTTCTTCAAGCCCCATTTGCCGTTCGTGGCGACTCGTGAAGACTGGGAAGCATTCGAGAATGTCGAGATCCCGCTTCCGGACTATCTCGGTCGACCCGAGAGTCCTTATTGGCATGGGAGCGGCGAGTTTTTCAAATACGACTTCCCGTTTGAAGCCAGCAAACCATTGCCTGACGATCACCTCCTCGCTTGTCGGCGGGCCTATCTTGCGTGCGTGCGGTACACCGATCGGCAGATCGGTCGCGTTCTCGACGGGTTGGATGCCGCAGGCCTGAGTGACGACACCATCGTCGTAGTCTGGGGCGACCATGGCTGGAATCTTGGTGATGCACAACTGTGGGGTAAGCACACGCTCTTTGAGCGAGCCGTTCGCAGTCCATTGATGATACGCGTTCCGGGAATGGAGAACGCCGGTGCATCGTGCGACGCGATGGTCGAATCACTTGACATCCTGCCAACACTCGTCGAGTTGGTCGGCATTAATCTACTTGGCACAGAGCCTGCTATCGCGATGGAACATCGTGCCGATGGCATCAGCCTTACCCCGCTGATGGCCGACCCCACAGCCAGCATAAGAACGGCGGCCGTCAGTTACTGGCAGCGAACCGTCTCCGCCCGCGATGCAGACTTTCGGCTCATCGCAACGCGTGGAGAACAGGGGTGGCAATCGCTCGAACTCTATACGGCCGCGAACAACTTCGATCCAGTAGAAAATGTGGCCGAACAACACCCCGATGTTGTTCAACGACTGCTACTGGAAATTGAATCAGGCCAAGAGTGATGTTCAATCGTCGCTGATTCGCTCCGGCGTGTCGGGGACTTGCTCGATCAACTCATTCACTTCTCCTTCACGCTTTTGAAGCGTAAAGGCGTCGTAGAGCGTGCCGATGGCGGTGCGGGCTTCGTAGCGGAGTTCGTCACCATCGACATGGATGATCTGATAAAGCTGAGTGTTCTCGGCTGCCCGGCGCATGAATGGTTCGCGGTCGAGGTCGTACATCTTGGGGCCACTGACCGACACGACATACACGGTACCACCGTCTTCGCTCTGAGCGGTGACGCCCGTGGCGACGTTCTCTTCGAACTCCATCAACCCGCTGCGGGCATAGGTATGGTCATGTCCCTGCAACACGAGATCGACGCGAAACTCATCGAAGATCGGCTGCCACAACTCTCGCAGAGCGGCGTTGTCCCTTCCCGCTCCTGATGAATAAATCGGATGATGAAACGTAATGATCGTCCAGGTATTGGGATTGTCACCCAGCACCTCCCGCAACCACGCCACCTGTTCGTTCTGCATCGCGTTCGAGTTGAGCGAAACGATCCTCACCCCCTGATAGTCGATCCAGTAGGCGGTCTCTTCGAGTCCCTCGGGGCCGTTATCGGGGAAGGCAAACTGGGGACGCCAGTGGTCCGAAAGAACGCGACCGCCCAACGTGCCGACGATGCCCTCGCTCGCGGCATACTCGTGATTCCCCGGCGTGGCGATGCAGGGAATCATGCGATGAATGTGGCTCGCGGCGTAGTACCATTCTCCCCACTGTCCATCGTTGTGAGCATTGTTGATGAGATCCCCTGCATGCAGCATAAACGCCGCCCTTGGGGCATCGCTATAGGCTTCCCGCACGACGCGCGACCAATGGGACTTCACGTCGTTCTGTGCATCTCCAAAGTAGACGAACGTAAACGGAGCTGCTTCATTACTGGCTGTCGTAAAGTGAATCCATTCACTCCAGTTCACGCCGTCGCCGACGCGATAGGCATAGACGGTTGAAGGTTCGAGACTTTCAAACGATACGGAGTGATAATGAGCCGGCCCCAGGTTCGATTCGAGAAGTTCGGTGGTTGCGGTCAGTTGCACGGCGTCATTTACAAAGTCGCGATTGTCTCCCGCGATGGCGATCTCTGCGTATGCGGTGTGAATGGAGTTGTCGGTGCGCCAGGTGACTGATTGAGTCGTCGCGGGATCGCCTGTCCACGAAAGCAGAATTCGATCGGGAAGGGGTGAAGGCCGATGTGCCTCTTCATCCAGCACTTGTCGTGGCGGAGCATGGTCGTGGTCATGCTCATGTTCGTGAGCATTATCATCGTGCCATGCAGCGACGGACCCGGCCGAAAGGAACGAGAGGGCGTAGAGACCGGCGATGACAAGTAAAGTGAATGACGCTCGAATGGTCATGGCGAAGTCCGAAAAGTGTTAAGCGACATGTCTCAAGTATTCATGTTCTGCAGGATTTCACAACCTGTCTTACGTAGCGAATCAATAACGTCGCGGAAGCAGCCCGACAAGGTGGGAGCAACGCCGGCGCGCATGCTTCACCAAACCGCCGTTTGCCGAAGCAGAGTCATCGTGCTGAAATGTGGCGTCTTGGGCCACTTTGGTGGTCCGGAACAGTGGAAAACCGTCGCCCCGAGTGGTAATCATACGGTCCACTTTCACTCATCTCCTATTCTCTGGAGGGCCACATGGCACCGCGTTTCGACGACGACGAACGAAATCCCTTTGCCGCTCCCCGTTCGGACATTGCGCCAGAAGAGTACGCATCAGCAGGAGGCCCCGTCGAGTATGGCTCGTTTCTGTCACGATTTGGAGCAGCAATCGTCGACGGCATCATCATGTTTATTATCAATTTTTCAATCGGCTTTGTGATTGCCTTGGCCGTAGTCCGCGACGGAGTGATTCCAGCAGGACTTGAATTAGGCTTAAATATCATGGGATTCATCATCCAGTGGATTTACTTCGCGGCCCAGGAGTCTTCGGAATCGGGTGCCACATTGGGGAAGAAAGCGGCAGGACTTCGTGTGACCGACGAAATGGGGAACCGCATCTCGTTCGGTCGAGCGACAGGGCGGTATTTCGCAAAGATCCTCTCGGCCGTGATCCTGTTGATCGGTTACCTTATGCAGCCATTTACCAAACGGAAACAAGCCCTGCACGACATCCTTGCCGGTACGCTCGTCGTCAAGTCGTGAGTCATGTCGCAGCTTGCCCAGGATGAATTGCGCGCGCTCGATACGACGTTGTTCGTCGTGACGCCGGAAAACGTCGCGTTCGACTTTCGTCTTGCCGGGCCTGCGCATCGCCTGGTGGCAATGTTTGTCGATCTGGTGATCATCTTCTGCCTGGGACTCTTGACGGCCTTTCTCTTGGGAATGGCTGGGTTCGGCTTCTTCGGATTGATTCTGTTCGCGTTCTTCGCTCTGTGGTGGTTTTATGGCGGCGTGATGGAGGCCATGAATAACGGCCAGACGCTCGGCAAGAAGGCAATGGGATTGCGGGTTGTTTCGCACACGGGCTTGTCGATCAATGCCTCGCAGGCCGTGTTGCGAAACATTCTGAGAGGTGTCGACCTGATGCCCCCGTTCTTTCCGGGGGTCGTCGCCATGATCTGCAACAGTCGATTTCAGCGGCTGGGAGATCTGGCAGTGGGAACGATCGTGGTGCTCGATGGACAGCGCCGACACCCACGTCCTCCGAAACCGCCGGAGGACACGACGGCGTGTCGCGAGCAGATTCCGATGAAGTTCCATGCGAGCGCGGGTTTGATCGAAGCGCTCGCTGCCTATGTCGGCCGGCGCGGAGAACTCTCCCCAAGTCGACGGATGGAACTCTCAGGAGTCCTTGCCAGGCACTTTCAGATCGCGTGGAGCCTGCCGAAGGGCATCGACACCGATCTCTTGTTGTGTGCGATGTACGAGACCGCCGGCGAGGGTGTCACCAAGGTCAAGGAGATCATCGACAAGCGCACTCCTCGCTGGCGGCAGTTGGAAGCCGACATCGTTTGGGCGAAGGCGAACCGGCGTCGAAAGCTCGACCCCCAACGCGTCACTGAATTCGCACAACGCTATCGGGCCGTCTGCGCCGATCTGGCTCTGGCGATCTCGATGCGATTCCCCGCGGGCACCGTGGAGTATCTGCACCAACTCACGGCCGATGCGCATACTCAACTCTATCGAGGAGAGTCGTTCAAGATTCGCACGTGGGGCCGAATGTTAATGGTTGATGTCCCTCGGCGTGTCCTTCACGACCCGTGTACATGGATCGCATTCGCGTTGTTCTGGACGCTGTTCGGAGGAGCGATCGGAGCATCGATGGTGAACCCGACATTCGCCTCCGCGATTGTCGGGGAGGAGACCCTGGCGATGGTTGAGTCGATGTACGCACAGCCGATCTCGTCGCATGCCGACGACGATTCCAGGTCATTCATGACGGGATTTTACGTTTTTAATAACGCGGGAATCGGCCTGCACTGTTTTGCCAGCGGACTTCTGTTCGGTGTCGGCAGCCTGATGGAAGTCGCGTACAACGCCATCGTCCTGGGATCGATCTTTGGACATATGTTCCAAACACCTTCCCGTGGAAATTTCATCGAGTTCGTTACGGCTCATGGTCCTTTTGAACTGACGGCAATTGCGCTTTCCGCCGGCGCGGGTCTGCGTCTGGGTTGGGCGCTGATCGACACAAATGGCTACAGCCGCGCGGAATCATTGCGTCGCACGGCTCCCCGCGCGCTGGAGATTGCCGGCGTGGCCACCATTTTGTTCCTGTTGGCGGCGTACATCGAGGGCTTTATCTCTCCGTCCGCGCTCTCCTACGAATTCAAGGCAGCCGTGGCGATAGTTTGCTCGCTGTTGCTGTTGGGATACGTGCTCGGCCTGGGCGCGCTGGGTAGCCGGAGGGAGAGAAATGCGCCTTGATCAGGTACGACTGTCGATCCGTCCCCGGACGATGTTCGAGTGCCTGGATCTGACGCTACTGATTTGCGGGAGGCATTGGCTGGGATTGATGGCGGCGACATTCGTCGGTGTCGTGCCTGTCCTTCTGCTAAATCGGTGGATGTTCGGAGGCGAACCTCTGGATCCGACATTCTCGATTCTGTTCTTTGCGATGGAGGCTCCGCTTGTCACGGCACCGATCACGCTCTACTTGGGACAGAAAACTTTTATGTCGAGAGTCTCGGTCAAACGCGCGTTTCGCGCCTGGTTGGGAAGCCTCTGGCCGCTGATACTGTTTCAAGGTGTGATTCGTGGAGCGTGCCTGTTTACTCTCATCCTCTCACCCATTGTCGTTGTGAGTTTCTACTACCTGAACGAAATCATCTTGCTGGAACGATTGCCGGTGTCAAAGACGTGGGGTCGGCTCAATGCCGTCAATTCACGAAACTCCGGACGCATCATTTCGCTGCGGGCGATCGACTTCTTCGTGCTGTTCGGCGGGTATTGGTTGCTGGTTCGCATGTTGCGCGCGGTTTCGTCGCTGTGGGAGGATCAGTACGCTTTCAGTTACGAGGAACTGACGCAATTCGACTTTGACTTGTTCACTCAGCCGGACTGGGAGTCGCAGGTCGCGTTCTGGTCGGTCGTCGCGCTGCTGAGCGTGTTTCGATTCGTGACGTACCTCGACTGCCGTATTCGCCGGGAAGGATGGGATGTCGAACTGATGTTGCGCCGACAAGCCGCGATCTACAGCCAGCAGGAGTTCGGATGATGTGCCGCGGTCTCCGTGTCAGCGTGATGGGAACGCTCCTCGCGGTCGCGTTGCCAGCGTGCTTCTGTGCCGACTTACGGGGAGACGTGTCGATCGACGAGACCCTGCGCGAGAAATCGTTTCCGTGGTACGACGCCCAGCGAGACGACTATCGTCCCATGCAGCCCCTCCCCGAACCGGAAATGGAATTGACCGACGTCGATGTCGAGCGTGGGCTCCCCATCGGCAAGTGGTTGATGTGGATTGTGCTCGGCATACTCGTGGGGCTGCTGCTCTATTACGTTCTGCGCTGGGGACTCGATTGGGCCGGAGACGAAAAGTCTCCGGAGATCGATTCCAACGCCACACTCGATGTCGATCGTCTGGATGCGTTGCCAGAGGCGACCCGTAAGATTCGCGACCTGTTGGGACACGCAAGGTCGCTGGTCGAACAACGGCGGTATGGAGAAGCAATGACGTTCTACCATAGCTGGCAACTCGTGCAACTTGATCAGCAGGGAACCATCGAACTTCAGAAGGGGAAGACGAACCACCAGTATCTGGACGAAGTGGAGTCGAGTCGTCCCGATCTGGAAAAGCTCTTCGCGTTTTCAACGCGATTGTTCGAAGACACGTTCTTCGGTGGTCTGGAAATCGGTGAGAAGGCGTTTCTCTCGGTATGGGAAAGGCAGACATCCTTCGGTGTGGCGGGCACGTATGGAGGATCACGATGATGCGTTTGCCGATGGCCTGTTACCTGATCGTTCTTGTCACAGTCACTTCGGGCTGCCCGAAGACACTGGAGGTCGAGTACGCCGTCTCGCGGGGTGCGAGCATCAATGGTTCATCGACGTTTCTGTCAGCGCTGCGTGATGCGGGACACACCGTCGAGTCGTGGCCCTTTCTGTCAACGAGACTGGAACACGGATACGATGCCGTCATCGTAATGCACGACGACTTTGGACCACCGTCACCCGATGCACTCGATGGCCTCGATCTCATTCTGGATTCCCCTCAACTACAGTCGCTCGTGATCGTTCCACGCGACAGCGACGCCGCGATCGAGTATTGGGAATACATCGCGAACAGCGGCATCTCCGGTGATAAGAAAGCCGAAGTCGAGCAGGCCCTGAGTCGCCATCGCGCGGACCTGCAATTTGACACGGCTCATTCCGTTTCGCTGAACGCCGCCGACTGGTACGGTTACGAAGTTGTGACTCGTGACGAGGCGGCCGGTACTCTGGAGGTGCAAATCACGGGTCGAGTCTCGGAGGAATCGACGGTCGAGGCGCGGTGGCCACTGACGCGCCGATTGCTTCCCGCGCCCGGTTCGACCATTCTCTGGAGCAGCGGTGACGACCCGCTGCTGGTCAGTGAAGCGTTCTACGGGACGACGGTGTTCGTGCTGGCTTCCGCCGCCCCGATTCTGAACGGCGGACTGGTCGATCCAGGCAACCGCCAATTGGCTGAAGATCTCATCAGTCGCCTGGGAGAATCGAAGCGCATCGGGTTTGCGACGTCGTCTCGGTGGGTGGATATTTCCGAGACGCCACCGAGCAGGTGGGCGTTCCTGCAAGTGCAACCCTACCCCTGGATCTTCGGTCATCTGATCGCGGTACTGCTGATGTTCTGCTGGTGGAAGTTTCCGATCTTCGGGCGGCCGAAAGCCGAGGCAATGACCGAAAACCGACGATTCGGACGACACGTCGAAGCAGTCGGTGATCTCTTGGGCCGTACGCGCAAGCCGAGTCATGCGATCGCGATCATTCGCGAATGGCAGAAGACACATTCATCTCATCGCACATCGAACGAGGAGCTGTAAGTTGGAAGATGACATTCAAGTCGAAGCCGTTGAATCTGAAGAACCACGCGACAAGATTCGAGCCATCGTCCAGGAGATCTCCAAGGTCTATGTGGGCCAACGGAAGTTTGTTCGATTGACACTGGCCGCGATGTTCGCGGGCGGACATGTGCTGATCGAAAGCGTTCCCGGACTGGGTAAGACACTGCTGGTACGCGTCCTCGGCGAAACACTCGGCTGTCGATTCGGGCGGATCCAATTCACGCCCGATCTCATGCCGTCGGATATCACGGGGCAGCCGGTTTTCGATCAGCGCACTTCAGAATTCCGGTTCCGTCCCGGGCCAGTGTTTACGCAAATCCTCCTGGCGGACGAAATCAATCGGTCTCCCGCCAAGACGCACGCCGCCCTGCTGGAGATCATGCAGGAAGCGCGCGTAACCATCGACGGAACGACCTATCCCATTGAGCCGCCCTTCATCGTGCTCGCCACTCAGAATCCCCTGGAGTCGGAGGGAACTTACAATCTCCCCGAGGCGCAACTCGATCGATTCTTGTTCAAGCTGATCGTCGATTACCCGGCGGAGGCGGAGGAAGACAATATCCTCAAACTCCACTGCCGCAAGGAGGCGTTGGAACAGCAAATCACAACGCAGGTTCAGACTGTGCTGGATCCCGCGAGCATCCTGCGAATTCAAGAGAGTTGTCGACAGGTCACCGTCGACGACAAGGTGATTCAATACATCAACGCGATTGTCCGCAAGACGCGCGAGTGGCCTGCATTCTACATGGGAGCGAGTCCTCGCGCGGGCATCGCACTTCTCAGCGGCGCTCGCGTACTGGCGATATTCGCGGGCCGCTCGTACGTGATTCCCGATGACGTCAGTGAACTCGTGCTTCCCGCGCTCCGGCATCGCGTCATTCTTTCTCCCGAGGCGGAAGTGGAGGGAGTGACGAGCGACCAGGCATTGACCGCGCTCCTCAAGACCATCGAGGTTCCGAGGCTATGATTGCACCGGGTCGCGCTCTATTCCTGGCCTCGATTGTGCCTGCGTTTGCGACGTTGGCGCTTTATCTCGATCTGTCGGCATGGCCCCTTGTGGTTGGCATTGACGTCGTCTTGCTGGCGATCGCGCTCATCGATCTGACATCGTTGCCGCGAAAGAAGCACATCTCGGCCAGGCGGGAAATGGGACAGGTTGCCACACGTGGTGAGTGGCATGACGTGACACTCGTGATCGAGAATCGCTCTCGGCGTGTCATCGATACCATCGTGCGCGATGACCAGATGCCGGAACTCAACTCGAACGAACATGCGTTTCCGGTTCGACTGCCGCCGAAATCGCGGGCCCGTCTGCAGTATCGACTGATTCCACGACGCCGCGGAGCGTTTCGTCTGGAACATGTTTACCTGCAGAGCTCTTCGAAACTGAAGCTATGGACGAAGCTGCACCGGCTGAACGTACGTGACGAATTACGCGTCTACCCCGCTCTCAAGCAGATCAGCCGCTACGCACTTTACGCACGGTTGAATCGTATGTCGTTGCTGGGCGTGCGTCGCATCCGTCGAGTTGGAACGGACAACGAGTTCGAACGGCTGCGCGACTACACACCCGACGATCAGTATCGTTCAATCGACTGGCGGGCGACATCTCGACGATTCAAGTTGACCATCCGCGACTACCAGAGCAATCAAAGCCAGCGGGTTGTGTTTCTGATTGACTGCGGTCGCATGATGGTCAACGAGTCAGGAGGGCATTCGCTGCTTGATGCGGCGTTCGACGCCGCGTTGACTCTGGGCTACGTCACTCTCACGCAGAAGGACGAGGCCGGATTGATGTGCTTCTCCGATCGAGTTCTGCGATGGTTGCCTCCCGTCGGCGGGCGACAGCAACTCAATCGAATGGTTCACGCGGTGCATGACGTTCACCCGGAGCTTGTTGAGAGCCGCTTCGACTTGGCGATGCTCCATCTGCAGCAGCAATGCCGCAAGCGGACGCTAGTGATCGTGATCACCAACCTGATTGACGAGCAGAATGCCGACGTGCTTCGCGCCCATGTCGCAAACCTTGTCGGTCGACACTTGCCGCTGACCGTGCTGCTGCGCGATCACGAGCTGTTCACGCCGATCGAACGGTTGCCGCGCCTGGATGCCGAGTCATCCAAGATTCCGGCGACTCTTCCGCAAGTCTATACGGCTGCCGCGGCCGGGAGCATCTTGAACTGGAGGCATCAGGTACTTACCGATCTGCGACACTCAGGAGCCTTGACGATCGATACGACTCCCGAGAATCTCACGGCTCCCCTCATCAATGAGTATATGAGGATCAAGGCCATGCATTTGCTTTGACAAAGTGGGCGGCACAGCCGCGCCGCCAGGAGTTGTTTCCTCCAATACATATCCGCAAGCCGACTTGCGGATCGCTCTGTGTCCGAAGAACCGGCTGAAGCCGAACGTCCGTAAGCTCAAGAATCTGGGTCAGACGGTCAGCCACCAGCCGAGATGCGACTTGTCGCCCTGCGGCGCGGCTGTGCTGGAGCGGCTTGAGTAGAACGCGTTTCAGCGGCATTTGGGAATGGCCGTCGCTACACTGCGGAGCATGGTCAAGCATCGCAAACCTCCCCGGCGTCCGGCGCGTTACAAGCGCAATTTCCATCGTCGAACAAGTCCCGGTGCAGCCCCCGGAACGCTGGTGGGTGACCCCAGTCGCCCCAAGTCGAAGATGCATGCCTTCATTTATTCCGAGGCGAGCATTCGTGAGTGCGATCCACAGTCGACAGCGGATGTGAAGGGACTTCTCACTCCCGGCAGTGTTCTCTGGCTCGACATCGAAAGCGTCGGAGACGCCAAACTGATCGCGGAACTCGGCGAAGTCTTCAGACTGCACCATCTGGCTCTCGAAGACGTCGTTCATCTGCATCAGCGTTCGAAGGTCGAGGAGTACGACGACTATTTGTACATCGTCACGCGGATGCATTCGCCGAGCGAGAAGCTGCACACCGAACAAGTGAGCATGTTTCTTGGACCCGGTTGGGTGGTCACGTTTCAGGATCAACCGGGAGACTATTTTGGAACAGTGCGGACGCGATTACGCGAAGCGAAGGGGCGCATCCGCCGCTGTAGAGCCGACTATCTGGCGTATGCCCTGATCGATGCGATCATCGATGGTTATTTCCCGGTGCTCGAAGAATATGGCGAACGCCTGGATACCATCGAGGAATCGATGGAGCGGGATTCTCGCAACTCGCCGCTGCGGGAACTGCATCAGGTCCGCCGGGATCTGCGGGAGTTGAGACGGATTCTGTGGCCGCATCGTGAAACGATCAACTCACTGCTGCGCGGACATTCGCACATCGTCCAGCCCGAGACACAGGTCTTCTTGCGAGACTGCTACGACCATACCGTGCAACTCCTGGATGTCGCGGAATCACTTCGAGAGACATGCACCGACCTGCGCGATCTCCACTTGTCGGAATTGAGTCAGCACACGAACGACGTCACCAAGGTGCTGACGATCATCGCGACGCTGTTTTTGCCGATGAGCTTTATTGCCAGCGTCTACGGAATGAATTTCGACCCCAGCGTGTCGAGGTTCAACATGCCTGAGTTACACTGGTGGCTGGGATATCCGTTCGCCCTCAGCCTGATGGCCCTGCTTGATATCGGCCTGATCGCCTTCCTGTGGCGCAAGGGATGGCTGAGGAGAACAGGGCCAGAACCGGATGACGACGATTGAGTTGTCACGTCTCTGCATCACTTCCGTCCCACTGCACTGAACATCGACATGACAACACGACGCAGCATCGCTTGGCTCGCTTTCGCACTTGTCGCACTCTGTGGCATCGAAGGTAAGGCCGATGAGCCGTTCCATCAGACAGAACTCGTCTTTCCGCTCGACAACCAGCACAATCACGCACCGGGGATTGCCGAACTCCCTGATGGCCGATTCCTTATTTCGTGGTATCGCGGTTCCGGCGAACGCACAGCCGATGATGTCGCGGTCTTCGGTTCACTTCGTGAAGCCAGCGCCGACATTTGGGGCGAACCGTTTCTGATGGTCGATACGCCGGGGTTTCCCGACTGCAACACCTGTCTGATGTGTGACGACGCGGGCAAAGTCTGGCTCTTCTGGCCGGTGATCATCGCCAACAGCTGGGAATCGTGTATCACCCATTATCGTGTTTTCGATCCTGATGGTGTCGACGCCTTCAACTTGCCGATCGAGCATGGGAGCATTCTGCTCAAGCCGGAAGACTTCTCGGCTGAAGCACTGCAGATCCTGGATGACGAGTTGGGAATCCTCGAATTTGTGCTGACGCCAGAGTTGCAAGCGGAGCTCGACGAATTGCGTACGCGGCTGAGTGATCGACTCTACCAGCGACTGGGCTGGCAGCCACGATGTAAACCGACGGTCTTGGCATCGGGGCGAATTCTTCTGCCGCTTTACTCTGACACCTATTCGATCTCGATCATGGCAGTCAGCGATGACGGTGGTGCGACGTGGTACGCCAGCAAGCCACTCATTGGGTTCGGCAACATTCAGCCCACGGTGCTCGAGCGACGGGATGGTACGCTGGTCGCCTACATGCGCGAGAATGGCCCGCGCGATCGGGTGCGCGTCTGCGAATCAGACGACGAGGGACTCACTTGGGGAGCAGTCGGTGTCTGCGACCTTCTCAACCCTGGTTCTGGTCTCGACGGCGTCGTGCTGGCGAGCGGACGCTGGCTACTGGTTTACAACGACACGGTTGACGGCCGATATTCATTGGCCGTCTCGCTGTCGGATGACGAAGGAGAAACCTGGTCACACACTCGGCATTTGGAACTGCACGAATCGGGCCAGTACCACTATCCCGCCGTCATCCAGTCGCTCGATGGCAACATTCATTGTGTCTACAGCTACTTTGTCGCAGAGGGCAAGAGCATGAAGCACGCCGTGTTCAACGAGGCCTGGGTAATGCAGGCTGATTAAAACTCGGTTTCAAGACTGATCGCCGCGATCGGGAATCAGTTTGTCCAGGATGCCGTTGACGAACGATCCCGACTGGGCGTTGCCAAACCGTTTGGCGAGTTCGAGAGCTTCATCAATCACGACGCGCGGAGGAGTCTCGGTGAATTGGAGTTCGTAGGCCCCGAGCCTCAAGCAGTTGCGATCGGTGATCGCCATGCGGGTGAGCTTCCAGTTCGTGGCGATCGCGGTGATGCGCTCATCAATGGCCGAACGATTCTCCATCACGCCAGCGAACAGACTCCAGGCGAAATCGCGGAGTTCGTCGTCGGGGAGGCGTTCGCGAATCATCGCGCGCACCATCTGCCCGCTGACATCGGGATTGGCGTCCACTTGATGCAACATCTGCACAACGACTTCACGGGCTTTACTGCGACGAGCCATGGGTATGTATACATGACGCGACCAACGAATCGGCCACGGCCTTATGTCTCATCGAAAGGGGAGCGCTGGCTCCGCCTTTACGAGAGTGGGTATTCAAATCGAAAACAACAGATGCATTATACGCTGATTGAGGGCGACTGTGGAGATTGCCTTGAAAATCCGCAATTTCGAGGAAGTGTCGGCTGCAATCTGTTCAAAATCCCGCACGCCGTAACGGTTGCTTAACTCCGTCGGCGCACGTTAGCATTCGATGCCGATCGACGCATTTCCTGACAGGCGGACCTGTTAACTCATCTTCACACGGCGAAAGAGAATCGTGGCGAAACTTACCCTGGACGAATTGAAGGCCAAGGCCCTCACCATCCGCAAGCACATTATTCGCATTACGACCGAGGCGGCCAGCGGCCATCCCTCCAGCAGCCTGTCGGCCACCGACATGGTGACGGCCCTCTATTTCGGCGGGTTCATGAAGTTTGATCCGAAGAATCCAAGCGATCCCGACCGCGACCGCTTCATTCTGAGCAAGGGACATGCGTGCCCGGTATTGTACTCGGCAATGTGCGAGGCGGGATACTTTCCGTTCGAAGACATCATGACACTTCGTAAACTGGGGAGTCCCTATGAAGGCCATCCCAATATGCGCCGGCTCAAGGGGATCGAAGCCTCGACCGGTTCGCTGGGGCAGGGACTGTCGATCGGCGTCGGCCATGCACTCGCGGGACGCCTCGACAAGCGAGACTATCGCGTCTTCGTGATGATGGGCGACGGCGAAATGGGCGAAGGCCAAGTGTGGGAAGCTGCTGCATCGGCCTGCAAGTACAAGCTCGGCAACCTGACCGCCATCGTCGATCAGAACGGCTACCAGCAGACGGGATCGACTCACGATGTCCTCGATATGGGGAGTTTCCAAGCCAAGCTCGAAGCTTTCGGCTGGGCGGTGCAGACGATCAGCGGTAACTCGATGGACGAAGTCGTGAAGGCGCTTGATAACGTCGTCAAAGTCACCGATCGTCCGACCGCGATTGTTTCGCAGACGAAGAAGGGCTTCGGCATCCTGCCGGTACTTGAGCAGGAAGGCGATCTCAATTATCACGGCAAGCCGTTGCCACCCGCCGTCGCGGAGAAGGCTCTCGCACTCCTCGGAGGCTGAGGCAGCTTCAGTACATTCAACTTACTTATCACATCTCGACAGGCTGTTGGCCAACAGAACGAATCGACTATGTACGCAGGTGAAATCAGCGGATTGAAACTCGGCAAGGCGACCCGGGACGCATTCGGAGACACTCTCAAGGAACTCGGAGCGGAACTTCCGAACCTGGTGACGGTCGACGGCGACGTGGGGAACTCGACCCGAACAGAACTGTTCGCTCTCGCTTATCCCGAACGTGGCTTCAATGTCGGCATTGCCGAGAGCAACATGGTGTCGGTGGCCGGGGGCCTCGCGAGTTGTGGAAAGATTCCGGTCGTTGCCAGTTTCGCCTGCTTCCTGTTGGATAATGCCTTCGACCAGATTCGCATGTCGGTGGCTTTTCCACAGACCAATGTGAAATTGGTCGGCACTCACGCCGGGATCTCCATCGGCGAAGATGGCCCGTCTCAGATGGGCATCGAAGACGTGGCCCTCGCCTGCTCATTGCCGGGACTGGTGGTCTGCGTACCCTCAGACTCTGCCTGCACCAAGGCGGCCACGCGAGCAACGGTGACCCACAACGGCCCGACCTACCTTCGTGTCGGACGTGGAAAAGTTGCCGACATCTATCCCGATGGCGTGAAGTTTGAACTCGGCAAGGCGATCGAAACCCGCTCCGGGAGCGACATTACGATCATCGCCAACGGGCTGATGGTCGCTGCAGCGGTCGATGCCGCGACAATTCTTGCCAAGGAAAAGGTCTCGGTGCGAGTTCTCGACCTGCATACCATCAAGCCGGTCGATCGCGATGCCATTGCCAAGGCCGCGAAAGAAACAGGAGCCATCGTCGTGGCGGAGGAGCATCTGCATCACGGCGGCTTGGGATCGGTGGTCGCCCAGGTTGTCGGCGAGACGCATCCTGTGCCGATGGGATTCGTGAATGTCGGTGATCTCTATGCCGAGAGCGGCGACCCTCAGGGCCTGTTGGACAAATACGGGCTCACATCGGAGAACGTAGCGATCCGCGCTCGAGAAACGCTCGCTCGCAAGTCACGATGAACCGTTAGCCGAAATGCCCGGAGCAGGTGTTTTTGTTCGTTACCCGTAACCGCCAGAGATCGAGTTCCTCCCAGCGTGACCGAGTATCGAACGTTTCGAAACACCGACCCACCTCAAGTGCTGAGGCTTTGGAATGCCTCTCAGCTTGGCCGAGGCGCGGCCCGCCCGCTGAGCGTCGAAGGCTTTGAGACGGCGGTCTTTTCGCAACACCACTTCCACCGCCAGGGCTTCATTCTCGCCACTTCTAATAATGAAGTGATCGGATTCGTGCATGCGGGATTTGCACCTCTCGCAGGCACTTCGAAAATCGATCCTGCCTTTGGAGTTATTTGCGCGATCGTGGTCCATCCACAACATCGCCGGCAGGGCATCGGTCGCGAGTTGATGCAGCAGGGAATTGCCTACTTGCGAGAGCGGGGTGCGACACGCATTCAGGTCGGGGAATCTCGTGGGGCTGACCCCTTCTACTTCGGCCTGTACGGAGGCTGCCGTCCATCAGGATTCCTGAAGTCCGACCCGCTCGCCGACCCATTCCTCAAGGCCGTGGGATTCGTCCTCAAGGAAGAACATACGGTCTATCAGCGTGATCTGCGTCTGACGCGCGACCCGGTTTCATTTCGCACGATGAAGCTTCGCCGGGTCACGCAGGTCGAGTTCTCCGATCAGCCTTCCGATCCGAATTGGTGGTGGTTCGCGAACTTCGGAACGGCTGATTCGCTGCACTGTCTGCTCACCGACAAGGAAGGCAAGCAATTCGCCACGGTGACCGTCGTCGGACTCGATCACTACGTCGGCACCTGGAACGAGCGCGCCATCGGACTGCTGGGTATCGACGTTCCCGAGGCTTATCGCGGCCAAGGTTATGGACAAACGCTCGTCATCGAAGTCGTCCGCCGGATGAAGCAGGAAATGATTACACGCGCCGAAATGCACGTCCCCTCCGGCAACGCCGCCGCCCACCGCATCGCAACGGCCTCGGGCTTTCAGGCCGTCGATACGGGTGTCGTGTACGAACTGCCGCAATAACGACTTTCGGTCGCTGAGCTGATTCATCGACGCCACCCATCTCGCGGCGGTTTTCGATATTCCCTTCGCATCTCGGGCCGTGTTGGCGTAGAATTCGTTGCTTGCAGAATCCTGGAGGGCGACGTACTTGCCAAGCCGCTGGCCCTCCAAACGTTCGAAAGCCCCGGTCACGATGAGTTTAAGAGACGACCTCAATGATGAACTGCAACGACTGCGCGGTCAAGGGCCGCAAGTTGTCACGCTCTCGGCGTCGGGCGGTATTACGTTGACGATCGAATTCACAGCGATCGATACGCTGGGATGTACCTTCCGGGAACTCGCACTCGACGTGCCGTCGCTGCAGAATTCGGCATTCGATGCCCTCAAGAAGTGGGCCGAGCAACTCAGCCAGCGGATCACATATCTTTTGGAACACCTCGCTCCGCTGGAATTCGATCCAGCCGCAGGAGAGGTGATGATTCGCTCGGTTCCACCCGACACGCTTCCCGATGGAACGCAGTACTATGAAGTGCTGCTGCAGTCGCACAGTGGAGGGCGTTTCTCGCTCAAGCGGTTTCGATCGGAGAAAGGAACCCCAGGCAGAACTCAAGTCGAGATGCACACGACCATCGAAGTGCTGCTGAAACTGGCCGATGATCTGGTTGACACGATTCCCGGCTCCACGCCGTGAATGCAGGGGGGCAAGAATCGGGTCAGGAACGTAACATCAGGTGGCACAGACATTCCGGTCTGTGCGCCTTTGCGGTGGGACAGATATCATCAGATTCTTTCAACAATGAGCAGTTATCGCATCGTCAATCTCGCTGAACTCCCCGGCGTCCCATGCCCCTGCGGCACGGCCCGCCGGGCGTTTGCCGATGTCGCCGAGTATCCCGCGACGATCCATCTCACCGAGATCTCCGAAGACGCCGAAACGCACTACCACCGCACGCTCACCGAGACGTATTACATTCTCGAGTGCGGGAACGACGCGATGATGGAACTCGACGGCGAACGCATCCCAATTCAGCAAGGGATGTGCATCATGATCCCCCCCGGCGTCAAACATCGGGCCGTCGGCAAGATGAAGATCCTCAACATCGTGATACCCAAGTTCGATCCTGCCGACGAAGTGGTTGTGTAGGCGAGGACCTCCTGGACGGCGCGGCGGATTTCTCAGCTTCGATTCGGCTCGGCAACCAGTGAGCGTCACCGCCGCGTCTCGCAGACGCGGCTACATGAGCCCGAACACTTCCACATTCACTCCGGGTGAGAGCACGGCGTTCTCAAACTCGCCTTCCGGCGTCGGTAGCCCGCTCAGACCGAACAGCTTGGCATCCCACTGAGGGACATTCGCACGTGCGATCTGGTAGGGCTCGTGCCACACTCTTCCAGTTCTTAGTGAACCGTTTCTCCGTACCGAGAACAGCACATAGCGCTCGACTAAAAAGAACTCGAGTGTTCCCGGTTCGGCAACTCGTAGTGGCTCGGCAGGTTCATACTCAAAGCGGCATGTGGAATCGACAGGTTTTCCGCGTAACCGGGATGAGTAACTGATGCCGCTCGCCAACTTTTCAAACGACATCGCCCCCCAGCGGTAGGGGAGGTGATACCACCGTCGGGCAATCTGGACGGCAGGCCAACAGTTCGCATCGAGCGAATAAAACCAGACTCCCGGCGTCCCTTCGCGATCAACAGCGTAAGTGCGGAGGTTGAGTTCCTGAAAGTTCGATAGCCACGGCACCGAGACCGCCCAGCGAGGCCTGATGTTCCGCATGAAGAACGGCACGACGCCCACCCACGCCCGGCCGTCGAATGTGTCAACCGTCAGTCCCTCGGGCAACGTGGCTTGAATGATTTCGGGATCAAACGACCAGTGCAGAAAGAGCAAATCCTTCCACGAGTGATACATCACAGGGCGCCCCTGCGGTCGCACGCGCGTCGCCAGGAGAGATTCGGTGGTGGGCTGAACAGGCATGATGGGCATGGTAACCCCATGCGTGAGCGAGATCATATGTTGGAAAGACAAACCGGATGTGGCCCAGCTGCGTCACGTTGCCTCGCTCACGCTTCGGCTTACCTGGCGCTGGCATCGTTGCAGCCCCGATGGGCTTCACTTACGATTCGTGCCGTCCTCGCACGCTCGCGAAAACTGGTGGAGAACGGGCGTCGTCCCTCCCCCGGCATCGAGGGCCGCCGCGACTGCGGTTGATCGTCGAAAGTCTAATCCTCGGAAGAAGTTCCATGTACAAAGTGACGTTGATTCCCGGCGATGGTGTCGGTCCAGAAATCGCCGAAGCGACCCGCAAATGCGTCGATGCCACCGGCGTCAAAATCGACTGGGATGTCCAGGAATGCGGAATCGAGGTCATCGAAGCCGTCGGCAAGGTGCCCGAACGAGTGCTGGAGTCGATCAAGGCCAACGGCGTCGCTCTCAAGGCCCCCATCACGACGCCGATCGGCAAGGGGTTTCGCAGCGTCAATGTCTATCTGCGGCAGGAACTCAATCTCTTTGCCTGCATCCGTCCCTGCAAGACCTACGAAGGGGTGCGAACCTATTTCTCCGACTCGAATGTCGATCTGGTGCTGGTTCGCGAGAACACCGAAGACCTCTATGCCGGCGTCGAGTTTCAAGCGGGACTGGCTGCAACAGCGGGCTTGATTGCGAGCATCAACGCGGCTGCCACCGGTAAGAAGATCGGCACCCGCAGCGACACGACGGGCATCAGCATCAAGCCGATCTCGTACGAAGGGACGCGACGCATCGTTGATTATGCATTCGACTATGCCGTCAAGCAGGGTCGTTCGTCGGTCACATCGGTGTGCAAGGCGAACATCATGAAGTTCACCGATGGCCTCTGGTATGATGAGTCGCGAGCCGTCGCACTGGCGTATGGAGCCAACTTCGAGTGGAACGAACTCGCCGATGGTGTCAAACCCGATCCCGAACTGGTCGGAAGGGTGAAGGACACAAATGGTGCCGTAACCTACGTCGAGCGCCTGATCGATAACATGTGCATGCAATTGGTGCAGAAGCCAGAACTGTACGATGTGATCGTCACTCAGAACCTGTACGGCGACATTCTGAGCGACCTGTGCGCCGGACTTGTCGGCGGTCTGGGCGTCGCACCGGGAGCCAACATCGGTACCGAAGGGGCGATCTTCGAGGCGACTCACGGCAGTGCCCCGAAGTACAAGGGTCAGAATAAGGTGAACCCGACGGCACTCATTCTGTCGGGGAAGATGATGCTCGATCACCTCGGCGAGAAGGATGCCGCCGACCGACTGGAGCGGGCCGTGGCAGCGGTGATCGCGGAAGGGAAGGACGTGACCTACGACATGAAGCCCGACCGCAACGACCCCACGGCAGTCGGCACCCAGGAGATGGCGGAGGCCATCTGCAAGAAACTGTAGCGGAAGTCGTGAGACTTCCGACACTTCGCACACACCAATCGGCGCACCCATCAGCGGCGGAAGTCTCACGACTTCCGCTACAAGGAACATCCCATGAGCGAAACCAACTACAAGCCCGGAACTCTTTGTCTTCACGCTGGCCAGGAACCCGACCCGGCGACGAATTCGCGGGCGGTGCCGATCTATCAGACGACATCGTACGTCTTCAACGACACCGACCACGCCGCCCGGCTGTTCGGGCTGCAGGAGTTCGGCAACATTTACACGCGGATCATGAATCCGACCTGCGATGTGCTCGAAAAGCGATTGGCTGCCCTCGAAGGGGGAAGCGGGGCACTCGCCGTCGCCTCGGGTCAGGCGGCGGAGTCGCTGGCGATCTTCAATATCGCTCAGGCGGGTCAGAACATCGTCTCCGCGTCGAGTCTCTACGGCGGAACGTACAACCTGTTCCATTACACGTTTCCGAAGTTCGGCATCGGCTGCAAGTTCGTCGAGCAGTCGGACCCCGAGAACTTCCGCAAGGCGATCGACGACAAGACCCGCTGCATCTTTCTCGAAACGATCGGCAACCCACGTTGCGACATTCCCGACTTCGAAGCGATCTCGGCGATCGCGCATGAAGCCGGCATTCCCGTCATCGTCGACAACACACTTGCGACCCCGTATCTCTGCCGGCCGTTCGATCATGGCTGCGATGTCGTCATTCATTCCTGCACGAAGTTCATCGGCGGTCATGGCACGTCGATTGGCGGCGTGATTATCGAGAAGGGGGACTTCCCTTGGGGCAACGGCAAGTTCCCCGAACTGACCGAGCCGGACCCGTCGTATCACGGGATGAAGTTCTTCGAGACGTTCGGCGGCATGAACATCGCCTACATCCTGAAGGTTCGCACACAACTGCTGCGCGACCTCGGCCCGGCGATGAGCCCGTTCAACGCCTTCCTGCTGCTGCAGGGACTCGAAACGATGCACCTCCGCATGGAGCGGCACTGCCAGAATGCCCTCGAAGTCGCGAAGTTCCTCGAAAGCCACAAGAAAGTATCGTGGGTCAACTACACCGGCCTCGAATCGCACCCCTCGTATAAGCTCGGAAAAAAGTATCTGCCGAAGGGTTGCGGAGCGATCTTCGGCTTCGGCATTGCCGGAAGCACGCCCGACGAGCAGAAGGCCAACGGCATCAAGCTCATCAACAATGTGAAGCTCTTCTCGCATCTGGCGAACGTGGGTGACAGCAAGTCGCTCATCATTCACCCCGCGAGTACCACGCATCAGCAGTTGACGGCTGATGAGCAGGCCAGCACCGGAGTCACCTCCGACTTCGTCCGCCTGAGCGTCGGCACCGAAGACGTGTCCGATATTATCGCCGACCTTAAACAGGCACTCGATAAGGTGTGATCGTCGGCGAATAGGTCGATGGTAACCCGAAGCGTGAGAGCGTGAGCGTCGTGTGAAATGGTAACCCGAAGTGTTAACGAGGGGGCCGTGAGCGATCGCGTTCACGGACAAGCAGCCTTGCTTGCGGAAACCGGCCGGCCCGCCATTTCGCGGAGATTGCCGTCCCGCAAACTGTGTCTTCACGCGTTCAACCTTCGACTTCACGGTGCCCTCGTTAGCACTTCGGGTTACCGTGTCGCCCGGCCTTTTTCGACCATTCCTCTCCCGTCGGCTCGATCCATCCGATAAGATGGATGGATCGTTGTCCCGCCCCGAATTGCCTTCCTCCACCCCCCGCCTTCCGTGTACCGACACCGTTTCGGAATGAATCGACGCGAAGCCCTGCAGGTCGGGTATTCCGGCCTGATGGGATTGGGGCTTTCTTCCGCGCTTGCCCCGCGTGCGATGGCGAACGAGTCGGCCTCGCCGAAATCGATCCTCATCATCTTCCTGACCGGTGCGCCGAGTCATCACGACACGTTCGATATGAAGCCCGAGGCTCCCGCCGAGATTCGCGGAGAGTTCGAGCCGATTGATACGAACGTGCCGGGCATTCAGATTTGCGAGCACCTTCCGCATCTGGCCCAACAGGCACATCGCTACGCCCTGGTGCGTTCGCTGTCGCACAACGACAACAACCACTTGATGTCGACCCATCATGTGTTGACGGGCGAAAAGCAGCCGGGCGGCTTCTTCGACAAGGTCGCCTCGCGGGACGACTGGCCCTGCTACTCGTCGGCGCTGCAGTTCCTGCGTCCACGAAATGATGGACTCCCCAGCGGCGTCAACCTGCCGACGTTTCTGATGTCGGCTCCTCTCACCTGGCCCGGTCAGCATTCAGGTTTCCTCGGCCCCAACTACGACCCGTGGCAGATCACGGGCGATCCCAACTCGAACGACTTTCGCGTCGATGCGTTGACGCTGATGCAGGGGATCGATGTCGAACGACTCGATCGCCGACAGTCGTTGCTGAACGAAGTCAACATTCAACAACGTGCGTTGGAAGATGTCGCACAATCACGTCGGATGAATGTCGATCAGGAACTGGCGATCTCGCTGCTGACATCAAGTCGGCTATCGACCGCGTTCGAGTTGCAACGTGAACCGGATGAAGTCCGTGATCGCTACGGTCGCAACATGACGGGACAATCGCTGTTGCTCGCTCGCAGACTGATCGAGGTCGGCGTCCCTGTGGTTCAGGCGAATGTCGGACCCGTGCAGAACTGGGACAGTCACAGTGCCATCTTCACGACATTGAAAGACCGACTGCTGCCTCCGCTCGATCAGGGAGTGGCCGCATTGCTCGATGACCTTGCGAATCTCGGCAGGCTCGATGACACGCTGGTGATGCTGCTCGGTGAATTCGGACGCACACCGAAAATCAACAACGATGCCGGCCGCGACCATTGGGGCCCCTGCTTCTTCGGCCTGTTCGCGGGTGCCGGCGTGCAAGGGGGACAAGTGATTGGTCGCTCGGATGAAACCGCCGCCTACCCCGCCACCCGGGCCTATTCCCCCAACGATGTCGGTGCCACGGTCTATCATTTGCTCGGCATCGACTCCGAGGCAATGGTTCATGATCGATTGGGAAGACCGGTCAGGCTCAATCGCGGCGAGGTGATTACGCCGTTGTTCACGGGAGAGCGCGTGTAGTTGCCGACAGCGATGACCAAGCAAGATGCAGATCCACGATTCCCAATGCCGACGGCACGAGAAGCACGATCAATCGCGAAGATTGTCTTGTCCGCGAGTTCTGAACTCGAGAAGGCGATCGTGCTGGCGGTCCTTCGCGGCTATCAGACACCCAAGCGGGCGGCGAAGTTCTTGAATATCGATGAATTAACGATTCGCAGAACGTCCAGGCGAATGAAATGCTTTCTCGTCGATGCCGACAATGGCAAGATCTGGCTGAAGTGAGGGAACCTGTTTGAACCAACCGCTGCCCTCATTTCGATCCTCACACCGCACTCGTACGATGTCCGCCTGGAATGCCGACCACTATCTGAAGTTCGGAGCCGAACGCACTCGGCCGGCGTGGGATCTGGTGGAACGAATTCAAGTCGATCGCCCACAGCGGATCGTTGATATCGGTTGCGGCCCGGGCAACAGCACTCAGGTGCTTATGGCTCGCTGGCCTGATGCTCATGTTGTCGGCATCGATAACTCCGCCGAGATGATCACCGCCGCTCGCGAGAAGTATCCGGATCAACAATGGGCTCTTGCCGATGCCGCCACATGGGTGCCTGACGAGCCATTCGACATCGTCTTCTCGAACGCCGCGATTCAGTGGCTGCCGAACCATGCGGAGTTGGTTTCGCGGTTGTTCACTCATGTGGCTGACGGCGGCGCTCTGGCGTTTCAGATACCGAGCTACTCAAGAATGCCGGTGAGGAATCACATCCACGAGATCTCCGAAGACCCTGCATGGTCCGACCGCCTGGAAGCAGCGCGATCGATGCTGACAATGAAACTCCCCACGTTCTACTACGACGTTCTGGCCCCGCACGCCTCGAAGATGGATGTCTGGGAGACCGAGTATTTCCACGTACTGAAAGATGCCGACGCAATCATCGATTGGATTGCCAGCACCGGCCTGCGACCATTTCTTGACGCCTTGGCGAGTCAGCCCGAGCGCGAGCGCTTTGTCGACCTGTTGCGAGAACGAGTCGATGAGTCGTATCCGATACGCAGTGATGGCAACGTGCTGTTTCCGTTCAAACGGTTGTTTGTGATTGCGTATCGGTGAACGCCACATCTTCCGCGATCAACAGCGGCGAATACCTCGGGTGTCTCGACTCCTTATATGGGTCGTTGTGTTTCGTGTTGTAGCAGCAGATGAGGGCCCAGCGGGGGTTGTCGCTGCGGTTCTGGTCACTGCGGTGCAGTAGGTTCGCGTGGAAGAACACGGCGTCCCCCGGTTCCAGATCGACGTAGACGAGTTCGAGTTGCTTCAGGGCTTCGTTCACCCGCTCCATGTCGGCCCCGGTCTGGTCGCCGGTCTTACCGTGATCGATGCGGCCCAGCAGATGCGAACCGCGTAAGACCTGCAAGCATCCGTTCTCTTTCGTGGCGCGGTCAATGGCGATCAGGCAGCTTCCCATGTCGGGATAGAGGCAGCCGTTGTGATACCAGTAGCCGTAGTCCTGATGCCATTCCCACGCCCCGCCGACCTTCGGTTCCTTGAGGATGAGCTTGTGGTGATAGTGATAGACTTCATCTCCGAGAAACGCCTGCATCGACCCGGCGACGCGTCGGCTGCGGGCGATCGAAGAGTAGAGATTGTCCTGCAGTTCGTTTCGTACCGCGAGGACAACCGCGACGCCGCCGGCATCCTTGCGACCATAGGCTTTCTCCGACAGTTCGCGATCAGCCCGTGCCGTCCGGCTGAGAAGTGCGGCTTCATCAACATCGAGCAACCCGCGCGCGATGACGAAACCATCGGACTGAAACGCGGCCAGATCGGTTGCGGTGAGGGAGAAGTAGGGGGTGGTCATAGTTTGAAGGGGGTCATTGGTCATTTGTCCTTCGTCATTTGGACGGAGTGTTGATTGTATCGGGAGAACACGGGTGAGGCACCATTCGTAGCCGAGTCTGTTCCAGACTCGGGGAACGAAGAAGGAGATCCACTGCGTTGGTGTACCCAGGCGACCAGAGTCCGCCACCGAGCGTGGCCCCGAGTCTGGGGACAGACGCGGCGACGAACGCGCTACCCTCCCAGCGGAAGATTCATCAACTTGCCGAAGCGTTCGAGGACTTTGAGTTTGAGTGGGGCGAACTCGGGTTGATCGAACTCGCCGGTGCTGACGAGGTGAAACGCTTCCTCGCGAGTTTGCAGAACGAGTTCTTTGTCGCGATTGAGGTCGGCCACGCGAAGTGGTGAGCCGCCGTGCTGACGGGTGCCAAGGGCATCGCCGGGTCCACGCAGTTCAAAGTCTCGCTCGGCCACCTGAAAGCCATCGGAGGTTTGTTCGAGTATCCCCAGTCGCGATCGCGCCTCGGGTGAGTCGGCTTCCGAGAAGAGGAAGCAGTACCCCTGATGCTTGCCGCGGGCGATGCGGCCCCGCAACTGATGGAGTTGCGACAGCCCGAACCTATGAGCATCAAGCACGACCATCAACGTCGCATTCGGAACATCGATGCCGACTTCGATAATCGTCGTCGCCACCAGTGCTTGCACATCGCCAGTGCGAAAAGATTCCATCACGTCACGCCGTTCATCATCGTCCATGCGTCCGTGCACCATGCCGATGGTGCAGTCCGCGAGTTCGGTCTCTTTCAACTGAGGAAAGACCACCTCGGCGGCGGCAGAATCGAGGCCACGATCACTTGAAGGCATTTGCGACGACTCAGGTGCATACTCTTCCCAACGAGTGAAGTCGCCCAACTCATCTTCGCTTGAAGTTGTCGACTCTCCGATACGCGGACAGACGACGAAAAGTTGCCGACCGGTGCGGAGTTGCTTGCGGATGAAGTCCCACGCCTTCTTCCGGGAGGGAATACCGGAGATGATGCTCGTCACCACGCGCTGCCTTCCAGGGGGCAGGTCGGAAACTGTTGTCAGATCGAGATCGCCGAACTGTGTGAGGCACAGGCTGCGCGGGATCGGTGTGGCCGTCATCACCAGGACATGCGGCGGATTCGCACCTGCCGAGAACTGCGAGCGCTGGCTGACTCCAAACTTGTGCTGCTCGTCGATGACGGCGACACCAAGCCGTTGGAATTCGACCGCCTCTTGAATCAGCGATTGAGTTCCCACGACGAGTTGAATGCGTCCCGACTTGAGGTCGGCGAGTGTATTACTCCGCTGGCGGTTCGAGAGTTTGCCCGTCAATACCGCCCGTTCGACGCGACTGTTTGCCAGCAGCGAATTGATCGTCTCCCAATGCTGGCTGGCGAGCACTTCGGTTGGGACCATCATCGCGGCTTGAAAGCCATTGGCGATCGCGGCCAGCATGGCGTACACGGCCACGACAGTTTTGCCGGCACCGACATCAGCTTGCAGTAGTCGATGCATCGGGAGGGTCTGTTGGAGATCCCCCGTCAGTTCCCGAATCGCCTGATCTTGTCCGGCAGTAAAGGCGAACGGAAACAGCCTGCGAATCCGCGAGTCGATCTTGGCGGTCGTTTCGATGCTCGGCGACTCCCCCATCCTTCGCCACGCTCGACGGCGAAGGGCGATTCCGAGTTGAAACTCGATCAGGTCATCGAACAACAACCGTTGCATGCCGTGGTGGTACTCGGCCATCGCGCCCGGCAGATGCACCAGACGCATGGCGTCTCCCAACCTGGGAAGACTTCGTCGATTGCGATACTCATCGGGGAGATGCTCCGGCAATTGCTGGGCATGGTTCTCGACGGCGTGCCGCATCATCCGCCGCATCTCATGCATTCTCAGACCATCGGTCAGGCTGTAGCGTGTGAGGACACCTGCCGAGGCGTCTTCGTCATCGGCATCGAGCCATTGCAGCGTGGGATGCCCAAACTCCCAGCGTCCTTGTTGCCATTTTGGTTTTCCCGAGAAGAGCAGATGCTGCCCCATCTGCAGTTTCTTGAGCATGTAGGGCTGATTGAACCAGACGCCGCGAACATATTGCCCCTGTCCGCAATCGATCAGGCATGCGGTCATATGCTTGCCGGTCGAGGTGTACTTCGCATCGACATCGACCACTTCTCCGCGGACGCTCTGCAGCTTCTTCTCCACAAGCTGTCGGGGCGAGAGAACCTGTGTCAGATCGAGGACTTCGCGCGGGAGATGCCAGAGCAGGTCGAAGACCGTCTCGATACCGAGCTTCTGCAACAGATCCGCCCGCGCGAGCCCCACGCCGCTCAAGAAGCGGACAGAAGCCTGTAGAGGATCTTCGTTCGAAGGCGTCATGACGATGCCGGAATGTTAATCATTCGAGAGGCAGATGGCCCCCTACTCGCATTTGCAATTCTCTTAGCTTACTCATTGACAGAACGTTCATCCCACTGAACGCCATCGACAATCAGAACTTCCGTACAGCCTCATTATGTCGAACGTGCCTTATCCTCGGGTGGCAACGCATTTGTGGCGACGTTTCGGGGACTCGTCACGTCCGTGTGGCGATTGAGAAACCTGAATCGGCATTTGATGTGCATCGGCATCATTGAGGTGCCGGTCGCCTGCACAGCTGCCGCATCTTTGGTCTTGCCTTGATCTTCGCGCCTCGCCGGCCCCTCTGGCGTGGCGCGGGGGTCGGCTATTTGGCATGCGCGCTTGCGGCGCGAAACACTCGCTTGAACGAATCGTTCGCGATCATGCGCGCCGTCTGTCGCGCGCGACGCAAGGCTCGACTGCACGCGAATCTCGCAAACTCTTCTGCGCACAAGGTGTTCCATGTCGTGATGCCTGATGAGATGACGGCAACAGCGCGAGTTGGCATTGGCATCGCTCTTGAACGCGTGAGACGGTGGGTGATTGACACCACCACCGCTCCTGCGCGTGAACTCGATGTGTGCAGCGTCGAGTCCGATCCCTGTGGATGCGTCAGGTTTGATTCAGGCAAGACCAAAGAGAAAGCACCTTAACATGAATGTTGCACGTTCGCTGTATTGCGACGAAGCGGGGTTTATCGTCTCCGCAGAGCTGATACTCGTCGCCACCATTGTTGTGATTGGACTCGTCGTCGGACTGGCCGAAGTCCAAAGCGCCGTCGTGGCCGAATTGAATGACGTCGGTGACGCCATCGGCTCGCTCAATCAGTCGTACTATGTGTCGGGTTCGACTTCCTACAAGGGCCATCATGGAGTGAAGGCGTCGTTCGCGGGTTCATCGTTCCGCGACACCGTCGACAGTTGCGACAACAATCAATGTACGCTCGATTGCGACCGTCCGTCGCCCGAAGCTCCAAAGTCGCGTCACCACTAGGATCAAACGTTCGTGAGAGAGTGATCGAGGCGGCGGCCAACGGGCTGGCGACTCTGTCACCTTGGGAGAAAGAGCCCCCACTGGCAAGCGGGGGCTCTTTTTTGATTGGCCATTGTTGGACCAATACGTGAAACGCATTACGCCAAAGGCAGCCGGTTGTGCCCACGTCTTGCACGTCGACGGAGATTCGCGGTCCTCGATCAATCAGTCAGTATCACCATCGCCTGAGGCTGCATCGGGATCGATCAACGAATTTGCTTCGCGGCGAAGGACGTTGATCGGGAACCAGTCGGTGGTTGGCATGCTCATCCGACCTAATTCCGCGCTCTCGATAGCGTCGGCGAGCCAGTCGTCGGTGCGTCGGACCCAGTTTTCGGCGGCGGTCGCGTCGCCGAGTTCGTGGTGGACCATCGCGACCATCAGCAAGTTTTGCGCTTTCCCTGCGTGAGGCAAATTGGTCGCATTCGATTCTTTGAGACACAAAGTCCGGAAGCCTCCATTATTGAAGGATCGGCAGAAGATTGAGGGATCCGGATTGGATGTGACGCGTGACGATCGAGCCGACGAGCGTCGTGGGGGTGACGTCGTCGACGATCACTTCGGCGAGGGTGCCGGCGAGGCGGGGATTGCCGTCAAAGACGACGATGCGATCGCATTTCGTGCGTCCGACAAGTTGCATGCGTCCTTCGTCTTGAGTGGCCTCGCTGCTGTCAGACGCTGCGAGAGCGGCCTTTCCATTCGACACACCGTCCAATGCGACCAGTTGTTCGGATCCCGATGTCGTCGCTTCACCTTCACCAAGATCCGCTCCGGCATGCCAGCCGGGGAGGGAGGGTTGCAGTTCGGTTTCGCCGCCTTCGCCACGGGCAATGCGCTTCTGAGCGGTTTTGCTCAGGCCCTCGACGAGTACCTCGACCTGGCGACCAATGAACTCGGCATTGTCTTCTTCAGTGATCTCGTTCTGAACATTCAGCAGTTCGTTGTTCCGGCGTTTCTTCACATCCTCGGGAATGTCGTCGGGATACAGTTCGTGCGCCCTGGTGCCGGGACGCGGGCTGTACTTGAAGATGAAACTGTTCTTGAAGCGAAACTCACGGACTGTTGCGAGCGACTTCTCGAAAGACTCTTCGCTTTCGCCGCAGAAGCCAACGATAAAGTCGCTCGATACCGCACAGTCCGGAATGACTTCACGGATGCGGCTCATCATGTCGCGGTAGTCTTCGACGGTGTAGCCGCGCTTCATCCGAGACAAGACATCGTTGCAGCCTGATTGAAGCGGCACGTGGAGATAGTGGGCCACCTTCGGCAAGTCGCGAACTGCCTGCAAGAGGTCATTCGTCATGTCCTTAGGAAAGTTGGTGACGAACTTGATTCTCTCGAGTCCCGATGTCTCGTGAATGAGTTCGAGCAAATCACTCAGCCGATGGAGCTTGCCACCTTCTTCAACCTTGTAGCTGTTGACGGTCTGCCCCAGCAGTGTGACCTCTTTCACACCCTGCTGAGCAAGATAATCGACTTCGCGGGCGATCTCGGAAGGGATTCGCGATTGCTCGGGCCCGCGAGTTGTTGGCACGACGCAATAGGTGCAGAACTTGTCGCAGCCGATCATGATCCGCACATACGCCTGCCAGGGACTGGGGCGCATCTGCGGATCGCGGAGCGGGTCGTAGCTTTCGAAGCTGGCGGCGATCTCGGTGCGTGAGCCATCCTTGCGTCCCAGGCTCACGGCCACTTGGCGTTTGCGAGTGCGTCGCGCTTCGTTGACCAGTTGCGGTATCTCCGCCAGTTGACCGGTGCCGACGACCAGATCGACATGGGGTGCCTTCTCGAAGATGAGTTCTTGATCCTTCTGTGCCATGCAGCCGATAAGACCGATGACCTGTGCCGGCCGCTTGCGTTTGCCGTACTTCAATCGCCCGACGGAACTGTAGATCTTGTGCTCCGCGTGTTCCCGCACGCTGCAGGTGTTGAAGAGTACCGTGTCGGCCTGCTTAGGGTCGTCGCACAATTTGTACCCCTGCTGCTTGAGCGCGGCGACAACGAGTTCGCTGTCGAGCACATTCATCTGGCAGCCGACGGTTTCGATGTAGAGCAGGCCGTTATGGTCACTCGTCGTTGGACTCTGGTCGTTAGTCATTGATTCTGGCTGATGGATTGTGGCCTATGGCTGATGGCCAGACGCAGCATAGTCGCTGGAGGGCGAAGGTCGGTAGCGGAACTTGTGATTCATTCCACTGCTTGGAAGCCTCACAACTTCCGCTAAACCTTGCTCCCAACCGCCCCTTCCAGCTCGACTGATTGCGATTCCGTTTCGCTTTGGCACGTCGAACTGTCGGCAAACTGCACGGTTTCGCGAGGGACGATGGGGCGGTAGCTTCCCTTGCCTCGCAGGAACGCCCGAAACAGATCACCCGTGTAGATGGCACTGGGGACGACTTCGCATTCGGCCCAGCAGCCGGGACATTTGCGAACCCAGTCGCGTTGTTTGTCGGCCTGGGCACTGTTCCAGATTTCGTCGAACGACTGCTCTCTCAAGTTGCCGGCGATCTTGCTGTTGAACTGGCAAGTCGGGACATCGCCGTTGGGAAAGATTCGCAGATGCGAACTGAGGGCGACACACTTCGGGTTGGGAGTCCCTTCATCGTGCAGCAGTCGTGACCGGAGTCCCTTCAGGTAATACCGCTTCGCCAGCCGGTCGGCCCAGGGGAGGTTGGGGAGGTCTCGCTCGGCTTCGTCCAGGAGTTCTCGAATCTTCTCCTGACTGAAATCTCCGAACGTGGCGAAGTCGCCAATTTCCTTCGGGGCGACTTCGATGTTTCGTTCAAGGTTGTAGGTCGCGCTCACGTCGTAGGCCATCACCAGTTTATTGACGACGCCAAGCGGCTTGAGGGCCTCGCGTAGCAGTTTGTACTGTTCGACGCCTTCTTCATCGACGATCGTCTGATTGACCGACAAACGCAGCTTAAGAGCTTTGCGATGCGGAGCCAATGCCTTGAGAGTCTCTAAGCACAAATGATACGCCTGCGAATGGCCGCGAATCGTATTGTGCTTGTCTTCGAGTCCATCGATCGACACCAACAGGTCGAGTGGCACCTTGCGCCTGGGGTCGCGTACGAATTCGACGATGCGTTCGGTGAGAAAACCATTCGTCGTCACCGAGACGACCCAGGGCTTAAGCTTGCGCTCCATCAGATGGGCAATGTCGGCCATGTCCTTGCGGACAAAGGGTTCGCCTCCGGTGAGACGCACGGCATCCATTGGAGGCAACTGGTCGACAATGCGCTCAATCTCTGGAAACGTGAGGTCTTCCTTGGAAGGAATCTTCCACGAGTCACACATGATGCAGCGCGCATTGCACGAAAAGCTGACCGTGTAAGTCAGAAACCTCGGCAGGTTGGTCTTCCGCCGACGGTTTCTCAGCACATCGGTGAACCAGGAAACTAGACGTCGCATGCAACCAACTCCGAGGGGCGTTGAGTGACTGTTTGGGAAGGATCGTCTGCGAGAGTCTTCTTGTCCTTTCGACTAACTGTCGGGAGGTGACGTTCAATCGTTTCCAGAACTGCGGGAATGCCGTCCATGCGAGTCGCGTCGATGCGAGAGACATACTCGTCGCGGGCATCAAGAAACCTTTTCAGGATACGGGTGTCGAAGGCTTCTGCCGATACGGAGTCTCCTCCTCCGCCGGCCTTTAAGAAGTATCCATTGATCTGCTGCTCGAAATTGCCGAACTCGGGCATGGCGAGCACGGGCTTCTTCAAATACAGGGCCTCACCCACGAGCTGATTCCCGGCGTTGCTGACCAGAGCCGTGCATGAAGCAAGGTCTTTCAAGAAGCCTTGTTCGTTAACGTTGAAGAACCTGAGATTGCCCTGATCGGGCCGAGTTCCCAGACCATAGATGCGCACTTCGCGTCCGCAGTCGGCGAGTGCCTGCATAATGTTTGACTCGGCGAACCGCCGCAGGTAGACGAGCAGATGGTCGCCGTCATCTGGTGGCCGGCGCATCTCCGGACGGAGCATCACTCCGGCCTGAACGACATTCTCGTAGCCTCGCTTTAATGGAGGGAAATAGAATGCAGAGACGACGGTCGCCGCCGGGCGACGGCAATAGGCGTGAATTCCCGGTGCCGTCACCGCTGCCTGGAAGCGTGCGGAGACCGGCACGCCCGTCAGGTCATAGGCCACCAGGAAATGCTGATGGTTGATGCTGATGACAGGTACTCCCGACTTGCGAGCGGCGCGAGGCAATGCCGGTTCAAAATCGGTGATGGCAAGGTCGGCTTCGAAGTCATCCAGCAGATTCCGCATCGATTTCACAAGCCTGGGAAATCGCGAGAGGTAGCCGACCCCTTTTTGTATGGTCTTCCAATAACTCAATCGCTGTCGGCGATAGTGGAAGAGTAATCCCGGTATGCGTCGGACCTTGACCTCAGTGCCGGCGTAGACATCGGAGAGGAAGTCGTAAGCGACACTGGGCGCCAGCAGTGTAAACTCATGCGCGTGCCGCAAATGCTCAACAACTGCCCGGACGCGCGTTGCGTGTCCCCGACCTTCCCCCGCCAGGCTGTAGACGATTCGTGCCATGCAGAGTTCTCCGTCCGTTTGGTACTTCGACTCTACTGAGTTGCATCTCCGCCGCGCGACGAACCGACGACGGCCGGAATGTCGTTCTCGTTGGTCGGAACATCGGCGGCTGGTTGTGGTTCGCTTTCTCCCAGAACTCGAACATCATCGGGGCCACGAAATTGCCACAGTTGCAGACGCCCTTCGTCGGATTCGACGAGAGCGGTGCAGCCTTCGATCCAATCACCAGTGTTGCAATAGGTGAGCAGTTCGTATTGCTTGAGCGCCGGGGAATGGACATGGCCGCAAATCACTCCCAGACAATCGAGGTCGCTCGCGCGGGAGAAGAGTTTTTCGCGATACTCATCGAGGTTGACCGTCTTGCGCTTCACCCAGCGTTTGACTTTGCCCGCGAACATGTAGCGTTTCGGTCCTTTGGCACGGCGGACACGCCCGAACATGCCGTCAACGGTCAACAACATCTCAAATCCGACCGTCCCAACTTGTGAGAGCCATTTGCGATGCTGTTCGATTTTGTCGAACAGGTCGCCATGCGTCACCAGAAACTTGCGACCATCGGCCAGATGATGCACGAACTCGTTTTCAAACTTGATGTGCTCGGCGGATGCCAAAACGCCCAGCCGCTTCAACTCTCGCAAGAATTCGTCATGGTTTCCCGGAGTGACGAAGACCGAAGTACCGTCTTCCGCCCAGGAGACGAACAACGCCAGCAGGTCGTGATAGGCCTGCGGCCAATGCCACTTCTTTTTAAGCAGCCAACCGTCAATCAGGTCGCCGACAAGAAAGAGGTTCTCAGGCCGCAACGACGCCAGGCACGAAGTGAGAAACTTCGCTTGCGAATGCCGACTCCCGAGATGCACATCGCTGAGAAACAGCGAACGCACATGTCGGATTTTGGAATGTGACTCGATCATGACTTCCTTAACCCGCGCCGGCTCAATTGGCATTCGCCGGCGACTTCACCTGAACCACGTTTGTCCAACTATGATTCGGCAACCATCCTTGAGTATTCAGGTTAATGTTGCACAAAAATGAAATGAAACTCAGGACTTTTCCGCCAGAAGTACGTGCTTTCCAATACGATGCGGACAGATGCGCTCATTTCAGGTCATCATATTACCAGTGGGGGATGGGGTTTCAATCCCTGCGGCGCTCTGCAGATGCGGTGTTCCCAAAGTCATTTCGGTCAAGACTGATCCGTTATCGGCAAGGCGAGATGCCCGCCGACGTATAACGGCGTAGGACGGCCTTCCCAGGCCGTCCGGGAGTAATAGGACAGACTTCCTACGTTGTCCGGGTGGGCCGGCGACCAAGAACGGACGGCCTGGAAGGCCGACCTACTGTCGTTCAAGTCGTGTACTCTGAGTTCAACCGCACGTATTCCTGGGTCAGATCACTAGTCCAGAATCGGGCTGACCCGTTCCCCGAGGCGAAGCTCAGGTCGACTTCGACTTCGCCCGATTTGAGAGACTCCGAAACGGCGCCGGCATCGAATTTCGTCGGTAATCCCTTCTCGTAGAGCAGGAAACCGTTCAGTCGCAAACTCGTTTCCGACTCTTGGAACTCAACGCCAGCGTAGCCGGCAGCAGACACGATGCGACCCCAGTTCGGGTCATTGCCTGTTATTGCGGTCTTCACCAGAGCACTGTCGGCAACATGTCGGGCGACGCGGGTTGCCTCTTCGTTGTTTCTCAAGCCAGAGACCTGAATGGTGATGAAGTGTTCGGCTCCCTCGGCGTCACGAATGATTTTCTGAGCCAACTCCTGACAGACTTCGCCCAGTGCTTCTCGGAATCGTTGCTCGTCATCAGCACTCTCAACACGGGCCGATGCCGCTCCGTTGGCGAGGAACAGCACGGTATCGCTGGTACTCATGTGGCCATCAATGCTGATGGAGTTGAAGCTTTGATCGACTGCGGCCTTAAGCCACGATTGAGCTTGCTCGACATCGAGTACGGCATCGGTCATCACGACGGCCAGCATCGTGGCCATGTTGGGGGCAATCATTGCCGCCCCTTTGGCGACTGCAGAAAGGGTGATGCTCGAACCGCCGATGGAGACTGTTCGTGACGACTGTTTCGACACCGTGTCCGTCGTCATGATCGCTTCGGCTGCGCTCAGAAACGACTCCGGTCTGGGACTGATCTCCGCCGCGACTTTGGGAATGCCTGCGGCAAGGACATCTCGAGGAAGCAAGTGTCCGATCACTCCGGTCGAGCAGACGAGCATCGACTCCGCCGGGCAATCGAGGGTCGACGCCGCAAGGGACGTCATCCACACGGCATCCTCAATTCCTTGTTGGCCGGTGCAGGCATTTGCATTGCCGGAGTTAATTATCACTCCCCGAATCGAGTTCGAGGGAACACGTTCCTGCGAAACCTTGACCGGCGCTCCGACCACTCGATTCTGAGTGAAGACACCGCTGGCCACGCAAGGTCGGTCGGAAACGAACAGTGCCAAGTCCTTCTTGCCTGAAGCCTTGATACCACACGTGCCGCCGGCGGACAGAAACCCTTGAGGGAGCGAATGCATTTGATTGTTTGTGTGATGGAATGAACTTGTGTTTAGAGGGAATTGTTTCAGTAGCACGGCCTTCCCAGGCCGTCCAGCGGTACTCGACGGCCTGGGATGCGCGTCGTTCCTAATCCAGACGGCCTGGGAAGGACGTGCTACGACTCGTTCAGTCGAAACAACTGCTCTCCCGCTTTGCGGACGAGTAAGACGCCTTCTTCTTCCCGATTGGCGTAGCTCTCGATATCGATTGAATTGGGATCGCGATAACCCAGGTTGAGTGACTCGCAGACCTCTGGTGGAATCTGCGATGCCAGAGTCACCTGAACGCGACAATGTTCGCAACCATTCTCAAAAACTCCGCCGCCTCGCACATGGGTCGAGTGGGCCAGTACTCCCCACGGATAGTGCGAAAACTGCTCCCATTGTTGAGTGAAGTAGTCGCGGCAATGGTAACCGATCTCGCGAATCGACTTGCCGTGCGTGACAGAAACTTCCTTCATGTGCGGAGCGTAGATAATCAACTCTCCGCCATCGGCAACCACAGGTTCCAGCTTGTACATGCATTTGCCGGCGACCCAGAGTTCGTCGTACATCGGCGGCGCACAAGAGAGAACCGTGTGAAACGGCTTCGGCTTGCGGACGATGTGGACCTTGCCCGACAGGTCGGCCGCATCGCTCCACGCCTCTTCGGGGGAGCCGAAGAACAATCCGTGCAGTCCAACCTTGCCATCGGCCGAAACGACGAAGGTGATGGCCCGCTTCTCGTTGGGAATCATCGTAGCCGCTCGATTGACGACATCACGCACGGGTGTCGATTTCACTCCGATGATGCCGACGTTCGTGATGAGTGCTCCCAACCAATGAAAGAAGTTCAACAGTTCCGGCCCCGAGATACCGGGAAAGAAGTATTTGTTCCCTCCTGAGAAGCCGACGACCTCATGCGGAAACACGGGTCCCAGCACCAGCAGCATGTCGTAATTGCGAATGCGAGCGTTGATCTTGACCGGCACCTCGCGCGACAAGAGACCACTCGTCATTTCAAAGGTATCACGCTCGCTAAACGTGCCGATCGTCGTGAGAGCCTCGGGGCGGTCCCATTCGTGGTTGAACAACTGGACGTTGGCGAAACGATCATTCGCGGACCGCTCATCCATTCCCAACAGACGCTGCATGTGCGATTCCGACAACGGCGGATGTGTGCCGAGCGCGAACATCACATCGAGACCGGCGGCAGCGGAGCCGATTCTGTCGAAGAGCCGGGAGAAGAGCATTCCCAGCGGAGCCGTGCGGGTGTGGTCGGGAACAATGACCAACCCCCGCTTGCCTTGAAAGTCGCCGACAGGGAGCTGCGTTGCAAACCAGTTCGCAACCTCGGCATCAGTAAGAACCGGGGGTGGGGAATTGAGAGACATCGAATGTTTGCCAGACTTCTTTGAGCGGGGTAAATGTTACCCGGCGATTCTAGCAATCTTTCCGTTGTCTCTCACGGCCTCCACCTATTTGCTGGTCGGCTTGGCCTCCGCCTTCTCTTGTTGAATGGCGTTGTAGACTTCCTGCCGATGGACCGCGACGTTCGTGGGAGCCTGAATCCCCAGGCGAACCTTGTCACCCCGGATATCGACGATGGTAATGACGATATCGTCTCCGATGATGATCGACTCGTCTCGATGGCGTGATAGGACCAACATGATCGCACCTCCTGTGGATTGTTCGGTCGAAAAACCGGTGTGAGTTTGCGTGCGGGATCGCCAGGTCCGACTGGCAACGCTCGCACTTACCAAGTTTAAGATCGGTAGGACCGGGGTTCTGTATGCAACCTCACGAACAGTGAACCTCGGCAAACGAGGGACTCTCAGGAAAGTTTGCGGGTGGAAGCGATTGTTACGGATGCTCAGCCAGCGCGCGGGCGCAAGCAGCGGCACCGATGAAGCCCGCGTCGTTGCCGAGTGCCGCGAACTCGATGCGGGTTCGCTCGGCGGGAATTGGAAACGCCCAATTCTTAACCTCGGACTTGAGACGTTCGAGAAACTGTCTGCCCAGCGGAGAGTTGTTGCCTCCGAACGTCATCGCGCCGCCGATCAATACCATCTCAGGGTTGAGGATGTGCATGATATTGACCGTGGCAATCGCCAGGTACTTCGCCGTGTCCATCACCAGTTCCAGGGCGAGTGCATCGCCCGCCTCGGCTGCCGCGGCTATCTCGCGTGGAGTGATCGGTACTCCTGCGCATATCAGTTTGCTCAGTGACGACTCTCTCGATGATTGCAATGCGTCCTCGCATCGCCCCACGAGTGCCCTGCCGCCGGCATATAACTCGACCGACCCATGAATGCCGAAGGGCGATTGCGGACCCCCTTCCATTTGCAGGACCGTGTGCCCACATTCCCCCGCATGTGAGTGCGCCCCTTCCACGATTTTGCCGCCGATCACGATGCCTCCGCCGACACCGGTGCCGAGCGTCCAGCACATCAGGCTGTCAGCCTTTTTGGCCGCGCCGACCCAGTATTCACCGAGAGCGGCGGCATTGGCATCGTTCTGCAAGGCCGTCGGCTTGCCGTATCGATCGGCAAACATCGACCTGAGCGGAAGGTTCTCGTACCCCGGCAGGTTGAAGGGGTGCAGAATCACTCCATTGGGCAAGTCGATGGTGCCGGGAGCGGCGATACCGATCCCAGCAACATCGTTGATGGAAAGACTTGCGTCGGAGACGAGCCGTTCGACTTCATCGAAAAGCGATTCAACGGTGGCGTCGCGGCCATGTCCGACATTGAGGGGGAGCGCGCGATGGAACGACGACTTCCCAGCGCCATCAACGATCCCCAGCTTGACGCTGCTTCCGCCAATGTCGACGCCGATGTATCGCTGCTTGCCACTCACAGGGAATTCAATTACCGCAACGTAAAGGCCGTGTTATCGAATGGAAGATCGGGAGGCGTGCCATCTTCGTGCTGACCTCCACTCCCGTCCTGGGCTGCCCAGAACATCGGGTCGTTGATGCGTCCTGCAAAATCAGAGAATTTGGCCTCGCGGTCCCTCGGGCCGGTGTAAAGGAAGATGTCGCTATCTTTGTGGTCGGTCGGACCAAAGTCGATGGCTGTTGTCCCAAATTCCAATCCGGTCCCATCAAGCGTTCCTAAACCGTCGGAACTGTCGATTGTAAATGCCGTCAGGAACTTCATTTCGCCCTGCGGATCGACGAAATAGACAAAAACCGACTCGTTGCTGGCCGCGAGATTCAACTCTCCCGTCCCCAACGATCCAATGTCGGCAACCGGTTCGCTCGACAGGTTGGAGAGCGTGATCACCGTCCCTGCCGCGACGTCGTTGTCGGCGAGCCAACTGATATCGCCTTCACCTGAATTGAACGCGGTCCCATCCCATTCCTGGTCGCAGAAAGTGATCGACGTTCCCTGTGGAATGTCGACCAGCGCGACAAATGCCAGGTCATCGTTACCGTCGGCGTTCCAGCCGACAATCGCCACATCACCCGGACCGGCGAGCTGCGCGAACACAAGTCCCGAACAAGCCAGCCACATTCCCAACACCGCAATACTTGACATCAGACGATTCGATAAAGTCGACATGAGAGGCCCCTTTGAATGGGAAGGAAAAGGAAGGACTTCCTTGAGCGAAACTCCTTGCGTGAAATGCTAGAAAAGCCCGGTAGACTCGGCAAGCATGCCAAGGTATTCAGCATGGGGTTTAACGGACCGGGTAGACTGATGCGCCAACCGGATCTGAATAGCCGTGGGATGGCAATGGTGATGTTGGGTGCCGGGGGCCTCAATGTGCCAGCAACCGCAAAGTAGGTTGCGGTTCGTTGACAGTCGACAGAGTCAGGCCGTCGAGGTCGAACAGGATGGCGTGCTCGGTCTCTTCGAGAGTCTCGCATGACCGACGCAGATACTGCTCCAGTTCCGGGGCGGTAGTGAGGCTTTCGCGCTCGGCGACAAAGTAGCATCCGCCGCGTTGCCGTAACTGCTTGAGATGTTCCGGCGTCTGCTGGTCATCGTGCAGGGTGAAGCCCTTGCGGTCCATCCAGAAGAAGTAGTAGGAAGGATTCGCCGCCCGCAGCAGTCCGTGCTGGTCCCGCTCGCTGGGACCGCTGGCGATGATGAGTTCTCCTTCGGGGACATAGTGTGCAAACGCCACCGCCGATCGGTAGGCCGGCTCAAGATGATGCGGATGGGCCTCGTTACGAATCTCGCGGACTTCGAGAGCGGCAACCATCAGCAGGCATGCCGTCATCGGCAGGCCGGCGGAGAGTCGCAGTGGCCGAAGTGAAGGAACAGGCGCGACGTCGCCGAGCATTTGTGCTGATAGCCCGGCCGCGGCGGCGACTGCACCGACAACGAGCATCACGGCGGCCTGACGTTCGAGAGTATCGAGATGTGTCCACGCCACGAAGGCCGCGACGCCGGCGACGGTGGCGCACCAAGCGACGGCGCGAACGTCGATTGCCACTCGGCCGCGGAAAAATGTGTCAAAACCCAATCCCATCAACATGCAGGCCGCTGGAACACTCACGATGTGATAGTACGCAGCCCAGCTTTCGCCGGTGGTTCTGCCAGTGATCAAGAAATAGGCGATCAACGCGAGTACCCAGAATTGCAATGGGTCGGTGGATGGCAACCTGCGTGACGCTCGCAGACCGAGCATGCCTAGAAAGAGTCCCGCTCCCATCCAAACTTGAAGACTTTGGATCGACAGAACGCCGGGTACAGTCTCCCAGACGGAAAGCAAAAAACTCCCTGATGAAATACGCACGTACGCTTCATTCGAAATGCCGAGCGAGTTTCCATACTGCAGCCAGATCTCGTGAGCATGCCAGTACCACAAGAATGGAACGCCGAGAGAAACAATCGCAAATGTCCAGACATCGAATCGCTTCAGCGCACTCCAGACGAATCGTCGCAGGCACAGGCAGGCGAACAGCACGCCGACGTGAGCGGCTGTCACTTTGGCAAGAATGGCGAGTGTTGTGGCAAACAGCGCGAAGGCATAGTGGCGAGGTTTTTGATCATCGGTCCAGCGGATGAAGGCATCGATCGCGATCAGATACATCAAGAACATCAACGGCTCGGGCTGCACCGAATTGGCGAGCCGCACGGCCATCGGGCTGAGAGCGAATATGGCAAACGAGACTGGTATCGCGGATCGTGGCAAGAGCCGGCCAGCCAAACGAAGAAACATGCCGCAGCATGCCAGCGAGACGAGATACGACACCACTCTGAGAATCTCTTCGTGGTATCCGAACAGGTGATAGAGGCATGCGACCAGCCAGGGGTAGATCGGGAACTCCGATTCAACGAAGCCGGGGCCGTCGCCACGCCAGTCGATCTGCGGCTCGAAGATGTTCATCCCTTCGCGGTAGAAGTTGCGGGCAATGGCCCCCGTGTCGGCCTCTCTCCATGCTTCACGAATCGAGCCGTCGATCGGCCTCCAGACGTCGATCATCCGCACGGTAGCGGCGACAATGAACAGGACGATAATTGTCGCCTTTCGCTCCGCGAAAGTGCGCAGAAACGAGACTCGAGGCTCGACTAAGATTTGGACTGACCCGTTCATAGGCTTCCCGCGCTGCTTTCGCGGAGCGAAAGGCGACTTAGTTCACCCACCAAGGGAGCCACTCCAAGGGGGTGTGAACAATCACGCAGATGGCGACGGCCCAGAGGAAGCCGTTGATCAGCGTGGGACGGTCCGTCACCAGAGTTCTCGACGGGTCGCCGCCGCCGGCTCGCAACTGCACGAGATAGAAATAGCGAAAGATGCCGTAGGCCACGAACGGCGTGGTGGCCATTAAAAGATGACTGCCGAATCGATCGAGGGTTTCTTCGGCAACGGTATACAGGGCATAGCTCACCATCGCGGTCGCAGCCGATACAGCCATCATCAGATCGAGGAACTGGGCCGAGTAGCCTGCCAGACTGTTACGATGTCGCGTGGCGTCATCGTCAAGTGATGTCAATTCATGCCGTCGCTTGCCGAAGCCGACGAAGAAAGCGAGTGTCATTGTGCAGAGCACGATCCACGGCGAGGGGACCGCGCCGATCACGATCACGCCGGCCACCGCCCGAATGACAAAGCCGCTGGCGATGCACATCACATCCAGGATCGGCTGATGCTTGAGGACCAGCGTGTACGCCACATTGAGCGTGAGATACAGCAACAACCAGGTGCCGAAGGAGATGCCGAGATGATAGCCGCCAGCAACCGCGACCGTTGCGAGCAGCAGCATTGCCCACGTCGCAAGCGTGGAGCTGAGTTCGCCAGACGCCAATGGCCGCGAACGCTTCTGGGGATGCAGTCGGTCGCGTTCGGCATCCTTCAAGTCGTTCAGCAAATAGACGGCGCTCGAAGCAAGACAGAACAGGCAGAAGGCTTCGACGCTGCGAATCAATGCTGCGGCGTCAAACAACGACTTCGAGAAGATCAGGCCGCCGAAGAGCAACAGGTTCTTGACCCATTGGTAAGGCCGCATCGCCTTGATCAGCGGTCGCGCGATGATCAGCCCATTGGCAACGTTCGGCACATGGCGGACTTCGACGTTCATGATCCTGAACCCTGGGCGTAAATGTCGCCCGCACTTCTTTCGGGCCGCCGGTTGGTCGGTATTGGCGGACGACTCGGAGAAGAAAAAGAATGAGTGCGGCCGTTCATTCACGCTAAGAGTCACGGGGACCGAACACACGTTTCAGATACTGAGCGCGCGGCAATTTGCGGTGATTGCGTTCAGAACTCGAATCGTGTCGGTCTTACCAATTGATCCGAGATTGACGGATACGGCGATTGCAGGCCGCGATTACACGTCGGTCGACGCTGCAGGCCAGATTGCAGCGTCTTCGCCGTCGAGTCGCAGCGTGAGACACTTCGCGCTCCCTCCTGCCTTGATGAACTCATCGAGTTCGGTGGCATGGGGGACGAAGCCGGCGGCGGTCAATTGTTCTTCAAACTGAGGACACCCGGCATTCAGAATGACATTCTTGTCGACAATGACGGCGTTGCAGGCAAATCGCTCTGCCTCGTCGGGAGCGACTTCCAGCAAGTTGGGAACGTGTTCCCGAATTGCCCGTTGGCCGTAGTCGTCGAACGCCGGGGGATACCAAGCCGCGGTCGAGGCGTTGAGCGGACAGAAGCAGGTATCGAGATGATAGAACTGGAGGTCAACGAGTTGCAGAGGGATGACGCGGCAACCGATCTGGTCGGCAACCCACTGTTCAGCGCGGGCATCGCTGCGAATGATGTATCCGGCGAACAACGTCTCGCCACAGAAAAGTGCATCGCCGGCCCCTTCGAAGTCCATCCCAACGGGGAGCTGCAACACGTTGAATCCGTAAGCGGTGAACCACGATTCATTCACGGGCGATTCGCCGCGACGGGCTTCAAAGCGAAACCGCGACAAAAGCACAGTTTGATGCCAGATCAGTCCGGCATTGGCGGTAAAGACCAGATCGGGCAGGCCCTTGACCGGCGTGAGGAGTTCCACGCGCGCCCCGACCGACTCGATCAACGACTTGAGTGAATGCCACTGCGCACTAGCCCGCGTGGAGTCACTGTCGCGACCGCGACTCATCCAGGGATTGATTTCGTACTCGATCCCGTAGAAATCGGGAGGGCACATCAGAACGGTAGGCTGCGTGAAGGGCACCATTCCGAGCGTGTTCGAAAACCCTTTGCAGTGGGCAGCGCGATGACGTACGGCCCAATTACGTGCGGCCCATCTGTCCGTCGATACTCATGTTATCGCGGACGCCCGAGATGGCGGTCCGCATCTGCGTGTCGGCCTGAAGGTTCTTGAGTTCGTAATAGTCCAGCAGCCCCATCTGATTCGACTTGAGGGCACCGGCGATCGCCTTGGGAACTTCGGCCTCGGCCAAAACGACCTTGGCGCGGTTCTCCTGGCTCTTCGCGACCATCTCCTGCACGCGGGCTTGGGCTTCGGCACGTCGTTGTTCGGCACGGGCTTGGGCGACTCGCATGTCGGCCTCGGCCTGATCGGCCTGCAGCCGTGCGCCGATGTTTTCACCGACATCGATATCGGCGATGTCGATCGACACGATCTCGAATGCCGTTTGCGCTTCAAGACCCTGATTGAGCACCGTCTGCGAAATGGTCTCAGGATTCTCGAGCACGAACTTGTAGCTGGGTTGTGAGCCGATGGCCTGCACGATGCCTTGCCCCACCCGGGCGATGACGGTCTCTTCGGTCGCACCGCCGATGAGCTGTTTGATATTCGTCCGCACGGTGACGCGGGCACGTGCCTTGAGCTGAATACCATCACCCGCCACGGCATCAAGTGTACCGACGGACTTTTTCGGATCGGGGCAATCGATGACCTTCGGATAGACACTCGTACGGACGGCATCCAGCACATCGCGGCCGGCGAGGTCGATCGCCTGGGCGTCTTGCCAGTCCATGTCGATCTGGGCTTTGTGAGCGGCGATCAATGCTTTGATGACGTTGGGAACATTGCCCCCAGCGAGATAATGCGCCTCCAAAGCGCGAGTGGTGATCGGGTACGATTCGTTGATTCCCGACTGAATCGCCATGATCTTGCTGCGCACGATCACAGTCGGATTCACCTTTCGAATCGACATCATGACCAGATTCGGCAACGAGATGCCGGCGCCGGTCATCAGGCTTTGCACATACAGGCTCGCGTATTTCGCGAAGACCACGAGCATCACCAGCAAGACCAGGATGATCAGACCGATCACCAGGTAGAGAACCGGACCGGAAATGGCGAGTACGGGAGAGATTAGAAGCGAGGCAAACATCAAGGAATCCACTCTCGTCGGTGATGCGGCATCCAAACAACGGAATATCACTCGGTTTACCGGTCCGGCAAATCGAAGTCAAGCGGGGGGAAGTCGGCTAACGGATCCTTCTTGGGTGGTTCATCAACCGCTGTTTTCTCCATTTCCATGACCACTTCGGGTGACTGACCAGGTACGGGGAGATCGACTTGCGAGGCCTCCCCGATACGAGGCCTGACAACCAGTCGATTGCCGCGAACGTCGGCAATCTCCACAGTTTCTCCGGCAGGAATCAACAGTCCCTCTGAAAAGGCGTGCAGCCGCTCGCCGTCGATGACCAGCATTCCACCTGGATTGAACTGAGTGACGGTCTTGGCGAGGGTGCCGACGAGCGCTCTGAGTCGCGCCTGCTCTTCCTGATAGGGCGTGACGTCGCGTTCGTCGGGCGCGGTCAGCAAAACGCGGTTTCCCAGCGAAGTGGTTTCCAAGAGTCGTAATATCGCGAATAACGCCGAGGGAACGAGCACGACCACGCACAGTGTGTAGATCCAGAAAACGTTCGTCCCCCACCACGCCTTATAAGCGGCCCAGATCGACGTCACCAGACAAATGGCGCAGATCACGGCGATCATCCCGCCCGACGGGATAAAGAACTCCGCGATCAGCAATGCCAGTCCCACAAAAAGCAGGACGATGGCCAACATCTGATAATCCATGAAATCCCCGTTCACTCCACTCGGACGCGAAACGCACACTCGACGACGGACCCGAAGCCCACGGACCGAGTCCATTGTAGGACCGATCCCCTACGATACGAAACGTCTTCGTCGGCGATTGGGTTCACGAGTTCATCGAACCTTCGTCAGACTGGGGAGCGGAATTGCCAGCAGTCTGTTGTTCTTGACGGCGTTCGTCGTCGAGACGTGATCCAAATGGATTCGCCAAAGCACCCTCCCGCTGAGAACTCGAAAGCGATCGATCCCGCGGGGGGCCGTAATACGGCTGCAAGCGTGTTGGCGTATACTGCGAAATCGCGACGGCCACGCTAAACACGCCGCCGAACAAGGCCGCCATCACGAAACAGACCAGTCCCTGGATCACGTCTTCGGACCGCAACACACTGCGAAACAGTGTTTCGTAGGCCAGATTCGTGGCCATCGTCAGTGAGATCGTGCAGACGATCATGAGCAAGATGATCGCGAGCGCCTGCAGAAATGTCTGCTTGGCAATCGCTCCCAGCAGCATGGCGGCCAGCGAGTTGATTGCGCTGGCGAAGTGCATCACGGCTAAAGACGACAACAGCCCGAAGATCGAGACGCCACGCAACAAATAGCTGAAACAGATGAACGGAGCCACGGCACACGAATAGGCACCCACTTCGATCATGCAACTTTGTAACTTGCCGAACACAATGCGTCCCGGCGAGAGTGTGGTGATCGCCAGCACCTCGTAGGTCTGACCTTCGAACTCCTGCGAGATGCTGCGAAACAGATTCAGCGGAGCCGCGTAGCACAGCGGAATGCCCAGCAGGAGCATCAAGGATGACAAGACCTTGGGACCGAGTTCAGCCATACCCGCTTCGCTCCCGATCGACAAGATCGTGCCGACGCAGATCAGCCAACAGATTCCGACGAGCAGCAGGAAGGTCGCGGGAAAGAACTTGCCCTTGATTCGCTGGCGTGTTTCCCGCACAAGAATCGGATTGATCCGGTCACTCCACGTCTCTAGCCGCGTCGCGAGCGCGTCCATCCATTTCGGAATTGGCTCTTCAGCAGGCACGGGCACAACTGGGCGTTCGGTGCAGGAAGGGAATCCGCCGTTCGTTCGGCCAGATCATAGACGGCAGACCGCCGTCGCGGGAGGAACTCGCCATGACGCGAACCTTCGCCGATCGAACGTGTCCGACTGTTGACCTCTTGTGAGGGGAACCGTGACTCTGTTGAAGGAGCCCCTGCCGTGCGTGCCTGTCGTTCCAAATCTGCATCCATTGAGGTCATCTGACCTCGATTGAGAATGCAACCGTTTCCGCATCGAAACGGAATCGTCTTGACGCCAAAGAATCGGACATTTGCCTGAAGCATTTCCGATCTACCGTTGGCGGCAGACGAATGTCTTGACAAGATCAATGGATCGCCGTGCGCGCATCGGTCGCGTCGGCACGCTTGGGAACCATGCAGGAAGACTTCCATCATGTCACATCACAAAGACCGCCAGAGCGACTGGCAACAACTCAGCAGCACACGCAGCGAGGAAGACGGAGCCGATCCTCGCGATTTTTTCAAACCGCAACAGCAACGCAGGCCGCATCGCAAGACGTTGCAGTTGTGCTCGCAGATTCAGCGCACCCTCGAGTATGTCCTTTCAGGCGAGATGGACGACGATGTCTTGCGCGGATTGATGGTTCAACAGGTCCGTCCCGCCCCCGACGCCACACGGCTGCTCGTCACGGTCATGCCGCTTGACGAGGAAGTCTCCGTCGAGTCGATCCTCCATCGCCTGTCGATCGTGTCGGGACGGTTGCGCACCGAGATCGCACGTTCGATCAATCGTCGTAAGACGCCGCAACTCTCGTTTGAGGTCATGCTGCCTGATCGAAAGGGGGAGCGCGGTCCGGATGAGGCCCAGGGAGGCAATGAATGAATGCCGCCGGGCTGCCGGACTGCGTCCACCTTTGGCTCGCCGAGCCGTTGCCGAGCGATGTCCAACAATCGCTCGCCCGACTGGCGACACTTCCGAGTGTTCAACACGTCGCCGTGATGCCCGATGTGCATCTCGCCAAGGAGGTCTGCGTCGGTGTGGCCTTGGCCACCCGCGATCGCATCTATCCTCACGCCGTCGGTGGAGATATCGGTTGCGGCATGGCGGCAGTCGCCTTCGATGCCGACGCCGATGTGCTCGATGGAGAGACAGCCGCCGCTCAGGTGCTCGCCGATTTGTATCGCCTTGTCCCCTGGAATCGACACGCAGGCGCGACAAAGCCGACCTTTCCTGACGATCTGACATCGGCTTCGCTCTCTGATCCCAGACTGGAAAGGCTGCGTGGTCGCGATGGACTCGTGCAGTTCGGCACCCTCGGACGTGGGAATCACTTCATCGAACTGCAACGCGACCAGGAGAATCGCCTGTGGTTAATGGTGCACAGTGGCTCGCGCGGCATGGGTCAGGCGATTACGGCTCATCACCTGGAGCGAGCCGACACGTCGTACGACCTGCCCAGCTTTGAAGCCGACAGTGATGCCGGACTAGCTTACCTGAACGATGTCGCATGGGCCGTCGAGTATGCCATGGAGAGCCGATTGCGGATGACGCACGCCGTCGCGGAGATCATGCAATCGCGATTTGGGATTGCGTGCGACTGGCCGACGCTGATTCACGGCAACCACAATCATGTGCGACGGGAAGAGCGATTGGGTACCAACGTGTATGTCCATCGCAAGGGTGCTTTGCCCGCGTTCGAAGGCGAACTCGGGGTCATTCCGGGCTCGATGGGAACGAAGAGTTTTCACGTGTCTGGTCGGGGCTGTGAGGAGGCACTCTGTTCGTCGTCACATGGGGCAGGGCGCACGCTCAGCCGAGTCGAGGCGCGAAAGCAGGTGGGTCGAAAACAATTGCTTAAGGAAATGGGAGGCGTCTGGTTCGATCAACGCCGCGTCGATGCGCTGCGAGACGAGGCCCCCTCGGCCTACAAAGACATCGGCAAAGTGATGCGCGCTCAGAAAGACCTGACTCGCATCGTCCGCGAACTGCGACCGGTGCTGTGTTACAAGGGGGTGTGACGTCGATTGGTCATTGCCAAGCCGGTTCGACTATTATCACGAGCGTTCAAAACGATGTTTCCTGGTTCTCAACTCATCACTCAACGCCATGTCTCGTACTCTTGGAATGACGATTGCCGATTCACTCAATCTCAGCTTGAGCTATGCCCAGCGTATGCTCAAGGACGTCACTGCGGAGCAGTTCGCGAGGTTCGCGGCTCCAGGGGGGCAGATCGTGACATCGAATCATGCTGCGTTCGTCTTCGGGCATCTCAGCCTGTACGGTGCGCGGATTGTCGATCAACTCGGAGGCGATGCTGCGAGTCTTGCGGCACCCCATAGTTTTGAGACGGTCTTCTCCCGCGATGCCCAATGCGTCGACGATGTCGAGGGCACGCTGTACCCGGCGATGTCGGTCGTTACGGAACACTTCTTTCGCAGTTACGAATCCGCCAAGGCGGCTCTGATGGCGGCGAGCGACGATGCCCTGCAACGCGAAAACCCGATGGAGGGTCGCATGCGGGAACTCTTCCCAACGATGGCCTCGATGCACGCCTTCTACGTCGGCGGGCACATGATGATGCACCTCGGCCAAGTGAGCGCGTGGCGCCGCATGCTCGGCCTCGCCCCGGCGTGAGCGTGCCATGACTTGGTTGAGCGATTTGTATACGCCAACGATATGAAAACGGCCAGAACCCCCGCACACTAGGGCACACACTATAAAACGCCCCCAGGGGCAACTGCGGCATGGCGGCAAAGGAGACGCAATCCCAGCGACGAGGCGGCATGGCAATGCAACAGAACACGGGCGGGGGAGCGCGAGGCGAGGCGCGCCAAGGGCGAACGAGGGAGGCGCACGCGCACACCACAGAGGGAGAGAAAGAACACTATAGGAGTGAGGTCGGCATGAACAGGGCGTGTCCGACGCACGGATGCGTAGGATGCCGGAGATGAGGTTGCAAAGCCGGGGACGGAGCAGCAGCGGGGTGCAAGCCTTCAGACGCACGCGAAATGCAGGGAGGAGCGAAGGACGCGTAAAGATCTGAAGGCAGCAGCGAAGAAGGGAGAAAAGCCGGACAGCCGAGCCCGAGGAGAGTCAAGCAACAGGGGCCGAGCGCGGAAGGACCGCCACGCGCCCGCAGGTCGAGACGGCGAAGAGCAGACGCGCAAGCGATGAAATTCGCCGGCGGTCCAGGAGGAAACCGAACCGTCCCACCCTGACTCCCGCGACGAAGGATGGGATCGGGCACGGGCCAGGGAACACCGACCGAAGGCTGGGCCAAAACGGCGCAGAGCGGAGGGGAACCTGTCTACGCAATGTGGCGAGCCACGCTCATTTACATCGTTCTGCTATTGGTACTCGCGCTGTCATCCTCGATCCTCACGACGCCGGGATCGAGTTCTGCAAGCGTGGTCGCCCCTGGCGAGTTGCTGTTCGGACAGATGGTCGGCGTCTTTCCAGTCGACATTGAGCGAACGGCGACCGACGAGTGCCTGGAGCGTTGACAAGTCCTCCACCGGGCTGGTGGAACTCCCAGCAGGCAACCACACGTTCCCAGTCATCCGTCGCGTCCCACCACGCGCGCGACCATCTCGGACTTGCGCAACGCGCGACCCGAACGTAGTTCACCCAATCGGGATCGCAGCCAGTCGGCAAAGGTCAGGGCCGATGCCTCACCAAGTTGCTCCGTCTCACCGGCTGTGCTGCGCCGAACGACTCGATTCTCGACTTCAACTCGCGACTGTTGATCGTCGGGTGGTCCCAGCGGAAATCCCAGGAGAACTCTCGCGTTTCAATCGTCGGGTGACCAAGCACGAGGTCCAGCACCCAGCACGCGCGGGGCCTTCGCCGCGTTTCAGAGCAGCAGATTATCGCCCGCGCGGGATTTTGCAGTCGATGTGAGGGCCGGGGTCAGAGCCATGTCGACAGCCAGCGGTGTGCACGCTTCGGAGTCGAACTGCGCGGGGTTAAACGGGTTTCCCAGCACTTCGCGCATTAAGTCCGCCTGGCTCCTGACGTGATTTCCTCTCGATGCGTCAGAGGCAGCTTTCCCCACTTCCTTGAGGTCGGACTCTCCGTAGTCTATTTCAACGTCGTCAAGGTATTCGTCTCCATCCTGAAGCAGGTTTCTGGCGGCCGCGACGCTCCAAAACAATTCAGGTGTTGAAGGTACGGTCCTTCATTCCTGGTGTCTGTTCGACGGTTGCGTTCGATCGACAACTTCTTTGGGCCTGTTCGCATCCTCTCGGCGATCACGTTCGGCCACAGCTTTTCCCGATGTCCTGATCAATCGAGCCTGAACGGATCACAGTTTCGAGAGTGATCTTGCCTTCCAGTCCATCAAGGAGATTGAACCCCGGACGTTTCAGCCAATCCTTGGCCCTTTTGTCACTTATCCTTTCGGCAGAGCGCATCTCCTCTTCGTTTTCATCGCCAAAAAGTTCCGTGTGCTCCGCCCGAGGCTGCTCCTCTTGCCGATGCGCCTTCAAGATCTCATCGGCGACTGCATTAAGACTTTGAGCGACTAGAGTCGGCTCCTCATCGCAGTCGGTGCCGATCATCCAGATCCCCGGTTGATTGTCGAGTCGCAGGCAGTAGTAGTCGCCCCCTCCGTTGGTTCCAATCATGAAGAACGTTTCCCACCATCTTGGAAACGAGTACGCAGTGGCGTCGTCGGATCGCTCGAACTTGTTCGCGCCGATCACCACTTTGGGATTAAGGAAGATGAACGAATCCTTTTTATCGAAGCCTAGCGGGGCGAGTTCTCCCGCGCGAGCGAGCATGAACTTGCGATATTCGTCTGGCAGCGTAATTTTGAGTTGAGTTTCGATTGCTGACAGTTCGCTCTCTGTCATGACTCTCTCCAAATCAAATGTCCGAACGGCTTGCCTGATGCTAGCTGAGCATCGATTCCTCTCCAAGCTCTGCGTGTCTAGTCTGAGAGAGTGGTCGTTCACTCAATTGAGCGGAACAATGAGACTGACTCGCAAATTGCGCCGCGAGTCGGATCAGCCCCATCAGTGACTCAAGCGAATGTCAGTTCGACATCGCAGACTTCGAACGGTGAGATCTCGATGCGCACTTCGTCTCCCTCGATCTTCGGGTGAGCGATCGTCTTGCCGAGGAGGTCGACCTGGCGCGCGGTCTTGGGGGTGAGGAACGCCAGTAGCTTGCAGACGGCCCGGCGGCCTTCGGTCTCCATCAGCCGCAGGATGCAGCCTTTGGTCGGCGTGGGTTCCTCCGGGTTGCTGTTCGATGCCGCGCGCAACGGCAGGATGCGCATCAGTTGTACGTGGGGCGTGTCGAGATGGAAGAACCAGCCGGTCTCGCCCGATTGAGGCGGGCCGGCCTCGGTAGGGATCATCAACGGCGGGGACATACCATCAAGAGACGCTTGCAGCGGGAAGGGGACGTCGATCATCACCTGAAAGCGGAACGTGCGCCGCGTTTCGCCGGCGACAACCAGCAGCGTGTCGAGCATGCGGGCACCGGTCTTGCGATGGAAGGGGAGGCCCATCGGCAGAATGGTCGTGCGGTCGTTGGCATCGGCGATCTCAAGAAACTCCGGGCTTTCGATGCGCTCTTGTGAGACGACGCGCGGGGCATGCTGGTCGGAACGTGAGAGCACCGCCGTCTCATGCTTCCAGGCAAAGCGGACTCCGAAGTAATTCGACCAGGGATCCCCCTCGGGCATCTTCTTGACGTCGAGTTCGATCTCGACATCGACCACAGGGCGACCGCGCCAGACACGAATCACCTGTCGATAGCCGGCGAGGATGTCGCCATTCTGTTGATCGACGATCTCGCCGGTCGTCTCAAGTTCGCCCAGCCCCGGACCCGAGCAGAGGACTTGTGAACCGGTCATTCGCATTTCGGAGTAGTAGGAATCGGTCGCTGGCTCATCAGGAGCATCGGGGTTCTTGAGTTTGCGCACCTTTGGGAACCGATATGCGAGTTGATGGCTCAGTCGATTGGGGCTGCGGCTGTACGTCTTGATATGTGCAATCCCCCCGGTGGCCTCGCTGACGCCAACCTCGAAGAATTCGTTGCGAAGCAGCAGCTGTTCGGCCGTGAGCACCTTGCTGGGGGGCGTGGTCGACTCGGGCTTTGCCGGTCGTGGCAGCCAGACGAAGCCGCAACCGGGGACTTCGACGATGGCGGTACGATGAGCGGAATCGAACTGCCGCGAGATAACGGGTGGATCGGACGCAGGGAAGGCACTCCCCGTCTCGAAGTCGACCAGCATACGCCTTGTGAACGAGAGTGGATTCACAACCAGCCAGCCGGGTTGGCTGCCGGCTCCTGTCATCAGAAGTTGAGACAATTGGTTCAGTGAATCGGCGCGATGTTTCGCGACCACTGCATCCGCGATCGATTGTGCATCGCCTTCGACGTCGGGATGGGCCGCTTCTATCTGATCATCGAGAGACGAGTCGATGGCGACGGTCTGCGTGCTCAGGAGTTGCTGCAACTTGGAACAGTAATCGCCCGCAAGGTAATCGGCACGTCGCTGCCAGTAACGCTGATATCGGCTGATCGGATCGGCCTGTTGCCGGGCGACCGAGTGCAGGAGATAGGGCGAGAAGTAGTCCCCTTCGTTGAAGTTCGCCTGCCGCCCGGCCATGTCGGTGACTTGAAAGAACTCACTGAATGTCACGAACCGACCGAGAACGGGAGCGTACTTTGTGATGCGGTAGAGATCGTCGAGCCAGGGGGTCTTCAATTCCGGCCAGCGGGCGAAGACGATGGCAGCGGCGTGATCGTGGTCCATCGATTCCGACATCCGCTGCGGAAAACGGAGAAACGTTGACGCGGTGTCCCCCGCCAGCGGAATCCGGCTGAAGGCTTCGACCGAAGTGCCATCGAGACCTTCCCAATGGAGTCGGGTCTGTTCGTCATCCGGGTAATGACCGTCATCGAGAGCAACGTGCAGTGCTCCGACGTATCCCAGACGCGCGAGTACCTGCGGCAGTCGTCGGGAAAGACCAAACCGCCGGCGTCCCCAGGTCGTTGCCCGCGCGACATCGACGGCATGCATGGCCTTCATACCCTTGATGATCTGCCATTCGACGCTGTCGAGCGCGAGGATCGACGTGGGAGCCTCTTCCCATTCCCCTCCGACGATGCAGACACGATCCTCTTGGGAGGCCGACTGCAGCGCATCGCGAAACGCCGAGTCGCTATCGATGATCTCGGCCAGATCCTTCGCAGTGGCCAGGAGATTGACATGGGCCGGCTGCTGAACGCGACTCAGCAAGGGTTCTCCCGCCATCTGAGGCGCGAGCAGACAGAGGTCGAGAAGATAACAGTCGACGCCGTAGACCCGCTCGCGGGCTTCCTGCAGCATGTCGAAGCAATGTTTGAGCCGCTGCGTCGCGGTATCGGCATCCTGGGCGACTGCCGCCTGCGCTGCGGCAATCGACTCACGACGCAGGTGAGGTTCATCGAGATGGCTGAAGTGCCGCATCTGACGCGAGAGGAGTTCGGTCAGGATGTGACACGTTCCCAACGCGAGAAAGTCCTTTGCCAGTTCCGGATCAACTTCCGGCAACTCGCCGAGTGGTTTGAGTGCAGCGGCCAGCATCTCTTCACGATCGCTGATGTCGGTAATAACCGTCATCCCTTCCCGCCGCGAGCGTTCCAGCCATCCCGAGGGGATGTGGTCGCAACAGGTGGGGACGATCACGAGCCTGCCGGGGCGTACTTCGGTTCCGGAATCGGAACGCTCCCAATGGGGGAAGACGTCGCCGGCGAGAAATACGGGATGCCAGAGGACGGAAAACGCGTTCAGCAGACTGGTTGCGTGCTGTTCGTTTAAGTCCTGAGGGAAGTCTTCCAGGCTGTGGCTGGGGATCAGAACGGTCAGATCATCATATTTCATGGCCGGGGTGCCGATCTTTGGAACTCGAAATTCTCGATACACATCTGGAAAACGGCATGATAGCGGTCGTGACGGTCTGTCAGGACGGCTCGGCAGTCGAGATTCCGCAATCAGCCGGGAACTTTTTGTGAAACGGTAAGCGTCTAAGAAATGAGTTGGCCTCAAATCCTCCAGATGTAACGGTCGAGCCAATGCGGGATGACACTTGGAGAAGGATCCCGGCGTGAGCACGAATGTCGCCAAACGGATGATTGACGCCGCTTAATTGTTGCCCTAGCATAACTTTGCAACCAGTTGGCATCATTTGATTTCTTCGAATCGGCCTTCATTCTCACGTTCGTGAACATTCGAATTGCCGTGATGATCGATCAGGGTTGTTATCATTTCTGTATAGCTTCTTCGTTTCCAATTGAACCACAACTTCCTTCGGCGGCGCGGCTTGCGCCGATCGAAATCGATACGTTCGGAATCATCTCTCAAAGACTCAGTCCCCCTTCCAGGAGCTGAACATGGCGGAACTTAAAGGAGCTTGGGGCATCGACATTGGCCAGTCGGCGCTGAAGGCCATCAAGTTGAAGCACGTCGAATCGTCCGACCAGGTCGTCGCGGTGGCGTTCGACTATATCCCCTATCCGAAAATTCTTAGCCAGCCCGACGCGATTCCCGAGGAGATCGTCCCTCAGGCAATCGAAACGTTCCTGTCGCGGAACGACGTCAAGGGGGACTCGATCGCGATCAGCGTTCCCTCCGGCACATCGGCCTTGGTGCGGTTCGTGCAATTGCCCCCCGTCGAGGCGAGCAAACTCCCCGACGTCGTGAAGTACGAAGCCAAGCAGCAGATTCCCTTCGATCTCGATGAAGTGATCTGGGACTACCAGCCGATCGGCACGGGGATCGAGGAGGGAGGCTATCTGCTCGACGCGGAAGTCGGCCTGTGCGCGATGAAACGCGACGACGTGATGCGCAGCCTCCGTCCCTACAACAACGCGAAGGTCGAAGTCGACGCGATCCAGATCGCCTCGCTCTCGTTGTACAACGCCATCGCTTACGACGATCTCGGTATTCGTCGCGGGCAACAGATCACGCCGAAGGATGAATACGTCATCATTCTCGACATGGGCTGCGATTTCACGACGCTGCTGGTGACGAACGGCGCGAAGATCTGGGTGCGCAACGTGCCGCTGGGTGGAAACCACTTCACCCGGGCTCTCACGAAGGAAATGAAGCTCAGCTTTGCCAAGGCCGAGCACCTCAAGTGCAATGCAACCAAGTCGCCCGATCCGAGGGCTGTCTTTCAGGCGTTGCGGCAGGTCTTCAACGACTACGTATCGGAAATCCAGCGATCGATCGGCTACTTCTCGTCGGTCAATCGGCAAGCCAAGATTTCGAAAGTCATCGGCTTGGGGAACGGTTTCAAGCTGGCGGGACTCCAGAAATTCCTGCAGCAGAACCTGCAGTACGAAGTCGAACGGCCTGATGCCTATCAGGGTCTGGCGGGTGATTCGGTCATCAACGCACCGTTATTCCAAGACAATCTGCTGAGCTTCGCAGTTCCCTACGGATTGTCGCTGCAGGCTCTCAATCTCAGCCGCATTCACACGACGTTGCTGCCTAAGGAGATTACGACCGCGCGGCTGATTCGGCGCAAGAAGCCTTGGGCCGTGGCGGCAGCCGCAACGTTGCTCGTGGGGGCATGCATTCCGACGGTGATAAACGCCATGGCGTATTCGAAGGTGCATAACCCGGAGTTCGATGCCGTCCAGGAGGAAGCGACGCAGTTCGGAAACGATGTCCGACGATTGGAGGGCAATTACAACACTCAGGTCTCGCGATTTGACAACAAGCAAAACGAGTTGGAAGAGCTTGTCGGCGACCGGCGCGAATTGGGCTGGATGGAACTCTACAACGCGATCGACGCCTGCCTGCCACGAGACCCAGGGAACGTCGTCGACGAACTCGACATCACACAACGGCAGCAGATTTCGATTCAGTCGATCGGTAGCGAGCGAAATGCGGCCTTGGGGAAATGGTTCGAGGATCTCGACGACGACTCGAAGGACTACATGCTCGATATTGACGCTCAAGCGACACCCAGTGGCGAAGGTTATCTCGTCACTCTGCGAGGAGTGCATTGGCACGATGAAGCCGATCCGGGGATGCAACAGCATCGGTATGTCGTGAACACCTTCGTCAGGAATCTGCAGCAATGGCAGGCGCAGGTCGAAGGTTACCTGCCGCGCGATGTCCGCCGAATGGGGATCACGCACGCGACGCTGGTCGATTCCAGCGCTCGAAAGATCAACTATTTTCCGCAAGGCATGCTTGCTCCGGAAGAAGGTCCGCGGATTGATGTGCTGGGGAATCAGCCGCAAAGTGGCGGTCCCACGGGATCCGGCACGTCCGGTCCGGACTATTATGAGGAAACCATGCCGCTCGAAGGGGCGTCGATGGAGGGGAGCGTTGGATCGTACCAACCGAATGTGCCGACTGGTCCGCCACCGGAGGGGGCGGTTCAAATCTGGCAGACCGAGTTCACCGTGGAGTTTATCTTCAAGCCAATTCCGGAAGACGAGCGGGACGAGACCGATCCTCTGGCTCCTCCGGAAGAGACCGCCGGCTGATTTTGAAGGCAATGACCGATCGCACAAACCAATACTGATTTCAACAGGTGAGTCATGGATAAACTCCAACCCATTTTGAAACATCATTTCTGGATTCTCGCATTCCTGGTGTTGCCACTCGGGCTGTGGGGCTACTACTCGGCCAACAGCAGCCTGATTGCGGCCACCGATGCCCGGCAGTCTGAACTGGACCAGGTGTATGCCGGCATTCCTCAAGGGAACACGCCGAACCAGACCTGGGAAGCGGAAATGAAAGTGGTCGCCGACGAGTACGAACAGATCTATATCATCGCGACATCCACTCTGCATGAGGATCAGGAGGCTCGGATGGACTGGCCTCCTATTATGTCTCCTAGACCCGACGAATATCGCGGTGCATGGCACGGAGATCGACAATTCGCCTACACCCAGGTCTATCCCGAGTTGCTCAACGGCGTCTGGCGACGCTACGAGCCTGTCGTCACGCTGGCCGAAGGTGAAGATCGCAGTTGGGTCAACTGGGACGAGAAGGTCATCATTCAGCCCGATGCGATTCAGCCGGTCCATCAGTTCGGCGTTCGTCGTGCGACGGATGCACAGATTTGGGACGCACAGGAAGACATCTGGCTGCATCGGTTGATCGCCGACGCCGTTGTGCGCACGAACGATGATGCCGACGGCGTTTACACCTCGGTTGTGAAGGCCATCATGCTCGTCGAACTGATGGGAGGTGATGGGAAGCCGGTTGCTGCCGGTAGCACGAGTACCGGCGGCGGTGCGTCTTCCGGACCAAGTCTCTCGGGTTCCAGTGTTGACGATTACCAGGCAGGGATGCGGGGAGGGGGACAGGGCGGCATGACGGCCGTCGAAGTCGCATTCGATCCTGCCGAGGAGATCGGTGCTGGTGGGCGTGCGGCTCAAAGTGGAGCCGGGGGCAGCTACGGCGGCCCCGGAGAGATGGAAATGCCCTCAGGAGGCTCCGGCCGAGGTTCGAGCCGACAACCTGCGGAAATCTTGCGTTATGTGGATTTCAATGAGAACGACCGGGCTCGCGTGCGTGCGTTCTACATGAGTGTCATTGTACATCAGTCGAAATTCCCCGAGTTCCTGGTCGAACTGTGTAATTCCGATTGGCCGATTCAAGTGATCCGCTTCAATGTCGGTCCGAACCCCTATTACCGCGATCCCACGGGAACGAGCCCATCGGGAGTCATGGGTGGATACGGTTCGAGCGGACCGGGAACCATGGGGAGCCGCCCGACGATGGGTGGCCGACCCATGGGTGGTCGGCCGATGGGGGGCCGGCCCATGATCGGACCAGGCCCCATGTCACCGATGTCCCCCATGGGCAGCGGCCCAGTGGGGAGTTACGGTTCTGGAAGAGGGATGCCGGGGCAAGACATCGACGGCCCGCTCAATAATCCCGATCTGGTTCAGTTGGACTTGCTCGGATTGATCACGATTTTTAACCCGACGACACGCCCCGAAGCTCTCGCCGACGCCACGGAATCCGAGGTGGCCATCGAGGAAGCAATCATGGCGGAAGATGTTGGGACTGCCGAAGGGGATGGCACCGAGATTCCCGTGCCGGTACCGAGTGATGAACCGATGTCAGATGACGCCCCTGTCGACGCCAATACCACTGAGGAGGTGCCGATGGAATCGGTCGATTCCACGGAAACCACCGATCCCACGGGAACTTCTGATCCAGAAACGACGTCGGAAGAAGAGAGCGTTCCGTCCATTGACGAAGCCCAGTAGATCCGGTTGAGAACCCATTCAAGGCGTGCCTGAAAACTTCGGGCGCGCTGCCAAGAGCAAAAAGTAATCCAACGAGGTGCAGCATGGCCGCGAAGTTCGACATCAAGGCATTGGCAGTTCAGCATGGCGAAAAGGCCGTTCTCGGGATCGTGCTGCTGCTGGTTGTCTGGTTTCTGGTCAGCGCTCGCTGGTCGACGTACGAACGCCGTCCTTCGGAATTCAGCGACAAGGTGGCTCAGGGAAATTCGACCTTGTTGGCCAACAACTGGGGGGCTGAGCAGGATGAACTGCATGCCCTCGCGGACGAGGAACTTCCCATCAACGTCGTTACGGCGGCGCTCGATCAGGACTACGACGTTTCCGATTTTCAACTTTCACGCCGGTTTACCGTGCAGTTGAATGATGGAAAGGAACCACTGCGCATGCTGGAGGCTGCGGACATCCAGCAGTTGATCGCCAGTTCCTTCGTAGCCTACCTCGAATTTCCGGTGGAAGAGGATGCTGAGTCGGAAACGGAAGACGCAGACGATCCGATGCCCGAGGAGACAGAACCGTCCGAATTCGAATTGCTGATTGCCGAGTCAACTTCGTCCTCCGCCGCACCCGGGGCACCGGGTGGAATGTCTGGGAGTTCGAGCAACTTCTACGCGGACTATGAAGCGCAGTCGTCGATGTACGCCGAAGAGTCCGCCGCGATGAGTGAAATGATGTCCGGCATGTATGGCCCGGGCAGTGGCGGCCCCCCCGGTTCCGGTGGCACAGGTCCGTATGGCTATGGCACGGGCGGAGCCACGCAGGTCGCCCTCAATCGCAACGGTCGACTCTATCCGTATGTCGCAGTACGAGCGGTTTTCAATGTTCGCGAACAGATCCGCAAGATTCAGGAAGCTACGAATCTCGAGCCTCTGCAGGCAGCTCAGCAGTTCCGTCTGATGGACTTTGACCTCGAGCGCCGCATGCAACTCGAGCCCGGTCTGTTTACCGAATGGGAAGACGTCCAGATTCAGGTCGCCAAGGATATTCTGGAAGAAGTGAGCCGGCACAACGCCGATGTGGTGTCGAGCGCCGTCACCGATCCGACGATCACGATGCCTTTGCCGGGACGAATCACAGGGGGCTGGCAGGCACATGCCAGTCATCCGTTGTTGGACGAGAAATACGCCCTTTCACCTGAAGATCTGCAGCGTGAAGTGGAGTTGAATCAGGCAATCTTCAACGAGTATATGGAGCGAAACCAGTCGCTCAGTTCGGCGATTCGTCCGGGAGGAGGCTTCTCCGACATGACGCTCGACACCCGCCAGATGCAGGCGCAGATGATGGGCATGGCCCCCGATCAAGGCTATGGCATGGCGATGGAAATGCAGATGGGCGCGTCGATGATGGGTAGCCCAAGCAGCAGTAGTAGCGGCGGTCGGGGCCGACCGACGGGCGGGCGGGCGGGATCTCAAACTCAGGATTTTCTCGATCAGCTCGTCGATGCGGGTGGAGATCAGGAGCGTCAGGATCTGCTCAGGCAATGGATCGAGGAGAAGGCAACGTCCGAAGGACAGTTGCTCCTGTTCCGCTACATCGATTTTGACGTGCGTCCTGGTGAAACCTATCAGTACCGCGTACGCATCGAGATCGACAATCCCAACTTCGAAAAACGCGCTTCCGATGCCGATGGCATCGCCGAGGTCGTCGAAACGCCGTCAGTCTGGACCGACTGGAGCAATGAAACTCCGCCGACCCGCGTCGATCCCATGGTGCAATACTACCTGGCTCGGATCGATCCGGCTCGAACGACCCGTACCGACTTGCCGACACCTCGTCTGGCGTTCTATCAATGGGGACAGACGTTGGGATCGCTGGTCCACAACGATGGTGTCCAAGTCGAGATCGGCGGAGCCGTTGGAGGCAGCGAAAATACCGAGCAATACGACGTGGCGAAGGAAATCTATACTCCTGCCGATGACGAGGACGCCGAGTTTACGTTTGCGACCAACGATTTTCTGGTTGCCGCGTTGCCCGATATCTCGATCAATCGCAGCGAGCACACCGAGGTCACTCCGCCACGAGGAGCTGGCAGTTCCTTGCGGTTGACCGAGGCGGTTGTCGTTGTTGACCAGTCCGGCGAACTCCGTGCGATCGACCCGGTTTCGACGGCCACCGAAAGTGCCGAGATGGAACGACGATATGCCATTCAGGCTGAAGCTCAGCCCTACAAGCGCATGCGTGAAGGGGCAACGAGTACGGCTGCCGCGGGTCCATACGGGAGCGAATTCACGGATCAGTATGGCTACGGATCTGGCGAGATGATGATGGAAGGGAGCATGGGCGGAATGATGGGGATGCCCTCGGACAATCGCCGAATTCGCAATCGTGGTCCACGTGGAGGACGAGCGGGCGGTGGGAGTTCAGGAGGAGGTTCCAGTTCCGGCTATTAGAGGGATTCGGGAACTCATTGAGTGTGTACGATTCTTGGATGCGATAGACCGCGAATTTTCGCTCACATGAACTACGCGGGACTTCCTGGTGTCCACGAATCGTACACGCTCATACCGGTTTGGCTTCAGGCTGCATGTCGCGATCGACTTGAGGTCTTCGGTGATTGCAGGACGGCATTGGTCGCCGAATCTCGCTGCTACGCGTCGGATCTGTCGAACTCACCTGTCTCATCCAGGTGAGTGACGGCCTTTGCGCTTTCCTGATCGCTGCGAGGGCGGGCGAAATGAGGGCCGCGCAGCACTTCTTGCGTCGCCTCTTCGATGCGAAGCATGTGTTCGCCGAGGTACGTCACCCGTTGAGAGACTTCGTGGGTCGTCTGCTGCATGCCGCCCGAGACGAGTGTCACCACGCCCAGGAACAACAGCATTTGACCGGCCGTCGTCACCAGCCAGCCGGTGGGTGCGTAGTTGACGGGGCCGCCGAAGTAGCCCCACAACACGAGCGTGGTGCCGATCGTCAGCAGTCCCACGCCGAGATAAGCAAGAATCTGCCCCCAGAGCGACTCCGAAGTGCCGGGTGACTTGCCCGCTGCGGAGATATAGGCCTCCATGCTGAAGTGGGGAGCCGGCACGCTGAGGTGCGCGACATCCTGCCGGCGCGCGGGACGCGGGGCTTGAGCCTGTGTCGTTCGGCGTCCCTTCGGAGGTTTCGGCCCCTTGTGATCGGTCGAGGGTCCACCGATGGGGTCGTGCGCGCCATCCACCCGAAACTTGGGTTTGGCGGCCTTGCGTGGTGGTTGAGTGTCTGTTGGTTCGCGGGATGCGACATCGGTGGAATTCGACGGCCCCGCCAGTTCGTCGTCGAGCGAATCCTCGGAAGGGGGTTCCAGCAGGTCTTCCTGGGACCAGCGCTCCAGCAGTTCACGGGCGTTGCGGGTATCGAGGTCCGAGGGGAGAACGACATCGATCGGATCACGACATTCGCGGCAGATCAAACCCACACCGTCTGCCGACGATTGAGTCGCCACGTCCTTCTGGCATGTCGGACACCACATCCCTGCGCTCCGTACTCGTACCGCGTCGCCGCGCTCCGCGCGGACTTATCCCCAATTCAGAGCGGGGTATACGGGGAATGGGCGGTTTGACGCAAGAGGAGATGGGTGGAAGCCAATAGTGAGTGGCGAATAGCGAGTAGGGAAGAACATCAAACCCTATTCGCTATTCGCCACTTACAATTCGCTTCCTCTACCCCTGTTCCTGCACCAGCCGTTCCAGGTCGGCGGGATGCACGGTGATGATTCGCGTAAACCCTGTGTGTGCCCGCTCGTAGGCGATGTCGGTCGCCAACTGAGGGTGGCGATGAATCGACTCGGCCACCAGTTCCTTATCTTCGGCAGGGAGATCCTTCACTTCGGCGGACCAGAACGTGCGGGCCTCGATCACCAGCGAGTCGACTCGGGGATCGAACTTCTTGTAGTCAGCCATGGCGAGAATGGTGTGCAGACAGGAGTGCGGTTTTCAACAATGACGTGGGCGAAGTATAACGGGGGGGAAAGTGGTTGAGAACGGAGGAGTTGAGGACGGAGAATCTGAGAACGAGCAGATGTGAAGGTATGTTTGAAACGCCTGAAGCAGATCGTTGCCTTCCATTCTCGGTTCACAACTCCTCCGTTCTCAACTTCCCTCCGCCCCTCGGAGTTTGACTCTGTTTTGAACGTTCCCCATCTCGACCGGCGACGATGGCTGCAACTCTGCGGCTGGGGGGGAGTCTCCATCGCGGCACCTGTGGCCGCGCCGGCCATTGCGATGGCTGCTGAGAATGCGAACCTACCGGGCTTTGGGCGGGCCAAATCGGTGATCGTTGTCTTCACCAGCGGTGGGCAAAGCCAGATCGACATGTGGGATCCCAAGCCTCACGCACCTGCGGAGATTCGAGGGATCTTTCAGCCGATCGCCTCATCGGTTCCGGGAACCTTCCTCTGCGAACACCTCCCGCGAGTCGCCGCGTTGGCCGATCGTTACACGATCGTCCGCACGATGTCGCATGAGGATCTCGATCATGGGTCGGCCGTCTACCTCAGCCTGACGGGGAGATATCACGCCCGCAAATCGTCGAACCCTCCTGTCCGCCCCACCGATGAACCTTGCGCGGGTGCGATTCTGAAACGGGTCGGCGGACTATCGAGCACGATTGACACGTCGGTTCACATCAATGTCCCGGCCATTGTTGCTCCGAACGATATCGCTCCCGGACAGTTCGGCGGTTACCTCGGTCGCGAGTACGAACCCACGATGGTGGGCAACGTGATGGAAGGACCAACCGTGGTCCCGGGACTCACGCCTCAACCAACGCTCAGCGGTGATCGACTTTCGTTGAGACAGAGCCTTCTCGGCACGCTCGAACAGCAATGTCGACTTTTGGAAGAAAGTCCGCAGGCGGACGACATGCAGGTCGTCTATCGCCGTGCCTTCGAGATGCTTTCTGAACCCGCGGTGCAACACGCTTTTGATCTGTCGCGAGAGTCCGAAGCGGTGCCAACGTTATGGAATGCATCGGCCGGGTCAATCATGCTTGCTTGCCCGTCGACTGGTCGAGGCCGGCGTGCCGTTCATCAATGTCATCTGGAACTATCACAGCCGGGGACAGGATGACGAACCCAACAACACCGAAGCCTACGGCTGGGACACGCACAATGACATCTTCGAATCGCTCGAACACCGACTGTTGCCGAGGTTCGATGAGAGCTTCTCCGCGCTCCTCGAAGACCTCGATCAACGTGGCCTGTTGGAAGACACGCTCGTCATCTGCATGGGAGAGTTCGGACGTGCTCCGTTGGTGGCGCTGGAACCGAACTTCCAGGGATCGACACCAGGCCGCAAGCATTGGGCCTCTGCGTATTCGATCGTGATGGCAGGTGCGGGAGTCTCGCGCGGCGGGGTGGTCGGCCGCACCGATCGGCAGGGAGGCTACCCCATTGCCGAACGCTTCGGCCCCTGGGATGTGACGGCCACGATCTTCGCGGCGTTAGGGATCGATCCTGCTGAACACTTCACCGATCTCGCGGGACGTATCGTTCCGATTTCGGTGGGGAATCCGATGACGGAATTGTATGGCACTTGAAGACCGGCGAGTGAGAGCGTTAGCGAAGGAAGTTGCCCGATGACCGGGTCGATTGTGACGTCTCCGTCATCGACGTTTCGGGCTATCATATCGATCATGCCCAGCACCACATTCGATCTGAACTTCATGCGTGAAGCCATTGCCCTGTCGCTGGCCTCGGTCGAATCCGGCGGCGGGCCGTTCGGGGCGGCGGTGGTTCAAGATCGACAGATCATTGGACGCGGGCAGAACCGCGTGACGATCGACGTCGATCCGACGGCTCATGCCGAAGTCGTCGCGATTCGTGAGGCATGTCGTGCGATCGGCAACTTCTCCCTCGCGGGATGTGTGATCTACACGAGTTGCCAACCTTGCCCGATGTGCTTGTCGGCCATCTGCTGGTCCAGGCTTGATGCCATCGTTTACGGCAACACGGTTGACGATGCCGCCGCCATCGGCTTCGACGATCGGAAACTGTACGACGGGTTGCAGGCTCCGACTCCTGGCGGTTTGATTCCCATGGTCTCACTGTTAAGGGACGAGGCCTTGGAGGCATTCCGCCGGTGGGAGGCCATGCCCGATCGCGTTATTTATTGAACGCAGGGTCACGCCGCGCGGCGACTGGGTTCGGCGATCGGAGTCGTGTCTGTTGACGGAGGGATCGCCTTTGTCGACGGGCGTCGACCGTTTAGTAGCACTCCGAGGCGCGTGTGCCGCACGAGGGTTTCGTACATTATCAGTGACAACGCGATTGAATTGAGACTGACGATCACGAACTTCAGTCCGCTGGGCCAACTGACGAACGAAAGGTTGACTTGCAACAGTGCGACCACCGGATGATGCACGAGGTACAACCAAAACGACGCCTCTGCCAGATACCGCACCCAGGCTGCCGGTCGTCGATTGAAATGCTTGAGAAACACTCCCCACCACCCAACAGCACTCAACCAGCCTGCGAGCCCGAACAACATGGCGGTCGACCAGTCGATGCGGGCGTCGGTATCGCGCAGGGCGGCGAACTCACGCACGCCTGGTAGCGCCGCAATGAACAGGATCAATCCAACCGCCGCCTGCAGTTCGCATCCAACCGCGACATCGTGACCATTGCGATGTCGGCCCGCGAGCCACCAGCCGGCGGCGAAGACGAGTCCGAAACAAATGAAGTTGGCGGGATGGGGAAGCCATCCGTGAGAAAAGCCGATCAGCACGCGAGGGTGCCAGCACATCAGACCCCCACAGATCAACCCTCCTAGAACGGAGACGAGCATCAACACGCTCCCGTCGCTGATAGTCTTCGTCGAACCTTGCGAGTTGTCCCTTGTAGGATGGTGAAGAGCGATCCGGTTTGCTGGCTGTCCAAGAGATGCATCATCCTCACGAACGGTTCGTTGAAGCAAACGCGCGAAACACCACGCGGCCAGCGAATAAAGGAACAGATACTCCAGGAACCAGAGATGCGACAGGCCCCACAGATGATCGCCGTGCGGTGAGTCGATCTTCAGACTGCGAAGTTTGACGGCCTGGATTTCTCCCTGGCCAACCCAGGCAAGCAGCCAAAGATAGAGTTCGATCGGAAGCAGCACGGCCATCCCCAACGCCAGCGGACCGAGGATTCGGCGCGACCGATGTTTGAGGAAGCGATCCAGTCCCCGACGCCGCAAGAGCTCAGCGGCCGAGAAACCGGCCATCAACAGGAACACGGGCATCACGAAGCTATCGACCCACCAGCCGACGGCATCGACCCATCCGCTGGGATGGGCGTCATGCACCGGCCAGGCGAGTCCCGGAAAAGGGGCCAGCATGTAGGGGATCGAGGCATGCAGCAAAACGACAAGAATCGCGGAGACCGCGCGCAGAGCATCGAGTCCGTCAATTCGGCCCGCCTGTCGCGGCTCGGCCGAAACCTTTTCGCCAGACTGGAGTTGAAGAGAAGACGCCTGCATGTTGAGAATGAACGAATCGGCCTCGAAGGGGGCGAACGGTAGCTCAGAACGGGCGTTTTGATCCAGAGGAGTTGGCGGGAGGGAGTAGCGAATAGGCAATAGGGAGAAGAGTTAAGAACATTCCCAAGCCCCAGATCTCTCTGCCCCGACTCCCGACTCGCTACTGACTATTCGCACCCATCCTCCACTGGACTCTCGTCACTCGACAGTAGACACTTCCCATATGCCCGATTTTCAATACACAGCCAGACAATTGAGCGGCGAGCAGGTCACGGGAGTGCTGCAGGCCGCCAACGAGCAAGATGCCCTTGCAAATCTGGCGACCCGGCAACTGTTCCCGATGAACATCAAGCCGATCGAGAGTCAGGCATCGGCGAAAAAAGGGCGCGGGCGTCGGGTAAAGGGTCGCGAACTGGCCGTCTTCTACTCGCAGTTGGCCGATCTGCTGAAGGCGGGCGTCCCGTTGCTGAGATCGCTGGAACTGCTCGAACATCAAGCCACGAACGCCCGGCTGAGTCAGGTGCTGCAGGATGTTCGCGAACGCGTGGCCGACGGTAATCGACTGTACGATTCGATGCGTCGGCACCCTGCGGTCTTCTCGGAACTCGTGACCAGCATGGTCCGTGCGGGTGAGGAAGGGGGCTTCCTCGAAGACGTGCTTAAGCGGATCGCGGCCTTTACTGATCATGCCGAGGATCTCAAAGGTCGCGTTGTGGGTGCGATGATCTATCCGATCTTCCTGCTTTCCTTCGGATCGATTGTCGTTGTGGTATTGCTCGTGTATTTCGTGCCGAAGTTTCAACCGATCTTTGCCCGCATGGAAGAACGTGGCGGTCTGCCGTGGGCCACGACCGCATTGCTTGGCATGAGCGATTTCGCTCAGACTTACTGGATTCTCGGCTTAATCGCCATTGCCGGAGCCGGCTACGCCTTGATCCGGGCAATGCAAACGGATCAAGGCCGATTGGTGATCGATAAACTCCGACTGAAAATATGGGGCTTGGGCCGCGTGGTGCGGAGCCTGGCGATCGCCCGATTCTGCCGCATTCTCGGAACCATGCTCCGCAACGGCGTGCCGATTCTGCAATCGCTGCGCATTTCGAAAGATGCCATGGGCAATAAGGTGCTCAGCATGGCGATTGAAGACGCCTCGGAGAACATTTCTGCCGGCAAGTCGTTGGCGAAACCCCTCTCGGTGAGCAAGCAGTTTCCAGCCGACATCGTCGAAATGATCGCCGTGGGTGAAGAAGCGAACAACCTCGAAAACGTACTGGTCGACATCTCCGAGAACCTCGAGCGCCGCACGGCCCGCGAACTCGATGTTGTGGTCCGCATGCTGGAGCCGCTGCTGCTATTGGTGATGGCCGGGATCGTCCTGTTCGTCGTGATCGCGCTCCTGCTCCCCATCCTGCAAAGCTCGACCTTCCTGTAAGGCCGGCGGGAGGAAGAAGGCATGCTCTGATCGGCTGCCACAGAGTCACACGCGCCAAAACATCGAGGCGTCGGGGCCGCTGTACTCGATTTTCATGTCCTGCGTGTCGAATCGTGATTGATCGCGAAACAGCGATTCGACGCCTCCGATCACCATGCCCGAGGTCAACAACGTGCGTTCCACCGGGTAAGGAGCCTCGTTGGTGATGATCATGTCTTCGATGTGTCGAACGAGCGGCGTGAAGAAATCGGCTGTGGTCGAGCCATGTCCCGGCATCGGCAGATACATCTGACAACTGACGATCTCCTGAGTGTCACTTCGCCAGCCAGCGTAGTTGAAGTCGCGAATACCTGTCAGAAAGATCGTCGTGCGAAAACCGTCGACGTGTTCGATGAAGTAAGCCAACGTATCAGGCAGAGCGTGCTTCGCCCATTCGTATGAGACGGCGTCGGTCGGAAATCCCCCTTCGACCGGCAAGTTGTGACTGCGGGTCAACGCCGCGACCATTAGCTCACGTGTGCGGCTGCGATCTTCGGTTTCGAGACGCTCCCACAGCTTCTCGCCACGCATGGCATGCACGGACACAATGCCCTTCTCACCCCCCGCGCGTCGCTCCGACATGCACTGCGCCGTTTCCAGAGCGTGGAAGTCGTAGCTGTCGACGCCTCCATAGGCGACGCACACGCTTTCGGAAAGACCGGCTCCGGAAGGCATGTCGATGCCCGGCAGTCGCCAGGTCACCGGCAACGATGAGCCCGCGAGGAACGGGAAGTCCAGCCGCCGCGAGTCTTCGACCATCTCCACGCATTCCGACCACTCCGTCGACAGATGCTTGTCGTTAAACACGGGGCAACTGCGTCCGCTGGCCTCAAACACTTCCACGACCTGTTTGAACCAATCGTAGCGCGGATACCGAGTCTGTCCCTTCTCGTTTCTTGGGTAGTCGCCATGTTCGGCAATGATCACCACTCCATCGACGGCTAACTCGTCTCCGCCGAGTGTCAACGCTTCGGCAATCGATGGATACGAATTTAATTGATGACGCGCGATACGCTCCCGAGCCAGATCGCCCTCCGGGTACTGGTCGATGTAGACCGACGCCACTTCGACTCGTGGCGGCGTCCACTGACTCTGCCATGCATAGCCCAGAGTCAATCGATCGAGAAAGTGCTGGGCATGTGAATGGCGATAGACCGCAGTGCCGAGAAAGGCAATTCGCTTTCGATCACTCTCGGGAGAAGTGTCGGCCGCCAATCCCAACAACGGGGCCGAGAGCACACTACCGATTCCGCAGGCCAGAAAGTCACGTCGTCGCATCATCTTTCGGTTCTCCAATCATCGGTGCGGTTCAGGACTTCAATCGCATGGATCAATGCGGAAACCGACGGGGCGTCCCACCAGATTCCTGCCGTGATGATAGCGAAGAATAGCGGGAAAATCGCTGCGGATGCTGACTGTGGCTGGAGTGACGAGTTGAAGAAGGATGAGTTGACCCGCGACTTGAAATCGCCATCGCTGCGACTATGACGGGTTGACTGCGAAGCGTATGCTGTATGAGTCAAGAGGACTAACTCAATGCGCTCTTGCGTCATCCATTTCATTTCCAGATTTGTCGCGAGGCTGACCCGTCATTAACGAGTTTGCTGACGGTGCAGTCGGATTCAGTCACATCGTTTGAAAGCATTCGCGGTGTATCGCCCGTCACGTGGGTTTCACGTTGAAAGGGTGATCAGGCCGTCGAGGCGGGCGCATGGTTACATCAGACCGTGAGTTTTCGCGTCACCCGACTTTGTGGTGGTCGTCGCTGGGCGTCACACTCTCGCTCGGACTGCCGATTCTGGGAAGCATCGTGGCGACCGCCTTCTTCCCGGAGACACGCTTTGCGAATCTGCCCGTTCATTCGCTTGTCGAAACCGCCGGCGGATTGATGGCTCTGGCGATCGCCGGAATCCTCGTGGTGGAATGGCCCCGCAAGACTGAGGCAAGCCACTATCTGCCGATGGCGTGCGCGTTAATCGGGATGGGAGTTCTCGATGTGTTTCATGCCGCGGTCGAGCATCTTAACAACTTCGTCTGGCTGCATTCGACGGCGACACTCGTCGGTGGAGTGCTTTTCGCGGCGGTCTGGCTGCCGATCAACCGCACGTCTCGACGATCGTTGCAGGTGTTGCCTTGGTTCGTCTTCGCGACAACTTGCCTCTTCGGCGTTGCATCGTGTCTGTTGAAGGAGCAATTGCCGGCGATGGCCATCGATTCTTCATTTACGACGTTGGCGCGTGTGTTGAATTTCACCGGCGGCGTCGGGTTCCTAGCCGCAGGGGTGTACTTCGTACGACGGTTTCATCGGCTGTCACTCCGGGAAGACTGGTTGTTTGCGATGCACACCGTGTTGTTGGGAACGGCGGGTTTGCTATTCGAATTGTCGTCGCTCTGGGACGTCGCTTGGTGGTGGTGGCATGCACTGCGTCTGTTCGCGTACATGGCCGCCTTGGGATTCGCGGCTCGCGCGTATCTAGACGCCGAGCGAGAATTGTTGATTCTCAATCGACAACTTGACCAGACGGTGGCCGAACGCACAAAGGAATTGCGTGCCAACGAGGAGCGATACGAACTGGCGGTGCGCGGATCAACCGACGGGCTTTGGGACTGGAATGTCGTGACAAACGAAGTCTACTACGCCCCGCGCTTCAAGGAGTTGTTGGGATACCGCGATGATGAGATTCGCCATGAGTTCGCCGAGTTTGAATCGCGTCTGCATCCCGACGATCACGACCGGATTCTGGATGCGCTTCGCAGTCATCTCGAGGAGCAATCGCAATACGATGTCGAGTACCGGTTGCGAGTCAAGTCGGGTGAATATCGCTGGTTTCGTGCTCGAGGTCAGGCGATCTGGAATGACCAGGGGCAGCCGACACGTATGGCTGGCTCGATCACTGACAATCACGACCGAAAGTTGACCGAGGCGGCCCTCGAACACGAGAAGTTTCTGTTGAAGACACTGCTGGTCAATCTTCCCGAAGCAATCTATTTCAAGGATTCCGAGGGGCATTTTCTGCGTGTCAGTTCCACGCTTGCTGCTCGTCTGAAGGCGTCATCGCCGCACGCAGTGGTCGGGACTTCAGATGTCGACTTTTTTCCCGCGGACTATGCCGCGCGCGCGCGTGCCGAGGAACAAGCGGTCATGCGCACGGGCGAGCCGATAATCGGACGCGAAGAGCGCCCCGATTGGCCCGATGGAACGACGAACACGGTGCTCACCACGAAAGTTCCGTTACGCGATCAACAGGGTCGTATCGTCGGCACATTCGGCATCTCACACGATGTCTCGGCCATTAAAGATGCGGAAGAGCGTTTTCGGCTGGTGGTCGATTCCACGCCGAATGCGATTCTCGTCGTCGATCGGGACGGCAAGATCCAGTTGGCCAATCGGGCAGCGACGGAGAACTTCGGCTACACACTGAAGGAAATGATCGGAGCGACAGTCGAGTTGTTGCTGCCCGAGCGCTATCGTGAAGCCCATGTGCGGCAGCGAGAGGATTATGTGCGCAATCCCGTTCCACGCTTGATGGGTAGCGGACGGGAGTTGCTCGCCCGTCGTAAGGATGGTAGAGAGTTTCCGGCCGAAATCGGTCTGGCGCCCATCGTAAATGACGGCGACATCACGGTGCTGGTGAGCATCTTCGATGTGACGTTACGAAAGCAGGCGCAAGAAACCCTGTTGGAAGCCAAGGAGGCGGCCGAACGCGCGAACCAGGCAAAGAGTGATTTCCTCGCCAACATGAGTCATGAGATACGCACGCCCATGAACGCGATCATAGGGATGTCGGAACTCGTGCTCGATTCCGAACTGTCACCGGCGCAACGCGACTACCTGACCATTGTGATGGAGTCGGCGGAGGCGCTGCTGTCGATCATCAACGAGATTCTCGATTTCTCGAAGATCGAGTCGGGCAAGATCGAACTCGAGTCGATCGATTTCGATATTCGCGAAGAAGTCGGCGACGCACTCAAGTCACTTGCCCTGCGGGCGCATGGCAAAGGATTGGAGCTTGCCTGGCACGTCCATTCCGATGTTCCACCATATCTGCGCGGTGATCCAACGCGACTGCGACAAGTTCTGCTGAACCTGATCGGAAACGCAATCAAATTCACGCATACCGGAGAAGTCTTTCTCGACGTGACTGCCGATAGTCCCGACGACGGTGCCGCGGCGGCATCGTTGCGATTCATGATTCGGGACACCGGTGTGGGAATCCCTGTTGATAAACTCGATTCGATCTTCTCCGCGTTCGAACAAGCCGACTCGTCGACGACTCGGCAGTTTGGCGGAACAGGCTTGGGGTTGGCGATCACGCGGCGGATTATCGAAGCGCTCGACGGGCGCATCTGGGTTGAGAGTGAACCGGGGCGTGGCAGCACGTTCTTCTTCACGCTGACAATACCAATCGGCGATGCGCCTCCCGATGCGCCTCTGCTTGATGCACCGGATCTGGAACAGATTCCCGTGCTGGTCGTCGATGACAATCCTCTCAATCGCCGTATCTTGCGGGACATGCTGGAAAGCTGGGGAATGCCCGTTACTACCGTCGAAGGAGGCGTACAAGCGATCGCGGCGCTACAACAGTTGACGGCCGAGCGTGGTGCGACTCCCTTGCTGCTGACCGATGTCAACATGCCCGAAATGGACGGGTTTGGTCTGGTCCAATCGTTGCGGACCATCACTCAATTGCAGGAGACCGTGATCATCATGTTGACCTCTGGGGGGCGACCTGGTGACGTCGCCCGTTGCGAAGAGTTGGGCATTCACACGCATATGATGAAACCGGTCAAGCAGTCAGAATTGCTCGAAGCAATTCTCATGGCTGTTGGAAGATCAACGCCGACAACCGTTTCCGACCCACCGGAGGAAATGCCGCAACAGTTGCCGAGACTGAATGTGCTGCTCGTCGAGGATGGCAGGGCCAATCAGCGACTGGCTCGAACCCTGCTGGAGAAGTGGGGGCATACAGTTTCGATCGCCGAAAACGGTCAAGTCGGTCTTAATCGCTGGCAACAGGATGAGTTCGACTTGATTCTGATGGATGTGCAGATGCCAGTGATGGACGGCTTCGAGGCCACACGCCGCATTCGCGAAAAGGAACAAGACACCGGTAGGCACATCCCCATCGTCGCCATGACCGCGCGCGCCCTGAAAGGGGACCGTGAGAAATGCCTCGCGGCCGGAATGGATGAATACGTCTCGAAGCCGGTGCGCAAACTTGAACTTCACGCCGCCATCGCCCCCTTCTTTACAAGCGGCACGCGCGCGAATGAACTGGAACTCACAGTACCGAATGAATCGCAAATCGACTGGGTCAAGACGCTCCATATTCTCGATAACGACGAGAATCTCTTGCGAGACATCATTGATGACTGTCTCGTTGAACTGCCGGAATTGCTCCAACGAGTGGAGGCATCGTTAGAGAACGGCAAGGCTGCTGAGGCGAGTCGCTGCGCGCATACGATCAAGAGCGCGGGGCGCACCTTCGTCCTTCCCGAACTGTTGCAGCAGGCGGATGCTGTCGAGCAGGCCGCTGCACACGGTGATCTGTTGGCTGCGATTCAGCATCTGCCCCAACTTCAACAATCGGTTCATGACCTGACGCAGACACTGCGGCAGAAACGCGCAACGCTCACGTAGACGTGGTGTTCGAGTCCCGAAACGCTGGTGTTCGAGTGGCGGCATTCGGTGGTTGGAAACGCCGTTTCTTGCATCGTGTTCGAAGCGGTTTCAAAACCATCGATGGGGGTAGGAGGGACTGAACTCAATCAGTCCTTTCTACCCCGAGCTAGGTAATGAAACAGCCTGCAGGAACTTCCAATTCACTGGAAGACCTCATTGGAGCAACGTTTCCCACAACTGAGACTTGCCCTTTGTGGGAGTTCGAGTCAGGGGAAACCACTTGACGGCAGATTCGCATCGGGTCGATACTTTCAATGGAGTTGTTCTTGATGAATTCGAGAGAATGCGCAAAGCCTCATCAATCACTGCAATTCGAAAGCGACACCAGCCTAAGCTGAACACGCTCTTCTATTTGTGCGTGTGTCTGACAGCTTGGCGTGGGCCGATTCCGTGGGGGCATGCTCACGAGGAGTTGGCAAGCGGCGCGCTTGCCGAACCGGCTTCGTATCAACATTGGTGGCGGCACCATGGAGAACAGAGAGAAACCGCAAGCAAGTCAACCGATTGGCATTGGCACTGGCTGTTGCCATCGGACATTTGTCCGGATGAATGCGGTCAGTCCACATTGGTCGACCAGTCAAGACCTGCCGCCTATGCGTCTCAAGTCAGTTGGCTAGAGAGTTCGTGGAGCGGAAATCCGCTTCTCGACCTTCAAGAACTTCCGGCCTCGATGTGGTCGCTGAGCCAGCCGCTTGGCGCTCGGCAAGATCACAAGAAGATCCCCTGGGATTCCGTTGGCTTCCTCAACACGTTTCCGGACGCGATTAATGTTCAATCGCTGATCGGCGTCGCCTTGTGTTGATATTGAGTCGTCACATGCTGTCGTGACGCGCGCCGTCTAGTGACGTGCCGCCGGTAAGCGAATCGCTGATCCTTCAGCCACGATTGTTTCGGGCTGACTACTCGTTCAAGGAACCACATGAAACTGCGCATTCGATACGTCGTCCCTACGCTAAGTGTGATCGCGTTAGGAGGCTGGCTGGCCTTTCACTTCTGGCCGCGTGAAACAGAAACGCCTCTGGTTGAAGATCAAGTCGTTTCGACACTGGCCGAGCATATGTTGCGATTGCCACCGGAGAAGGTGGCGGCTTGCGGCCTGGAAACCGCGACGGCTGCAGTGCAGCCGCTGTTCACGACAAACACCGTTCCAGGCCGGCTGCAATACGACGACACACGTCACATCGAAGTCCGCTCGGCCATTGCCGGTGTGATTCGACAGATCCTGGTCAAACCCGGCGACACCGTCGAACACGGAACCGTCTTGGCCGTGCTCAGCAGTCCCGAAGTCGGCAATGTGCGCGCCGATGTACTGGATCAAATGGCTCAACTCAAGATCGCCGTTGAGCGTCGAGATTGGGAACTTGAGATTTACGAGGGATTGCAGCGTCTCTCAGATGCTGTTCGACGACGAGACAATCCCGAGACAATTCGTGTGGACTTCAGCGAAGTGCGGCTTGGAATCGCCCGTTCCGAGATCCTTGCTGCCTATTCGCGCGCGGCGCTGGCTGACCAACTGGCCGAGTCTGTCGAACTCGGAGGAGCCAGCGGATCCCTTTCCGGCCGCACGATTCAAGAACGTATGAGTGAACGAGACACGGCCACCGCCGCCTTGGATGCCGTACTGGAACAATCTGTTTTCGACGCTCAGCTTGCCTATCAACAGGCGCAATCAGATGTCGAAGACGCTCAGCGACGGCTGAACATCACGGAGCAACATCTGCAGACTCTTCTGGGCGGCGTCAGTTCGATGGTTGATGTGAACGAACAACTCATGCAGAACGACCTGTCCCTGGTCGAGGTTCTCGCACCGTTCAACGGGACGATCGAAGAGCTGTTCTTTTCCGAAGCGGAGCGTGTACAGGAGGGAGAGTCGCTCTTGGTTCTGGCCGACACGTTGCATTTGTGGCTGTCGGCAAATCTGCGTGAACACGAGTGGTCAACGCTGTCGCTAAGGCCCGGCGATTCGTTGACTTTGTCCCTCCCCGCGCGCCCTGGAGAGCTGGTCGATGCGAGGGTTTACTTCATTGGTCGCGAGGTCGATCCCGGGACGAATTCCGTTCCGCTGGTTGCCACGATCGACAATTCCTCGGGGCGTTTCCGGCCGGGAATGTTTGCGGAGGTTAACATCCCGACCAGCGATCCGCGTGAAGTCCTCACCGTCCCCGACAGCGCCGTTCGCGAGCACGAAGGGATCGCTTTCGTCTTCCGGAGGATCGACGATACGACTTTCGAGCGCGTCAATGTGCAACTCGGCATTGAGCACGACGGTGTACGCGAGATCGCAGCCGGCCTCTCTCCCGGTGACTCAGTCGTGTCGGAGGGGGTCAGCTATCTGAAGGGCGAACTGCTGCTGGCCGGCGAAGCGGAATAGGCCACGGACGCAATCGTATCCTCAGCCATCATTTTCAACTGAACGTCGACGATATCGGGATCATCCTTCATGCTCTCCAAACTGATTGAACTCTCGCTTGAGAATCGCTTTCTTGTCCTGACGTTTGTCTTGCTGATGGCGGTGGCGGGTGTCTACTCGGCAGTCAATCTGCCGATCGATGCCGTCCCCGACATGACGAACGTACAGGTTGCGGTCATCACCGATGCCGGATCGTTATCGCCGGTGGAAGTCGAACGCTACGTCACGTATCCCGTCGAATCGACAATGGGGGGACTCCCCAATGTCGAGGAACTCCGCAGTGTCTCCAAGTTCGGCATCTCGGTCGTGACGATCGTGTTCGAAGAAGGAACCGACATCTACTGGGCCCGGCAACTCGTCGCCGAGCGACTGTCGACGGCGGCAGCCCAGATCCCCGAGGGATACGGCACTCCCGAAATGGGGCCGCTCACGACGGCCCTGGGCGAGATTCTGCAGTTCGAAGTCCGCGGCAACAGCTACACGCCGATGGAACTGCGGCTCGGTTCTCGAATGGGATGTCGCGCCGAAGCTCCGTGAAGTGCAGGGAGTCACGGAAATCAACACGCACGGCGGATACTACAAGACCTTCGAAGTGCGTCCCTATCCGGACCGACTGATGAACTACGGCATTACGCTCGACGAACTCTTCAACGTGCTGCAGGCGAACAATGCCTCGGCCGGCGGAGGTTACGTCATTCATCACGATGAGCAGCGGTTCATTCGCGGCCAGGCTCTGCTCGACGGCATCGAGGGGCTAGGGCAGATCGTCATTCGTCGGCAGTCGGATGGCACACCGGTTCTCGTGGCTGACGTGGCCGACGTTGACGTTGCCCCGATGACGCGTCAGGGTGCGGTAACTCGTGATGCCCGTGGCGAGGCGGTGACTGGACTCGTGATGATGCTCGTCGGCGAGAACTCCCGCGAGGTTGTTGGCCGCGTGAAAGAACGCATCGAGGAAATCAAGACCACGCTCCCCACGGGAGTCGAGATCGAGATCATTTACGATCGGTCCGCCCTGATCGGACGCACGCTGCACACCGTGGAAAAGAATCTCGTTGAAGGGGGCATCCTTGTAATCGTGGTGCTGCTTTTCATGCTGGGCAGCTTTCGCGCCGGATTGATCACGGCCATGGCAATTCCGCTGTCGATGCTCTTCGCCACCACTTTGATGCAGTCGTTCGGCATCACCGCCAGCCTGATGAGTTTGGGGGCGATCGACTTCGGACTGATCGTCGACTCGTCGGTGATCATGGTCGAGAACTGCATGCATCGCCTGTCGCACAATACGGAGAATCGCTCGCGTACCGAGGTCATTCGCGATGCAGCGATTGAAGTTCGCAAGCCGACGATGTACGGCGAACTGATCATCTCAATCGTGTACTTGCCGATCCTGATGCTCGAAGGGACCGAGGGAAAGCTGTTTCGTCCGATGGCGTTGACGGTGCTCTTCGCACTTTTCGGTTCGCTGATCCTGTCGATGACCTTTATGCCCGCGATGGCTTCACTCGCATTGCCGCGGCGTATGAAGGAACACGATGTCTGGCTGCTGCGGGTGATCAAATGGGTCTATCGTCCGATCGTTTCGCGGGCAATCAGCCACCCGGTCGTTACGGCCGCAGTGGCTGTCGCGGTCTTCGCCGTCAGCATTCCTGTCGGACTCAATCTCGGAGCTGAATTCATGCCCCGGCTCGAAGAGGGCGACTTGCTGATTGAAGCGGTTCGCCTGCCGAGTGCATCGCTCGAAGGAGCGATCGAAATGTCGACACGCATTGAGGAGGAACTGGGAAAGTTTCCCGAAGTGCAGACGGTCTTTTGCAAGACGGGCCGACCCGAGATCGCCAACGATGTCATGGGAGTGCATCAAACCGACGTCTGGGTGATTCTACACGACCATCATGACTGGCCTGAACACAAGACGCGGGATGAGTTGATCGCCGAGATGTCAGACGTCCTCAACACTCGCGTTCCCGGAGTCGCGTTCGGATTCACCCAGCCGATCGAGATGCGAGTCGACGAACTCGTTGCAGGAGTGAAGGCGGATGTGGCCGTGCTGCTTTATGGGGATGATCTTGAACAGTTGGCATCGCTCTCTCAAGAGATTGAAGGCGTCCTGAAGTCGGTCCCGGGAGCAGTTGATGTGCGGGCGGACTATCAAGCCAATCTTACGACACTGACGATCGTTCCCGATCGAGATGCGCTCGCACGCTACGGCATCGCAGCTCAAGATGTGATGGACGTCGTCGACGCACTCGGCGGGCACGAAGTCGGCATCATCTTTGAAGGTCGTGCACGTTATCCGATTCTGGTGCGCGTTCCGGAACTGTGGCGTGGCGATATCGAGCGTCTGAAGAGACTGCCCGTCGCCGAAGCAGGCGGAGAGGCCGTCCCACTCGGCGATGTCGCCGATATTCGCATCGAGGAGACACCTCCGACAGTCGAACACGATTCGAATCGACGCCGGACTTTTATTTCAGCGAACGTGCGCGGGCGAGACGTGGCGAGCTTTGTGGCCGATGCGCAGCAAGCGGTGACGACTCAAGTATCGCTACCGTCGGGTTACGAGATCCGCTGGGGCGGCGATTTCGAAAATCTGCAGTCCGCCAGTCAGCGCCTGCTGTTGATCACTCCGATCGTGCTGCTGCTGATCTTCTTGCTGTTGCACACGACATTCAAATCACCGAGCCTGGCACTGTTGATTTTTCTCGCTGTGCCAATGGCCGCATCCGGCGGGGTCTTCGCCCTCAAGCTGCGCGGCATGCCTTTCAGCATTTCCGCAGGAGTCGGATTCATCGCTCTCTTTGGAGTCGCCGTGCTGAATGGACTCGTCTGGGTGAGCGCGGCCGAACAACTGCGATCGAAAGGTGTGCCACTCGATGACACGACCCGTCAAACAGCGTTGGCTCGACTGCGCCCCGTGTTGATGACGGCCCTCGTCGCGAGCCTCGGATTCCTCCCGATGGCTCTTTCAACCAGTGACGGAGCCGAAATGCAGCGACCATTAGCCACTGTGGTGATCGGCGGACTGATTACGTCCACGCTGTTGACCTCCCTCGTCGTCCCGGCCATTTACCCATGGTTCACTCCCCGCGGCGTGCAGGAATGAAGGTTGGAGAAACCACTGTGAGCTGTGGACTCGCGCACCATCGCGTTCCATTCGATCGTGACGGAAGGCACACCGCAACAGACATTTCAGTGGCCACTGCGACACCGCTTTTGTTTGACTTGATCAACCCGTTGTTTCCGTTCCGGCAGCAACCGACTTGTTCGACGGATCTTGTTTTATGGCGCACGAACGGCCTGATTTCAGTACGATTACGCACGATGTGTCCATTGTTGCTTCGGTAATCTGAGGCTTCGCAGGAGAAGGGTGCCTGATGCCGCTCACTGATCTTCCGCACGGGAACTATCGATTTCTCCCTGGCATCGCTCCGTACTCTTGCGGGGTCGTTGCCGATCGGGGCTTCGAGATCGTGCGTGTCGCATTGCCGCGGTTTGTTCCCTTTCGAGCGGCATTCGAGAAAGTGGCTCGATTTCTTGACGAGGAAGGCCGACCCAAGTCCGCGCTGTGCGCCATCGAGTTGCGATCCCCGCGTCCCTTCAGCTTTGAGGGCTTTGCTCAATTCAATGCTGAATACGAGAGCATTCTGCGGGGCTGGAACTTGTTCGTGGACGGAGTGAATCCGGTGGCCCGGACCAACGTGGCTCCCGTTTCCGGTGCTCCCAGAGAGCCGTCGCTGTATGCGTTTTCATACACGCGACCTTGCGAAGGGAATCAACCGCCGACGTTCGTGGTCGCTGGTGCCGGAGAATTGCCGGAAGGCATTTTGGAGCGCGAACAGATTATCGCCCGTGGCAATACGTCGCGCGACGGTCTGGCAATCAAATCAGGGTTCGTGCTGGAGTTGATGCAGGCTCGGCTGCGAGGCTTGGGACTGGACTGGTCGGATGTCAGTACGGTCGATGTCTACACGGCTCATTCGCTCACCGAGCTATTGCCGGACATGATTCTGAGCCGAATCGGCCCAGCAGGCATGCATGGGATTACGTGGCACTACAGCCGCCCTCCGATTGAAGAAATTGAGTACGAAATGGATCTGCGTGGCATTCGGAACGAACAGCGACTCGCTTGAGCCGCCCTGTCAGTCCCGCAGCGTACCCATTGACATCGACCGACCGCTCAAGGGAGTCGTCTGCCTGAACTTCGAGGTCGTGAATGCTGCGATATTCAGTCGTTCCAGACCATCACTTCGGTGACTCCGCTGCGGGAGTCTCCCCGGTGCGTAAAGACCATGCGGACTTTGGAACTCGTCAAAGGAGTGAAACGGGCTTCGTTCCATTGGCCGCCCGTCGGTTGCGCCGGTGAATGGCTCGACTCGTTGACGTCGAGCCATTCGGTACCTGTCCAGTACTGAACGACGAATGCCTCGGGCGCCTGCACGCCGCCGCGATCGTCGTATATCGCGAGTTCCACGCGACGGAATTCGGTCGGTTGGCCAAAGTCGATTTCGAGCCAGTCGGTCGGTGACGTTGATTCGTAGCTGGTCCAGCGATTGTTGGGATTCGGCTGGAAGTTGGTGATGCCGTCGTTAGCAAACCCCACTTGATCGAACCGCGACGTGTGTGATGCGGAGGCTTTTGGGTACTCCTGCTCTGTTCCGTCACTTGCAACACTAGGATTGTAGGCCAGATTGCCGGCTGGCGGCGGAACGGGTGCGAGTGGCAGACTCACCTCGCCCCACGCTTCAATCTCGGTCAGGCCGGACGTCGCGCCCGCGCGGTGCTGCAATGTGACTCGCAGCTTGCTTGCTTCCAGAGGATCGAACTGTACAACGGCGGGGCGGTGTCCGCTCGGCTCATTCAACGCCTCCGTCGACGGGATCGACTGCCACACATCGCCGCGCCAAACTTCAAGTTCAATGCGCTCGGGTGCTTGGACGAGGGATTGCTGCACCCCGGCGTCATCCAGCACATACAACTTGATGGTGTGAATTGGTCGTGGCGTGCCAAAATCGATGATGACCCAGTCGCGGTCATTTGGCGAACCCGCACATGTCCAGCGGTTGGGAGGATGTTGCAGATACCAGTAGTTGCCATCGTTGAGCTTGCCGATCGGCGTCTCTCGCGATGAAAATGACGCAGTTAATCTGGGGAAGTAGGTGCCATCGTTGTTCACGGCGAAGTTGACTGTTTGAATCGCGTCGTCGCCGGCACCATCGGACGCACTATCGGCGGGGACAAAGTCGTCCACAATCAATCGTTCCAGCCTGCGTGACGTCGCCACTGCTTCGCCGTCGACCAGAACCTGCAGGCCCTGGCCCAGATCGTAGCGCTCTCCTGTCCTGTCCCAGACCACACTGATCCGACGACCGCGATAGGGCACATCGTCGAGCGCGAAGAAATCCCAGTCTGCCGGTGCCAGAGGATTGATCTCCAGCACATCGTCGTCGCGCGGCGTCAGCCCCACCAACCCCGTGATGACGAGGTCGCAGTATCCCGAATGAAAATAGTGCTCGGAGTGGTTGTAGGCATCGTGACCCTCGAATGATCCCGTGTCGGGATGCAGGGCTTCGGCCAGATACGGCTGGCCGTCCTTGCGATGTGAACGCGCGTAGATTTGCAGCAGCGTGAGATAATCGGCACGCGAAAGTGGGCCTGCGTTCTGCTGCAAGACGTTCGCCAGCGCCTTGAGCGTCTGCGTTGTGGCGTAGGGCCACGACTGGCCACTCCACCAGCAGCAGGAATTCTGCAACAGGAACATGGGATCGTGGCGCTCGACCGTCGTCGGTCCGTAGTCCGCGAAGAACCGATCGTGGTCCATCAACACTTCCCAGGCGGCTTCGTAACCACTGCCCTGATCGACCATGTGAAATTGCCAGGGCACATAGCCAATCAATTCGCGACCGTGCGAGTCGCCGGCGAACTGGCCAGTCTCGTAGGTCAGCGTGCGTGCCTGAATCTGGTACCCATCGCGCTCTTCATTGTCGCGATACATCGGAAAGAAGAACTGTCGCCTCTCGTCCCAGAGAAGTTCTAGCATCGTGGCCTTGAGAGTCGCGGCCTTTTCTTCAAACCGTTCAGCCAACTGCTGTTCACCGGCAAGTCGGGCGATCTTGGCGATCGCAATCGCATCGGCCCACATGTAGGCGTTGAACGAGGGGCGAAAGCTGGGCGCGCCCCTCAAGATGTCCTGTGTCTGACGACTGTTAATGTTGAACTCCATGCCGTCGTCGTGACCCGTCTGCCAGAACAGGCCGACTTCCGCGACGAAGTGGCGCTCCTCCCAACTCTCGTAGTTGCTGACAAGATCCGGCAACAAGTCGATCAAGAACGCATCGTCGCGATGCACGCAGTGGACCGCCCATGCCGCGTTCGCCAGCCAGGTCGAATAGTTGCGAGGCTGAGATCCCGGAGTACGAAACCAATAACGTGTGTAGTCGTTGGCGATTCGCGATGACGGCAACCAGCGGGCTTCGTACAACTGGTGCCCTGCCGGACAACTGATCGCCCCGTAAGCCCCCGACCAGAACGGCCGGTCGATGAACTCGGTGAAGGAGTATCCGCTGTTCGGCGAGCCGTACGTCAGGTGCTTCGTTAACAATTCCCAACGGTAGTAATACGTCGTCGTGATGTCGGCATCAGGGCATTCAAAGAACGGGATGTGCTCTTTGTACCATTCCCAATCTCGATTATCCCAGAAGGCTTGCGCATCGAGTTGTTGCTGCTTGTCCAGCACCTGTGCATTTGCAACGGCAGCCGTCATGGCCACGACGAGTGCATGCAGGGCAGGCCGAACAAGAGGTTGTGTAATTCGAGACAGCATAGCCTGATTCGATGGATTGAACTGTGATGACACGAACGCAGAATGGTCTCCGACCACTGTACCATTCCACCGATTGGGAATTGAGAGCCAATGGCGTTTAAACCGACGAACAGCTCGCAAGGTACACACTGCCCGGTTGTGATGAATGTGGTCGTAACACTATGTGGTGAAGTGTGTTACAAAAACAAGTCGTAGCGACGCGCCTTGGCGGAGCGTAGCCAGTTTCGGCCCAGGTTCCACACGAAATCGATGTCGTATTCACGTTGGGGCGGCCTGGACTAAAGTGTACGTGGTAGATTCGCGGGACTTGTGAAGTTGCAGCTTGCATGTCGATCAATGGCCCCCGTACCGTACAATCACTGTGGGGCTGTTGGCAGTGGAGCGAAGCCGACGCGCAACGGGTCGATCAACTCGTTTCGCTCGCACAATAGGTGCAAATGTCATCATCAGGGACGAAAAACACGACCATTTGCCGGCCACAAACATGGCGACAACCGACTCTGTAATCAGGGTGCCTGTCACCCAGAAGAGCGGAGTGCGCGCAGAGACAATTGAGTTTCCGCGAGATGCTCGTCCTGCAATTCAAACTCAACCGCGACGTCGAACGCATCGACTGAGTCGAGTGATTTCACTCAATCCAATTCAAGCTCCCTCGGAATGACCGCGAGTCCAGAATTGATCGAAGTCGAGAACCTTCCCGAAGGTTCCGCTGCGACAGGCTCGCTAGAGCCTGCCACGACCACGCCGGCAACCGTCACCGTCATCGAAGCCAAAACCGGTTGGAGGGCTCTCGACCTCCCCGAGTTATGGCGATACCGAGAACTCGTCTATTTCCTGATCTGGCGCGACATCAAGGTCCGCTACAAGCAGACGGTCCTCGGAGCCGCATGGGCCATCCTTCAACCGGTGATGACAATGCTCGTCTTCACCATCTTTTTCGGCCGCCTCGGCGGGATGTCGAACCTCACGACGCAGGCCTATCCGGTTTTCGTCTACGCCGCCCTCCTCCCGTGGCAACTCTTCTCGTCGTCGGTCACTGCGAGTGGAAACAGCCTGGTCGGTTCGGCGAACATGATCAGCAAGGTCTACTTTCCACGGCTCGCGGTTCCTATCGCCGCCGTCGGTCCGGCCGTCGTCGACTTCCTGATCTCAGGCTGCGTCATGGCGCTGCTGATGGTCTGGTACGGCGTCTCACCCGGCATCACCGTACTGTTGCTGCCTTTGTTGATTGTCGGCACGCTCGTCGCCACGCTGGGCGTCGGCACCATTCTGTCGGCTCTCACGGTTTCGTATCGCGATTTTCGTTACGTCGTCCCGTTCATGATTCAATTGTGGATGTTCGCCAGCCCCGTGGCCTACCCTTTGGAGAAGGTGCCAGAAGAGTGGCGGCTCGCCTACGCGATCAACCCCATGGCCGGCATCATCGGCGCATTTCGATCGGCACTACTTAACGACCTCATCCTCTGGGACTGCCTCGCCGTTTCCTTGGGAGTCTCGGTCGTCCTGTTGATCGTCGGCGTCACCTACTTCCGCAACGTCGAACGCCGCTTCGCGGACATCGTATAGCGTGGGGCAGGGAGCTGGGAGCGAAGAGTTTCCATTTTTGATCCAAGAAGATGGCCAGGTCGTTTCGATTCGAGGACTTGCAGATTTGGCAACGCAGCGCGGAACTTAACCTTGTATTGTTCGGAATTGCTGATGACTTGGAACGCCGAAAAAAGTTTCGATTTGCAGAGCAACTCCGTGCGGCCGCGCTCTCCATTACCAACAATATCGCGGAAGGGTCCGGAAGTACGTCAAACGGCGAGTTTCGCAACTTCCTAAACTACGCACGCCGTTCGATCTTTGAATGTGCCAATATTCTGTTACTGCTCATGCGTCACAAAACGATCGATGAGCCGATTTCGCGACCTCAACTCCAGGAACTCGAAGAAATCAGCCGTATGATTACCGCTTTCTCCAAGACTCTGCGCTCCTAGCTCCATGCTCCCTGCTATTTCCGTCGAAAATCTCAGCAAGAAATTTCAGATAGGGCTGCGCGAAAGTCAGAACCGCACGTTCCGCGAGGCCGTGATGGACTCGTTCTCGGCACCACTCAAGCGGTTCCGACAACTCTCCGGCAAGGACCATGATGAGTCGGAGTTCTGGGCCTTGAAGGACGTTTCGTTCGAAGTGCAGGAAGGGGAAGTGCTCGGCATCATCGGTCGTAACGGAGCCGGCAAGAGCACGCTGCTGAAGATTCTTTCGCGCATCACCGAGCCGACTTCGGGACGAGCCGTCATCCGCGGCCGAGTCGCCAGTCTGCTCGAAGTCGGCACCGGCTTCCACAACGAACTCTCCGGCCGCGAAAACGTATACCTCAACGGTGCGATCCTCGGCATGAGCAAGTCCGAGATCAACCGCAAGTTCGACGAAATCGTCGACTTCTCAGGCGTGGAAAAGTTTCTCGACACGCCGATCAAACGCTACTCGAGCGGCATGAAAGTCCGCCTCGCCTTCGCCGTCGCCGCTCACTTAGAGCCGGAAATCCTCATTATCGACGAAGTCCTCGCCGTGGGTGACCAGGAGTTTCAAAACAAATGCATGGGGAAGATGCACGATGTGGCGACTGCGGGACGTACAGTGCTCTTTGTGAGCCATAATATTGCCGCCGTCACCGCCATTTGTAGTCGCGTAATACATTTAGCAAATGGAGCAATATTTGAAACGGCCACGAGGAACATTCAGACACCGAGCGACAGCAGAGCGGAAACATTTAAGGAGAATTGGACCAGGAACACAACACCGAGGAAGAAGGGGAGCAGAACAGGCGACAAACAGCGGTGGCGAATAACAGATAAGGCCAATCGAGCGGTTGAAACGAGCAGAGGAAAAGGAAAGGGGGAGAAGGGAGGGGGGAGAGAGGGAAGTCTTGGTGAATGGCGAGGCAAGGCAACCTCACAACTTAGAGCGGGTAGCGCCTTTCTGATCCGTGTTCGAATCCAATCCAGGCGAGACCAACTCTCATATCTCGCGGTATCAGTTACTAACTCTGAAGGCGTAAATGTGCTTCATTTCACGAGCCAAGACTTTGCGCCTGATCACCGAATCCAACTCACTTCCCCGGAATGCGAAGTTGACTTGCATGTTCCCAGTATTGAATTGCGATCGGGAGCGTACTTCGTCAGTGTTTGGCTTGGACGTAGTGCATCCGCCTGCGATCATTTGCTCCGGAGTTGTTTGAGCTTCGATGTCGAGCCGAGTCCAGATCACACAAGACACTGTAGAGGCACCGTATACGTTCCTGTCGAATGTATTATGAAACGAAGCGCACAAGCAAGCTTCGCAGACGTTCCGCAGTCCCCCATTTCTGTTTCAATTGATGGACGTTGCTAACTCAATCGATCCAGCTCCCGCGATTGGCTCTCGCACAGACCATACTTATTGGTCGAATTGGCACGCGATCCACAGTGTTCAACCACTTAGTCGCAAGCCGACGTGGTATGATTCCGTGGCAGCGCACCTTCCGCCGGATGGCGCTCGATGTCTCGAAGTTGGTGCGATGCCCGGCAGTTCGTTGCTCTTTTTCGCCAAAGAGCGGAAATACTTGTGCACAGGAATTGATTTCGCGCCTGAGATTCGCACATTAGGCTCAGTATTCAACCAGGCTGGTAGCGCAGCGACATTCATTCACACAGATTTTCTTAAATGGAAGACGGATCTACGGTTTGATGTTGTGTATTCGATGGGGTTCGTCGAACACTTCGACGACTTCAATATCGTGATTGAACGCCATTGGAATCTCGTCGCACCGGGAGGCGTCATGGTACTCTCCCTTCCGGTGCTGTCTCTCTATCAGCGATGTGTCCGGATTCTTCTGTACGAACGAAACTATTGGAATAGTATTAAGGAAGCGCATAATACATCCATCATGTCCGTTAAAGCACTCGTTCGCTCAGTGGAGCGACTTGAAGACAGTGTTGTCCTGGGTGCCGGTTATCTTAGGGACATGCAGATCGGATTCGGTCCCGGACAATCGGGCGTTCGTCCAATCGCGAGGTTTATTCTCCCCGTCCTCAAACAAGTGCGTAGACTTGGTAGACGAATTGTTGGATCGAATCGCTGGTGTTCCCCCGAGGCCTTCGTCATCGCTCGTCGAGTTTGTGATGCCTGACCAACACAGAGAATCGACTGTCGATATACTGCGAAGGATGGAGAACGAGATGACGGAACTCCAGCGAGTCAACGTAGCGTTGACTACGCATGTCCGCGAGCTACAGGAACGCCTGGACTTGCTTCACAAGACTCTGAGTCAACCAATGCGAGTTGAACGACTTACGTCGAAAACCGCCCTTAGACATTTGCTGGCGTTTCCAGTACGTGTCGTTCGGCGGTTGGCAAGAAAGCATCGAACCGAGATTTGAAAGAGTTCGTTCTCTTAATTGGCGATTTCGCATGTAGATTGCCGCAACGGATAAATTATCGGCAGTCAGCAGGGATCGTTGCTCTTTCAGACTATCTTCGAGTAGCCAATTGTGAATTGCTGGTCACGCATTATGAGGCCAGGAATCTATTTGACATTGTCCGAGAGCTAGGCATCCGGTTCTGCATTCCGGCGACGTCGTGGTTGCTTGGTTATCGCCACTACGTAAACAGTTTGCTGCCAGTTCTTGAGAAGTGTGGCGTCGTGCTAATCCCATCGATCGAGCATATTCTGGCGTATGAAAACAAAGTGATGCAGACAATCAATGCAAATCGGCTAGGGCTACAGACACCGCTTTCCTTCCCAGTCAGTACTGTGGAAGGACTACGTCGAGCAGCCAGGGAGGTAGGGTTTCCATTTGTGTTCAAGACTCCTGATGGATTTCGATCGAGTGGTGTGCGGTTGGTCTCGTCCGAGACAGAGTTGGCCGGATTGGCAGCTTCTCGTTTTGCTGACGGACAGTACGAGCTTGGAACCTCTGGCGTGGGGAGTGGAGTGGTACAGGAATTCCTTCCGAATCTTCCCGGTGATTGGAAAGTGATCATTGTCGGCCGAGCAGCAGCTTCACTTTATCGAGAAGTCAGACCAGGCGACTTTCGCGCCAGTGGTAGTGGACGCTTCGTGTTTCGCCGGGCACCGGACACCATGTTCAACTTCGTTGAGGATACACGACGAAGACTTGGTTGTCCCTGGATCTCCTGTGACATCGCAGAAGTCGATGGGGGCTATCGCCTACTGGAGTTCCAAGTGGTGCACTTCGGGACAAGAACGGTTGACACAACTCCCAGCCACGTTAGGCGACGGGACGATGGACATTGGGAAGACTTTTCAGGTGCGGTTGAACTTGAGCGGGAAATGGCCGGGGCCATTGTTGAATTCTATGTAGAGCCGGCGAGAAAAGTGAATGGCGACTCCATTGAAAATAGTCGATAGCCCACCACAAGTCTCTGTTGTGATGCCGGTCTACAACGGGGAACGTTACGTTTTGAGTTCCGTGAACAGCATCCTCCAGCAAAGTGTTGCGGACTTTGAGTTCATCATCGTAGACGACGGCTCTACGGATGGCTCTCTCGATGAGATTAAGCGTTGTGCCGAGGCTGATGGTAGAATCCACGTGATCAGTCAGCCGAATCGTGGCGTGACAAATGCGCTAAATGCGGGCCTGCGTGTCGCGCGAGGTCGCTTTATCGCCCGAATGGATTGCGGGGATCTGTCGCTGCCGGAACGATTCGAACGCCAAGTGGAATACTTGACATCGCACACAGAATGCTCTGTGGTCGGAACATACTTTGATATCATCGATTGTGATGGTGATATTGTTTGTACAAGAAGGCCTTCACTGCTACATGAGGAGCTTGAGGCCGGATTTCTCGGGCAAGTACAGAATGTCGGCGGTATCTGTCACGCCGGAGCCATGATTCGCACAAAGCCACTCGTTGATCTCGGCGGATACTCAGAGGAATTCCAATTCGCGCAAGATCGCGACCTCTGGCTTCGGCTCGCAGAACATGGCCGACTGGCAAACATTCCTGAGGTTCACTTTCAAGTACGAATAATACCTGGTCAGGGGATTTCATCTGCTCGTGTTGTCGATCAACGAGCATGCGCAATTCGCGCGATTCGCAATGCTTATGCACGGCGCGGTCTGGCAGATCCAACGTCGTTAAACTTGTGGCGAATTGTAACAGACCCTCACGATCAACTGTATGGCATCGTTAAAGCGGCGCTTGCGAGCGGGCAGTATCGCACTGCACGAAAGCATGTCGCGGTCGTCTTACGTCAGCTGCCATTCCGACTACAGTCGTGGAAGTTGGCCGTTAGAGCAGCCCTCGGTCGTGCGGACGGAGCAATTGCGCGCTTTCGGCAACGGGTTCGTCGAACACGGGGATAAGTTAAAGTGAGCGCAGGCAAGGTCTCCATCATTATCCCCTGCTTCAATGGCGAACGATTCGTCGCCGAGGCGATTGAGAGCGCGCTGGGGCAGACGTGTCCGCACACGGAAGTCATCGTCATTGATGATGGCTCGACGGATGGTAGTCTCGACGTCATCAAATCATTTGTCGACCGCATTCGCTGGGAGACTGGTCCGAATTGGGGGGCGTGTGCGGCGCGGAATCGGGGACTCAGCCTGGCCAATGGGGACATCGTTCAGTTACTCGATGCCGACGACTTGCTTTATCCGAACAAGATCGAACGCCAATTACCGGCCCTGCTAGAGTCGAAAGATCGACTGGTTTTCTGTGACGGTCAACGACTCAATGAAGCAGGCGAAGAGATGTCGGAGTACGTCCGTCGGGAGTCGAGCAGCGATCCCGTTACTTTCATGTTACGTGGTGGCCTGCCGACGCCGGCCCCGCTGCACTGGAAAGCCAACCTGTTGCGAGTCGGTGGATTTCGAGAGGACTTACCGTGCTCACAGGAGCGCGACTTGCATTTACGGTTGGCTGCGACAGGCATGGAGTTTGTGCGAGTTCCCGAAGCACTTTATTTGATTCGGCGGCAGGCGGGGAGTTTGTCCGCCGATTCGCTCCGCGTACTCCAGCAGCACTTAGGGATCGTGGAACCGGTATTCAACGATCTGACTGCGCGTGGCGAAATGACTCCCAAACGGGCCGTGCAGTTCTCGGGATTGCTCGCCGGCGATGCCCGCAAGCTTTGGAATCTTGGTGAACACGAATTGGCCCGCCGATATCAGGCGGCTGCAACTCGAATGCATCCCTCGGGTGGGATTGACGTCGCCTACAGTCGACGCACTCGCTTGCTGCGCAGAGTCTTCGGGATGGAATTGACAGAACGGTTCGTGCGTTGGTGCCGGCAGTTCCAGTCGCATCAAAGCCACTCCCACATTGCCTGAAAGAAGCGGCTCCATCGAGTGACTTCCTCAGCCCCCGCGACCGATTTCACATCGACAGCCGAGCGCGCGACCGACGGCTTGTCGGTGGTCTACCTCGTCTATCGCGAGATGCTCTCGTCCATAATTCCCTCGCAGGTCATCACGCCGCTCGTCGAATTGAACAAGTCGGTTCCATCCGAGGTTGTCGCACATGTTCCGCTGGGACACCTCTGGAAGCGGCGATGGCGCCAGAAGCTGGATCAGATGCGGAGCCTGGCTCATTCAAAATCATTGAAAACGACTTGGCTCGTAGCTCCTCCACCGCGCGCTCCCTGGCTGTGGAGCGACGCTCGACGACTTCGCCGCTGGTTGAACAGGCGGTTTCAACACGACGAACGATTTATCCTGCATTGCCGCGGGGCGAAAATGACCAACATCGCTCTCGATGCCACCAAGAGCTTATCCAACGCCAGGATCATATATGATTCTCGCGGTGATGAAGTTGCCGAGGCCTACGATACACTGGGAACAAGTGAAACGGGAGAATCGCCGCCGCCGAGGAGTCAACAAAAACAGATCGATCTGATGCGCATTCTGGAGCACAGAGCAGTCACGACCGCGAACGGCGTGACGGCCGTTTCTCACGCACTGCTCAATACGCTGCAGTCGCGACATCGAGTCGATCTTTCCGGTCGTAGCCTCGTCATTCCTTGCTGTCCAGACATCGACACATTCACTCCATGGTTGCCACAGCGCAACGAGGCGCGCAGCGTGCTTGGTCTGGCCGACAAGTTTGTTGTCTGTTATCTCGGCAGTCTCGCCTGGTACCAGATGCCCGAACTGTCTCTCCGCGTGTTTCGTCTGATCAAACAGATTCGTAGCGACGCCCATTTTCTGGCGATCACGACCCAGCCGGAACGGATGGAGCAGATCGTGCGTGCCCACGGCATTGCCGAGGAAGACTTCACCATTCGATCGTATCCTCAGACTGAAGTTCCACGCTGGCTCGTAGCCGCCGACCTCGGACTGATGCTTCGCAAACAAGACGCCGTCAATCACGCAGCCTCGCCCGTCAAATTCGGCGAGTACCTGGCGGCAGGAGTGCCGGTGGTGATTTCGCAGGAGTTGGGCGATGCGTCGGAAACGGTCGAGTCGACCAACTCAGGATTCGTTCTTGACATCACCCGAACGGACTCGGAATTGCTCGCCAACCTGGCGCTCGCCGTCCGTCTCGGTGGGGCGAGCCGCGACGAGCAAAGCCTACGGTGTCAAGAGGTTGTGTGCCGATCGATGTGCTGGCAGGTGCTTAACGATAGCCGAGAGCAGTTCTATTCCGCTCAGTTCACAAGCGTTGAATTTGGAATTGTCTGACGAATTCAACTGATTCAATCCGACATGTTCTTCATCGAGTGCAACGATCTTCGTATTTGCAACTTCGATTCTTTCCGAGTGAATCAACAGTCTCGACCGACATCAGCCCGGCGTGTTCTTGATTCATTAGAAACGCACCAAGCCAATTCGATAGTCAATTTATTGTGATCGAGTCGAGAGCGGCAACCAGTTCTTGAATTCGCGAAAACCAGCAATTGCGTAAATGCAAAACAGGCTCAAATCTCTCGCAAACACGTTGCTTCCTAAAACCCTGCAGCGAACTCTCCGTTCAATTGTTCTCGGCCGTCGCAGACGCAGTTATCCGCGAAGGATGGTCGAACGGAACTACGGTGGTTTTGCGCTCCGAGTGCAACTGATTGATGACAAAGGCGAGGGCTGGTACGACCGCGACTTGCCACTTGATCCCGAGATTGCCCTCTTGAGAAAACATCGGTTGCAACCAAGCGCCCGCGTGTTTGATATTGGTGCGCATCAAGGTGTAGTCGCACTCGTCCTGGCACGTATCGTGGGATCCTCAGGACAGGTCGTGGCAATCGAGGCCAGCCCATTCGATGCTGCAGGAGCGCAGGATAACAAAGCGTTGAACGGTTGTAGTCAACTACTGGTCCGAAACGCAGCCATCGCAGCGGAAGTCGGTTCCATCAAGTTCAGCGTTTCCGGCCGCGTATCATCTAACAATAGCCCGACGTCGTCGGTCAACGTCCCGGCCTACACGATTGACGCATTGGCAGCTGAATTTGGCATGCCTGATGTCTTGTTCATTGACGTTGATGGATTCGAAGTCGAAGCATTGCGTGGAGCTACCCGCGTTCTTTCACATTCGCCCGATATCTACATGGAAGTCCATCCGCCATATCTTGAGGAGTATGGATACACCGCCGAAGACGCGATGCAGTATTTGCGAGAGCGAGACTATCAATTGTACGCATCCTCGTCGATGAATGCCAGTCGGAGAGAGTTTGCTGAGTGGAGGGACGGTTTCATCGACATGACGAAGTGCTTTCATGTAGTCGCCATTTCGCGGACTTAGATACGACGTGATATCTCTACAACCGGACGATTTTGCGATTCTTCGTGATTCAAACACTTCACGTCATTAATGGGCTTTTTTTCGGCGGCGGCCAGCGAGTCGTTGATGACTTATTCGCTGCTCTGCCAGATACTGGCATACAGCCAAAACTCTGTACTCTTGGCAGTAGCTCGGATATCGCCTCCAAAGCTGAATACACCATTCCGTATAATGGACGGTACAATAGCCCGTTGGTGTTGCGGGCTTCGGCACTGAATCTTTGGAGAGTTCTATGCGACGGATCATTCAATGTCGTGCATTCACACGGTGTGGACGCCGATCTTATTACTGGGCTTGCGGTTCGCGGACGGGGCGTTACTCATGTTTGTCATCTGCACACCTCGCCTCCTGCCGATCGAATGGAATCCTGGAAAGCCAAAGTCCGGCGGCGCTTCTACAATCATTTGGCGAGAAAAAACGGCACATGGTTCATTGCCGTGTCCGAGGCAGTAGGTCTGCAAATGGCCGAGTACTATCAACTGCCTCTTGACCGAATCATCACAGTCCGAAACGGGATCGATCTCAGTGCATTTCCAAATGATCGCCTCGCAATAGAATCAGATAGGCCGTTGGTTATCGGGAACGCGGCGAGGTTAGTTCCGATGAAGGGGTTGGAGCATTTGATTGATGCGGTGGCTGAACTGAGGCAGATCGGTATTCGATTCGAGCTACGGATCGCCGGCAGTGGCAGCCTGCTCGATGGGTTGAAGCAGCGGGCCAGTCGCGCCGGTGTTGCGGATGAAGTAGCGTTCACAGGTCACGTCGAAGATATGCCGGCGTTTTATCATCAACTCGATTTGTTCGTGTTGCCTTCGCTTTCAGAAGGATTGCCGCTGACGGTGTTGGAGGCGATGGCGTCTGGTCTGCCAGTGGTTGCCACGAATGTAGGGGGGACGGCGGAGGCGTTGCGGGATGGGATTGATGGGTTCGTCGTTCCACCGGGAGATGTCGCGGCACTTATCTCGGCGATCAGCAGACTGCACGAGTCACCAGAGTTGCGACGACAGATGGGGGCGGCAGGCCGAGCGCGTGTCGTTGCGGAGTTTTCGCGAGAGCGTGTTGCGCGTGAAGTAGTCGAAGTCTACCATCGCGTTCTCGAGGATCGGCGTGCGACGAGTGGACGACGATGATGAAGGTTGGCGTCTACTTCTCTCCATGGGGAAGAACGCTCTCACCGACCGGTGTCGGTCGACATGCCATTGAGATGACGTCGGCTCTGGCGGCACGCTCCGATATCGAGGCTTCACGGTTTACAACACGCGGTGACCACGAGAAGAATACTCAGCACCTACCGGAAGCGATTGCTCAGATGCCGGTGCGTTTGTTGCCTGGCAACGAAACGCTGTCTCGTTGGATGCTGATGGGACTGCCGTTCTGGAAGATTGATGATGACGCGGAAGACCTCGATTGGGTTTACTGCACGAAGGAGCAACCCGTCGCGACGCGAAAGTGCAAGGTTGCCGTGAATGTACATGATGCATTGCCATTTGAACGCAGCATCGCGGGAATGCCCGATACGAGTTCGTGGCGTAGTCGTTTCAAGTGGGACCGCATACTATCTCGTGTGCGTCAGTCAGACTTGATTACAACCGTGTCCGAGTTCACCCGCAATCGGCTCATTGAATTGTTTGGGATCCCCGAAGATCGTATCGTCGTTACTGGTAATGGTGTGACCGACGAGTATTTTCGTGGACCGCAGCCTGAAGATGTCGAAGTGCTGAACCGATACAGCGTATCGCCAGGAATGTATTTCCTCGCCGTCGGGAGTTTGACTTGGCGTAAAGGGAGCGATTTGCTGCTGGAAGCGGCGTCTCAATTGCGATCAAGGGGTATCGATGTCCCGATCCTGGTGAGCGGCAGAAGGCACGATGCTGGACTGTTGAAGCAATACGAAGATCGCTTCGGAAGCGAACCAGACTTTCCATTGCGGCTTCTAGGTTTTATCCCAGATCGCGATCAGCAAGTCTTACTTTCCAATTCGATTGCTCTCGTGTTTCCAACACGATACGAAGGGTTCGGAATACCAGCGCTCGAGGCGATGGCTGCCGAGACAGCCGTGATCTGCAGCGGCACCTCTGCGTTGCCGGAAGTCGTGGGAGACGCAGCGTTGATCGTCGAACCGCTTAGTACGGAATGTCTCGTTCAGCGAATGGTCGAAGTGAGCAGTTCTCAGGACTGTCGCAAAGACCTTATCGAGCGAGGTCGAGTCCGCGCTCAAGGGTTTCGATGGGAGAATTGCGCGAATCGTCTGATCGAAGCGATGAAATATCGCACATGAAAGAGCAGGCAATCAACAAGAATGGCTGAAGTACTCGTCATCGCGACAGGATTCGTCATCGTCGCTGCCGCAATCATGTCCTACCAGCGAACGCGGGATCCGCTGTCGGCGATGGTGATTTTCTCGCCGATGTTGTTGTACTTCTATGTCTATCACGCATTGGTGGTGCTGCAGAATCCGGCGTTGCCGGAGTTGATTGGAGTGAAAGACGTGTTCACGACGACTGCCGTGGTGAATCTACTAGGCGTCAGCGCGTTTTGTGCCGGATGTGCATTGGCGAAACGGTCGCGTCGGCGTACTGGGAAGTCTCTCTCCGACGTTGGGGATCGATTTACGAACCGAGGGCGTGGTCAGGTCTATCTGATCGCGATGTCGCTGGGGATCGTAAGCGTCTGTGTGTTCTGGTTTCTCGTATGGAGATCCGGCGGGTTTGCAAGGGTATTCATGTCGGGTGGCAAGCCATTCCTGTCGGGGGTAGGCAGTGGTTATGTCGGGGAATTGCCGATGCTGAGCTACCCCGCGATGCTGCTAATGGCGGTTGCGAGACAAGGCCGTCGATTTCGAACTCAGGATTTCGTCGCCTACGTCTTCTGCGCCAGTCCCCAGATTATCTGGGCAACATTGGGGGGCCGACGTGGACCAATGTTCTTGTTGATCATGACGCTGGCGGCGTCGTGGATGATCGTCCGCAGTAAGCAACCTAAATTGTCGGCAGTACTGGCAGGCTTGTTGTCTGTGGGATTGGTTGTCCTTTTCCTGGCGGCAAGCAGGCAGTCGCTCTATTTGGGGTCCGAAAAGGAATGTTTTCTGAATAATCCCGGCATTACAATATATCTTGCTGTAGAGCGGCTTTCAGCCGCGAATCGCGCCCGCAAGGCGCTCCTACGCTGGATAATTCCCGTGTTAATTGCGAACAAATTCCGCTGTAGCCTGGATGCAGGCCCGACGGGCCGGAATCCGGGAGAATCTATCGCCATCCCCGGATTCCGCTCTGCTGCATCCAGGCTACCATGCTGAATACACGCATGGCGCGTTCCGCGCCCGGCACATCACAGCCGCGTTTTGCTATCCTTTTCCCGGCAAGGTAGCCTGAGCTGCATATTTCGATTTACGGGGGTTTGGATGGGAATCAGGAAGGTGTTCATCGGGTGCTGTCTCTGTCTGGCGGCGTCAGGGTTTCCCGGCCAGTCGGACAACAGCCCGGAATACCGGCAATGGATCGAGGCCATGAAAACCAGGCCGCGCGGGCCATTCAAGGAACTGCGCTGGTTCTGTAATGACGGTACCGTGCTGCCCCCAAAAGAATATGCCTGTGTTGATCACGGTGGCGGTTACCAGCATGGCGCCTGGAGTGAAAACACGCTGACACTGCGCGAGCATGGCTACAAAATTGCAAATCTGCTGGCAGGGTACGACCCGGAAGTAGAACTTAAACAGGCAGATTTTCTTGATGCCTACAATCAGCTGCTGATCGAGAAATATCTGGTTGCAGCGATGATGGCTGGATTCTTCGTGAAGCCCTGTTCTACCGCGGTGCCATCCAGGAAGAGGACGAGCGTGCCGGTGGGCGCGGTGCCCTGCTGCTGGCGCTGAGTGGCGAGCCGGAGTGGATCGGGCTGCGCTATCCCGGCTTTGCGTATTGGCGTGCGCCTGGTGAGTCACGGCGAAAGTACTGCCTCGGTACAGAAAGTAAGGCAGGTGTCCGCGGCCCTGTCCGATCAGGATCCCGGTTTCAATGATATTCGCGGCAAGATTCACGGTACGCCGGATGCCGGTGATGCCCACCGGGTACGTGATTATGCGCAGGGTGTTGCTGATCCGGCCTTGCAGGCAAAATATGAAGAGCTTGCCAGACGAGATTGACCTGGTCTACCAGGCCGTACCGTTACCGCAACAGTTGCGGGGAGCAGGCTAGGGTGTTTACGGCGGTCCGTGGCTGCAGGAAATCTTGCAGTGACTGCCGCAGCAGCAACTGGAGAAAGGACTCGGCAGCCAGTAATCGATACCAGGTGACGGCGCATCTGCTGGCGGATCTGCGTGATGCCCTGCCGCGAATCAACAATGCATCAGCACGTCTGCGGGTGCTTGACCTTGGGTCTGGATGTAGAAACAGAGAATTTCCAGGCCAGTGCCGATTTGCGTGAACAACTGGCACGGCCAGCCGGCATCAGCATATTGTCCTGGTTGAAGCAGCCGTCGATGCAGCTTACGGCACCGGTGCGATCAACCAGCGGGGTCGAAAAGAACTGCAAGGCGAGTCGCTGGCGAACTGGAAGCAAACAGCATGTCGCTGGCGACTTACATGGACGAACTGGGTTATCTTGCTCGTGTACCCGGCTGGGGTACCCAGGGCCTGCGCTTTCAGTTTTATGATTCCATGCAGAAACTGGCCGAGATCGAGCCCGCAGGCGCTGTTGTTTATCCAGGACCAGTTACGTGGCAGCCCGCTGCTGTTTTATTCGCAGCTGCTGGATGATCTGCTGCAGGATGCCAATCGGCTCGCCGGTGTCCACCACAAGTTGTTTGGCAATCAGAATATCGGTGTCGGTTTTCGGGCGCTGAACCCGGGGCTGGCCCGGGCGTGCTGCATGCCAATCCCGGATTTTTCGAATATAGGGAACTTTCGATCCGACGGCATCTACCTGTTGCCGGAAACCGTTTCCGAACTGCCACCGGTGGCCGGCATCATGACCGCCGGCGAAGGCAACCCGCTGTCACATGTGCAATTGCTGGCGCGCAACCTGGGTATTCCCAATGTCGGTGTGGACGAGGAGCTGATCTCCGACATTGCAGAAACATGATGGCGAAAAAGGTCGTGATGGCGGTGAGTCCGTCCGGCCTGGTGGAACTGTGGCCGATGACAGCGCGCGCTGGAATGAGGTTTTGGCGAGGCTAACAGGAACCAGGGCGTGATACGCATCCGGCCGGATCTGGAGAAACTGGATCTGTCGGTGCGGAGTTCGTCACTGGATGACCTGCGTGCCAGCGATTCCGGCCGTACCGTGTCGGACCCAAGGCTGCCAAGCTCGGTGAGCTGCGGCATCATTACCCCGAGGCAGTGTCGCCGCGGCGTTGCCATCCCGTTTGGCCTGTTCAAGGCGAAGTGCTCGACCAGCCCTACCGGACGAGCAGTGGCACAGTGTTTGAATGGATGGTTGGCGAGTACCAGCACATCTGGCTTAATGCCGCCGGATGATCCCGACAGCGCCGAGGACTATACCGAGCGATTCCGCGCCGAACTGTATAACCTGATTGTCAATACCCAACCTGGACGAGCAGTTCGCAAGCAACGCGCTGCGGGAAGCCATGGCACAAGGCCTTTGGGCCGGGGGGGCACGGTGTGTTCGTGCGCTCCGATACCAACGTCGAAGACCTGGCCGGGTTTACCGGTGCCGGTCTGAATCTGACCCTGCCCAACGTGGTCGGTTTGGATGAAAAGTCTTGCCGGTATCCCGAAGGTCTGGGCATCACCGTTTACTGCCCGTGCTTTTGCCTGGCGCCAGTCTCACATGCCCAGCCGGAGCATGTCTACTCCGGCCGTCCTGCTGCTGGAATCGGTGCCTCAATGACAAATCCGGTGTGCTGGTGACGCAGGATATTGACAGCGGTGACCGGCGGTGTACTGTCGGTTGCCGTCAACGAAGGCGTCGGTGGTGCGGTCGACGGCCAGTCGGCCGAATCACTGCGCATCGACACCCGGGATGGTTCGGGGTACGGGTGCTGGCCATGGCAACAGCGCCCTGGCGGCGGGTACCCGGCCGCCCGGCGGTGGAGTTGACAAGCTGCCGGCAGCGGCAGTGACACCGTGCTGCAGCCCGACGAGATCAGGCAACTGATCACGTTTGCGCAAGGACTTGCCGAAACGTTTTCCGCCGATCACCGATGATGAAGGCAACCCGGCGCCGGCCGATATCGAATTCGGTTTCCTGGACGGCAAGCTGCAGTTGTTCCAGATACGGCCCTTCCTGGAAAGCCGACATGCCCGCGGCAGCGGCTACCTGAAGGAAATGGATCAGTCGCTGAGGGCAATATGAACAACATGGTTAACCTGCTGGAGGTCCCGAAATGAAATTGACGCAATGCAGTGTTGCTCCTGGTGCTGTTCCTGCTGCTGCTGCCGCTGCTTGCTGGCAGCTGCCTATCCGCTGGACGGCTACGAGGAAACCGGTATTCGCCGCGTCGAAGGCGCCCGCCTGGCCAATGAAGGGCGTGTTGCCGGGCACCAAGCAGCCACCGGGTGCACTGCTGACCACCGATGAGGTGGATCTGCGTCTGCTGGACCACCGGGATCTGGACTTGCCGGCAGCGGACCCGGAATTCACCGCCGCAGATCGTGCGCCTGCTGGGCGAGCATGCCGACCGCTACGGTATCGCGGTGCTGGATCTCAGCGACCCGGATCAGCCCCGTTATGCCGAGCACCGTGGTGACTACCGGCAGAACGTCGGCAGTGTCGGCAAACTGGTTGTGGCCCTGGGCCTGTTCCAGGCGCTGGCCGATGCCTGGCCCGATGACCTGGACAACGCACGCAGGTACTGCAGGACACGGTGGTTACGGCGGACGATTTCTCCCATCACCGATCACCACAAGATGCGCCTTTTCGATGTGGAGAACGCAAAGCTGGACACGCCGCACGATGCAGGTAGGTGACCAGGGCTCCCTGTGGGAATACCTGGACTGGATGCTGTCGGTCAGCTCCAATTCTGCGGCCGCCATGATCATGCGCGAAGCCATGCTGTTGCGCCAGTACGGCAAGGACTATCCCCCGTCCGAGGCGGAGATCAGCGCTTTTTCAGAAACACCGAAGCAGGAACTCACCGAGCTGTTCCAGCGTACCTTCTTCGATCCGGTTACCCGCAATGGTCTGGATCTGGACCAGTTGCGCCAGGGCAGTTTCTTCACCGCACCAGGGCAAGAAGAAGGGTAAACGGCGGCGGCAACAGCTACGCTACTGCCCGTGAGCTGATGAAGCTGATGCTGCGCATGGAGCAGGGCCGGCTGGTCGACGAGTTTTCCAGCCGCGAGCTGAAGCGTCTGCTGTACATGACCGAGCGCCGCATTCGCTATGCCTCTTCACCGGCGCTGCGCGACGCCGCGCGTCTACTTCAAATCCGGTCTCGCTGTACCAGTGCAAGCCGGAAGAAGGATTTCAAGTGCGGCAAGTACATGGGCAACGTGAAGAACTATATGAATTCAGTGGCCATTGTGGAACAGGAAATCGATGGCGTGCAGCTTGCGATTACATGGTCGTGCTGATTTCCAACGTGCTGCGCAAGAGTCATACTGCGTAGACCAGCAGAACATTCCCGTCTCATCGAGTACGCGAACCCCGGGGCGACGACGGCACTAGTAGATCCAGAATCCAGCTGGAGCTGGAATCCGAAAACCTCTCCGATCGAAAGCAGGCACGCTAGGGAAAACGGACTGCCCGGATTGCCGCGCAGACTTCATGGCTGACCGAAAGAGCGTAAAATACCGCCCACCCGCACAGAGATGGGATCACCCAGTGCATATACTGCGCCCCGGGGATGAGTGCTCAGGCAGATGGACGCAAGCGAGACCACCGACCGCAGTCAGATGTACGATGTAAGCAGATGGGACCAGTTGCCAGAGCGCGGAGCAGTCTCCAGTCGTAGCGAGCAGTACGGCGGATAGGTACTCGAGCGCAGTGCCACGCAGGTTCATGTCCTTGCTGAACGCAGCCTGCATCGACAGGCGCACGGCATCCGGATCAAGTGTCAGTGCCAGCAAGGTGAATACATGTTCAAGTCCACGATTGAATTGCGGGTTTACATCTTCCTCGTCAGTGGCATAATCCATCTTGCAGTTCCATGTCACGGCCTTCCCACTCCTCCGGACTGGCTTTTAACTCGTTACTGATTGCGTCGTATACCTGCTGTCGGGGAATTACAGATGCCGGTTTCTGCACGCATGCGCACCAGTAACCGTGCGCAGCTGTAGCGGACATTAAATGTCTCGTCAACCATACCGCAGTAGCAGCCCCGCAATTGATCGCGGACTGTGGCTGGCCTCCAGCACGCCCGGCAGACGCTGGCGTACGCAGTAACGGCAGGTCCGGATTAAGCAGTGCGTCGGTCAGCTGCCCGGTGATGCGGGGTAACCAGCCAGCGAAGTTCGGAACGTGCCTCGAGGGTCATTTCATTATTCGAGAGCAGCGGGATACGCATGTGATCTAGGCTGATATCCAGGTCGGGACTGCCCAGGGCGCGTCGAATGCGATCGTGTATCTCCTGAGGTCAGGTCACTGTTATCAGTTCGCGTCTTGCTTCATCTGTGATGCTTGTGTCTTCATCGGTATCTTCCTCACTGTCAGGATGTGCCGAAGCGCCTCGATTTTCGACTGCAGGAATTCCCGTTCGCTATAGGCGCTCCTCTCTGCAAGTATCTCCTGGGTGGTGGCATCCACAATATCTTCTTCATCGATACGAACGCACCCCTGCGCAGGCTTCTCGCCAGTTGATCGATATAGCCCCGGTTCAGCCGAACCACTACATACAGTGCGAGCGAGGCTATCAACGACTGCGCAGGTGGCAACCACGGCTGTTGGCAGATTGCGGTGCAATGAACAGCAGCAGCAGCAATCCGCTGCCGATGAGATCGCCGAGCCGGTCGCTGGCAACGTCGATAATGGTTTTCGTGGGGCGTTTCTTGTGCGGTGGTAACGGTGTATAGAGAAGTTCAAACGCCGAGCGGTACAGGGAGTTTGCGAAGATGGCCTGGCCACCACGCAGCGTCACCATGGTCCACAGATGTGTGAAGCCACGGTGCCGATCATGCCGAATATGGCGATCGCGACCGGCAGTATGGCCATCGTCATGCCTATTCCGTAGCGCTGCAGAATGCGCCGCCCCAGCAGGCTCTGCAGTCCAAAACCAAGCACACCGGCAATGGCATAAAATGAGCCAAAAAAGCGACCAGGGATTCGCTGTCCTTGAAATGAGCTGATGCCTCTGATTTAAATGCATAGTCGACCAGTGCAGCCATCACAGCGACCAGCACCATCAGTGCAGCCATCCACTGCAGGTAACGTCTGTGTGAGATAACCGTAAATGCAGACCGCGTTTACTCACCGCATTATCGACTGGTACGGTGCGTGTAGGTGCGCCGATGCAACGGACCGTCACCATGCAGACAAAATGCAGGCCACTGAGGAACAGCAGCACGGTGCGTACATCCATGGACTTCGCTAACTCGGAAGCCAGCACGCCACCGATCACGCCGCCGAGCGCAGCGGCGGCTGCTATCCGTGCAACACGTTGCTTGGCTGAATGCGGATCAAAGCGTTCGTTGATAATCGACCAGAATCCGCTAATCAGGATTGCGCCAAAAACTGCCATGTGTAAATACAGAACGACAGAGGCTATGCGCGGCTGGTAATCAAGCAGAAACCACTCCCCGATATATAAAACCGCACTCAGCCCGAAGACGACAGGAATTAATTTGATAGGGCTGAAAACAGATAGCAGTCGTGACATAAGCAGCACGCCGGCTATGGAAGCGATGGCGGCGGCAATCACGACCTTGGGCAGATTGGTGACGTCAAAGTTGGAAAGAAACAAGGCATCACGCGTTGCCTTGCCCGCAACCTGTTGTGCAATCATGGCGGTTGCAGCCAGCAGTGCAAATGCCATTGCCGTCGAATCTGAGCGTTGGGCTATGCACCACCGAATGTCTTGCGGGGTTGTGCCTGCAAACTATTGCGCGCGATACAGCAGGCTTGCTGGCGAGGCCTTGCGATGTTCGCGTACCAGCATGATGCCGAATATCGGCCACAGCACCACGGGTGACACGTTAAAGATAAAGATTGCCGGGTTGCCAGCGGGAGGAACTGAACGCCGACCAGTACCGTGAGGGGCCGCAAGGCCATCACCCAGTCTGACATAGGGGGTGTCGATGGGCGGGTTTCCGCCGGAACTTCATAATCGAGTCGACAGGGAGCCAGAGTACGTGACGCGATGTGTTATTGATCGAGTAGTCAGTTGCATTTTTCGCAATCTTCATCATTTTCACGATGGCCAGGATCGGCAGCAGTGCCATGGTAGTGTAGGACACCATCGCAATAACAGGAAGTATCAGCAGGATAGCTGCGAAAGCCACCGTACTTCAGCAGTCGCGAGGCCACCAGCGACTGCAGCAGCAGTGCAATGATGTTCACCCAGAAGAAAAAGTTTCCATAAAATGCCGTCGTGCCGTTCCGGGTGAAGTCGAGTATGGCCTGGGGTTCAGTCACACCCTGGTCGATGGCTTGCATCGCCAGGGCATCCTGGACAACCCGAAACAGCAGGTTCTCACCGTTGGTGTTTACCCAGTTGGTCAGTAGCGTGACCAGTGCGGCTGCCAGCATGAAACGACTGATGAGGACAAGTCTGGCGCCGCTAAAGAGAAAGCCGAGACCCTTCTCCTCCGCCACGGTTTGCCGGCATCACGGGTTTGTCGTCAGGTGCCGGGGCGTCGCTGCTGTAGCGCGCATCAACGAAACGGGTCAGCATGATTGATGCAAGCAGTGGCAGGATCGCAACCAGCAGCAGCGCCTCCGCGGGCACGATACCCGAGTCCACCAGCAGATCGACAATCCATGAGCCGGCGGCTGCGCCGGAAGTCGCCCCGATGGCGATCACGGGCAGCAGCCGTCTGCCGCCTTCGTCAGTGTAGATGTCGGCACAGAACGTCCAGGCCTGCGCAACCACGAAGACTCCGAACATGCCGACCCAGAGATAGAAAATGATGCCTGAAGCCGGCAGGCGCTCGAAGAAAAAACCGGGCTGGAGAAACCAGAAAATAATCATGTTCGAAATGCAGAACAGGGTTGCACGCGTAATCAGCACGGAACGCTTCCAGCGACCGGCAAGACGCCCGTACCAGCCGACAACGAACAGCAGAAGTACGCTCTGGGCAAAGCTTGAATAGGCCTTGACCTCCATCTTCGACAAACCGGAGATATCCGAAATTGCGATCCATCCCTCCCGCAGCGGCTTGATGAAGTAATAGGCGCAGAGGATGAGGAAGATGTTGGCGAACATCAGCAATGCCTTGGGACCCTCACCCGGCCGTATTTCGGTGAAGATCTGCAGTATTCGCTCAGTCTTCGAAAGCCGCATTCCGGTCATCGGGTTGATTGCCTGGTTCTGCCCATGGAACAGTGCACGATAGTCCATCGTGAAGTAACGCAATAGAGACTAAGTGATCACATGAGTTCGATCGAGCTGCGTTTGCACCATCAGGATATCGTCTGGCAGCTTGAAAAAAACCGTGCTTTGCCTGCAGGATGGCGCCACATGGATCGGCGCGAGTCTTTCAAGGCAATGCCGAACGCAATGTTGCAGATATCACCCGAGGTGGGTCCGGCGTGGCGCGATTGCGGGTTTTATACGCCAGTGAATAACAGCAGATGTACTTATGCAAACCTGTGCCGATGTATAGCAGTGGATTGTTATTTGCGCCGGACGATTGACTCCATATTGAACGAATAGCCAATAGCCAGGGGGTTATTCAACTGTGATAATGATTAAAACAAGTCAAAACAAGTCGGTAGCTGTGTTTGGTGATGGAATGTCATTGTTTTGACTGTGACCGCCATCAAAGAATATTTCTTCTATTAATGTTTTGATAAATACTGAACTTTTGATAGAATCGCGCGCGCCATGGTTGCCATACGTGCAACAGTATTCAGCTTGATGACACTCCTGATAGCGACACCGGTATTTGCCGATGCGCTTGATGGATTCCCCTCCCTCTGGAATAGCTACGATCCCGGCCTGCAGACGAAGCTGGATAGAACCCTGAAGAAGCTTGGACTCGATGACGCGGTGCGTCAGCAAACTCGGTGTCGCGCTGGTCGATATCACAGACCTTGATGAACCCCGCGACGCGTCCGTCAATGGCGACGAGACGATCTACGCAGCAAGCCTGCCAGATAGCAATCCTGTTGGGCGCCTTTGTCGAGATTGAACAGGGCAACATGCAGCTTGACGAGATTACCCGGGCATCCCTGACCGGACTGGTCAATAACTCATCAGCGCCGTGCAACATGCTGAACCGGATGGCAAAGCGGCGACTGGAGATCCTGCAATCGGAAGAATATCATCTGTATGACCCGCAGGTGAACGGCGGCCTCTGGGTGGGAAAGGAATACGGCAAGTCGGCCGCCTACAAGCGCGATCCCCTGCACAATCTTTCGCACGGTGCCACGGCGCTGCAGGCGGCACGCTTCTACAAC